>PBNE01000006.1 GCA_002722885.1 Rhodospirillaceae bacterium
GCATCGGAGTACGGCAGGAAGTAGAGCGCCCCGTTCGTGTCGCGCAGCATGTATCCCACGCCGTTCCTTCGGAATGCCTCCATCTCGCCGATCTGGTTTTCCAGCACGTTGCCCACGATCAGCACGGCGAGCGACCAGGTGATTGTGGCCGGTGGCGAATAGAACAGAGAGAGGTAACCCAGCGACATGATCGCCGCGCCCATGACGATCGCACGCCGGAAGCCCAGCAGACGGTCGGCCAGGAAGCCGCCGAGCAGGGTCGTCAGCTAGGCGAAAGAGGCAAAGGTGCCGTAGAGCAGGGCGGCATCGGCATCGCCCAGCCCGACCTCGTGGGTGAGATAGAGAACCAGCATGCTGAACATCGTGTAGAAGCCGAACCTCTCCCACATCTCCGTCAGAAAGAGGACGTAGAGCCCCTTCGGCTGCTTCCTGCGCATGGCTGTTTCAGTGGTTATCCTGATCCCCTTGCTCCCAAGAGGGGGAAGCTTAGGCGAGCACTGGCGCTTTGAACAAATCGCGTGATCCCGCGCATGACCTCATGATTAAATCAAGATGTTCACGGGAGGGGCATGATGGCCAAGGTTGTGACGCGGTTTCCGCACAAGGTGACGAAGATTGACACCGTCTGGATCCCCATGCCCGACGGCGTGAAGCTCGCCGCGACGATCTGGCTTCCTGACGACGCCGAAGACAACCCGGTTCCGGCTATCCTGGAGTTCATTCCCTATCGCCGCCGCGATTTCACGGCTACAGGCGATGCGCTTCATCATCCCTACATGGCGGGGCAGGGTTACGCGGCGGTGCGCTGCGACCTGCGCGGCAACGGTGACAGCGAAGGCCTGTTCGACGACGAGTACTCCAGGCAGGAACTCGACGACGGTTACCACGTGCTGGAGTGGCTTGCGGCACAGTCCTGGTGCAGCGGGGCGACCGGCATGATGGGAATCAGCTGGGGCGGCTTCAACTGCCTGCAGGTCGCGGCCCTGCGGCCGCCATCGCTCAAGGCGGTTTACTCCGTTGCCTCGACCGACGACCGCTATGCCGATGACGTGCACTACATGGGCGGCTGCCTGCTCAACGACAATCTGAATTGGGGCACGACCATGTCGACCTTCGCCATGCGTCCGCCCGACCCCGACGTGGTCGGCGAACGCTGGCGTGACATGTGGCTGGAACGGCTCGAAAACGCGCCCAACCTCGTGGCGCACTGGCTTAGCCATCAGCGCCGCGATGGCCAGTGGAAACATGGTTCGGTCTGCGAGGACTACAAGGCCACCGAGGCGGCGGTTTATGCCGTGGGCGGCTGGGCCGATGGTTACACCAACACGGTTTTTCGCCTGGCCTCGGGCCTTAAGGCGCCGTTCCGTGGCCTGGTCGGACCCTGGACTCACACCTATCCCTGGAAGGGCACACCCGGCCCGGCGATCAACGGTCTGAAGGATCTCACGCGATGGTGGGATCATTGGCTGAAAGATATTGATACCGGAATGATGGATGAACCCGCCCTGCGTTGCTGGATGCAGGAGGCCGCGCCGCCGCAGACCTCCTACGAACACCGGCCTGGACGCTGGGTCGCCGAGGACAGCTGGCCCGCTGACGGCATCGAGCAACGGGCGTACTGCCTCAACGGCGACGGACTCAGCACAAAGGCCCGGAAACCTCAGGTCCTGCAGCACAAGTCTGAAGTTTTGGCCGGTGTGACCCATGGCGACTGGTGCCCCTACGGCTTCGAAGCCGAAATGCCGTCGGACCAGAGGGAGGAGGATGGCCGCAGCCTTTGTTTCGACACGCCGCCGCTGTTGAGGCGGACCGAGGTTCTCGGCCAGCCTGTCTTGGAGCTGGACCTTTCCTGCGATCAGCCCCAGGGCCTGCTATATGTCCGTCTGTGTGATGTCGCGCCCGACGGGGCCTCCACGCGGATCAGCTACGGCCTGCTCAACCTCACGCATCGCAACGGTCATGAGACTCCCGAGCCGGTCGACCCCGGTAAAACCATGCGCGTCGCAGTGGCTCTCAACGACTGCGGCCATGCTTTCGCCCAGGGTCACCGTATCCGTGTGACCGTCCAGACCGCATGCTGGCCCATCGCCTGGCCCTCGGCCGCTGCCGCGACCATCGCTGTGACCACAGGCTCCAGCATGTTTCGTCTTCCGGTGCGCCCGCGAAACGGGGCCGATTCACGCCTGCTGTCGCTTGGGCAGCCGGCCACCGCGGCGCCGCTTGTAACGACCGTCTGGCAGCAGCCCCACCGTAGCCGCACGCTGGCGCGCGATTTTGCCTCCGGTGAGACCGTCGTCCGCATGGTCAAGGACCGCGGCCACTACCGGATCGACGGCACGGGAACCGAGCTGAGCGGCGGGGGAGTCGAGACCTACACGATCCGTGACGGCGAGCCCCTGTCGGCCCGGGGCCGCGTCGACTATCACGCCACGCTCAAGCGCGGCGACGCCTGGGACACCAGGATCGACACGCGGTTCGAACTCACCGCGACCGAAACCGACTTCCTGCTCACCACCCATGCGGAGGCTCACGACAGCGGGGTGCGCATCTGGTCGAAGAGCTGGGGGGAGACGATCCCGAGAGATGGTGTGTAGGCGCTCTGCGCCGCACGCGGGACGCGCAGCCTCGTGCTTGTGGGTGTATTGACCCCTCGCAGGCGACCTGAAAGGATTGCGCATAAGTCAAAAGTACTTTGCAGGGAGGCACTACAATGACGTCACAGAAACTTTCACGCCGCAACATGCTCAAGGCCACCGCGGCCTCGGCTGCTGCGGCCGGTATGGTCGATGGCCTGCTGGATCCGAACAGCGCCTGGGCCCAGTCCGACCGCCCGCTGCGCATCCGCACCAACCGCACGATCACCTCGACCGATCCCGGCTACATGGTCGGCGGTTTCGAGATGGTCCTGCAGTACGCCTGCCTGGCGCGCCTCGCCAAGTACATCAACAGCGGCGATTCGTGGGACTGGGAGCCCAGTGAGTTCGTGTCCTCGCTCGAGCAGGTCGATCCGCAGACCATTAGCTTCGAACTGAAGCAGGGGATCATGTGGTACGACGGCACCACCCATGAAGAGATCGGTGAGCTCAACGCCGAGGACGTGAAGTACTCGCTCGAGCGCATGCAGGTCTCGGAGTGGAAGGACAAGGCTGTCGCGCTCGACCATGTCGAGGTAACCGGTTCGCACTCGGGCATCATTCACATGAACCAGCCCTTCGCGCCTATCTGGCTGACCTGGCTGTGCGACGGCACGGGCACGATTGTCTCGAAGGTTGCGGTCGAGGCTGCCGGCGGCAAGTACGACGGCATCTTCAACTTCTATTGCGGCTACTACCGTGTTTCCGAGTGGGTGCAGAAGCAGAGCTACACTCTTGAGCCGAACCCCAATTGGGGCGGTTCCGCGCCGGGTATCTCGGATGTGAAGTTCATTATCATCGACGAAGAGAAGACGGCTGAAATCGCCTTCGAAGCCGGTGAAGTCGACATCACCGGCATCGCGATCGACGCCATTCCGCGTCTGCTCGAAAGCCCGCCTGCCGACGCCATCGTGAAGCAGTATTCCGGCACCCAGTGGTACTGGATGGGCATGAATACAGACCATCCGAATCTTCAGGACATCCGGGTCCGTCGTGCCATCCAACATGCCGTGGATGTTGATACTGTTCTTGAAGGTGCTTGGAACAATGTTGGTGTGCGCGCACACGGTATTGTGCCGCCAGGTCTGGTTGGGTATCGCGAAGAGGGCAAATTCATGACACCAGACCTCGATGCCGCTCGGGCATTGATCGCAGAGGCTGGTGCCGAAGGTATGACCGTAACACTCAAGACGATCAACGTCGCCGACCGTATGGCTGCGGCCACGATCATCCAGGCGAACCTTGCCGAGATCGGCCTCAACGTCGAAGTCGTTCCGCTCGATGCCGGCCCGTTCTGGGCACTTGGCCTCGAATCGGAAGGTGACGAGTGGCAGCGTCTGGAACTCTGGATCATGTCCTATCTCGACTCGCCGGACCCCAGCCAGATGACCCAGTGGTTCATCTCCGACCAGGTTGGTGTGTGGAACTGGGAGCGCTGGTCCGATCCCGAGTTCGACGAATTGTTCGCGGCCGGTCTCGCCGAGACCGACACGGCCAAGCGTCACGACATCTATGTCCGGATGCAGGAGATCATGGAAGACACCGGTGCTTACGTCTTCCTGATGTTCCCGCCAAACGGCGTGATGTATCGCGAAGGCCTGGAACCGGTCATCACACCGAACGGCTACATCTGGCAGGTCGCCGAGTTCGAGTGGAACGACGGCTCCGCCTGATTGATCTGATCGACGATCAATGCAAAGCCCCCGGCGGGAAACTGCCGGGGGCTTTCTTGTTCTTGCAGGCAGGTTGGCGCGAGTTCAGGTCTCGGTCACACCGGCGCCGTCGTAGATCGTCTCGTTATGAGCACCCAGAAGTCGCTGATGCCAGGCCAGACCCTCGGCGGAGAAATTCTCGGTCGGTTCAGGGATCATTTCAAAATGGCCGAAGCGGTCCTCGCCCTGGACCAGCATGGCAAAATCCCTGGAGCCGACCGTCTGCCTCATCTCAGGTGCGATGTAGTTGATCACCATGCCGACCCGTCGTTCATCCGACCGGTTCGGCCCCGACGCATGGAGCAGGCGGCCGTGATGCAGGGAGGCTTGGCCGGGGTCGAGCTCGGCCAGAACAGTCTTGCTCTCGTCGATGTCGATCACCGCTTCCTGGCCGCGGGTCAGGAAGTTCTTTTCGTCAAAGGTGTCGCGATGCTCCAGCAGGTCCATGCGATGCGATTGCGGAACGAACCGCATGCAGCCCTGCTCTTCATGGACGGCGCCCAGCGCGACCCACACGGCGACTTCCGCATCGCCCGACAGACCCCAGTAACGCAGGTCCTGATGCCAGCTGACGAATGACTCCGTGCGCGGTTCCTTGGTGAAGAACGTCGTGGCCCAGACAAGCAGGTCGTGCCGTGCNNGGNTCGCTTGGTGAAGNACGTCGTGGCCCAGACAAGCAGGTCGTGCCCCAGGATCGCTTTCACTGTCTGCAGGATCGCCGGGTGGCGGATGATCTCGCTGACAAAGGGAAAGANGGTGTGGGCGTGGTTGAGCTGGCCCTTGTTGCCGAGGCGTCGGCTGGCAATCTGATCGGTCAGCGATTCGAACTCGGCGCGATAGGCCAGCGCGTCGTCTCGGCTCACGACATTGACCGGGCAGATGTAACCGTCCCGCGCGAATCGCTCGGCGGCCGAAGTGGTGTCAATGGTTTGTGCCAGCGCCATGATCGCGCTTTCAAAATCTCCGCAAACTAGAGCGCCAAATCCATATCAAGCGCAATCACTTTCGGCCCGCAGCTACCACTTGGCGATCAGGTCCGTGCCGGCTTCGGTGTCGGCGGGCAGGCCCTGCATGAGCCGTGAGGCCAGACGGTCGCGGATCATGCNGAAGTCCGGATCNTTGAACAGATTGCGGTGTTCTCCGGGGTCGTCCTTGAGGTCATAGAGTTCGCCCCAGTCGCCCCCGGCCTGCGGGTAGAGCGTCAACCGCCAAGCTTCGGTCACAATCGAGTGGTTGTAGGTGCGCGGATCGATCCGGGGGTGAAACTCCAGATAGCGCGCCCGCCGTTCCAGGCCGCGTCCTTCGAGCACCGGAACAAGGCTTTCGCCGTCCTGTTGCAACCCGCCATCCGACACACCCGCCAACTCCAGCAGTGTCGGCATGATGTCGAGGTGGCTGCCGGGGGCCAGCGTGCTTTCGCCTGCGGGCACAAAGGGTCCGGCCATCACGAAAGCAACCCGGTTGAGATCGCCATAGGGCGGCGGGCCCTTGTGCAGCAGGCCATGCTGGCCGAGGAACTCGCCGTGGTCGGAGGTGAACAGCAAGATGGTTTCGTCCAGCAGGTCGCGGGCCTCCAGCGCGGCTAGAACGCGGCCGAACTGGTGATCAATCTGGGTTTCCATGCCGCGGGTGAACGCGATGGCGCGGGCCATGCTCTCGGTTGAAATCGTATCGGTGGTCATCATACCGCCCTGTTCGACCGCCGGGGCGGCGTTGTCGATCCGGTCGAGTGCCATNGGGGAAATCATCCAGTCGGGCATGGCATCGCGCTCGCCGGGAACAACGCCGGGTGAAGGCATGGCCGAGGCCTCGAACAGGTCGGCCCAGGGCCGCGGCGGGCTGAAGGGATGGTGCGGGTCCGGCGTGGAGACAAACAGCATGAACGGCCCGTCGGTGCGCTCGATTACGTCGATCGCGCGGTCGGCGATCCAGGTGTTGTAGTGCAGTTCGTCGGGCACGGCCGCCGTCCATGCCTCTTCGAGATCAGGGNGCGGTCCGTCGAGCGCCGCGCCGGGGTGGTAGAGTGGGATGATGTCCGGATGGTGTTCCTGAAGCCAGGCGGCGTGATGGCCGCCCTCGGTCGCCAGCAGGGATTCGCCGATCATGAAATCGACGCTGTCGTAGCCGAAGTAGGGCCCGGTCCAGTCCCTGCCGTGGCCGGCCTGCCAGAACGGCACGGACTCGGGATATCGTAGGGCCTCGTCGGCCATGATCGGCTGCAGATGGAGCTTACCCACGGCGTGGGTCGTGTAGCCGGCCTGCGACAGAAGCCCCGGCAGCGTGGGCAGACCGTCATGCATGGTGCGCCCGTTGGTCGTCATGCCGTGATGGCGCGGATAGAGCCCGGTGATCATCGTACCGCGGCTGGGGCAGCAGATCTGGTTCGGGGTCATGTGGTTGTCGAAGCGTAGGCCACGTGCCGCCAGCGCGTCGATCACCGGAGTGCGCGCCTGTGCATTGCCGTAACAGCCCAGGCTGTCGGCCCGCTGCTGGTCGGTGCACAGGATCAGAATGTTGGGTCGTTGCGCCATACTCGCCTTGGTTCCTGGCTGGCCACACGCGGTGTGTGGTGCGAAGCTTGGGATGAACCGTACAGGGGAAGTGATGATCGACGCCAGACGTGCGAACAATCTGGGCTACTTCAGCCACGAACCCGCGCTCGCTCATCCCGACCGGATCGCCATGATCGACCTCACAGGCGATGCGCCCCGCGAGGTGCGTTATGGCGAGCTTGAAGAGCGGCTGAACCGTGTCGCCAACTTGATGGGTGCGATGGGCCTGAAGCCTGGCGACCGGCTGGCGATGTGTATCGCCAACCGCTTCGAGTTCATCGAGATCATGTATGGCGCGATGCGTGCGGGTGTCGTGCCCGTGACGCTCAGCACGAAGCTGGGCGCCGATGTGCTGGAGTTCACGGTGCGCGATTCGGAATCGGTCGCGGCCATCGTGGAACCGACATCCAACCGTTTCATTGTGGAGGTTTGCGAGGCCGCCGGGCTCGACCCCCTGGTCGCCTTCGACCCCGCGCCGTCGGGCTGGCAGGACTACGAAGGCTTGCTGATGCAGCAGGTGGTGGTCTTCGAACCGCCGACGCTGGCCCCCGATCACCCTTCGTTCCAGCCCTACACATCGGGGTCGACCGGCAGGCCCAAAGGTGTGGTGCTGACCCACGCGGGCCAGCTCTGGGGCATCCGGGTGTTCCAGAAGCACTGGCCCGACAAGAGCGGCAACCTCTCGCTGGTCGCGGTGCCGATGTATCACAAGAACGCCATGGCGGGCACCTTCAAGCCCCTGCTTCATGCCGGCGGTTCTGTCGTCATCCTGCCCGACTTCAAACCCGAGCCCTTCCTGCGCGCGCTGAGCGAATATCGCTGCACCAACACGGGCGGCGTGCCCGCCGTCTACACCGCGCTGCTGCAGCACCGTGATCTGATTGCCGAACTCGACCTCTCGCACCTCAAGAGCCTCAGCGTCGGCAGCGCGCCGGTCCAGCCCGAGCTGCTCAGCGACATCGAAGAGACCTTCAGGGTGCCCTGTGTCGAAAGCTACGGGCTCACGGAGGGCGGGCCGGTGCCGATCGCNGTGCCNCCGGGAGTGACGCGGGTGCCGCCGGGGAGCTGCGGCAAGATCCTGCCTGAAGGCGAGCTGAAACTCGTCGGCGCCGACGGCTTGGAACATCCGTCAGAAGGTGAAATCTGGGTCCGCAATCCTGGTGTGACGCCGGGCTACTGGAACCGGCCCGATGTGAACGCGGAGAAAATCGTCGACGGCTGGCTCAAGACCGGCGANCTGTTCCGCCGTGATGACGACGGCTGGTTCTATTTCATGGGACGCACCGACGACATGTTCAACTGTGGCGGTGAGAACATCTATCCCAAGGAGGTCGAGAACCTTCTGCTTTGCCACCCCGATATCACCGACGCCTCGGTTGTGCCGTTGCCCCACGCCATCAAGGGCGAAGCCCCGGTGGCGCTGATCACCGTGACCAAGGGCAGTACGCTCGATGAAGCTGCCGCCAAGGCCTGGTGTCTCGAGAACGGCCCCGCATACGCCCACCCCCGCCACGTTGCTGTAATCGACACCCTGCCGCTGAACGGCGCCGCCAAAATCGATCGCCTGCTGGTGCAGAAGCAGGCGCGCGAGATGTTCGGAGAGGAGATTGGGNGATGATGGGGCGAGCGCACGTTTGGTCCTGTCACGACCGAGGTTGAGCGAGTTGACGCTGAAGTCGCCTCACTCCGCCGTGGCGTAGGTGCCGCGGCCGATGGCGCAGAGGCGGCCCTTGGCATCGAAGATTTCCACATCGGCGACGCTGACGGTGCGGCCCTTTTTGATCGTCCGGGCATGGGCGGTGAGATCGCCGTCTGCCGCCATGCGCAGGTAATCGATACGCAGGTTGATGGTGGGAAAGCTGATCCGGTTCATGGCGACGGCCAGTGCGAAGTCGGCGGCGATGTCGATGATGCTGGCCAGAACGCCACCGTGAATGCCCTCCTCCTTGGGCGAACGCTTGTAGCCTTCTTTGAACGGGATCGAGAAGCTGACGGTTCCGGCCTCCCGGTCGAATTCGGACAGGTCCATCTCGAGGAAACTGTGGAACGGCGACCGCCGCCAGCCACGCCACAGGCGTTCAACATCAATCTCCATAGGGGGGCATTCCTCTTAACAGGTATTCGGCGTCAATAGGGACCCGGCACGATGGGACTGCCGTCGAAGAAACGGCCGGGACGGAAGCGGGTGAGGTCGTGGCCGGGGTCGCGGCCGCTCACGAGATCGGCCATCAGGCGGCCGACCGCGGGGCCGATGCCGAAGCCGTGGCCCGACAGACCCGTGGCCACGAACAGGCCGGGAATCGAGAGTTCACCCAGGGTCGGCACGGCATCGGGCGTCACATCGATCATGCCGGCCCAGCTCTCGGCGAGCTTGACACCGGCCAGCTTCGGGAAGCGTTGCGGCAGGCGTTGTTCGATGCGGCGCACGGCTTCGGCCGAGGGTTCGGGGTCGAGCACGCGCATCTGTTCGAAGGGTGAGGTCTCGTCACCGTTCCAGCGTCGCGCCATGCCCCAGCTTCCGGGGTAGCCCTTCGGCGCGCNGGGACGAATCTGGATGTCGCGCGCGGCGACCTTCATCAGCGGCAGGAAGCGACGGAACTGTCTGAACGATTTGCGCGAGAGATAATGCTCGGCAATGTCGCCCGACGACAGCGTGTAGCTGCCGTCGCTGCGCCGCCGCAGCGCCAGGCCGGGGACGTATATGTTGTTGCCGTAATGCTCGGGCGCGGTCACGGTCCGGGCTGCGGTTGAACGCACGGCAAGCTGGGGCAGATCGATGCCGGCGTTGTCGGCGAAGTAGGTCGACCACGCCCCGGCGGCNAGAACGACCTGCTCGCAGGCGACGCGCCCCTTTTCGGTGATCACGCCGGTGATCCTGCCGCCAGCGAGGTCGAGCGTGCGGACCGCACAGTTTTCGATCACCGCCNCGCCCTGCTTCTGNGCGGCGCGCGCCAGGGCGGGGACGGCCAGCCAGGGTTCGGCACGTCCATCGGACGGTGTGACCATGCCGCCGACAAACGCCCCCTTCACGTCGGGGAAACGCCCGGCAACCTCGGCTGCGCTCAGAATGTTGGTTTCGAGCTGATATTGCAGCGAGAGTTCGCGCCAGGCCTCGTAGCCCGCCAGCGTCGCCTCGCTTTCGGCCAGCTTCACGTTCGCCGATTGGGTGAAGCTGAGGTCAGCCTCACCGGTCTCCTCCAGCAGGGCCCGCCAGATCCGATTCGATTCCATCATGATCGGCAGTTCGGCCCGGTCGCGGCCCTGCTGGCGCACCCAGCCCCAGTTNCGACTGGACTGTTCGCCGGCCACCCGACCCTTCTCGGCGGCCAGCACGGATTGCCCGCGCCGGGCCAGGAACCAGGCTGTGGCAACACCGGCGATCCCGCCGCCGATCACCACCACATCGACGGCCTCCGGTAGGGCGTCGTTGAACCGGACCGGTGTAGCTTCAGAGAAGGTGCCGCGTTCCATGATCAGGGCTCCAGAAGAATCTTGCCGAACACCCGACGCTCTTCCAGCTTGCGCTGGGCGTCCTGGATGGCGCTCAGGGGAAAGACCGAATCGATCACCGGCTCTAGCGCACCGGCGGCAATCCTCTTCAGCAGCCTGGCGATGCCGTCGTCGGTCCAACCGTTCGCGCCGATGATGTTGAGCTCACGGGTCCAGATGTAGCGGATGTCGGTCTGCGGGTCGAACCCCGCCGAGGCACCGCAGGTGACCACGCGGCCGTTCCGGGCCATCGCGCGCAGGGCCGGCACCCAGGTCTCGCCGCCAATGTAGTTGACGCAGACGTCGACGCCATTCTTGTCCGAGAGTTTCCAGGCAGCACGGCTGAAGTCGTCTTCGGATGTGTTGATCACATGGTGCGCCCCAAGGGCTGCGAGCTGCTCACAGCTTTCGGCCCGCGACGACACGCAGATAGTGCGTGCACCGATTTCCCGGGCGATCTGCAGACAGCCCAGTCCGACACCGCCGGCCGCACCCAGGATCAGGACCAGTTCACCGGGCTGAACTCGGGCGCGGTCGAACATNATATGATGCGCCGTTCCATAGCCGACCGGCAAGGCGGCGGCCTGGCGGAAGCTGACGTTGCCGGGGATATGGATGATCTGGCTTTCGGGGGCCTTGGCCAGTTCGGCCAGCCCGCCCTGACAGTCTTCACCCATCATGCCGTCGCGCCCGAAGGGGTTGAGGACGACCCGGTCTTCCGGTTTGACGCGGCTGACCTCTTTACCCACGGCTTCGACAACACCGGCGACATCTCCGCCGGAGATCCAGGGCGTTTCGATCGGGTGGCCGGGCATCCCGCGCCTGACCTCGAGATCGAGGTAGTTCAGCGCACAGGCTTTCACACGGATCAGAACCTCGTCGTCGGCGATCTCCGGGTCGGGCCAGTCGTCATAGACGATGTTCTCGACCGGGCCCTGTTCCTTGATGACGGCAGCCTTCATGACGCCTCCCCATCCGGGACGACGATAGAGCAGAACAGAGCCCTGGTGCCAGTGGCCGCGCCGCTCAGCCCNCCCGCCCGGCGCACTTGATGCAGGTCTGGATGGCGGGATCGAACTCCAGGCGCTTGAGGCCGATTTCCTCACCGCAGTTGGCGCAATAGCCGTAGTCGCCCTCGGCCAGGCGTTCGAGCGCCTGTTCGATCCGGACCCGTTCGCCACGGCGCCGCCGTTCCTGGGCTTCGACCATGGCCTGGACCTGCATCGCATCCATACGCGACAGGCGGCCCACACTCTGCTGATCAAGGGTCACCGGCTTGCGTTCGGACTCGGTCGCCTCCAGCTCGGCAAGCTTGGATTTCAGGAGGTCAGCCACATCCACTTTGGACGATCCCGTCATGACAGGAAAAGCGTAGTCCTGTTTCGCGCCGCTGGGTATCGTTCAATTCACATTGCGTTCGATGATGTGGAGCCGATTGAGGCGCGTTATTTTTTATTGTATNGGTGTTCAACAGTCTGATTCGGGAAGGATCCGACCATGGCNACCGTCACCGCGATGCCTGTCAAAGGCTTTCAGGACGACCCGATGCGGTCCCAGACCATGGATGCGGCGTTCTACTATGACGCCGCCGTCTACCAGCGCGAAAAGGCAGCGGTGTTCTACAGCACATGGCAGTACGTCGGGCACATCTCGATGCTGCCGGAGCCGGGCGACTTCATCGTTCGCGACATCCATGAGCAGAGCATCGTGGTCCTGCGCCGCAAGGACGGCACGCTGACCAGCTACTTCAATGTTTGCCAGCATCGCGCCCATCGGCTGCTCGAAGGTGAAGGCAAGATCGGTCCGGTCATGACCTGCCCCTACCATGGCTGGGCCTATGGCCAGGACGGCAAGTTGCGCACGGCCCGCGGCCGGGAGACCGAGGCAGGTTTCGACACCGATGCCTATTGCCTGGAGGAAACCCGCCTGGGCGAGATGCTGGGGTTCATCTTCGTCAATCTGGACGGCACCGCGCCGGACTTTGACANGGTAACAGCCGGCATCCGCGCCGAGATCGAGGAGTTCTCACCCAACGCGGCTGAACTCCAGTGCGCTGCACGCGAAGACTACGAGCTCCAGGCCAACTGGAAGAACTCGGTCGAGAACTACGATGAATGTTTTCATTGCCCGAACCAGCATCGTTCGCTGATCGAAGAGGCGCTGGACTACGACACCTACCGGATCACGACCCACGAGTTCCACCACAGCCACCGCACCCGCGGCAAGAATGTGGGCTACAGCAACGTCACCGAAGGCTCGGCCAAGCCCGAAGAGTTCGCCAGCCTGTTTCTCTTCCCCAACTGGGTGATCGAGGCCTATCCCGGCGGCAATCTGACCGTCTTCCACCATGTGTCGACAGGTCCGGAGACGACATCGCAGAAGTGCGAGTACTACTTCCCCAATGTCACCCNGACCGAAGAGGAACAGGGTGTCATCGATTTCGTGCACTCGGTCCGGCTCGAGGACATTCCGCTCTGTGAGAGTGTCCAGAAGGGCCTACACAGCCTGGGCTACAAGCAAGGCCGATTCCATGTCGACACCGACCGCACGGAAGTCAGCGAACATGCCGTCCACGATTTTCAGAAAAAGTGGCTGACAGCAATGGGTGAACGTTAGAGCACCTTGGCTGCGACATACGGNAAAGAAAAAGGGCGCNGAACCGAAGTTCCGCGCCCTTCTTGTTGAAAACCCTCTGGTGTCAGAGGCCAGCCTGGATGTCTTCCCAGAGCTGAAGCTGCTTGGCGTCTGATTCCGGTGAGGCCGGCACGAAGAACGTCGTTCCGCTCATCAGAGCCATCGGATCGTCGTAGCCCAGCGCGGTCAGTGTGGCCGGATCCACGAGGTCGAACGACTTTGCATTGCCNTGGCCATAACCATAAGCCTCGATCAGGAACTTGCCTGATTCAGGGGCCAGCCAGGCGTCGATGAAGTCATAGACCATATCGCCGTCGGCTTCCGAGCCGGTCATGTGGACGAGGCCACAGGCCCAGCCGAACGCGCCTTCCTTCGGAGCCGCGAAGGCCACGGGAACGCCCTGTTCGGTGAGGTTCACCAGCGCTTCGTTCCAGGCATNGCCCATGACGCACTCGCCTGAAGCAATCGCCTGCTCCATGTCCGTCTGGCTCTCCCAGTAGAAACGGACCAGCGGACGTTGCTTGCGCGCCAGATCGCCGGCCTCGGCGAGCTGCTCATCGGTCGGCTCGAAGACGTCATAGCCAAGCATCTTGAGCGCAATCGACAGGTTCACGAAGGTGCCGCGCGCGCAGATGCGACCGGCATACTCTTCGTCGAACAGCATGTTCCAGGTTTCCTCGCCTTCGTAGATGTCCGTCCGGTAGATGATGGACGAAAGGCCGAAGTCGGTCAGGATCATGTAGAGGTCGTTGTCGACCACCGCACCGGTCATGTCGTGCAGCGCCGGGAACATGTCGTCCCAGTAGGTCACACGGCTCGGGTCGAGCGGCTGGATGACGCCGGCGGCCTGCCATTTCGGCACATTGTCGACGCAGGGGTGCGACAGGTCGGTCTGGAAGCCAGCGCGAATCTTCTGCAGCCCGTCCTCAGCCGAGGCGAAGACTGACCAGGCCGGCGAGCCGCCGTACTTGTCGATGTAGGACTGGTGCAGTTCCGGTACCTCGTAGCCCGACCAGGTGAAGTAGTTGAGATCGGAGGCATCAGCGCGAACCGCGCTGGGTGCCATGGACGACGCCACTGGCGCCAGTCCTGCCAGAGCAGTCGCCTGAACAAAGTNGCGGCGGCTGATCCGGCCGTGAATCAGCTGGTTCTGCAGCTTCTCCACGCTTGGTTTCTTGAGAAAATGCATATTTTAACGCCTCCCAGTTGAAGGTTGCATGCGGCGTTGTACCGTCTTGCTGTTGTCGGCTTTCACCATACGGTGGCGGAGCCTAGAAAATCCTAATCCCGTTTCGCAGCGCGTGCCAAATCACGTGCCCGCGCGGGCTTGCCTGTTGCCCCTGCCTTCGCCAAGCTGCAGGAGGGAATCAGGTTCGGGGGGAGCGATCCATGGACGACAACGGCGACAAGAAGGACGTGACGTTGGTCGATAAGGTCGACACCGGTATGCCGATGGTGATCTATGCGCTCTATCTCGTCGCCCTGATCAACGGGATCACCGCCGTGATCGGCGTGATCATGGCCTATGGGGCTCAGGGCTCGGCACCTGCCTGGATGCAGAGCCACTACCGTTTCATGATCCGTACCTTCTGGATTGGACTTCTGTTCAGTGTGATCGGTGGCCTGCTGACCATGGTTCTGATCGGGTTCCTTGTTCTGGCCGTGGTCCGTCTTTGGTACATCGCCGGCTGTGTNAAGGNCTTGATGTGGCTGGGCAAGGGTGAAGCGGTGCCCGATCCCGCGTCATGGCTTCTGGGAGATGCCAGGACGTGAGCGACACGCCAGCCGTCGATCCCTCCGTTGTCGAGCAGGTTGCGGCCCANCTTCAGGGCCAGGGCATCCAGGCCGTTCATATTGGTATTTTCGATATTGATTCCCGGTTCCGGGTCAAACGCGTCAGCACGGAGAAGTTTCTGAAGCTTCTGGCCGGTGGTTACGAATTCTGCAAGGTGCTCTACAACTGGGATGTCGCCGAGGTGCCCTATGGTCAAGGTGACTGGGCCGATGTGCCGGCACCCATAGACCCCGGCACCGGCCGCCTGTTTCCGTTCGCCGAGGGCGAGGCCGTCTTCATCGCGGAATTCGCGGGTGATGTCGGCAAACTGGCGCCGCGCAATCTCCTGAAGCAGCAGCTTGCCAAGGCAGCTGACCTTGGTTTCAACGTCACGGCAGGGTTCGAGTACGAGTATTTCATCCTCGACGAGACGCCGGCCAGCGTGCGCCAGAAAGATTACTCCGGGCTGACCTCGTGGCAGCCGGGGAACCATACCTATTCCATGGTACCGGCGATGGAACATGACTTCTTTGCCGGGCTCGAAGCCACGCTGACGCCGCTCGGCATCGGCCTCGACGCGATCCATACCGAACAGGGCCCGGGCTGTATCGAGACACCGCTAAAGCCTGCAGAGGGCCTGATCGCCGCCGACAACGCGGCACTCTTCAAGACCTTCACAAAGGCCTATTGTGAACGCAACGGTCTTATGGCGACCTTCATGGCCAAATGGTCCAACGAAACCAACGGCCAGTCCGGCCATACGCATGTCTCGTTGCAGGCCGAAGACGGCGGCCAGGTCTTCCATGACCCCGATGCACCGGACGGATTGTCGCAGACCCTGCGCCATTTCGTAGGCGGGCTGGTCAGCCTGCTGCCCGAGACGCTGGCAATGTGCAGCCACACCATGAACGCCTACCGGCGCATGGTGCCCGGCATCTGGGCGCCGATCACGGCAACCTGGGGTGTTCAGAACCGGACCAGCGCGGTGCGTGTGATCACCGGTTCACCGGGCGCCACCCGGGTCGAGTTCCGCGTGCCGGCGGCCGATGCAAACCCGCACATGGTGCTGGCGCAGTGCCTGGGCGCNGGACTCTGGGGGATCGAAAATCGGGTCGATCCCGGCGATCCCGCCGTGGGCGAAGCCACACTCGACAACATTCCCGACGACAAACGCCTGCCGCGCGATCTGGCCGAAGCGGCGAGCCGCCTGGATGGATCGGAACGGGCCCGGGCGCTGTTCGGCGATGCCTTCGTTGACTGGTTCGCGTTCAGTCGCCGCCATGAGGCGGACATGTTCCGCCGTCACGTCGCCGATCTCGACCGGCGCCGTTACCTCGACGTCTACTGATAAGAGGTCCCGAGGGGTTCAGTCCGCGAGTTCGACCCAGGTGGCCAGAGGACCCTTGTCGCCTTCGCGCCAGCGAATACGGACGCGCTGGTTCGGCTCAAGCCGCATGACACCTGTCTTGGGCAACACACGGCCGGGCACGAAGATGTCGCGATTGCCGTCATCGGGCACGACAAAACCGAAGCCCTTGTTGGCATCGAAGAACTTCACCATGCCTTCGGTCTCGTGTTCCTCGCCACTGCCCTGGTCGTAGCCGCCCNGGTCGCGCGGAGGACGATCAAAACCGCCGNGGGGACGATCGCCATCACTTGGCTGTTCGGCGGTCGACAGATCGATGTTGTGAATATGGGTGACCTGAAGGCCGCGTTCCCCCTGGGCGACATCGCATTCGATCGTGGCGCCATTCGGCAGATCCATTGCACCGGTCGGCGAAACCACCGAGGCGTGAACAAAGACATCCGGCTCGTTCGGCGAAATCTGAACAAAGCCAAACCCCTTGGTCGTGTTGTACCATTTTACCGTTGCGGTCACATGGGTGCGGTCACCCTGGGAACCTAATCCATACTCGTCAGACATGCCATCCGGCCTCCGTCCGACCGGCCGGCGCTTCCTCTGCCGGAACGAACCATCACTCAACGACGACTCAGGGCCCATCCAAGCGTAACATGGCTTTTACAATCACGCTCGAAGCAGCGCTGCGGCCCTGTGGCAGGAATATCGTCACCCAAATCGAGCCTGACACAAGTGAAATCGTATGAGATGGACAGCTTGTGAAGGACGAATTCGAGCAAAATTTGCGAGGAATCGGGTCGAATCAGGCGGCAGACGCGGAATTTAGCTCCTCCTTGCGCCGTACCACAAACGCGTCGAGTTTATCGCGGATCGCCGGGTCCAGAGGCGGATCTTCGTGTTCCGCAAGGAGTTGCTTCCAGACCCGATTCGCGTTCTGTGCCGTGCTGGGACTGCTGCCTTCCTGCCAAGTCTCGAAGTTGCGCCAGTCGCTGACCAGAGGGCTGTAGAACGCGCTTTCATAACGCTCAAGGGCATGGCTGGTCCCGAAGAAGTGGCCACCGGGTCCGGCCTCGGCCATGGCCTCAAGACCGAACTCTGCCTCGCTGATCTCGGGCGGGACACAGAACGCCTGCATTATCTGCAGCATCTCGGCATCCAGGATGAACTTTTCAAAGCTGGCCGTCAGGCCGCCTTCTATCCATCCGGCACCCTGCTTGATCAGACCGGCGTGTCCCATAAAGGCGGCCCAAAGGGACATCATGGACTCCCAGGCCGCCTGGGCATCGGGTGCGTTCGATGATGTGACGTTGCTGGTGCGATAAGGCACGCCGTGGCGTCGCGCGAGCTGGCAGCCGATCAGCGCGGCCTGCACATACTCCGGGGTTCCAAAAGCCGGTGCTCCGGTCTTCATGTCGACGTTGCTGGTGAAGTCGCCGTAGATCACCGGAGNGCCCGCCCGGACACATTGTGCCAGGGTGATCATGGCAAGCGCTTCGGCGTTCTGCTGCACGCTCGCGCCGGCGATGCAGGGACTGGCACCAACGGGCTAACCGGGCCGGTGTTCAAAGCCCATTGTGCTGTGTGCCGCGNCCGTAGTTGATGAAGACGACCTCGCCCGGTTCCACCACCGTGAGCTGGTGCCAGGCGTTGCGGGGAACGATAAAGGCCGGTTGCTGTTCGCCCAGCCGGGGTGCCGGAGCGTCGGAACCTTCGATCAGTACGTCGAAGGCGTCGGAGAGGCGGGGGAGGACTTCCTCGCTCTTGGGATGATTCTCCCAGTGACTGATGTCGTCGGTGACATCACCGGTGATCATGAGGTAGCCGTCGTCGAGTTTGATCCGGCCGGCCATGATGTCGGGCCAGAAACCCTCGGTGACGGGCNGGGCCGACACCGCGCCCGAGCTTTCCAGATAGGGAAAGGCCCGGGCGGGATCGAAGGTGTCGTTGGGCATGACGGGCGCGATCTAGAGATCGACCGTCTCGACCTCGTGGCGCTTGAACAGGGCAGCGATGGCCGGGCGTGCCTGGATGCGGCCGACCAGGGCGGCGACGTTCTTCTCATGGGCCAACATCGCGGGGTAGTCGTAGTGCATGTAGGCCTCGACCACGAACAGGATGTCGGCGGTGGTATAGTTGTCGCCGCAGAGCCAGGTGTTGCCCGCGATCCGTACGTCGATCTGGTGCCACTGGTTATCGGCGCGTTTGAAGGCCGAACGCTGCACGCCTTCGACGCCGCTCTCCTCGTCGGTGTACCAGTCCGGATGGAAGCCGTTGGCGACCGTGGGATGGATCATGGAGTTCAGATAGAGCATCCATTCATACCAGTCGGTTCGTGCCTTGCTGCCCAGCGGCGGGGCCAGACCGGCGTCCGGGTACTTGTCGGCAAGGTGCATGGCGATGGCCGAGCCCTCGATTATGACGTGGTCGCCATCGACCAGCGTCGGCACCAGGCCGTCCGCGCGCAGGGCGAGATAATCCGGATCGGTCGAAATGCCGTCGGGCAGATTGGTCAGCTCGTAGTCGACACCGATCTCGTCCATGGCGGCTTCAGGCACCATCGACATCGTGTAGGGCTTGCCNTAGAGGCGGTACATGGCGTTCTCCTTGNTCTCCCCCTGAGCATAACGGAGAGATAGGATCGCTGCCACTCCGGGAGGACAGCCCATGCCCCATATCCAGGCCAACGGGATCGAGATCTATGTCGAGACCTATGGTGATCCCGCGGCCCGGCCGCTGCTGATCGTGCGCGGGCTGGGCAGCCAGATCATCCACTGGCCCCAGATGATGATCGACCGCATTGTCGAGCACGGCTTCTTCGTGATCGCGCCCGACAACCGCGACGCCGGCCTGTCACAGAAGNTCGACAACTTCGGACCGATCGATGAGGCGGAGCTGGCGCACCAGGTCGAGAACGGACTGCCGATCACCGCGCCCTATGAAGTCACCGCCTTCGCCGATGACCATTGCGGCGTGCTCGATCACTTCGGCATCCAGAAGGCACACATCTTCGGAATCTCGATGGGGGGCATGATTGTGCAGACCCTGGCCGGGCTGCGGGCCGACCGGGTGCTGACGATGACCTCGGTCATGTCGTCGTCCGGCAATCCCGCGATTTCGCTGGGCACGCCCGAGGTCCGCGATCTGTTGCTGGCCCAGCCCGAGGACCCGGATGACCGTGACAGCGTGATTGCCTTCACGCTGCAGTGCGACCGTGCCTGGGGCAGTCCCGGTTATCCCTTCGGCGCCGCCGAGCGCGCTGACCTGATCGGCCACGCCTACGACCGCTGCTGGNCGCCCGAAGGCGTCAAGCGCCAGTACGCCGCCGTCCGTTCCAGCGGTTCGCGGGTCACGATGCTGAAGTCCATCACCGTCCCGACCCTGATCATCCACGGCCTCGACGATGCCCTGCTGCCGCCCGAACACGGCCGTGACACTGCCGCCAACATCCCCGGCGCGACGCTGATCGAGGTGCCGGGCATGGGCCACGACCTCGAAGGCGATCTCGGGCCGCTGATGGGCGACTATGTCGCACGCCATGTCGCGGCGGCAGGTTTCTGATTTCCGTAGTCCTTCACATCCACGCCTTCGACACTGAGCGTCTTCAGCCACATATCCCAGCCGGGAATCTCGCCCTTGCCGGGCGCCCAGCTGTCGTCGTGCAACAGTGTGTGGTTTTTCAGATCGGCTGGCGTATCGAGCGGCCGATCCTTGGTCAGGAGGNTCGGAGCGCAGACTGGGAACAGGTCGACCTCCGCCAGACAATCGACATGCATCCCGGGATAGCGGCCCAGGCCGAAACGCAGGGTGACATCGACCCCACCGGGCGCGAGCTCGACAATCTGGTTTGATGCCGAGATTCTGAGATCGATGTCCGGATGGCGTTCGTGAAAACGATCGAGCCGGGGCAGCAGCCATTTGGCGGCAATGGGAGGGGAGGCGGTCACCGTCAACGTGGCATCATCGCTCAAGGAGGTGAGCCTGCNGACCGCGCGTTGTAGGGTCTGGAACGCGTGGGTCGTTTCGGGAATCAGCAATCGTCCCGCTTCGGTCAGCACCACGGCCCGCGTGCGTCGTTCGAAGAGCTGGATCTGCAGGCGGTCTTCAAGTCCGCGGATCTGGTGGCTGACCACCGCTGGCGTCACCGCCAGCTCCTCGGCCGCTGCGGTGAACGAGATGACGGCCCGCAGCCTCGAACGCCCTTAACCCGTTCAGAGGCAGGTTCGATAGATGGATGTTCATGATCGATAGATGAGGTTTGCTTGTCTGATCTGGAAGAACTCATCGTTCTTCAAAAACAGAAACTATCACCAATTTGTCCATCAGACGACGCGGGTACTCAGCATCAGGAACAAGGAGAGCTAACATGTACCAGGAACACCTCTCCTTCGTCACATCCGTCATCGACAACCAAGTATCACGGCAGTTTTCCTCGCGTTATGCTACCCATACTAGCGCCAACAGGGCTCTGGCGGCCCTTGCGCGCATCTGGCGCCGCTACCGTGCGGTGCGCAATACCAGGCAAGCCCTGAGCCGCCTGAACGACTGTCAGCTCCACGATATCGGTGTGTCGCGGGATGCCATTGAAGGGATTGCCCGGTCGGCCGCGCTGCCCCACCTCACCGTCTCCGGCCTGGATCATGGAGCGGACCACCGCTGGTAGGACAGGCTTGAGACCGACAGTCTCCACGGGATCAGCGGCCGCACCGGGCCACTTGGTGGTTTCGTGCGGTCGCGATCCGCTCTAGCGTGCGCCGCGCAACGCGGAGCGCGATCCCTGACAACCCCAGCGCAGCACCCCCCTGCCGACACTGTCGTGGGCCTTTTGGCCGCGGCCGGCCTGGGCGTGCGTCTGGGTGGCCGCCCCAAGGCGTTCCTGGGCCATGGCCGGCACACGTTGCTCGAGCTCGCAGGGGCGTATCTGATGGAATCCTGCGGACGGTTGCTGGTCGGTCTGCCGGACGGCCATGTCGAGGAGGGCCGCGCCCTGCTTAACGACGGCCGGATCACCTGCTTCCCCGGCGGTGCGACCAAACTGGACACAGTGGTGTTGCTTATCGCACACGCGACCGAGCCGCTCCTGGTCGTTCACGATGTCAGTGAGTTCATGCCCGATCCCGAGCTGCTCGCGTGCCTGTTCGACGAACGNGACGGCGCCGAAGCCGTGGTGCCCATGGTGCNTGTTCGCCACCGNGGCGCCCGGGCCCGCATGANCCGGGATCGGGCCATGACCGAAGACATCGAACGCGATGGCATCGTCATGTCCCACACGCCGGAGCTTTACCGTAGCGCCGCCCTGGCAGATGCTCTTGAGAAAGAGGCGGTGAATGGCTGGCAGGAACCGGGTGTCTACGCCCTTGTGCACCGTGCCGGCGGGCATGTNCGGTTTGTCGAAAGCCGCCATGAACAGCTCAAGATCACCTATCCCGAAGATCTTTCGGTGCCGGATCCGGCATGACGGCGGCATCACCCAACCGGATCACGGGCCTCGCGGCTCTGGCTCCTGACTACGACGGATTCTTCGTCGACCTTTGGGGTACGCTGCACGACGGCTTCGAGCCCCTGCCCGGTGCGATCGACTGTCTCCAACGGCTGCGTCAGATCGGTCCTGTCTGCCTTTTGTCGAACTCCCACCGCCGCCGCGAGGTTGAAGTCGAACGTTTGGTCGGCATGGGTCTGGGCGAAGAGACATACGACGCCCTTGTGACCGCTGGCGAGGTGTGCCGCCAGCGGCTGTTCCAAGACCTTCCCGTGGATTGCCCGCACAACTTCGCGTTTGTCGGGCTGGAGGAAAATGCCTCGCTCCTCAACGGCCTCGACTGCCGCCGGGTCACCGACGTGGCCGACGCCGGGTTCGTCTTCGTCGGCGACCCCGAACTGGAGCATCAGGATCTCGAAGCCTATCGGGCCACGCTGGAAACGGCGGTGCAGCGATTTCTTCCCCTTGTCTGCCCCAACCCCGATCGCTGGTCATTCTGGGGCGACAGNCGGCGCGTGAAGCCCGGTGCTATCGCTGAACTTTACGAAAGCATGGGCGGGCACGTGGTGTGGTACGGCAAACCTTGCGCCAACGCCTTTGACGCCGGTGCCGCGGCTCTCCCGCAGCGGCCCCGGCGTGCGCTGGTTATCGGCGACGGCATCAGCAATGACATGGTGGGTGCCCGCGACGCCGGGCACGACGGCTGTTTTGTTGCCGGCGGCCGGGAGGCATCCGGACTTGGCATTCGTGCAGGCGAAAGCCCGTCGGCCAATCGGTTGGCTGCACTTTTTGCCGAACAGAAGGTCTCGCCTGTCGCCACCGTGCCGCTGTTTGTCTGGTAACGCCGTCAGTTCTGAGCGACTGACAATAGATCCTGAGCCTCGGCGGCTTCTTCGAGAAGCCATTCGCGGAACGCCGCCACCTTGGGCTTGCGTGCCGTACCCTTGGGATAGACGAGCCAGTGCGAGAGGTTTTCGTCGGTCCGGTCGCCGAAGGGCATGACCAGGCGGCCATCGTCGAGATCGTCCTGCATAATGATGCGGCTGCCCAGCGCGACACCCAGGCCCGCGGCGGCGGCCTCGAGCGCCAGATCGCTGCTGTCGAAGAAGAGGCCCCGGCTGCTGTCGACGTCCTTCACGTGGAGGGCGGCGAGCCAATAGCGCCAGTCCTCGTCGTTGGTTTCGTGCAGCAGTGTCTGATGGCGAAGATCGCTGAGTTCCTTGAGCGGCGGTTCACGGGCCAGAAACTCCGGGCTGCACACAGCGATGAAGCGGTCCTCGAACAACTTGTCGGAATCCAGCCCCGGCCAGTCTCCGGTGCCGTAACGGATGCCGCAATCGACGTCTTCGCGGGCGAANTCGACGTTTCGTTCTGTGGTCACCATGTGGACCTCGATCTCCGGGTGCTTGACCTGGAATTCGCGCAGCCTGGGGATGAACCAGCGGACGGCAAGGGTTGGCAGCATGGTCACTGACAAGGGGCCGTGGGCGTCGTGGCTCACGATCAGGTCGGTGCCGTCGGCAATGAGGTCGAAGGCCTGGCGCAGAAAGGGCAGATAGATTTCGCCCTCCTCGGTGAGCCACAGGCCACGGCCGTGTCGTTCAAACATGCNCAGGCCCAACCGCTCCTCGAGCGCCTTGACCTGATGGCTCACGGCGGCCTGCGTCACGTTCAGCTCTTCGGCGGCCCGGGTGAACGAAAGATGGCGCGCGGCGGCCTCGAAGGCACGCAGGGCGTTCAGGGGAGGAAGTCGACGTCCGCTCATGAGGTATAAATAAAACTTATGTCACCCGTGACAAGATGTCGTTGATAGTTTTTCGTTTAAATCCCTACATTCTCCTCATCGAACAAACAGACGGTGGCCCGGATGAGCCGACAAAGACCGCAGAATTAATAAGGAGAAGTACCATGAAGTTTCTTTTCAAGCGCAACGACACGGCGAACACCAACCACGAGACGCGCCAGCGCATCGAAGCCCGCAAGGGCAACATGTCACCCTTNGGCGCTCCGATGAACGCGCTTCGCCCCCTGATCTCCTGACCTCCCGCGAATCCCGGCNAACCGGTTAACGCGCGGCGGCGGACCCGGAAAGTCAGGACCTGCAGACTGAACGGGACCACTTGTAACGAGTGGTCCCGTTTTTCTTGGCCGGGTGTTATGGCTGCCACACTCCGGCCAGCCCAGGTTAATGACTTGGCAAGCTTCCATGCCTAGGTTACTGGTTGGCGTCCGGGGGCATCATGCCCTAAACTGGCACAGACGACTCGAAGAGAGATCGGGTATGTTACGAATCGTTCACAAACGGCTGCGCCGGATTGCGGCTCCCTACATCCGCAACGAAGATGGCGTCACGGCCATCGAGTACGGGCTGATCGCTCCAGCGTTGCGGTGGCCTTCGTGACGATTGCCATTCTTCTCAGTGAGGATGTCGGCGGCATGTTCACCCGTCTGTCCGACGCCGTGAACGATGCGGTGAGTGGCGGCGGGGACTGATCCAACCGTCTTTCTGTTCCTGATCCGCCGGAAGGCTCGTAGCCCCGAATCGGCTATGTCACAAACAGAGCACTCCGCCGTCTGACGACCTTTTTCACAGGAACCGCTGGTGACCATTATCGATCTGCCTCACGACCAGCGCCTCGGCCATCTGCTGAGCGAATGTGACGTTCTCGTTGCCGACGGCGCCGTGGGAACGAATCTGTTTGCCCTGGGCCTCGAGACCGGCGATTCGCCCGAGCTCTGGAATGTAGATCACCCCGACAGGGTGATCCGCCATCACCAGGCCATGGTCGACGCCCGCGCCGACATCATCCTGACCAACACCTTCGGCGGTACCCGCAACCGGCTGAAGCTGCACAAGTCCGACGATCGTGTGGCCGAGCTCAACACGGCTGCCGTGCGCCTGGCCCGCCAGGTCGCCGATGGCGCCGACCATCCCGTGCTGGTCGCGGGATCGATGGGCCCCACGGGCGAGATCATGGAACCTGCAGGCACGCTGACGCCCGAAGCCGCGATATCGGCCTTCACCGAACAGGCCGCCGCGCTGGCCGCCGGCGGAGTCGATGTTCTCTGGATCGAGACGATCTCGTGCGAAGAGGAAGCCGCCGCGGCGATCGACGGTGCGGCCCGCACCGGCCTGCCGATCGTCTGCACCATGACCTTCGACACCAACGGCCGCACCATGATGGGCGTGACGCCCGAGGCGGCCGCGGTGTTCTACACCAGCGCCTGGCCGGAATTGGCGGCCTTTGGCGCCAACTGCGGCAACGGCTTCGGCGAGCTGGTCGCTGCCGTCGCTGGGATCGATGTGGCCTGTGACAGCGACCGCGTTCTTGTCGCCAAGGCCAACTGCGGCATCCCCGAATATGTCGACGGCGATATCCGCTACACCGGCACGCCGGAGATGATGAAGAGCTATGCCAGGCTGGCGCGCGACGCTGGTGCGCGCATCATCGGCGGTTGTTGCGGCTCCACGCCTGCGCATATCGCCGCCCTGGTCGAAGCGCTCGACGGCTACCCGCGCGGCGAACGGCCGACACTGGAGGCAATCGACGCCACGCTGGGGCTCTCCTGGGCCGCCCCTCGGTTGGACGGCGAAGGCCGTCAGCGTCGCTCCCGCCGCCGCGCCTGACGGCAGGCTCTTTCTGCAGCGCACAATTTCTCACGCGCCGGGATCACAGGCCTTGCAGCGTGTTTCGTCCTGACTATGCTGCGGCGCACAATTTTCCACCAATCCGCGCTGGAGTGCCCCTGATGTCTGACGTTGCCGGCGATCCCCTTGCCAACATTTCCGTCGGCCAGTCCGACAGCTACACCCGCACCATCACCGATGCCGACATTGTGCTCTTCGCCGGGGTCTCCGGCGACGACAACCCGGTTCACATCAACGAGCCCTGGGCCGCCGCCGCCATGTTCAAGGGCCGCATCGCCCATGGCATGCTGTCGGCAAGCTACATCTCGACCGTCATCGGCACCCGCCTGCCCGGTCCCGGCACGATCTACATGGGCCAGTCCCTGAAGTTCAAAGCCCCGGTCCGCATCGGCGACACGGTCACCGCCACCGTCACCGTGCGTGAGATCAACGAGGAAAAGCGCCGCTTGACCCTCGACACCGTCTGCACCGTCGGTCAGACCGTCGTGATCGATGGCGAAGCCATGGTGATGCTGCCGAAACCGTTATCCTGACGCCAGAAAAAACTCCCGCCCCGGGCGGGAATCCGCTACCACACAGCTATGCGTATCCTGCGGCATTCCGGCGACACGCCCCATGACCTGAAGGGCGCGGTGATCGCCCTCGGCAACTTCGATGGCGTCCATCGCGGTCATGCCAGTGTGATCGCACATGCGCAGGAGATCGCACGGGAGAAGGGCGTGCCTAGCGGGATCGTCACCTTTGAGCCGCATCCGCGCAGCTTCTTCGCCGGCACCGCCTCGCCGTTCCGGCTGACGCCGTTTCGCCAGAAGGCGCGGCTGCTCGACGCCATGGGTCTCGACTTCATGGCCAACCTGCGTTTCGATCCCGCGATGGCCGGCCGCCTGGCCCAGGACTTCGTGGTCGAGATGCTGGTCGGCGGGCTCGGTGTCAGCCATGTCGTCACCGGTCCCGGCTTTGTCTTCGGCAAGGGTCGGCGTGGCAACGGTTACATCCTAGAGCGCATGGGCGAGCGGGAGGGCTTCGGCTACACCGAAGCACCGATTTTCAGCCACCCCGACAAGAAGGTCTCCTCGACCACGATCCGCGTGCTGCTGCGCCGCGGCCAGGTCTCCGATGCGGCCGATCTTTTGGGTCATCCCTGGAGCTACGAGGCGCGGGTCGAGTCCGGTGAGCAACGCGGCCGCCAGATGGGTTTCCCCACCGCCAACCAGGCGCTCGACGGCCACCTCCACCCCGGCCCCGGCATCTACGCCGTGCGTGCCGGCATCGTCGGCGCGCAAGGCACCCAATGGCATGACGCCGCCGCCTACATCGGCACCCGCCCGACCTTCAACGGCGAAACCGTCCTGCTCGAAACCAACCTCTTCGATTTCTCGGGCGACCTCTACGGCAAACGCCTCCGCGTCGCCTTCATCGAACGCGTGCGCAAAGACATGACCTTCCGTGGCATGGAGGCGCTGGCCAAGCAGATGGAAGAGGATTGCAACAGATCCCGCGACGTGCTGGCTGGGCTCGTGGGGCGCAGTGAACCCCATCCCGGTGAGTTGCCGTCTTCTGACTGACCGCCAACCTCGACACCCCCTGTTCCCGGTGGTAAACCGCGCGCTATGTTGATGAGGCCTGTGATAGCAGCCAGCCTGCGAATTATGGACCCGGCTCTCGCCTGAGGGCCGGGCGCTTCCGTACTTCGATCTCCTTCCGCTTCATCACATCAGCCGGAAAATTTCATGACCGCCGACTACAAGCAGACTCTGTTCCTGCCGCAGACCGAGTTCCCGATGCGCGCCGGGCTTCCGAATAAGGAGCCCGAGATCCTGGCGCGCTGGGCCGAGAACGATCTCTATCGTCAGCTTCGCGCCGATTCCAAGGGCCGCGAGAAATTCATCCTGCATGACGGCCCTCCCTATGCGAACGGCCACCTTCATATCGGCCACGCGCTCAACAAGATCCTCAAGGACGTCATCAATCGCAGCCAGCAGATGCTGGGCAAGGACGCGAACTACGTGCCGGGCTGGGACTGCCACGGTCTGCCCATCGAGTGGAAGATCGAGGAGCAGTATCGTGCCGCCGGCAAGGACAAGGACGAGGTCGATGTCGTCGCGTTCCGGCGTGAGTGCCGCGACTTCGCTGACCACTGGATCGAGGTCCAGAAGGATGAGTTTAAGCGCCTGGGCGTGATCGGCGACTGGGATGATCCCTATCTCACCATGGCCTATCCTGCCGAGGCGCAGATCGTGCGTGAGCTCGGCAAGTTCGTCATGTCGGGCGATCTCTACCGCGGCTCCAAGCCGGTGATGTGGTCCTGTGTCGAAAAGACCGCGCTGGCCGAGGCCGAGGTCGAGTATCACGAGCACAAGTCGCCCACGATCGATGTCGCCTTACCCGTGGCGTCGACCCCGACCACAGCGCTTGAGGGTGCGGCGATCGTGATCTGGACCACGACGCCCTGGACCATCCCGGGCAACCGCGCGATCGCCTACGGCAAGGGCTTCGACTACCGCCTGATCGAGGTCACCGAGGTGGGCGAGAAGTCCGGTGCCAGCATCGGCCAGAAGATCGTTCTGGTCGCCGAGCTGATGGATGAGGCGCTGCAGCGTTGCGCCATCACCGGCCACACCGAACTCGGCACGATCACTAGCGGCCAGCTGGCCGGCACAATCTGCAGCCATCCGTTCCGGGGCCAGGGTTACGACTTCGACGTGCCGCTGCTCGAGGGCGGTCATGTCACCACCGAACAGGGCACCGGCTTCGTCCATATCGCACCGGGCCACGGCGCCGATGACTGGGTGTTGGGCATGTCCAACGGCATCGAGGTGCCGCATACGGTGGGCGAGGACGGCAGCTACTTCGACCATGTCCCGCTGTTTGCCGGGGCCCGCGTGCTCACCGTCGACGGCAAGGACGGCGATGCCAACGGCCGGGTGATCAAGGCGCTCATCGAGTCCGGCTGTCTGCTCGGCAAGGGCAGCCTGCGCCACAGCTATCCCCATTCCTGGCGTTCGAAGGCGCCGCTGATCTTCCGCAACACGAGCCAGTGGTTTGTCTCGATGGAATCGGGCGGCCTGCGCGACACCGCGCTCAAGGCGATCGATGACACCCGCTGGGTTCCGCAGAGCGGTCATGCGCGGATCCGCGGCATGATCGAAACCCGGCCCGACTGGGTGCTCAGCCGCCAGCGCGCCTGGGGTGTGCCGATTGCCGTCTTCGTTCACAAGGAAACGGGCGAGATTCTGCGCGACCAGGCTGTGATCGACCGCATCGCCGACGCTGTCGAAGAAGAGGGTGCCGATGCCTGGTTTGCGTCAGATCCTCAGCGCTTCCTGGGCAACGAATACGACGCCGACGATTACGAGCAGGTCATGGACATCCTCGATGTCTGGTTCGATTCCGGCTCGACCCATGCCTTCTGCCTGGAACAGCGCGAGGATCTGGCCTGGCCCGCCTCGCTTTATCTTGAAGGCTCGGATCAGCATCGCGGCTGGTTCCATTCCTCGCTGCTGGAAAGCTGCGGCACCCGTGGCCGCGCGCCCTATGACGCCGTGCTCACCCACGGCTTCGTCATGGACGGCGAGGGCCGCAAGATGTCCAAGTCCCTGGGCAATGTGGTCGCGCCCCAGGAGGTCATCGAACAGTACGGTGCCGATATCCTTAGGGTCTGGGTCGTCAGTGCGGACTACTCCGAGGACCTGCGGATCTCGGGCGAGATCGTGAAGTACCAGGCCGATAGTTATCGCCGCCTGCGCAACACCCTGCGCTTCCTGCTGGGCAATCTCGCCGGTTTCGAGGACGACGAGCGGCTCGCCGTAGAGGATATGCCGGAGCTGGAACGCTGGGTCCTGCATCGCCTGCACGAGCTCGACAAGCTGATCCGCAAGGCCTGCGACGATTTCGATTTTCATACGATGTTTGTGGCGCTGCACAACTTCTGTGCCACGGATCTTTCTGCCTTCTACTTCGACATCCGCAAGGACGCGCTCTATTGCGATGCCGCCAACGCGACACGCCGTCGCGCCTGCCGCACGGTGCTCGACGAGCTGTTCTCATGCCTGACGGCTTGGATGGCACCGATCCTGTGTTTCACCGCCGAAGAGGCCTGGCTGCAGCGTTTCCCCGATCAGAACGACAGCGTGCACCGCCGCCTGTTCCCCGATGTGCCCGATGCCTGGCGCGACGACGATCTTGCCGCCAAGTGGCAGGTGATCCGCCGCCTGCGCCGCGTCGTGACCGGCGCGCTGGAGGTCGAACGGCGCGAGAAACGCATTGGCGCCAGCCTGCAGGCCCATCCCCACGTCTATGCCACGGCGGCTGACATCGCCGCGCTCAAGGGTCTCGACCTCGACGAGATCGCGATCGCGTCTCAGGCCACCCTGATCGAAGGCGAGGCGCCTGCTGACGCCTTCCGTCTCGACGATGTGCCAGGCATCGGCGTTGTCGCAAAGATGGCCGACGGGGCGCGCTGCGAACGTTGCTGGAAGGTGCTCGAAGAGGTCGGCTCCGACCCTATCGTCGATGACCTCTGTAGCCGCTGCGCCCGGTCCGTTGCCGAGATCGCCGATGTTTCGGAGGTCGGCAACTGACTCCGTCGTCCGCATTTAGGCTGGGGCTTGCCATCGCCGTGGTCGTTGTCGGGCTCGATCAGGCCTCGAAGGCCGTGTTGATCGAATTCCTCAACGATCTCAACTTCGAGCCCATCCGGATCACCGGGTTCTTCAACATCGTGATGGTCTGGAACCGGGGTGTCAGCTTCGGACTTCTGGGCAGCGGGGAAGAGCTCACTCGCTGGCTGCTCACGGCCTTTGCGCTCGCGGTGGCCTGCGGTCTGCTCTGGTGGATACGCAAGCAGGAACGGCGTTTTGCGGTTGTTGCCATAGCATTGGTCGCCGGCGGCGCGGTGGGCAACGCCATCGACCGCATCGTCTATGGCGCGGTGGCCGACTTTTTCGATGTTCACGTCGCCGGCTGGTCCTGGCCCGCCTTCAACATCGCCGACTCGGCGATCACAATCGGCGTTGTCATGCTGGTGATCGATGCCTTGTTGGCGCCGAAATCCGACCGTAAGGTGCAGCCATGATGTCAGGCCCCTTTCAGACCCTTGCCCGCCTTGCTGCCGTGACCGTTCTGGCGTTCGCTATCACGGCCTGCACCGGTGTCCGCGAACGGTTGGGGCTGGTGGCGCAGGCCCCCAACGAGTTCAACGTCGTGACCCGTGCGCCGCTGCGTGTTCCGCCCACGCTGGAGGAGCTTCCCGTTCCCCAGCCCGGTCTGGCGCGCCCGCAGGAACTGCAGCCCACCGAAGAGGCGCAAATTGCCCTGTTCGGCAACGTGCTCGCCGACGGCAGCAGCAGCACGGGCGAGAGAATTCTTGTCGCCGAAGCCGCCGAGGCAGCCCTGACCGCCTCCGGCGACGTGACGATCGACCCCAACATCCGGGGCATCATCGACGAGGAACACACCTACATCCTCAACGATTCAACCTGGCTTGAGGACATCAACCCCATGACTTCCCGGGGCGATCCCACCGAGGTGCTGATCGATGTCGCCAAGGAACGTGAACGCCTGCAGAAGAACGCGGCGCTGGGCCTGCCCGCCAATGCCGGCAATTTTGAAGGGGTGATCGTGGTCGAGGAGGAAAAGGCCCTGTTTGAGGATCTATTCTGATCATGGTGCGATACACGCTTACTCAGGCCGTTGCGGCGGCGGCCCTGACTCTGGCACTGGCGGCCTGCGGCGGGGCTGAGCCCCTGCAGGGTCGTGGCTACCAGCCACCCAGTGAGGTGACATCCTCGCGCGCCGTCTCGCTCATCGTTCCGCCGGGCTATGGTTTGCGGCCCGATGCGGAAAGCGCCGAAGTCGTTGCCGGCATCACAGTGATCGACCAGCAGGAGCCCGAGACCCTCCAGATTTCGTCGCTCAACACGACACTTGGTGAAGAGTTGCTGATGACGTGGGCCGGCGTGCTGGAGGCCGATCCCACTATCCGCGCCACGCTCAATCGCGAGAACGCGCTGCTTGTCGGGCAACCGCTCTTTGTCGAAGAGCTGTTGTTCGGCAGCTATCCCGCAGCCGGCGCGATCGAGTTGGAGCAGGGCGACGAGGTGGTGCCCGAGGTCTTGATCGAAACGCCCGATGAGCCGGGCTGGTTCGAGAAGGCGTGGGAGAGCCTGGGCACAAGCTGATCCCAGCCGGCTCACAGTCCTGTCATCTGCCTTGCCTTCGCCGCAATAGGGCCATAGATCGGGTCGCGAAGAGTTCGGATCGTTTGTGACCTGATTTCTTCGCGTGAATCCGATCTACTCTATTGAGGCGGAGCAGATTCATGCATCAAGTCTGTATCGGCGACGATGCAGACTTGATGCGATCTGCTCCAGCTCACATCGCACGTTCAATCGAACTGGATAAGACCGTTGCGCAATCTGTTGAAAACGGGCCTTGTAGCCTGTGTCCTGTTGGTTTTTGCCGGACCGGTCCACGCTGAGACCAATCTTTTCGATGCCGAGAGTTTCACGCTGGAGAACGGCATGGAGGTCGTGGTGATCCCCGATCACCGTGCCCCGATCGTCACCCACATGGTGTGGTACCGCGTGGGCTCGGCCGATGAAGAGCCTGGCCGTTCGGGCATCGCACACTTTCTCGAGCACCTGATGTTCAAGGGCACCGAGGCCTATCCCGACGGACAGTTCTCCTACATCGTGGCGCGCAACGGCGGTGCGGAGAACGCCTTCACCAGTTACGACTACACCGGCTACTTCCAGAACGTTGCTCGCGACAGGCTCGAGCTCATGATGGAACTGGAAGCCGACCGCATGACAGGCCTAGTGATCGCCGATGAGGATGTCGAAACCGAGCGGCAGGTTGTGCTGGAGGAGCGGCGCATGCGCACCGACAACGATCCCGGCGCGATTCTGTCCGAACAGGTCCGCGCGGCGCAGTACTTCATCCATCCCTATGGCTGGCCGGTGATCGGCTGGCAGCATGAGATCGAGGCGTTGAACCGCGAGGCGGTGATGGAGTTCTATGCCCGCCACTACGCGCCCAATAATGCCATCCTGATTGTCGCCGGTGATGTTACCACAGAGGAGCTACGTCCGCTCGCAGAACGGATCTACGGGTCGATTCCCGCCATCGACCTGCCCGAGCGCATCCGTCCGCAGGAACCGCCCCAGCTTGCCTCCCGTCGCGTTGTCTACGAAGACCCGCGTGCGACTCATGCCAGCCTGCAGTTGCTCTACCTCGCTCCAACCTACGCCTCGGGGCCACAGGAAGAAGCTTACGGACTCGAGGTTCTGGCCGAGGTCCTTTCGGGCTCCCCGACCAGCCGGCTCTACCGCCGCCTTGTGGTCGAACAACAGGTCGCGGTATCCGCCGGAGCCTGGTACTCCGGCGACGGCAAGGACCCGTCACGCTTCGGTTTCTGGATTGTGCCGGCCATTGGTGTCTCCATCGAGGACGCCGAAAACGCTCTGCGTGCGCAAATCGCCGATCTTCTGGAGAACGGTATCACCGAGGACGAGCTCGCACGGGTCAAGACCCGCATGGAAGCCGACATGATCTTCGCTCGTGACAACGTCGCCTCGATCGCGCGTTGGTACGGATCATGGCTGGCCGTCGGTCTTACAACCGAGGAGATCGAAGCCTGGCCCCAACGTATCGCCGAGGTCACGGTCGATCAGGTCAATGCGACAGCCCGTGCGGTGATCGTGCCGCAGACGGAAGTCGCCGGCATCCTCCTGCCGGAGGAGACCGACGATGCGCTGTGATCGCTCCTTGGCCGCCTTCATCCGAACGCGCCTTGCCGCTGTCCTGATGATGGCTGCTGCCGCGCTCAGCCTCACGTCCGTGAGGGCCAGCGCCGACGACATTCAGATCCTGACCACACCTGCCGGAATCGAAGTCTGGCTAAAGTCGGAGTCGTCCATTCCGATCGTGTCTCTTGAGATGGCTTTCCGTGGCGGAGCGTCACTCGATCCCGAAGACCGCGAAGGCCTTGCCAACATGATCACGGGACTTCTGGATGAGGGCGCCGGCGAGCTTGAGAGCCAGGCCTTCCAGGAACGGCTCGACGAACTTTCCCTGCGCATGCGCTTCGACATCGGCCGCGACGCCTTATATGGCTCGATGACCAGCCTCACTCCAAATCTCGATGAAGCCGCCGACCTCTTCCGCCTCGCGCTGACCGAACCCCGCTTCGATCCCGAACCGGTTGAACGGATTCGTGGCCAAATCATGATTGGTCTGCTGCAGGATGAGGAGGATCCCCATGCCCGGGCATGGTCCACCTTCTCCAGCACGGCCTTTCCCGGCCATGTCTACGGTCGTCTGGTTGACGGTACGCCCGAAACGGTCGAAGCGATCACGAAGGAGGATCTCGCGGGCTTTGTCGGCGAGAACTTCACCCGCGACCGGCTGGTCGTGTCCGTCGTCGGCGACATCGATGCCGAGCGCACCATGGAGTTGATCGATCACATCTTTGCCGGGCTTCCTGCCGAGGGCGCCCCGATTGCCGTTCCCGACGTCGAGCCTGTCAGCGGGGTCGTCGACGTGATCGCTATGGATGTACCACAGAGCGCCATTGTCTTCGGGCTTCCGGGCCTGATGCGCGACGACCCCGATTTCTACGCGGCTTATGTCCTCAACAAGGCGCTGGGCGGTGGCGGGCTCAACACGCGTCTGTTCGAAGAGGTCCGCAAGGAACGCGGCCTCGCCTATTCGGTGTCGACCTATGTTTATGCCTACGATCAGGCCGGATTGTGGCTCGGTTCGGCAGGCACCCAGAACGCGCGTGCCGCCGAGACACTGGAAGTGATTCGTGCCGTGCTGAAAGAGGTGTCCGCCAACGGCATCACCCAGCAGGAGCTCGACGATGCCCGCGACTACCTCACGGGTTCGTTCCCCCTGCGGCTCGACAGCAACCAGGCGATTGCGGGGATGCTACTGTCGATTCAGCTCCAGGATCTCGGCGTCGACTACATTGAAAAGCGCAACAGTTACATCGATGCCGTCACTCCGGACGACATTCGGCGAGTGGCGGGACGTCTGCTGCATGTCGACGACCTTCTGGTCGTGGTGGCCGGCCAGCCTGTGGGGATAACGCCGACCGAATCCGTCGATTGAGGAAGCCGGGACTGATAGGTTGACCGGGTCACGATCCGAGAACCCATGACCTACCGGCTTTCCGTCGACTCCCTGCCGTCAGGCGACGATGCCTGCCTTGCATCGTTGCTCGAACGTGCCGTCACTCATGCCTGCAAAGAGCTTGAGGCCGGGCGGCTGCATGCGCTGTCGATCGCCCGGGAACGTGATGATCTCGACGGTTTGAAAGCCCACGCCGAACGCATGGTCGATGGCGCCGAGTGTATCGTCGTCCTGGGTGCCGGAGGCTCAAGTCTGGCCGGCCAGGCTCTGGCGGCGCTGCGTGATGACGCCTCGGAACGCCTAGTGTTCCTCGACAACATCGACCCCGAGACCTGGCAGCGATTGTGGTCGCACCACACCCCGGGGTCGCTGCGGTTCCTCACAGTCTCCAAATCCGGCGGCACCGCCGAGACCATGGCCCAGCTTCTGCTTGCTCTGGACGCCATGGAGAGCGCCGGTCTCGATGCCCGGAGCTGGCTGACTGCCGTCACTGAACCGGGTGCGCGTCCGTTGCGTGAGCTCGCTGAAGCGCACAACGCTCCGGTCATCGACCACCCCGCTGATGTCGGCGGCCGGTTCTCCGCGCTTTCTGTGTCCGGCCTGTTGCCGGCTGTCCTGGCGGGCCTCGATCCCACGGCTGTGCGGCAGGGTGCCGAAGTGGTTCTCGACGATTTCCTCGGCAACGGCTCCGGCAGCGCACCTGCCCGGGCAGCACACATGGCTGTTGCGCACGAACGGGCCGGCATCGGTGTGCAGGTGCTGCTCGCCTATGCCGATCGGCTGGCCCCCCTGGCGCGCTGGTGGGTCCAGCTATGGGGCGAAAGTCTGGGCAAGGACGGCAAGGGTTCCACGCCTGTTGCGGCACGGGGTGCGAACGACCAGCACAGCCAGCTTCAGCTCTGGCGCGACGGCACGCGGCGCCACATGGTGACTGTGCTCGGCACCGATCCGGGCAGCGACACAAGCGCCATGACGACGGCACGCGACGACCTGTCCTATCTCCATGGACATACTCTGGGCGATCTCTTCCGGGCCGAGCGCGATGCCACGGTCGACTCGCTGGCCTCGGTTGGTGTCCCGGTTCGTCAGCTAATCTGCGAGCGTGCTGACGAACACACGATGGGTGCGCTCTTTGCTCATTTCATGATCGAGACCATCTTGGCCGCCCATATGATCGGCGTCGATCCGTTCGGTCAGCCAGCGGTGGAAGATGGCAAGCAGCGCACCCGTGAAACCCTGTGGGCAACAGCGCCATGAACGTTATCCGCCGCCTTTCGGAAACCACGGTCAACCGCATCGCGGCAGGTGAGGTGATCGAACGGCCCGCGTCTGTCGTGAAGGAGTTGGTCGAAAACGCCATCGATGCCGGCGCTACGCGTATCGAGGTGACGGTCAACGCTGGCGGCCGCAGCTTTATCGCCGTCTCGGACGACGGTGTCGGCATGAACGCCGAGGATCTGGCGCTGGCGGTCGAACGCCATGCCACATCCAAGCTTTCGGATGACGACCTCACCGACATCGCAACCCTGGGCTTCCGGGGCGAGGCCTTGCCGTCGATCGGCGCGGTCGCGCGACTGACGATCACGACACGCCAGCATCGCGCCGACAGCGGCTGGCAGGTTCGGGTTGAGGGTGGGCGTGTGTCTTCCGCCGAACCAGCGGCGCGGGGCCCGGGCGCCACGGTTGAGGTTGCCGATCTGTTTTTTGCCACCCCGGCCAGGCTGAAGTTCCTGAAGTCCGAACGCGCCGAGAATGGTGCGGTATCCGATGTCGTCAAGCGTCTGGCGATGGCCCATCCGCAGATCGCGTTCACTGTCTCCTATGACGGTCGCAAGAGCTTGGCCTATGCCGCCGAAGCGGGCAATCTGTTTGATGCACGTCTGAACAGACTGGGCGCCGTCATGGGCCGGCCGTTCCAGGACAACGCCGTGCCGGTGGATGCCCTGCGGGAGGATATCCGGCTCACCGGATACGCCGGCCTGCCCACGCTCAACAGACCCACGGCCCAGGCCCAGTTTCTCTTCGTCAACGGCCGGCCGGTGAAGGATCGCCTCCTCATGGGTGCGGTGAAGGGGGCCTATCAGGATGTCCTGGCATCCAACCGTCATCCCATGGTGGCTCTGTTCCTGGAGCTGCCCGCCAGGCGGGTCGACGTCAACGTTCATCCCGCCAAGGCCGAGGTTCGCTTTCGCGACAATCAGCTCGTTCGCGGCCTGATCGTCTCTGCCCTGCGCGCCGCACTGGAAAGTGCCGGACATCAAGCCTCCAGCACGGTGGCTGAAGACACGCTCTCGAAGCTACGTCCCGGCGGCTGGGATCAGCCGGCGTCACCCCATCTCTTTGCCCAGCGCCGGCCGTCCTATCACAGCGGTATGGTGGAAGCCGCGGCGGCCTATCACGCGCCGTTGCAGGCCGACTACGCTCCCGCTGGCCGGATCGACGAGGCAGTTGAAGCCGTCCCGCATGACGGTACATCCGAGCCGATCGACCCCATGGGTTACCCGTTGGGTGCAGCGCGCGGTCAGCTCCACGAAACCTATGTCGTCGCTCAGACCCGCGATGGCATTGTCATTGTCGACCAGCACGCTGCCCACGAACGTCTTGTCTACGAACGCATGAAGGCGCAGATCGCGGACGAAGGGGTCAACCGCCAGCTTCTTCTATTGCCTGAGGTCGTCGAACTTGCTGAGGACGCGGTGGATCGTATTGTCGCCCGAGCCGACGAGCTGTCGGAACTCGGTCTTACACTCGAACGGTTCGGGCCTGGCGCTGTCGTGGTGCGTGAGACGCCCGCACTGCTCGGTGAGACCGACATCAAGGGTCTGATCTCGGACCTGGCCGACGAACTGGCCGAGTTCGACCAGGCGCTGTCCCTGCGCGAGCGGCTCGAGCACGTCTGCGGCACGATGGCCTGTCATGGCAGCGTTCGTGCCGGACGCCGGCTCAATCCGTCGGAGATGAACGCACTGCTGCGCGAGATGGAAACCACGCCCAACTCCGGCCAGTGCAACCATGGCCGTCCGACCTATGTCGAGTTGAAACTCAGCGACATCGAGCGCCTGTTTGGCCGCCGTTAGTTTTCCGGCCATGGCATTGCCGCGCGTTCATGTCCTGTCGTTCTGCCACACCTGTAGCTTTGGCGGCCGGCTGGGCTCATGCTGAACGCTGGGTTGCCAACGGATGTCTAGATTGCCGATCAGCCGATGTCGTCTCCGGCATGATCGCTTCGATGCTCCAGGGCCTCGCTGCCAGATTTGGCGACTCGCTACTCTAGGCGTCGATCGCACGCAAAAAGACCAAGCGAGTATCGCCATAGAACCGATCATCGACTGCATCGAAGCCATCGGGCGTCTCAAACGCCGCCTTGCGATGAAGCTCCACACAGGCCAGCGCGTCTGCGGCGAACCATCCGCCGCTGCGCATGCTGGTGAGCACCGCGTCGGCGACCTCAAGCCGGTAGGGCGGATCGAGATAGGCCAGGTCCACAGGTCGGGCAGGGCGCGGCATCGGTTTGGTCGCGTCGTTGCGCAGCAATGTCGTGCGTCGTTCTTCGCCCATGTGTTCGATGTTGCGGAGTGCGGTGGCATGGCCTTGCTGGCTGTTGTCGACCAGGGTGGCGAAGGCTGCACCGCGCGACAGCGCCTCCAGCGCCACTGCGCCGGTGCCGCAAAAGATGTCGGCGACATGGGCATCATCGAGACCGTGCCAGGCTACGCTGTGAGCCAGCAGATTGAACAGCGCTTCGCGGACCCGGTCGCTGGTCGGGCGGATGTCGTGGCCGGCGGGCGCGTGGAGCCTGCGGGCCCTATGCTTTCCGGCGACGATTCGCATCGATCCTGTCGGCCCAGCGGCCGCCAAGCTGTTCCCTCAACATCTTCGGAGGAATTTCCTCGAACTTGCCGCGTTTCATCGCACCGAGCTGGAACGGGCCATAGGCCGTGCGCAGCAGCCGGTTCACCTTGAGGTTGAGTTCGGCCAGCGCATGGCGGATCTCTCGGTTCTTGCCTTCGCGCAGGGTCATGGTCATCCACGCGTTGGCGCCGTTCTGGGTGTCGATCGTGGTGTCGATCGGGCCGTAGCGCACACCCTCGACCGTCATCCCGGCCTTCAGCTTCTTGACCATCGCCTCGTTCGGATGGCCATGGACCCGGACCCGGTAGCGCCGGGCCCAGCCGGTCTCCGGCAGCTCCAGCCAGCGTGAGAGCTCACCATCGTTGGTGAGCAGCAGCAGACCCTCACTGTTCATGTCGAGCCGTCCGACCGCCACGACATGGGGCATGTCCTCGGGCAGGATGTCGAACACGGTCGGCCGCCCGCGTTCGTCCTTGCGTGTTACCACCGTGCCTTCCGGCTTCCACATTTTCCAGACCCGCAGGCCCGGCCGCTGGCCGATCCGCTCGCCGTCGACTTTGACAACATCGTCCGCGTCCACCGTGACCGCGGGTGTCGTCAGGGTTTCGCCGTTGACCTCGACCCGGCCGTCGAGAATCAGCCGTTCAGCCTCGCGTCGTGACGCGATGCCAGCATGGGCCAGCCGTTTGCCAATCCGTTCAGCCATGGGTCGGAATGTCCTCTCGCCGCGTCAGGCGCGGCAAGCTTTCAGAAAGGCGTCGAACAGGCGACGGTCGCCGTCGGAGATGTGGTACTCGGGGTGCCACTGCACGCCGAGGCAGAACCTGTAATCGGGGTGTTCGATACCCTCGATCACGCCGTCGGGCGCGACCGCGTTCACGATGACATCTTCGCCGATGCCGTCGGCCGCCTGGTGATGGGCGCTGTTCACCGGCAGCTCCTGGGTCTGCACGATGTGATGGAGCAGCGAGTTCTTCTGCACCGCCACGGTGTGCCCGGGTTCGGTACGCGGATTCTTCTGTTCGTGTTCCAGGCAGCCCGATACCGCATCGGGGATGTGCTGGATCAGGGTTCCGCCCAGCACCACGTTCATAAGCTGCTTGCCGCCGCAGATCCCGAACACCGGCATGTCGCGCTTCAGCGCGCCTTCGGTCACGTCCCATTCGAACTTCGTGCGTTGGTCCTTGGTCGTCACCGTGTCGTGGCGCGCCTTGGCGCCGAACAATGCCGGGTCGACGTCAAACGCTCCGCCGGTCACCACCACGCCGTCGAGTTCCTCGAGATAGGCGTCGGCAATGTCGTCCTCGTGGCTGATTGCCACGGGCAGGCCGCCGGCCACCACCACGGATGCCATGTAGTTCTGCCGGATCGCATACCACGGCATTTTGGAGTACTGGCCCGGCCCCTCGGAATCGAGGGTGAGGCCGATCAGGGGCCGGCTGCGCTGTCGTGTCATGGCGGAAGGTCCGGGGTGGTCGCGGGGGACGTCGTGGGCTCAATGTGGCGGTGCGAAGGCCACCATGCAAGATTGGCGATCATGAGGCAGCCAAGAACCCCCATGGAACACGCCCTGGCCGAGGCCGAAGCGGCGGCCGAACGCGGCGAAGCGCCGATTGGCGCCGTGGTTGTGCTCGACGGCAGGATCATCGCGGCCGACGGCAACCGTGTGCGTGAACACAACGATCCCAGCGGCCATGCCGAGGTTCTGGTCCTGCGTGAGGCCTGCCGGGTGGTGGAGAACCACCGCCTCAACGGTGCGGACCTTCACGTCACGCTCGAACCCTGCGCCATGTGCGGGGGCGCCATCGCCGAGGCACAGATCGCGCGTCTCTATTATGGCGCGCCGGACCCCAAGGGCGGTGCCGTCGACCACGGACCCTGCCTCTTCAACCAGCCGACCTGCCACCACCGTCCTGAAGTCTACGGCGGCATCGACGAACAACGCTGTGCCGCCCTGCTCAAGGACTTCTTCGCGAAGCTGCGCGACTGAGCGCCGGCCTCAGATCCAACGCCGCACCTTCGCGCAATAGTCCCGGTAGTCGTCACCGAACAGGCCTTCGAGGTAGCGTTCTTCGCGCCGGATCACGCCGTGGTGCAACACCGCCACCAGTACGGGAAGCAGGACAAAGAGCCACAGCGTGTCGATCGCAAAGCCCAGCCCGGCAAAGGTGATGACCATCGCCAGATACATCGGATTGCGTGTGTGCCGATAGGCCCCTGCCAGCACCAGCGCTGTGGTCGGCTTCCAGGGTTCGACCAGGGTCTTCTGCCGCCGGAACAGCACGATGGCCCAGACCACCAGCGCTACCGCCGGCACAATCAGCAGCGCGCCCAGCACATACTGCACCGTCTCCTCCAGAAATGGCGCAGGCCACAGCGCATCAAGCTCGATCCCACTCAGCAGCAGCGCCAGCACGATGATCGGCGGTGGTGCGATGACCCCGGCGGTCTCGCCCTTCTCTCTCACTGCCCGACGGCCCGCCAGCCGATGTCGCGGCGGCAGAAGCCCTGGGGCCAGTCCAGGCGGTCGACTGCGGCATAGGCGCGGGTCTGGGCGTCGGCGATGGTGTCGCCCAGCGCGGTCACGCCCAGGACACGGCCGCCGGTCGAAAGCCAGGTCTCGCCCTCCCGGCGGGTGCCGGCGTGGAACACGGTGACCGCCTCATCGTCACCGGCGGCCTCGAGGCCCTCGATCTGCGTGTCCTTGAGGTAGCTGCCAGGATAGCCCTCGGTCGCCATCACCACACACAGGGCGGCCTTGTCGTGCCAGCGCAGGTTGAGATGGTGCAGCTCGCCGTCGCGGCAGGCCAGCAGGGCTGGCAGCAGGTCGGACTTCAGGCGGGAGAGCATCACCTGGCATTCGGGATCGCCGAAGCGCACGTTGTATTCGACCAGCTTCGGGCCGTCCGCCGTGATCATCAGCCCGGCATAAAGCACGCCCTTGAACGGTGTGCCGCGCCGCTTCATTTCGGCTACTGTCGGGTGGACGATCCGTTCCAGCACGATCTCTTCCATCTCGGGTGTCAGGACCGGTGCGGGCGAATAGCAGCCCATGCCGCCGGTGTTCGGCCCGGTGTCGCCGTCGCCGACCCGCTTGTGATCCTGTGCAGTGGCAAGCGGCAGAACGCTCTCGCCGTCGGTCAGGACGTGGAAGCTCGCCTCCTCACCCTCCATGAACTCCTCGATCACCACGCTGGCCCCGGCCTCACCGAAAATGTTGCTGACCAGCGCGTCGTCGATCGCAGCATAAGCCTCGGCCTTGGTCATGGCGACCGTGACACCCTTGCCCGCGGCCAGGCCATCGGCCTTTACAACAATAGGGGCACCTTGTTGATCGATATAGGCGCGGGCCTCGCTGGCGTCAGTGAAGCGCTGCCAGGCCGCAGTCGGCACACCGGCAGCATCGGAGACCTCCTTGGTGAAGGTCTTAGAACCTTCCAGCATCGCGGCGCCGGCGGACGGTCCCCAGCAGGCGATGCCAGCGGCTTCCATGGTGTCGACAATCCCCACCACCAGGGGTGCCTCGGGCCCGGGCACGACGAAATCGATGGCATTGTCACGGGCCCAGGCGACCAGACCCTCGATGTCCTCGGCCTTCAGGTCGACGGGTTCTGCCTCGGCTTCGATCCCGGCATTGCCGGGCGCACAATAGAGCTTGGTGACCAGCGGTGAGTTGGCAATGGCCCAACACAAGGCATGTTCGCGCCCGCCGCTGCCGATAACCAGGATACGCATGGCTGTCTTCCCGTTGTGATCGCCGCGTTGCCTTGTATCATGCGGCCAACATGGAGACAGCGGCACCAGCCTCCCAACCTGCGGACAACTTGCCCGAACTGAGCGTTTCCGAGCTGTCCCGCGCGGTCAAACGCACGGTCGAGCAGGCGTTCGACCGTGTCCGCATCCGTGGCGAGATCGGCCGGGTCACGGTGGCGGGCTCCGGCCACATCTACCTTTCCATGAAGGAAGAGAACGCGGTGCTCGACTGTGTTGCCTGGCGCAACACGGTGAACCGCCTCACGCATATGCCCGAGCAGGGCCTGGAGATGGTCGCCACGGGGCGGCTCACGACCTATCCCGGCCGCTCCAGCTATCAGCTCGTGATCGAGAACATCGAGCCCGCCGGTGTCGGTGCCCTGATGGCGCTACTCGAACAACGGCGCAAGCAGCTTGGCGCCGAGGGCCTGTTCGATGACGAACGCAAGCAGCCAATCCCCTATCTGCCGTCCGTGATCGGGGTGATCACGTCACCGTCCGGTGCCGTGATCCGCGACATCATGCACCGCCTGCGTGACCGTTTTCCACGCCATGTTCTGCTCTGGCCCGTTGCCGTGCAGGGGGAGGCTGCCGCCGGCCAGATCGCCGAGGCGATCAACGGCTTCAATGCGATGGAACCCGGCGGCCCCGTGCCGCGACCGGATCTGCTGATCGTCGCCCGCGGCGGTGGCAGTGTAGAGGATCTCTGGGCCTTCAATGAGGAGGTCGTGGTGCGTGCGGCCGCGGCCAGCACGATCCCGCTGATCTCGGCGGTCGGGCACGAAACCGACACCACGCTGATCGACTTTGCGTCGGACCGCCGCGCGCCCACCCCCACCGCTGCCGCGGAAATGGCGGTGCCGGTGCGGGCCGAGCTCGAGGCACGCCTGCTCGAGGCCGAGGGTCGACTGGTCGGGGCTGCGGGCCGGCGACTGGAGCGCTTGCGCGGTGAGCTGCGCGGTCTCGAGCGCGGCCTGCCGCATCCGACCCGTCTCGTCGAGCAGAAGAGCCAGGACCTTGACAACGCCACCGAAAGCCTGCGCCGCGTGATGACGATGGCGTTGTCGGAACGGCGTGGCGAGGTGCGTGATCTCGCCCACCGCCTGCGTCATCCGCGCGAGACCATCGCCGAGAAACGCGCCGCGCTGGCCCAGGTGACCGCTGCCCTGCGCCCCGCCGCGCTGGCTGACCGTCTCGCCGGCGAATCAGATCGTCTGCAACGCACCACCCGCGATCTCGGTCGTGGTTTCGCCGCACGGATGGACGAACCGCGCCGCCATCTCGATCAACTGGGCAAGCTTCTGGAAAGCCTCAGCTACCGCTCGGTACTGGAACGCGGTTACGCGGTCGTGCGGGGAGATGACGGCACGCCGCTCACCCGTGCCGCTGCGGCGACCCCGGGCACGGCTCTTGCGCTGGAGTTTGCCGACGGGTCTGTCACCGCGGTCGCCGGCGAGGGCGCGGCGCCACCCAAACGAAAGAAGGCGCCACCCAAAAGCGCGCCACCCGGCAAACAGGGTGACTTGTTCTAGGCTCAGGACCCATTAAATCACCTATGACCGGACCGGCTGAAAGGCTCCAACGTTTAAGTCGCGGCCCGGCGGTGATGGTCTCCTCTGAAGGCACACAAGCCCGCTGACGCGTTGTGGACCCGGCTTCGATCCTGAGCCGAAGTGACAGCCAAGGCCCATATGGTCATGATGGCGTCATGAAACGGTTCGCTGCACGACTGGTGCGCCTTAAAGGCAACTCCTGCAGGAGATCCTGTTTCATGACCTTCAAGACGATGTTCGGACGCACTGCCTTCCTCGCGGCCGCGATGGCGTTTTCCCTGGCGACGGCATCGGAGGCCAGGGCAGCATGCGATGATCCTGCAGGCTTCGGGGTTGACTGGTCCGGGTGCGATAAATCTCCCCTGAATCTCTCTGGACACTCGGAAAACGCAAACGCGGAATCCACGGGAACAAGTGCAGATCAGGCGACGAATGAAGGCGGCCTTCAATTGACCTATCCCGGTGTATAAACCGACGAACTCGGCGCTCTCCCGGACATCGCGATTCTGTCCGGCGCGGACTTCTACATCGTGTATTTGAGAGACGCTGACCTAGGCGCGCGCGACCTGGCCGGACGGACGGATATGCGCAGAAGGGTCAAAGGGAGCTTGCAACTAAGCTTCAGGCATAACCGCCTGAGCGGATACCCTGACGTTACCTCGATCAGTTTCAGGGTGGCTGGCCCCCTGCCCCATTTATGCTGGCTTGAATCACGGAGCGCCTCAAGGAGGTGCTTGTGATGGATGATCTGTTTCTGCTGAGCGAGGCGCAGATGTGCCGGATTGCGCCGTTCTTCCTGTTGTCCCATGGCATCCGACGGGTTGACGACCGAAGGGTGATCAGCGGGATCTTTGCCGAACCGAGAGAAGGGCTATCCCGTCAGATTGCCCAGAACCTTGTCCATGGTTTCGGCCAGGAAGTCGGCCTCGGCGCGTGAGAAGGGCATGGGCGGGCGGATCTTCAGGGTGTTGTTGTGGATGCTGGCCCGGTTCATCAGGATGCCTTCGTGGCGCATCGCATTGGCGACCCGTTCGGCCAGCTCGGCATCGGACTCCTTCGTCTCCCGGTCCTTCACGAGCTCCGCCCCGAAGAACAGCCCCGATCCACGGACATCGCCGATCGCCTCGTACTTCTGGGCCAGCGTGCGCAGTCGGTCGACGGCATAGGCGCCGACGTCGTCGGCGTTCTCCCGCAGCTTCTCGTTCTCCAGCACGTCCAGTGTCGCTATCGCGGCCGCACAGGAGACCGGGTTGCCGCCAAAGGTGTTGAAGTAGCCGGTGGCTTTGCGGAAGGCTGCCAGCGTGTCGGGCGAGCTGACGACACAGCCCACGGGATGACCGTTGGCCATGGGTTTGCCCGTGGTCACGATCTCGGGCACGATGCCGATCTTCTCGTGGCCCCACATGTGGGTGCCCGTGCGGCCGAAGCCCGGCTGGACCTCGTCGGCGATGACAATCCCGCCCGCGTCCCGGACGGCCTTCACGGCCCGGTCCAGGAAGCCGCTCGGCAGGGTCGGGAAACCCTCGTTGGCGAAGTAAGGGCACAGGATCAAGCAGGCCACGCCATGGCCTGCCGCGTTCAGCTCGGCAACAGCCTGTTCGACATGGGCCGCAAAGGCTTCGGCGAAGTCTTCGCCGGTGTCCTCGCCCAGGGGCCGGTAGCTGTCGGGTGCGGGCACAAATCGTACGAAATCAGCGCGCCCACCGATCGGCTCGCGGCCGCGTGTGAGCTGGGACACCAGCCAGGTGTTGCCGTGATAGGTGTTGTCGGTGGCGATGATACCCATGTTGCCGGTTGCCGCCTGGGCCATGCGCAGCGCGATGTCGTTCGCCTCGCTGCCGGTGCACGTCATGATCGCGGTTGAAAGATCGTCACCCAGATGCCCGGTCAGCCGCTCGACATAGGCCAGGATCGTCTCATGCAAATAGCGCGTGTGGGTGTTGAGCGTGGCCGCCTGCTTTGCGATGGCCTCGGCAACATGGGGATGGCAGTGCCCGACATGGGGCACGTTGTTATAGCAATCGAGATATTTGCGACCGTCAGCATCCCACAGCCAGACACCCTCACCCTTCACCAGGTGAACCGGCTCGTCATAGAAGGTCGGCAGGTTCGGCCCCAAGAGTTCGGCGCGGCGTTCAACCAGTGTTGCGACCTCCTGCGGCATGACACATCTCCCCTTTGCGTTCGGGAGCACCCTAGCGCGGGCTCACCGCCGCCGCCATGGGATCAGTCGGGCCAGCGACGGTGCATCCAGAGCCATTGGCCGGGATGGGCACGGATCCAGTCCTCGAAGATGCCGTTGATGGCCAGGAGTGTGGCGCAGACATCGGTGTCCCTGTCGCCCGTCTTTTCGATCTCGACGGGCTTGAAGACGTGGACGGCAAAGTGCGCATCGGGCTGACGCAGCACACGGACGGGATAGAGCGGCACGTCATACTTCAGGGCCAGCTCGGCTAGGGCCGGCGCGGTCATGGCGTCACGGCCGAAGAACGGGATCGCCACGCCCTCGTTGAACTTCTGGTCGGCCAGGATGGCAATGGCGCCCTTGTTGCGGATGGCCGCCAGCAGGGCGCGGGCGCCTTCTCGTCCCTTCGGCACCCAGGTTCCGCCGCGCTTCTCGCGCCAGTGCTGGATGATCGCTTCGGAATAGGGGTTGCTCGCCTCGCGATAGACCAGGGTGAGCGGCACACCCTTCTGGGTCGCCAGCAGGGTCGGGATCTCGAAGTTGCCGAAATGGGCGTTGAAATAGATCGCCGGGTAGGTGATCGCGTCGAGGTCCATGTCCGAGGTCACCGTGACCCGGGCGCCGCCGTAGACGTCGATCTCGTGCAGGAACGGCATTTCACCCATGTAGCGGCCGATCGTGTCCCACATCTCGTCGATGATGGCGTCGACTTCTTCGGCCGACTGTTCCGGCATGGCCGCGGTGATGTTGCGCCGGGCGATGCGGTTCTTGCCGCTCGCGAACCGGCCAACCAGACGGCCCATCCAGCCGCCGAGCGCCGAGGCCTTCTCGATCCCCAAAAGCCGGCACACCCACAGCAGAAGCCGGAGCAAGCCCGCTTCGCATCTGTGGCGCAGCGCCCTCACAATCCGTGGTGGGGCTTGAGCGGCAGCAGGAGGCCGTCCAGCGCCTCGGTGTCGTCGAAGACCAGATCGACCGCGACCGTCTCGACCAGCGGTCGCGTGTCGGCATCCAGACGCATCCAGTCCTTGCGTGTGGTGACAAGGCGGGCGCCCAGGGTGTGGGCCTCTTCGAGCATGCCGGTGATTTCCATGGCGTTGTACACGTGGTGGTCCGGGAAGCTGCGAGACTTCAACACGACGGCCCCTAGCTCTTCCATGGTCTGGAAGAACTTGGCCGGCCGCGCGATCCCGGCAAAGGCGAAGATGGTCGCACCGTCAAAGGCCATGGCCTCGGGACGCGGCTGCAGCCGCCCGCTCAGCACCACACGCCCATCGCCTGCGCAGCGCTGTGCCAGACCATGGCTGTCTTCGCCGATCAACACAACGGCCCGCACCTTGGCCAGGGCATCGTCCAGGGTTTCGCGCAGCGGGCCTACCGGCATGACGTGCCCGTTGCCCAGGCCGGCCGGACCGTCGATCACAAGGAATGACAAGTCGCGGGCCAACGACGGGTTCTGCAGGCCGTCGTCCATGACCAGAATGTCGGCATCGTCGGCGAGCGCGCGGATCGCGCTGGCATTGCGGTCTCCGCCGACCCAGACCGTGGCGTGGCGCGCCAGCAGCAAGGCTTCATCACCCACGTCGTGGGCTGTGTGGATTTCGAGATCGACCTTGACCGGACCCTCGAGTTTGCCGCCGTAACCGCGCGTCAGAACATGCGGCCACCATCCCTGCGCCGAAAGCCGCTCCGCCAGAGCGATCGCGGTCGGTGTCTTGCCTGCGCCGCCTGCAGTGACATTGCCGACACAGATGACCGGCACGGGCATGTGCGCGGGCTTGTGTGTTGCCTGCCTGATGCGGGTCACTAGCGTCCAGATCGCTGCAAACGGACGCAGAAGCTGAATGATCGCACCATGACCATCCCAGAAATCCGGCCGCATGATCATTGCGACTCCAGAACCGGGGCCAGCGCGTCCAGCGTGGCATCCAGAATGCCGGCCGCATCGGCCTGGGCTTTCGCACGGGCCTTGCCGCCGATGGTCTCCAGCGCTTCGGACTGGCCGACCAGCTTGCCAACCAGCGTGGCCAGCGTTTCCTCGTTGGCAACCTGCACCGCTCCTCCGGCGGTCAGCAATCCTTCGGCCGCCTGGGTGAAGTTCTCCATATGCGGTCCGAACAGAACGGCGCGGCTGAGCAGAGCGGGCTCGCGCGGGTTGTGACCGCCTTCATGCAGCAGAGACTTGCCAACGAAAACCGGATTGCCCAGCTGCAGGTAGAGCCCCATCTCGCCCATGCTGTCGCCCAGAAAGACGTCGGCGCTGGGTCCGGGCAACTCGTTGCGTGAGCGCCGCACAACACCCAGGCCACGGTCGGACAGCTCGGTTTCGATGGCGTCACCCCGGTCGGCATGGCGCGGCACGATCACGGTCAGCAGACCCGGCACACGGGGCGCAAGACGGCGATGGACCTCGCCCGCCACGATTTCCTCGCCCTGGTGTGTGCTCACGGCCGTCCAGACGGGCCGGTTGCCGATGGCCTCGCGAACGCGCGCCAGGGCGTCACTGTCGGTAGAAAGCGGTGTGGCGACAGCCTTGAGATCGCCGGCCATTGTGACGTTGCGTGCGCCCAGAGCGGTCAGGCGCGCGCCGTCGGCCTCGCTCTGGGCCAGCACGACATCAAAGCCGCCGACCATGGTGCGCGCCAGCGATGGCAGCCGACGCCAGCGGGCAAAGGATCGGGGTGACATGCGGCCATTGACCAAAGCGGTCGGAATGCCGCGTCGCTGGGTCTCGGCCAGCAGGTTGGGCCACAGCTCGGATTCGACCCAAAGTGCGGCGTCGGGGCGCCAGCGATCCAGGAAGCGTGCCACCGCACGGGGGCCGTCGAGCGGGGCATACTGGTGAAAGCAGCCATCGGGTAGGCGGCGCGCCATGATTCCGGCCGAGGTCGTTGTCCCGGTCGTCACCATGACCGTGGCGCCGGTCGCAAGGTGCAGCCGTTCGATGACAGGCAGAACCGAGAGGGATTCGCCGACACTGGCGGCATGGACCCAGACCAGCCGGCCTTCAGGTCTGGCGCCGGTGCCGCGTCCCAGCTTCTCGTGAAGCCGTGATTCGTCTTCCTTGCCGCGCCACAGTCGCGCCTGAAGAAGCAGTGGCGCTGCCGGTTCGGCGAGGGTCGTCAGGGCACGGTAGAGCCCAGCCATCATCCCTGATCTCCGGTGCGCAGCATCAGGCGTCGGCTGCTGCGGGGAAGGACAGAGGCTCGTGGCCGCCCTGCAGGCTGCGCAGATGGGCGTAAAGGCCGCCGCGCGCGCTGAGCTCGGCGTGGCTGCCGGATTCCACTACCTCACCGTCGTTCATGACGTGGATGACATCGGCATCGGCGATGGTCGAAAGGCGGTGAGCGACGACCAGGGTGGTCCGGCCTTCGGCCAGCCGCGACAGGGCCGCCTGGACCTGCCGTTCACTTTCGGAATCAAGCGCGCTGGTCGCCTCGTCGAGCAGCAGGATCGGTGCGTCACGCAGGATGGCGCGGGCGATGGAGATGCGCTGGCGCTGCCCGCCCGAGACCTTGATCCCGGATTCACCGACCACTGTGTCGTAGCCCTGTGGCATGTCCATGATGAAGTCGTGGGCGGCGGCATCGCGCGCGGCATCCTCGATCTCGGCCTGGCTCGCATCCATGCGGCCATAGGCAATGTTAGCCCCGATCGTGTCGTTGAACAGTGCGACCTCCTGGCTGACGATCGCGATGTTCGCGCGCAGGCTTTCCAGCGTCACATCACGCACATCGGTCCCGTCGATCCGCACCGCGCCGTCGCCGACGTCATAGAAGCGCGGAATCAGGTTCAGCACGGTCGACTTGCCCGCGCCCGACGGGCCCACCAGCGCTGCGGTCTTGCCGGCCGGAACCTCGATCGAGACCCCGTTCAGCGCGGTAACCTCGCCGTAGGTGAAGCTGACGTTCTCCAGCGTCACCGAGGCCTGCGTCACCTTGAGCGCACCGACATCGGGCCGGTTGGTGATGGTGGGTTCGATATCGATCAGATCGAACACCCGTTGGGCCGCGGCCAGGCCCTCCTGAAGGTGGTTGTTGAGCTTGGCAAAGTTTTTGAGCGGCTGGTAGGCCAGCAACAGCGCGGTGATGAAGCTGAAGAAGGCGCCCGCGGTGGTCTCGCCCGCGATCACCTGGCCGCCGCCGTAGACGATGATCGTGGCAATCGCGACACCTGCTAGCATCTCCATGATCGGTGAGATCGCCGCCTTGGCTCGCATGGTCTTGAAGATGCGCAGGAACAGTGCGTCGATCCGCGTGCGCGCCCGTTCGGTCTCGTGGTCTTCCTGGCCGTAGGCCTTGATGTGGCGGATGCCTCGGAAGGTCTCCGACATGAAGCCGGTGACCTGCTCCAGCTCGGCCCAGGCCAGGCTGGCCCGCTTCCGGACCTTCCGTCCGATGGCCGAGACCGGAAAGAAGGCCAGCGGGAAGACGAAGAAGGCGATCAGAGCCAGCGTCCAGTCCTGGTAGAACATCAGCGTGACCAGGAAGATCAGAGTCAGGATGTCCTTGGCCATGGCGGTCAGAGTGTTGGCCACGGCATCGCGCATCAGGTCGACATTGTTCATGCAACCGGCGATCAGTTCGCCGGTCGACGCACCGTGGAAAAATGCGAGATCGGCGCGCAGCAGGCTTTCGAACACACGCTGACGGATGTCAGCCACGATCCGCATCGAGACCTGGGCCATGATCACGGTCTGGGCGTAGTCCGCCATGCCCTTGATGGCAAACACGGCCAGCACGGCGATGGTGATCGCCATGAGCCGGCTGTGGTCCTTTTCGATGAAGACCTCGTCCAGGATCGGCTGGACCAGCCAGGCATAGGCCGCTGTCGTGGCTGCCACGAGCCCCATGAACACCACGGCCAGCAGCATCTGCGGGATGTAGCGCCTGATATGTTCACGCAACAGCCGCCCGACAATGACCTTCGTCGGCAGATGTGTGGTGCCGGATTGGTTCATGTTCATTCCACCGGATTGTCATCCGGTTGCCGTTCAAGTGCCTGTTATAGCGCAGTTTTGCCCGGATCGGAATCACCCGGCCCTGGGTTGGGACAGCAGGGCTGTCAGTCGATTCGGGTCACCACATCGACCAGGGCGGCGTGGAGCCCAGGGTTGGCGGCAATCAGGGAGGTCTGGCGCGCGCTGGCTCCGTTGTAGCGGTAGCCCGTTCCCGCGCGGTCGGTAGCCAGGCCACCGGCTTCTTCGACAATCAGATCGGCGGCCGCGAGATCCCAGTCACTTTTGGGGCCGAGCGACAGGGTTGCGTCGTAATCTCCGCAGGCGACCAGCGCCATGCGATAGGCCACCGAGTTCACGGCATCGTAGCTTTCCGGTTTCACGTTCATGGCTTCGATCGTGCGTTTGATCATCCGTGCGCTGGCCAAAAGGCGGGCGCCGTCAAAGCCGTCACGGTCGGAAACGGAGATCGTCACACCGTTGCGTCGGGCGCCGCCGCACAGGGTTGCCTCGAAAAACTCATCGGTGGCCGGGTTGAAGACACAGCCCGAGACCGGACGGCCGTTGGCCACGAGTGCTGCGGCCACGGTGAACTCCGGGCGTTCCTCCAGAAAGGCGCGGGTTCCGTCGATCGGATCGATGATCCACAGCACCGGCTGGTTGAGCCGGGTGTCGTTGTCTTCCGTTTCTTCCGAAAGCCAGCCGTAGTCAGGTCGCTGCCCGGTCAGGCGCTCCTTGAGCAGCGCATCGACCGCGAGGTCGGCCTCGCTGACGGGATCGCCCTTGCCCTTGGTCCACTGCTCGGGTTTGGCCCGGAAGTAGGACAGTGCCAGGGCACCGGCTTCCACAACAGCCTCACGCAGCAGCGCGTGATCGGCTGCCAGATCAAAGGTGGTCATGCCGGGCTCAGGTTCCCGCGACCGTCAGGCCGTCGATACGCACGCTGGGTGTGACGGTGCTGAACAGGAACTCGAGATCGTTGGCTGGCACCAGATTGGCATACATGTCCTTGAGGTTGCCGGCGATGGTGACCTCGTTGACCGCATGGGTCAGCTCACCGTTCTCTATCCGGAAGCCGCCAGCGCCACGACTGTAGTCGCCGGTCACCCCGTTCACGCCGAACCCGATCAGGAAGGTGATGTAAAGCCCGTCCTCGATGTCAGCCATCAGCTCCTCGGGGCTTTGCGTGCCGGGCTCGAGCCACAGGTTCGAGGGGCCAGGCGAGGGCTGTCCCGATGTGCTGCGTGTCGCGTGGCCGGTGGGTTCCAGCTCCAACTGGCGCGCCGATCGGCAGTCCAGCAGCCAGGTGGTCAGCCTGCCGTCGTCGATCAGGCGGTGCGGTCGGGCTGCAAGGCCCTCGCCGTCGAAGGGGCGCGAGCGCAGGCCGCGTGGCTTGTGCGGGTCTTCGGTCAGCACGATACCCGGTGCGAAGACTGCCTCGCCCATGCTGTCTTTGAGGAAGCTGGTCCCGCGTGTGATCGCGGGCCCGGAGATGGCGTCGATGAAATGGCCAACGAGGCTGCGGGCGTTGCGGTTGTCGAACACCACCGGCATCGGCCTGGTCGCGAGCTTCTGCGGATTGAGCTTGCGCACGGCCCGCAGGCCGGCTTCCCGTCCGATCTCGGAAGGCGACGGCAGATCGGCGCGGTAACGGCTGATGCGATACTCGCCGTCGCGCTCCATGCCCAGGCCTTCACCAGCAATGGCCGAGGCCGCAATCGACGATGAGGTGCCGGAGTAGCTCCCGGAAAAGCCGTTTGAGGCCGCCATGGCCGAGGTGATGCGATGCCAGGACGACGACGCTCCTTCGGAGTTCGAGACACCTTGAACCGCGCGGGCCGCGTCTTCCGCCTCGGCGGCACTCGCCATCATGGCCTCGGGCTCGGGTTCGTCGTTGGCGTCGAGATCGAGGTCGGGCCGCTCTGATGTCAGCAGCGCGGGGTCTGCCAGCCCGGCAAAGGGGTCCTCGGGCGCGATCCTTGCCATGGCGACCGCGCGCTCGACCAGCTCCGTGACGGTCTCGTCGCTCGGGTCCGTGGTCGAGACCACGGCTTGGCGCTGCCCGACAAAAACACGCAGACCCATGTCGTTTGATTCGGAACGCTCCAGCTCTTCCATCTCGCCCATGCGCCAGTTGACGCTGAGGGAGGTGTCGCGGAACGCGGTGGCATCGGCGCTGTCGGCGCCGGCCTTGATCGCGCGGTCGACCATGCCGCCGGCAAGATCGAGAGGGGATGTGCTGTTTGTCATGCTCCGGGACATAAACCATTCCTGCGCGCCGGGGAACCGGGCAGGGCGGCTGCACAAGTCCTGTTGATCAGCACCCGTCCGTAGAGAATCTGAAGTATCTGATCGTTACTTTTCTGTTTTCGAATATGGAATAGGATAAATTTTAGAACAAAACACGAAAATAGAGAGTGCCATGATCCCGTTGTTGTTCCCGTTTGTGTTTCCAAGGACCACAATCCGCTGCTTGCCTTGCATTGCTGTGGTCATCGTGCTGGCAGCCTGTGCTGCCGTGCTGCCCTGCCGCCGGAACCTCAGAAGGTGGTGGCCCATGTCGTCCGTTTCCCGGACTTCACTGCCTATCCCGAGAACGCCAGCTTTGCCGCCGTGCCGCTGGAGCACCAGACCGCCAGTGCGGCGTTTAATCAGTACCGGCGCGAGATTTCAGAACTTCTGGTTGTCCAGGGGCTCGTGTCCGCCAACGATGAGGCCGAGGCCGATTTCCTGGTCACACTCGACTACGGTCTGCGGTTCCGTGACGAAACCGAACTCGTCGAGGAGTACGGCGTGATCGTGTCGTCCCAATGGGCCACCTTCACGGAAACCCACTACAACAATTACGCTGGTCTCTACGAGCCCTACGAGACCACCGAGTACATACCCTCGGTCACCGATGTGAAGGGCTATCACACCGAAACCAACACCTGGTACGACCGTTATCTTGTGCTGCGCATGTTCGACCGTGTGCGGTCGACGCCCGAGACGCTCTATCCGGCCTACGAGGGCACCGTCACCAGCTCCGGTTCCACGCCCAGCTTCGTCGGTGTCAGCACCTGCCTTTTCCGCATGCTGTTCCGGAACTTCATGCGGCAGGGAACCGAAGACACGTCGATCCTGTCGGAAACCTGCATGCGGTGAACTGAGCAAGGAGGAAAGAGGAAATGAGGAATGAGAAAAGAGGCAATAAACAGGCCCTCGTTCCTCTTTCCTCACTCAGCCAAGCGGTTCGCCGCTGCGGTGATCGCCAGCAGGCTGGCCTGCACGATGTTCTTGTGCACGCCGACGCCGAACACCGTCTTGCCTTCGGTGTTGCGCGCCTCGACATAGGCCGCCGCCATGGCGTCGCTCCCCTGGCTGATGGCGTGTTCGTGGTAATCGACCACGGTCATGTCGACACCGACCTCCTGCTTCAGCGCATCGATGTAGGAATCGATCGGGCCGTTGCCAGTGCCGTGGATCTCCCGGGCGTCGCCGTCGATCGTGACATCGGCGGTCATGCGCCGCAGCTCGCTTGCGTGGGTGTCGGGCACCGTGCGGTAGGTCACGAAGCCGATCCGGCCCTCGGGCTCGACATAGGTCGCCTGGAAGGCGGCCCGGATGTCTTCGCTGGAGAGCTCGCTTTCGGTGTCATCGGTCTGCTTCTGCACGACCTGGCTGAAGTCGATCTGCAGCCGCCGGGGCAGGGAAAAGCCGTGGTCCTGCTCCATGATCCAGGCCACGCCGCCCTTGCCGGACTGGCTGTTCACGCGAATGATCGCCTCGTAGCTGCGGCCCACATCCATCGGGTCCATCGGCAGGTACGGCACCTCCCAGATGTCGGAGTTCGACTGCTCCATCGCCTTCATGCCCTTGTTGATCGCGTCCTGATGCGATCCGGAGAAGGCGGTGAAGACGAGGTCACCGGCGTAAGGGTGGCGCGGATGCACCGGAAGGCGGTTGCAGTGTTCCACGACGTTGATGAGGTTGTTGATGTCGCTGAAGTCGAGCCGGGGGTCGATCCCCTGGGTCATCATGTTGAGACCCAATGTCACCACATCCACATTGCCCGTACGCTCGCCGTTGCCGAACAGCGTGCCTTCGATCCGGTCGGCGCCGGCCATGCAGGCAAGCTCGGCCGCGGCCACGCCGGTGCCCCGGTCGTTGTGCGGGTGGAGCGACAGGATGATTGATTCGCGGTCCTTGATCGTGCGCAGGAACCACTCGATCTGGTCGGCATAGACATTCGGGGTCGACATCTCGACCGTGGCCGGCAGGTTGAAGATCACGGGGTTGTTGGGCGTGGGCTCCCACACATCCATCACCGCCTCGCAGACCTCCACGGCGTAATCGAGCTCGGTGCCGGTGAAGCTTTCGGGGCTGTACTGGAAACGCCAGCGCGGGCCGGGCATGGCTTCGGCGCATTCGCGCACCAGCCTGGCACCGTCGACGGCGATCTGCTTGATCCCCTCGCGGTCGGAATCAAACACCACGCGCCGCTGCAGCGTGCTGGTCGAATTGTAGAGATGCACGATCACGCGGTCCGCGCCTTCGCAGGCCTCGAAGGTGCGCCGGATCAGCGGTTCGCGCGCCTGGGTCAGCACCTGGATAGTGACATCCTCGGGAATCATCTCCTGTTCGATCAGCTCGCGAGCGAAGTCGAAATCGGTCTGGCTGGCGCTGGGGAAGCCGATCTCGATTTCCTTGAAGCCCATCTCCACGAGCGTGGCGAACATACGCCTCTTGCGTTCGGGGCCCATCGGTTCGATCAGCGACTGGTTGCCGTCGCGCAGGTCCACGCTGCACCACATCGGCGCTTCGGTGATGATGGCATTGGGCCAGGTCCTGTCCGGCAGCACCACAGGCTCAAACGCCTTGTAGCGGCCAAACGGCATCGACTTGGGAACAATGGGGTCGGGTCGGGTCATAACAACAGTCCTTTGATGCGATCACGCGCTTCAAGCGCGTCCAAAAGTCTTCAGACGAAACAGGGCCCGCAGGCGCCAAAAGGCACGGCGGACCCGCGCGTTAGTCGCAGGTCAAAACGCAGTGCTTCGTAGCGGCTCAGGGCCACAACGGCAAACAAATCGGAGAGGAAAGACGGTTGATGACACATGGGATCGACAGGCTGTTGGAAGGGCACGGCACACCAGCCGGCGCCCCGCAGCGAGGCGCCGATCAGATTAGAGCTAGGCCTAGAGCCAGTGTCCGGATCGTGTTCATTCGCGGAGAAATAGGGGCGAAGGGGGGAGGTGTCAAGGCTGAGCGGTCCGGTGAACACATGTTATGGTTGGCGACGACACATTGATCGGGCTCAGTGTTGCCATGAAGACAATGGGCTCAATTCTGGTCGTATTCGCGCTCCTGCTGATGCTCCTGTCATCGCAGGGAACCCGCGCGCAGGACGCAGTCTACATGAGTGGGTTCTTTGTTGAGGAGCCGCTGGTCGCATCGTCCGATCCGGCGGCGACGGTGTTGTTGCCGAATTATGCCGAGTACATCTTCGTCGCGCCCCAGGGCGACTTTCTGGCAGGGCCCTTGCGGTTGACCTGGTGGGCCAACGAGGACGCTTATGCCTTCATAGCGCTGCCCGAGGAGCCGCTGCGGGGTGTGCTCTATCGGCCGGTCCTGCTGGGAGAGAACACGATCCTGTGGCAGTCGGCCTATCCGTTCGATCCCGACGGGCTGGTGCTTTACGAGGTCTTCATCACGCTCCACTACAACGACGCGCTGATCCCGCTCCTGATCGATGCCGACAAGTTGACCTGACGCTCCAGATGGCAGGCGTGATGATGGTTCCGACACCGCAGACACCCGGGCTCGTGAATGTCTCCGACATCTGGACCCTGGTCGGCCACCCCGGCGCCATCGCCGGTGGCCTGGCCGCAGTGATCGCGGTCGAAAATGCGGTGATCTACGACCACATCATCGTGCTGGCGGCCCGCTGAACCGTGCGATCGGTGCCACCTGAAGCCGCGCGCGCCTACTCCTTGGCCACACCCCACCGGACCGCCGCTGCCAGCACGGCCCCGCCGGCGATCATCGAGGCGACGGGCACGGCACTTTCGGCCTGAATCGCGCCCATCAGCACGGTGGCGATGGCGGCAAAGGTGAACTGTAGGCAGCCCAGCAGGGCGCTGGCGCTGCCGGCGACCTGCGGGAAGTGGGCCAGCGCCATGGCCGAGGTGTTGGGCAGCATCAGGCCCAGGGCCGAGATCGCCACAACCACAGGCACAACAAAGCCCGGCACGCCGCCCCAGCCGGTCGTGGTGACCAGCACCAGCACGGCCGAACCCAACACATAGACCGTCGTGCCCGCCGACAGCAGGCGCGCCGGGCCGAAGCGGGGGATCAGCCGGCCGTTGAATTGCGCGGCTGTGACAAACCCCAGGGCGCTCAGCCCGAACAGCACAGCGTAGTCGTCGGGTGCGAGGCCGAAGAGGTCGATAAAGACAAAGGGTGAACCTGCGACATAGGCGAACAAGCCGCCCAGCGAAAGCGCGCCGATCAGGGCATAGGCTACGAACCGGACATCACACAGAAGCCTAACGTAGGTCCGCACGATACGACCCGGTTGCAGCGACTGGATGTGTTCGACCTTCTGGGTCTCGGGCATGCGCCAGATCACAGCAGCAAGGCAGACCAGGCCCACGCCACTCAGGAACCAGAAGATGGCGCGCCAGTCGGCCCAGATCAGCAGCTTGCCGCCCAGCAACGGCGCGAATATCGGGGCCGCTCCCATCACCAGAATCAGGGCGGAGAAGATGCGGGCGGCCTCGTCCCGTTCGAAGAGATCGCGCACCACCGCGCGTGAGATAACACCCCCGGCGCAGGCCCCGAAGCCCTGCAAAAGGCGCAGCACGATCAGAGCCTCGATGCTCTGGGCGAGCGCGCAGCCGATCGAGGCCACAGCATAAAGCAGCAGGCTGCCGAACAGCGGTGCGCGCCGCCCGAAGCGGTCCGACAGCGGCCCGAACAGCACCTGGCCCGCGGCGAAGGCGATGAAGAACGAGGCGAGCGAAAGCTGCACCGTGGTGCCGTCGGTCTCGAGCGCTGTGGTCAGCGTCGGGAAGGCCGGCAGGTACATGTCGATCGACAGCGGCGCAAAGGCGGTGAGCAGGCCCAGAATGACCACCAGTTCGACACGCCGGCACCCTGCCGGGACATGGGTCACGGTCGGTTGTCGCACCACAGTTCCTTCACTGAAGCGGCCCGCCGAAGACGCTCAGAGGAGCGGGCCGAACCCCACCCAGTCTCGCCGAGCCCCGCCACGCTTGCAATGACAGGATATCCGAGGAGAGTAAGGACATGATTTGTTCTTATTTGAATGATCGCCTACCCGAGACCACGGCTCGTCTTGTTTCCCCTCTCCCCGATGGGGCGAGGGGACTTGATCGGCAATGCGGTCAGAAAATCCGTGCCAATCCGGCACAGAACGGTGGTGGGTTCTACTGTACATGGGGTTAACCGCCGAAAAACCGGATCTGGGTCTCCCGTCGGCGGTTCAGGCGTCCGCGCCGGCGGCCCGGGCGCGTTCCTTGAAGCCGACGGCCGCCATGGCGAAACCACCGTCCGAACCGTCGATGAAATGAACGTGTTCGCTCTGTTCCAGACTGAACACCAGACAGGCCATCAGGGCCGCACCCGTGGTGTGGACGCCATAGATCAGATGACCCTGCTGGTAGTCCGGCTCCAGATAGGCATCGACCGCCTCGGCCTGTTCGGCGGTGACGTCGAGCACGGTGCGCAGCACGTCGTCGAACTTGCGGAAATCCGTATTGGTGCGCAGTTCGGCGCGGTGCTTCGGCGCATCATAGTCGCCGGCCTTCCTGTCGAATCTCTCACACAAGGCCTGCACCAGACCGGTCCGCCGCGAGCGAGACCACGGGCTTCGCGGTCGGCGCCGGCGGGAGGAAAGCGAAACCGCATGGTGCGCTGTTGGTTAGGTCATGACCTAGAATCCTGACGATGTTGTCCAGCACCCGACGCAGCAGGGCTGCCTCGGCCTCGGAGTCGCGGTCCAGGCCCTTCACCATCAGTGTCATCATCTGGCCGTCGCGGCTGTTGAGTGGCTGCCATCGGCAGCTCAGGCCTTCCAGATCGGGCGGTTCCCGTTCGGTCTCGGCTCGCAGCAGCCAGGGATTGTCGGGTGCCGGGTCCTTCACCAGATCGTCGGCCAGCTCCGCCCCGCCGCCCGCCAGTATGGCAAGGTGGTTGCCCGGCGAAAGCGTGAACTTGCGCACACTCACGTCCTGGCCACGCTCCCGGATCATGCTGACCGGCACCGCATCCACCCGCAGCTCCAGATCGTAGAGCGCGACCGATCCGCCCTGCAGGTCCAGCAGGGCATCACAGGCCTTTTCCCGCAGGCTGCCCGGCACCACCAGTGTGCCGCCGTCGCCGCCGAAGACAAACGGCACCTGGGTCGTCTCGCAGGCATTCAGCACGGCGGTGATCGTGGCCGCACCGCCCATGTTGACGTCTTTGTAGCGCCCGGCGCGGATCGCTGCGGTCGAGTCCACCACATCGGACATCACCAGAACCCAGTCGTCGGACACCGGTGTATAGGCGGCAAAGTCGATGACACCTTCGAAGTCATCGAAGGTCGGGAGGTCCTCATAAAAGCGGTCGTTTGTGGACGTCATGTCGCTGACACGTGAACGATAACCCGTCACCAGATCGGTTTGCCGCTGCCGGGCAGGCCGAGGTCGTCCCACAGAGCGTCGACCTTCTCGATCACGGCGTCGTCCATGCGGATCTTGTGGCCCCATTCGCGATCGGTCTCGCCGGGCAGCTTGTTCGTGGCGTCCATACCCAGCTTGCCGCCCAGGCCGCTCACGGGGCTGGCGAAGTCGAGGTAGTCGATCGGCGTGTTCTCGACCACGGTGATGTCGCGCGCCGGGTCCATGCGGGTCGAGATCGCCCATATCACGTCCTTCCAGTCGCGCGCGTTGATGTCATCATCCACCACGATCACGAACTTGGTGTACATGAACTGCCGCAGATAGGACCACACGGCCATCATCACGCTCTTGGCGTGCCCGGCGTAGGCCTTCTTCATCGAGACCACGGCAATGCGATAACTGCAGCCCTCGGGCGGCAGCCAGAAGTCCACGATCTCGGGGAACTGTTGCTGCAGCAGGGGAATGAAGACCTCGTTCAACGCCTCGCCCAGCACGCTGGGTTCATCGGGCGGCCGGCCTGTGAAGGTCGAAAGGTAGATCGGGTCCCTGCGCATCGTCACCGCGCTCACGGTGAAGACCGGGAAGGGCTCAACAGAGTTGTAATAGCCGGTGTGATCGCCATAGGGGCCTTCGTCGCCGTAGTCGGTCAGCGAGACATGACCTTCCAGCACGATTTCGGCCTCGGCTGGGACCTTGAGCGGGACGGTCTTGCAGTCGATCAGCTCGACCTTCGCACCGCGCAGCAGGCCGGCGAACTGATACTCGCTCAGGGTGTCGGGCACCGGTGTCACGGCCGCCAGAATCGTGCCGGGATCGGCGCCGATCAACACCGCGACAGGCAGAGGTTTGGGCTTGCTGTCCTTCCAGCGCTGATGGTGCTGGGCGCCGCCCCGGTGCTTCAGCCAGCGCATAAGCGTCGTGTTCCGGCCCGTCACTTGCATGCGGTAGATGCCCAGGTTCGGCGCATCGCGTTTGTCGCCGCCCGGGCCTTCGGTCACCACAAGCGGCCAGGTGATCAGCGGTGCTGGCTCGCCCGGCCAGCAGGTCTGAATCGGCAGACGGCCAAGATCGATGGCGTCGCCTTCCAGCACGATCTCCTGGCACGGAGCATTCGAGACCGTCTTGGGTTTCATCGCCATCACGGTCTTCAGCAGCGGGAACATCGCCATGGCCTCGCGCCAGCCGCCGGGCGGTTCGGGCTGCCGCAGGAAGGCCAGGGTCTCGCCGATCTCGCGGAGTTCGTCTGGCGTACGCTCCATGCCGCGCGCCACCCGCTCGACCGTGCCGAACAGGTTGACCAGAACCGGCATCTCGTGAGCCGTGCCGTCGGGATGCACCGGATTTTCGAACAGCACCGCCGGTCCGCCCTCGGCCAGAAGCCGGGTCTGGATTTCCGTCATCTCGAGAACAGGCGACACTGGCGCGGAAACCTTCACCAGGTCATCCGCAGCTTCCAGCTTGGTCAGAAACTCACGCAGGGATCGATATGCCATCCGCCAAGACCTCGCCGGCTGGTTTTCCCCCCGAGGGGGAGGGTAAGGATAGAGGGGCTGCTTCAGACGGGGTCAGACCCTTAGAGTTCCGCAAGAATCGTATCGCAAACGGCATCGGGGTTGTCGAACACGTCGAGATTCCAGAAGCGAAGGACCCGGTTTCCGACGGACGAAAGCCAACCGGCTCGCTTGGCATCCTGTTTTGTTTGGACCGCGTGCTGGCCGCCATCGATTTCAATGACGAGCTGCCGCGCCCGGATGGAAGACATGCACCATCATGCCGGTACGCCTGTGCCTCCGCAACAGTACTTGATCCCCTCCCCCCGGCGAGGGGAGGGTTAGGGAGTGGGGGAGCGCGGCACGCTTTCTGCGCCATGCACGCCACCGGGCTTACACCCCCCCATCCTGCCCTTCCCCCTCAGGGGGGAGGGAAACCAACAGTGCTTGTCGCTCCATCCGGTCTTCGTGCGGCAGGGACCGGGCGGGGTCAAGGGGGCGTAGGACTTGACCGGGCGGTCCCGGGCAGCGACAAGGTGTCCCGACTTGGTTCACACAGGAGCGTTTCCATGGTCGATAAGCCCGAGATGTGGGGCGATCACGCCGTTACCGCGACCGATCTTCATGTCTTCCCGCAGGAGGTCACCTATGCCGGTGTGCCGAGCTTTCTGCGTCGCCCCTATCGCAAGGATCTTTCGGACGTGGATGTCGCCGTTGTCGGCGTTCCTTTCGATACCGCCACGACAAACCGGCCCGGCACACGCTTCGGTCCGCGCGGCATTCGCACTGCCTCGGTCGCTCTTGCCTTTGAAGAGAAGGTCTACGGCTGGGACTTCCATCCCGTCTCCGAGATGAAGATTGCCGACCACGGCGACCTGCCGTTCGACTTCGCCAAGCCCGCTGACGTTCCGGATCAGATCGAGAAATACTTCACCTGGATGCTCGAGCACGACGCCATGGTGCTCACGCTCGGCGGTGATCACTTCATTTCCTATCCGCTGATCAAGGCCCATGCCAACAAACACGGCAAGCCGATCTCGATGATCCATTTCGACGCCCATTCCGACACCTGGCCCGACGAGCACGACGACGGCGTTAACCACGGCACCATGTTCTGGCATGCCACAAGGGAAGGGTTCCTCAAGCCCGAGACCTCGGCCCAGGTTGGCCTACGCACGGTCAATGACGACCTCATGGGCTTCAACGTCTTCGATGCGCCCTATGTTCACTCCCATGGTGTCGACAAGGTGATCGCAGAGGTCCGTCGGGTGGTCGGTGATGAGCTGGTCTATCTGACCTTCGACATCGACTGCCTGGATCCTAGCTATGCGCCGGGCACCGGCACGCCGGTCTGCGGCGGCCTGACCTCGCATCAGGCACGCGCCATCCTGCGCGGCCTGGAAGGCATCAACATCATCGGCGCCGACCTCGTCGAGGTCTCGCCGCCGTTCGACCATGCTGAAATCACGGCGCTGGCCGGCGCCACGCTGGCCCAGGACTTCCTGTGTCTGATGGCTCGCGCACCCTGGCGCCAGGGCTAAGGAGCGGAACGATGGCGATACTGCGCTCTGTTGGTCTTGCCGTGGCGACTCTGTTGGTCTTGCCGTGGCGATGATGGCCATGGCGACCGTCGCTGTTGCTGACGACTCGCTTTCCGGCCAGGAGCTGCAGGAGAAGATCGCCGGCCACACGATCACCGGCATCACCGGTGGAGGCGACCAGTGGTGGGAAATCTACCACGCCGACGGCAAACTCGAGGTCCAAGCCTATGACCGCCTGGTCTATGTGGACACCTGGAACATCGACGACGACATGATGTGCTCGACCTTCCCGGATGCGCCGGAGTTCGACGGTTGCTGGGCCATGCGCCTGGACGGCAACGTTGTCACCTGTATCTCCGAGCACGGTGAAAGCCCGGAGAAGGGTGTGCTGGCCAACTGATCGTTGTGCCGGATCGCACGGAGCCGGCCATCCGGCCCCGTGCCTATCATCGGCCCTTGCGGGATCAGCCCATCGCGAGCTGAGCGACCATGTCGTCGGTGTCAATGCCGGCGACCGGTACAGGCTTCTTCATCGCATCGCGGCGGAACGGTTCACCCAGTTCCTGATTGAGCAGGACTTCTATAAAGGTGGTCACGCCCTGCTTCTGGACTTCGCAGCCTTCCTTCAGCGCCGTGGTCAGCTCGTCCATGGTCGTCGCCTGCACACCCTTCAGGCCGCAGCCTTCAGCGACCTTGGCATAGCTCAGGTTCGGGTTGAGCTCGGTGCCGACGAAGTTGTTGTCGTACCACAGTGTCGTGTTGCGCTTTTCGGCGCCCCACTGGTAGTTGCGGAAGATCACCATGGTGATCGTCGGCCAGCCGTCGCGGCCGCAGGCGGTCATCTCGTTCATGGAAATGCCGAAGGCGCCGTCGCCCGCAAAGCCCACCACAGGGACATCCGGACAGCCGATCTTCGCACCCAGGATCGACGGAAATCCGTAGCCACAGGGGCCGAACAGGCCCGGCGCCAGATACTTCCGGCCTTCCTCGAAGGTCGGGTAGGCGTTGCCGATCGCGCAGTTGTTGCCAATGTCGCTGGAGATGATTGCATCCTCGGGCAGGCCGGACTGGATCGCGCGCCAGGCCATGCGTGCCGACATGCGCTGGGGCTCGGCGGCACGTGCATCGGCGTTCCAGGTTGTGCCGGGATCATCATCCTCGTGATCCATGCTCGACAGTTCCTGCAGCCAGGCCGACTTCGTCTGGTGGATGGTTGCCTTGCGCGCGTCGCGGTTGTTGTCGCCCGCCGTCGGGGTGAGCTGGACCAGGATCTGGCGTGCGACCTTGCCGGCGTCACCGCAGATGCCGACCGTGACTTTCTTGGTCAGGCCGATGCGGTCGGGGTTCATGTCGACCTGGATGATCGAGGCATCCTTGGGCCAGTAGTCGATGCCGTAGCCCGGCAGGGTCGAGAAGGGGTTGAGCCGGGTGCCGAGCGCCAGCACCACGTCGGCCTGGGAGATCAGCTCCATGCCTGCCTTCGAACCGTTGTAGCCCAGCGGGCCGGCGGCCAGGGGGTGGGAGCCCGGGAAGCTGTCGTTGTGCTGGTAGCCCGAGCAGACCGGGGCATCGAGCCGTTCGGCGAGCGCCTGACAATCGGGGATCGCACCGCCTATCACGACACCCGCACCCGAGAGGATCACGGGGAAGCTGGCTTCGGACAGTAGGCGCGCGGCCTCGGCAATGGCCTCCTCGCCGCCACCCTGGCGCTCCAGGGGGACCGACTGCGGGATCTCGACATCGATCACCTGAGTCCAGAAGTCGCGCGGCACGTTGATCTGGGCCGGGGCCGAACGGCGCAGGGTCTGTTCGATGACGCGGTTCAGGACCTCGGCGATGCGGCTGGGGTCACGGACTTCTTCTTGGTAGCAGACCATGTCCTTGAACAGCGCCATCTGCTCGACTTCCTGGAAGCCACCCTGGCCGATCGTCTTGTTGGCCGCCTGCGGGGTGACCAGCAGCATCGGCGTGTGGTTCCAGTAGGCGGTCTTGACCGGGGTGACGAGGTTGGTGATGCCCGGTCCGTTCTGGGCGATGACCATACCGATCTGGCCAGTGGCGCGGGTCAGGCCATCGCACATGAAGCCTGCGTTACCCTCGTGCGCGACATCCCAGAAGGTGATGCCGGCCTTGGGGAAGAGGTCGGAGATCGGCATAAAGGCTGAGCCGATGATGCCGAAGCAATGTTCGATGCCGTGCTTCTGCAGAACCTTCACGAAGGCTTCTTCGGTGTTCATCTTCATCGGTGTCGTTCCTTGGCGATGGGAGTGGAGAGCGCGACTCGCGCCATGTTGGTCCGGACTCTAGCGCCGTCGGCTGGCTCCGGTTTAGGACCAGATCGGGCCAAGACGGCAATCCAGAGCGGTGTCAGATCGAAACCTGCCGCCGTGCGATCCCGGCCAGCAGCGCGATGCCGGGTTCGATACGCTCCTCGGGAATCGAGGAAAAGCCAAGCCGCAAGTAGCGCCGGCCTTCGGCCGGATCATCAAAGTAGATTCCGCCCGGTTCGATCACGATGCCATCTTCGAGCGCATCGTCGGCCAGCTGTCGTGAGTCCAGGCCTTCGGGGCCGCGCAGCCAGAAGGACGTGCCGCCGAAACCGGGCGCCCGCGCCCAGCCGGGGAAGTGGGTTTCGAGCGCCGCACCCAGCGTCTTCCAGCGTGCGGAATAGGCTCGGTGCAGCCGTGAGACGACGGCGTCGTGATGACCCAGGGCCAGAAAGAGCGCGACCACGCGCTGGTTGTTGCCGGGCGGGTGCCGCAACATCAGGCGGCGCAGGGCACGGGCCTCGGCGATCAGATCACGGGGGCCGACCAGAAAGCCCATGCGCAGGCCGGGCATCAGTGATTTCGACAGACTGCCGACATAGAGCACGCGTTCGGATGCGGTCAGCGACATGAGCGCCGGTGTCGGCGTGCCGCGGTAGTTGGTCTCGAATTCATAGTCGTCTTCGATAATCAGGGCGTCGTTGTCGGTCGCCCACTGAAGCAGCGCGTAGCGCCGCTCCAGGCTCATGGTCGCATTGGTCGGAAACTGATGACTGGGCGTGACGTAGACCATGGAGGCATCGGCCAGGGTATCGACGCGAACACCCTCAGCATCGACCGGCGCAGTGCGCACATCGGCCGACATCAGGCGGAAGATGTTCCGGACATCGGGATAGCCGGGGTTCTCGATGGCAACCGGTGTCTCGGGCTTCACGAGAAGGCTCGAAAGCAGATAGAGCGCGTTCTGGGCCCCCAACGTGACGAGGATTTCGTCTCCGGATGCCATGATGCCACGCCGGATCAGGACACGTTGGCGCAGCTGTTCGACCAGCATGGGGTCGTCTTCGTTGAACCGGTCGTCGGTCCAGGCGTCGAGCCACTTGCGGCTCATGGCCTGGCGTGTGCAGTCGCGCCAGTCGGCCACCGGGAAGAGGGCTTCATCGGCCTGGCCATAGATGAAGGGATAAGGGCAATCGTGCCAGTTCTTCGGTTTGGTGATGTTCTCCTGACTGCTGGGCTGGCGGCGCAGTCGCTTTTCCCAGGTGACCCGCTCGATATCACGGTCGTCGGCGCCGGCTCCTGCGCCGGCCTGTGCGACCATGCTGTCGCGAAGCTCCGGCGAAACATAGAACCCCGACCGCTCGCGCGATTCGAGATAGCCGTCGGCGGCCAGGGCCTGATAGGCCAGCATCACGGTGTTGCGCGAGACGTTCAGCCGTTTGGCCATGGCCCGGGTCGAGGGGATCGGCGCCCCGGATGGCAGCTGGCCGGACAGTATGGCCTCCACGAGTCGCTCGCGAATCTGGTTCTGCAGCGTCGAGGTCTCGGCCCGTTCGATGTGAAACATACTGTCGCGCATCGGCCCGCTTCCTGCCGGACCCGAGTGCCCGGTTTCTTTCAGGGTGGTCCCATCGCTGGGCTCATCTGGACCTATGGCCGGACCAGATCATCACCGCAGTATCAGCCCCATCACCCGATTCCAAGGGTCTTGGAGGCCATGCGCCATGAATGTCGTTGCCAAACCGCTCGAGAAGTTCGTCACCAATTCGCTGGAACAGCACTGGATGCCGTTCACCGCGAACCGTGAATTCAAGGATGCCCCGCGCCTGATCACCAAGAGTGAGGGCATGTATCTTTGGAACCAGAACGGCGATCGCCTGATCGATGGCTCCTCCGGTCTGTTCAACGTGGCTGCGGGCCATGGCCGGCGAGAGATTGCTGATGCGGTCTATGCCCAGATGCTCCAGAACGACTACACGGCACCGTTTCAGCTGGGACAGCCGACCTCGTTTGCCCTGGCCTCCAAACTTACCGGCATCCTGCCTGATGCGCTCAACCACGTGTTTTTCACGAACTCCGGGTCGGAATCGATCGATACGGCACTGAAGATAGCGATGTCCTACCACCGCGCCCGTGGCGACGGCCAACGCATCCGATTCGTGTCGCGTGAGCGCGCCTATCACGGCGTCAACATGGGCGGTGTCTCGCTGGCCGGTATGGTCAAGAACCGGGAGACCTTCCCGGCTGTGATGCCGAACGTGGTGATGATGCGTCACACCTGGGATCCGGATAACTGCTTCACCAAGGGCCAGGCCGAGCGCGGCGCTAAGCTCGCCGACGATCTGCAGCGCCACTGCGAGACCTATGGTGGTTCGACGATTGCCGCCGTGTTCGTGGAGCCCGTGGCCGGATCGACCGGCACGCTGGTGCCGCCCAAGGGCTACCTGCAGCGGCTACGCCAGATCTGTGATCAGCACGGCATCCTGCTAGTCTTCGATGAGGTCATCACCGGCTTCGGCCGTCTGGGCACACCGTTTGCCGCACACGCCTTCGATGTGGTGCCTGACATCATCACCATGGCTAAGGCCCTGACCAACGGTGCGATCCCGATGGGCGCGGTGGCCGTACGGGACGAGGTTTATGAGACCGTCACCGAAGCGGCCCCGGAAGATGCCATCGAGTTCTTCCACGGCTATACCTATTCGGCCCACCCGGCAGCCTGTGCTGCCGGTCTTGCAACCCTGCAGATCTACGAAGACGAAGGCCTGTTCGAACGTTCGGCGCAGATGTCGGAGTATTTCCTGGATGCCATGTGGTCGCTCAAGGACATCCCCGTGGTGCGCGATCTGCGCGGCATCGGTATGATGGCTGCGGTCGAGGTGTTTCCGGAAGAAGGCAAGCCCGGCACCCGTGGCAACGGTTTGCAGAAGAGCCTGTTCTGGAACGGCTGCCACGTGAAGTGGACCGGCGACAGTGCGATTGTGGCGCCGTCGTTCATTGCCGTGAAGCAGCACATCGACGAGATCGTCGACTGCCTGCGCCGTACGCTCGAGGAGATCTGACCCGACGTGGCGGACACGATCCTGGCTCTCAACTGCGGTTCGTCGTCGGTCAAGTTTGCGGCCTTCGATGATGCACTTGAGTGCCGATTCCGTGGTCAGGTCGAGAACATCGGGTCGGGTCTGAAGCCGCGCCTTCGGCTGGGTGGTGCAGCGCCCGAGACGCTCGATGCCGCACTGGACGATCACGCCTCGATCATCGGGTATTTGCTGGACGAGGTGATTGCACCGCGTGCCGGGGCCTTGCGTGCCGTGGGCCACCGTGTGGTGCACGGTGGCACGGTTTTCTCCGAACCGGTTCGAATCGATGACGACACCCGGCGGTCGATCACCGAACTGGCACCATTGGCGCCGTCGCACCAGCCGCACAATCTTGCGGGCATCGATGCCGTTGCGGCATCAGCGCCGGGTGTGCTGCAGGTCGCCTGCTTTGACACGGCCTTTCATCGCACCATTCCCGAACATCGCCAGCTCATGGCGCTGCCTCGCCGTTTTGCGGATGAAGGGCTACGGCGATTTGGGTTTCACGGCCTTTCCTATGAACGCATCGTCTCACGCCTTCCTTATGTATTGGGCAACAGGGCAAACGGACCAGTCGTGATTGCCCATCTGGGCAACGGCTGCAGTCTTTCGGGTGTGGTCGCCGGGCACTGTGCCTGGACGTCCATGGGCTTTACGCCGCTCGATGGGCTCATGATGGGTACGCGGCCGGGAAGGCTCGACCCTGGCGCCGTGCTGTGGCTGGTCGAGCGCCATGGCGGAGATGCGGCTGCCGTCGATCGCCTGCTCAACAAGGGCTCCGGTCTTATGGGCGTATCCGGTGTGTCCCCCGACATGCGGACCCTTTTGGCTGACGGGAGCAAGGATGCGGAGCTTGCCGTCGCCATGTTTGTCGACCGGCTGGTTCAGGAGATCGGGTCGGCAGCGGCAGCGATCGGCGGATTCGAGGCGCTGGTGTTCACCGGCGGAATTGGTGAGAACGCGGAAGCGATTCGCGCCCGTGTCGTTGAAGCGCTTGATTGGCTCGGTCTTGTTCTCGATCAGAAGGCCAACGATCGTCATGCCCTGACGGTAACCACAAACGGTTCGGCCCGATCTGCCCATGTGATCGGGACAGACGAAGAGGCTGTGATCGCGGCCGCCGCTCGGTGTTATCGACGCGACTAGTCCGGCTCCCTGTCGGCGGAAAGCGTTTGTCCGGAGTTCGTCATACAACTCTGCCTGGTTAGGGTGAGGATGTTCATTCAGTCAATGAGGCTGTGATGTCACGGATACTTGCGGTTCTGCTCGTTACAGTTTTCGCTCTTTCCACGGGAGCGTGTGCCACGGTGGTTGAGGGCGCCAGTCAAGATATCAGTGTCCAGACCATTCCCTCCGGTGCGACCTGCAATATGAAACGCAACGGTCTCAGCATCGGCATGATCGAAAGCACACCCGGAATGGTGCATGTCTCGAAAGAGAGCACGCCGATTGAGCTGACCTGCCCGAAGGAGGCGCATCTGGCCGCCACCGAATGCCTGCAAGCTTCGTTCGGCGGCACAACGTTGGGCAACATCCTGATGGGTGGCGTCTCGGTGTGGTGATCGAAGCCTCGTCAGGCGCCAACAACAAGTATCCCGACAGTGTCACCCTTGCGCTGCCGCCGGAACGGTTCGAGAGCGAAGCGACCCGGGATTCGTTCTTTGATGCCCTTGCCGAGGACGCACAGCGCGAGAACGACCAGGCCCGAGAATCGGCCACCAACAGCGCTCTGTGCCGCAAGGATCCTGAAGCCGCCGAGTGCACGAACCTGCTCGCCGGCGTTGATGCTGGCGAGTTTCGAGGACTTCAGCGTCGGCAATCTTGTGTTCGGCGGGATGATCGGTGTCGTGATTGATGCCGAGTCCGGTGCTATCAACCAGTACCCGGACGAGGTCTCCCTGATGGTGCCGCCCGGTGGGTTCGCAACCGAGGCCGAGCGTGATGCGTTCTTCGACGTGCTCAAGGCCGATTCCGAGTGCCGCGCCCAGCAGGCACTGGAAGCCGCGAACATCAGCGGCGTACCGCTGAAATCATCGGCTGATCACACGGCCGAGTCCTCACGGATCATCGCCGCGCATCTCTCACCGATCATGATGGCCGGTGCATTGGTGTTACCGGAAATGACGGTGGGCATGATCGAACAATCGGCGACACGCAGATTGCCGACTCCCTTCACACGCAGCCGTTCGTCGACCACGGCCATGGGATCGGAACCCATCTTGCAGGTGCCGCAGGGGTGATAGATCGTACCCCCGGTCTCGCGAACATATGCGAGCAAGTCGTCATCACTGATGACCTCGGGGCCGGGCAGGGTCTCGCGGATGACGTGGCGGTCATAGGCCGGTCGTGAGGCGATCTCGCGTGCGACCTTCAGGCCGTCGACCATGGTGCGGCAGTCGCCGGGGGTGTCGAGGAAGTTTGGCTGAATTTGCGGACGCGCCATGGTGTCGCCTGATCGTGCCCGGACATGACCACGGCTCTCGGGTCGGAGCTGACAGATCGAAAGCGTGACCCCGGCATAGTCGTGAAGCTTGTGTTCCATCGGTTTGTCGGCGCTGAAGCAGATGAAATGTGCCTGCACATCGGGCGTCGCGAGCTCTGGCCGAGTCTTGAAAAACAGCCCGACCTGGCCCGCCGCCACGGTGAGCGGGCCAGTGCGCCTGATGGCATACTCCAGGCCGACGCGAGCGCGCTTGAACAGGCCTGCCACATCCTCGTTGAGCGACTGGCCGGGATGGGTCTCGTGCACCAGCCGTGACTGGTAGTGATCCTGAAGGTTCTCGCCCACGCCCGGCAGGTCGACCAGCACGTCGACACCGATGTCGCGCAGCAGGTCGCCGGGACCGATGCCGGAGATTTGCAGCAGTTGGGGCGAATTGATCGCCCCGCCGGAAACCACAACATCGCCGTTCGAGCGGGCCTCGACTTGACGGCCATCCTTCAGGTAGGTCACGCCGACCGCGCGCCCGTTTTCGATTAGGATGCGCGAGGTCATCGCGTCGGTTTCGATCTTCAGGTTGGGCCGGCCACGCGCACGCGTGAGATAACCTGCGGCCGCGCTGCTTCGCCTGCCGTTGCGCGTGGTGGTCTGATAGTAGCCTGCACCCTCCTGAACCGCGCCGTTGAAATCTGGATTGCGCGGGATGCCATGAGCCTCGGCCGCATCGATCAGAGCTTCGCAGATCGCCCGGTGTCCCCGGATGTCGGAGACCTGCAAGGGGCCGTCAGCGCCGTGAAAGTCGTCAGCGCCGCGCTCGTTGTCTTCGGCCTTGCGGAAGAACGGCAGAACGTCGTCGTAGGACCAGCCGGTGTTGCCGAGCTGACGCCAGTGGTCGTAGTCCTCCTTCTGGCCGCGAATGTAAATCAGCCCGTTAATCGAGGACGATCCGCCCAGCACCTTGCCGCGCGGCCACACCATCGGCCGGTTGGCTGATCCCGGTACGGCTTCGGTCTCGTAGCACCAGGAAAACTTCGGATCGTACATCATCCAGAAGTAGCCGCCGGGCACATGAATCTTCGGACTTGTGTCGCGACCGCCCGCCTCCAGCAGCAACACCCGCCGAGACTGATCCTCACTCAACCGTGACGCCAGTGCACAACCGGCGGATCCGGCCCCGACAATGATGTGATCAAAGGTTTCCATGAGCCCAGTCATGGCACGGCGCGCTCAGAAGGTGAAGCTGCCTGAAGAGAGGTCGTCTACATTGACATTCACCACACGGATTGAGTTGGTGCCGTGGTTGTCGCTGCTGTCTTTCGGTGCGCCTTCGCCTGCGCCGGTCTGGTTGTCTTAGGAATCTATCTGATTGACGGCATCGATGTTGCCGTCGAGGTCGGGATGGCTGAGCTGGATACCGGTATCCAGCACGACCACGGAGATGCCCGAACCTTTGTAGTCGGGCCAGATTGCGTCGATGTTGATATCGAAACCCAGCGACAAATCGAGGTGCCACTGGTCGTCGAAATAGGGTTCGTCGCTGGCGATCAGGGCACGCTCTGATCCGGTGTCCGCCAGATCGTCGTGCTCCGGCGGTGGCGTCCACAAGACATCATCGCCGCGTCCGACATGACGCACCGAAGCGGATCTTACATCCTGAGCTTCACGACCTGGCGTGGCGCTCGCTGATCACCCGTTGCATTCGTCTTGGCGACGCGAGCCCCCAATTAGACGCGTCTCGCAACGTTTTCCGCCCCAGTAGGCGGCGACTTTCGTGCATTGCACAACGCTCGAGTGTGTCACGGCAACGCTTGCGGGGTAAATGTTACGACATCAGGTGGAACGTGTGTTGGCAGACAGGCACTCCTGCAGAAAACGGCAGATCAGGTCGTACTCGTGAGCCGCGTCGGCACTGCGAAAGCGGGCACGCATGAAACCGTGAATCATGCCGTCGGCTTCGCGATAGGTTACATTGTTCCCCGATTCGGCCAATTTGGCTGCGAAAACCCGGCCATCGTCACGAATCGGGTCGATCCCGGCGCTGTGAACCCAGAACGGCGGCAGGTTTGACAGGTTCTTGGCCATCACAGGTCGGGCATAGGGATCGTTGGTGTCGCGATCATGGGGAATGTAGAGGTCGCGGTACTTCACGGTACCGGCTGTGGTCAGGCCAGGGCCGTCCGCGAACTCGCGATAACTCGGCCTATTCTGATCGAGACCTGTGCCCGGATAGATGATGGCCGCGCCGCAGAGTGACAGCGCGCCAGTGTCACGCGCCTTCAAGGCCATCACCGCACCCAGATTGCCGCCCGCGCTGTCTCCGGCCACGGCTATGCGGAGGCTGTCGATCCCCAGCCGTTCGGCTTCCTGTTGCATCCAGAGAAGTGTTGCCCAGCAGTCGTCGACGGCGGCCGGGTAGGGGTGCTCCGGCGTGAGGCGGTAGTCGACCGATACGACCACCGCGCCGACCTGCTGCGCGAACCCCCACGCTACGGCGTCCGAGCTGTCGAGATCGCCCAGCATGAAGCCGCCACCGTGCATGTACATCACCGCCGGCGCCGGGCTCTCCAGGCCCGCAGGTCGGTAGAGCCGAACCGGCACGGCATGATCGCCCATCGGAACCGCCTCATCCCAGACCTCCATGTTGGCCGGCGCGGGTTCGTTGAGCGCTGCCGTGTAGGCGGTCCAGAAACGGCGTTGCTCTTCGGCTGTGTCGCCTTTCGGCCCGGCAGCGTCACGGGCGTCGGTCAGGATCGTCATGTCGGGATGCATGGTGGTCATGGTCTGCTCCGTTCGGTTCCGGCGATCATAGCGATTGACCGGTTATCCCGCACAGGCCAACGTTTGCATGATGGTGAGGAGGATCAAGCCATGACATTGGGTGTCTGGAAACTGCCCTATGGGCGGCCTCATGAGGTCGTGGGCCTGGCCGGTGGGTTGGCCTTTGTCGGCGGGGCCGGTGATTTCGATTCCACAGGTGCCATCCGCCATACCGGCGATCTCCCGGCACAATTGGACGGCGCGCTCGACAATGTCGAGGCGGCGCTGGCTGTTGAAGGCTGCGATCTGGCCGATGCGGTTCGCATCAAGCTCTTCTACACATCCGATGTGGGGATGACCGAATGGGAGATCATCGCGGCCGTCCATCGCCGCGTGGGTGAGCAGCCCGCCCCGGCAGTGACCGCCAACCCCGTGCCATTGCAGCCGTTTGATGGCCAGTGCGTGCAGATCCAGGTGATTGCATCGAAGGGCTGGCGTGACGGCGGTGACATCCGTGTTGCTGCCGAACATGTGCCTGCCGATATGGCTGCGCTGTTTGATGTACCGAAGGTGACACGCGGCCTGCGTGCCGGAGAGTTCTTTGCCGTGCCCGGCCGCACGGCGGCGGATGCCGGAGATGACAGTGTGCCGACGGACGACGGCATCGAGCAAACCCACATCGTGATGAAGCGTCTGAAGGACACCATGGCCGAGCTGGGCGCGGGCTTTCAGGATGTCATCAAGAAGGAAGGGTACTACTTCGGCACCACGATGGAGCAGTGGGCCGGCATGGCCGCGACCCGCGCCAGCTACTTCCGGGAACCCGCGGCAGTGGCGACAGTTGTGCCGTGTCATCGGCTTTTTCCCGATGCAGCGGTCACCAAGGTCGAGGTGCTGGGTTACCGCGAGGAATGGAACGGGTTCGACAAGTACATTCCGCGAGAAGACACTTGGCCCAAACGGGTCTGGGACTGGCCGATCTCCGTGCCCTATCGACAGGGCAGCCGTCTGCGCGGTGCGATCTGGACCGGCGGCCAGGTTCCGTTCGAGCCCGGTTTTAACGGCGGGCAACCGGTCTATCCCGGTGATCTCGTGCGCCAGACCCGTTTTACCATGAGTTATGTCGATGACATCCTAAGGGGCTTTGATGCCGTGTCGTCTGATCTGCGCCTGCTGGTCTGCTATTTCACGTCCGATGGCAGCCAGGCCATGACCGAGCGGTTCCTCGATGCGGTGGCCGATTGTCTTGCAGGCCCGCTGCCGCCGATCACCTGTGTGCCACAGACTCATATGCACAGCGAAGACATGACGGTGGAAATCTGGGGTGTGGCCAAGGGGTGATGGGCGGTCCAGCGGGCTTTACGGTGTTTCCATAATTGAGAGCTTCGGCGATATCCGGACGGCAGCGCTGCTGAAGGGCTGGGCCGTCAACGGCATGCCGCATGCCCTTCAGCGCCCGGCGATGATCCGGCTGCCCTGTATGGTGGTGCACCGGGAAGCTGGTGTATCGCGCTAGACGACGACTGGCGTTTGCGCTTCGTCTGGCCCGCAGGCGGACCCTGCGCTTCGTCTGGCCCTTAATGCATCGCGCGGGACGATCTCGACAGGGAGATGATCGACATGAGCTTTGTGACCGAAGGCAAGCGGCTTAATGCCGTCGATCCCTTTGAAATCCTCAAGGAACAGTTCCTCGATCCCGCCGACATTGGCGTCTACGCGCTGTCGAATGCCATCAAGGTTCCGCGCAGCCGCACCAACGACATCGTGCTCGGACGTCGTGCAATCACCGCCGACACGGCGCTTTGGCTGGGTCGTTACTTCGACACTTCGGCGGAGTTCTGGGTGCGCCTGCAGGCCCACCACGATCTCGATGTCGCACGCCGAGAAGATGGCAAGGCAATTGCCAATGAGGTCGTGCCGCAGGACGGCTGATCAGCCCAGCCCCCTGTTGTCGCGGGGCGGGCGTTTGTCGGCCCAGGGCCGGCGTGCTTCCAGAATGTAACCCAGAGTCAAACACAGGGGTTCGGCCCACCAAGGCCCGACGATCTGCAGACCTGTCGGCAGGCCGTCGTCGCCGAAGCCCGAAGGCACGGTGAGTGCAGGATTGCCCGTTAGGTTGAAGGGGTACTGATAGGCGGTCCAGCTCTGCCGCGTGATGCCGCAGGGTTTGCCGTTGATCACGACATCGCCGGCGGCGTCGAAGTCGGCCGAAAGGGCGGTGCAGGCCGTGGTCGGAGACATCAGGACATCGAACTTACCGAACAGCTCCTGCACCCGTTCATAGAGATCACCGCGTGCAGCCTGAGCGTCCAGGATGTCACCGGCGGTCCACACCGCACCCCATTCCGCAAAGGCGATGTAGCTCGGGCTCAGGCGATCCTTCCATTCCGGCAGCAGGGGTGCCACGGCATGGTGGATGGCGGCCTGGTAGAGCACGCGGCCTGCCTCTTCGGCCCAGTCGAAGCTGTCGTCGATGGGCTCGACCCGCGCACCCAGCATCTCGAACTGGTCGAGACAGGCGCGGGCGTTCGCCGCGACATCAGGCGCGATCTCAGGATTGGCCATGGTTTCGGCATAGCCGATGTGCAGGCCGGCAAGGTTCTCACCCTCAAAGCTGGGTTTGCGCACCCGGCCCCGGCCCATGCTCCAGGGGTCGCTGGTGTCGGGTCCTGCCATCACGCGCAGCATCGCGGCGGCATCGGCCACGGTGCGGGTCATCGGCCCTGTGGACGACTGATTCCCGAACGGATCCGATCGGGCGGGATGCGGCACCATGCCGTGTGTCGGCTTTAACCCGACCAGGCCACAGGTGGCGGACGGCCCACGGATCGACCCTGCACCATCGGTCCCGAGCGCCAGGGGGCCGATTCCTGCCGCTGCTGCGGCCGCCGCACCGCCGGAGCTGCCGCCCGGCGTGCGGTAGAGGTCCCAGGGGTTGCGCGTGGTTCCGCTCAGCAGCGAATCTGTCAGACCCTTGTGGCCAAACTCCGGTGTGGTGGTCTTGCCGATGACAATCGCACCGGCGGCCCGCAGGCGGCGCACCGACGGCGCATCGTGCTCCGGGACATCCTTCTCGCAGGTCAGTGAGCCGTTGCGGTTGGGCAGGCCCGCGACGGGGATCATGTCCTTCACGCTGACCGGAATGCCGTGCAGGGGTCCTGTCTTGGCTCCCGATGTGATGGCGTCATCGGCTCCTTTGGCGTCTGACAGCGCGTCGTCGCGACAGATCGTGACAAAGGCATTGAGTGTCGCCTGGCTTGCCTCGGCGGCGTCGAGCACTGCGGTGACATAATCAACGACCGTCAGTTCGCCATCACGGATACGCCGGGCTGCACGGCCGGCGGAGAGAAACAGCAGAACATCGTCCATGACCCATTGGGCGCGTCTGCCAGGTGGACGTCAAGACCGCCCGGCGCGACGATGGGTCATGGTGCATCCATGGTGATCGAACAGGATGGGTTGGTGTTTCGGATCGGGGCGAAGGTGCCGATCGCGCCGCGTCCGGTGTGCCAGGCGTTCCATCACGGCCTGATCAGCCGGATCGCCTGGCCAATGTTCGCGACCTTCTGGATTCTGATGACCTTGGGTCTCGGTGCCGACATGATGCGCAGCGGTGAAACCTGGGGGTTGCTGATGCCGGGGTTTTTTCTGCTGATCGGTGGCTGAATGTGGCTCTTCTGTGTGCGGGCCTCGGCGTGGAAGCGCGTCGTCGAGATCGCGGAGACGGAGGTCAGTGTGACCCCGACCAGCACGGCGGGCCGGGAGGCCTGGCAGGAGTCGCTGGCAGCCTATCGGGGTGTGGCTCCGCTCGACGTCCTGGTAAGAAACGAGGGGCGGGAGCGTCAGATTGCTGCCGTCGTGCTCGACCACGAGGATCCAAACCGCCGGATCGTTCTTTGGAGCATGTTAGTGTCGGGTGGACGGCGTGAAGCCTGCCAGGAGTACGCTGACTGGCTCGGCATGGACGTGGTAGAACCTCTGGCGACCCAGGGGCAGGACAAGACGATCAGGCGTGCCTGATCGATGATAGGTACACACTGGACCATGGCGCTCTCCTCACACGGATACACCTTCGATTTCGACAACACGGTCTCGGTCGGCACCTTGCCCACGGCCTTCAAGACCCAGGGCAACGTGCTGGGTGCGGCGATGATCATGATCTTCGGGCTGATGTGGGCGCGCGCCGGGTCGATCATCACCTGGGGTCTGTTCCAGGAACCATTTCCGGCTTCGCTGATTCCCCTCGCACCTTTGGTGATCGGTGTCGGGCTCTTCCTGTTCGGGCTTTACTCCGACCTCTTGCGGGTCGAGACGGTGATCGATCGAAGCCTGGTGACAATCAGACGACGGACCTGGTTCCGCACACGGACTCATGCTGTGTCGCTAGCGTATTATACCGACATTCTGCGCGTGCGTGTCACCTACACCCGCAACAAGCAGACCCATGTCGCCTAGCTGGCCGCACTGCCCCACGACGACAAGGACAAGCGTGTCGTTCTGGCCGCCAGCCACGACGAAGTGGAAGGCCGCAAGCTTGTGGAGAGTTAAGCCCAGTGGCTTCAGATGACGACGCTGGAAGAAACCGCCGCCGGCTTCGACATGTGGGCCCCGGGCGACGTCGACCGCCCGCTTGCCGAACTCGCGGCCGAAGGCAAGGTCGGGTCGGGCTACCACGAGGGCAAATCCGCACCAGCCGAACTGAAGGTTGAACGCGGCGCTGATATGATCGTGCTGCATTTTCTGAAGGCGCCGATCTCGCTGAAGCTGGTGGTGATTATCACGGCCGTCGTCGCGCCCATGCTGGTTATGCTGTTCCTCACGGCCTCGGACATCGCGACCGGCCTGATCGTGCCTGCTATCGCCGCGTTGATCATCGCCGTGGTGCTATTCATGAGTCTGGGCAAGCTGCGCGCCCGCCGCCAGCTCATCCTGCGTCTTGATCGCGTGATCGTGGCGGCGCTTTCGGGCAAGGAGGGTGAACCCAAGGTGAGCGCGGAGCTCATACTCGATGAGATCGAAGGCGTGCGTGTCGCCCGCGGCACATACGGTGGCCGCACTCTGTGGTTTGACACCGACCGCGGTTCCTTTCCCGCCGGCGACAACGCCCCCCGCCCCGCCCACGACCTCGTCATCGCCACCTTGGCGACGGCGAAAGATGGCTCGCAGGGCGACGCGGCCGAATGAACCATCCGCCGGAAGTCACTCGCGCGTTCGGGTATCCGTTCGATCCGCCGGGACACGGGTTTCTCTTCGTGGCGGGGCGGGCGCTACCGTTTTTGACCGATGGTAATGATCCGCTGATCGATGCCACCGTGGAGATTGATGGTGCCGTGATGTCGGCGGCGGAGGCGCTGCACAGGCTGGGCGCGGATGGCGCCGCTGCCCCGGTGCGCACGCCGGTGGTGGGCTATGGTTCGAACGCCTCGCCTCAGCGCCTGCTGGAAAAATACGGCGATGGCGCTGAGACGGTGATCCCCGTGCTGCGTTGCCGTTTGCATGATCACGACGTGGTTTATGCCACGCACATCGCGACATACGGCTCCCTGCCGGCCGGGCTGGCACGCAGCTCCGGAACGGTGGCCCATGTTTCGGTCTCGCTGCTGACCGACAGCCAGCTTGAAATCATGCATGCGTCGGAAGGTGACAACTACCGTTTCGCCCGGCTCGAAGCGCTGGTCGAGGCCGATGGCATGGGCACGGTCGCCGACGCCGCGGCCTACATCACCGCGCATGGTGTTTATGGATATGCGGGAGAGCCGGTCGCCCTGGCGCGGGTCGCTGCCGACAACCGGCGCTTTACAGCACGTGAGCAGGAAGACATGTTGATGGAGCTGTGCCGTCAACTCGACACCGGCGAGGACTTGCACACCTTCATCCTGCGCGTTGTCGGTGACGATGCCCGCCGCCGGAGCCTGGTGATGGCTATGCGCGAGCGGGCGCTCGACCACGGCCTCTAGGCCGCGATGATCTGGCCCAGGACGATGGCGACGAAAACCAGAAACCCGACCTGGCCGTTGGAGACGAACCGCTTCATGCAAGAGGTCGGGGTGTTGAGTTCGGCCGTGGTGACCTGCCAGACCAGATGCGCGGATGCAGCAACAAGCGCGGCATAAAACGGCCAGGCGAGACCGACGGTGGCTCCGGCGGCGATAAGGGCTGTCAGGAACACGCCATAGAAGAGGGCGACGACCGGCTTGGTGCGGTCGCCCAGCGCGAGCGCTGTCGACTTCACGCCGATCCTGATGTCGTCGGCCTTGTCCTGATGGGCATAGATCGTGTCATAGCCGACGGTCCAGCAGACGCAGCCGGCATACAGAAGCAGAGGCGTCAGGCTGAGGTCGCCACGCACCGCGGCCCAGCCGACCAGCGCTCCCCAGTTGAAGGTGAGGCCCAGGAAGAGCTGGGGCCAGTAGGTGATGCGTTTCATGTAAGGGTAAAGCCCGACGAGACCCAGGGAGGCCGCGCCGATCAGAATGGCGGCGCGGTCGAGCTGCACCAGCACGGCCAGGCCGGCCAGCAGCATAAGAACGAGGTAGATCAGAGCACCTGTCAGGGATATCGCGCCACTGGCCAGCGGTCGTGTTTTGGTCCGTTCGACCTGGGCGTCGAAATCCCGATCCATGATGTCGTTGATCACGCAGCCTGCGGTGCGCATGACAATCGCACCGATCAGAAACAGCCCCAGCAGTACCGGATCGGGCCAGCCGTCGGACGCCAGCGCGGTCGACCACCAGCACGGCCACATCAGAAGCCAGAAGCCGATCGGCTTGTCGGCACGGGCCAGATGCAGCCAGGGCCGGGTGGCCCGAGGCGCACAGGCATCGATCCAACCCATGGACGGAGCGGGGCTGTTCGCGCTATCGCTGGGCATGGTCATTGTTGAAGGTCCACTGCCGAAGAGGCTCCATGCGTCGTGACGGGCGGCCCGTGCCGCGGCTCCACGTGACCTCGCCGTTGGGCGAGGGTGTCGCCGTGGCGCTGACGGACAACCAGAGTCATTACCTCGCACGGGTTCTCCGCCTGAAGCAAGGCGATGGCGTGCGCCTGTTCAACGGACGAGATGGTGAGTGGCTGGCCGCTGTTGAAAGCGGCGCTGTGCATTGCCGCGAACACCTGCGCTTCCAAACGGAGACAATGGGTCCGTGGCTTGTGTTCGCGCCGCCCAAGCGCGATCGCCTGCGTTTTCTGGTCGAAAAGGCGACGGAGCTTGGTGTGTCGCGCCTGATGCCGGTTACCACGGCGCGCACCGAACCGCCTGCCGCCCGCGCCGACAAGATGTTGGGCTGGGCGGTTGAGGCCGCCGAGCAGTGCTGTCGCCTGGATGTTCCGATCTGCGATGAGCAATGCGATCTCGAGGCGGTTCTTGAAGGCTGGACCGGGGACCGCCGCCTGTTGTTCTGTGATGAATCGGGAGGCGGCAAGGCCGTCACAGAGGCTCTGCAGGGCGATATCGCCGTCCTTGTCGGGCCTGAAGGCGGCTTCAGCGCAACCGAACGCGATCGCCTGATGGCCATGGTGACGGTTGTCCCGGTCTCTCTGGGCTCCAACATCCTGCGCATCGAGACCGCTTCGGTGGCTGCGCTTGCCGCTTGGCAAGTGAGTCATGACGGGTCCTGCTCTAACTCTTTGAACTAGATCAGATTCACGCGGTTGGATGGAACCATGTATGGTTCCATCCAACCGCGATCTGATCTAGTTTCGACGAATATTAGCGCGGGACCTGTCCCCGTTTTTTTTCCACGGTCCCAGGGGGTCTTTCGACCGTGTCCATTCCGTCTGCCCAGAATACGACGCCGATCACCGACAAGGCGCAGCTCATCGAGCGGCTGGAATCCGGCTGCAAGCCCAAGGACCAGTGGCTGATTGGCACCGAGCACGAGAAGTTCGCCTATGAGGCCGGAACCCTCGCACCACTCAGCTATGACGCGCCGAACGGCATTCGCGCGATCCTGACGGAACTCCAGCGGTTCGGCTGGGAACCGATGAACGAGGGCGAGAACGTGATCGGCCTCAAGAAAGACGGTCAGCATGTTTCGCTGGAGCCGGGCGGGCAGGTCGAACTCTCCGGCGCGCCGCTCAAGACGCTGCACGAGACCTGCCGTGAGGTGAATGCCCATCTCGATCAGTGCAAGGAGATCGCCGAAGAGCTCGGCATCATTTTCCTGGGTCTTGGTTTCCGGCCGCGCGATACACGCGAGGACGTGCCGTGGATGCCCAAGGGCCGCTACAAGATCATGCGCGAGTACATGCCGAAGGTCGGCACCATGGGCCTCGACATGATGATCCGCACCTGCACCATCCAGGCGAACCTGGACTTCGGTTCGGAAGCCGACATGGTGCAGAAGTTCCGCGTCGGCCAGGCGCTGCAGTCGGTCGCCACCGCGCTGTTTGCGAACTCGCCTTTCACCGAGGGCAAGCCCAACGGCTACCTCTCCAAGCGCGCCCATGTCTGGACTGATGTCGACAATGACCGCAGCGGTCTGTTGAAGTTCGTCACCGAGGACGGCTTCGGGTTCGAACGCTATGTCGACTATGCGCTCGATGTGCCGATGTACTTTGTCATGCGCGACGGCCAGTACATCGATGCCTCGGGTCTGTCGTTCCGTGACTTCCTGGAAGGCAGACTCTCGGCACTTCCCGGCGAGATTCCGACCGTGACCGACTGGGAGGATCACCTCACTACACTGTTCCCCGATGTCCGCATCAAGCGGTACATGGAAGTTCGCGGGGCCGATGGTGCGAGCTGGCGACGCATCTGTGCCCTGCCGGCGCTCTGGACTGGACTCTTCTATGAGCAGAGCGCGCTAGATGTCGCCTGGGATTTGGTCAAGGATTGGACCTGGGAAGAGCAGGTCAAGATGAAAGATGATGTCTACACGCTTGGCTTGAAAGCTCCATTCCGCGACGGCACGGTGCGCGATGTCGCCCAGCGGATGCTCAGCATCAGCTGCGAAGGCTTGCGCTTGAGGCGCGAGTACGACGGCAGCCTCGACGAGGTGCACTTCCTCGATGCCCTGATGGAAATCGTCGTTTCGGGCCGCACACCCGCCGAGGACCTTCTGGATCGTTACGAGAACGATTGGAAGGGCGACATCGACCGGGTCTTTACCGACCACGCGTTCTGATCGATGTGATGGCAACGCGGTCCGACAATCAGCGGCCGCGCGTGCTGGCCCAGCAACGGTTCGCCCGCGCCCGTGCCGACTACCAGGACCTGACGCTGGCGCAGCGCTTCGAAACGATTCACCGGACCAACCTCTGGGGTGCCGAGAGCACTACGTCCGGGCTGGGTTCCGAAGATGCGGAGACCGGTGTGCTTGGCACCGGTCTCGCCACCATCATCTACTACTTCATCATCGACAAACTGGGCGCGGTTTCGGCGTCGTCGTTGGCGTACATCCCACCGGTCGTGGCCATGGTCATCGGCGTGGTTCTTGTGAGTGAACCCATCAACGCCTGGGAGTACCTCGGGGCTGTGCTGATCATGGGTGGCCTCGTGCTGGTCAACCGGCGACCACGCGAGAAGGTCTGAACGCAGTCAGCCTGCCTGGGTGCCGCCCACGGTGAGCTGGTCCACCAGCATGGTCGGCTGGCCGACACCCACGGGCACGCCCTGGCCGGCCTTACCACAGGTGCCGATGCCCTTGTCGAGTTCCATATCGTTGCCGAGCGCTGTGACCTTGGTCAGGACATCGGGGCCGTTGCCGATCAGCGTTGCGCCCTTGACGGCCGGCCCCACCATGCCGTCCTCGATGAGATAGGCCTCGGATGCCGAAAACACGAACTTACCGTTGGTGATGTCGACCTGGCCGCCGCCGAAGTTCACGGCATAGAGGCCCTTCTTGACCGAAGCCACGATCTCCTGCGGATCACGGTCTCCGGCCAGGGCGTAGGTGTTGGTCATGCGCGGCATAGGCTGGTGGGCATAACTTTCGCGGCGTCCATTACCGGTGGCGGCATGACCCATGAGGCGCGCGTTCATGCGGTCGTGCATGTAACCTTTCAGGATGCCGTCCTCTATCAGAACGGTGTTGCTGGTCGGTGTGCCCTCGTCGTCGATCGTCAGTGAGCCGCGCCGATCGGTGATCGTGCCGTTGTCGGCCACGGTGACGCCGGGCGAGGCGATCCGTTCGCCGACAAGGCCAGAGAAGGCCGAGGTCTTCTTGCGGTTGAAGTCACCTTCGAGGCCGTGGCCGATTGCTTCGTGCAGCAGCACGCCGGGCCAGCCCGGCCCCAGCACAACAGGCATCTCACCCGCCGGAGCGTCGATCGACTCCAGGTTGACCAGGGCGCCACGCAGCGCTTCGTCAGCCTGAGCCTGCCAGGCATCCGGCTGGACGAAGTCGTGATAGAGCATACGACCGCCGACACCCTGGCTCCCGGTTTCCATGCGGTCACCCTCACCGACGACACAACTGATGTTGACGCGGACCAGGGGGCGCACATCGGTCGCTTTGCTGCCGTCGGCACGCAGAATGCAGACGACCTGCCAGTTGCCTGTGATCGACGCAGTGACCTGGCGAACACGGTTGTCCTTGGCACGCAGATAGCGGTCGATCTCCTGAAGCAGTGCGACCTTGTCGTCGAAGCTCATCTCGCCCAGCGGATTGACGTCATCATAAAGGTGCTGGTTTGTGCCTGTGGGAGCTGCCGCAATCGTGCCGTCGCGGCCGTCGACCGAGCGCACGGTCTCTGCAGCACGCCTTACCGCCGCTTCGGAGAGTTCGGAGGCATGGGCGTAAGCCGTGGCCTCTTCCACCACCCGGCGCAGGCCGATGCCCTGTGTGACGTCGTAGCTCGCGGTTTTCAGCCGTCCGTCATCGAACGCGAGGGCTTCGGACTGGCGATACTCCATGAACAGCTCGCCATCGTCGGCGCCATTGAGCGCGTCGCCGACGATGGTGGCGACGCGGCCTTTATCCATCCCGCTGCGGGTGAAAAAAAACTCGTCGGGCGTCGGCGTCTGGCTCATTGCGCATCTCCGTGGTCAGGCTTCAGCATATGGCGATCCCGGGGTAAAAGGCCAACCGGGTTGAAAGTAAGAATTTCTCGCAGAATCTCGGGCGATTTCACCCTGTCACGGGCTTGTGAAAAGCGTTTGGGCTCGTGTATGGTCCGGCGCAATTGGCTATCCCTTGGCGGTTACGGATCAAGGGCTCGTGCGTCATACGATGTGACGCTCGGGATGGGGATTTCTGTGGGGTTTTTTCGGCTCTTTGCAGTGCCTTTCGATCCGGCCGCAACCAGGTAAAGGAGAGACGCGGTGACACGATCGCTTCTGGTGCTTTTGGCGGCGTTTGTCGCGGTGTTCGCAGGTGCGGGCGGCGTGATGGCGCAGGAGCTGGAGACTGTAGGTGCTCCGACAGATTGGCAGTGGGACTTTCAAGGCCCCAATTCACCGATCATGGAAGACATCCACGATTTCTATGATGTCTATCTGCTGCCGATGATGGTGATCATTTCGGTCATCGTTCTGGCACTGATGGCTTACATCATGATCCGGTTCCGCCGTTCGCGGAATCCTGAGCCCACGCGCACCACGCACAACACGATTCTGGAAGTGATTTGGACCAGTGTGCCCGTCCTGATCCTGGTAATCATCGCGATCCCGTCGCTGCGGCTGCTCTATGACACCGAGCGCCTCGATGAAGCCGATGTCACGATCAAGGCGACCGGCAATCAGTGGTTCTGGTCCTACGAGTATCCGGACTACGGCCTCGAGTTCGACGCCTACATTCTGGAAGACGAAGAACCCCGTCTGCTGGTCACCGACACCCAGGTCGTTGTTCCGGTGAACCAGGTGATTCGTGTTCAGCTAACTTCGGCTGACGTGATCCACGCCTGGGCTCTGCCGGCCGCCGGTGTGAAGATGGATGCCGTTCCCGGCCGTCTGAACGAACTGCAGATGACGATCACCGATCCCGGCATCTACTACGGCCAGTGTTCGGAGCTATGTGGTTACTCCCACGGTTTTATGCCGATCATGGTTGTTGCCATGGAAGAGGCCGATTTCGAGGCTTGGGTTTCCGAGCAGCAGGCGGCGCTGGGCATCGTGCCCGAGACCGATCTGGCTGCGGCCACCCAGGACTGACGTTGAAACGCGCCGTAAACGCCGCGCGGAAGGAATTGAAAGATGAGTGAGAGCACCGCACACGCCTCGGCTGACGCCCACGATCACCACGATCATCACCCGACGGGCTTCCTGCGTTATCTCTATTCGACGAACCATAAAGACATCGGCACGATGTACATCATCTATGGTTTCGTCTTCGGGCTGGTCGGTTTCGCCATGTCGATGCTCATCCGCATCGAGTTGGCCAATCCCGGCGCCGGCATTCTGGGTGGCGATCACCAGCTCTACAACGTGCTGATCACCAGCCATGGCCTGATCATGATCTTCTTCATGATCATGCCGGTGTTCATCGGCGGTTTCGGCAACTGGTTCATGCCCATGATGATCGGCGCGCCCGACATGGCGTTCCCGCGCATGAACAACATCAGCTTCTGGTTGCTGGTTCCGGCGGGCATCCTTGTCGTCGTGTCGGTCTTCATCGACGGTGGTACGGGTGCCGGCTGGACGATCTATGCGCCGCTCTCGACCTACGGCAGCCAGGGCCTGGCGGTCGACTGCCTGATTCTGGCGATCCATCTCGCCGGTGCGTCATCCATTCTGGGTGCAATCAACTTCATCACGACCATCTTCAACATGCGGGCGCCGGGCATGACCCTGCACCGAATGCCGCTGTTTGCGTGGTCCGTTCTGGTCACGGCCTTCCTGCTGGTGCTGTCCCTGCCTGTCCTGGCCGGTGCGATCACCATGCTGCTGACCGACCGTAACTTCGGCACCGGGTTCTTCGATCCCGCGCTGGGCGGTGATCCTATCCTCTACCAGCATCTCTTCTGGTTCTTCGGCCATCCCGAGGTCTACATTCTGATCTTGCCGGCCTTTGGGATCATCAGCCATATCATCTCGACCTTCTGCCGCAAGCCGATTTTCGGTTATCTCGGCATGGCCTACGCCATGGTCGCGATCGGCTTTGTCGGTTTTGTTGTGTGGGCGCACCACATGTACACGGTTGGTATGGGTGTTGACACGAAGGCTTACTTTGTTGTCGCCACCATGGTCATTGCAGTCCCGACAGGGGTGAAGATCTTCTCCTGGCTGGCCACAATGTGGGGCGGGTCAATGGAGTTCAGAACGCCGATGCTATGGGCGCTGGGCTTCCTGTTCCTGTTCACCGTGGGTGGTGTGACCGGCGTGCTGCTGGCCAACGCCGGCATCGATCATCCGATGCACGACACCTACTTCGTGGTGGCGCATTTCCACTACGTTCTGTCGCTTGGTGCCGTCTTCGGCCTTTTCGGCGGGTTCTATTACTGGATCGGTAAGATGTCGGGCTACCAGTATCCGGAGTGGGCCGGCAAGTTGCACTTCTGGCTGACGCTGATCGGTGTGAACATCACCTTCTTCCCGCAGCACTTCCTGGGTTTTGCCGGCATGCCGCGCCGTATCCCGGACTATCCTGATGCCTATGCGGGCTGGAACTATGTCTCGTCGATCGGCTCGTACATCACGGCTGTGGGCATGCTGGTGTTCTTCTATGTCCTGATCGATATCTTCCTGCTGCGTCGCGAGAAGTGCGCCGCCAACCCCTGGGGTGAGGGTGCGACCACGCTGGAGTGGACCGTGAGCTCGCCTCCGCCGTTCCACACCTTCGAGGACCCGCCCTATATGGGTGCGTCGAGCCAGTCCAGTCGCTAAACGGAGTTCGCTCAGGTGACCACCGATACCGGCATGACGGCAACCACGGCGCCGCTTTCTGCGGCACCGGCCGACTTCTTCGCGCTGCTGAAGCCGCGCGTGATGTCGCTTGTCGTCTTCACCGGTGTGGTCGGACTGATGCTGGCGCCGGGATCGCTCCATCCGATTCTGGCAATCGTTGCAGTGCTCTGTATCGCTGTTGGCGCGGGAGCCTCGGGCTGCATCAACATGTGGTACGAGCGCGACGTCGACGCGATCATGCGACGCACCCAAAATCGTCCTATTCCCTCGGGTCGGGTCGAGGCGCGCAGTGCACTCGAGTTCGGTGTGACCCTGGCCGTGGCCTCGGTCATGGTGATGGGGCTCGCCATCAATTGGGTCGCCGCCGCCTTGCTGGCGCTGGCGATCGGGTTCTATGTCTTCGTCTACACCATCTGGCTCAAGCGCCGCACACCGCAGAACATCGTGATCGGCGGTGCGGCTGGTGCGTTCCCGCCGATGATCGGCTGGGCCGCTGTGACTGGGGATGTGTCACTCGCCTCGATCGTGCTGTTTGCCATCATTTTCTTCTGGACCCCGCCGCATTTCTGGGCGCTCGCTCTTTACCGGTCCGGTGACTATGAGGCAGCCGGCATTCCGATGTTGCCGGTCGTGGTCGGAGCCGAGGCATCGCGCCGTCAGATCCTGCTCTACAGCATGCTGATGCTGCCGCTGTCTCTGGCACCATGGTTCCTCGGTGCTTCCGGTTTGGTTTACGCGGCCGGCGCGGGTGTCCTCTCCGCCATCTTCGTCGGCGGTGCGGTGCGTGTCATGACCCAGCGCACCGATGCAGCGGCGCGCTGGATGTTCAAGTACTCGATCCTCTACCTTGCGCTGCTCTTTGCGATGATGATCTTCGACCACCTGATCGCGGGGCTGTTGTGACATGGTCGATGCGGATAGGGAAAAGCAGCAGCGCCGCAAGCGCAATGTCGCGCTCGGTCTCGCGCTGGCTGGGTTCATCGTGCTGCTTTATGTCGTCAGCATCGTCAAGCTGGGCGGGTGAGCGGTCATGAGTGAAACACGCAACCCCAACGGAAAGCGCAACACCGTGATCGGCATCTCGCTGATGTTGGGTGTGATGGTGGCGCTGACCGCCGCGGCGGTTCCGCTCTATCAGCTGTTCTGTCAGGTGACGGGTTACGGCGGCACCACAAACACGGCCGAGGCCGCGCCGGGGGCTGACAGCGATGCACCGCTGGTCACCATTCGCTTCAATGCGGACACCGCTCGCGGCATGGCCTGGGACTTCGAGCCGATGCAGCGTGAGGTTACCGCGCGTGTGGGTGAGCAGGTCACGGTCTTCTACGAGGCCTCCAACCCGACCGACCGGGCGATCGCAGGCACGTCGACCTACAACGTGACGCCACAGAAGGTCGGCGAGTACTTTGCCAAGATTGACTGCTTTTGTTTCACCGAACAGGTGCTGCAGCCCGGCATGTCGGTCGCCATGCCGGTCACGTTCTTCGTCGATCCCGAACTGGTGATCGATCCGCTGACCGAGGAAGTCCGAACCATCACACTGTCCTACACCTTCTTCGAGATGGAAGGGACAGATATCACAACAAACGCCGCGCTGGTCGAAGAGACCGGTACGGCGGCCAATTGATTTTTCTCGAGGGGAGAGGCTGATGGCCGATCACGCACAGAAGCATCCTTACCATCTGGTGGATCCGAGCCCCTGGCCGGCCATGGGTGCCTTCTCGGCTCTGGTTCTGGCCGGTGGCGCGATCATGATGTTTGCGGACGAGACACGCTGGTGGATGCTGTTCCCTGGTCTGATCCTGGTTCTCTCCACCATGTACTTCTGGTGGCGCGACGTCATTCGCGAGGCCCAGGTCGACAAGGCCCACACGCCTGTGGTTCAGATCGGTTTGCGCTATGGCATGGCGCTGTTCATCGCCTCTGAGGTCATGTTCTTTGTGGCCTGGTTCTGGGCCTACTTCAACGCGGCGCTGTTCCCGACGATCCAGATGGGCGCCATCTGGCCGCCCGAAGGCATTCTGACCTTCGACCCCTGGGACCTGCCTTTCATCAACACCCTGATTCTGCTGACCTCAGGCACCACGGTCACCTGGGCACATCATGCGCTGAAGGAAGGCAACCGCGATCAGCTTATTGCCGGCCTCTGGGTCACGGTGGTTCTGGGGCTGACCTTCTCGGCCTTCCAGGTCGTCGAGTATGTCCAGGCGCCGTTCGCTTTTGCCGCGACGGACGGCCAGGGCATCTACGGCTCGACCTTCTTCATGGCGACCGGCTTCCACGGTTTCCACGTGATCGTCGGCACCATCTTCCTCGCGATCTGCCTTGTCCGTGCCTACAAGGGCCACTTCAAGCCGACACAGCACTTCGGCTTCGAGGCGGCAGCCTGGTACTGGCATTTCGTCGACGTGGTCTGGCTCTTCCTGTTCTGTGCCATTTACTGGTGGGGTGCAGGCGAGATTGCACACCACTGACCGGTGCACGTCACCTGATGAGGATGCGGCCCGTTCGCCGGAGCGGGCCGTTTCCCTTTCTGGAACCTGAAACATGAGCACCCACTACGGTTTCGTTCCGCCGTTTTCCGCCGGCATTCGCTGCCGCTGTCCACGCTGCGGCGAGGGCAAGCTCTATGATGGGTTTCTGAAGGTTGCCGAAGGCTGCTCCATCTGCGACCTCCGCCTGGCGCATGAGGACGCCGGTGACGGTCCGGCCGTGTTCATCATCCTGATCTACGGCATGGTCATGGCGGTTCTGGCCGTGATCATCGAGTTCAGCTACGAGCCGCCCTTGTGGGTCCATCTCTTGATCTTCGTGCCGCTGGTCATGGGCGGTTCGGCGTTGCTGCTTCGGCCCTTCAAGGGAGTGATGATCGCATTGCAGTACAAGCACAGGATTGGCGGTTTCGAAAACGAACCAGACAGTCCGGGGAGCGGCTGAGTGAAGCGCTCCCGCCTGTCTATGACGCTGATTGCGCTGCCGATGATCGCCATCCTCGTCACTCTTGGGACCTGGCAGGTTCAGCGTCTGGCCTGGAAGGACGAGCTCATTGCCACCATGGACGCTCGCATGGACCTTCCACCGATTACGGTCGATCAGGTCCTTGCTCTGCCGCTAGCAGAACAGGAATGGCGTCCGGCCTCAGCCCAGGGAACCTTCACACCGGACCAGGCTATTGCCCTTTACCGCATTTCAGTTGCGGGCAAGGCCGGCTATCAGATCTTCGCGCCGTTGCTGCGTGAAGGTGCTGTGCCCGTGTTGGTGAACCTGGGCGCCGTCGCGGCTGCATCGCCTCAGGAGGCGCTCGAAGCCTATGCGCCCGATCCGGACCAAGGCCTCACGATCACCGGTATTGTGCGCTTCGAGGAGATGCCCGGAGCCTTCACGAACGCCAATGATCCCGACACCGGAGCCTGGTACTGGCTCGATCTCGATGCACTGTCACAAACGCTGAACACCCCGCTGCTGCCCATCATGCTGGTCGCCGATGCGGGCAGCACCTTGACTGCAATGACCGGAGGGCAGGCTCGTTTCGAGCCTGCGAACAACCATCTACAGTATGCCGGCACGTGGTACGCCCTTGCCCTGGTCGCAACGGTCATCTATCTGCTCATTCTCCGCCGCCCGCCCAATCGGGAATCCTCGTCGTGACATCTGCCTATCCGCATCTCGAACGGCGTTTCGCCCACATCCGTGCACTTGATCAGGCCCATGGGCTGCTTCACTGGGACCGTGAGACCATCATGCCGCCCGGAGGCGCTGCGGCACGTGGCGAACAGCTCGCCGCGCTGGAGCGGGTGATCCACGAGAAGATGACCGATAGCGCTCTTGGTGATCTGCTCGACGAAGCGGAAGGCGGCGCCAATCTCGATTTATGGCGGGCCGCAAATCTTCAACGCATGCGCCGAGCCTGGCGCCATGCCAATGCTCTTGAGGCCGAACTGGTCGAAGCCCAGTCGCGTGCCATCTCAGCTGGCGTTGGCGCCTGGATGGAGGCGCGTTCAGCGTCAGATTTCACCGCGTTCCTTCCCGCCTTCGAGGAGGTCGTTCGCCTGTCGTGTGATGTTGCTGTGGCCAAGGGCGAGGCGTTCGGCAAGTCGCCATATGACGCATTGCTCGAAAGCTATGAAGATGAGGTCACCGCCGAGGAGATCGATACCCTGTTTGGCCGGCTTGCCGCAGTGTTGCCCAACCTCAGAGACCGGATCCTCGAAGCCCAGGCGGTGCGCCCCGAGCCGCAGTTGCCTGAGGGTCCGTTCCCAGCGGAACGTCAGCAGGCTCTGGGGGAACGGCTCATGACGCTGGCCGGGTTCGACACCACCTGCGGCCGTCTCGATGTCAGCGCGCATCCGTTCACGGGCGGCGCCACGGGCGATGTGCGCATCACAACCCGTTTCGACGAGTATGATTTCACCAGCTCCGTGATGGCCGTCATGCACGAGACCGGGCACGCGCTCTACGAACAGGGCCTTCCGGCGGATTGGGCGTTTCAGCCTGTCGGCCAGGCTGTGAACATGACGGTTCACGAAAGTCAGTCTCTGTTGATCGAGATGCAGGCGAGCCGCAGTCCGGAGTTCCACGGGCATGCCGCGGCCATCATGCGCGAGGAATTGGGCGGGTCCGGGGATGCCTGGGATGCCGAAAATCTCTATCGCCTGGCCATTCGGGTTGCGCCGGGATACATCCGGGTCGATGCCGATGAGGTCCACTATCCGCTTCACATCATGCTGCGCACCCGCCTGGAGCGTGCGCTGATCGCCGGTGATCTCGCCTGCGCCGACGTGCCCGGCGCCTGGAACGACGGCATGGCCGAGCTGGTCGGGATCGTGCCGGAGAACGACGCCCAGGGCTGCTTGCAGGACATTCACTGGTCTGCGGGCCTGTTCGGCTATTTCCCGACCTATTCCCTGGGCGCGTTGGCCGCTGCCCAGCTCTTCCGAGCCGCCAACGAACAGGTTCCGGGGATCAGGCCGTCGCTGGCCCGGGGCGACTTCACGCCGCTTCTGGGCTGGCTGCGTGAGAAGATTCACAGCCAGGGTTCGCTGATGTCGACCCATGCCCTGCTGCGCGAGGCCACGGGCGAAGGCCTCTCGACAGCTGCGTTTGAAGCTCACCTGCAACAGCGGTATCTGGAGGCGTGATGAAGTATCAGAGCACACGCGGCCAGGCGCCGATCTTGGGATTCGAAGACGCACTGCTGGCCGGGCTCGCAGCCGACGGCGGTCTCTACCTGCCGCAGTCTTGGCCCGTGTTTACGGCCGATACCCTGCGGTCCCTGCAGGGTGCGGACTACGCCACCATCGCGTCCCGTGTCATGGCTCCCTTCATGGAAGGCTGGATCGAGCACGACGAACTCTTGGCCATGCTGCGGGAGACCTATGCCGTCTTCGACCATCCGGCCGTGGTGCCGATGGTGCAGGCAGGAAGCAACGACTGGCTTCTTGAGCTCTTTCACGGTCCGACCTTCGCCTTCAAGGATGTCGCTCTGCAGCTTCTGGGACGTCTGTTCGACCGGGCTCTGGAGCGTCGCGGCGAACGCATCACGATCGTCGGCGCCACATCAGGAGACACCGGCTCGGCTGCCATTGCGGGTTGCGCTGATCGCGCCAACATGGATGTCACCATCCTGTTTCCCCACGGCCGGGTCAGCGAGGTCCAGCGCCGCCAGATGACGACGGTCGACGCCGCCAATGTCCATTGTATCGCCATCGAAGGCACCTTCGACGACTGCCAGGCACTGGTGAAGGCGATGTTCAACGACGCAGGGTTCCGTTCCCGCATGAACCTGGCGGCGGTCAACTCGATAAACTGGGCGCGTGTCATGGCCCAGTCTGTCTATTACGTTGTATCGGCGGTGCGGCTGGGTGCACCTGATCGCCCCATCGCCTATTGCATCCCTTCGGCCAACTTCGGTGCCGCGTTCGCCGGCTATGTCGCCAAGCAGATGGGTCTACCGATCGCACAGTTCATTATCGCGACCAACACCAACGACATCCTGCATCGTTTTCTGGAATCCGGCAGCTATCGGCCTTCGGGGGTCGTGCCCACACTGTCGCCCAGCATGGACATCCAGATCTCAAGCAACTTCGAGCGGTTGCTGTTCGAGGTTCATGGCTGTGATCCCGAGGCGACCAGTCACCTGATGGCGCGCCTGTCGCAATCCGGCGGATTTGAAGCCGAACCGGAGGCTCTGGCCCGGACTCAGACCATGATGGCGAGCCACCGGCTCGATGACGACGGTATGCGCGCCGAGATGGCACGGATGCAGGACGATTGCGGTATCATCGTCGATCCGCACACCGCCTGTGGCACGGCAGCGGCCCGTTCGTCGGGGCTGGATCCCGGCATTCCGGTGATCACCCATGCTCAGGCCCATCCGGCAAAGTTCCCCGACGCTGTGGCGGAAGCCATCGGCAGGCGACCTGACATGCCCGATCGTCTGGCCCGCCTCATGGGTCGGACCGAGCGGGTGACGGTGTTGCCAAACGACCTTGCTGCTGTGCAGGCTTTCATATCAAACGAATCGGGTTAGGACGGCAACCGGACTCAGCAAGAGGCCGCCGCAGTCCGTGGGAGTACAATGACCGTAAATGTGACCACCTTGGCCAATGGCATGCGTGTTGCGACCGACGCGATCGACGGTGTCGAATCAGCGGCAGTCGGTGTCTGGGTTGATGTCGGAGCACGGGACGAGCCAGCTGAGATGAACGGCATGTCCCATCTCCTGGAGCATATGGCCTTCAAGGGTACGGAACGGCGTGATGCCCGCATGATTGCCCAGGAGATCGAGGACGTGGGCGGCCATGTGAACGCCTACACGTCTCGTGAGAACACTGCTTACTATGCGCGTGTGCTCCAGGACGACGTGCCGCTGGCGGTCGATATGCTGGCTGACATTCTTCAGAACTCGACCTTCGAGGAGGAAGAGCTGGAGAAGGAGCGCTGGGTTGTCATGCAGGAGATTGCCCAGGTCTTCGACACGCCCGATGACCTGATCTTTGACCTCTTCCAGGAACGGGCCTTTCCGGACCAGCCCATGGGCCGTTCGATTCTCGGTACCAGTGAGGGCGTCGAAAGCTTCCAGCGAACCGCCCTGATGGAGTTCATGGCGCAGTTCTATACTGCCGACAGCATGATCCTGACTGCTTCGGGTGCGGTCGACCACGATGAGATCGTGCGCCTGGCCGAGGAGCAGTTTCGGGGCCTGCGCCGGTCGAACGGTCACGTGACGGAGCCCGCCGCTTACGGCGGCGGCAAGGTCGAACGAGCGGAAGATGTTGAACAGCATCATCTGATCGTCGGCTGCAGCGGTTACGGCTTTGACGACGCGAACTACTATCCCGTGCAGCTTTTCACGAATGCTCTGGGCGGCGGCATGTCCTCACGGCTGTTCCAGGAGGTGCGCGAGGAGAGGGGGCTTGCATACAGCATCTATGCCTTCCACTCGTCGTTCATCGATGGTGGTCTCTTCGGTGTTTATGCCGGCTGTGCTGATGAAGACGCCGCCGATGTGGCCGAGGTCATCGCCGACGAGCTTGTCCGTGCCGGTGAGGGGCTCGAGGCCGAGGAGCTGGAACGTGCTCGCACGCAGCTCAAGGCCGGGCTCCTGATGTCGCGGGAAAGCACCGCGGGGCGCTGCGAGGCACTTGCTCGCCAAATGCTCATCTTTAATCGCCCGATGCCTCAGGACGAAATTGTCGAGAAGCTCGATGCCGTCACGCTCGACGACATCAAGTGCTGCACCGAGGAGCTCTTGTCACGTCCCTTGCCGACGGTCGCTACGATCGGTCCGAAGGACGGGATCAGCCAGTACGACCGCATTGCATCGCGGCTGAACTAGAACAGGTCATGTTTGGGCTGCTTGGGAAACCCACAGCTTCGGCGCGTACGTCCACACTGGTGGCCGACCAGGTTTTATTGCGTCCGCCGGCCATGGACGACTGGTCAAGCTGGGCGCAGTTGCGCAGCGAAAGCCGGGAGTTTCTGCAACCCTGGGAGCCGGCCTGGCCCCGTGATGCCTTGACCCAGAACGCCTTTCGCCGCCGCCTGCGCAATCAGGCCCGAGATCGGGAAACCGGTCTGGCTCACAGCTACTTCGTGATCCGGCGCGAAGATGGCGCTCTGCTCGGGGGAGTCACGCTTTCGGAGATTCGCCGGGGTGTCGCCCAGGCCGTGACCCTGGGCTATTGGATCGGCCAGCGATATGCGCGCAAGGGCTACATGGCGGAAGCCGTTGAATGCGTGAACGCGCATGTTTTCAACACACTCGACCTGCATCGCATCGAGGCGGCCTGTCTTCCGGTCAACGAGCCCAGCCGCCGTTTGCTCGAAGCACGCGGATTTCGTCTCGAGGGCCTGGCCCAGAGCTATTTGAAGATCGACGGGATCTGGCGCGACCATCTGCTCTTCGGCCTGGTCGACAACGAATGGCGCGAACGCGAGGCACGCCGCAAACGCGGCCTTCTCTGAAGAAACGAAGGTCCTAGTTCGGCCTGCCCATATCGCCGATGTCGGTCGACAGCAGGGCGGGATCGATACCGATCTTGGTCAGGGCATGATGCCACTTGTTGTCGAGATCGGCTTCGAACAGCAGGTCGTGGTCGGCGTCGCACAACAGCCAGCCGTTGGCCTGAATCTCTGCATCCAGCTGGCCCGGTGCCCAGCCGGCATAACCCAGGGCAAGAATGCTGTTCTTCGGCCCTGTTCCGGTCGCCATGGCGCGCAAAACATCGATCGTCGCCGTCAGAGCGACACCGCCGGCGATCTGCAATGTGCCGTCGTGTAGGTAGTCATCGGAATGCAGGACAAAGCCGCGGCCTGTTTCGACCGGCCCTCCGAACTGGATGCGGATGGTCTGATCGGACTCGCAGCCCTCGATCTCCATCTGCTCCATCAGTTCGGCGAAGGAGAAGTCCTCCAGCGGCTTGTTGACGACGATGCCCATGGCGCCGTCCTCGCTGTGGGCACAAAGGTAGATCACCGTGCGTTCGAATCGCGGATCGCCCATCGTCGGCATCGCGATCAGGCAGCGGCCTTCCAGATAGGTATCGTCGGACATGGTCAGCATGCTCCAGCCGTGGCCCCGCGTCTCCAAAGCCCCAGAGGTTCCAGAATAGTGGCCCTGTGTCACAAGGCCAGAAGGAACCGGAGGTCCGGTGAAGATTTGATGATGATTGCGCAGGCGAAACGTGGCTTGAGTGTGGCGCTGTGGTCGCCATATCTTGAGCAGTCACCGGTGCGGCCGGTGGGAAAACCAGATTCAAGGGAAGATTCATTATGGCCATCAAGGTCGGAGACACCATGCCTTCGGGCACCATGCACACGATGACGGCGAATGGTCCGTCCGAAGTCAGCACCGACGAGCTCTTCAAGGGCAAGAAGGTTGTGCTGTTCTCGGTTCCCGGCGCTTTCACACCGACCTGCTCGGCCAAGCACCTGCCCAGCTTCGTGCAGAACGCCGATGCGATCAAGGCCAAGGGCGTCGACACCATCGCCTGCATGGCCGTGAACGACGCCTACGTCATGGGCGCATGGGGCGATCACCAGAATGTCGGCGACAAGGTCATGATGCTGGCCGATGGCGCCGCAGACTACTCCAAGGCCCTGGGCCTTGAACTTGATCTGACCGGCGTGGCCTTCGGCATGCGCGGCAAGCGCTTCTCGCTGCTCGTTGATGACGGGGTGGTCAAGGAGGTCAACGTCGACGAAGACGGATTCTCGTCGACCAGCGCCGAAACGATGCTTGAACAGCTCGGCTGATTTTTTGACGGAGGCTTCTGTTCCTGAAAGCAGGAGCCTCCGCTTCAGCCTCCCGGCAGATAGGGTGCCATGCCCTGGCGCGCCAGGGCATCGGCGCGCTCGTTGCCGGGATCGCCCGCGTGGCCCTTCACCCAGCGCCAGTCGATTGTGTGGCGTGTCATGGCTTCGTCCAAGGCGCGCCATAGGTCGGCGTTTTTGACCGGCTTCTTGGCTGCCGTCTTCCAGCCGTCGGTCTTCCACTTGGGCATCCAGGACGTCACGCCGTCCTTCAGATAGGTGCTGTCGGTGTGCAGGACCACGTCTGAGGATCGCTTGAGCGCACGCAGGGCCATCAGTGCCGCGGTCATCTCCATGCGGTTGTTCGTGGTTTCCATCTCACCGCCGATGAGTTCCTTTTCTTCGTCGCGCCACAGCAGCAGGGCGCCCCAGCCGCCTGGACCGGGATTGCCCGAACATGCACCATCCGTGTAGATCGTTATGGGTTCGCTCACGACGTCAGCAACCCGTAGTCGGCAGCGCTCGCAACGCCGCGATGGAAGCGCATCTTGGCGAGGTACTCACGCGGGTCTTTCGGCGTGACCAACGCGCCGTCGACCGGGTGAAGCCAGTCGAACAGACGGGTCATCAGGAACCGCAGGGCTGCACCACGCGCGAGCAGCGGCAGGGCGTCGACCTCGGCCTGTTCGAAGGGCCGAACCTGCCTGTAGGCGTGCAGAAAGGCTCGCGCCTTGGTCACGTTGAACTCGCGGGTGTTCTCGAAACACCAGGCGTTCAGGCCGATTGCCACATCGTAGGCCAGCAGGTCGTTGCAGGCGAAATAGAAGTCGATCAGACCGGACAACGTGCTGCCTTCGAAGAAAACGTTGTCGCAGAAGAGATCGGCATGGATGACACCCGCCGGCAGATCGCGTGGCCAGGAGCGCTCCATCAGCGTAATCTCACCCGTGATTTCGTCGCACAGCCCGAGTTCGATCTCACCAGCGCGTTCGTGGCAGCCCTCCGCCAGCCTTCGCCAGCCGTCGACCGACAGATTGTTCGCGCGCGTGAGCTCGAAACCGGCACTCTTAATGTGCATGTCGGCCATGGCGCGGCCAACACCGGCACAATGTTCGGCCGTGGCGCGGCGCGGCGAGACTCCGTTCAGGAAGCTGATCAGCGCGGCAGGCCGGCCATTGAGCTCCTTGAGAGAGTGGCCTTGTCGGTCCTTGATTGGTGTGGGGCAGGGGAAGTCCTGCTGCGCAAGATGATCCATCAAACCGAGAAAGAACGGCAGATCGCAGGCGCTGACGCGCTTTTCGTAAAGCGTCAGGATGAACGGGCCAGACTCGGTCATCACGAAGTAGTTGCTGTTCTCGACTCCTTCGGCAATGCCCTTCATTGAGACCAGCGCCCCAAGGTCGTACTCCGCCAGGAACACATCGAGGTCTTCTGCTGCAACGTCGGTGTAGACGGCCATCGGTTCGCCGTTCAGCTCGCCAGCGCGCGCGGCAGCTTGAAATGCACATCCTCGCGTGTGACCTCAACCTCCTCGATCGTCAGGTCGTAACATTGTCGCAAACAATCGATTACTTCTTCGACAAGAACCTCCGGTGCCGAAGCACCGGCCGTGATGCCGATGCTGGCAACTCCTTCGAGATCCATATCGGCCAGTCGATCGGCGCGCGCAATCAACACCGCATCTCGTGCTCCGGACGCTTTGGCGACTTCGACCAGGCGCACAGAGTTTGAGGAGTTGTCTGCGCCGATCACCAGCATCAGGTCACAGCGCTCGGCGATCGCCTTCACCGCCTGCTGGCGGTTGGTCGTGGCATAACAGATATCCTGGCGATGTGGGCCGTGAATGTCCGGAAACCGTTCCTTCAACACCTTGACGATCTCCACCGTGTCATCGACCGACAGCGTTGTCTGTGTGATATACGCCAGAGCGCCAGGATCAGCGGGTTCGACCGCGCGGGCATCGTCAGTCGACTGGACCAGAATGATCGCATCATCGGGCAGCTGCCCCATCGTGCCCACGACTTCGGGATGTCCGGCATGGCCGATCAGGATGATCTGACGGTCGGCAGCATGGTGCTTCTCCGCTTCACGATGAACCTTGCTGACCAGAGGGCAGGTGGCGTCGAGGTAGAACATGTCCCGCGTCTCGGCATCGGCCGGCACGGATTTCGGCACGCCATGCGCAGAGAACACGACGGGCTGGTTGTTGTTCGGAATCTCGTCGAGCTCTTCGACAAACACTGCGCCCTTGGCTTCCAGAGATTCGACGACAAAGCGGTTGTGGACGATCTCATGGCGGACATAGACCGGTGCGCCATGACGCTCGATCGCCTGTTCGACGATCTGGATCGCACGGTCAACACCTGCACAGAAGCCACGAGGGCTCGCCAGAAGAATCTGCAGGGGCGGAAGGTGTCTGGGCGCATTCATGTCCGTTCAATCCTATCTCAAGGTGTCAGACTTTCGCGAGCCTGACCCGATACCGTGTCATGGCAATGGCGGCTCGTCATCTCCGGCACGGAGCTGCTGTATAGAGCGGAATTGACCTCTGAGACAGCCCAACTCGTGGTTCCGTCCCGTGGTGTTCCGCATTATGGTGGCGCCGCTTGATACCGCTCGCCAGCCCATCGGAGGGGCCGACCATGAGTGAAGATGTCGTCATCGCGCAAAAGAGTCTCTACAAGGTAGATCTGAAGGCAGGCGAGAAGTATTTCTAGTGCACCTGTGGCCGGAGCGGCACGCAGCCGTTCTGCGACGGCGCGCACAGCAAGCTCTAAGATTCCAGAGTTCGGACCCTCAATCGATATGACATCCTGTTTGACCCGTTGGCGATTCCTGCCCGTCCTGGCATTGCTGTTTGTTCTTGCGGCGTGCGGCGGTGAGGAAGAAGTGGTCGTACTGACCTGCCCACAGGTCCTGATCGTTGATGAGGCGTCGCGCCTGACGCAGTACGCCCCCGGTGACGGCCGCGACATGCTCGACATTCGTTATGACGCAAAGATCGGCACCGTTGAATGGGTATGCGAGTTCCATGCCGAGGAAAACCGGGTCGATGTTGAGGTCCGGTTCGGCGTGCTCGCACTGCGCGGCCCGGCAGCGGAGAGCTCGGTCGCAAGACTGCCCTACTTTGTGGCGGTGGCCGATCCGCAGGGCGAGATCATGGCAAAGCAGGTCTTCGCTATCGAATCCGAGTTCCCGGGCAACGCACTTGAGATCGGTCATGTTGAGACCGTGTTCCAGCACCTGCATTACGCCAGCCTGAGTCAGGCTCAGAGCTACACGGTCTACATCGGATTCCAGCTCACGCCCAAACAGCTTCAGGATGTTCGCGCCGGCGCCGGATTCTGAAGCGCCGGATTCGCTCACACCTGCAACGTCACAGTCATGTGCGGAAGGTTGACCCCGGGCCCGGCCCGCGCCCATGATGGCGGCGGCCGCTGAACGCTGCGGTAGAGACCGGATCTGATCCGGCGCCGAAGGAGCAACCTGCCCCGGAATCTCTCAGGCAAACGGACCGCAGCGAGATGGCCACTCTGGAGAGGAGGCGGTTTCTTGCCGTCTCACCGAAGGGGAAAACCGGCAGTGCCGGTGAACGCTCTCAGGTTCTGCGACAGAGGGGGCAACGGAGATGCAAGTCGGGATTTTCCGTTGTATCCGTGTGGAGAGCCGTTTGACCGACCAGACCGAGCTTCTGACGACCCCTTTGGATGCCCTGCACCGCGAACAGGGTGCACGCATGGTGCCGTTCGCCGGCTATGACATGCCGGTGCAGTATCCCACGGGCATTCTGACCGAGCACAAGCACACACGGGCCGCGGCAGGTTTGTTCGATGTTTCTCACATGGGCCAGGTCCGCATAACGGCTAGCAACGGCGGCAGCCTGGAAGAGGCCGCACGGGCGCTCGAGGCTCTGGTTCCCGCCGATATCGTGAACCTGAAGCCCGGCCGTATCCGCTACACCCAGTTCACCAATGCCCAAGGCGGCATTCTTGATGATCTGATGGTGACGGCGATGGGCGATCACCTCTATCTCGTGGTCAACGCGGGCTGCAAGGCGGCGGATGTCGCCCACATGGAGGCACACCTCGCGGACAGTTGTGAGATTGAAGTCCTGAGTTCACGTGCCCTGATCGCACTGCAGGGGCCGCAAGCGGTCGAGGTTTTTGCACGTCTCGTCCCTGATGCCGCAGCGCTGTCGTTCATGCAGTCGGCGACCTGGGATCTCGATGGTCATCGTCTTCTGGTCAGTCGTTCCGGTTACACCGGTGAAGATGGGCTGGAGATTTCCGTACCCGGTGGTGCAGCCGAGGAGCTCGTACGCCGGCTTCTGGCAGAGGAGGAGGTCGCGCCGATCGGGCTCGGCGCACGCGACAGCCTCCGCCTTGAAGCCGGTCTTTGTCTCTACGGTCACGACATCGATGCGATCACAACGCCTGTTGAGGCCGCACTCACCTGGTCAATCCAGAAGCGGCGGCGAGAGGAAGGCGGTTTCCCCGGGGCCGAAACCATCCAGCGCCAGCTGGCAGATGGGCCCGGGAGGCTGCGCGTCGGCGTCCGGCCCGAGGGCCGCGCACCTGTGCGTGAAGGCGCGACGATCCGCAATACCTCCGGTGACGACATCGGTGTCGTCACCAGTGGGGGTTTCGGCGGGACGGTCGGCGGGCCCGTGGCCATGGGTTATGTGGCGGAAGCCCATGCTGCAGTGGGAACGCCGGTGGAACTGGATCTCAGGGGCAAGGGTGTGCCGGCTGCCGTGGCGGCGCTGCCCTTTGTCCCGAATGGTTATCGACGTTGCACATCAAGAAAGAGGGAAGTCTTGAACCATGAGAGACAGAGTCTACAGCACGGACCATGAGTGGATCGAACTGGATGGCGACATCGCGACTGTCGGTATCTCCGATCATGCGCAGGAACAACTTGGTGACGTGGTGTTTGTCGAACTGCCCGACGTGGGGCGCACCGTGGCGCAGAACGAGGAGGCTTGTGTGGTCGAGTCAGTCAAGGCCGCCAGTGAGGTCTATGCCCCGGTCTCCGGCGAGATCGTCGAGGTCAACGAGCTGCTGGCCGAAGACCCGGCCCAGGTGAACGCCGATGCCTATGGCACCGGCTGGTTCATCCGCATCAAGGTCGATGACCCAGGCCAGCTCGACGGTATGATGAACGAAGAGGCTTATCAGGAGTTCCTGGTGGAGCTCGACTGATGCGCTATTTGCCCCAGACGGACAGCGACCGGCAGGCGATGCTGGCCACGATTGGTGTCGAGAGTATCGATGACCTCTATGTCGATGTGCCGCGCAGCGCCTGGCTCGACGGCCCGGTCGACCTGCCTCACCACCAGGGTGAGTTGCAGGTTGAACGGGCGCTTGGTGCGATGGCGGCGAAGAATCTTCATGGCGGCAATGCGCCGTTTTTTGTCGGCTGTGGCGCCTATCGGCATCACGTGCCGGCGTCGGTCGACGCACTGATCCAGCGGGGCGAGTTCCTTACCTCCTACACGCCTTACCAGCCCGAGGTGAGCCAGGGCACGCTGCAGATGCTCTTCGAGTTCCAGACCATGGTTGCCATGCTCACCGGCATGGATGTCGCCAATGCGTCAATGTATGACGGGGCATCGAGCGCGGCCGAGGCGGTGCTGATGGCGAATAGGGTAACCCGGCGGCACAGGGCCGTGTTGTCGGGCGGGCTGCATCCGCACTACCGCGAGACGGTCGAAACCTATGCGCGGTACGGCGATTTTGAAATCGCTAGCCAGGATCTCGATCCCGACGGCACACAGGACCTCGCTGCTCTGATTGACGAGAACACGAGCTGTGTTGTGGTCCAGGCGCCCGACATCATGGGCCGGCTGAGTGACCTCAGAGCGCTGGCGGATGCCTGCCATCACGCTGGTGCCTTGCTGGTGGCGGTGGTGACCGAGGTCGTCTCGCTGGGGCTGGTCAAATCACCGGGTGAGACGGGCGCCGACATCGTGGTCTGCGAGGGCCAGTCGCTTGGCAATCCACTGGGTTTCGGCGGGCCTTATCTTGGGCTCTTTGCGACTCGCGACAAATACGTTCGCCAGATGCCGGGCCGGCTTGTTGGTGAAACGGCCGACACCGAAGGCAAGCGGGGCTGGGTGCTTACCCTTTCAACCCGCGAGCAGCACATCCGCCGCGAGAAGGCGACCAGCAACATCTGCACCAATTCGGGCCTCTGCGCGCTCGCCTTCACCATTCACCTTTCGCTCCTGGGCGAAGCGGGCCTGACCAGACTGGCCAGGCTCAACCACGAGGCGGCCCAACGCACTGCTGACGAACTGGCCGGCATCGACGGCGTCACGGTTCTGAACGAGACTTACTTCAACGAATTCACCGTGCGGCTGGCAAAGCCTGCAGCCGGGATTGTTGATGCCATGGCCGAGCGGGGTGTTCTTGCCGGTGTGCCGCTCTCTCGGTTCATGCCCGGTGATAGCCGCTATACCGATCTTCTGGCGATCGCGGCAACCGAAATGACCACGGATGAGGAGATCGCGGCCCTGGCCGAGGGCCTCCGGGAGGCGCTGTCATGAGCCAGGTCACATCATCGGGCCACCGTGGCCTTGTCATGGATGAGCCACTGCTTTTCGAGATGGATGTCGAGGGTCGGACAGGTGTCGATCTACCGGAACCCGAGGGCCGTTCTCTGAAGCTGGGGGGACTGGAACGCAAGAGCCGCATCGGCCTAGCGGGCGTGTCCGAACCCCAGATCGTGCGTCACTTCACACGCCTCTCTCAGAAGAACTATGCCATTGATGCCGGGCTCTACCCGTTGGGATCGTGCACGATGAAGCACAATCCCAGGCTCAACGAAAAGGCCGCGCGCCTGCCGGGTTTTGCCATGGCGCATCCCATGCAGCCGCAACAGACCGTGCAGGGCTGCCTCGAGTTGATGGGAATGCTTGCCCATTGGCTGATGACCCTGACCGGCATGCCCGGTGTCGCCATGTCGCCGGCCGCCGGCGCTCATGGCGAACTCGCGGGGCTCATGACCATACGTGCGGCACTGACGGCCCGGGGTGATGCACGCAAGACTGTGCTGGTGCCCGAATCGGCCCATGGAACGAACCCGGCCACGGCGGCGCTGTGTGACTACAAAGTCCAGGCGGTCCCCGCCAATCCGCGTGGCCGGATCGACATTGAGGAACTCAAGGAGGCGCTCGACGAAGATGTCGCCGCACTGATGCTGACCAACCCCAACACCTGCGGCCTGTTCGAGGACGAGGTGGTCGAGGTGGCAGAGCTGATCCATAACGCCGGTGGGTTCTTCTACGCTGATGGTGCCAACTTCAACGCCATCGTCGGCAGGGTGCGGCCCGGCGACCTGGGCGTGGATGCCATGCACATCAATCTCCACAAGACCTTTTCCACGCCCCATGGCGGGGGCGGGCCGGGCAGCGGCCCGGTGGTGCTGTCCGAACCGCTGGTGCCCTTTGCTCCGCTGCCCTATGCGGTGGCCGACGGCGAAGGCTGGCGTCTGGTCGAGCACGACGACAGCGGTCAGTCTTTCGGACGCCTGCGCAGCTTCCATGGCCAGATGGGCATGTTCGTGCGCGCGCTGGCCTACATGATGAGCCATGGAGCGGACGGCCTGCGTCAGGTCGCCGAGGATGCTGTGCTCAACGCCAACTATGTCATGGCCCGCCTGAAGGGCACCTACAACGCACCGTTCCCCGGACCCTGCATGCACGAATGTCTGTTCGACGACCATAGTCTCAAGGATACGGGGGTTAGCACGCTCGATCTCGCCAAGGGCATGATCGACGAAGGCTTTCACCCGATGACCATGTACTTCCCGCTTGTGGTGCATGGCGCGATGCTGATCGAGCCGACCGAGTCGGAGAGCAAGCAGAGCCTGGATCTCTTCTGCGACACCATGCTGCACCTGATGGAACGTGCGCAGTCCGGTGATGCTGAATGGCTCCACGACGCACCACATCTTGCTCCCTGGAGCCGTCTCGACGAGACGGCGGCAGCGCGGCGTCCGGTGCTGACCTGGAAGCCTGATCCGGAGACGAACCGGGCGACCTAGCCGGATCGCGATCTGCTCCAAGGCAAAGAAAAAGGACGCCGGCCTTGCCGCCAGGCGCCCTTTCTCGTCCAGTGCCCCCCAGAAAACTGAGATCTAGTGCAGGCGTTTGCCGATTTCGCCGATGGCGTCGTCAACCAGCCTGGCCTGTTCGGTGTCGCCGATCTTGTCGTCGAGCAGCTTGCGTGTCGCCTTGAGTGCCAGGTCGACGGCAGCGCTGCGAACGTCGCGCACGGCGTCCTGCTCGGCCTGACCGATCCGGTCCAGCGCCATCTGGCGACGGCGTGAGACCTGATGCTCCAGCTCTTCGGCGGCGCGGCGTGAGAGGCGCTCGGCCTCTTCGCGAGCCCGAGCCACGATCGCTTCGGCTTCCTTCTCCGCCTCGAGCTGCTTGCGCTCGTAGGACGCCAGGAGTTCCTGGGCCTCCTCGCGCAGGCGGCGGGCCTCGTCGAGTTCGTTGGCGATCTTCTCGGAACGACCGTCGAGCCCACCCAGAATCATCTTCGAGAGCGGTTTCCAGACGATGGCAATCGCCAGGAAGAAAGAGACGGCGACCCAGAAAGTGGGATCAGCAAAAAGCTTGTCCATGCTCAGCCCTCCCGCGCCGCAACGACGGCTTTGGCGACGTCATCATCGCTGACATCGACGCCGATCAGCTTGACTGTGGCCTCACGTGCAGCGTCAGCAGCCATATCGGTTAGGTTCTCCATCGCGTCGGCCTTGGCGGCACTGATGGTGCGCTGTGCTTCCTCGATCTGGGCGGCGATTTCGCCGTCGAGTTCGTGGTTGCGGGCCTCGGCAGCTTTTGCGGCGGCCTGGTTGGCCTCACCGACCGCACTCAGCGCACTCTGGCGGGCGCCGACCAGCGACGCCTCATAGGCTTCCATGGCGGCATTGGCCTGCGACTTGGCCTGCTGGGCAGCATCGAGATCGCTCTCGATCTTTTCCTTACGCGCGGCCAACACACCACCGATCTTCGGCAACGCCACAAATGCCATCACCAGATAAAGAATGGTGAAGCAGACGGCGAGCCAGAAGAACTGGGGCAGAAAATGCCAGAACTCTAACTGGGGCATGGGCTTTGGGCCTTCCTGTTCGGACGAACACGTGCCGGCCTGTTACCGAGCCGGCACAGGAATCAGAACACGAAGAGCAGCAGAAGCGCGATGAGCAGGGCGTAAAGCGCCACGGCCTCGACCAGCGCAAAGCCGATCCACATGAAGCCCTGGACGTTGCCCGCGGCAGCCGGGTTGCGACCGACCGATGAGATCATCGAGGCGAAGATGTTGCCGATACCGGCGCCAACGCCGCCCAGGCCAATCACAGCCAGACCGGCACCAATGAGCTTTGCAGCTTCAGCTTCCATGGAATGTTTCCTCTTGCGTTAAACGGTAGATGGGGTTGCGACGGTTTCGATCCCGTCGGTGATTCAGTGCATCTCCAGAGCGTCGTGCAGGTAGATGCAGGAAAGGACCGCAAAAACGTAGGCCTGCAGGAACGCAATGGCGAACTCGAGAATGGTCAGGCCGATCGTCGCCGCCATGGGGACAATCGCCGGAAGAATGTAGAAGGCGCCCAGCGGAGCAATGAAGCCCGCGAACACTTTCAGCATGGTGTGGCCTGCTGTCAGGTTGGCGAACAGACGCAGGCCCAGGCTGACCGGGCGAATCAGGTAGCTCAACACCTCGATGGGAATGACCAGAGGTGCAAGGAAACCGGGTACGCCGGTCGGCAGGAAGAAACCGAAGAAACCCAGGCCGTGCTTCATGAAACCGATAATCGTCACACCGATAAACACCACGAAGGCCAGACCGAACGTCACGACGATCTGGCTGGTCACGGTGAAGCTGTACGGCAGCATGCCCAGCATGTTGCAGAACAGGATGAACATGAAGAGTGTGAAGATGAACGGGAAGTAGGGCCGGCCACCGCTGCCGACGTTGTCGCGAATCATGTTCGCGATGAACTCGTAGGAAAGCTCGACCAGTGACTGCATGCGCCCGGGAACCATGGCGCGCTTGGACATGAAGATGGTGGTGAAGGCGATGACCAGAATGGTCGCCGCGAACATCCACAACACCGAATTCGTGATGTGCAGCTCCAGACCGCCGACCGTCAGATCGACAGTTTTGGAAACCGAAAACTGACTAAGAGGGCTATGCCCTCCGTCACCATGGGAATCAGTCGCCACGCGTCGTCCCGTCCTTCTTGTCACTCGCTGGACCGCGAAGCGATCCGTGGGTAAATCCGCTCACGGTCTTGTACACGTTGATGAACCCTGCGCCCATGCCCATGACCAGAAAGATCATGATGAACAGGGGTGCTGTGCCCAATTCCCCGTCCAGCCAGATACCCAGAAAGACGGAAACGCCAAGCGCCGCAACCATCTCCATCGCCAGCCTCATGGCCATACCGTAGCCGGATGCCGTTGCGCGTTTCTGGGGATCGGGCCGGGTCGCGGCCTCTTCCCTTTCACGTGCCGCAGCGATCCGCTGCTGCAGGTCTGAAAGGTCTGGCGGCTGGTCTGTCATGGTCTTGACCCCCGCCCTTTCGTCTTGCGCAGCGGCCCCGGTACCGGGCGAAAGAGCGCGCGAACCATACGGATGGCCACATGGCGTGTCAAGGCGACCGAACGACTCTTTCTGGAGTCGAATAGTCGTTATATTTCAACGATATAGGCCAGTCAGGCGATGGCTCGAAGCTGCTCCGCAGCCGCAAGGTCGACGGAGACCAGTTGCGACACGCCGGGTTCTCTCATGGTGACGCCGAAAAGCCGGTCCATCCGAGCCATCGTGAGCCGGTGATGGGTCACGACCAGGAACCGCGTGTCGCCGGATTGGGCAAACTCGTCCAGCAGATCGCAGAATCGGTCAACGTTGGCATCGTCCAGCGGGGCGTCGACCTCGTCGAGCACACAAACGGGCGAAGGATTGGTCAGGAACAAGGCAAAGATCAGGGCCAGCGCCGTCAGGGCCTGTTCGCCACCCGAAAGCAATGACAACGACTGCAGCTTCTTGCCCGACGGACTGGCCTCGATCTCGAGGCCTGCTTCAAGCGGGTCGTTCGAATCGACCATGGAAAGGCGGGCATGGCCGCCAAACAGGCGTTTGTGCAGCCGCTGGAAATTCGCATCGATCTCGTGGAAAGCCGCGAGCAGCCGTTCCCGGCCTTCCTTGTTGAGTTCGGTGATGCCCCGGCGAAGCCGCTGGATCGCCTCCTCGAGGTCTTCACGCTCGGACACCATAACCGAAAGCTGTTCTTCGACCTCCTGGGCTTCGATCTCGGCGCGCAGATTCACCGGGCCCATGTTGTCGCGCTCTCTGACGACCTTCCCGAACTTTTCTTCCAGTTCGGAGGCTGACGGAAGCTTGTCGTGATCGACCACGGTCTCGGTGAGGGATTCGGGTTCGACCTCCAGCCTCTCGCGAATCTGGCGGGTGATCTCGGCGGCGGCCTGGCGCGCCTGTTCCACTGCACCTTCGCGACGGGCGCGTTCCTCACGCAGATCCGACAGGCCCGCTCCCGCCTGACGAAGGGCGCGATCACACGCTGCCAGGGAGTCTTCTGCCGCAGCGCGTCGATCGGCCGCGTCGCGTCGAACCTTCTCAGCCGCTTCCAGACTGTCGGCCAAACCGGAGCGGTGCTCGGCGATGCGAGCCGGTTTGTCGTCGAGTGCCGCGGCTTCAGCCTCGCCAGCTTCCAAGCGGGTTTCGAGATCGCCGATTCGGGTGGCTGCGCCGCTGGCGCGGCCCTGCCACGACTGACGTTCCTGAGCGATGGCTGAAAGCCGGCGTTCGCGGAACTCGGCCTCGCGCTGAAGCCGATCACATTCACCCCGGAGACGTGAGAGATTGCCGCGTTCCGAGCCAAGTTCTTCACGCAGAGGCTCAAGGCCATCGTCAGCATCGGCCGGCGGCATGTCGGCGGCCTGCTGGCGGGCTTCGGCAAGCGAAACAGCCAGTTCGCCCCGTTCAGCGGAGATCCGCTCGGCCATGGCCGTCAGGTCGTTGCGGCGGGCTTCGGCAGCCTGGCTGCGGCTTTCTTCGCTGCGGTGGCTTTCGCGGGCATGAGACAAGGTCTCAGCGGCTTCGTCGGTTGCCGCCCGTTGTGCGTTCTCACGGCGAACCGCTTCGGCCACGGCTTCGTTGGCGTCTTGCATGGCCCGGTGGGCCTGGTCACGGGATGCGTTGGCACTCTCAATCTCGCGTGCGAGCGCTTCCAGCCGCGCGCGCTGGGCCAACCGGGCCGCAGCGCTTGTGGCAGCATCGTTCACGACAAAGCCATCCCACCGCCACAGCCGACCCTCGCGGCTGACAAGGCGCTGGCCCGTACGAAGTCGCGCAGCGAGTTCCGCGCCTCGGGAATCGTCAACCACGCCAATCTGCGATAGCCGTCGGGCCAGCTCCGGCGGCGCAGCAGCATGGCTGCTGAGCGGTTCGGCTCCCTCCGGCAACGGCTGGACATCCGTGAACGGCGGCAAGAGTGACCAGCCGACCGAACCGCTGTTGCCGACTGGTGCATCGAGGTCGTCGCCCAAGGCCACGCCCAGCGCCGTCTCATAACCATCGGTCACACGCACGGCGTTAAGGACGGGGGTGCCGTCCGTGCCGTCGCGATCGGCTGCCAGGGCGGCCAGGGCATCATGTTCGGCCGTGAGACCGGTTGCCCGACCGTCAGCATCTCGGAAGCGGCTGCGGGCTTCGTCTTCCGTCTGACGGCAGTCCTGCAATCGGGTCTGCGCCGCGGCCAGAGCCTTCCGCGCTGCGGCGAGTGCCTGCTCGCCCTCCTGTTCCTCACGACGGAGGCGGTCGAGCGAATCGGTGTCATCGAGGCCGAGATTGAGTTGGCCACGTTCGGCTTCGACGTCTCTTGTCTGGTGATCCAGCCTGGCGATCCGTCCTTCAAGGTCCGTGACACGGGCTTCCAGGGCCTGTCGGCGCGCCGACCGTGCAGCCCGCTCCTCGGCAAGTGCCGTCACGCGGTCCTCAAGTTCCGACACCTTGGTCTGCATGGCCGCGACCGCTTCACCGGCCTTACGAATGGCGTCGACCTCACAGGCACGCTGTTCGTTCAGGCGGCTTTCTTCGCTGTCGAGTTCAGCGAGCGCACGGGCGGCATCCTCAGCCAGTGTCGATTCGCGTTCATGATCGGCCTTGAGTTGGCGCAGGCGGTCGGCAATCTCTCGGTGCTGCTCGTTGATCCGCCGCTCTTCGGCTTCCAGCGCGACCCGGGCAACGTTGAGTTCGTTGAGAGCCTGGCCGGCTTCTCCCTCGGCCTCACGCAGAGGCGGTAGAGCTTCCGCGGCTTCGGCTTGAGCTGTTGTTGTCGCTGCCACGATACGCGTCGCCTCAGCAGCGCGCGTTTCGGCGTCGTTCAGGCTTTCGGTTGTGGCTTCCACGGCTGCTACGGAATCCTCCCAGCGGCGCAGCAGCCAACGAGCCTCGGCTTCACGAATGCGATCGCTCAGGCGGCGGTAACGCTGGGCCTGACGAGCCTGACGCTGGAGGGCGGCAAGCTGACCTTCTAGGCCGCCGATCACATCACCCAGCCGTTCCAGATTGGTCTCGGCTGCACGCAGGCGGAGCTCGGCCTCATGACGGCGCGACTGTAGTCCGGCGATGCCTGCGGCTTCCTCGAGCAGGTGTCTGCGGGCAGCGGGCTTGGATTGGATCAGATCGGCAATCTGCCCCTGGCTGACCAGGGCCGAACTCTTCGTGCCACTGGCGATGTCGGCAAAAAAGAGCTGCACGTCGCGTGCGCGAGTGTCCTGGCCGTTGATCCGATAGGACGAGCCGCCGCCGCGTTCGATCCGGCGCAGAATCTGGAACTCTTCTTCTTCGTTCCAGGCTGCCGGCGCATCGCGCGCCTCGTTGTCGAGAGTCAGGGAGACCTCGGCCACATTTCGGCCGGGCCGGAAGTCGGTGCCGGAAAAGATCACATCCTCCATGCCGCCGCCGCGCATCTTCTTGGCGGAGGATTCGCCCATAACCCAGCGCAGGGCTTCCAGCAGGTTCGACTTGCCGCAACCGTTGGGTCCCACGACACCGGTCAGGCCCGGCTCGATGACGAACTCGGTCGGATCGACGAAGGATTTGAAACCGCTGAGCCTGAGGCGAGAAAAATGCACGGTCGTCAGCCTTTGGCCGTGAAACAGAGACGTGAGACCGTGGTTCCGATCATTCAGATATGTCCTTCGATCTCGCGCAGCAGGGTGTCGAACTCTTCGAAGCTCATGTTACCCGGGTGGCTCTCGCCATTGATGATGAAGGTCGGCGTCGAAGCAATGTCGTAGGTCTCGCTGCCGTGCAGGCGGACGGCGAGGATGCCGGTGATGATCGAATCATCGGCCAGACACTCGTCGACCATGGCGGGATCCTGCCCGCCCATGCGGATGATGCTCTTGATTTCACCGAGCGGATCGCTCGATCGCGCCCATTGTTCCTGTGTCTGGAACATGACGTCGACAAACGGGAAGAAGCGGTCTTCGCCGCTGCAGCGCGCGATGGCCGAGACGGCCAGTGCGATGCGGTCGAGCGGAAACTCCCGGAAAACCAGCTTGGCGCGTCCGGTGTCGAAGTACTCTTCCTTGAGCGTCGGATAGGTCTCGGTGTGGAAGGCGGCGCAATGCGAACAGGTCATAGAAGAGTATTCGATGATCTCGATTGGAGCATCGGAGTCGCCCAGAATCATGTCCGGCAACGGCTCTGCATCCTGTGCCCATACGTTGGCAGCAGGAAGAACCGCCGTGGCGGCGACGGCGGCGAGAATTTGGCGTCGTGTCAGCAAGATTCGATCCTCTCTGGGAATCGAGGCGCCGGAAGTGAATGGCATAGCTGAGTATAGGGGGCGGGAGTCCGGCGCCTCAAGCGCTCCTCCATCCCCTGCCGGGGTGTTGGTGGTGGATAAATTACGGGTTGTCCCTAGGGTTCATGCTGCGGGTTTGGTGCCCAGCACGGCACGGCCCAGCCGTTCCAGCGCCTCGCGCAGGCCGGGGTCGTCAATGCCATCGAGCTGGGTTTTGAGTTTGGCTTCCTCGGCGTCAGTGAGTGGCCGTGGCGTGCGAGCTTTCGGTCTGTCGGGTGGCACAACGTCACCCTGACGCAGCTTTAGCCGGGTGACGGCGCGATGGCCGAAGAAGGTTGCGATGCGCTCCAGAATCTTTGGCTCAAGATGCTGCAGCTCCAGGGCAAAGGCCGGAGCGACCCGGATGGACAGCACACTGTCGCGGCCCAGCTTGTCGGGTAGGCAGACCTCGGCCAGCCGTTCACCGACGATGGCCTGCCAGTCCGTCACCAGACGAGACTCGGCGAAGCCGTGTTTGCGATAGGCCGTGGCCGCTGCCTGCGGCAGCAACAGACCGGCACGGGTCGGCTTGCCGCGCCGTTTGGCGGGCTCCTTCGACGGCTGAGTCTTGCGTTGCGCCATTGCGGGCACCGGCTTCCCCGGGACTGTGGTAACCATGGGTCTTGGGTGTGACCAGAGAATGTGGCGAGGCCATGACGGAGTCGTCAACAGTAGAACCGGGTGCAGCCAGTCTTCTGGCCTGGTACGACCGCCATCGCCGTGATCTGCCCTGGCGTGCCCGAGCGGGCGAGATAGCTGATCCCTACCGGGTCTGGCTGTCGGAAATCATGCTGCAGCAGACCACGGTTCAGGCCGTGATTCCCTATTTTCTGCGCTTTCTAGAGCGCTGGCCCACGGTCGAGGCGCTTGCTGCTGCTCCCCGTGACGACATCATGGCGGCCTGGGCAGGACTCGGCTATTACGCCCGCGCACGGCGACTTCACGATTGCGCGCGTCTGATTGCTGACGAGCACGGCGGGCGCTTCCCGGAGACCGAAGCCGGGCTTCGCGCCCTTCCGGGGATCGGCGCCTACACCTCAGGGGCCATTGCGGCGATCGCGTTCAACCGTCCTGCCGCCGCGGTCGACGGCAATGTCGAGCGGGTTATGGCCAGGGTCTATGCGATCGATGAACCCATGCCACAGGGCAAGAAGGCGATCCGTTCGCGGACAGACAACATGGTACCCACCGATAGACCCGGCGACTTCGCCCAGGCTCTGATGGATCTGGGTGCCACACTCTGTACGCCGCGCAAGCCTGCTTGCGGCCTGTGTCCCTGGCGGGATACCTGTCTCGGACGCCGGGCGGGCATCGCTGAGACTCTGCCCCGTACGGCGCCCAAAAAGGAGAGGCCGCACAAACACGGGTTTACGTTCTGGCTTGTCCGTCCCGATGGTGCGGTTCTGTTGCGGACCCGACCCGATGACGGCCTGCTTGGCGGGATGCTTGAGGTGCCGTCAACACCCTGGCGGGATGTTGCCTGGACGCTGGATGAAGCTATGGCCCACGCTCCGCTTTCCGGTTCGTGGCGTCTTCTGCCTGATGTCGTGCGTCACGGCTTCACCCATTTCACCATCGATCTGAAGGTTGCCGTCCTCGTCGGTGAGACAACGTCCGGCGCCGGTGCGTGGCATTACCCTGACGACTTCGATGCTCTCGCGCTGCCGACCATGACACGCAAGGTCGTGCGTCACGTGCTTACGGGCCGTTAAGCAGGGCGGCGATCGGTTTGAAGGATCGGCGGTGATGTTCGGTCACGCCCCGGCTGTTGAGGCCCGCACGGTGTTCGGCCGTGCCGTAACCGGCGTTACGCTCCCAGCCGTAGCCGGGATGGGCCGAAGCCAACTCCGCCATCAGCTGGTCGCGGGTGACCTTTGCGACGATCGAAGCGGCAGCAATGGAGACACTGCGGCCATCGCCCTTAATAACGGTCGTGACGGGGCAAGAGAGCTTGGGCGCTCGGTTGCCGTCAACCAGCGCATGGGCGGGCCGGCGTGGCAAGGCCGCCACTGCGCGCTCCATGGCAAGCATCGAGGCCGCCAGGATGTTCATGCGGTCGATGTCGGCGGCCTCGACCTGACCCAGTCCGACCTCAGCTTTGGCGAGCAGTTCCGCAGCCAGGCTTTCGCGCCGCGCCGCGCTCAGGTTCTTGGAATCGTCGAGGCCGGCGGGAATCGCTTTGGAGTCGAGGATGACCGCACAGGCCACCACCGGGCCCGCCCAGGGGCCGCGCCCCACTTCATCGACGCCCGCAACCGGTGCCGTGACAGCTTGTTCGTGGTCAAGATTTGGCGGCATCGTCCGCCGGATCGGTGTCAGATGCATTCGCGGGATCAGCCGGCCCTGACGTAGGTGTGTCCTCGACGCGAACTTCAGGCGGGGCCTTTTGGTGCCGTCTGGCCAGGGCCTGCTTCTTCTCGCCCGCCCAGATCAAGCCCTGGACAGCGCTGGCGGTCGCGCGTGGATAAAGCCGTTCCATCAGGTCATGCAGGTTGTCGACATGGACGGCGAGCCGCTGGATGCGCCGCGCACTGTCAAGCCAAAGCGGGCTGATGATCAGGCTGAGCGCGATCACGGCCAGTAACATGCGGTAGGCCTCGTTGTTGATCGCGCCGACCGAAAGGCCAAGCGCGATCAGCACAAAGGAGAACTCACCGACCTGCCCGAGCGACACACCGCCCAGCCATGCGCGAGGCCAAGGTTCCTTCAGGAAGCGGAGGATGCCGACGTTCATGGCCGTCTTGCCTAGGGTCACGATCAGCAGCATCAGGAGAATCTCGCCCAGATTGTCCCAGATGAAACCAAGGTCGATCAGAAGGCCTATCGACAGGAAGAACAGCATCAGGAGCACGCCCTGGATCGGCAGGGTGACGCGCAGCATGATCGCGCGGTCGGTGCTGTTGCCCAGCAGCAGGCCCGCCAGGAACGCGCCATAGGCGGTCGACATACCAAACAGGCCGCTGATCGCCGCTGCCGCGAAACACAGGGCCACGGCGCCGACGGCCATTAGGTCAGCCTGGTCGCGTGCCAGTTGACGCAAAGGCAAGGTGATCTTTCCCTTATGGCTCAGGAACCAGAGGAAGGCGGCCAGGGTCAGGACCGATCCGATCAGTGGCAGGGTCGCCTGCAGCGTGATCGACTGGCCGGGCGCCAGGGTCGAGATCACCAGCATCATCGGTACGATGGCGAGATCCTGGGCGATCAGAATGGCGATCGCACGCTTGCCGACCTCACTTTTGAGTTCACCGACGTCCTCCAGCATCTTGATCGTTACCGCGGTCGAGGACAGCGCGATGGCAAAGCCGACGAGAACCCCGCGCTCCCATGGCCAGCCCAGCGGCCAGGTCAGCAGCAGGATCACGCCTGTGGCAATGATGATCTGCAGGCCGGTTCCGATCGCGGCGAACTTCAGGACGGAACGGAAGTCACTGACGTCGAGTTCCATACCGATGCTGAACAGCAGAAGAAGCACGCCCATTTCGGCCAGCAGGGTGATCTGCTCCCGGTCTTCGACAAATCCGAGCACCGAAGGTCCCAGTACCACGCCGGCCAGGATGTAGCCCACGATCGCGGGCTGCTTCAGTCGGCCCAGCGCCAGCCCGCAGACCAGCGCGACCGTCACGACGAAAGCGATTTCCGTGAGCTCGTGACCGTGTTCCATGGTGGTACTCTATCACGCGCAATTGTGGCGTGATGTGGGAGCTGTCACGTTAATCCCGCAGAACGTCACGCAGGCGCCCGGCCATGGTGGCAACCTCTTCGTCGCGCAGGCATTGGGGGTTGACCACCAGTGTTCCCGCCTCGATCTCGCCAGGTTCGAAGTAGACCGGCGGGTTGCCGGTCTCCAGTTCGATCAGGACCGCTTCCGCGCTGCGTTCGAGTGCAGCTTCGTCGAGGTCAATGGCCAGCATCGGCACGGGATCGCGCGCCGGGTCGTCCCGTACCGTGATCTGTGCCTTGTTGAGGCCGGCAAGACCTTCGGCTAGGCTGGTGATGCGTTGTGACCAGCTCTGTCGCATGGCACCGCTCGCGTCGTCTTCGATGGCCAGACGCAGGGCCGTGACCAATCCGGCAATCTCTTCTTTGCCGACCTTGCAGATGCGTCCGATGCCATCGCGCGGCATGCCCTGGATGGCATCACGGTCGATCAGCCGGGTCGGCGGGTTCCAGCGGCTGGGTGCGGTATCCATATCGAGATGCTGCATGGCAACCGACATGATGAGATCGTCACGCCCGGCGATGATGCCCGACGCCTGCGGCCCGGCGATTGCCTTGCCCCCAGAGAAACACACAAGATCTGCGCCTTCCGCGATGAAGCGCTTGAGATTGCTCATCGGCGGTAGCTGTCCGGCCGCATCCACGATCACCGGAATGTCATGGGGTTTCATGGCGGCAACCACCTCGGGCAGCGAAGGCCGGTTGCCCGGCGCCTGCACGTAGTAGACGGCAGCTGTGCGCTCGGTGATGGCGGCGGCATACTCCCAGGGCTCGGCATCACGCACGCCGGCCCCGGCATAACGGTCGGCCACACCGATCTCGACCAGCGTTGCGCCTGCGGTCCGGACCGCGTGGTCGTACATGTTGCGATGGCTGCGGGCGACGATGATCTCGTTGTTGAGCCCGGTCGTGTCAGGAAGCCGGTTCATGGCGGCGAGGTCGTGACCCGCGATGCAGGCTGCTGCCGCGAGCATGAGCCCGCTTGCCGCGCCGTTGCTGACATACCCACTCTCGGCACCGGTAACCTCGGCGATGTAGGCCCCGGTGGCGGCCTGGAGCTCTGCGATGTCGACGCAATGGCGCGAGGCCTCGACCATCGCTTCAGCGACCTCCGGCCGCAGCAGGCTGCCGGAAAGGCGCGTCGCCGGCCCCTTGCCATTGATGATCGGCGTGACGCCGAGGTGGTGGAAGACCGTGCTCATGTCGGGTTCCCTGATGTTGAAAGCGTATCGCGTACTCGTTGCGCCGCAGCTTCGCCGCTCCGTGCCGCGCCGTCCATGTTCGACGTCCAGGTGTAGTCGCCACAGAAGTGGATCGCACCGCAGGAGGCCTTGAGCACCTCCTCGTCGGCCATGCGGCCCGCGTGCCTGTGCGGCAGCGCGTGACGCCAGCGTTTGAAGCCGATGTGGTGGACGCGGTCCGCCAGCTCCGGAAAGGCGGCTGCAAAGGAGCGCCAGGCGCCCGACCGGATCGATGCGGGATCGTCATCCCACACCACGCGAGCGTGGCTGTCGTGTATGTAGGCGTGAAAGCAGCCGCCGTCGCGTGCAATGTCGCCGGGTGTCCGGAGGACGTAGTCGTTCGAGCAGTAGATCGCGCTGTGGCGTGACGGCACCAGCGGGAGAGGTTCGACTGTCTGTCCTTCGGGCAGCACACTGATCGGCGTGGCGATGTTGCAGCCATAACGCACACGGGACAGCGCCTTGACCTTGGCCGGCGGCAGATGGCGGATCACGTCGCGGGCCACGGTGCCGGGCAGGGCGCTGATGACATGACGGGCTTCGATGGTGCGGTCACCTGACGGGCCTTCGACGACGACACGACACAGCCCTTCAGATTCCTCGACCGCGATCACCAGGGTTTCGGTTTCGATGGTCGCCCCGGATGCTTTGGCCAGAGCCCGGGTGAAGGTGTTCGTTCCGCCCTTGAACACGACCTCGCCACGATTGCTGCGGGGAACCTGCTCGGTCGTGAAAGGTGTGACCCGCTGATCGCCCCAGACCAGCATCAGGCCGTGCAGCGATGTCTCCATGTTGGAGGCGAACAGGAGTTGGCCGCACCACAGTTCGAAATAGTCGTGAACGCTGTCAGGCGCACCCTCGAGCCACTCCGCCACGGTCAGTCCGTCAAGCTCCGCCGCGTCGGCAGGCCGTGGCCGTGCCATCTCGTCGTTGAGTTTCTCCAGCCAGGGCGCAAGGGCACGCTTCAGGTCGTCGTTGCCCGCGACCCTTGACGAGTCCGAATGAAAGCCGCTGGGGATGAGATCAAGATCGAGTTCGTCGGCCAGCTCGAAAACCTTGAGCTTGTCGTTGCTGACATACTGCGCTGCGAAGTTGGCCCAGCTTCCATCATCGAACTGTTGCGAAAGCGTGCGCCCGCCAACATGGCTGTCGGCGTCGATCACGATGACATCGAGATCCCGCAGGCGGTAGGCCGCCGTCAGGCCTGCAACACCGGCACCGAGAACGGCCACGTCATAGGGAGAGCTCATCGGGTCCGTCCTATTTGATGCAGTAGCCGCCATCAACCATCAGGCTTTGGCCCGTGACATAGGCCGAGGCATCGGAGGCCAGGAACACGACGGGATCGGCGAACTCCTCGATCCGGCCGCGCCGTCCCAGGGGAGTCAGGTTGCGGACCTCGTCCTCCAGGTCACCCTCGCCGGGATTGACGTCTCCCGCCGGTGGCAGGTGTTCGGTGTAGCCTGGGTTCATGGTGTTGACGCGGATGTTGTCGGGCCCCCACTCGACCGCGAGGTTTCGGGCCAGCTGACCCAGGGCGCCCTTGGCCGTGGCCACAGTGACCAGCCCGGCATAACCCACGACGCTGGAGTTCGAGGCAATGAAAACAATGGAGCCGCCGCCACGCTCGCGCATGGGCCGGTAGGCAGCCTGGCACATGAAAAAGTAGCCGGTGAGCTCGATGTCGAGGCAGGTGCGCCACATCTCCTCGCTGACCTCGGCCGCGTCGGTGTGGAGATTGCTGGCCGCGTTGCAGACCAGAATGTCGAGTCGGCCCGTGGCCTCCAGCGCTGCAACGATCAGATCGTCACAGGCAGCCCGCTCTGTGATGTCGGCAACATGATGCGATGCCCTGCCACCGGCATCGCGAATCTCGGCGGCTGTGGCGGCGCAGGTTTCCGGGGTGCGGGCGTTGGTCACCACATGGGCGCCGGCGGCTCCCAGCCCGAGGGCGGCGGCCTTGCCCAATCCTCGACCGGAACCGGTGACGACCGCTGTGCGCCCCGTCAGATCAAATGGCTGCCACATTGTTGCACCGTCCTTGCCCGTTGTTGTCCCGGTCAGTATGAACGGCCCGGCAGCGGCCTGTCATCACAGCAGGGCGAACTGGTCTGTGTCGGCGGCCGGTTTGATGAATCGGTTCGTGTCGATCTCCCAGCTCCGCTTGTCGAGACTGTAGCGGCGGCAGGCCATGGTGAAGCGACGGGCGACCATGTCGGCGAAGGGACCGGTGCCCTTCAAGCGTTTGCCCCATTCGGAATCGTAGTCACGGCCGCCGCGGCAGTCGCGCACCAGCGTCATCACCCGTCCAGCCTTGTCCGGGTAGTGGGCCTCGAGCCATTCCCGGAAAAGGTCCTTGATCTCCAGCGGCAGACGAAGAAGCACGTAACTTCCCGTCGTCGCGCCGGCATCGGATGCGGCCTGCAGCACATCCTCCATCTCCTGATCGTTCAGGCCCGGTACGATGGGGGCGAACATCACGCCCACGGGGACACCCGCCCTGGCCAATGCCTCCATGGCCTGCAGCCGCTTGGCCGGTGTCGGCGCTCGAGGCTCCATACGGCGTGCGAGATCGCGGTCCAGCGTGGTGACGGAGATGTAGGCCCGGGCCAACCGCTGCTTCGCCATCGGTCCCAGAATGTCGGCATCACGTGCGATCAGCGATGACTTGGTCACGATGCCCACCGGATGTCGGCACTCCTGCAGCACCTCAAGAATCTGGCGTGTGATCCCGTAGCTGCGCTCGATCGGCTGGTAGGGATCGGTGTTGGTGCCCAGCGCGATCACGCGCGGCCGATAGCCCGGCTTGGCGAGTTCCTGACGCAGAAGCAAGGCAGCATTGGGCTTCATGAGCAGCTTGGATTCGAAGTCCTGCCCCGGCGACAGTCCCAGCCAGGCATGAGTGGGCCGCGCAAAGCAGTAGACACAGCCGTGTTCGCAGCCGCGATAGGGGTTGATCGAACGGTCGAACGGAATGTCAGGCGAGCTGTTGCGCGCAATGATCGTGCGGCTCGAATCGATGGAAATCTGGGTGTCGAGCGGTGGCAGGTTGTCATCGATCGACCCCCATCCGTCGTCGAACGCCTTGCGCTGGTGCGCTTGGTAGCGTCCGCTCTCGTTGCTGGCGGCACCGCGGCCCTTGCGCTGCAGGAGACGTGTCCGTTGTTGATCCATTGTTCCTCACGAATTGGGTAAAGAACAATAGAAGAACAAATCATAATGTTGCAAGCAGGATGGGCGGCGACCCCCAAAGCTTTATGATCGCTGTCATGATCCGGCTCTCCGTCATCGTCCCGACCCTGAATGCGGCAGCGTTCCTTGAGGAAACGCTGGCGCCGGTCTGTGCTGCCACAACCCTAATTCCTGAGGTTCTTGTTGTGGATGGCGGCTCGGCCGATGGAACCTGTACGCTGGCCGAAGAACTGGATGTGCAGTTTCTTGAAGCCGAACGCGGCCGGGGTCACCAGCTTGCTGCCGGGGCGGCCGCAGTCGATGCACCATGGCTGCTCTTTCTCCATGGCGACACACGACTCCAGAGGGGTTGGGACACTGTGGCGTCGGCGTTCATTACAGATCCCGCCAATGCAGAGAGGGCTGCTGTGTTTCACCTGCGGTTCGATGATCTGTCGCCCGCAGCGCAGCGAGTTGCGCGGATCGCAGCATGGCGCAGCCGCCGCCTGGGCCTGCCCTATGGTGATCAGGGCCTGCTGATCTCCCGGACATTCTACGAGTCGCTCGGCGGTTTCCGAACTATCCCGATCATGGAGGATGTCGACATCGTACGCCGCATCGGCCGTCACCGCCTGGTGACGCTTGATGGTGAGGCCATCACCAGTGCCCGGCGCTACCGCCGGACGGGTTACACAGCGCGTATGCTGCTTAATCTGCTTTGCCTCGCGTCCTACTTTGCCGGTGTGCCGCCCCGCTGGCTTGTGAGGCTCTACGGATGAGGCCTCAGCAGCATGTCGTCGTGATGGCGCGGCGTCCCGAGTGGGGCAGGGTGAAGACGCGCCTGGCTGCCGACCTCGGCGATAATGCGGCGCTCGCTCTTTATCGCCGCTTGTTGTGCAGCACGTTGCGTTGTCTTGCCCGCGATGAACGGTGGATCACCGTAATCGCTGCAACGCCGCCTGATGCAGCCCGGGGCCGCGAACCCTGGACCCGGGGTCTGCCCGCAATCGCACAGGTCGGCGGCGGGTTGGGCGAACGCATGCAGGCGGCTTTCGACGCCATGCCGCCGGGTCCTGTGGTCATGGTGGGCAGCGACATCCCGGATCTTCGGAGCCGGCATGTGGCGAGGGCGTTCCGTGCCCTCAAGCATCATGACGCCGTGTTCGGCCCTGCGCTGGATGGCGGCTACTGGCTGATCGGTGTGTCAGAGAAACTGCGCCAAAGGCCGCTGTTCTCAGAGGTCTGCTGGTCGACGGCCGATGCCTTGAACGACACGCTCCAGGGCTTGCCGCCATGGGCCAAGGTGGCCATGGTAGATCGCTTGGGTGATATCGACACCTCAGACGATCTCGAACGCTGGCGCCGCAGAGCCTCCAGCCGGCGATGACGATGAACTGGACACGATCATGAGTGACGTCGCAGCAAGTCCGGCCCCGGCTGATGGCGTGCCGGATGGCCCCTCGGCCTGGCGCGTGGCCCTGGCGTCCCTGCTCTTGATCTCCTGCGGCATGGGGATCGAGTACCTGCTGTGGTCCAACGTCAAGACCATCTCCGATGACATGGGTTGGTCGCGCGGCACCACTTCAGCAGCTTATGCGCTGGAGATGCTGGGCACCGGGATCGGCGGAATTTTCATGGGCCGATTGTGCGATCGCTCGGGCGCAGTCCTGGTTGTCCTGATCGGCGCGATGATGATTCCTGCGGGCGCTCTGGTACTGACTCACGTCACAGAACCCTGGCAGTTCTGTTTGATCTTTGGCCTGATGATCGGATTTCTGGGCAACGCCACCCTGTTTGCCCCGCTGATCACGACAGCGACACGCTGGTTCAATCGCAATCGTGGGCTAGCCGTTGCCGTGGTCGCCTCGGGCCAGGGAATTGCCGGGGCGATATGGCCGGCAGTTTTTGACTATCTCATCGAACTCTATGGCTGGCGCGGGTCACTCTTTATCTACGGCCTGTTTGCCATGGTGACGATGCCGCCTCTAGTGCTCCTGCTGAAGGGGCGTCCGCCCGGCTGGTCGACCCTGGAAAACGAGCGCAAGCACGCGCGCAGCAGGGGTCTTCGTTTCGGCTCGCTGGCTGAAAATGTCCCACTGGCGTTGTTGTGTGCTGCCATTGCCTGCTGTTGCATCGCCATGGCGATGCCGCTTTTGCATGTCGCCTCCCACGCGCAGGACGTCGGCTACACCCGCACCCAGGGCGCTTTTCTGCTGACGTGGATCATGGCGCTGTCCTTCATCGGTCGGCTGGGGCTGGGATTTTTCGCCGACACCATCGGCGGCCTGCGCGCGATGCTGGTCGGATCCGGACTTCAGGCACTCGGCATCCTGGTCATGGTGCCGTTCGACAGTCTGTGGGTGCTTTATCTCGGGGCCACCGTGTTCGGCATCGGATTCGGTGGCCTTGTGCCGATGTATGCTGTGGCATTGCGATCGATCTATCCGCCTCACAGCATCGGCTGGCGTGTCGGTGCGATCTTCCTGTTCGGCGCCATCGGGATGGCCGTCGGTGGTCAGATGGCCGGGTCGTTTTTTGATTACGCTGGCACTTATCGATGGGCCTTCCTTGTCGGATTTGGCTTCAATGTCGTGAACCTCTTCCTGATCGTCGCGGTCATGATCATCACCCGCGGGCCGCGCCGGGGGCCTGCGACTGAGGTCTTTGCCTGAGGACAGCAACGACAGCATTGTCTGTGTCGGAAACCGGATAGTTTATGGTCCGAGATATGGCGTCCGGTTGGTGCCATCCTTGGAACAGCTTCTGAGGTGCACTGTCAGGGTCCGGGAAGCCCCCGCATTACGAGGGGTCGAATTTTTGAGGTGTTCCTTCGGGGCAACGAGCGCTGACACGAGGTTCCTGCAAGGGACCAAGGTGGTGTGTGCAGGGGCTTCTTGATCGTTATGCCGGAATGGTCCGGCCAACTGGGAAGTACGATCAGACATGAATCTAACGAAACTGGTTCTTGGCGCTGCCGCTGGCGCCATGGCTCTGGTGGGTGGCACGGCTGCTACTCTGGAAGGACACGATGACACCATCACGGCGGCTTATTTCCTGGAGTGGCCCACAGCCAACCAGGTTGCCCAGCTCGAAAAGACCTATGACGAGGCGCTCGGCGTCGACCTGGAATGGCGTGCTTTCGGCAATGGCAACGAAATGACTCAGGCCACGGTGTCGGGCGATGTTCACATTGCCTACAGCTAGGGATTTGTTCCCTTTGTTGTGGGTGCCTCCAATGGCGCGCCGCTCAAGCTCGTCGGCATTGCCGTGACCTATGCCGACAACGACCTCTGCATCATCCGTGACGACTCCGTTATCACGCAGGAGAACGCTTCGGAGCTCGAAGGCATGAAGGTCGCCACGCCGATCGGCAACGTGACCCACTACAAGCTGCTCCGCACGCTCGATCACCTTGACGTCGATGTGAACAAGGTCGATCTCGTCCAGATGAATCCGGCTGACGGTGCTGTTGCGCTTATTCGTGGGGATGTTGTGATGGCCTGCGGCTTCGGTGGCGCACTTGACCGTATGCGCACGGTCGGTTCGCCGCTCATGACCAGCGCTGAGCAGGAAGCCATCGGCATCAACACCTTCGACATCGTGACCGTGACCGATGACTTTGCCGCCGAACATCCCGACCTTGTCGCGAAGTTCATGGAAGTCACCGAAGCGGCCAACAATGCCTACAAGGCTGATCCCGTGGAAGGGCAAGGGCTGATAGTTCAGCTTCTGGCTGGCCAGTAACGGTCCCGCAGGTCACGCCGCATCACCTTGCCCACGCTGGAACGCGGGAAGTCATCGACCCAGTCGATTGATTTCGGCGCCTTGAAGGCTGCGATCCTGTCGCGACTGAAGCTTATCAGCTCATCGGCCAGTGTGTCATCGGCAACCACATCTTCGGCGGGCCTGACCACCGCGCGAATCTCTTCACCCCAGCGTTCGCTTGGGATGCCGACACACACGGCCTCCTTGACAGCGGGGTGCGTGTTGAGCACCAGGTCGATCTCCGCGGGGTAGATGTTCACACCGCCTGACACCACGATGTCGGCGTCGCGGCCCGTAAGGTAGAGATAGCCGTCGTCATCGAGAAAACCCATGTCGCCCATGGTGAACCAGTCGCCGCGCCGGTTCGCTTCGGTCTTCTCCGACGCCTTGAAGTAGACGAAGCGCTCGGTCTCCGGCGCTCTCAGGTAAACCGTTCCGATCTCGCCAGTCGGCAGGGCGTTGCCGTCGTCATCGAGGATCGCGATGGTGCCGCCCTCCACCGCCTTGCCCACGGTGCCTGGGTGGCTCTGCCAGTCCGCCGGAGTGCTGTAGACCAGCGCGCCTTCAGTGCCGCCGAAGAATTCGTGCAGGATCGGACCGAGCCAGGCAATGACTGAATTCTTGAGATCGGTCGAGCATGGCGCCGAGCCGTGCAGCATCCAACGCAGGCTCGAAAGATCGTGGCGGGCCAGGACATGCTGCGGCAGGTCCAGGAGACGCTGGAACATCACGGGCACCACATGGCTGTGGGTCACCCGGTGGCGTTCGATCAGCACCAGAAACTCTTCCGGATCGAAGCGCTCCATCACGACCATGCCGATCCCCTGGTTCAGCGCCCACCAGAGGTTCAGGCTCATCGGTGCGGCATGGTAGAGCGGACTGGGGTTGAGCAGTAGGTCCTCGTCCGGGCGCAGGTCGGCTGATGCCGTCAGCGCGGGGATCAGCGGCACCCTGCGCTTGTGAAGGAACTTCACGCCCTTGGGCCGGCCGGTGGTGCCCGAGGTATAGAGCATGCGCTCGCCAATCACGGGGTCGCCGATATCCTCGCCGCTCTCGGCCTCCAGCGCCGCATCGAACGACCGGAATCCGCCGATCTCACCGCCAATGGCAAAGCCGATGTCGACACCGGGTTCCTGAAGCGACAGGCGGGCGGGCTCGCCAAAGGTGGCCTCGGCAAACAGCACGCGAGCCTCGCAGTCGTCGACGATGTAACGTACCTCATCGGCGGTGAGGTGCCAGTTGACCGGCGTGATTCTCAGGCCACAGCGCATCACGCCCATGATGATCTCGACGAACTCCGGCCGGTTCGAACACAGCAGGGCAACGCCATCGCCAGGCTTCAAGCCCACCCGGCGCAACAGGCGCCCGACGCGGTTGGCGTTGGCGTTGAGCTCGGCAAAGCTGCGGTTGCCCTTAGGCGCGATGATCGCGGGGCGATCAGGATTGTCACGCGCGACCACAGAGATCGCCATCCCCAGCGGTCCGGCCTCCGCTGCTGTCAGCGCCGTGGGCACAGCCTACTTCCGGGCGGTCGCGCGACCGCTTTCAGTCAGCCGCGGCATCAGTTCCACGAAGTTGCAGGGCCGGAAGCGGTAGTCGAGCTGATGGACCAGGATGTCGTCCCAGGCATCCTTGCAGGCGCCGGGCGAACCCGGCAGGGCGAAGAGATACGTCCCGCCGGCCACACCGGCCGTAGCGCGTGACTGGACGGTTGAGGTGCCAATCTTCTGGAACGACAGCCAGCGAAACAGTTCGCCGAAGCCCGGGATGGCCTTTTCATAGACGGCCTCAAAGGCCTCGGGTGTGACGTCGCGGCCAGTCACGCCGGTGCCCCCGGTGGCAATCACGACATCGACGCTGTCATCGGCGATCCAGCCGCACAGCACCGCTTCGATCTCGGCCTGCTCATCGTGGATGATCCTGCGGTCGGCCAGCTCGTGGCCTGCAACGGTCAGCCGATCGACCAGAATGTTGCCCGACTTGTCGTCGGCTTCACTGCGTGTGTCTGAGACCGTCAGCACCGCGATGCGAACGGCGAGGAACTCTTTGCTGTCATCAATACCCGGCAAGGCTGGTCTCCGCGGCGTCATGGGGATAGAGCGGCCATTCACCGGCCGCCACCATATCCAACGTGGGTGTAGGCGCGTCCAGCCGCAAGCGGTATATCCAGTAACTCGCCATCACGTGCTCAATGAAAAAACGCGTCTCGCGCGACGGGATCGTCTCGATGAAGAGCAGCGGGTCGAAGGTCGCGTCGGTGTTCTCCTTCCAGCGTGCAAGGTTGCCCGGTCCGCCGTTGTAGGCCGCCAGCGCAAAAAACAGATTGCCTCCGACACTGTCGAGGTTGAGCAGATAACGGACGTAGTCCTGGCCGAGTTCCAGTGCGATCACCGGCTCGCTGAGCATGTGTTGTTTCGAACTCTTGAAAGCGTCGTCGCCCGAAATGTAGGCGGCAGTGGAGGGCATGATCTGCATCGGGCCTTGGGCGCCGGCATGGCTCGCGGAAAACGCGATGAACTCGGACTCACGGCGCATGATCGCAAACAGCAGGGCAGGATCGACCATGAAGCCGCTTTCGGGCTGCCAGTCCGGCAGAGGGTAGAGCCCGCTATCAAAGCGTTCGGAGTAGCCACCCAGGAGTTCGCGGGCCAGGCGGTACTGCGTCGCGGGCAGACCGAGATCGGCGGCCAGACGAAGCATGGCGACCGACAGGCCCGGTCGGTCGTAGGCGCTCAGGCTGTTGAATTCCTGATCGGCACGGTGCTGTTGGCCGGCCTGGGCCAGCGCGATGGCGCGGCGGACCTCGGGCAGGGCCGCCAGCGACGCGCGCTCGATGTCGGAGAGGACCGGCAGATGGTCGTCGAGCACGATGTCGTCGCCCAGTGCCTGTTGCGCTAGAAGACCATAGAAGCTGTAGGCCCGGGTCATCGCCAACGTGAGGTACTGGCGTACCTTATCGGGATTGCCCATCAAGAGATTGATGCGCGCGGCCCAATAGGCGCCGGCAGCGACGAGATCTTCGTCCTGCTCACCGGCAGCGAGCACCTCAAAGGCCAGACGCGAGGCTTCGAGATCATCCTGGCGATAGGCTGCCAGCCCGGCAATCCAGCCCGACAGAGTCGCCTGGCTGCCGGATCGCTCGAGTGCGGGCACCGCAAGCTCACGGGCCGCCGCATCGTCACCGCCGATGAAGTAGCCACGCGCGACCTCGGCAGCCATGCGGTCGTGAGTCACGGGATCGGCCAGTGCTACGAAGGTTCCGTTCTCCAGAACCAAACGGGCGGTGTCATTGTTGCCGTTCCAGATATGTCGACGGATCTCGGTAACGTAATCCCGAAGCATGCCGCGCTCCGAGGACGACAGATGACCCCAGAGCGAATCATCGACAGTCTCGCTGGTCCGGCGCAGGGCGATCGAAACATCCTCGGCATGATCCAGGCGACCGCTCTGGGGTGCCACGGGCGAGGCCGCCCCTTCGGGCTGCCGCCGAAGCGCGAGACGATAGATCCGGTCCGCACCAGGATGATCGGCGTAGACAGCCAGCCAGGAACTCAACTCGGCATAGCTCGAAATCCAGCCCGTAGGATGCATGTACCGTTGCAGCAACACATGGCCGATCAGAACTGGGTCACTCAGACCCGCGATCAGACGGTCTGCGGTGGCCCAGTCGGCGACCTGCTGGGCCTCGAAGATGCGCTGATAGGCTGAGGCGTCGCTCGCGGACAGCACGGCGAACAGGGCACTGTCGGGGATCGTCGGTTTCAGGCCGGGCACCGGAATGGTTGCTGCCGCGCGCACGGGCTCGACGAGCATCAGGTCATCATCGCTGATCGCCGCGGCCAGAGTCACCGGTTCAGACGCAGGCAAGGGCTTGATGCCGGGCAGAGGCGGCGCAGATTGCGCCAGCACCGATCCCATCATCAGAAAGCCTGTCAGGCCGGCAGTGGCCATGGTCGTCAACGACCGTGCCACCCTGGCTCTGTCTGCGGCGGTTGCCCCCATCAATCCTTCCGTCGCCTGCCCCAAAGCGCCGCGTTTATAGGGTCTTCGGCGGGGATCGCCAAATTGATGGGCACGGGGTCAAGGTTTCTGGCGAGTCGCGTCCTGCAGCAGGTCGAGTTCGTCGACCTTTGCCCGAATCGCCAGCAGATCCTTCCAGCTATGACGCTTGTTCTCCGGGCGGCGCAACAGATAGGCCGGATGGAACATGGCGATCGCCGGGATGGCCGTGCGGCCCTCGCGTTCCAGGCTGAACCAGCGTCCTCGCAGACGCGTGATGCCCTCGGTTCTGTTCAGCATCGCCTTGGCCGCTGTGCCGCCGGTGTAGACCAAAAGGCCCGGTTGGATCAGCGCGACCTGACGCTCCAGGAACGGCAGGCACAGGGCGATCTCTTCGGGCGTCGGCGTGCGGTTGCCCGGTGGCCGCCAGTAAAGCGTGTTGGTGATGTAGGTGTTGGTCCGGTCGAGCCCGATCGCCGCCAGCATCTTGTCGAGCAGCTTGCCTGCCGCGCCGACAAAGGGCTTGCCCTGCACATCCTCGTCGCGGCCCGGCGCTTCGCCGATAATCATGATCCGGGCTTCAGGATTGCCGTCGTAGATGCAGGTGGTCGTGGCCGTGCGCTTCAGGGGGCAACCGTCAAAGGTATGGATAGCCGCCATCAATTCGTCATGACTGTTCGCGGCGGCTGCCGCTGCCACAACATCGGCATTGCTCGCGATGGGGGCGGGCGCTGCCGGGCGTGGCGCGGGAGCCTGTGTCTGGACAGGAGCAGCCTCGGGCTGGGACGCAGTTGCCGCCTGCGGTGCGGGATCCGGCGCACGCACGGCAAAGCGGTTGACCGGGCCTTCGGTCACTGCCTCGTCGACACCGATCTCGCCGTACCAGCGAAGAAGGGCGGTAGCCTGTTCACGATCCATCGTCATGTTCTCTCTTTTAGCACGTTGTGCCGGCTTGCAAGGGTGGTTCCCTCAAAGGCGAATCCGCTCTAAGAGGAGCGCTTCTGATTGAATGACAAGCGGCTGGAGCAGGTCGATGAGTGAGATGGAACGCGAGAGCATGGAATTTGACGTGGTGATCGTCGGCGGCGGCCCTGCGGGTCTGGCTGCGGCGATCCGGCTGCGTCAACTGGCCATGGAAGCGGGCCAGGAGATCAGCGTCTGCCTCATCGAGAAGGGCTCGGAAGTCGGCGCCCATATTTTGTCGGGCGCAGTCATGGAACCGCGTGCGCTCAATGAGCTTATTCCCGATTGGAAAGAGAAAGGCGCGCCACTCAACACACCAGCCGAACACGACAAGTTTCTGTTCCTGACGGAGTCCAACGCCATTCGCCTGCCGACCCCGCCGCAGATGAACAACCACGGAAACTACATCGTCAGCCTGGGCAATGTTTGCCGTTGGCTGGGTGAGCAGGCCGAAGCGGCAGGCGTTGATGTCTTCCCCGGTTTTGCGGCCGCTGAAGTCCTGTTCCGCGAGGACGGTTCGGTGAAGGGCGTCGCCACCGGCGACATGGGTATCGGCAAGGACGGCGAGAAGACCGACAATTACATGCCCGGCATGGAACTCCACGCCCGCCAGACCCTGTTCGCCGAGGGTTGCCGCGGCCATCTCTCCAAGCAGCTTATGGAGCGTTTTGGTTTGCGTGAGGGGATCGACCCGCAGACCTATGGCATTGGCATCAAGGAGCTCTGGAAGATCGACCCGGCCAAACACAAGCAGGGCACGATCATCCATACCACCGGCTGGCCGATGGACCGCAACACCTACGGCGGTTCATTCCTCTATCACCTGGAAGACAATCAGGTCGCGGTTGGCTATGTCGTCGGGCTGGACTACGAGAATTCGTATCTTTCGCCATTCGAGGAGTTCCAGCGCTTCAAGACACATCCCGCCATTCGAGAGTTTTTCGAAGGGGGCGAACGCATCGCCTATGGCGCGCGTGCGATCAACGAGGGCGGCCTGCAATCGATTCCGAAGCTCACCTTCCCCGGTGGCGCACTGATCGGCTGTTCGGCCGGTTTCGTGAATGTGCCCAAGATCAAGGGCAGCCACACCGCGATGAAGACAGGCATGTTGGCCGCCGAGTCCGTGTTCGCCTGGCTTGGTGAGGAAAGTCCGGGGACCACAGAGGTCACCGCCTACGAGGATAATCTCAAGGATAGCTGGGTCTGGGACGAACTCTACAAGGTGCGCAACATTCGGCCCAGCTTCCACAAGGGTTTCCTGGCAGGGTTCCTTTATTCGGCCATCGATACAGTGCTACTGCGTGGCCGTGCGCCGTGGACCTTCCACAATCACGCGGATCACTCTGCGCTGAAGCCCAAGAGCCAGTGCAAGCCGATCGACTATCCCAAGCCCGATGGCAAAATCTCGTTCGACCGCAACAGCTCGGTGTTCCTGTCGGCCACGAACCACGAGGAAAATCAGCCCGCCCATCTGACGCTGAAAGACCAGAGCGTGCCGATTGACATCAACCTCGCGGAATACGATGCGCCGGAGCAGCGGTATTGCCCGGCTGGTGTCTACGAGATCGTCGGTCAGGATGAGGGCCAACCGCGTCTGCAGATCAACGCGCAGAATTGTGTCCACTGCAAAACCTGTGACATCAAGGATCCGACCCAGAACATCGTGTGGGTCGTGCCCGAGGGCGGGGGTGGACCAAACTATCCCAACATGTAGCTCTATGCGGGCCCGCAGGTCGGCCACACGGTGTTTTGAGAGGGTGGTTCTTTGAGACTCCGCCTGTGCTCGTCTAGAGTAAGCTAGCGATGACGTGCGCCGGTCGGCCCGTCATCGCCCTGTTCATGCCATGGAAGGGTTGCGCGACCATGCGAGCTCGACGTCACCTTGCCCTCTCTCTGCTCGTTCTGGCGACGGCCGCGCTGTTTGCTCTTGCGGCCTGCAAGACATCCGGCGCGTCTGACGAAAACGCCCAGAACGATGTTCTGGCTTTGACCCTGGCGCAGGCCAGTGACGAGTTTGTTGATCTGTCGGGTGCCTCCGATGCGCCGCTGTCGCCGGTCGCTTCGTCGTCGGGCGCTTATCTTGCCGCCCAGGCTGCGATCATGGAACGCGACATGGCGGCGGCGTCGGACTATCTGCTGATTGCTCTGGCCGCTGATCTCGACAACAAGGATCTGTTGCGCCAGGCACACTTCGCGCTGGTTTCTTCGGGCCGGATTCCCGAGGCCCTATCGATCGCCCGCAAGTTGATGATCGGCGAAGGCATCGATCAGTTCTCACCGCTCACGCTCACCGCAGATGCGCTGGATCGCGATGACCTTGCGGCCGCGTCCGATGCGCTCTCGGCTCTGCCGCTCAACGGCTACAACACCATCCTGGCACCCCTTCTCGAAGCCTGGGTGTCTGCCGCTGAGGGCGAATATGACGCTGCGTTGGCCGCAATCGGCGTGGCAGACGTGGGCGATGGATTTGATGCGCTGCGCGCCTATCACATTGGTCTGATTGAGGATCTGGCCGGTCGGCCCGACGAGGCGGTTGCGGCGTTCGAGCGTTCGATCGCAGGCCAGGAAGGCGGCGCCTATCGGGTCGTGTTGGCCTATGGCGGATTTCTCGAACGTCAGGGCCGCGTCGATGATGCCCGCCGGGTCTATGAGAATTTTCTGGCTGCGAACCCGGACTCGCTTTGGCTGGACACTACGCTTGAACGCCTCGACGGCGACACTCCGCCACTGTTCCAGATCGATGAGGCGCGTAAAGGTGCTGCGGAGGTTCTCTTCGCCGTCGCCAGTTCGGCCCAGGCCAGTGACGGCCCGGAAATCGGCCTGGCATATGGCCAGCTCGCCGGCTACCTGGTGCCCCAGAACGATGTCGTCGCCCTTTTGATCGGTGATATTTATGAATCGCAGGGCAAAAACGAAGAGGCCGTGTCTGCCTATCGGCGTATCAGTGCATCCTCACCGCTTGACTGGAGTGCCCGCCTTCGTATCGCGCTGAATCTCGATGACGCTGGCCAAAGTGATCCGGCCATCGCACTGCTGAGCCAGATGGTCGATGAACGCCCTGAGCGATCCGATGCGCTGGTGGTCCTGGGTGATATCCTGCGCATTCAGGAGCGTTGGCCGGAGGCTGTGGGTGCCTACAATCAGGCGTTCGAACGCATGGGTGCCGTGGCCGAGGGTGATTGGCGCCTGCGTTATGTCCGCGGTATCGCTTTGGAGCGCTCCGGTGACTGGCCCCGAGCCGAGCTGGATTTCCTCGCGGCCCTGGACATTCAGCCGGATCATCCCTTCGTGTTGAATTACCTTGGATACACTTGGGTCGACCGTGGTGAACGGCTCGAGGAGGCGCTCGACATGATCGAACGCGCGGTCGCGCAACAACCCACCGATGGATTCATCATCGACAGCCTGGGCTGGGCCTACTATCGCCTGGGTCGATACGAAGAAGCCGTCGACCAGCTTGAACGGGCGGTCGAGTACCAGCCCGATGATCCCGTGATCAACGACCACCTTGGGGATGCCTATTGGAAGGTCGGACGCCGTGCAGAGGCCCGGTTCCAGTGGCGTCGAGCCATGTCGTTGGGTGCTGACGACCTGGGTCTGATTGATCTGATCGAGACCAAGCTGCAGTCCGGCCTTGTCGACGGTGACGATACCTGAGCCCGGGTCCGGCTATGCCGGACCGATCGCGGCAAGAGCTAAGATCAACCTCTATCTCCATGTTACCGGCCGCCGCGATGATGGCTACCATCTGCTCGACTCTCTATTTGTCCGCATCGATTTGGCCGATCGGATATGGTGGCGGCCGGCGCACACGGACCGGCTCCAGGTTACAGGTCCGTTTGCGGCAGCGCTCAGCGCTGATGCGGCCGGCGACAATCTCGTTCTGAAGGCCGTTGAGTCGGTCCGCTGCGCCACGGGGGGAACCTTCTGCGCCGAGATCGTTCTGGAAAAGAACATCCCAGCGGCTGCCGGGCTGGGTGGTGGCTCTGCCGACGCTGCCGCGATGCTGAAGACGTTTGCAGCCGAATTCGGCGGCAGCATCGAACTCGACCGGCTAGCCCTCGCCTTGGGTGCGGATGTCCCGCCCTGCCTGGTCGAGACACCGGTTCTGGCCTCGGGGATCGGCGAGATTCTGACTCCGGTTCCGGCCCTACCCGATTTTGGTGTTGTCCTTGTGAATCCCGGTGTGCCGGTCTCGACCCCAGCCGTGTTCCGCCGGCGCACAGGTCGTTTCTCCGAAGCAATGCCGTGGGATGGTTCGCCACGCGACATCGCCAGTCTCGTTGCGGCGCTCGCACAACGGCGCAACGACCTTGAGGAACCGGCCTGGCTGGAGGCGCCGGTGATTGGACGGGTTCTCGAGGCCCTTGAAGCGGAGCCCGATTTGCTCTTGGCTCGAATGAGCGGAAGCGGGGCGACCTGTTTCGGTATCACCGAGGGTCCAGAAAAGGCGCAGGCGTTGGCCGCCGCTATAGCGCAGCGTCACCCGGACTGGTGGACATACGGCGGTGCAGCCGTCACCGTGGTCTGATCAAGTGGCTTCCCTTGCGCGGCGTGAGCCGATAAACGAGCGGCCATGAACAACATCAACACTCTGCAGGATCGCATCGCGACCCGTGACGCCGGCATTGCCGTCATTGGACTGGGCTATGTTGGTTTGCCGCTCGTTTTGGCGGCGCATGATGCCGGTTTTTCGGTCGTGGGCTTCGATACCGATCCCGGCAAGATCATGGATCTGAAAGCTGGCCACAGCTACATTCGCCACATCCCTGAAGAGAGCATCAGCGAGCTCGCCGATTCGGATCGGTTCGGAGCGACCACGGATTCGGCGCGGCTCGCTGATGCCGACATCATCCTGATATGCGTGCCCACACCGCTCACGGCCAACCGTGAGCCCGATATGCGCTATGTCGAGGTCACCACGCGCACCATCGCTGATGTCCTGCGTCCAGGCCAGCTCGTCATTCTGGAGTCGACAACCTACCCCGGCACCACCGATGGGATGATGAAACCGATCCTCGAGGAGAGCGGTCTGGTCTGCGGCCGGGACTTCCTGCTCGCCTATTCACCGGAGCGAGAAGACCCGGGCAACGCGCAGTACGGCACCCAGCAGATTCCCAAGGTTGTCGGCGGTGAAGGCGATGCGGCGCGCGACGCAGCCTGTGCTTTCTACGAGGCCGCCACCACCGGCGGCACTGTGCCGGTCAGTGACACGCGCACGGCTGAAGCCGTGAAGTTGATGGAGAACATCTTCCGCTCGGTGAACATCGCGCTCGTGAACGAGCTCAAGGTTGTCTACAGCGAGATGGGCATCGACATCTGGGAGGTGATTGACGCCGCCAAATCCAAGCCATTCGGCTACATGCCGTTTTATCCCGGTCCGGGCCTCGGTGGTCACTGCATCCCGATCGATCCGTTCTACCTGACCTGGAAGGCCCGCGAGTACGAAGTGACGACACGCTTCATCGAACTCGCCGGCGAGATCAACACGGCCATGCCGGGCCGCGTGGTCGCGCGCCTGGCTGAAGAGCTCGACCGCCGCTTTGCCAAGGGACTCAACGGCGCTGAGATCGTGTTGATCGGCATGGCCTACAAGAAGAATGTTGATGACATCCGCGAGAGCCCGGCGCTCAAACTGATGACTCTGCTGGAAGAGCGGGGCGCCATGGTCTCCTTCCATGATCCCTACGTCCAGGTCATCCAGACCGGCCGTGAACATGCAGCGCTGTCGGGCCGCGAAAGCCTCCCCTGGGACACCGTGCTCGCCGGTGGCCATGATGCGGCCCTGATCGTCACCGATCACGATGATCTCGACTATGCGGCTCTGGTGGCCGCAAGCCCGCTTGTTGTCGATACGCGAAACGCGACCCATCTCGTCTCCGAGGGCCAGGAGAAGATCGCGCCGGCCTGATCCGGGGATCATGCCAGGCTGTTCTTGCGCGGGGCGTCGGTTTCCGGTTACTAGGCCTCGCTACTGGGGCGTAGCCAAGCGGTAAGGCAGCGGGTTTTGATCCCGCGATCCCTGGTTCGAATCCAGGCGCCCCAGCCAGCTTCACTGTTCATCAGAACTGTTGGGCTCAAGTCCCTTCCTGGCCAGGGAGGCTGGATGCGGTCGTGTGGCTGATGATGATGTCAGCAGCACATCCCCGCGGCACCAAAACAGGGATAACGGTGAGCCCATGAAGATCAGGTCTGTGAAAACCTATCTGCCGCGTTCTGCGGGTCCGCCGCAGAAGATCTTCCTGTTTTGTCGCGTCGAAGTCGAATACGGGCTTCTGTGCTGGGGCGAGGCTTATGCAATTCTCCGCCGCGAGCGGGGCATTGCTGAGTTTATCAAGGGGCTTGGGGCCATGCTGATCGATCTCCATGAACCGTCGCCCCAGATTTTTCGGGACAATGTCACGGTCTGGTACGACGAAGGTCACCTCAGCATTGATCTGTTATCGGCGGCGAGTGCACTCGAGGTCGCCCTGTGGGACATTGAGGGCAAACGTGCGGGGCTGCCTGTCTGTGACCTTCTGGGTGATGTCATCAGAGGGTCGCTGCCGCTCTCCGCCAACATGGATCCGCTGACACCGGAGAATCCCGTCGACCTTCTGGTGGAGCGCTGTCTGGCAATCAGACAGGCGGGATGCAGTGCCCTGAAGTTCTATCCCATGGAGTACTAACCGCTGGACCGGGCCACGGAGGCGGTCCGTCGCGTGCGAGAAGCGATCGGCGATCACATGCAGATGATGGTCGATGTCTGGGCACTTGATGCTGCTGCTTTCGCCGTTGAGGCCGCCCATGCCTTCGCCCCGTTCGATCCCGGCTGGTTCGAGGAGCCGATCGCCGGGGAACGGCTCGATGATATGGCGGAGAGCCGTCGCCAGATCTCCATGCCTATCGTCACCGGTGAGCGACAGATTGGTCTGCACCACTTCGGCGCTGCCTTGGAGAAACAGGCGGCCGATATCTTCAGCCCCAACATCGTCGGCGTGGGTGGCCTGCTCGACTTTCTCGACATTGCCCGGCAGGCAGAAGCCCATGACGTGCTTATCGCGCCGCACTGCTGGAATAGTACTCTGGTGGGCGCGGCCGCCATGGTTCACACCTGTGCCGTTTTGCCCAACGCCCTGATCGGCGAGTATTTTCCCCAGTACGGGTGCGTTCTGCGAGACCCTTGGCAAAACCGCCATGACGGTCACGGACGGCCCGGCTGTGCTCGGCGATGTGCCCGGCCTGTGTGTTGTCATGGATGAAGCGGCGCTAGCCGCTTGTGAGGTCTGATCAAAATAGTTGCGGATTCGTCTTGTTATTTTCATGTTAATTTATGTGTTCGTCCCGATATTGAGCAAAAATCTGGAGGAATCACAGTCGTTTCACCATCGTGCCGCTCCCTTGGGATTGTACCATGAACGATCTGTCGGCGGCCTTTGCTGCTGCCTTTGTCATGATCACCACCTTCGATAGCGATCTCATCGAGATCGTGGGCCTGTCGCTGCGTGTGAGTCTTTCGGCGGTGGTGATGGCGGCGCTGATCGGGCTGCCGACGGGTGCGGCACTCGCGGTAGTGCGATTCCCCGGCCGCAGTGTTGTCATCGCGGTGCTGAATGTCCTGATGGGCCTGCCGCCGGTGGTTGCCGGTCTGGCGATCTATCTGCTGCTCTCCCGTGCAGGCCCGCTGGGCAACTGGGGGCTGCTCTACACACCTGAGGCGATGATCATTGCGCAGACGGTGCTGGTCACGCCGATCGTTGCAGCTCTCACCCGCCAGATGATCGAAGACTTGCACGGGGCTTATGACGAACAGCTCCGCGCCTTCGGCCTGGGCTGGAGCAGCGTGGTCGCAACCTTGCTCTGGGAAGCGCGGATCGGGTTGTTCACCGTGCTGCTCGCGGGTTTCGGGCGTGCGGTGGCCGAGGTCGGTGCGGTGATCATCGTTGGTGGCAACATCAACCACGTCACCCGTGTGATGACGACAGCCATCGCCCTGGAAACCTCCAAGGGCGCACTCGACCTCGCGCTTGGTCTTGGCATCGTGCTTTTGGTCATCGTTCTCGCGGTCAACGGAGCTGCCGGCGCCCTGCGTCTGACGATGGCGGGCCGCGCCCATGCCTGACTCCCTTGCAACACCATCGGCGGGAGCCGTACTACCGATCATCGGTGATAGCCTTGTCGTCCGCCGTGGCGGCCGGTTGCTGGTCGATCACGCCAGTCTGACCATGGACAACGCTGGCATGACTGTGCTCATGGGTCCGAACGGTGCCGGAAAGAGCCTGTTGCTACGCCTGCTGGCGGGGCTCGTGACGCCTGACAGCGGCACCGTGACCTGGGCGGGTTCCTCGCCCGAACGCAGCAGGGCAAGCCGGGTCGGGCTGGTGTTCCAGCGTCCGGTCATGCTGCGCAGATCGGCACTGGCCAATATCCGCTTTGCTCTGAAAGCCGCCGGTGTGCCGCGCGCCGAGCGGATGGAGCAGGCGATGGACGCGCTCGACAGTGGTGGCCTCTCGCACCTGGCAGAAAGCCCGGCGCGGGTTCTCTCCGGCGGCGAGCAGCAGCGCCTGGCGCTGGTGCGCGCCCTGGCGCCGCGACCGTCCGTGCTCCTGCTCGACGAACCCACCGCCAACCTCGATCCCGCCTCGACCCTGGCGATCGAGACGGTGATGCAGGAGGCCGCCGACCAGGGCACGCGCCTGCTGCTCGTAACCCATGACCCCGGCCAGGCGCGGCGGCTTGGTGACTGTATCGCCTTCATGTGCGCCGGCCACATTGAGGCGCCGGTCCCGGCCTCCGACTTCTTTGATCATCCCGCCACCGGGGAGGCTCGGGCCTTCATTGAGGGCCGGCTGGTTCTCTAGACTTTCTCAGAAAAGGCTCATCCATGCTGTTTCGGTGTTTGTCGCTTCTCCTGCTCCTGTCTTTGATGGTCCTGGCTTCCGACACTCTCCAGGCTGATGAGCGGTTCATCATCGTGCAGTCGACGACGTCGACACAGAACTCCGGCCTGTTCGATCATATCCTACCCCTGTTCACGACGGAGACGGGGATCGAGATCCGGGTCGTGGCGGTCGGCACGGGTCAGGCGATCCGCAATGCCGCAAACGGCGACGGTGATGTGCTTCTGGTCCACGCCCGGGCGGCGGAAGAGGCCTTCGTAGCTGACGGCTTCGGCGTTGAACGCTTTGACCTGATGTACAACGACTTCGTGATTGTCGGGCCCGAAGACGACCCCGCCGATATTGCCGGTTTGAACGACGCCGCCCGGGCCCTGACGATGATCGCCGATGCTGAGGCGTCCTTTGCATCCCGTGGTGACGACTCCGGCACCCACAAGAAAGAACATGCCCTGTGGCAGGCTGCTGGCGTCGAACCCCAGGAGGCCAGCGGCACCTGGTACAACGAGACAGGCTCGGGCATGGGGGCCACTCTCAACACGGCCTCAGGGCTGGGTGCCTATGCGCTGACGGACCGCGCGACCTGGGTGGCCTTCGCCAACAAGGGCGATCTTGTCATCCATGTTGAAGGCGACGATGCCCTCTTCAACCAGTATGGGGTGATCCTGGTGAACCCGGAGGTTTTTGACCATGTAAGGGCGGATGACGGCCAGGCCTTCATCGACTGGTTGTTGTCGGAGCCGGGTCAGGCTGCCATCGCGGGGTTCCGGCTCGAAGGCCAGCAGCTCTTTGTGCCGAACACCCTGTAGGCTGGCCTAACGTGCGCCGTTGAACTGCACGGTGCCCAGCCCGGAGATGTGATAACCGCCGAGCTCGTCGGCGCGTTCAGCGAAGCGGCTTTCGCGCGCGAAGGCCAAAAGGTTCTGGAACGGCTCTTCGAAATAGGCGCGCCGCCAGACCGCGAGATCATACCGTTCTTCCGCCAGTGGCACGAAACCCAGGCCGAACTGGCGTGCCACAGCCTCGATCGCCAGGCCTGCGTCTGCCTTGCCCCCGGCGACAGCGTGTGCAATGTCGGTCTCGCTGCTCGCCGGCGTGTCAAGGAAACCGACATCGTTGCTCACACCGGCCTTGCCCATCAGGTGTTCCAGCAGGACTTGGGACCCGGCTGAGGCCTGGCGCGGGATCACGGTCCGCCCCGCGAGATCACCCACGCCCTGAACGCCCAGCGGATTGTCCGCAGCCACCACAAGGCCTTGACGCCGCCGCGCCCATTCGATCAGAACGACCGACGTCAGGCCGGGCGTTTTGGCGATGTGTACCCGGTTCCAGCCGCCGTTCTCGGGTTCAAAGACATGGAGCCCGGCGGCTTGAACCTTGCCCTGGGCCAGCTTCTCCAGGCCCGTCAGACTGCCTTCGTAGACCGTGGCAAGGCCCGAGCGTGACTCCCGCAGAGCCCAGTCGAGCAAGGGGTCGTGGCTGCCGCCGATCACGGGCGGCAGAGCCTTGAGCGCCTCGAGGTCACCGTTGAACTCGGCGCTCGCTTCGACCCAGGTTGTGATGACATCGCGCGGGAACAGAAGCTTGCCGGTGACGCGGCAGACCGGGATCGTGTTGTCGGCCACGAGGTCATAGACCTTGCGCTCCTTGATGCGCAGAAGATCCGCGACCTCCCGGGTCGTGAGATAACGGGGTGCGCTCAAAGCGGCCTCAGGGCATCGGCAATGCGCGGCAGCTTCAGAGAGTCGTAACGGTCGTCCTGGCTTGGCTGATCGTGGCCGAAGCGGAAGCAGGTGATACCGTTCCACAGCGGCTGGATGATCTGGCCGCCGTAGCCGCGCATCGAAGGGATGCGAACATCGCGGCCGCTGCGTGTCTTCATGGGAAGTTGCCAGTAGGCGAGGTGATAGCATACCTCCCGCTGTTCGGCGGTGAAGGTTCCGCTCGGGAAGCCTTTCTCAAAGGCGCCGTCGAGGCAGGACGAAAGAAGGGTTGGCTCGAGTAGTTGTTCGCCGTCGTGCCGGCCACCGTCGGTCAGAAGCCTGCCCAGCTTGGCAACATCGTCGAGGCCGAGATAGAGGCCGAAGGCGGTCAACGGCACGCCCAGGGCGTCGCCGTCTTCCAGCGTCCGGTTCATATCGGCGTACTGGATGCCGATGGGCGCGTAAACCTCGTTGGCGACCATGGCGAAGAGATCGGCCCCGGGTCCTCGTTCGCGTTTCCAGACCGCGTCCATCGCGACACCGGCCATGAAGAGATCCTGATCGCGATAACGCGCCACCTCACCCGGCCCCCAGGGGTAACTCGGACAGGCGAAGGCCCGGTCGAGCTTGTCCTGCAGCGAGCGCGCCGCGTACCAGGCCTGATAGGCGCGATAGCAGGCGACCTCTTCGGGCGCGGCCTGCGCAAAGTTTGGTTCGGTCAGGTTGTCGGCATAGATGTCGATCGGTTCGGCGTTGCGCCCGTTCGTGCCGATGCCGCTCGCCATGTTGAGGCAATCACGGATGGTGACCTTGTCCCAGCCATCGTGGTCGGCCTTGACCTCGACGACATCGCGGATGCGTGTGTCAGCAACTTCGGGACCCAGATGCTTTGCAAGCCGCAGCAGGGCGGTCGTGCCAAAGGCGGCCTTGGTCGCCGACCACAGGCCGAACCGCATGGCGCGGGGATAGGGGAAGCTGCCGTGGCGGGTTCTGACATCGGTGGCATAGATGACATCATCCATCACCAGGCCGCTGGCGACCTCCGTGTCACTGCCCACGCCTTCATAGAGGGCATCAACCAAATCGACTCCGACGGTGCCGGCCAGATCCTCGATGGGGCGGTAGGCGTGTTCCTGCGCGCGTTCGGCCTTGCGCGCGGCATGTGCGGCGGGTAGGCCGTCAGCTTCAATCGGCGCACGCTGCGCCGGGACACGGCCCCAGAGATCGAAGGCTTCGGGCAGATGATCGGGCTCGGTTTCGGTCACGACTTCGATGATCACGTCGCTGACACTCTCGTCATCAAACAGGAAGGTGGCCAGGCCGTGGTGACTGTCGTTCTCGCGGTCGTTGGAAAGCTGGAACGGAAAGGCTGCGCGGCTCCTGCCTCGGTCTTCTGCTTCCGACCACAAGGCCCCGGGGCCGACCATGATGTCCCAATAGCTGCTGTCATCGGGACGGCGAATCAGGCCTCGCACGACTGGCAGGAGTTCGCCCTCCAGCGATGTGAAGTCGAGGTCGACGGCGGGAAAGCGCTCGGGTCGTCCACCCATCACGAAATAGCCCAGCACCCGGTCGTCGCTTGTCTCCAGTTTGGCGCCGGCGAGGACAAGCACCCCGTCGAAGGCGTGTTGGGCCTCTGTGGCGCCTTCCGGTCGGGCGAAGGCGGCGGCGGGTACCGGACGCGCCAAGGCTTCCCCTTCGGCAAAGGCGGCAGCGGTGAGATGATCTCGTGTCATGGGTAGTCCTTATCGCGGCGTGAGTCCATGGCCGATGATAGCCCCGGAACCAAGGCAAGAGGAACGGAACGATGGAGGAGACTTTTCTGGTGATCGGCGGCAACGGCCGTGTCGGGCGCGAGGTCGTCGACCAGCTCACCCACGCCGGTCATCGCGTCCATGCCCTGGTCCGTTCCGGCAGATCGGCGCGAAGGCCAATGCCGGAAGTTTCAGGAAATTTTGAAAGAACATGGCAAAAAACCCCTAGCTCACGACCCGTGCAACCTTGGCTCCCATCGCCATTAACTTGGCGATCACCGGGCGTGGCAACTTGCGGACCTGATCGTACCAGCTTGTCATGTCACGGACGAAATCGTGCATTTCGGTGATGCGCTTGGCCGTCCTGCCGTCGGTCTCGGGATCATCGAGCGCTTCGTCTCGGCAGCGTTGCAAGGTGGCCAGAAGCGGATCAAACTCCCGTTCCTTGCGACCCTCGACGATCAGCGTCATGACCTCCCAGGTGTTCTGTTCGGCACAAAAGTGATCGCGCCGGTCACCCAGGACATGAACCATCTCGACAAGGCCCCAGCCCTGAAGATCCTTGAGGCACATGCTCACGTTTGAACGTGCGATGGCCAGCGTATCGGTGATTTCGTCAGCATGAAGCGGATCGTTGGCGAGATAGAGCAGAGCGTGAACCTGCGCCACCGACCGGCTGACTCCCCAGCGCGAGCCCATCTCACCCCAATGAAGGATGAAGCGTTCCATGGTTGGTGTGAGTTTCATGTTAAACCTGTCATTTCAGAAATTACTGAAATAAATGTAAGGTGGATTGTGACAATTGTCAACCCTTCCAACCAGCTTCTAGTCTCAGGGCATGGTGACGCCATGACACAGGATGCCTATGCGGTGACGCCGGCCGACCGGCTGGTGCCCGCGCCCGATGCGCCGCCCGCCCATACGCTGGGCGCGGGGGCTACTCTGCCGCCTGACGCGATCAGGTCGTACAAGACCGACGGTGTGGTCTGTCTGCGGTCAATTCTGGACGCCGGTCACGTCGCTCAACTGCGTGAGGCGGCTGACGCCTCGGCGCGCGAACCAGGTCCGCTTGGCTACCGGATCGGTGAACCCGGTCAGCCCGGCTTCTTTTACTATGATTTCCAGCTCCACGAGCGTCATGAGGCCTTCGACTGGTTCGTGAACGACAGCGGCGTCCCGAAGCTCGCGGCCGAGTTGATGGGCTCGCCGGGCATCACGCTCTACTACTCCAACCTGTTCGTGAAGGATGGCGGTTCGGAGATTGCGAGCCCGTGGCATGAAGATGCGTCCTACCAGCGCATCGATGGCGACCAGTGTCTCAACTTCTGGGTCGCTCTGGACACCATACCCGCCGCCACAACCCTGATTTTCCTGCGTGGTTCTCATCGTCGCGGCGGCCCGGTTCATGCGCCCCACCACTTCGACCCTGATGGCGGTTACGACACCGCGTTGTCCTGGAACCGCGCGCCTGCCCCTCCACCGGACAACTTCCTGGCGGTCCACGATCCTATCTGGTGGGCTCTGGAGCCCGGTGACGCCCTGGTTTTCAATCACCGGACGCTTCATGGCGCCCCGGTCAACAGCCTGCCCAGCCGGCGCCGCGCGGCTGCGCTGCTCCTGTTCGGCGATGACGCCAGCTACAACGCCGACCCCGGCACATCGGACCCGCCATTCCGCGATGACAGCAAGACCCACGGAGATCATCCGGCCGGTGAGGTCTTTCCGCGACTGATCTGACGGTCAGTGCGCGGCGGCCGTCGCGTGCTCATCAGCGGCGGAGATCGACAGCATGCGCGCTGCGCCCCAGGTCTTCAGCTGCAAGACGCCTGCGGCGTGTTTCCAAAGCAGGTCACCTGCGCCCAGACCCTGTTTGACATCATCAGAGGCGCGGGTCATCACATCGCCTTCCAGCACCACAAGCAGACCTTCGCCCGGCCCCAGCGACCACGTCGTGGCCTGGCTTGTCCGCAGCGCCAGCGTGGTCATCGCAGCCCCGCCGCGTGGCCGGGTCAGGATGGCATGCTGAAACCCCTCCGCCCTAGGTGAGCTCTGCCAGGGCTCGGTCTCGCTGCCCGCCCGGGCCAACCCGACCGCATCGAGTTCGCCGATGTCGTCGAGCATCGAGAAGTCTTTGATGTCCTGGCCCGCAACCCAGCCGACAATCTCAGGCCAGTTCACGGGAAAGGTTGCATAGACAAACCGGGACACGCCCCGCGAGCGGTAGGATGCCCGCCCGCCATTCGGAATCCAGATCACGTCTCCTGGCTTTGTGGCCGCCTCGCCGGTCCCGGTATCCCAGGTCATGGCGTCATCGAGCGGCACGCACACGGCTTCGTAATCGCAGCGATAGGCGAAGGGGCCGCCCTCGGTCTCGACGTAACCTGCCGCAATCGTGCTGCTGTTGCCGACCGTGACGACATCGGCAACATCGACACGTCCCGGCGGGCCTGCGTAGGGCTCGAACGGCGCCTCTGACAAACGGAAGACGTCGGCGGTCATGCCTGATCGGTTCGGGGCAGGACCTCGTCGAGATGCAGCCAGGGCAGCTTGTCGGCGACAAATATGTGGCGTTCGGTCTGGTCTGCGCCGGGATGATCGGCGTCATCCAGAATGCCCGGCATGAACCAGATGTCATCAGGCTGGTAGGCCACGTCGATCGCGATCTGGCAGCCGCAGGTCTTGCAGAACCGGCGTGTCACATCGGGCGAAGACTTGAAAGCCGAGAGGTTGTCCTCACCCTGGATGAAGCGCATGCCTGAACGCGGGCAGACGGCGTAGGTCGCGAAGACCGTGCCGTGCACCTTGCGGCACATCGAACAATGGCAATGATAAAGGTCGGTGGCAGGCTCACTCACTTCGAAACGGACGGTGCCACATTGGCAGCCACCCTTCAGAACATCAATCATGCGTTGTCATCTCCGAACTCATTGACCTTGGGCAGATTGTCTGCGGGCTCATACCAGCCCGTCCGCGATTCCCAGAAGATATGGCGCTCCGTCCCGTCGCGGCCGCCGGGATCCGCTCCGTCATCCAGAGTGCCCACGCTGAACCAGACACTGGCGGGCTCATAATCGGTGTCCTCGAAGACGTGACTGCCGCAGGTCATGCAGAAGTGACGATGAACCTCCGAAGAGGAATCGAAGGTTCTGAGGTTGTCCGCGCCTTTCAGGACCCGAAAGCCCGCGCGCGCTACCACGCCATAGGTGGGGTAGAGCGCCCCCTGCAGCTTGCGGCAGATGGAACAATGACAGTGGTAGACATCGTGGGCCGGTCCGGTCATCTCAAAACGCACTGCGCCACACAGGCATCCGCCGCTGATCGGAGTGTTAGGGCTGGCTGTCATCAAGGGGATCTCCGTATTCCCGGGTCTTCGGCAAATCGTCAGCCGGTTCGTACCAGGCGATCTTCGATTCCCAGTAGATATGCAGTTTCTTGTCGTCTGCATGCCCCGGTGTCTGGTCGGGGTCGAGGCTCCCGAGCGCCAGCTCAACCATGTAGAGGTCCTTGTCGGACTCCGAAATGATCTGGCTGCCGCATGTCTTGCAAAAGCGCCGCAACACCGATGGCCAATTTTTGTGCATCCCCATATTGTCTTCGCCGCTGAGCGCGAAATAGGCGCGTTTGACCAGGCCGATGCTGACAAAGATCGCGCCGTGCAGCTTGCGGCACATCGAACAATGACAGTGCCAGACCTGTTCGATTGGCGCGCGAACATCATAGCGAACGGCACCGTAGAGGCGCCCGCACTGGAGGAGATGGTCGGATGACACGGCCATCCTATTCGCCGTAGCCGGTCATCTTGGGAAGGTCGTCGGATGGATCGTACCAGCTGACCTTCGACTCCCAGAAGATGTGCCGCTCGCCGCCGGTATGACCGGGTGACTGGCCGGCATCCAGACTGCCCAGGGCGACGAAGACGTTGTCGGGGTTATCCTCGGCCCGGATCAGGACCTGGCCGCCGCAGTTCGAACAGAACTGGCGGGTCAGATTCGCTGAGCTTTCATAGCTCGAGAGACTGTCTTCGCCGTCCACGGAAAGATGCGTCACGGCTGTTGTCCCGAAGCTTACGAACAGTGCGCCGTGCTGCTTGCGGCACATCGAACAGTGGCAGTGAGACACATTGTGCAGAGGTTCCGAAATCTCGTAGCGCACCGCACCGCACTGGCAGCCGCCCTTGATGGCGTCACTCATGTCGATCCGTATCCTTCCTGTTTGGGCAGGGTGTCACCGACATCATGCCAGCACACCTTCTCATCCCAGAAGATATGTCGTTCGCAGGCGGGATCATGACCGGGATGCTGGCCCGGGTCGAGAGAGCCCAGCACGACAGACATCCTGTCGGCCCAAGTCCCGATGGTGAGGAAGACCTGGCCGCCGCAGTAGCTGCAAAACAGACGGTGATTGCGCGGAGAGCTTTCGTAGCGGCTGAGGTCGTCCCCACCCTGTTCGATGGTCACGGCAGCCTTGTCATAGACACCGGCCGTGGCGAACAGCGCACCATGACCCCTGCGGCAGATGCAACAACGACAGTGCATGAAATCGCGGGGCGACGCATCGAGACGGAAGCGGACCGCGCCGCACTGGCAGCCGCCGCTGAAAGCTCCTTTGCTCATGCTTCGAATCCGGGCGGCCGCATCGTGCTGCGCACATTCAGTTCTGCTTCAAGCGCCATGGCGAGCCGGATCAGGCGGCCGTCGTCATAGAGACGGCCCCACAGGACGGAACAATGCGGCAGGAGCCTGGCTCCCTTAGTCTTGTTCCCTGCGGGTCCGTAGTGATCGTCCTTGCGAGCGGCAAAACCGGTCGGGACGGCGATCGCGGGGTGGCCCGTGTAGTTGGTGATGGTCAGCAGCGGATTGCCCTCCTGGGGTGCCAGCAGAACATCAACCTTGCTCATGGCATCAGCCATCGCCTCCATCACACGCCGGCGCAGGCGGTCGGCCTGGATCAGTTCGATGGCTGATGTCAGGCGGGCCATGCGGAACTCCAGCGGCCAGGAGACATCGATCTGGTCGGGCAGCTCCCGGTCGCGACCCGAGAGCGTGAGGTCTTCAAAGGCCGCGGCGGCCTCGGCGAAAAGAATGGTTTCGAGCGAATCGTACGGCAAATCCGGGAGTTTGATGCGCTTGGCCCGGCATCCTGCACGCTGGAGAGCCTTCAGCGCATCGCGGTCGGCTTGCGCGCCGCCGGGCCCGTCGAGCCAGTCCGGGTCGTAACCCACGACCATGCCGTCGATTGCCTCGCGGGCATCGAAGTCAAGCGCGACGTCGCGTGACCCCGGGTCCCGGGCATCGAAGCGGTCCAGCGCCTCCAAGACAAAGGCGGTGTCTTCCACACCGCGGGTCAGGGGTCCCAGCTTGTCGAGCGACCAGCACAGCGCCATCGCCCCGGTCCGGGGCACGCGTCCGAAGGTGGGGCGCAGGCCCACCGTACCGCAACGATCGGCCGGGCTGATGATCGATCCCAGGGTTTCCGAGCCGATCGCAAAGCCGACACAACCCGCCGCCACCGTGGCGCCGGACCCTGCGCTGGACCCGGAGGAGCCTTCGTCGAGGTTCCAAGGGTTCCAGGTGCGGCCGCCGTGCCAGATGTCGCCATAAGCCAGCGCGCCCAGCGAGAGCTTGGCGATCAGGACGGCACCGGCCTCGTCGAGCAGGCGCACCACGGCGGCGTCGGACGACGGCACCTGGTCGGCATAGGGCGCTGCGCCCCAGGTAGTGGCAACCCCTTTGGTGTCGAGCAGGTCCTTCGCACCCCAGGGGACACCGTGCAGCGGGCCGCGCCATATGCCATGGCGGATGTCACGGTCGGCGCGTCGCGCCTGCTTCAGGCCGTGATCTTCCATCAGCGTCACCACGGCGTTGAGCCGGTCGTCGTGCTCCTTCAGGCGGGCGAGATAGAGTTCAGTCAGCCGCAAGCTCGTGATCTGCCGTTTGCGCAGCCAGGCCGAGAGCTCTGTGAGCGGGGCAAAGGCAATGTCGGCATCGTTCGCCGGAAGTTTGCGGGTCGTGGGTCGTGAAGGACGGAAGCGTTCCCGCGAGGGCAGCGGCGTTCCGGGCAGGCAGGGCTCGAACTGGCAGGCCGGGTTGGCGGCGTTGCCGAGATCGACAGCCCGGCGGGCAAGATCGCGGCCGGTCTGATCGGTGAGGGCAACGACAAGGCGTTTGCGCTCGGCCTTGCGGAAGCGGACCGCCATCACTCTTTCCGCACCCTTGATGTCGTCGCGTGTGATCTTCGGGGCCTTCTTGCGTGATGCCATGGTGTCGTCCTCCGGGCGCGATTGTCGCGCTGCTGGCAGACAGGATCAAACGGTTGTCCGGCTCCGCTTCCTGATCAGGCTTTCGCGGCGCATGATAAAGATGCCACTGGCCGCCAGAACGGCCGCTCCGCCCGTTACGCTGCAGCTCGGCACATCACCCCAGATCAGAAGGCCGAGCAGCATGGCCCAGAGAACGGCGCTGTATTCGAAGGGCGCGACCGTCGGTGCGGGTGCGAGTCGAAACGCCTGGATCATGAAGAAGTTGGCGAGACCGGTGATCAGTCCGACCAGCACGAAGAGGAGCAAATCACCGGGCGCGGGCCAGGCGAAGGCGATCGGGATGCCCAGGGTCATGGTGGCGAGGGTGGCACAGCTTGTGTGCCAGTTGAGTGTGACGCCATCCACCTGGCCGCCGATGTATCGGGTCAGAACCATCATGAAGGCATAGAGCGTGGTCGCGCCCAGCAACAGGGCTGCACCCAGAAGCGGAATCTCGCCGCCCGGGCGGACAATGTAGAGCGTGGCGGCAAAGGCGATGATGACGGCGATCCAGCTCGCCCGGTCCAGCCGTTCCTTCAGCAGCCAGCCCGAGAGCACGATGATCATGATCGGTCCGACCTGCCCCACTGCGATGGTATCGGCCAGAGGCATCAGGGGCAGCGCGAAAACAAAGGTGCCATACGCGAAGGCGCCGCCCATCCCGCGCAGCCAGCAGACAAGGCGCAGGCGCGGCGGGAGTGGCTGCAGGCGTCCGGCGCGCAGGACCAGAAACCCGGCTGGAATCAGGGCGAAGACATTGCGCCAGAAGAGCACGACCAGAACGGGATAAACCGCAGTGAGCCACTTGCTCGCGGCGTCGTGGCCGGTCCAGAGCCCGACTGCGATCAGCATGCATAGAATACCGGAGAGAGCAGCGCTCTTGGGCTTCAAGGCGAGGGTTTCTCGCGTTTGGATGCGAGCCGTTCGCGATGCACGATGTAGAGCCCGGCTGTGACGATAACCGCAGCACCGATCATCACATCCCGGCTTGGCCATTCACCCCAGATTATCAGACCCAGGATCACGCCCCAGACCAGGCCGGTATACTCAAACGGCGCCAGAACACTGGGAGGCGCTATGCGAAAGGCCGCCGTCATGGCGTACTGCGCCAGCCCGGCCATGATGCCGACCAGAGCCATGACCGTCACATCTTGCCAGGTCGGTGTGGCCCACGCGAAGCAGACGGCGATGGCGCTCAGGACTGCAAAGGCGACGGCGGTGTAGATCGACAAGGTGGCAGTGCTGACCACGGCACCCAGACGCCGTGTCATCATCATGCTGGTCGTGAACATGATATTGGAAAACAGCAGCAGGGCCCCGCCTTCGAATGGGATCTGGCCGTCCGGACGCACGATAAAGAGCACGGCGGCGAATCCGGCCAGCACCGCCCCCCAGCGGTGTGGCCCGACCTTTTCCTTCAGCACGAAGGCCGAGGCTGCCGTGATGAAGATGGGAGCCGACATGCCCACGGCAATGGCGTCGGCCAGGGGCATCAGGGGCAGAGCGAAGACAAAGCTGGAGAAAGCGCAGAAGCTGATACAGCCGCGCAGGGTGCAGAGCAGGTGGAGGCGCAGTGGCATAGACTGCACACCTCCCTGACGGCTGGCGATCAGGAAGATGGGGACGGTTCCGAAGAGACTGCGCCAGAACAGGATCACAAACACTGGATAGGTCGCGGCATACCACTTGGCCGCTGCATCATGAGTCGCCCAGATGCAGACGGCCATGGTCAGCAGCAGGATGCCCTGGAGCGGCCGGTCCGTCTGATTTTGGGAGCCGGTCAACCGGTCGCTCCGGCGCCATGCTTCCTTCGTTCCTTTTGTGCGGCCTTCAGAAGATCGTGCATCGGGCCGCGCCTCAGGCCCATGGTTTCCAGGACTGTGACCGTGTTCTCAAGGTACTCGATGCACGGTCCCAGCGGCCCCTCGGCACAGCCGATGTGGTGGGCCTGGACGTTGAATGGCACACGGTGGCCGTATCGGTAGTAGTCAGGGTTGATGGCAAAGCTTACCGCAGGGACCGTGCGGTCGCCGAGGTCGGCCTGGACCCAGATCGGGATATAAGCTCCGGCAATCATCTCGCGGCGCCAGATGATCTCGGTTTCGCTGTCGACCTTGCCGGCTTCGATGCACAGCGCCATGCCACGGCACGAGCCGCCGGCCTCCAGGCCCAGGGTCAGCCCCGGGAGCTCCGGGGTGCCACGGCCGAGATGGGTCCAGAGGTTGAAGCGGCGGTGCCAGCCGCGCACCAGTGCGGGATGAAAGCCCGCAACCTCGCAGGCCGGGTTCCACATCAGCGAACCGAAACCGAAGACAAAGATGTCGTCACTGGGTGTGTGGCGCTCCAGCAAGGCATGGCGCGTGGCCTCGCGCTCCTCATCGGTCAGGAGCTGGATCAGGCCCGAGTCCTGGGCAGCCTGCAGGTGGGGCGAAAGCTCGCCCGAGAGCAGCGTTTCGCGGGAGATGTCGAAGCGTTCGGTCATGGTGTGTCGAAAAACGCCTCGTCGGGATCGAAGGGAAACATCGGCCGCCGCGCGTTGCGGAAGGTGAAGCGGGTGAAGTCCGGCGTGGCCAGTGCCCCGGAATCGCACACGATGACCTTCTCGGCCAGCGGCTCATAGGTCGCACGGAAGTGCTGCATCGACTTCAACGCCACGGTTTTCTTCTCACTCGGGTCGATGCCGTGGGCCAGGAATTGCTGCAGATCCGTGATCTGCATGAGGTTCGAGACCACCAGAATGTCGATGCCGTCGACACGGAACACGGCCGTGGGCCCGAAGCTCTTGGTCACGCCGGCCATCATCGGTCCATCGAAGGTCGTCACGCCGTCTGTGAGTGAGACGATGTCGCCGGTCAGCAGCAGGGGTGGGCCGCCGAATGCGGGATCGGTCTTGCCGCCCAGATGCAGGGTCATGCGGACGCCGAGCCCGGCCATGGTCAGATCGGCCGCGGCGGCGGGGTCGTAGAGTGCGCCAAAACAGGCGTTGTCCAGGCGGGCATCCAGCATGGCCGCCAGCAGGTTGGTCGCATCGCCATAGGCGCCCGCGCCGGGGTTGTCGGCATAGTCGGCGATCACCAGTGGCCTGTTGCGGTAGTTGAAGCTGCGCGCGACCTCGGCCGCCTCGCCGACACGGAGGTATCGGTTGTTGATGACATGCCGGGCCTCCCAGATGTCGTCCATCAGGTCCTCGGCGATGCCCGTGAAGGCGGGGTCGTCGCCGTCGGCGGTGACGATCACGCTGGGCCCGACATCAAAGATGTCGGACTGGTTGAAGCCGGCGTTGATCGAGATGTCGAGCAGGCGCGGGTCGCTGGCCATCGCGGCATCGGCCTTCGCCCGCAGGCCAATCATGGGTTCGACATCGGTCCGTCCGCCGTCGGCCCCCTGCACCATCGGTCGCCGGGCATAGACGAGCTTCGGCTTGATCTCGCCCGCCATGGCACGCTGCAGCAGGTCTCCGGCCTTGCGGGCCCTTTCGCGCATGTCGATGTGGGGGTAGGTCAGATAGCTGCAGACGATCTGGACCATCTCGACGAAATCCGGCCCGACATTGGCATGCAGATCGAAGGTGCAGCAGATCGGGATGTCCGGCCCGGCGATGGTGCGCAGGCGGCGTACGATCTCGGTCTCGGCATCCTCGTGGGATTCGCTCACCATTGCGCCGTGGAGCGCCAGCGCGATGCCGTCGACCGGCCCGGCCTCCTCGAGGCCTGTCGTCATCAGCCCGACGAAATGTTCGAAGGTCTCGTCGGTGACCAGGCCCAGCGGATTGGCGGCGGCGGCCACGGTGTGGATCTGTTCCCAGCCGTGCGCCTCGGCAACATCGATGTAGCCGGCCGTTTCGGTGTTAGTGTCCTTGAGGTGCCCGACGATCTCATCGGCACCCCGGCAGCAGATGATGCGCTCGAAGGCCGCCACATCCGTCTTTACGGTGGCGAAGGTGTTGGTCTCGTGCATGAACTGGGCGGTCAGAACTCGGAACGGCATCATGGCCCTCCTCGGCGCGGGTGGAGGGTGTCACGGATCGCGCGGCCGCGCTACTTGAGGCTGGCCCAGTACTCCCGGGTGAAGTGCCAGTAGCCGGGGATCAGCGCACCGTGGCGCGGCGTGATCTTGCCAAAGGCCTTGTGCAGGGCATGGAAAGGCACGGCGGGGAAGAGATGGTGTTCGGTGTGGTAGGACATCTGCCAGGCCAGCCAGCGGATCGGTGCCGTGGTGCGCATGGTGCGCGTGTTCTGCAGCATGTCCTGGGTGTGGGGCAGCAGCGTGTGTTCGGCCAGCAGATAGAGCCGCAGCGACCATGCACCCAGCACCATTGGCACGATCCAGTAGATCAGCGGTGCCCAGCTTCCGGCCCAGATGGCCACGGCGGCGACCAGCCCATAGATCAGAAGGTAGAGCCGCGCTTGGCGCACCATCGCGCGCCGCGCCGTGTCGTCGGGCACGAAGCCATCGGTGATGCGGCCCATCGCATGCAGCACGATGATGCGCAGCGAGGCATACCAGAACGACTTGAGCCCGGTCAGATAAAACAGCAACGCGCCCTTCGTGTCGGGCTTCACGTCGACCAGTTCGGGATCGTGGTCCTCAAGATGGGTTTCGCGATGGTGTTCGAAATGAAAGGCGCGGAACCAGAGCGACGGCAGAAAGCCGATCAGCCCCAGCACCCAGGCTACGCCGTCGTTCAGCCGTTTGCTGGCAAAGGCGGTCCAGTGGATACACTCGTGATGGGGGCAGAACAGAAAGGTGATCAGGATGCCCAGCACCATCTGGGCCGGGATCATCAGCCACCCGTGATCACGCACCGCCCAGACCAGCACACCCGCCGCCACAATGGCCGCCACATGGCTGCCAAGCTGCACCAGCCCCTTGGGATCCGACCGCTCCGACATCGCCCTGATCTCGGTGAACGAGCAGATGTCCTTCCTGGCAACAAACCCTTCCATGGCAATCTCTCAGTTCGACACCATCTCCGGCTCCCCTTCCAGCGCGTAGCGGGTGAAGGTGCGGTTGATGGCGGGCAGGGGGGCGATCTCGATAATGCCCTGGCCGGGGTCCATGACGATCATGGCGACGGTGGAATAGGCATCGTTGTCGCGGGGCGGGCGGCAGACGGCGTAGGGGGCGGCGAAGCCGTCGAACAGGGCTGTTTTCACGTCGTCGGGTGTGATCGCGCGGTGGGCCCCGAGATGTTCGGCAACGCGCCAGTCGCGGTAGAGGCTGTCGGGCGAGTCGGCAAAACCCGTTTCGATGATCTTGGTGCGTGCGACCGGGCCGATCCAGTGGTTCGCGTGAACCAGCAGGCCGTCGTCGGGCATCAGCTGCCAGGCCTCGTCGGGCGCACATTCGAAATCGATCCCGAAGCCGTCTGTCCTGCCTGCTGTCGAGCAGCTCACCATCATGTTGTTGGAACAGGCCTTGGGCGTGGTGGCGACGGCCTTCAGGGCATAGGCGAGATGTTGCTCTTCCAGAACGGCGCGGCGAATGAAGGGCAGCGGGATACCGGGTTGGCTGTAGTCGCGGTCGCACTCCAGATAGTTCGCGGTGATCGCGATGCCGGCCTCGTTAAGCCCGCTGCGGGCCACGCCCCCGGCCTCGGTGAAGGTGAGATAGCGGGGTCCGTTTCCGGGCGTCACGCGCATCACGATGGCGGTTTCCGAACAGGCCGTGAGCCAGTCCCAGTTCTGGGCGTGGATCAGCCGGCCCGAGGCGCTACGATGCGGCAGAACGATCACGCCGGTGCATCCGTCCGGCTGTCCATCGGGTGCTGTTTCGAGCCGTGCGCGCGCGACGATCTCGGTACGGGCGTTGATTAGCACTATGTCTTCGAAAGAGACTCCGGCGCCGTCGGCGATGCCGTGCATTTCCTCGACGATGGCGTCCCCGAAGTGGGAGCAAACCGGAGCGATCTCGGCGACCAAGCGCTCCAGGTCGGCGCGTGAAAGGCCCAGTGCGTCGAGGCGGCCGCTGTAGAGCGCGACGCTTCGTTCGATCCGCTCGCGGGCCTGCTGCCCGTACTGGCGCCCGCGTTGGGCCGGGCCGCCCTGGACGTCGATGAACGGAAAGGGTTCGGTCATGGCTGAGCTACTGCACAGTTTCGTAGTAGAGATCGCTGTCGCCATCGTAGCGCGGGATGCCCCAGATCAAAACGTAACCATCGCGCACCTTGTAGACGGTCAATCCAGTCGTGGCCGCCACAGCCCGGACGACAGTAGCGCTTGAGGTAGAACATGTGGACCTCGTCGTCATGACCGGTGTCGATCATCGAAGTGAAGCCGATGCGCACACATCGAGCTTGCCCTGGTTGGCTTCGATCTCGGCACAGGGATTGAAGGGCACGAAGCCTGCCCAGTCCGCGCCCTCGTCGGGCACCAGGGCGTTGAGCTCGTCGAGCACGGCCGTGGGCAGGTTGCCCAGGGCGTCGGTCGGTCCCGCAGTGGCGGTCACGGGTGCCAGCAAGCTGAGGGCAAGGGCTGCGGCGGCCATCGTGATCGTTGCTTTCATCGTGTCATCCCTGGTGCGAACCACCGCATGGTAACGCATGCACGATGGCTTTGTCGCCTTGCCGGGCGAGGCTATAAACGCACCATGGTCGATCTCACCTCACCTCTCTATCCCGGCATCACGGTGCGAGCCCCCAGGGGATTTATCTGGCCCGATGGTGCGTCCTGCGGCGTGACGCTGGCCTGGCATGTCGATGGCGAGGCCGGGCCCATGGCCTCGGACCGAAACGCCGTGAATCACATCGCGGCGATCTCCGAGGCGGCCTACGGTGTGACCACGGCGATGCCGCGCATCCTGGCCCTGCACCGCGATCTCGAGATCCCCGGCACCTTCTTTGTGCCGGCCCATGTCGCAGAACGGCATCCGGTGATGATCGAAGCAATCTTGCGGGACGGCCACGAGGTCGCCCACCACGGTTACATGCACGAAAACGTCTTTGCGCTCGATGACACCGATGAACGCGCCGTGTTCGAGCACGGCTCAGTCATTCTGGAGCGTCTCACCGGCAAAGCTCCGCGCGGCTGGAGCGCGCCGGCCTGGGGCGTGAAGGCGCACACGCTGGAACTGATGGCTGAGCTCGGCATAACCTATGACGCCAGCCTGATGGAACACGACACACCGCAGATCATCGAGACCCGGTGCGGTGATCTGGTCGAACTTCCGATCTCCATGGTGCTCGACGACTGGGCGCTGTTCGGCTCGTCGCTCTACTGGGGCGGCCATGTCGCGCTCTCCAGCGCCGAAGAGGCCGAGACCATCTGGCGTGAGGAGTTCGACGGCCTGCACCGCTACGGTGGGCTCTTTCACACCACCCTTCACCCCAACCTGATGGGCCGGCCCGGCCGGCTAGTCATGCTGGAACGCCTGTTCCGTCATTTGCGTGGGTTGGATGATGTGTGGTGGGGCACCTGCGAACAGCTCGCCGACCATGTGCTCGCTCTTGAGGAGGCGAACCAGTCTTGAACGACCTGATTGATTTTTTGGTGGTGGCCCGGCGTGAGACCTATGCCATCCCGCACGGCACGGCGGTGGGTGACGGCACCGAGCAGATGATCTTCGATCAAGGGCCGTGGCGTTACCGCGACCGCTATGCCGGCCGGAATCCCTATGGCGGGCACGAGATCGTCTGGCGCGACGGCGTGGTGGTGTGGATGAAGAACTACATCGCCGAGGTGTTGTCGGACATCAGGCCACTGGAGGAGATCTACGCCTTCCAGCGTGAGGTGCTGGGCCAGCCCGATCCCGAACACCTGATGCGTGGCCCAGCCTCCTATGTCAGCGGGCCCTACAGTTATGCCAACACGGTGGAGGGCGATCTTGCGCGCTTCCAAGGCGAGGAGGCGATCGCGTGGCAGGACACGCCGGTCTACCGCATGATCTTCCACGGCAGCCTGATCGGTCAGTAGGCGCTACATGAAGCGATCGCAGACGACGTCGTCATAGGCCGGTTCGCAGTCGATCATGCCGAAGGCGGCGTAGGTCGCGAGGTTGCGGCGCCAGCGGTCGGGGTCGGTGGTCACGCAATGGGCAAGGCCACGGTCACCGGCGATCAGCGGTGCCATCAGCTTCAGAATGTCGGCATTCTCGGCAGGATCGTCATGCTCATCGGAGTGGGCGGCGACCATTGCAGCTGTTCGCTCAGGCTCGGCCATGGCGCGCTGCCAGCCTTTCTTGCAGGCATCCACGAAGCCCGGCAGCACATCCGCATGTTCGGCAATCACGGCATCGGTCGTGAACATCATCTGCGCCCAGGGGTGCAGCCGGTGATGACGGATCGGAATCAGGCGGGTGGCGATGCCGCGCCGAGCCAGCGTGTGGGGTTCTGTCGTGGTATAGCCCTGCACGGCGTCGAAGGTGCCCTCGGCGAGCTGCTCAAGTGTCCATCCGGCGACGGTGGTTTCGGCCGTTGCCGGGTCGATGCCGTGGAGTGACAGCACGGTTTCCAGAAGATGGATACCGTCGCGATGCATGGCGATGCGACGGCCCGGAACATCATTGAGGCTACTGATGCCGCTGTCGGGCAGGGTGATGATCTGGATCGGTGAATCCTGCATGGTCGCGCCGATGGCTTTCACGCCCTTTCCCGCCACGGCGGCGCGAACGATCAGGTTGTCCTCCATGCAGCCGGCGCAGAGGCCGCCGCCCAGCACGAGATCGACGGTGATGGTCTCGGGATTCTCACGGGGCGAGACCAGGGTGATATCAAGCCCCGCGTCGGCAAACAGGCCTTCCTCGCGGGCCCACAGCAGGCCTGCGAACTGGCAGTTGAGGTCCCAGTCGAGAAAGAACGAAAACGGAGTCATCACGGGGCCACCGTGCGATCAGTCGGTCACAGGGTCGAAGTAGAGCGCCAGGAACTCGAAATCGTCGGTGGGCTGGCCGAAGTAGTCCCAGTGGTCGGCCCGAAAGGCGTCTAGGCTCACCGCACCGGAGGCAGCGGGATCGCGGCGCCACAGGGCCTCGGGGATCGCACCCCAGGTCGCCAGTTCGATTGCGGTGATGCGCACACGGCAGCGCGGCACGAGGTTGCGGTCGTAGACGGTGTAGGTCGCGCCGCAGTGAAGGGCGGTGTTGTGCGCGTCGAGCCCTTCGCTCCATTCCAGGGGGCGGACCGTCGCGGTCTTCGAGCCGCCGATGATCTGGTCGATCAGCGTGGCGTCGTTCCACTGCATGCGATGATCGGTCATGGCGGCTCAGAAGGGTGCGGGATCGCAGAACCGCCGGATCACATTGGACGTCAGAACGGCTATGGTGTTCTGGAAGTTGTTGCAGGGAAGGGCCGAGACATAGGTGATGGAGCCGGTCGCAAAGACCGCGCCGCCTTGGGCAGTCTCGAAGAACATCATGTCAGCGCGAATCTGCGGGTTGATCGAGCCATGGATGCGCGGGTGCATGTGGCCGATCTCCTCGTTGACCAGAAGCACGGTGTCGGAGTGGTCGAAGCTCGAAGCCACCACCAGCGCATGGGGAGGCGTACCCCGTTCGGGGTTGGCGCAGTCAAGCTCCCAGCCTGCCGCGCCGCCGCCCAACAGCCCGGTGTCGCCCACGAGATCGCCGTCGATGCCCTCGAACATCCAGGCGGCACGCGGGTCACGGCCCTGCTTGGTGATCCGGTAGGGACTCGACCAGTCAAAGCCTTGGGCGATGAAGCCATTGCCGACGAGCTTGTTGGGCGCCCGCCCGGCATGCCACCACAGGCCGCCCATCTCGCCGGTGAAACTCATGTAGTATTCGCCGGGTTCGGCAATCCACGAGCGGGAACCGTCCTCGGCTCGGCGCATCTCGATCACACCGGGTTTGTCGGGATTATAGGCGACACGCCAGTAGAAGCCGTTGCCGCCCATATACATCAGCCGTCCGCCCTGGCCGGTGAACGCCTCATAGGCATCGAGCATCCGGGTCGAGGTGTACTCGGGATGGCTCATGGTCATCACGCAGGGCCACTGCTTCAGCAGATCGACGCCTTCGCGGTCGATGTCCTCATCGGTGATCATGTCGTAGGCGATGTCTTCATGCTCCAGCCAGGCGATCAGGTGCATGTCGGCGGAAAGCTGCCAGAGCGAGTTGTGCGTCGGTGAGAAGTTTACGACCGGGCGAAGGCGCGAGCTGTAGTGCGGGCCCGACCCATCCGCGTGCAGGCCATACATCGACATGCCGATCTCGGGATGATCGTTCTGATACAAATCGTCGGGTCCCATGCGGGCGACGCGGTTGAACTGGAAGTCGTAGCCGGGATCGAACGTTTCATCGATGTTGGCATAGGCGAGATAGCTGGCATCGGGCATCACGACGCAGAGCGGTGCAGTGGTCTCGCCTTTCCGAGGCCGCACGACAAAGGGCACAAACTCGGCCACGCTGCCCTCACGCTCCAGCTTCGCTGCATAGAGGCCGCTGCGGACATCAGCTGGAAGGGTGGCCTCGATGTCGGTCTCCCAGCCGCAGTCGTAGATCGCGTCTTCCACGACATAAAGCGCACCCCACTGTTCCGGGGCATCGGTCCAGCGATGTTGCGTCGTGTCCCAGTTGTGGCCGGTCTTGGCGCGCATCGGCAGGTTGACGGCTTCGCCATCGATGCCGTTGCCAGAGATATCGGCCAAGCGGTCGGTTGAGATGTCGATCGAAAAATCCCAGGCAATCACCACGCGGTCTTTCAGGCCCTCGGGCATGGGGCCTGTGGTCAGGGCCATAACTTCATCGTCGCCGAGCAGGCCGTGGCTGACGACCGGCCGTTCCAGCTTGCCGTTGACATGGCCGCCCGGGAACCAGGGCGTGATGTTGTCGCGGTGGTTGTAGGCGCCCGCCATGAAGGCCGCGGTGTGATTGTGCGGCGAGGCCACGGTCGAACCATCGGCGGTGGCCTCACAGCGCTCAGGGAGCGTGGCGTGAGGTTGGATCATCCGCTGGACGATGCGCAGCTCCTTCGTGTCGGCATCATAGCTGCCGGCCAGCAGATACCACTGGCGTGCGATCAGGGGCTCCGGTGCGGCGACGCGGGCGGTGGTGTGGTCGTTGCCGTCGCCGATGAAGAAACAGGCATGGCCGTCGCCGTTGGTGAAGAGGCCCCAGCCGTGTTCGGTCGACTCGTCGAACTTGGAAACGATGGATTTCCAAGGCCGCTCCGGAGTCGTCGGCCAGAACAGGATCTGGACCGTGAAACTCTCCAGCGTCTCGAAGGCCGCATGATGCGGGGCGATGCCGTGAGAGCCGGGGAAGATGCGCTGGTGCCGCGCCGGGTAACGGCCGTTGGCGGCAAGGTCGACGGTTTCGTCGCGGTAACCGGGGCCGGCGGGTTGATTATCGCCCGACAGCAGGCGCACGATGGTGGCCCCGAACTGATCGGGCCCGCCCTCGTCGCAATTGACCCTAATGGCGATGGTATCGCCGGGTTCCACCGAGATCTTGTCGGCATAAGCGCCCAGTGTCTTGACCTGCATGATTCGTCCCCTCTGTCTGTCTCAGACTGCGACAGAGGCGAACGCCGTTCAACTCCGGGCACACGCGTTTGGCGCCCCGGATAACCATTTCTCATGTCTGGCATGACTGAGCCTCGCTTGCCCCTCCAGTAGGCCCGCTCTACAGCAGATGTGGGGAGCACAACCATGTCGGAGAAGATGCCCGTCCGGGCGATGTCGATCTGCGTGATGAGCACTGTGTCCGTCACCGTGACCATGGGCATCACGCTGCCCTTCCTCGCGCTGGTGCTCGACGGTTGGGGTGTCGATCCCTGGATCAACGGGCTGAGTGCCGCATCCCAGATGATCGCCGTTCTGTTTCTGGCAATCTTCGGCCCGCGCTTTATGGCGCGCTTCGGCACCAAGAAGGTGATCGGCTTCGGTCTGGCTGGCGTGGCGGTTTCGCTTATTCTGTTGCCAATTTTCCCGAATGTCTGGCTATGGTTTCCGATCCGCTTCCTGCTCGGCTTTTCGTCTGAGATGGTCTGGACCGCGGGCGACGTCTGGATCAACCAGCTTGCGCCTGAGAAGAAGCGCGGTCGCATCATCGGGCTGACCGGGTTCTTCCAGCACGGCGGCTTTGCCGTCGGGCCAATTCTTCTCGCATTCCTGGGAACAGAGACCTGGGTGCCGCTCTACATCGGCATCGGCATCGTGCTGATGGGGCTTCTGCCGCTGGGTCTGACCGGTCCTGCCGCGACCTTCGCTGGCCACGAGGCCTCGGCGCGCATTCTGCATTTCCTCAAGGTTGCACCAGGCCTGATGATCGCGGGTTTTATGTTCGGTCTGATCGACAGCGCCACGCTGTCGCTGTTGCCGGTCTACGGCCTGCGCAAGGATCTGAGTTCTGAGCTGGCTGAAGCCATGCTCAGCATCTTCGTGATTGGCGCCATGATGGGTCAGATTCCCATGGGCGTCCTGGCCGAGCGCTTCGGTGCGCGGAAGCTCATCCTGTGTGGTGCGTGTCTGTCGCTGGTCTGCATGCTGGCGATGCCCTGGACCATCACACACTCGGTCCTGATCTTTCCGATTCTGGCCCTGCTCGGCGCCGGGCTGGGAACCTTCTACACCGTCGCGCTGGTCGATATGGGTAGCCGGTTCAAGGGTGGCGCCCTGATCGGCGTGACAACGAGCTTCATGTTCCTGTGGGCGACCGGCAGTGTGATCGGGCCCGGCATCTCCGGCATTGCCATCGAGCTAGGCGGCCCCGACGCCATGCCGCTGACCGGCGCCGTGCTGACACTAGCCTTCATCGGTCTTCTGATCTGGCGCATTCGCAAGGAAGGCTAGATCGTTACCAGAGCGTTGAGAGATGGACGCAGACATCACACCAGCCCAGCGTCGCCGTGGCCTCATCGCGTGCATCGCGGCGAGCATGACCGTTACCCTGACGATGGGTCTGACATTGCCGTTCATGGCGAACTAGCTTGAGAACCAGAATGTCCCAGGCTGGCTGAACGGGCTCAGCGCCTCGGTCCAGATGATGGCCGTGTTGTTTCTGGTTCCCTTTGCGCTGCGCCTGATGAAGCGGTTCGGTCTGCTGCCGGTCGTCGCCACGGGCATCGTCGGCATGGCCCTCAGTCTCGCGCTGATCCCGCTTTTTCCCAATGCCTGGCTCTTGTTCCCGATCCGCTTCCTGCTCGGATTCTGCGGCGAGCTGGTGTTCACCGCAGGCGACGTCTGGCTCAATCAGCTGGCAGAGGAGAAGAACTGCGGCAAGACGCTCGCCATCGCCGGGGTATTCCAGCATGCCGGCTTTGCGATCGGATCTCTGGTCATCGGGCTCGTCGGCACGAAGAGCTGGATGGCGCTCTACATCGGGATGGCGGCTGTCACCCTGGGTCTGATCCCACTTTGCTTCGGTCGTGGCACCGGCCAGGCGATCGAGGGTGAGCACCGCGCGCGCATTTTCTACTTCTTCCGCGTCGCGCCGGTCCTGATGGTGGCGGGCCTGATGTTCGGATTGATCGATGAATTCATTCTGGCGCTGCTGATGCTTCTGGTGCTGCCCTTCATCGTGACGAACAGCGTGCTCAGCACGCTGTTCGTCACGATGGGTGAACGGTTCAAGGGCGGTGAGCTGGTCGATATCACCACGAGCTTCATGTTCCTTTAGGCCTTCGGCGCCTTTGTAGCGCCCGGCATGTCGGGGCTGGCGATGGAGTTTGGCGGACCCGATGGCATGCCGGTGCTCGCTGCGCTGTTGAGTGTGTTGTTCCTCGCTCTGCTGATCCACGAAACCCGCAAGGCTGCCAGAGCAGCCGGTCAGCCTGCCTCAAAGGCGGCTGACTAGAGACCCGAGCGCGCCATGTAGGCCCGGTTCAACGGGCTGGCCGGTTTGCGGGCGAAACGCTCGGCGGTGAGCGCCTGGGCCGTGCTGCGGTCGCCGGCGGCAAGGGCTGCCTCCAGCAGGGTCAGTCCGATCACATCGCGCTGTGCGTGGCTGCCGCCCATGACCTGGGTGCTGTAACGTACGGGCACCAATGCGGCGATAGCGTCACCATAGCGTTTCTGGGCGAAGGCTTGGATTCCCCGGCACACGGGCAGGCCCACGGCACGGGTGGCAAAGGCGTTGGAGTCCTTGCCTTTGGCCACAGCCTCGAGCTTGAGCAACAGGTCAGCCTGGCCCTGTTCGTCGCCACAGGCGGCCAGGGTCATCATCGCGTGCATGTCCGAGAAGGCAAAGACACTATCGTCGACGCGATCCTGCCAATAGGGCAGCAGCTCGTCCCACCGGCTCGTGACGTCGACCTCGAAGAGCGTCAGGCGCCAGAGCAGGGCGGCGCAGTCGCGCATGTCGCTGACATAATCGTCCTTGGGCTGGAACATCGCGGAGTCATAAAGGCTCAGAGCCTCGGCATAGTCGCCCGCCTCGACATGCAGAAGCGTGGTGTGCCACGTGTTGTGGACCGCAAACACACCGTCCTTCCAGTGGTCCCAGGTGCGGTTCATCCAGTCCATGCCGTCGTGCAGGCGGCCTTCCATCTCGTAGACATGGGCTACGGCATGCACGGCCCAGGCGTCGCGGTTGTCGGTCTCCCAAGCATAGATGCCACGCTCTTCGGCACGCGGGTAATCGCCGTCCTCTTCCAGCACAAAAGCGTCCATGCCCGTGATGAAGCTGAAGCCGGGAACGCCGGCATCCCAGAACGGCAGAACCCGCGCAATGCGATCGCGCATCTGGCGTGTGTCGCCCAGCAGGAAGTCGACAAAATGTGCGGCGTGCAGCGCATAGGTATCGCGCGGATAAGCAGCCAGCACATGATCGTAGCATGCCTGAGTGCCGGGCCAGTCGCCCCGGTACCAGGCATTCAGGGCCGCGATATGGCCCCGCTCGCGATCGTTGGCGCGCGGCGCCAGGCCGTTCAGGGTCTCGAGCCGTTCGGCAACCTTCGGCCGGTTGCGGCCGTCGGTGGCCATAAGGTTGCCGGCGGCATGGAAGCAGTGGCCCATGATGAAGTCGGCGTCGGCCTCCAGCGCGGCATCGACATGCGGATAGGGGTCTTCGTTGAAGGTCTGGAAGAGATCCAGCGCGCGCTCCCAGACCGCCAGGGCGTCGGCGTTGTCGGTGGAATGGGGGCAGCCGTGTTCGTCGACCAGACTCATGGGGCGGGCTTTCCGTCGACCAGGATGGTACCGACACGTTCGGGGTAGAAGCAGAGGTATCCGCCGATCCGGCGGACCTCATCGACGGGTTCGGGGTAGTACCAGACCACGTCCTCGATCGTCACCCCACCCGCCGTTATGTGATGATAGCTGGCGGTGCCCTTGTAGGGATAGCCGGTCCTGAGTTCAGACGGGAACAGGGCCGCCGCTGCGACATCCTCACGCGGAATGTAATAGCGCGGCCGGTCTCCGGTCTCGAACAGAAACCGGGCCCTTGTCGTCCTCGCGATCGTTTCGCCCCCGGCAATGACTTCGACCGGGCGGTGACTTTCCACGATGTCGATCCTGACGTGGGGATCGCGGGCGTGGATGAAGACCTCTTCGTCTTCCTCGTGCCAGCGATCGAGTTGATTCCAGTAGAAGGCGAGCCAGCCGGAGATCGCGGCGGCCTCGTCATAGGGTGCTTCATAGCTCCACACCGCGTTCTCCGCCTCGCGGCCGTCGGCGCGGAGCGTGTAGTAGCTGGTATGGCCCTTGAACGGACAAAGGGTGCTGTGATCGGTAAGGTTCATCAGCGTCATGTCGGCATCGTCGCGCGGCACATAATAGAGTGCGATGTGGCCGGTCTCGCACATCACCACCGCATTCTGTATGTCGAACACCGTGTGTCCGGCAAAGCTGGCGCGTATGCGCTTGGCACAGGGCACCAGAACGATGCGGTAGTCGGGGTCGTTCTGGTAGCCGGGCGCGGGGCCCGCACGGGTCCCGGGTGCGTGACGTTCGGCTGCAGGCGCGGTATCCACACGTTCTCTCCGGCGGTGGTGTCGGTCTATGCTTACACTGCCTGACCCAGACCATTAAGGAACAAGACCATGAGCGAAGACGACAGCGGTGTTCCCGACGCACGACGGAAAGCCTGGGGCGCCGTCTACAAGCCCCGTTACTCCGGTGTGGCCACCTTCATGCGCCAGGACCTGCGCGAAGACCCGGAGACCTGGGACGGGATCGAGATCGGCCTGATCGGCGTGCCCTTCGACGGCGGTGTCACAAACCGCCCCGGTGCGCGCCACGGCCCGCGGGCCCTGCGCGACATGTCGACGCTGATGGGGCGCATCAATCATCACACCAAGGCGCGTCCCTACGACTGGGTGGTCAGCGCCGACCTGGGCGATGTCATGATCGAGGGCGTCTATGAGCTCGATCGTGCCATCGACGACATTGAGAACTTCTACGCCAAGGTGGTGGCGGCCGGCATCATGCCGTTGACCGGCGGTGGCGATCATTCGATCACCCTGCCGATCATGCGCGCCATGTCTAAGCACATGGGCGAGCCAGTCGGCCTGATTCATTTCGACGCCCATTGTGATACCGGCCCGGAGCTCTTCGGCCACAAGCATCACCATGGCGGCCCGTTCAAGGTGGCCGTGGAGGACGGTGTTCTCGATCCCACACGCACAATACAGATCGGCATCCGTGGTCCGGCCGAAGCCCTTTGGGACTTCAGCTATTCCAGCGGCATGACCGTGATCCACATCGAAGAGCTCTATGCCATGGGCATCGACGCTGCGATCGAACAGGCGCGCAAGGTCGTGGGAGACGGTCCGACCTATGTCAGCTTTGATGTCGACGGCATGGACCCGGTCTATGCGCCGGGCACGGGCACTCCGGAGGTCGGCGGCTTCACGAGTTATGAAGCCCAGCAGATGCTGCGCGGTCTGCGTGGTATCAACATCGTCGGCGGCGACCTTGTCGAGGTTTCCCCGCCCTTCGACACGGCGGGCATCACGGCGCTCAACGGCATCCAGATGATGTGGGAGATTCTCTGTCTGATGGCTGAGAAGATCGGCGGAGAAAAGGGACGGCTGGACGATTAGTCCAGTTCGTCGTGGCTCACGGTCCACGGCTCCGCAGCACCATCGGCACACCAGGCACGCATGGCAGGCGGCGTCATCATAGCGTCAACGTAGGCCTGTGAGACGGCATCGAGTCCGACCTCGTAGGTTACGAAGCGGCTGACGACGGTCGCATACATCGTATCGGCGGCACAGAACGCGCCGAACAGGAAGTCTCCGCCGGAGCCGTGACCGGTCCGGCAGGTGTTCCAGCGTTACTGCACACGGGCGATGTCCTTGAGGCAGCCGTCGGTGCGGCTGCGACCGGGCAGGCGCTTGCGAGTATTCATTGGCATGGCGTCACCCAGCGCGCCAAAGCCACCGTGCATCTCGTTGGCCGCGCTGCGGGCGACCGCGCGGGTCGCGAGATCGGCGGGCCAGACACCGGCATCGGGGTGCCGGTCATGGAGATATTCCATGATCGCCATGGTCTCCCAGACCGTGAGGTCGCCATCGACCAGGCACGGCACCTTCTTCGACGGCGAGACCTCGGCAATGGCCGCGTCCCAGTTCTCGTCGAACAGCGGGATCGGGCGTTCGTCGAAATCGAGGCCCAGAACCTTCATCAGAATCCAGGGGTGCAGGGACCAGGACGAGTAGTTTTTGTTGCCGATGATCAGAAGAGGCGTGGTTATGAAGGGGTGCCCAGTTCAACAGGAGGACGCGCCAGATCCTCACGGATCAGGCGCTGGAAGAAGATGGTGCCGGGCTCCTTCTCTTCGGAGAGTTTGCCTGAGGTGTAAAGACCTGCGTCGAGGTTCTTCTGGACGCGTTCACACACGCCCATGTCCTCGGCAATCACGGTACGGGAATCGGCGACATAGTCATCGCCGAACTTTTCGTCGCCCTGCGGGACCCAGTAATAGGACTGGATGCGGACACGCCCTGAGCCGAGTGCTTCGACCTGTTCGACGTTGATCGCACGATCGGAGAAGTGCAGCAGCACGGCCGGGAACTTGTAGACCCAGAGCCCGTTGCCGGCACGAACATCACCGTCACCGTTGTAGCCGATGTCGAAACCGACGAAGCCACCGTTTTTGTAGGCCCGGATGTCGGCCGATGCGACGGCCTTGTTGAGGCCCTGATGCACAAAGGGCAGGTGATAACCCTCGCAGGAGTTGTCGCCATAGGCCTTCCAGTCGCAGGCGCCTTCGTAGGTCGTCAGCGAATGGAAGGTGAAATCGGGGATGGAGGGGTAGGGGTGGCTGAGCGTCGCGATGTCGCCCATCCAGGCATCGAGCGGTGGAGCCTCGGGGTCGAGGCAGATGAATAGCAGGCCACGCCAGGTGTCGACCCGCACCGGGAACAGGCCGAACTTCGACTTGTCGAGGACGCCACTTTCGGGAAAGCCGGGTGCCGTGCGCAGGCTGCCGTCGAAGCCGTACATCCAGCCGTGATAAAGGCAACGCAGGGTCTGACAATGACCGCCTTCGTCATCGAACAGCGGGCCGGCGCGATGGCGGCAGACATTGTGGAAGGCACGCAACCCGCCATCGCGGTCGAGCACGGCAAAGACCGACCAGCCCGCGACATTGCCGGTGACATAGTCGCCAGGTTTGGCGAGCTGTTCGGCGCGGCCGATCAGGTGCCAGTGGCGTGCAAAGATATGGCGACGTTCCTTCTGGAACATCTCAGGCTCGCGGTACCAGGCGGCGGGCAGGGTATCGATCAGAGAGGTGGCGGTCATGGCGGCTCCTTGGCGTCTTCGTCGCCGACCTCGGGCTTGGGATCAAGAGCGGAATTGTTTTGTAATATTTCATGCGTAATATAAAGGCGAATCGGAACAGGAGAAGCCGTTGCCCAAGGTTGTCGATCATGATGTCCGCCGTGAACAGGTCGCCGAAGCCACTTGGCGTGTCATCGGTCGTGACGGCCTCGACGGCGCGACCTTGCGTGAGATCGCGCGGGAGGCGGGCTTCAGCACGGGCGTGATCCAGCACTACTTTCTCGATCGCGATGACCTCCTGGCCTTTGCGGCCGGGCAAATCGCCGAGCGTGCCGGCCAGGGCATCGCGCAGGCCCAATCCGAGCTTGCGCCTGGTCTGGTGCGATTGCGGGCGATGATGCTGATCCTGGTTCCACGGGACCTCGAGTCAGCCCGGGTCTCGGCCCTGCTCAGCTTCTGGGCCCGTTCCGCCATCGATCCCGTGCACAACGCCATTCACAACCAGGCCTATGATGCGTTGCGGCGGACGGTGCGGATTGAAGTCGTCGCCGCGCAGGAAGCCGGCCAGATCGATGATCGGAGAGATCCCGCCGACATCGCTGACAGCCTGATCGCCTTTGGTGACGGCCTCTGCGTCCGCAGCACACTTGAACCCACCGCCTTTCCAGAAGACCGGCGTGAGCAGCTTATCGAAGGCATGCTCATCGCTCTGGCCCCATCCCGGAGGACAGACTCATGAGTGTGACCCAGACATGGTCGCTCGACGATTTCATCAGCGGCGAACAGATCCGGCGGCTGCGCCTGCCGGCGAACGAGGCTGAGGGGCTTCCAGGCAGGGTTTATGCCGACCCCGCGTTTTTCGAGCTCGAGCGCAGGCAACTCTTTCCCCGGGGCTGGATGGCCATTGCCTTCGAATCGGATGTGCCGGAACCCGGCGATGCCGTGCCGATCGAAATCGCTGGCTGGAACTTCATCGTGGCGCGCAACCGCAATGGTGACGTGAAGGTGTTCCACAACATCTGCCGCCATCGCACGATGACTGTGCTGCGCGAACCCTGCACCAAGGCCCAGACCCTGCAGTGCGGATGGCACGGCTGGACCTATGACCTCAACGGCCGCCTGATCGCGACGCCAGACCTCGGCGGTATGGACGAGGCGACCGGCAAGACCAGCGCGGAACAGCCGGGCATCGAAAAGGCCGGGCTCGGGCTCCGTGAGGTCCGCAGCGAGACTTGGATGCACTTCATCTTCGTCAACATCGACGGCCAGGCCGAACCCTTCGGGACCTTTATCCAACCGGTTCTGGACAGGATTCCCGACCATGATCTCTCGCAGGTGAAGTTCTCAGGGCTCACGACCCAGGCGCAGTTCGACGGCAACTGGAAGCTCGCGATGGAAACCGGCTGCGAGGATTATCACCTGCCCTGGGTGCATCCACAGGTCGGCCCGCGCAGTGGTGTCTTCCGGGGCGAGCGTGGCGGCAACACCTATGTTTCGATTGCCAGCCGTCGCGCGCCCAGCGGCGATGGCCGAACGTCGGCCAACCTGCGGCGCTTTCCCCATCTGGAAGGTTTTGACGACAGCGACGGACTCGGCCCGGAGATCATTCTGTTTTTCATCGTGCCCAACGCCATCATCTCGTTCCTGCACGACCATGTCGTGACCAACATCTACAACCCCGTGACCCACGACCGTACGCCCAGCCGACGCGCTTTCCATTTCCTGGGTGACAACGCGACCGATCCGAGGCTTCAGGGCGTCCGCGAGGGAGTCCGCGATGCCTGGGTGGCCCTGGGTGAACAGGACTTCCCCCTGGTCCGCGAGGTCCAGAGCAAACAGGCCCAGCGTGACGAACTCGGCCTTGAAACGCGCTTCTCCGCCTATTGGGAAAGCGCTGTTCACCACTTCCAGAATGTCGTTGTGGACCGCCTGACAGCCTGAACGTCACCTTACTCCGGCGGGGTGATCACGCTGCGCTGTTCGCCCAGACCGTCGATCCCGAGGCTGACCACATCGCCTTCCTTCAGGAAGACCTTGGGATCACGACCGACGCCGACGCCGGCAGGCGTGCCGGTGAGCACGATGTCGCCGGGCTCAAGGGTCATGAACTGGCTCACGAAGTGAACCAGGTGGGCAACACCGAAGATCATGTTGGCGGTGGAGCCGTCCTGCATGCGTTCGCCGTTGACATCAAGCCAGAGGCGCAGGTTCTGGGGATCGGGAATCTCGTCGGCTGTGACGAACCAGGGCCCGAGCGGGCAGTAGGTGTCGCCGGACTTGCCGAGAATCCACTGGCCCGTTCCCTTGGCCTGGAACTTCCGCTCCGAGACGTCGTTGGCCACGCAATAGCCGGCGACATGTTCCAGCGCTTCGGCCTCGTCGACATACTTCGTGCGCTTGCCGATCACGGCGGCCAGTTCGACCTCCCAGTCGGTGTGACGGCTGTTGCGCAGCAACACGATCGCATCGTTTGGCCCGCTCAGGCAGGTGTTCGGTTTGAAGAACGCGATAGGCTCTTCGGGCGGGGTGTTGCCGGTTTCCTTCGCATGATCGGTGTAGTTGAGGCCTATGCACACGATCTTGCGGATACCCCCGACAGGCATGCCGAAACGAACATCTTCCTCAACCGCCGGCAGAGATTCCGGGCGGATCGAACGGATGCGGTCCAGTGTCTGCTCCTGAAGGGCCGGCCCTCGGATGTCCTGAACATGACCCTTGAGGTCGCGCAGAATACCGTCGTCATCGATCATGCCGGGACGCTCGTGGCCCTGCTCTCCGTATCTGACAAGTTTCACGCTGGTGCCCCCGCACTGATTTTCAGGTTGTCAGGCCGCCGTCGACATTGATGGTCTGGCCCGTGATGTAATCGGCTCCCGCAGAGAGGAATAGGATCGCCTCGCCGTAGTCAACCGGCGTGCCGATCCGCTGCAGTGGAATTGCACGGTCGAACCCGGCATCCTGACTGGGAAAGCGGCACATCCAGGCTGAATCAACGGCGCCGGGTGCAATAGCATTCACACGCACGACGGGCGCCAGCGCGCGGGCCCATTCCTTGGTCAGGTTCACCAACCCCGCTTTGGTGGCGCAGTAGACAGAGCTCGAGCCCCCGTTGCCGTGAGCGGAGATCGAAGCCGTGTTGACGATCGCCCCGCCGGATTCGCGCAAGGCGTTGGCCGCAGCCTTGGTGCAGCGGTAGGGGCCGATCAGGTTGACGTTCAGAAGCAGATTCCAGAAGTCTTCGTCCTGCCGCTCAAAGTCGCTGGGCGGAATCGGTTGCGGTGTCCCGGGGGTGCCTGCGTTGTTAATCAGGAAGTCGAGCCCACCCATGTCGTCGATCGCCCGTCTCATCATGTGTGGTGTATCCTCGGCATCGCCGACATTGCCCGGAGCCGCGACGACGGCGTGACCTTCGGCGCTCAACTCGGCGATCACCTCAGGCAGTCGCGGAGACGATGGCAGGTCGTTGATGGCCACCGTCGCGCCGCAACGCAGAAAGGCCTTCACGGCCCCAAGCCCGATACCCGATGCGCCACCGGTCACGAGGGCCTTCTTCCCGGTCAGATCGTAACTTGCCAACATGTTGTGTCTCCTGTGGAGGGGTTCAGGTTTCGGTTTCGTGGCGCCGTGCCAGGGCGTCAAGCAGACGGACGCCCACGCCGGTGGGCCCTCTGGGGCAGAGGGGTTTGTCGTCGTAGTTCATTTCCTTGCCCGCGATGTCGAGATGGGCCCAGGGCAGGCCGTCGGCAAAACGGGAGAGGAGCTGGGCGGCGTGCGCACAGTCGCCCGTTTCGATCTCTTCGGCGGTCTGGCGCAGATCGGCGATGTCGGAACCGAGATTCGCCTCGTACTCGTCATCCAGCGGCATGCGCCAGATCTTCTCACCGGTTTCGCCGGAGGCCGCGAGAAGGTCGGAAGCCAGCGTGTCATCAGTCGAATAGAGGCCGGTGTAGACCAGACCCAGCCCGGCCATGATGGCGTAGGTCAGGGTCGCAAGGTCCACCATCAGGCGCGGCTTGTAGGTGCGCGCGGTGAACCACAGGGCGTCGGACAGCACCATCCGTCCTTCGGCATCGGTATCGACCACCTCGATGGTCCAGCCGGCCATGGTCTTGACCACGTCGCCCGGACGGTAGGCCTTGCTGCCCAGCATGTTTTCCGCGAGCCCAAGGATGCCAACGGCGTTCACCTTAGCCTTGCGCCCGGCCAGCGCACGCATCGCGCCGGTGACGGCGGCGGCGCCGGCCATGTCGCCCTTCATCTCTTCCATGCCCTTGGCGGACTTGAGCGTGATGCCGCCGGAATCGAAGGTCATGCCCTTGCCGACAAAGGCCAGCGGTACGGCATCGGGATCATCGGCCCCGTTCCAGCGCATGATCGCCAGGCGCGGTTCGTTGGCACTGCCCTGGGCCACCGCCAGCATGGCACCCATGCCGTGGGCCTCAAGCCCCTCAGGCCCCAGAGCTTCGATGGTGACACCCATTGAGGTTAGTGCTTCGAGCTCGTCGACGAAGGTTTTCGGTGACAGAAGATTGGCCGGCTCGGCGAAGAGGTCGCGTGCCCACAACACACCTGCAGACACATGCAGGAGGTCGTCGTTCCAGAGCGCGGTCGCGTCGCCGTCGGGGTCATGGATCGTGACAGAGGCGATGGCGCCGTCATCGTCATCCAGAGGCCGGGTACGCAGTCGTTCGTGCCGGTAGCCGCGCAGACGCAGGCCCAGCGCCAGATGCGCCAGACCTGCCGACGCGCCGTTCGGATGTCGCAGCGCAACGGTGAACGATGCACCGCTTCCGTTATAGGCTGCGGCGAGTGAGCCGCCGAGCGATTCCCAGCCATGATGGTCCAGGGAATCAGTTCCGCCCAGACCGATCAGGCAAAGCCTGTCAGCATCGGTCCCCTTTGGGGCGGCCAGCTCGTGAAGTTGTCCGCGCTCACCGGTGAATCGCGTGTTGCCTGCCAACTTTTCAAGGACACCTATTACAGCCGCCTGCAGCGCGGCATTCGATGCAGCAGGCTGTCGATCGGAGGTTACGCCGACCACGAGCACGTCCGATTTTTGTGGGACTTCCTTCGAGAACGAAACCTTCACGCCCGACACCTCACCTTTCTGGCGCTGACCATATCTCAAGTCTTCACCCGCCCGCTAGCGGCCTTCAGAGCGCCAGGCGGCGGCCAGGCCGCCCACAAAGAGCACCAGGGCCAGCCACGCGGGCATCAGGGCCAAGGTGTCGATGCCGCGCACGAGGTAGCGGCCGTGGTCGATCACGCCGATCCAGCCGTTGCCGCTGAGATCGCGATCCGGTGAGACACGTCGGACCGTGGGAAGCGGATCATAGTTCAGCCACGAGATGCTGCCGCCGCTCTGCCCCACGATGGAAGCAAGATTGTCTTCCGTGGCGCGAGGGTCACGCCATTCCAACGGATTGAGTTCACCAACCGTCACCACCGTGCTGAGTTCACCATCGCTGATCTGGTAGAGGCCCGCTTCGGCGACCGGCAAATCAATACCGGCGCGTCCGGGCAGCCCCGGGGTCAGGTCGACCTCTTCGGTTTCCATCGAAGGCGAGGTGACCGAGATGGTATGGACGCTGTCTTCCATACTTTGCCGCACGATCGAGATCTGGTTGCCGACCGCAACGGCGCGCAGAGCGTTTTCCTCAAGATCGGGTTCCTTCATCAGCCAGTGCGCCAGGCGACGCAGCAATTCCTGGCTCGGACCCCCACCATCGTAGCCCCGCGACCACAGCCAGAGGTGGTCTGAAAGAAGCTCGGCAACCCGGCCTTCGCCGACGCGCTGGACGACCAAAAGAGGCTGATCCTCCAGCCCGTCGAGCAGGACATCGCCTGTCTTCGCGTCGGCAGAAACCTGCCGGAACCACTGTCCCCAGGGTGGGATTTCGTTCTGGATGCCTTCCAGGTCGGCCGTGACGGGATGGCGGAGGCCGTCCTCGGTGGGCAACACGTTGAAGCCCTGTTCGATGATGTCGCCATTGGGCAGGGCCGGCATCAGGTCGCCCAGAATTGTAGTGTGAAGCCCCAGAGGGGTGGCAAAATCGGGGCCGGCCGAGACCATCATCGCGCCGCCTTCAAGGACGTAGTTGGCGATGTTCTGGAGATAGATCTCCGGGATCACGCCACGCTTGCGATAGCGATCGAACACGATGAGGTCGAAGTCGTGGAGCTTGGCCTCGAACAGCTCACGGACCGGAAACGAGATCAGCGAGAGCTCGCGGATAGGCGTGCCGTCCTGCTTCTCGGGCGGCCGCAGAATCGTGAAATGGACCAGCTCGACCGAGGGGTCGGCCTTGAGCGTGTTGCGCCAGACCCGCTCGCCGGTGTGAACCTCGCCTGAGATCAGCAGAACCTTGAGATTCTCCCGCACGCCGTTGACGGCAAACACTGCGGAATTGTTGGCCTCGGTGAGCTCGTTGTCGCGCGGTTCAACCTCCAGCCTGACCACGGAAAGACCGGCACGGTCGGGCAGGAAGCGCATCTCGTAGCGCTCACCGATCGGCACATTATGAGTTGCCGGATCGCCGGTGGGCGGTGTCATGGTCACCCGCACTGTGCCGCTGGAGGCACCGCTGTCGTGGACCCGGAACACGATGGTGACGATCTGGTCAACGATGCCGTAGCGCGGTGCCTCGATCAGCTCCAGGCGGCGATCGACTTCCTGACGGGCACCGGTCAGCAAGGCATGCATGGGCGCTTCGATGCCAACCGATGCAAGATCCTCGGGCACATCGTGCACGGCGCCGTCGGTCACCATGACAACACCGGAGATCGCATTGCGCGGCACATCGGCCAGTGCGCGGCGGATGGCGCCGAACAGGCGCGTGCCGGAACCCGGCAGAGCTCCTTCGCCGGCTGCCTCGGCCGGGTCGATCTCGGCAATCCGGACATCGAGGTTCGCCAAGCGTCCGAATCGCTCCCGCAGGGCCTCCATGGCGGCTTCTGTTGTCTCTGTGCGCCCCTCGACCGTTTGGCTGGAGGATTTGTCGACCAAGATCAAGGCGACATCGGGCAGAGCTTCGCGTTGCTCCTCGACCAGCGAGGGATTGGCCATCGCCAGCACCATTGCGCCCAGTGTGAAACAGCGCCAGAAGGTTCCCGGAGCGCGGCGGACGAAGCCGTAGGCAACCAGCGCCAGCGCGACCACACCGAAGGCGATGATCAGCCACAGCGGCAGCAGCGGCGACAGGACGATATCGGTGACGGTGGTGGCGCTCATTGTCCGATCCGCTCCAGGATCGTGGGCAGATGAACGGCGTCAGCCTTGTAGTTGCCGGTCATGGCGTACATCGCAAGATTGACGCCGAACCGGAATGCCATCTCGCGCTGGCGCTCGCCGCCCGGGACCACAGCGTAGAGCGGCTGAAGCTGATCGTTGAGCGCCCATGCCGAGACCCAGTCGTTGCTGCCGATCAGAATGGCCGAGACTCCGTCGTTGGGTCCCCCGTGATCCCGTTCGACCCAGACTGAACCCCCATCCCAACGTCCCGGGAAGCCGGACAAGATGTAGTAGGACTGCGTCAGAACGTGGCCGCTCGGCACACGCACGAGAGCGGGAATGTTTAGCCCGCCGAGCAGCTCGGGAAGCCTCGCAGCGTTCGGGCCGGTTCCGGTCACCCCATCCATCTCGGCTTCGGCATCACGCGTGTCGACGACCAGAATGCCGCCGGCTGCGAGGTAGTCATCCAGCTTCGCCTTGGCCGCGGCTGAAGGTACGGGCTGTTCTTCGGTGATCGCCCAGTAGACCATGGGGTAAAGGATCAGATCGTCGGTCTCCAACTCCACGCCGACCGGCTCGCCGGGTTCGACCGAGGTACGGGCAGTGAGGATCATGCACAGCCCACGCAAGCCGGCATAGGAGATCCTGTCGACCTGACTGTCACCGGTCATCACATAGGCGAAGCGGACCTCCAGCGCGGCCACCGGGATGCCGTCTTCGGTATAGGCCTCGTCTTGCGCCTGCGCCCGGTCGGGTGCGAGCAGGACGAAAAGGAGCGGGATTGTAGCCAGGCGTGTTCCGGTGCCGAACCCGGGAACCAGCCCGCGCAGCGCCATGCTGGCGTAAATCTCGACCAGCGCCAGAATAGCCGCCAAGGCGTAGATGAAGGGCCTGAGGTCGATTTCCTCGCCGCGCTCGAAACCGGTCTGTGTCACTTCGGCGGGCAGCTGCAACGCCTCCGGTTCCGGGATCGCCGAACCGAGGTTGAGTGTGCGCCGCAGGTCGAGTGTGCCATAGACACCTGGAGGCATTTCGGGCCCTGGCGTGGCCTCGGCGAAGCCGTTGGCAGGAATCGCAGTGGCGGTCGCCGGCGGTGGCGCCAGAACGCCGAAACCGGTCAGCGTCTGAATCGCCGGCAGCGGCTGCTCACCGAGCTCTGCTCCGGCGCCCTGAGACAGATCGACCAATCTCTCCATCATGCCTGCAAACAGGCCGGAAATCGGCAGGTTGGTCCACTGTGTGTTGGCCGACGTGTGCACAAGAACCAGCCAGCCGTCGCCACGCTTGTCCATCGTGACCAGCGGTGTGCCATCCTCTAGCCGCGCCCATGTCTTGTTCGTCAGATCGACCGAGGGTTCGGCCAGAACCTGACGGTCGATCAGGACGTCCGGCGGCGGCTCTAACCCGGCGAAGGGAGAGGTGTGGTCAAAAGGCGCGATGCGCTGTGCGCTCGACCAGCTCATGGCACCACCGAGTGCCCGGTCCCGGCCACGGATATCGACCGGTACCAGGTCGTCGCTCGCCTGCGAGAAGGCGGGACCGGCGAATCGGATCAGAATGCCGCCGCCGTCCATCCATTCTTCCAGGGCCGGACGGTCGGTATCTGGGACGATGCCGACATCGGCCAGGATAATGACCGCTGGCGGGTTCTGGAGCAGAAGCTCCAGCGAGCCCGATCGGGTTTCGGCAGCCGATTCCAGGGCGCGTCCGATATAGTAGATCGGTGACAACAGAGGTTGCTGGCTTTCCAGATCGCCGCCAGCGACCAAGCCGACCGGCGGCCTTCGCCAGCGATTGTCCAGCAAGACCACAGCAGCGGCCGTGGATTCGTTTTCGATTTCGAGCTCGGCGATCCGGTTGCGCATTTCCGTCGGTACGGTCAATGCGGCCTCCGCACGGGCCTCGCCTTCCTCGAAGACCAGCGCTTGGCGGGCGACAAGATTGCCCTCCTCGTCGTTGGCGGCGACCCAGATATGGCGCGCGGGACTGGTACCGGCGCGCAGAGCCTCCAGAACCAGTACACCGTCCTCTTCCCGGGGTGCCAACAGGGCCAGAGCCGGCATCGATTGCAGATTGGACATGATGGTGAGGTCGCCGAGGCCTTCGAGGGTCTCCAGGAACACGCTGTCGCCATCAGTCGCGACCCCATCGCTCAACCAGAAGACCTGGCTCACCGAGTCGAGATCCTGCAGGGCCTCCGCTGCGGCCGCTCGGTCCACGGGCCATGGCGCGGGAAGCATGGCGCTCAGCAGGCCCGTGGCGTCCTGTGGTGTCATCAGGCCCGTATGGCTCATCGTGGCATTGCTGTCGCGTGGTGCGGTGGTCATCAACACAATCGACCGGTCCTGCCGCTCGGCTAGACCGATGAGGTTGCGCACAGCGGCGACACGGTCGGGCCAGTCGCGCGCGGCGGCCCAGCCGTCGTCGACCACGACCAGCATGTTGCCGGGCGCCAGCGTTCGGTGCGACGGATTGATCAGGGGATGGGCAACCGCGAGGATCAACAGAGCGACCAGCGTGATGCGCAGCAGAATTAGCCACAGCGGAGTTGATTCCGCGGCGCGGCGATCGGTGTCGAGCCCGAACAGCAGGCGGGTTGCCGGGAACGGCACCTTGCGCGGCATCGGCGGCACCACCTTGAGTAGCCACCACAACAGCGGCACCAGCACGAGCGCGATCAGCGCCCATGGCACCAGAAAGGCAAGGGGTCCCAGTGTAGCCACGATCAGGTCACCTGGCCGGCAAGGTCGACGTAGAGCGGCAACAGTGCTGCCTGGGGTGCGCCGTCGGTGTGATGGGTCGTGAAGCTCCAGCCCATCGTGCGGGTCAGCCTTGCCAGTGCCTCTCGGTGTGCGTTCAGGCGGTGCACATAGTCGCTGCGCAAAGCCTCGGCACGGCTCGCCAGCATGATGCCTTCACTTTCAAGGCCATCGAACAGGATGCGCCCGGCATAGGGCAGGGTCTCCTCGGCAGGATCGAGAACCTGGACCAGATGGGCGATGACGCCGGAGCCGGCGAAGTGTTTTATCATGGTTTCAAGCTGATCGAGTGGTTCCAGGAAATCTCCGACCAGCACGAGCTGCGCATGCTTGGGAAGAATCTCCAGGGGCGGCAGACTGGAAGGTTCATCACCGTCTTCGTGGGTCAGGCGTGTCGCGAACCGTGTCAGCGCTGCGCTGCCCGTGCGTGGCCGACGGTCGGTGCCCAGCAGTGCGATGTTCTCGTCACCGCGCACCAGGAGAACAGCCAGCGCCATCAGGATCAGCTGTGCCCGCTCGAGCTTGGTTGTGTCGGAGAGACGAGAACCAAAACGCATGGAGGCTGAAGCATCGGCCCAAAGCCAGACACTCTCGGCCGCCTCCCACTCGGTCTCGCGGACATAGAGACGCGTCGACTTTGCCGAGGCGCGCCAATCAATCATGGTTGCGGCGTCGCCTCGCTCGTAGCGGCGAAACTGCCAGAACGTCTCACCCGGCCCGACACGGCGCCGGCCGTGCACGCCTTGCGCGACGATCGCCGCAACCTGCTCGGCCTTGACCAGCAGGGGTGGGAGATGGGCGACGAGTTGCTCGGCGCGCCGCCTGAAACTGACGGCGGTTTCAGCCACGGTCAGGCCACCGATGAGAAGGTGACGGAGCCATCAGGCAAGTGGTGCTTTCAGTCTCTGGATGACCTGGTCGACGGTGACGCCGTCTGCACGCGCGGCGAAGGTCAGGGCCATGCGGTGGCGCAGGACCGGGCCCGCAAGAGCCACGACGTCGTCGATCGACGGTGCGAAGCGACCATCGAGCAGAGCGCGTGCGCGAACAGCCAGCATCAAGGCCTGGCTGGCGCGTGGGCCGGGTCCCCAGGCAATCTGCGTGTTGCCGTCTTCGGTCGCGGGGCGTCCAGAGCGAACCAGAGAGAGGATGGCTTCGACCACGCTCTCACCAACCGGGATTCGGCGGACCAGCTTTTGGGCGTCCATCAGTTCGTCACCATCGAGGATCTGGCCGGGCTGTTCTTCTTCGGCGCTGGTTGTGACCACCAGCATTTCACGTTCGGCATCGCGATTCGGATAGTCGACATCGACTTCCATCAGAAAGCGGTCCAGCTGAGCCTCGGGCAGAGGATAGGTGCCTTCCAGCTCAAGCGGGTTCTGGGTCGCCAGAACGTGGAACGGCTCGGGCAGGGGGTGGCGTGTGCCGGCGACCGACACGGCCCGCTCCTGCATGGCCTGCAACAGAGCTGACTGGGTGCGCGGGCTGGCCCGGTTGATTTCGTCAGCCATCAGAAGCTGACAGAAGACAGGCCCCTGAATGAAACGGAAGGCGCGACGCCCGGCATCGGATTCTTCAAGCACTTCGGAGCCCAGGATGTCGGCGGGCATGAGGTCGGGGGTGAACTGGACCCGCTTGTCCTGCAGGCCCATGACGGTGCCGATGGTTTCGACCAGTTTGGTCTTGCCCAATCCCGGCACGCCGATGAGCAGGGCATGGCCGCCGGCCAGCAGCGTGATCATGGTCTGCTCGACAACGGCGTCCTGGCCGAAAATGACCTTGCCGACGACCTGGCGCGCTTCGGCGAGCCTGGCGCCGACACGGTCGATTTCGGCAGTCAGCGCGGAGGCGTCCTGCAACGGATTGTTCTGATTTTCGGCCATGTGTCTCCCCGAGGAGGTGTTCGTGCGTATATTAGTGTTCGTTTGACAATACGGTATCACGCCCTGCCATGACCGCTACAAATGCCCGTGAGGATCAAAAGGTCCATGAACTGCTTACGGGCGCGATCGACATCCGGATTGCCCGCGACGGCACCTGGTATCACGAGGGTGGTGCTATCCGCCGCAAGCCAATGGTCAAGCTATTTGCCGGCATACTGCGGCGCGACGATGACGGATCGTTCTGTCTTCAGACTCCCTATGAAAAGCGAACCATCATTGTCGAAGACGCGCCCTTTGTTGCCGTCGAAGCTATGGTTTCGAGGGCTGAGGAAGGTCAGGCGGTTCGCTTTCGCACCAATGTCGACGACGAGGTCACTGCCGGGCCCGATCACCCTATCCGCGTCGAAATCGATGCCGAGACCGGCGAGCCCTCGCCCTATGTGCTGGTGCGCGAGGGCTTGGAGGCACTGATTGCCCGGTCCGTCTATTACGATCTTGTCGGGCACGGCAGAACGGACACACGGGATGGCCGTGAGGTCTTGGGCATCGATTCGGGGGGTTGCTTCTTTGTCCTGGGCGAGATTGCCGATGACGCGTGACGAGGTCCTGCGTGCGCTGGAGGCGATGGCGCCACCGGTGATCGAGCCGCCGCTTTCGGACTGGGAAGAGGGTGAGGCGCACCGCCGCGCTGCCGTTCTGGTGCCTTTGGTCGATCATGACGATGGTCTCACTGTCATTTTCGGTCAGCGCTCCAAGGCATTGCGTCGACACGCCGGCGAGGTCGCCTTTCCGGGCGGCCGGATCGAGGAGGGAGAGGATGAAATCGGAGCAGCCTTGCGCGAAGCCGAGGAAGAGGTCGGGCTGAGGCCGGAACAGGTCCGGATCGTCGCCCGGCTGGACACCCACAGGGCGGGCTCGGGTTTCGCGATGGCGCCTCACGTCGGACTGGTCGGACCGCCAGTAGACCTGGTGCCCGACGGTGTGGAGATAGAAGAAGCCTTCGAGGTGCCGCTGTCCTTCCTTCTGGATCCCGACAACCATCGGCGTGAAAGCCTGTTCTGGCGGGGTGCTGACCGCTGGTACAGTGTCTTCGAATACGGCCCCCGCTACATCTGGGGAGCCACGGCCACGGTTCTGGTTAACCTTCTGCAAGTCCTGCGCGGAGAACGCTGATGCGTTATCTGTTGCCTGTCCTTCTGATTGCGATACCGCTGATCAGCTACCTCATCTGGTATGCGCAGGCCCGCCGCAAGGCGGAGCTGCGTGAGGAAGGTGAGTTGCCGGCCTGGCGTGATGCTCCCTGGACATGGATTGTCGTCGGAACGGCCGCAGTGCTGTCGCTGGCACTGATTGGCCTTGCGTTCGATACTGGTGGTGATCCGCGCGGCACCTATGTGCCTGCTCATGTCGAGGATGATGAGGTGATCCCGGGTTATGTCGAAGATTGACGACAAGTTGATTGATGTCGGTGCCGTACCAGCGCTCTCCGGTGATGCAGCCCGTGCTGTTGTGGCCGCACTGACGCGTGATGGAGCCGATGTCCGATTTGTTGGCGGCTGTGTTCGCGATCTTCTCCTCGGCGAGCCGTTGAGTGATGTCGACCTGGCGACGCCGGATCGACCAGAGACCATTGTCGCGCTGCTCGAAGCTGGAGATATCAAGGCCGTTCCCACCGGCCTGAAACACGGCACCGTCACGGCTGTAGCGAAAGGTGTGCCCTTTGAAATCACCACACTCAGAATCGATGTCGAAACCGACGGACGTCATGCCGAGGTTGCGTTCACTGATGACTGGGAGGCTGATGCGGCCCGCCGAGATTTCACAATTAACGCCATGAGCCTGACGCCCGATGGTTCGCTGTTTGACTATTTCGAAGGCCGCTGCGATCTCGCGCGACAGTGCGTCCGATTTGTCGGCAATGCGAGGACCCGGATCAGCGAAGACTATCTCCGGGTCCTGCGTTTCTTCCGCTTCCTCGCCCAATTGCCGGCCGCACAACCCGACGAAGCTGCGGTCGATGCCTGCCGCGAAGCTGCGGGACGGCTCGGCGGGCTCTCGGCCGAACGGATCCAGGCCGAACTCCTGAAGCTCCTGAAGGCTAGAAACCCGGTTCCCGCCATCGAGCTGATGCGCGGCACCGGCGTGCTCGAAGCCATGCTGCCGGAGGCCGGATCGTCTGTGGACCTGATGGCGCTGTCGGGCATCGATGATGGTGATCCCGTCCGGCGCCTGGCAGCATTGGCTCCTGACGGTGGTGCGGCTATTGCGCACCGGCTCAAAATGTCGAACGACGACAAGGCGCGCCTGTCTCAGCTTTCACCGCCGGCTCTGTCGCTGGATGTTGCAGCTACGGCACAGGATGTGCGCCAAGTAATCTACGATATCGGTTCGGCGCGCGTCCGGGACATGATTCTCCTCGGCTGGTCAGCGGACCGCGAGGGTCGTGCCGCTGCCTGGCGCGCTATGATGGAGGTCGTGAACGCTTGGGAGAGTCCCGAACTCCCGATCAAGGGTGCCGATGCGGTCTCGCTCGGATTGAAAAGCGGCCCTGACGTCGGCGAAGCTCTCAGGGCGGTCGAACGCTGGTGGCGCAGTCAGGACTTCCAACCGGATCGCGAGGTCTGCATGGCGGTCCTGCGTCATCATCTCGGATCCGTGCGATGAAACTGTCGTCAAGCCGTGCTATGCAACATCCCATGACAATGTCGTCTGGCCTGAGCCGCCTTGTGGCTCTCTGGCTTGCCGTGGTTCTCGTCACGGCACCGATGAGTGCGCACGCGCTGGCTCCGGGAGCTGACGACGATCACACCATCTACGCGATTCTCTCACAGACGTGCCTCGACCTCGAGGACACCACGACAGGCAAGGCTGATCCGGTATCGCAGCACATCACCTGCACGGGGTGTGTGCCCGGCTGCTGCGCCAGTGTTCAGGCACAGGGGTCGTGGCATCGGATGGACGTGGTTGCCTGGAAGCAACGCGCGCCGACCGTCGAGTCGACCCGCCGTGACGGTGCATCGCACAACCAGCATCAGGCCCGCTCTCCCCCCGACGTCTGATCGAATTCCCGATGTTTCGATCTCGATGTCTGGACCTGGAGTGTTTGCCATGCGCCCTGCGCCGCAGTTTGTCGCGTTCCTGAGTTTTGTTGCCCTTGCCGTGGTTGTGACCGCGCAGGCGCACGAGACGACCCACAATAATCTCTATTTCATCCATCCTTGGATTGCCGAGCCGCCACCCGGCGTTTCGACGGTCGCCGGCTACGTCGTGATCGACAACGACGGCGACGCGGCAGAGCGGTTGATCGCCGTGTCTGCCCCCTTTGCCGAGAAGGCAGAGCTGCACAGCTCGTCGTTCAACGACGAAGGCATCATGACGATGCGTGAGGTCGAGCAGGGCCTCGAGGTTGAAGCCGGCGGCAGCGTTTATCTCGAGCCCGGCGGCTATCACATCATGTTGTTTGGTGTGGAAGAGACCCTTGTCTCTGGTGACCTCCATATGCTCACACTCACGTTCGAACATGCGGGTGAAGCCGAGGTCGAGTTTGTCATTCAGAAGCGGGATGAGCCGTCAGGGCACGGCGATGCCATCGATGATGAAGGCGGGATGACGATGGATCACGACACGTCGATGGACATGGACCATGGAGACGATTCATGAAACTCCGGAACATCACGATCGGGTTTGCCGCCGCGGCAACAATTGCAGTGACGGCCATGGCGGTGATGGAACTGCAGCGACGCCAGGCCTTTGAAGCGGTCCAGAACATGCCGATCGATATCGGTGGCCCGTTCACGATGACGGCCCACGACGGTACACCGGTGACTGAGGAATCACTCAAGGGTCGCCGCGCATTGATCTTTTTCGGCTTTACCTTTTGTCCTGATGTCTGCCCAACCACACTCAACGAGGTGGCGGCCTGGCTCGACGAGCTCGGTGAAGATGGCGAGCTGATTGACCCCTACTTCGTCAGCGTCGATCCGGCACGCGACACGCCCGAACGCATGGCCGAATACGCCGGATACTTCTCACCGCGGATCACGGGCCTCGTCGGAACAGAAGAGCAGCTCGCCGCGATGGCGTCGTCCTATAAGGTCTACTATGCGCGCATCGACCTCGATGATGGCGATTACCTGATGGATCACAGCGCGGCGGTTTACCTGATGGACGGCGATGGCAGGTTTTATGACGCCATCACGCACACCGCCACCTTCGAAGAGGCTGTGGCCAAGCTTCGCTTGCTGGTCGAGAACGGCTAACGTTGGAAGGTCAAGAGGCCCGCTCGGGCCGGGATCAGGGATAGCAGGTGCCCGAGCCGACACCTCATACGGCCGCGCGCGAGGCTGCCGACGTTCAGCGCAACAATCTGCATGGCGCCGCTTTTGCGGTGGCCGCCACGATCGGTTTCACCATTGTCTCGGTTCTGGTGAAGTCTCTGGGCGATACCGGCATGGATGTCTTTCAGACGGTTGTGGTGCGCGCGGTGGTCGGCCTCACCATACTCTCACCGTTGTTCTGGCGCGCCCGCCTCTTGCCCTGGCGCACCCAGCATCTGCCGATCCACATTATCCGAGCCGTGTTGGGCGGGACCGCCGTGCTCACCGGCTACTACGCCTTCATGCGGTTGCCGCTGGCCGAGGTGACGGCGATCAGTTTCACCGTGCCGCTGTTCGTGACCGTGTCGGCCGCCCTGTTCCTAAATGAGGGTGTGGGCTGGCGACGCTGGTTGGCAACCACCGTCGGTTTCGGCGGTGTACTCGTGGTCGCGCGTCCGTTCGACGGTTCACCGGAACTCGCCACCTTGCTCGCCGTGGCCATGGCGTTGTGCATCGCCTTTTCGGTGGTGCTGCTGAAACGCTTTCCCGCCCGGGAAAGTCAGCTCACCATGTTGTTTTTTTTTCTTGTCGTTTCGGGCCTGATGGCATTGCCCCATTGCCTTGCCGGGTGGCAGGAACCCACGACCGAACAATGGCTCCTGCTCCTGGGAATCGGCGTGGTGGGTCTGGTATCCCAGGCTGCGATCATCCGGGCCTTCCGCATCGGTGAAGCCAGTTTTGTGGCCCCGTTCGACTACGTCAGACTGTTGTTTGCCGGGATTGCCGGCGTGATCTTCTTTGCTGAGCTGCCCGACATCTGGACCTATGCCGGGTCGGCCCTGATCATCGGCTCGACGCTTTACATCGCGCGCCGCGAAGCGCGTCTGGCCAGGGCCGCCAATCAGTCCTGATTGGCCTTTCCCTCGACTTCAAGGCGGGCCCAGATTTCCTCGATCCAGCCTTTGATCACAAGACCCTCTTCCCAGCGGTCACTGAGTTCCCAGCCGTCCTTGTCGGTGATGGCATAGGGCGGTGGACCCAGCTCGATCAGGAAGTTCAGCGTGGCGTCAGGCGCCTCGCGATAGCGCCATTTCCGGATGCCGTCCTCCCACCACTGGCGGAAGCGGGTCACCCAGCCCTGCTGCTGCGGGAAGTCGAGCTGAATCTGGACCTGCTCGCGGCTGGCCACACGCCCTTGGAAGGCGACGGAACGGTCCAGGACCTGCTGGATCCAGTGTTCGTCGCGGGTCGGGATGGGCCAGGTAAACTCGCGTGCCACCACGAAGTGGGAAAGGTCGGCGCAGACCTTCATCTCCGGCACAGCTTCCATAAGCTGCAGCGTGTAGAGCATGTCGGTCGTGATGCAGTCGCGATGGGTTTCGATCATGCAGGGCATGCCGGCCTGATCGGCCATCTCGAGCCAGCGTTTGATGATGTCGGCACCTTCGGCCACCGTCATGGGATACATCTGCCCGATCACATTGAGGTGCCGGGCGCCCAGCTCCATCGCCATGTCGATATCGCTCTGGAAGCCCTCGACCGACTTCGGGAAGGCACAGGCCGTGCAGGCCAGTCCCGCCTTTGAGAGCAGCTTCTGGGCCTTGCGCGCACCGTCGGTCACGCCGGTCAAGAGGTCCATGCCGGCGTAGCCCGCATCCTTGAGCATCTCGACCTGCTCCTCGATGGGCCATTCGTGACCATCGGGCCGGCGGCGCTCCATGCCCCAGATCGACTGAAAGACTTCAAGCTTCTGCATGGTTCGCTCCTCTTAAGGCCACTTTGCTTCGGGCGGCAGGGACATCAGGATGGCGTCAGTGTTGCCGCCGGTCATTAATCCGAATTGGGTGCCGCGATCGTAGACCAGATTGAATTCGGCGTATTGACCTCTGTAGACCAACTGTTCTTCCCTCTGTTCATCCGTCCATTCCCTCGCCATGTGGCGGCGCACCAGTTCCGGGTAGATCGTTCGAAACGTCTCGCCGACATCCCGTGTGAATGCGAACGAAGCATCGTCGGCATCGATGTAGTCATAGAAGATGCCGCCAACGCCGCGCGCGATGTTGCGGTGTTTGATAAAGAAGTAGTCGTCGGCCCATTCTTTGAAGCGCGGATAGTCACCGCATTCGTGGCGCTTGCAGCAGGCTTCAAAGGCGCCGTGAAAATCCGCCGTGTCCTGATCGACAGGCAGCGGTGGATTGAGATCGGCGCCACCGCCGAACCACGATTTCCCGGCTGTCGCAATGTGGCGGGTGTTCATGTGGACGGCCGGCACCAGCGGCGAATGCATATGGGCGACCAGAGAGACGCCGGAAGCCCAGAAGCGGCCGTCATCTGCCTCCGTGCCGGGAATCTCGCCGCGAAACTTGTCCGAGAATTCACCCCAGACAGTCGAAACATTGACACCGACCTTTTCGAACACACGTCCCCTCATGACCGCCATAACGCCACCACCGCCTTCAGGACGATCCCAGGCGGTGCGCTCGAAACGGCCGGCAGGGCGATCGTCGAGCGGGCCGGCATGGTCGTCTTCGATGGCTTCGAAGGCATCGCATATGGAATTGCGGAGTGTTTCGAACCAGGCGCTCGCCTGGTCACGGCGTTCTGGGTTGCCGGGCAGATTGTCGGATGTGTCTGTCATAAGAAATCGGTCTCCGGGGTGGCAGCAATCTCGCTGAAAGCACCGCTCTGGCGCAAGGCTTCGCTCATTGTCATGGCTGTGGCCATGGCAACATTGATCGAGCGCAAGCCCGGCGCCATCGGAATGGTCACGCGGAGGTCGGCGCGGGCGTGGACAAGGTCGGGCACCCCGGCGCTTTCACGCCCGAACAGAAAGACGTCATCCGACAGAAGAGAGCTGGAATAGAGGCTTGTCGCTCCCTTGGTCGTGAGAAGAACCAGGCGTCGGTTTCCGGTGGTCTCCAGGAACTGTTCCCAACTGTCGTGGCGTGTCAGATCGAGATGGTCGGTGTAGTCCATCAGAGCGCGCCGGAACCGGGTGTCGCCGAGCTGGAAGCCGGCGGGTTCAATGATATCCACAGAAACGCCCAGACAGGCCGCAAGGCGCAAAATCGTGCCGGTGTTCTGCGGAATATCCGGTTGATAGAGGGCAATTCGCATGTTCCTTGTTTCCCAGTCGTTTCGGACCCTTGCACGGCACCGAACGGCAGTATATTCATGCCCCGCCTTCGGGTTTTCCAAGGCGTCAGCGGGTTTGTGGGGACTGTCCTTCGGGATGGTGGATGCCATGGACCGGGAATTACAACAACGCAGAGGTCTCCCTGCCATGGCGGAGAACAGAGTTGGCGCGCATGAAGAAACCCGGCGCGACTTCCTTTATGTGGCGACTGGCGCTGTCGCGGCCGTTGGTGCAGCCTGCGTGGCCTGGCCTTTAATCGATCAGATGAACCCGTCGGCCGACGTGCTGGCGTTGTCGTCGACCGAAGTGGACCTGACGCCGGTTCCGGTTGGTCAGCAGATCACCGTGAATTGGCGCGGCAAGCCGGTCTTCATTCGTCACCGGACGGAGAGTGACATCGAAGAGGCGCGCGCCGTGCCGCTGGAAGATCTCAAGGATCCTCAGACCGACGAAGAACGTACCGAGCGTCCTGAATGGCTGGTCATGGTGGGCGTTTGCACCCATCTGGGCTGTGTACCCCTGGCCGATGCCGGTGACTACCACGGCTGGTTCTGCCCCTGTCACGGCTCGCACTATGATACCTCCGGACGTATCCGGAAGGGTCCGGCACCCGAGAATCTGACCATTCCCGGCTATGCCTTCACCGACGACACCACCGTTGTCGTAGGCTGAGGGAGAGAGCGCCCATGGAAAAAATCCTGAACATCGGCGTGGTTCGCTGGTTCGACAACCGGCTTCCGGTTCTCAGCTTCGCCAACGAACATCTCATGGTGTACCCGGCCCCGCGTAACCTGAATTACGCGTGGAACTTCGGTTCGTTGGCCGGCCTTGCCCTGATGATCCAGATCGTCACCGGTATCGTTCTGGCGATGCACTACACACCCAGCACCGAAGCCGCCTTCGACAGCGTTGAGCGCATCATGCGTGACGTGAACTACGGCTGGCTGATCCGCTACATGCACGCCAACGGTGCGTCCTTCTTCTTCATCGTTGTCTATCTCCACGTTTTCCGAGGCCTCTACTACGGCTCCTACAAGGCGCCGCGCGAGGTGCTCTGGTGGATCGGACTGGTGATCCTTCTTGCCATGATGGGCACAGCCTTCATGGGTTATGTGCTGCCTTGGGGCCAGATGAGCTTCTGGGGTGCCACCGTGATCACCAACCTGTTCTCGGCCATCCCCATCATCGGGACGCCGATTGTTGAATGGCTGTGGGGTGGCTTCGCGGTCGACAATCCCACGCTGAACCGCTTTTATGCCCTGCACTATCTGCTGCCGTTCGTGATTGCCGGCCTGGTCGTGCTGCACCTGTGGGCGCTGCACCACAAGAAGTCGAACAACCCGCTGGGCATCGACTACAAGGGACCGCAGGATTTCATCCCGTTCCATCCCTACTACACGATCAAGGATGCGTTCGGTGCGGGCATTTTCCTGATCTTCTTCGCGGTCTTCCTGTTCTACGCGCCCAACTACATGGGTCATCCGGACAACTACATTCCGGCTGACCCGCTGAAGACCCCGGCCCACATCGTGCCGGAATGGTACTTCCTGCCGTTCTACGCGATCCTTCGCGCCATCCCCGACAAACTGGGTGGTGTCATCGCGATGGGCCTGTCGATCGGCATTCTGTTCCTGCTGCCCTGGCTCGATACCTCGCGGATCCGTTCGGCGACTTTCCGGCCCGTGTTCAAGTGGTTCTACTGGATCATGGTGCTCGACATGCTGATCCTGGGTTATGTCGGTTCGCAGCCTGCTGAAGGCGTGTGGATCATCATCGGACAGCTGGCTACAGCTTACTACTTCATCCACTTCCTGATCCTGCTGCCTGTCATTGGCTGGTTCGAGAAGCCCAAGCCCTTGCCCGACAGCATTGCCAAACCGGTGTTGTCCGGCGGGCTCGGCGTGGCAAATGCCGCCGCAAACGACAAGGCGTGAGGAGAGACGCGATGAACCGTATCCTCCCTGCCATCCTTGCCCTGCTCCTGGCCGCTCCGACGACCGCACTGGCTGCAGGCAACGCGCACGAGCCTGAGTCACACAACTGGTCGTGGGACGGCATCTTTGGAACCTATGACCGAGAGCAGCTTCAGGGCGGTCTTGAGATCTTCCTGGGTCAGTGCATCAACTGCCACAGCCTGAAGTATGTCCACTTCCGCGATCTCATGCAGCTTGGACTTACCGAAGAAGAGGCGAAGGCCCTGGCCGAAGGCTATGAGGTTGCTGGTGAACCGGACGAGTGGGGCGATCCCACCACCCGTCCTGCCAAGCTCTTCGATCCGATTCCGTCGCCCTACCGCAACGACACGGAAGCGCGTGCTCTGAACAACGGAGCATTGCCGCCCGATCTGTCGCTGATGGCCAAGGCACGCAAGGACGGTTCGAACTATCTCGCATCGCTGCTCGAAGATGAGGAGTACAATACTGGCGAGACCAGCGACGGCGGTCTCTATCACAACCAGTATTTTTCGGGCGGTCTGATTGCCATGGCGCCGCCGCTCTATCCGGGACTGCTGATTGATGACGAAGGCAACGACGTCCCGGTTGCCGAGATGGCAGAAGACATCGCGGCCTTCCTGACCTGGGCGGCCGAGCCGCGCATGGAAGACCGCAAGGCGATGGGCCTGAAGGTTCTGCTGTTCCTTCTGGTTCTGACCGGCCTCTTCTACGTCTGCAAGCGCAAGATCTGGGCGAACGTCGAGCACTGACCTCGCTTTCCTTCTGGCGGGGGCACCGCGATGACTGAAACGGTTCTGGGTGTCCTTGGGGGCAGCGGTGTCTATGATATAGACGGCCTGGCCGATGCGCGCTGGGTCACGGTGGAAACGCCCTGGGGTGCGCCATCGGACCAGTTTCTCGAAGGCTCACTCGACGGCCAGCGGATTGTGTTCCTGCCGCGTCACGGACGCGGCCACCTGATCTCGCCCACGGGCATTAACGCGCGCGCCAACATCGATGCGATGAAACGCATGGGGGTGACTGATCTGATTTCGGTCGCGGCCGTGGGTTCTTTTCGGGAAGACCTTTCGCCCGGCACCTTTGTGATCTGCGATCAGTATGTCGACCGGACCAACAGCCGGGAACGCAGCTTCTTCGGCGAGGGCTGTGTGGCCCATGTGTCGTTAGGCCATCCGGCCTGTGACCGTCTCGCCGATCGCGTGGCTGAGGCGGGCAAGGACGCCGAGATCGCGATGGTGCATGGCGGAACCTACCTCTGTATCGAAGGACCGCAGTTCTCGACCCTGGCCGAATCAAATCTCTACCGCTCCTGGGGGATGGACGTGATCGGAATGACGGCAATGCCCGAGGTACGCCTCGCTCGCGAGGCGGAGATCTGTTACCTCACGGTCGCCATGGTGACCGACTACGACTGCTGGCACGAAGACCACGGCGCGGTCACCGTCGAGCAGATTGTCGCGGTTCTGCACGTCAATGCCGACAACGCCCGCAAGCTGGTCAGGGCGCTGGCTCCGCGCGTCGGTGGACGCGACCATCCCTGCGATAGGGGCTGTGACCGCTCTCTCGACTATGCCTTGATCACCCAGACGGACCATCGCGATCCGGCGCTGTTGAACAAGCTCGATGCCGTTGCAGGTCGGGTGCTTGGATAGAGTGATGGACCTCAAAAGCCTGATTCGCACCATTCCGGACTATCCCCACGAAGGGATCATGTTCCGAGACATCACGACCCTGTTCGGTGACGCACGGGGGTTCCGCCGCACGGTTGATGAGCTGGTTCAGCCCTATGCCGGATACAAGATCGATGCGGTGGCGGGAATCGAGGCCCGTGGCTTCATTCTGGGTGGCGCCGTTGCACATCAGCTATCCGTCTCGTTCATTCCGATCCGCAAGAAGGGCAAACTGCCCTGGAGGACCATCGGTGCCGACTATGAGCTTGAGTACGGAACCGACCGCGTCGAGATCCACGAAGATGCGATTGCCCCGCGCGCACGCATCCTGCTTGTCGACGATCTGATCGCGACCGGGGGTACCACAGCTGCTGGGATCGAGTTGCTCCGTCGGACCGGCGCTGAGGTTGTGGGCTGTTCCTTCGTCATCGAGCTACCGGATCTCAATGGCGCTACGGTTCTCGACAAGCTTGGTGTGCCGTTTCACGCATTGGTCCAGTTCGAGGGGACCTGACATGGCTGACGCCATCGCAGGCATCGACCATCTCCTGATCGACAGTTCCGATCTGGAAGCTGACCGTACGGTCTGGGAGCGTCTCGGTTTCACCATGACGCCACGTGGGCGTCATCCCCAGTGGGGAACCGGCAACTACTGCACCATGTTCAATCAGGGTTATCTGGAACTGATCGGTGTCGTTGATGCCGCTGAGTTTGCTGCCAACGCGTCCCGACGGGGCTCGCGGAAGCAGGGTCCGGGGTTGTCGGCCATCGCCTTTGCCACGGCAGACGCTTATGCCGCGCGCGACACTCTGGTCGAGGCAGGCATTGCTGCTGACAGCACCAAGGATCTCTCGCGCCTGCTGGAGGGCGACGAAGGCACCACCGAGCCCCGGTTCGACATCCTTCATCTTCCGCCGGACGCGACTCCGGCCACCCCGATGTTCCTGTGTCGGCATCGCACACCTGACCTCGTGCGTCGGCCCGGCTGGATGGATCACGCCAATGGCGTCACAGCGATTCTCTCCGTGACCGTGCCGGTGAGCGATCCCTTGGCCATGGTGAGCCATCATGAGCGGCTTGTGGGTCCGTCAGCGGTCGCGGTGACTGATGAAATTGTCACGCTCCATCTGGGCCATGAAACGGTCATGCTTGCACGGCACGACGACCTTCTGGCGCTTTATCCCGAACTTGTCCCGGAAACCGATGATGGTGCGTGTCCGGCCGTGGTGACTCTGTCCGTCGCGGACCTAGAGGCGACAACGGCCTATCTCCGCGGCGCCTCCGTCCCGGTTGTCCGTGATGCGCGGGCGGTGATGGTCGCTGCCGAAGACGCCTGTGGCATCGCGATGGTGTTCGAACAGGCGCCCTGAACCTCTCGATCGTGAGGTCTGGTTGTTCTGCGCGTCGGCCTCATCGGCGACGTGCCTGGCCGCTGAACCTGCAATGGCATTGCGTTCCTCGCTCGTGAGCGGGCGATCAAGATTCTCTTCTCCGATCCTGACCGTGACCTCTCGGTTGGCGAACTTGATTCCGTTCTCCGCGAACAGCTCGCGGATCTTGGCAAAGACGACGCGTCGCAACATCCACTGATCATCGGGTCGGGTCATGAACTTGATCGACATGATCTGAGCTGAATCTTCCATCTGGACCACGCCCTGGGACTTCAGACGCTGCAGGAACTGCGGTACAAGCTCTGGATCTTCCAAAAGCTTCTGCCCGAGCTTCTTGTTCAACTTGCGGGCCTTTTCGGCATCGGTGTCATAGGTCAGCCGCAGGGGCAGCATCATAATCGCCCAGTCACGGGACAAGTTGGTGACGTGACCGATGTCGCCGAAAGGCACGGTGTTCAACGGGCCCCGGTGATGGCGCAACTGCATGGATCGCACAGAAATCTTCTCCAGAGTGCCGTTGATGCTGCCGATGTCGATGTACTCACCCTTGCGGAAGGCGCCGTCGATCAGGAAGAACACGCCCGAGACGATGTCCTTGACCAGGGTCTGGGCGCCGAAACCCACCGCGAGACCCACGACGCTCGCGCCGGCCAGGAGCGGCAGAACATTGACGCCCAGTTCGCGGGACACCCAAATGGCATCTTCACTGGGCAGGACAAACTGGCCGCCCTGGCTCATGCGTCGGGTGACAGCCTCGACCACGGCGGGCGTGCCATAGCCGGCTGTGCTCGACATGTCGCCCTGGTTGAAGTCGACATAACTGTGGCCGTCGATGTCAGTGAAGTGGGCGCCACTGCCCTTATCGACGTAGATGGTCGCGTGGTGGGTCAGCCTCCGCATCCAGGCCATCGGCACGCCAGAGGGCATGACCTCTGTAGCTTCCTCGACCAGCTTGGCCGAACGGGGACGGGATTGACTGAATCGTGCGTTTTCCCGCGCGATCAGCTCGGCAATGGTACTTCTGTTCATGGAACAAACTCCTTCGCCTGACGCCATAAGGGCGTCATGTCGGAGACCCTGTGATCTCCAAGGGGACAGGAAGAGCCGGAGGCAGCCGGACTCGTCGAGGAAGCGATTAGAGAGTCGCCGTGAACACGATGGTCAGCATAAATCCTGTCCGGTGACGTTGTGCCCCTGTCCTGATGGCGCGCGGGGGTCGGGAGCGTCAACCGGTCGGGCCGTGAGCTTTCGCGAACGCTACCTCAATCGACACATGCTGCTGGAACTGGGCCCGGCGGCGGTGTTCTTCGTGGCGAACCATGTCAGCGATCTGATGACCGCGACCGCGGTTGTGATGGCGGCCACCGTTCTGACGACTGTTCTGGGTTTTGTCTCGCGGCACTCGGTGCCCGTTCTGCCCCTTGTCACCCTGGCGCTGGTTCTGATCCTGGGCGGCGCAACACTGGTCTTCCATGTCGAGCTCTTCATCAAGATCAAGTCGACGATCGGAGGCCTGTTGTTCGCAGCAGCGCTCGTTTTCGGACTCTTTTTGGAGCGTTCGCTGCTCGAACGAGCGCTGGGTTATCAGGTCTTTCTCACTAGGGAAGGCTGGCTTGTCCTGACCTGGCGCTCGTCACGGCTGTGATCAACGAGATGGCGTGGCGGACGCTGTCGACCGACGCCTGGGTCACGGTGGAGACGATCGAAACACCGGCGTCGATCGTCTGCTACATCCTGATCACGCGTCTGACCGCGCCACGCTACTGGAACGGACCCGATCCCTGAACCCTCGTGTCTAGACGTTGAAGCGGAACAGCAGGACGTCGCCGTCTTTGACGCGATAGTCGCGGCCTTCCTGGCGCATGCGTCCGGCCTGCTTGGCACCCTGTTCACCGCTATGGCTGACGTAGTCGTCGAATCCGATGGTCTCGGCACAGATGAATCCGCGCTCGAAATCGGTGTGGATCTCGCCGGCGGCCTGCGGTGCCGTCGAACCATCCCTCACGGTCCATGCCCGGGCTTCTTTAGGACCGGCGGTGAAGAAGGTGATGAGCCCCAGCAACCGGTAGGCCGCGCGGATCACCCGGTTCAGACCGGGCTCCGAAAGACCGAGATCTTCCAGGAAGACGGCCTTGTCCTCGGCCTCTTCAATTTCGGCAAGCTCCGATTCGATGCGCGCGGAGATCACAACCGCCTGGGCACCTTCTTGTGCCGCCCGCTCGGCCACCTTCGCCGTGAGCGCGTTGCCGTCGGCGGCTTCGCCTTCATCAACGTTGCAGACGTAGAGCACCGGCTTGGATGTCAGAAGCTGGAGCATGGCAAAGCGTTTGGCCTCGTCGGCCGAAACCTCAATGCTGCGCACCGGCTGGCCCTCGCGAAGCGCTTCCATCGCCCGTTGTATGATCGGCAGGTCGGCCTTGGCGTCACGATCGCCGCCGGTGGCGCGTTTGGCGGAAGCGTCTGCGCGTTTCTCAAGGCTTTCGAGGTCCGACAGCATCAGCTCTGTGTCGATCGTGTCGATGTCGCGCAAGGGGTCGACGGAGCCTTCGACGTGGCTAATGTTACCGCTCTCGAAACAACGCACGAGATGGATGACAGCATCGACCTCCCGAATATTGGCGAGGAACTGATTGCCCAGGCCTTCGCCCTGGCTGGCGCCACGGACCAGACCGGCGATGTCGACAAACTCAATGCTGTTCCACACCACTTTCTGTGGTGTGACGATACCGGCAATGGTCTCCAGCCGCTCATCAGGCACGCTGACACGGCCGATGTTAGGGTCGACCGTGCAGAATGGGAAATTGCCAACCTGCGCAGCTCCGGTTGCCGTGAGCGCGTTGAAAAGGGTCGACTTGCCGACATTGGGCAGGCCCACGATGCCGCATCGAATGCCCATCAGGTTTCTCCTTCGGTCTTTCTGGTCTTGTCCTCGGGCGGGCGCAACAGGAACGCGATCCGGGTCTGGAACTTGTCGTCCGCACCTTCGGCCAGAAAAGGTGCAGCATCGGCAATGGCATCCAGCAGGTCGGAAAGCCAACCCTGATCGCTGGGGCCGAAGTTGCCCAGAACATGGCTGATCACCCGCTCCTTGCTGCCGGGGTGGCCCACACCGATACGGACGCGATGGTAATCCGGCCCGAGGTGGTCATGGGTGCTGCGGATGCCGTTGTGGCCCGCATGACCGCCACCGAACTTGGTGCGCACCTTGCCGGGTACCAGATCGATCTCGTCGTAGAGCACGGTCACATCATCGCCGGTTAGTTTGTAGAAGCGCGCAGCTTCGCCGAGCGATTGGCCCGACCGGTTCATGTAGGTCAGGGGTTTCAGAAGCAGTGTCTTGCGGCCGCCCAGAACGCCCTCGGCAGCTTCGCCCTGAAACCGACGTCGCCAGGCGCCGAAGTTGTACACTTCGGCAATGCGCTCGACCGCCATGAAGCCGATGTTGTGGCGCTGCCGAGCGTGTTCAGCGCCCGGATTGCCCAAACCTGCGAGAAGAAACATCGATCAGGCCGATCCGAGACCGGCGAGGCGTCAGGACTCGTCGCCCTCGTCGCCACTCTCGTCGCCGCCGGCATCTTCGTCGGTACCCTCGACGCCCTCGCTCTCGACATCCTCACCTTCTTCGCCTGGCTCGACTTCTTCCTGAACAGTCGGGGCCGCGATGGTGGCAATGGTGAAGTCGCGGTCATCGATGGTCGGTGTCACACCATCGGGCAGTGCAACAGAGTTTATGTGCACGCTGTCGCCGATGTCGAGGCCGGCAAGGTCAATCTCGAGCGCCTCGGGAATGGCGTTGGCTGGGCACATGCACTCGACCTCGTGCCGAACGATGTTCAGCACGCCGCCGCGCGACAGACCTTTGCAATCCTCTTCATTGAGGAAGGTCACAGGCACGTTCACCGCGATCGTGGCGTTGGCCTTCACCGCCAGGAAATCGACATGCATGATGCTGTCGTTAACCGGATGGAGCTGCAGGTCACGGGCGAGTACATCGAGGGACTTGTCTCCGACCTTCAGCTTGTAGAGCTGCGCGAAGAAGCTTGTCTGATGGGCTTCGCGAACGAGCACATCCCGCGGGATCTCGATCATGATGTTGTCCTGATCGGCACCGTAAACAATGCCGGGGATCATGCCGCCGCGCCGCGACGCACGGGCAGCACCCGTTCCTGACGTCTCGCGCAGTTCAGCCGAAATGGTGGCCTGGTCAGCCATCGCCTTCTACTCCTTGCAGGTTTTCGCGGGCTTCAGTCAAAAAGGCTCGAAACAGAGCTCTCTTCACTGATGCGACGGACCGCATCCGCTATGAGGGACGCGACCGACAACACGCGAATCTTATCCGCGACCCGTACGGCTTCCGTCGGCTGGATCGAATCGGTAATGGTCAGACTGTCCATCACCGAAGCCTCGATCCGGCCCACCGCTCCACCGGACAAGACGCCGTGGACGATATGAGCGTCGACACGTGTCGCGCCCCCATCCTTCAGAGCCTTGGCCGCATTGCAGAGCGTGCCGCCGGAATCGACAATATCGTCGACCAAAATACAGCGCCGACCCTCGACATCGCCAATGATGTTCATGACTTCCGAGACGCCGGCGCGTTCGCGGCGCTTATCCACAATCGCAAGGTCCGCGTCAAGTCGCTTCGCGATCTGTCTGGCCCGGAAAACGCCGCCCACATCAGGTGAAACGATGGTCAAACCGTCGCCGTTCAGGTTTTCCCGAATGTCGTCGACGATCAGCGGCGCTGCATAGAGGTTGTCGACGGGAATATCAAAGAAACCCTGAATCTGGCCGGCATGGAGATCCATGGTCAAGACCCGGTTCGCACCGGCTTCGGTGATCAGGTTTGCGACAAGTTTGGCCGAAATCGGGGTCCGCGACCCCACCTTGCGATCCTGCCGCGCATAGCCGTAGTAGGGGATCACGGCGGTAACGCGGCGTGCGGAGGCGCGACGTAGTGCATCAATCGTGATCAGCAGTTCCATGAGGTGGTCGTTGGCCGGATAGGAGGTCGACTGGGTCACGAAGACGTCCTCACCACGGACATTTTCGTGGATCTCGACAAAGACCTCCATGTCACTGAACCGGCGCACACTGGCATTTGCCAGTTCAATGCCGAGAACAGCCGCCATGGCTTCCGCAAGCGGCCGATTGCTGTTGCCTGATACCAGCTTCATGTGATGCCCCGCAGCGCTCCCGAACCCAGCTGGGAGCGCCGGACTCTTAACAAAGGGGTTCGGGACTGTAAACGACCGGCCGGTGGGTTGTGGGGATCAACTGGCCGCCCACGCCCTACGGCGCCGCCTCAGCCACCCGATGAGGGCAAACGGCAAAATCAAGGCGGAGAGAATTGCCAGGGCCGCCGGCAGGCCCTCCGGCCCTGCAGTATCCATCGCCTCGCCCACAATCGAGGGGCCGAAGAAGCCGCCCAGGTTCCACATCAGCGTGAAGCTTGCCGTGGCTGAGGCCAGAGCCGCACCCCGGAATCCTTCACCCAACAGCGCCAAGGCAATGGCGTAGATCGATGCGGCGATGCCACCCAGCAGAAAGATGTAGATGAAGTCGACCGTCGGAACGACCAGAGCCTGGCCCATCACGACGAACAACATCAGACAAAGCAGGACCATCAGAGAGCCGAGAAGAGCGCGATCGATCTTGTCCGCCAGCCAACCGGCAAGATAGGGCAGCACGATGCCGCCCAGGTTGAAGACGATCAGGAGGTCGAGTGTTCGCTCCAGCTCCAGCCCGAGCTCCAGGCCGTAGATCGGGATGAAGGTCTGAACGCTGACGAAGATGATCGCGAAAGCCGCGTTCAGGAAAATCGCCAAGGGGGCCATCCGGAAACTGGCGACAAAGCCCGCCAGCCCAAGGCTGTGGCCTGCGAGATCGAGCTTCGGGCCATCGCGCAAAACGAACAACAGCGGGAGCGCGGCGGCAGCGACAACACCGGCCAGAACCAGAAACGGCAAGGCGCCGTGGATACCGACGACGTCAACGATCTTGATGCCAATCATGGTGCCCAAACCCAGGGCTGCGCTGTAGATCGCCAGCTCCCGGCCGCGACTCTTTTCCTCGGCGATCTCGTTGATCCAGGTTTCGCCGGCGATCCAGAGAACGCTGCCCGCCGCGCCGATTACCAGACGCAAGGCCAGCCATGGCCAGTATCCCGGAAACACGATGCACAGCAGCACGGCTGTAACCTTGGTTACCGTCATCGCCAGCATCACGTTGACCGCCCCAAAACGGGTGACAAGCAAGGGCGCGAACCAGGCGACCAGGAATACGCCGCCGGACTGGGCCGATGTGCTGTAGCCGATCATGGCGTCGGACAAGCCCATCTCATGCAGCCGGGTCGAGAACATCGGGAAGGTGAAACCGAACACCATGGCCGAAATCGCCATGGATGCGGTGACCGCCGCGAGAGAACGGACTCGAAGGCTCAGGTTCATGTCGCTCGGCTGCGTCCTCGTATCAGGGCGAACAGGATCGCCACGACGTAGCAGACAGCGAGAGTCCAGGGCAGACCGCCGGCTCCTGTTTTTTCCATGGCAAAACCGACAACAAAGGGGCCCGCGACAAGGCCGGCATTGAAGGTGATCTGAAACACCGTGGTGGCCGCGCCAAGATCAGCGCCACGAAAGCGTGCTCCAAGCATAATGAGTCCCAGCGTGTAGAGGCTCATCATCCCAGTCCCCAGGATCGCGGCATACGGCCAACGCCATAGAGGATCGGAGATGGCCGGATTCATCACTGCGAACATGATAACCATGAAAATGAGCACGATACCTGCCAGAGCCCGATGGTTGACTCTGTCGGCCAGCCAGCCCACGGGATACTGCAGAATCCCGCCCACGCTCAGCAGAACGAGGAGCAGATAGGCGTCATCCGGGGTGAGGCCGAGGTCGTGGACGTAGATCGCCACGAAGGTTGACAGTGAACCGAAGGTGATAGCGACCAGGAGATTAACCACCATCGGCGTCGGCGCGACGAGGAAGATTCGGAACAGGCTGTGCGATGTTTCGCCCTGGAACGGCAGCGACACGTTCACGGCGGGGGAGATGACCATGAGGCAGATAACCGACAGGCCAGCCATCACCAGAAAGGGTGTCCAGCCGGCATGGCCGATGACAAAAATCAGCCCGAACCCGGCCATTGTACCGACCGCACCCGCCATGCCGTAGATCGCAAGATTGCGGCCGCGCGAGGTGTCGTCGCTCACCTGGTTGACCCAGGCCTCGCCCGAGATCCACAAAACGCCGAGAGACATCCCGATAAGCAGCCGCATGATCAGCCAGAACCAGGCGTTCTCAAAGAGTGGGCAGAGCAACATAAAGACGATTGTGGCGACGAAGCCGACGACCATGGGCTGGGCAGCTCCGAATCGCCGCAGCAGTCTGGGCGTCAGGGGAGCAATAGCCAGGAGAGCAACCGACTGGGCTGCGGTGTTGATCCCGATGACGAGCTCGGAGTGACCCATGGCGTCCAGGCGGGTCGCAAACAGGGGCAGCGTGAGGCTGTAGATCGCCGCAGTTACGCCCATGGCCACGATCGTGGCGGCGAGACTACGGAATCTCTCGTCAGAAGTAAGAACGCGTTCTGTCATGTGAATCGAACAGCATTGGACAATCCTCTCTAGCAGAGGGTTCCGGGGTTCGATAGCACCATCCTCAGATCATGATACAGCTCGCCATCAGCCCCAGGATCATCATCATGACGAAGATGATGAGATAGGGCACCGTCAGCGCACCACGAGGTTGAGTGGGGCACGGTGCAGCGGCTCGCAGCCGGTCTGAGTCACGGCGACGCTGCGGCCCAGGGCCATGCCATGGTCGTTGTCACTGTTGGCCAGGATCATGTGCAGGAAGAAGGTCATGTTCGCGCCGATTTCGACCGGATTGCCGTGGAAGAACATGGGCCAGTCCATCCAGTTCGGCGGGAAGGTCGAACCCATCGAGTAGCCGCAGGCATTGAGTCGGTGGTCAGTAAACCCGTGATCTTCCATGACGCGGGCATGGGAATCGAACACGTCGCCCATTGTCGCACCGGGGCGAATCGTCTCCTCACAGGCAGCCAGGGCTTCCCTGCAGGCGTCATACATTGCGAGATGCTCGGCATCGGGATCGCCGGTCAGGATCGTGAACATCTGGGCCGTGTGGTAGTGGCGGTAGGACGAAGCGTACTCCAGCATCAACTGGTCCCTGGTTTCGAGGTGATGACGGCCGGTGTGATAGCGCACCAGCAGGGCCGAGGGACCGGATCCCGCAACCCAGTGTGATGCCGGATAGTCGCCATCGCCGGAAAAGACCGCACCTTGCATGGCCGCAAGCACGTCACCGACAAACACACCAGGTGCGGTCGTGTCGCGGCCGGCCTTGTGAGCCGCATCGCCCAGCTCGGCGGAGTTCTTCATGAATGCGAGTTCTGCGGGACTCTTCACAAGGCGCAGTCGACTGACGAGATCCGAGGCGTCTTCAAGCCTGCAAAAATCATCGAGTTGTGGCTTCAGGCGCTCCCAATGTGAGGCGTTGAGACCGCAGGCATCGAGTTCGATGCCGACCCGTTTGCCTGCAAGGCCCATCTCGTCGGCCAGATCCCTCAGTTCGCGATAGGGGTCGGCCGTGTCGGTGTCGACCCAGATACGTATGTCTTCCAGCGTCGAGGTGTATCGGGCCTGCCGCAGATCCGGTGAGCGCGTAAGTAGAGCCATCCTGCCGTCGCCGGTCAGGACCATCGCCTGGAACATGACGAAGCCCATCGTGTCGTAACCGGTGAGGTAATACATGCTCTCCTGGCGGAACATCAGCAGGCCGTCCAACCCGCTCTCGTCCATGGACGCAAGCGCGCGTTGGATGCGCGTGTCGTACTCCTGCCGTGCGAAATGAAGCACCATCACTGATCCCCTCTGTCCCAGGGGGTATCATGGCAAAGGGAGAGGCCGGGCTCCAGCCCTGAACGCCGATCAGACGGTCAGTCCTTTGGCGATCAGCCCATGGAGAACTGTATCCAGATGAAGCCGACATAGGTCAGCAGGAAGACGGCACCGATCGTGCGGCCAATCCGGCGCGCCACGACCAGGGCGATAAAGCAGCCGGTCAGCGCCAACATGGCGCTCATGGGGAAGGTCACGTCCATGCCGGTGGTCCGTACAGGCGTGATCATGGCCGCGATACCCAGGGCCCCGAGGAGATTGAAGAGGTTGCTGCCCAGAACATTGCCGATCGCGACCGATGGCCGCCCGCGGAACGCGGCTACGGCCGAGGCTGCCAGTTCCGGCAGGGAGGAACCCACCGCGACAATTGTCACGCCGATCACAGCTTCGGACACCCCGAACTCGCGGGCAATGTCGACCGCACCGCGCACAAGAAGGTCCGCACCCAGCACCAGACCCGCCAGGCCGACAACAGCAAAAATGAGGGCGCGGGGTGTACTGCAGACCGACTCCTCTTCCACACCGTCGTCGTCAAGAGTGTTTTCGCCACCACAACACCAGGTCAGCGCGAGATAGCCCAACAGAGCCAGGACCATGACAAGGCCGTGCCAGAAGCGAAGCTCGCCGAACGAGGCCATGAGCACCACCATGGCCGTGGCGATCAGGACAATGAAGGCCTCCTTCTGTCCTGCCCCGACCTTCAGAATGATCGGCGTCACCAGCGCCGCTGATCCTACAATCAGGAGAATGTTGGCAATGTTGCTGCCGATGACATTGCCCAGGGCAAGATCGGTGTGGCCCAGCAGCGCCGATTCGGCGCTCACGAGCAATTCGGGCGCTGACGTGCCGAAGCCAACTAGCACGACTCCGACCGCAATCTCGGAGACGCCCAAGCGCCGTGCCAGAGCCACACTTCCGCGAACCAGGGCTTCACCGCTGATAAAAAGCAGAACCAGACCCGAAATCGTCAGGAATAAAGGCATAAACTGTAGCGACCGCCCGCAACAATCCTATCTAACTGGCGTGTGTTGTAACTGATTTGAAGGGGCAAGGCGCATGTTGCGCGAGTTTTTGCGTCTGGAAAGTGCTGCCGGCATCATTCTGATGGCAGCGGCACTGATCGCAATCATCGCGGACAACTCACCCCTCGCTCCGACATACGACCTCTTGCTCAACACCCCGGTGAGCCTGTCAATTGGCACGTTTGAGCTTGCCAAACCACTGATCCTTTGGATCAACGACGGTCTCATGGCCGTGTTTTTTTCCTCATCGGGTTGGAACTGAAACGTGAACTGCGTGTGGGTGAGCTTTCGACCCGCGATCAGGCGCTTCTGCCGGTCATTGCCGCCATAGGCGGCATGACAGCGCCGGCCCTGATTTATGTCGCCATCAACAGTCCGGACCCGGAGGCGCTTCGGGCCTGGGCGGTTCCTACGGCAACCGACATCGCGTTTGCGCTGGGTATCCTGGCGTTGCTGGGTCCCCGGGTTCCGCTTGCCCTGAAGGTTTTTCTTTCAGCGCTTGCCATTATCGACGATCTCGGCGCGATTCTGATCATTGCCTTGTTCTACACGGCGAATCTTTCTGTCTGGTCTCTGGCCTTCGCGGCGGCTGCCATTGCGGGCCTTGCTGTCCTGAACATGCTCAACGTGACCCGGATCGCACCCTACATTCTGATCGGGATCGTGCTTTGGGTGTGTGTTCTGAAGTCCGGCGTGCATGCCACGCTGGCCGGGGTGGTTCTGGCGTTCTTCATTCCGATGCACGGTCGCAAGGAAGAAGAGCCATCACCCCTGCGTGAACTTGAGCACAAGCTCCATCCCTGGGTGGCGTTTCTCGTGCTGCCAATCTTCGGTTTCGCGAATGCGGGTGTGCATCTGGGAGACTTCGGAATCGATTCCATGACATCAGGGATTCCGCTCGGTATTACCCTGGGCCTCTTCGTTGGCAAGCAGCTCGGCGTCTTCGGCCTGGTCTGGCTGGCCGTCAAAGCCGGAATCTTTCGTCTACCGGACGATCTCGACATGCGGATGATCTATGGCGTGAGTCTGCTCACCGGCGTTGGATTCACGATGAGCTTGTTCATCGGTGGTCTCGCCTTCAGCGAACCCGCTCAGCTGTCCCTTTTGAAGGTCGGTGTTCTGACCGGATCGGTGTTCTCCGGCGTGGCTGGCTACTGTGTGCTCCGCTGGGCCTTCAGCAGTCGCCCTCAGCCAGCATAATCGCGGAGATCTGGCGGCCGTAGTCGCCTTCCTTGCGGTGCACGCTGCGGCGATAGCTGAAGAAACGTGCGTCGTCGGCACAGGTGTCATGGCCGGTCCATGTGCAGGCGCTGACACCCTCCTCGCGAAGGCGGTCGAGCAAGTAGCCCGCCAGGTCGAAGCGATGATGATCGGGTCGGTCCGAAGGTATGAAGTAGCAACCGTTAGCCGTGTTCTTGTCTGTGAAGCGAGCCAGAAACTCCGGACCGACCTCGTAAGACGCCTGTGCGATGCAGGGGCCGATCACGGCCACGATGCTTTTGCGCTGTGCGCCCAGGCCCTCCATAGCCTCGATCGTGGCATCGGTGACACCCCTGAAGGCGCCGCCCCAGCCGGCGTGGGCTGCGCCGATCACACCGCCGTCGGCGTCGGCAAACAGGACCGGTGCACAGTCGGCGGTGAGGACACCCAGCAGGATATCGGGTTGATCAGTGACCATCGCATCAGCTTTCCTACCACGGGCATCTTCAGGCTGTTTCACCTCGATGACATCAGCGCTGTGAATCTGGTGGAGCGTCGACAATCGCTCACTGCCGAGGCCAAATGTCTGGGCCACACGTCGGCGGTTCTCCAAAACATCATCTGACCTGTCATCAGAGCCCAGGCCGACATTGAGCGATGCGTAGATGCCGCCGCTCACCCCCTTCTGGCGCGTGAAGAAGCCGTGGCGGATACCGGACAGGCCTGAGAGCTCGGACGCTTCGATCATGCTTGTGTGCCTCCAAACCCCTCGGGTCTCGGCCAGCCGGGCGCGGTGAGCGCCATGACACGAAAATCCCTCCCCATCCCATCCGTGCTGACAAGCCTGTCGACGGCTGTGTCCAACTCGGTCGCTTGCTCCGGCGTCGCCTTCGCCTTGAGTGACCAAGCGCGCTGGATGATGCCCAGGCGTTGGAGAAACAAGCCCTGGCACACGGGGCCATGGGTAACCGCGCCGGCAGACCTGGTGTGCTGGGCAAAAGCCGAAAAATCGACCGCAGATGCGAGGTCGGCCTCACCGGGATTGTCGAACCGGTCGGCGAAGCTGTGACTCCTGACGGCCTGAAAGGTGTCGACGAGCGGCAGGGCATCATCGGTGAAGTCGATCAGCAAGGCTGCACCACCATGGCGAACGATGTCCTCGGCAATGCGGGCTACTTGGACGTTGCGGCTGGGTGCAGCCTCGGCGACTTGACCGGTCTTCCCGTCTGGCAGATCTTCCGTTAGCGAGGCGGTGGCAGGTTCGTCCGACAGGCGGGCCTGCAGCCTGTCATCGACAACGTCAACCATCCTCTCCCGCCAGCCCTGTGGCGTGGCGACGAGTTGACGGATCGGCAGGGCATCGAAGAACTCGTTGGCGATGACGATCCTGGGGGTGTCACCGGGTACATCTTCAAGCCTGTCATGCCAATGCACCGCGCGGTCCCCGAGGGTCGCGTTCTGGCGCTTCCGCAGTGTCGGACTCGCTTCGACGAGATGCACGTCGAAGGGGGCATGGGCCTTTGTTGCGCTTTCGATGGCGCGCAAGGCATCGGCCATCAGGGTGCCCCGCCCGGGGCCCAGCTCAACCAGCTTTGCCGGGCTGGGTTCGCCGGCCTGCATCCAGAGCATCAGGGCCCACAGGCCGATCAGCTCGCCGAACATCTGGCTGATTTCAGGGGCGGTAATGAAATCGCCCGGAGCACCAAACGGGTCGCGTGTTGTGTAGTAGCCGTGCTCTGGGTCCAGCAGGCAGGCGGTCATATAGTCTTCGATCGTCAGGGGGCCATTCTGCGCGATGCGTTCGGCCAGCTTCACCGCAAGCGTGTTCACGCCTTCTTGTTTTTCTTGGGCCAGGCTTTGGCCGGGGGCTTGGGCTCAAGCATCGGTTTAGCCCAGACCAAAAGGGCGATGCCTGCCAGGGTCATCGGAACAGAAAGAAGCTGGCCCATGGTGATGCCCTGCATGATGAAACCGAGATGCGCATCGGGTTCGCGGAAGAACTCTGCGATACTTCGGGTCACGCCATAGCCGATCAGAAAGAGGCCGGAGATAGCTCCGGGGCGCTGTTTCAGGGGCGTCCGCGACCAGATAAACCAAAGAATGACAAACAACAAAAGACCTTCCAGACCCGCCTCATAGAGCTGGCTGGGGTGGCGCGGCGTTTCGGGATCGCGCGGGAACAGCATGGCCCAAGGGACGTCGCTGGGCCTGCCGAAAAGCTCGCCATTGATGAAGTTGGCCAGCCTGCCAAACAAGAGCCCGATCGGGGCCACGCAGGCGATGATGTCACCCAGGGCCAGCATCGGCACTTTGCGTTGCCTGGCAAAGAGGACGACTATCAGCGCCACGCCCAGCATACCGCCATGGAACGACATGCCGCCCTGCCAGACATAGAGGGCTTCAGCGGGATGAGCGAGGAAGTAGTCGGCCTGGTAGAAAACGACGTAGCCCAGACGACCGCCCAGAACGATGCCCAGGGTCGCCCACAGCAGGAAATCGTCCAGCATCTTGCGCGAAATGCTGCCGGGTGAGGTGTCGGAGAGCTTCAGGGCGTATCGCCAGCCCAGCAGGATCCCTGCGATGTAGGCCAGAGCGTACCAGCGAATGGCAAAGGGGCCGATTTCAACCAGCGTGGGATCGATCGAAGGGAAGGCGATGACGTACATCCGTGAAGGCCCGGTGTGATGGCGGGACCATATGGTGCAGTCCGGCAGGCGTCCACTGTTGCGCCTGCCACAAATCGTCGCCATATCGCGTCTGTGGCGTCACACACGACGCAAGTGAAGGAGATCTGCAATGCAGACCGACAACAAGTTTCTGGACGACATGGTCAAGATGATGTCCGGCGCGATGAGCGCTGCCGGCGGTATGAAGGATGAGGTCGAGGCGAGGATGCGTCAGAACATGGAAGGGTTCTTCACCCGCATGGACTTTGTCCGCCGTGAGGAGTTCGAGGTCGTGCGCGACATGACTGCTCTGGCCCGCCAGGAAAATGAGCGCCTGGCTGCCCGCGTGGCCGAGCTTGAAGCGCAATTGTCCGGCAAGGCTAAGGCTCCAAAAGCCAGGGCGGCCAAGGCTGCACCGGCCAAGAAAGCTGGCGTCAAGAAGGCCCCGGCCAAGAATGCGTATGCGAAGAAGCCGATACCCAAGAAGCCCGCAGCGAAGAAGTCTTCGAGCTAACGGAGACGACGTGCGCATGCCTTGCCACAGCCCGGTGGCTTTGGCAGGGTGAGGCGATATGAGCCGGGTCCGTACCCGGATGATCGCTGCCCCGTGCGCCCGATTTGGTGAACCAGCCTTGACCGACCTTCAGGAACACGACGACGCACCGGACCAACACCCGTTGGATCCGATCCAGCGCTTTCTGGCCTACAACGGCTGGGATCATGAACGCGTCAACGACAACGAGCTGACCGTCGAAATCGGTGGTCGCTGGTGCGCGTACCGCATCTGGTTCGGCTGGGAAGGTGAACTGCAGTCGGTGATGATGTCGTGCGCCTTCGACATGCGTGTGCCCGAAAAGAAGCTCACGGCTGTCCATTCGCTTCTGGCCTATGTGAACGAACGGCTCTGGGTCGGTCATTTCGACGTCTTTACCGATGAGTCCGTGCCCACCTACAGGCACGCTCTGCTGCTGGGCGGTCAGGACTTCCCGCACGACGAACAGCTCGCCGACCTCCTGGACATCACGATCTCGGAGTGTGAGCGCTTCTACCCAGCGTTCCAATACGTGATCCGGGGCGGCAAATCAGCCTCCGAAGCTGTTCAGGCGGCGATCATCGATCCGATCGGCGAGGCCTGAGCGATGGCTGACGCGACCCCCATCCTCCTGGTCGGGTGTGGCAAGATGGGCGGTGCCATGTTGGCTGGCTGGCTTGATCAGGGCATCGAACCGTCTGCCGTCGTGGCCGTCGAACCTTCCGACACCCTGGCCGCTGAGCTTCGCAGCTGCCACGGAATCACTGTGGCGTCAGGCGCTGTCGACATTCCCGGGGGATTCGTGCCCTCCACCGTCATCTTCGCGGTGAAGCCGCAGATGATGGATGATGCGGTGCCCGACTATGCGGGATTCGTCGAATCCGGTGCACTTGTGCTTTCGATTGCCGCAGGCAAGACGATTGGCTACTTCGAAGATCACTTTTGCGCATCCAGCGCTGTCGTACGCACCATGCCGAACACGCCGGCTGCCGTGGGACGCGGGATCACGGCGTTGGTGGCAAACAGCCATGTATCGTCTGAGCAGAAGGCCGCTGCGGAATCCCTTCTGACGGCTGTGGGCGAGACGGTCTGGCTCGATGATGAGGCCATGATGGATGCGGTGACAGCGGTGTCCGGTGGCGGCCCGGCCTATGTCTTCCTGCTGATCGAATCCATGACCAACGCCGGCGTTGCTGCCGGATTGCCGCTGGATGTATCGGCACGTCTGGCGCATGCCACAGTCACTGGCGCGGGCGAACTCGCACGCCAGGCCGACGAACCGCCGTCTCAGCTTCGCCAGAACGTCACGAGCCCCGGCGGAACAACCCTGGAAGCGCTCAACGTTCTGATGGCCGAGGACGGCATGCAGGATCTGTTCGACCGGGCCATAGCAGCGGCGACACGACGGTCCCGCGAATTGGCGGGTTGAACCGGGCCGGCGATTTCCGAGGGGGCGCAACCGAACGAGAGAGTCCTGATGGCCAAGAAGACCGACATACCGAAAAAGGCGCTTGAGGCAGCCCTGGATCTGGCCGCGACCGTGGGGTGGCGCGATGTCACCATGCGCGACATTGCAGATCAGGCCGGCGTCTCGCTGGTTGAGTTGCGCGATGCTTATGGTTCGAAGGAGGCCCTCGTCGACGCCTTTGTCGCCGGGATCGATGCGGAGGTTCTGGCCGGGGACAACGCTGATCTGGCTGATGAATCGGTCAGGGACCGCCTGTTCGATGTGATGATGCGCCGCTTCGATGCGTTATCCCCCCACAAACAGGCCGTAGGCTCCATCGTGATGGCGGCAACCTGCGAGCCCGGCGCCGCTCTGGCCGGAGCCTGTCGCCTAGTCGGATCCATGCGCTGGATGCTCGAGGCTGCGGGGGTCGACAGCTCCGGGTTGGCCGGACGTCTCAGGGCCAAGGGGCTGACTGCGATCCATGTCGACGTCATGCTGACCTGGATGAAAGACGACAGCGAGGACATGGCCGCAACGATGGCTGCGCTCGACAAGCGCCTGGATCAGGCCGAGCAGATGATGAACTCGTTGTGCCGTTTCGCGCGTGCCTCGCGGGCGTCCGGTCCCGAAGATGCCGGCGAGGCGGCATGAGCAACGACGATCAGTCACCTCTGACGTTTGATGAGTTTCTGAGGGTCGACATTCGCGTCGGGACCATCGTCCGTGCCGAAGAGTTTCCGGAGGCACGCAAGCCGGCATTCAAGCTCTGGATCGACTTCGGTGACGAGATCGGAACGCGCAAAACATCAGCCCAGATCACCAGGCACTACGATCTTGAGACCTTGCCGGGCCGGCAGGTCGCTGCCGTCGTGAACTTCCCGCCACGGCAGATCGGACCCGTGATGTCGGAAGTTCTCACGCTGGGTTTTCCCGATGAGGACGGTGAAGTGGTGCTATTGGCGCCGGGTCACAAGGTGCCGAACGGTGGACGTCTCTACTAGACCGGCAGCATAATCCTGCTGCGCAAGCCGCCAGAGGGCGACTCACCCAGCGTGATATCGCCGCCATGACTTCGCACGATGTCGCGAGCGATGGTGAGGCCCAGGCCGCCGCCTCCGCGATTGGGGTCACGTGACGTATCGAGGCGTACGAATGGCTGGAATGCTTCATTTCGTTGATCCTCGGGAATGCCTGGACCGTCGTCGTCGATGGTGATGGTAATCGCCGAGGCCGAGGATTCGGCTGCGATTGCGACCGCGGTGCCGTAGCGGCAGGCGTTGTCCATGAGATTCGTCAGACAGCGCTTCAGGGCATTTGGCCGGCCCATGAAGACGATGGCGCCGGTGAGGCTCAGATCGACCTCCGCTGGGGCACTGTCGGCCACATCACGCAGGATCAGCGCGAGATCCATATCCTGAGGCTGTTCCTCGCCTTCGCCGCGTGCGAAGGCGAGATAAACCTCGATCATGTGTTCCATGTCCTCGATGTCGGATTTCAGGCTGGCGACATCGTCGTTGTCTCCCAGTAACGCCAGCTCCAGCTTCATCCGCGTCAGCGGTGTCCTGAGATCGTGGCTCACGCCCGCCAGCATCAAGGTACGCTGTTCGAGCTGGCGCTGAATGCGCTCGCGCATGGACAGGAATGCCTGAGACGCCTGTCTGACTTCACGCGCTCCTGAGGCCTTGAACTCAACATCCACAACGCCTTTGCCGAAGCTGTCGGCTGCCCTTGCCAGCCTGCGGATCGGGCGGATTTGCTGGCGCACGAAATAGGCTGCGATCAGAGCCAGGACAAACGACGTTCCGATCATCCAGAAGACAAAGATGGCTGTGGTCCGGCTGCGCATGTTGCGCATCGGAACATAGACATCCAGCACGCCGTCCTGAAGCTGGACACTGATCAGTGCGCGGTCGTCCGGGGCTTCCGTGTCGATGATGTGTGGCAGACGCACACGCTGGTCCATGGCCTGGTTCAACAGGCGCTCCACACGGCTGTGGCCGGGTTCCGGCAGCGGATCCGGTAGAGAGGTCTCGGCGTGGAAGCGGGCGTCGAGGCCCAGTGGAACACGGCTCAGGCGGATCACCAGGCTGCGCTGGTCTTCGACATCGTAGCTATTCATCATCCAGATCAGCGTCGCGATGTCGCCTGCTACGGCATTGGTCAGGTGGCGCGTCACATTTTCCCAGTGACGTTCGTAGAACACGATGGCCAGCACGATCTGAAGCACCACCATGGGCGTCAGCACGATCAGCAGAGACCGACCGAAGATCGAGCGTGGAAGGAACTGTTTGAAGCGCACGGGCTGTCGTTCTCAGATGCGCCGCGCCAGCAGTTTCAGGCCGCGGTTGAAGGTCAGACGCAGACGGATACGGTCAAAGCCGTGCCGCTCGAGCATGGTGCGGATGTTGCCGGGCGAAAAGTAGAGCTTGTGATCCGGTGCACCAAAATCGCGCCAGGACGAAGTCGGCCCCTTGCCTTCATACTCGCGTAGGGCTGGTGTGGTCAGGAAGAAGGCTGCACCCGGAACCATCACCTGCCGGATACGATCGAGGAACGCGTTTGTTTCGACGACATGTTCGATCACTTCGGAGCAATAAACCCCATGGAAGCTTTCGGGCTCAAGGCCGACCTCTTCAAAGGCACCGGTCAGGAATGTTCCGGCGGGGTAGCGACGTGATGCCTCGTCCGCCAGAACCGGATTGATCTCGATACCGGTGGCGTCCAGCCCCACTTCGACTCCGGCAGCAACCAGGCAGCCGATGTTCGAACCGACATCGAGCAGACGCGGCCCCGGCATGTGGCGCTTGAGCTTGCGCACACGTTTGCGCGACCGCCGCATCTTGCTGTCGAGCTTCTTGAGATAGCCGTCGATGTAGGACTGACCGACTTCGGGGCTCTGAACCTCAACGGCCTCATCGAAACTCGGCATCGGGGAAAGCCAGGCGAAGCTGCATGCAGGGCACTTGACCCAGCGATGCGGCGGCTGTTCGACCAGAAGCCCGGCGTCGGTGCAGCCGCAAACCTGGCAGGGGTCACTCATGGTGTGTTCTCCGTCCGCAAGACATAACCCTCACCCCAGACTGTCTGGAGATAGCGGGGTGCGCGCGCCTCGTCCTCGATTTTGCGCCTCAATCGGGTGACCTGCACGTCGATGGTCCGTTCACCAGACCCGCTCTGCTGCGACAGCCGCATGCGCGAAACGGTGGTGCCGGGATTGTGCGCAAACACCCGCAACAGCGCTGCTTCGCGAGATGTCAGAGGCACTACTTCGCCGTCGCGCGTCAGTTCCATTCGTTCGACATCGAAGCGAAAGGGACCGAACTGGGCCACCGCGGCGGGTGGCCCTGCCGTGGCGTTGCGACGAAGGACACTGCGGATGCGCAGGACAAGCTCGCGCGGTTCGAACGGTTTGGGCATGTAGTCGTCCGCACCGCTCTCAAGTCCGGCAATACGGTCGTCGCCTTCACCACGCGCGGTCAACATGATCACCGGAACGCCGGCGCGATCGCGGATGCGTTGCGTGAAGCTCATGCCATCCTCTCCAGGCATCATGACATCGACGATCATCAGATCGAAGGAAAGGCTCTGGAGTTTGGCTTCGGCATCGGCGGCGTCCTCGGCTGTGCTGACCAGAAAACCGTTTTCCATCAGGTACTTCTGGAGGAGCTGGCGAAGGCGCCGATCGTCATCGACGATCAGGATATGAGGATCGCCCGGGTTCATGTACGTGGTCTCGGCCGGGCCAGACGCTCCCGGTCTTCATCATCCACCATGCCGGTCAGGACGCGGCGGTAACCGGCGACCGCCTCGGCACCGGCTTCCCGGTATGTGCGGGCGATGCGAGCTCGCTGATCTTCCGTCAGGCACGCTTCGAGATCAGCGCCGGTTTCGGTGAGATAGAGCAGACGGTGTCGGCGATCCTCCACACCCTGCCGTTGGTCGATGAAGCCCTTGTTCACGAGCTGGCGCAGGACCCGCGCCAGGCTTTGTTTGGTAATTTTCAGGATCGCCAGCAATTCCTTGACGGTGATGCCGGGATGGCGACCGACAAAGTAGATCACCCGGTGGTGGGCGCGGCCGAAGCCGTATTCGGCCAGAATCGCATCAGGCCTGGCGGTAAAATCGCGATAGGCAAAAAACAGCATCTCGATACCCTCGCGCAGTTCATCGTCGCGAAGGAAGAGTGGATTGGGTCCGGGATTTACGTCAGCCATATTGACATATATGCCTCCCACTGTTACCCAACGCAACAGTTTTGAGTTCCTGAACGCGCTAAGGCGCCGTGTTCACCATGCGACTCGATGCCGACGTCGCAACGGAGACCCACCATGGCTGATCTGATCCCTTTTGACGACCGTGACGGCAAGATCTGGTTCGATGGCAAGCTCATCGACTGGCGCGACGCTCAGGTTCATGTCCTGACCCATGGCTTGCATTACGCCAGCAGCGTGTTTGAAGGTGAACGCAGTTATGGCGGCACGATCTACAAGGCACGTGAGCATGGCGAGCGGCTGTTCCGGTCCGCAGAGATCCTGGGGTTCGAGATTCCTTGGTCCTATGAAGTTCTCGAAAAGGCACGCTATGACGTGATGGCCGCCAACGGCATTGTCGACGGATACATCCGGCCGGTTGCCTGGCGTGGCAGCGAGATGATGGGTGTCTCGGCTCAGCATAACACGATCCATGTCGCAATCGCGGCCTGGGACTGGCCCAGCTACTTCTCGCCGGAAGCCAAGATGCGCGGAATTCGCCTCGCGATCTCGGACTGGAAGCGCCCGTCGCCCGAATCGGCGCCAGTTCATTCCAAGGCCGCCGGTCTCTACATGATCTGCACCCTGTCCAAGCACAAGGCGGAGCAGGAAGGCTACGATGACGCAATGATGTACGATCATCGCGGATTTCTGGCCGAAGCGACGGGGGCGAATATGTTCCTTGCGATCGACGGCAAGCTCCACACGCCCACCGCCGACTGTTTCCTCAATGGTCTGACCCGTCAGACCGTGATGGACCTCGCCCGGCGACGCGGCATCGAAGTCGTCGAACGGCACATGACCGATGAGGACCTTGCCAAGGCCAATGAAGTCTTCATCACCGGTACGGCCGCAGAGGTCACCCCTGTCGGTCAGATCGGTGAGCACCACTTCCAGCCGGGCCGTGTCTGCCAGCAGATGCTGGAAGACTTCAACGCTGAGGTGCGCGGCGGCTGACCGCGGTCATTCTTTCCATTTCGCGGTAGCGTCGTCATCGCTGGTTCGGGCTTCAACCCAGGTCTCGCCATCCGGCGTCGATTCGAGCTTCCAGAAGGGTGCACCGGTCTTCAGCCAGTCGATCAGAAACGCGCATGACTCCAACGCGGCCGCGCGGTGAGCGGATGCCGTCAGCACCATCACGATCTGGTCGCCAGTCTCCAGCCTGCCGTAGCGGTGGATGATCATGCTGGCTTCCAGGGGCCAACGGCGATGGGCTTCCTCGTCGATTTCGACCAACATCTTTTCGGTCATGCCGGGATAATGCTCCAGGGTCATGGAGCTATCGCCGCTGCCTCCGGCCATGTCCCGCACCAGGCCCACAAAGCTTGCAACACCGCCGATCCCGGTGTTGCCCTCTGTCAGCGCCGCCATTTCGGCACCAACATCGAAGTCCTCTCGCTGGACCCGGATCACGGCCGATCAGCCGCCGGTGACGGGCGGGAAGAGGGCGACCTCGTCACCATCACTGATGGGTGTCTCCGGCTTGGCATAGGTCTGGTTGACCGCAACCCGGATGATTGCTTCGTCCTGTAGGGCCACGGCATAGCCGCCACCACGTCCCTTCAGCCAGGTCATGAGTCCGGTCACGTCGGTCACGCCGTCAGGCAGGGAAACCTCTTCCGAATCTGTCCCTATCTTCTGCTTGAGCCATGCAAAATAAAGCAGCTTCACCCGATCACCTCACTGAATGGCAGGACCTCGATCATCGCGCCTTTTTCGAGTTGCGTCATGTCTTCAGGCAGCTCAGCGAGGCCATCGGTGTCGACGAGCGACGAGAGGATTCCCGCACCCTCACGCTCGAAGGCATGAGCCTCAAGTAGACCGTCGTTGCCACGCTCCAGATGCACACGGACGTACTCGCGGCGGCCCGATTTTTTCTTGCGGTCAAAGGCGGCCCGCACCACGAAAGTTGTCGGATTGACGTTCGTGGCGCCGCCCAGCCGCAAGATCAGGGGGCGGGCAAAGCGGAGAAACGTCACGATGGCTGCGGCCGGATTTCCGGGCAGGCCGATGAAGGCCACCCCGTCGGTCTGGCCCAGCATCAGAGGACGGCCCGGCTTGATCGCCATGTACCAGGCGTGGAGCGTGCCCTGGGCCATGATGGTCTGGCGCACGTGATCCTCGTCGCCGACCGACACACCGCCGGAGGTCATCAGCGCATGATGGTTCCGGGCCGCTTCCGAGATCGCCTGGCGGGTATCCGGCCCTTCATCGGGCAGAATACCCAGGTCGGTGACGTCGCAGCCCAGACCGCGCAGCAATCCTGCCACGGCGTAGCGGTTGGCATCATAGATCGCGCCCGGCTTCAGCGGTTCGCCGGGCTCGGTCACCTCGTCGCCGGTCGAGAACAGGGCCACCTTGAGCTTGGTGTAGCAGGGCAGGCTGGTGATGCCCGCCGAGGCGGCCAGCCCAACATCCTGTGGTTTCAGGCGATGCCCGGCCTTCAGAATGGTCGCGCCGGACTTGATGTCTTCGCCCGCGTGGCGGCGGTTCGCGCCCCGGCGAATGCCGGATGGCAAAACGACATGATCGTCTTCCAGGCGGGTGTCTTCCTGCATCAGGATTGTGTCGAGTCCGTCGGGCATCGGCGCGCCGGTGAAGATGCGGATCGCTTCGTTGTGGCGTGCCGGACGGCCGAGCGCATGACCGGCCGGGACACGGCCTGTCACGGGGAGCCGGGTTTCACCGTCCGGATCGAGATCCTCGTGAAACACCGCATAGCCGTCGACAGCGGCATTGGGATGGGGCGGGACATCACGCTCTGAGACGACGTCGTGCGCCAGAATTCGTCCTGGCGCCGCGTCCAACCCGACCTCTTCGGGATCGGTCACGGGCTTGGCCACATCGGCGATCAGCGCAAGAGCCTCATCGGCCGTCATCAGACGGTCGCCGTGGGCGAAACAGTCGTCAGTCAGCTGAACCATCAGCAGGTCGGGTGATGCTTGGTGGCGATCATGGCCATGACTTTGGTCATCGCAGGCCTGCCGTCAAGATGTCGGGCTGTTCATGCCGCGCAGCGCAGCTCTGAGATAGTCCCAGCCCGTGATCAGAGTCAGCAGGGCCGCAAGCCAGAAGAGCAGCTGTCCGAACTTCAGGGTCGTGAACTCGGTACCCAACGTGAATCCGGCTGTGCCGGGAAGCAGGAATGCCACGGCAACCATTTGGACCGTGGTCTTCCATTTGGCGAGCTTCGTGACGTGTAGGGTCACGGTGCGTGCGGCCAGTTGCTCCCGCACACCGGAGATCAACAGCTCGCGGAAGATAATGATCATGGCGGGGATGACCGGCGCATCGCCTGTTGCCGCCAGCATCACGATCAGCGTTCCGACCAGAAGCTTGTCGGCGATCGGGTCCAGCATGCGTCCGAACGGGGTGTCTGCACTCAGTCGTCGCGCCAGCCAACCATCCAGATAGTCTGTCAGGCAGGCTGCGACATAGATCAGCAATGCGATCCAGCGCGCCGTCGGATCGGACAGGAAGAGCAGGGCGGCGATCGGCACGATCGCGACCGTGCGCGCGATGGTCAGAATGTTGGGAAGCTGTTTCATGGCCTCTGCCGGTTTGCTCTCTTGTACCACAACAGCATTCGATCAGGCGTTCGGATGGAAGTGATCCCAGACACGCTGGGCGACCGTCCGGTCGATACCTTCGACCTTTTCCAAATCAGTCAATGGGGCATCGGCAATGGCCTTAGCCGACCCGAAATGGTGGAGCAGGGCCTTCTTGCGGCGTGGCCCAACCCCCGCGATGTCATCTAGTGTGGAGCGGCCGATCTGGTTGGCGCGTTTGGTGCGGTGTGCGCCGATGGCAAAACGATGGGCCTCGTCGCGGATGCGCTGCACGAAGTAGAGCACGGGATCGCGCTCAGGCAGCATGAAAGGCTTGTTGCCCGGAAGAAAGAACCGTTCGCGTCCGGCGTCACGGTCCGGACCCTTGGCCACGCCGCACAGGCCGACATCGGTCACACCGAGGTCTTCAAACACCTCCAGCGCGATGGTGAGCTGGCCCTGGCCGCCGTCGACAACCACAAGATCCGGCCACATGCCCTGATCCCGCTCCGGATCCTCCTTGAGCAGGCGCGAGAAGCGCCGGGTCAGGACCTCGCGCATCATGCCGTAGTCATCGCCGCCGATGGCATCCTGTCGTGCCGCTTGGCCCGTGATCGAGAACTTGCGGTACTGGTTTTTCATGAAGCCTTCGGGGCCGGCCACGATCATGCCGCCGACCGGCTGCGCGCCCTGGATGTGGCTGTTGTCATAGACCTCGATGCGCTGGGGCGGGGTCTCCAGACCCAGGCGTTCGGCCAGCCCCTCCAGCAGCTCGCGCTGGGTCGCGCTTTCGGCCATGCGACGGGCCAGGGCATCCTTGGCGTTGTGAAGTGCATGACGCATCAACACGCGGCGATCGCCCCGTTGTGGGACGGAGATTTCAATCTTGCGTCCCGCCCGGCTGCCCAGAGCTTCGGTCATCAGATCGACATCGTCCGGCATCGCGGAGACCAGGATCAGTCGGGGAACGTCCTTGTCTTCGTAGAACTGGCCCAGGAAGGCAGCGATGACCTCGTCCTCGCTCTGGTCCCGCGTGCGTGTGGGGTAGTAGGCGCGGTTGCCGTAGTTGCGGCCCTGGCGCACGAAAAACACCTGAACACAGGCTTGGCCACCGGCCTGATGGAGAGCCACAACGTCGGCCTCGTCGATCGCTGCGACATTGATACCCTGATGTGCCTGGATGTGGTTAAGCGCCCGGATACGGTCGCGAAAGCTCGCGGCCCGCTCGAAATCCAGCGCACCGGCGGCTTCCTGCATGCGGCCGGCCAGCTTGTTCTGAACCTCCCGTGTGCGGCCCTTCAGAAAGGCGCGGGTCTCGTCGACCAGACGGTCGTAGTCCTGCTGTTCCACGAGGCCGACACAGGGGGCCACACAGCGCTTGATCTGGTGCTGCAGGCAGGGCCGTGCCCGGTTGGCAAAGACATGATCGGTGCAGCTGCGCAGCGGGAAGGCGCGCTGCAGAGCCGTGACGGTCTGGTTGACCGAACCGGCGCTGGCGAAGGGGCCGAAGTATTCGCCCTTGCGCCGCCGCGCGCCGCGATGTTTCACGACCTGCGGCCAGTCGTGATCGAGCCGCAGCAGGATGTAGGGGAAAGACTTGTCGTCGCGCAGTACCACATTGTAGCGCGGCTTCAGCTTCTTGATCAGGTTGGCTTCAAGCAGAAGGGCCTCGGCCTCGGTGCCTGTGGTGACAACCTCCATCGACGCCGTGTTGGCGACCATCCGGTGGAGACGCGGGTCGAGCCGACCCGGCTGGGTGTACGAGGTCACCCGGTGTTTCAGGTTGCGGGCCTTGCCGACATAAAGAACCTCACCCTTGTCCGACAACATACGGTAGACGCCCGGCGTCGTGGGCATGGTCTTTAGGGCAGCACGGATCGCGGCCACGCCCCGCTCACTCGACGCGCCTTCGATCTCCTCGGTCGCCGGTCCGGCGTTCTCCGGCGCTGGCCGCTCGTCTCTGTCCGCTTTTGCCATGGATTGAATGTAGCGCAGCCAGTGGAATCAGAAAGGGCCCGGCTGTGCGCAACCGGTCCCTTTGTCGTTGTTCAAACGCTGACAGTCAGTTCTGGGGCTCCGGCACGATGCGCAGGTAGGGCTTCGGTGCGTTCCAGCCATCAGGGAAGCGTTCCTTGGCTTCGTCATCCTTGACCGCCGGCACGATGTTGACGTCCTCACCATTCTGCCAGTTAGCCGGGGTCGCGACCCTGTGCTTGGCGGTGAGCTGGCAGGGATCGAGCAGGCGCAGGACCTCGTCGAAGTTCCGGCCGGTCGACATGAGATAGCTGATCATCGCCTTGATCTGCTTGTCCGGCCCGATGACATAGACATTGCGCAACGTGGCGTTGGTCGCGGCCCTGCGGCCTTCCAAACTCTCTCCGGCATCGGCGGGCAGCATGTTGTAGGTCTTGGCGACCGGAAGATCAGAATCAGCCAGAAGCGGATAGTTCAGCGCATTGCCGGTGACATCCTCGATGTCCTGGGACCAGCCCTTGTGATCATCGACGCCGTCGACACTGAGGTCGATCAGCTTGGTGTTGCGCTTGTCGAAGTCCGACTTCATGCCGGCCACGGTGCCGAGTTCGGTGGTGCAGAACGGCGTGAAGCCCTTGGGGTGCGAAACAGAGAACGCACCAGGAGTCGCCGATGTAGTCATGAAACTTAATGCGGCCCTCGGTCGAGCCCTGCTCGAAGTCGGTGCGGTGCTGCTGATGGACAGTTACATGGTGGCGTCCCCCTTGTGGGTTTGGTGGCTGCGTCGTTGAACCCATGATTCCAACCTGGCCGCGGCGGCTCAAGCCGGCTGACTTCACGTGTTGGAGAGAAACGTGGTGTCGCTGTGGCTGCTCTGCAACAAAAAGGGCCCGGCCTTTCGGCCTAGCCCTCAATTGTAACAGCAATGGCTCCTAGAACAGGCCGGAGATCACACCGTTGCCGTCGACATCGATCTTGTCGGCGGCCGGCACGCTGGGCAGGCCCGGCATGGTCATGATGTCACCGGTGATGACCACCAGGAACTCCGCACCCGCCGACAGCTTGATCGCGCGGACCGGGATGTTGAACCCGGCCGGCGCAGCCTTGCGTGTCGGGTCAGTCGAGAAGCTATACTGGGTCTTGGCCATGCAGATCGGGAACTGGCCGGCCTCGGTGGCATCCAGTTCGGCGAGCTGCTTGGAGATTGCGGCCGGGACGTCGATGTCGTCGGCGCGGTAGATCTCACGGGCGACCGTTCGGATCTTCTCTTCAAGGCCCATGTCGTCGGGGTAAAGTGGCTTGAACGAAGCTTCACCGCTTTCGACAATCTCGACCACCGCGCGAGCGACGTCTTCGGCGCCGGCGCCGCCGTCGGCCCAGTGGTTAGCCTCGACACAGCGCACGCCTGCGGCGTCACACAGCTCGATCAGTTTTGCCATTTCGGCATCGGTGTCGGCGATGAAACGGTTGACTGAGACCACCGCGGGCACGCCGAACTTCGCGACATTCTGGACGTGACGCTCGAGGTTGGCGAAACCGGCTTCGACCGCCGCGACGTTCTCGTCCTTGAGATCATCCTTGGCCACACCGCCGTGCATCTTGAGCGCACGGATCGTGGCCACGATGACCACGGCATCGGGCGCTAGGCCGGCCTTGCGGCACTTGATGTCGAAGAACTTCTCGGCACCCAGATCGGCACCGAATCCGGCTTCGGTGACCGTGTAGTCGGCCATCTTCATAGCCGTCGTCGTCGCCAGGACCGAGTTGCAGCCGTGTGCGATGTTGGCGAACGGGCCACCGTGCACAAAGGCCGGGTTGTTCTCCAGGGTCTGGACCAGGTTCGGTTTGATCGCATCCTTCAGGAGGGCGGCCATCGAACCCTGGGCGTTGAGGTCACGGGCGCGAACCGCTTTGCGCTCGCGCGTGTAACCCACAACGATGTTGCCCAGACGGCGCTTCAGATCGTCGATGTCGGTGGCGAGACAGAAGATCGCCATGACCTCCGAAGCCACGGTGATGTCGAAGCCGTCCTGACGCGGGAAGCCGTTGCCCACACCGCCCAGGGAGTTGACAATGGCGCGCAGGGCGCGGTCGTTCATGTCGACCACGCGGCGCCAGGTCACACGGCGCTCGTCGATGCCGAGCTTGTTTCCCCAGTAGATGTGGTTGTCGACCAGTGCGGCCAGCAGGTTGTTGGCAACACCGATGGCGTGGAAGTCGCCGGTGAAGTGGAGGTTGATGTCCTCCATCGGCACGATCTGGGCGTAACCGCCACCGGCGGCACCGCCCTTCACACCGAAGGACGGGCCGAGCGAGGGCTCGCGCAGGCAGATCAGCGTGTTCTTGCCGATACGGTTGAGCGCGTCGCCCAGGCCGACCGTGGTCGTGGTCTTGCCTTCGCCGGCCGGGGTTGGTGTGATCGCGGTGACCAGGACGAGCTTGCCGTTGGGCTTGTCCTTGAGATTTTTGATGTAGTCGAACGAGATCTTGGCCTTGTCGTGGCCATAGGGCTCAAGGTACTCGGCGTCGATGCCGAGACGGTCCTTGGCCAGGTCGATGATGGGCCGCAAGGTTGCGGCTTGTGCGATCTCAATGTCGGATTTTGGCGTGGCCATCAGTGCTCCCCCGGGAGTGCAAATATGGTCGTGAATGTCAGATCGGGCGGGACTTTAACGGCGCAGGCCCCTGTGTCACGCACGGAATCGACGCGCGGTGTCGCTCTTGGTCCCGATTGGTCGAAACGGTCAAGGATTGGCTCATTCGGCAGCTCAACACTGTCACAACCGCTTGGCCAAAAAGAGAAGGGGCGACGCTGCCGCCGCCCCTTCATCAGGTTTGATCGGTCGGACCGGTCAGTGCCCGTCCATCATGGCGTCGTGACGCCCTCGATGGTCGAGCGCCTTGTCGAGCCCCACTTCGTTGTAGTGGCGCAGAGCTGCATCGTACTCGGCATTCTCCGACTTCATCTGCCAGATATGCCAGGCGACCCAGATCACGACACCCACGATGACTGCGGGACCCTCGATCCAACCGGCGAACGGATAGATAGCGCCGAACTCGGCGGCACCCATCCAGCTATCAACACCAGTGCTCATTGTTTCATTCCTCCAGTGTTGCCGTGGTTAGCCTTTGGCCAATTCACGGTCGATGTCTTCCATCTCGGTGTCGCGATAGCCGTGGTACGGGAAGGAGTCCCCGTAGTCGTGCGTGTCGAGACCGGCAAGTTCCACTTCGCGCGGTACGCGGAGTGCACCCATGCCGTCGAGAACCTTCGACAGTGCCCAGCATGGCAGGAAGCCCAGACCCCAGAAGAACAGCATGGCGCCCAGGAAGTTACCGATCGGGTTGATGATCGCGATGCCGTCGGCGTTGGTGCCGAACCAGCCGATGTCACCACCGACAATGTTCGACGGGTAACCCCACAGCATGAAGCCAGCGATCACGGTGCCTGCAAAGCCGGCATAACCATGAACCGCAACAGCTCCAACCGCGTCATCGATCTTGAACTTGCGTTCCACCCAATGATGCATCTTGTAGGCGATCCACACACCCACCATGGCGATAACCATGGCTTCGATCGGATGATAAAGATCGTTGCCCGACGATGCGGTGATGACACCTGCCAGACCGCCCGAGTAACTCCAGAACGGATCACCCTTGGAGAGCACATAGCCCGCCAGGAGACCGCCAGAGAGTGACATCAGGAAGTTGAAGGTGATGCCCGAGAGGGTCGTCGGCGTCAGATAGATGGTTGTCGCCGTAAAGAAGCTCCCCTCCTGCGCTGTCATCCCATCGCTGTAGAAGTCGATGATCGGCACGTTGCAGGCCGCGTAGAAACCCCAGAAGCCCGTGTAGATCAGGAACAGACCGACCGTGACGAACCAGGGATTGTTCTGCGGAATGTTTCGCGGCGTACCGTCTGCGGCGAACTTGCCCAGACGCGGTCCGAGCACGACCAGAACACCCAGTGCCGAACCACCGGCGATGCCGTGTACCACCGAGGACGCGTAGGCGTCGTGGAAGCCCCACAACTGAACCATCCAGCCGTTCCAGCTCCAGCCCCAAGCTGCGTCGAGAATCCAGGTCACCGAACCGACCAGAACGACCAGGATCAGGAAGGCCTGGGTCTTGATACGTTCGATCACGGCACCGGACACGATCGAAGCCGTGGTCCAGGAGAACAGCAGGAAGGCTGCCCAGAACACACCCGCGATGCGGTCCTCGAGATTGACACCCATGTACTGGGACCACGGAGCGGACCAGCCGGTGAAGTCGTTCTCGAGAGACGTTGTCATAAACGGGAATTCGGGAAATGCGAAATAGATCCACCAGCCGAAATAGAAGAACGTGACGGTGACCAGCGGGATCAGCATCGTGTTCTTCATCAGCGTGTGCTGGATGTTCTTGCGGCGCGATGCGCCGACTTCGTAGACACAGAACCCTACGTGGATCAGGAACATCATCACGACCGTGACCCAGTAGTAGAACTCTGTGAAGATAACCATTAGGGCGTCGAGTCCGTCAGCCATCCCTTGGTTCCCCCTTGTTGATTTGACCCGGTTAACCTCGCGCCGTGCAGGCGTTAATCCCCACTTCGGCTACTTTCAAAAGCCTATGCGCAATTTGCGCTAGTGCAAACAAGAGTTTCTGCTTGTGATGGCTCGTTTCACGCAAGGAAAATCAAGGTTTCGAAAGGAATTTTCCGATGAATTCCACCACCACAACGACCGGTGAGGCGCTCCAGGAGCGATTCATGGCCTGGCAGTGCCTGATTCGCCAGCACGCCATGCGCCGGGATGGCGGCCGCCCGTCCGATGCCATGGAACCGCTTGTCATCACGGTGTATGGCGAAGAGCTGGGCCACGTCCGTACCGTGATTGCCGAGCGTGATCCCCATGACACCACGGCTCAGTTCCGGCACATCGTGAAGCGGACCAACGATCCCAGTGAACGGTTCGACAAGGCCATGCAATTCCTGTCGTCGGCCTACTTCCAGAAGGCGCGTCAATTTGAACCCCGCCTGCTGGCCGTCTTTGCTCCGGGCTCACCGGGCGCAGCCCGCCTCACGGCGGATGGCCGCTGCACGATGGTCTTCCAGCAGTTCAATCAGAGCTACCGGTTGCCTTGCTCGGTGGAACGGCTTGCCAACGATGACACGTTTGCGGAGGCGGTGTTCTGGCATAACGCCATGTTCAATCCTTCCCTGCCACCCGACAGCCAACGTGTCGCGTTCACCCCGCTCTGGGATGAGGGGACAGCGTTTCCTCCGGTGGACTAGGTCAGGTCTCGGTCACCTGGCGCATCAGCGCGATCAGGGCAGACTTTTCCTCGAAGCCGATGCCCGGTGCCTGCGGCAGGGCGACATGGCCGTCCTCGACAGCAATGGCGTCGGCAAAACCGCCGAAGGGCTGGAACACACCGGGATAGGATTCATTGCCGCCGAGACCCAAGCCCGCGGCGATGTTGAGCGACATCTGGTGCCCGCCGTGCGGGATGACGTTGCGATTGGTGAAGCCGTGGTCGGGCAGCAGCGCAAGCGTGCGCAGGTACTCAACCAGCCCGTAAGACAGTGCGCAGTCGAACTGCAGGATGTCGCGGTCGGGACGCATGCCGCCGTGGCGCAGCAGATTACGAGCATCCTGGTGCGAGAACAGGTTCTCGCCGGTCGCCATTGGGCTGTCATAGTGACGAGCTAGTTCGGCCTGCAGCGCGTAATCGAGCGGGTCACCGGCTTCCTCGTACCATCGCAGACCGTAGGGCGCGACGGCCGTGCCGAAGCGGATGGCGGTGTCGAGGTCGAAGCGACCGTTGGCGTCGACGGCCAGGCGAGAACCGTCACCTCTCAGGACCTCGAGAACGGCGTCGATGCGGCGCAGGTCCTCATCGAGCGGGGCTCCGCCCACCTTCATCTTGACGACGGTGTAGCCGAGGTCGAGGTAACCGCGCATCTCGTCCTTGAGGGCGTCGAGCCCCTTGCCAGGCTGGTAGTAGCCGCCGGCGGCATAAACAAAGACCTGCTCATCGGCCTCGCCCTGCCGATACCGGTCGGCTAGCAGGCGCCAGAGAGGCACGCCGGCGATCTTGGCCGCTGCGTCCCACAGCGCCATGTCGAGGACGCCGATCGCCACCGACCGCTCGCCATGGCCACCGGGCTTCTCGTTGCGGAACAGCAGATCCCAGGACCGATGCGGGTCGAGCATGGTGCCGTCGCTGTAGTCTTCAGGGGGCACCTCCATCAGGCGCGGGATGAACCGCTCGTCGAGCAGGCCCCTCGCACCGTAACGACCGTTCGAGTTGAAGCCGTAGCCGATCACCGGCCTGCCGTCGAGCACCACATCGGTGATCACGGCGACCACGCTGGCGTTCATCTTCGAGAAGTCGATATAGGCGTTGGCGATCGGTGAAGCGATCGGCGCCGTGGCATTGCGGATATCGGTGATTTTCATGGCGATCGACCAAACGAGAAGGGGCCCGAACCGTCGCCGGTTCGGGCCCCGTCTTCAACCATCTTCGGGTCCTATCAGAACTTGCGATAGGCCTTGTAGAGATCACGCATGGGATGGCTGTCGGACATCTGGAAGCGGATCAGCAGTTCACGCGCGATCATGTCGCGATCCTGCTGGTTTTTCGGAAGTTTCATCTTCTTCGGAATCCGGATCCAGCCGTTGGCGTTGCGGTCGAACACGGCCGCGTTGCCTTCCTCGTAGCCCATGTGAACGTCCTCAAGCCAGTTGAGGTCGTCCCAGCCCATAATCTCGATGTACTGGGCCAGGAACGGCGTCAGGCGGTCGTAGTCGGGCACCAGGTTCACATCGTAGCGATAGCCGATGTGCTGGCCGATTTCCTTCTCGCGCGACGTATCGAGACCGTCGGTCTTGAGGAAGTAATCGACATCGCCCGCCTTGACCTTGGCCTTGCGCGCCGCCTTCTTCGGGGCTGTCTTTTTCTTGGCCGCCGCCTTCAGCGACACGACCTTCTTCGAGGCTGCCGGCTTCTTTGCTGCTGCTCTTGCCATGTCAGCTGCTCCCGATCAGAGGTGGTGGTAGTCGGCGACGCCGACCGTGTGGTTGGTGCCCGACAGAGGCACGCCGGCCATGGCCGAGGCTTCCATCGTGAGCGCGGAAAGATCTTCCGGCTCGAGGCTGTGGACGTTGGTCTTGCCGCAGGCACGGGCCATCATCTGACACTCGATCGCGAGAGTGTGGAGGATGTTGTAGACGCGCTCGGCAGCATCGTCCGGGTTCAGACGCTTGCGCAGCTCCGGATCCTGCGTTGCCACGCCCACCGGGCAGCGGCCCGTGTGGCAGTGATAGCAGTAACCGGCGGGAACACCCATGGTGCTTTCATAATCGGCGCCCGGGATGTCCTTGTTGCAGTTCAGCGCCATCATGGCCGTTGTTCCGATCGCCACCGCGTCGGCACCCAGAGCGAGGGCCTTGGCGAGGTCGCCGCCGTTGCGCACGCCACCGGCATACACCAGTGTGATTTCGCCGCGCTTGCCCAGATCGTCGATCGCCCGACGGGCCTGACGGATCGCTGCGATACCCGGAATACCGGTCTCTTCGGTGGCGAGATGGGGGCCGGCACCGGTCGAACCTTCCATGCCATCGATATAGATCGAGTCGGGATCGCATTTCACCGCCATGCGGACGTCGTCATAGACGCGCGCCGCGCCAAGCTTGAGCTGGATCGGAATCTGGTAGTCCGTGGCTTCACGGATTTCCTGGATCTTCAGGGCCAGATCGTCCGGGCCCAGCCAGTCGGGGTGGCGGGCGGGAGACCGCTGGTCGATACCGGCAGGCAGCGAGCGCATCTCGGCGACCTGATCGGTCACCTTCTGACCCATCAGATGGCCACCCAGACCGACCTTGCAGCCCTGGCCGATGAAGAATTCGCAGGCGTCGGCTAGACGCAGGTGGTGCGGGTTGAAGCCGTAGCGCGACTGGATGCACTGGTAGAACCACTTCTCCGAATAGCGCCGTTCGTCCGGGATCATGCCGCCTTCGCCCGAACACGTCGCCGTGCCGGCCATCGTGGCGCCACGCGCCAGAGCCGTCTTGGCTTCGTAGGAGAGCGCACCGAAGCTCATGCCCGTGACGTAGATCGGAATGTCGAGTTCCAGCGGACGCTTGGCACGCGGACCGATGACGGTCTTGGTGTCGCACTTCTCGCGGTAACCCTCGATCACGAAGCGGGTCAGTGTGCCGGGCATGAAGGTGAGGTCATCCCAGGTCGGGATCTTCTTCATCAGGGCCATGCCCCGCATGCGGTAGCGGCCCAGTTCCGCCTTGATGTGGATGTCATCGATCACCCGCGGCGGAAACATGAAGTTCTCGCCGAGGATGTTCGTGTTGCGGCCGTCGGCGGCGCGCTCGATGACGTCTTCTTTCTTGGTCGCCATATGTCTTTCTCCTGTTTGAGCGCTGCCTAGAGCACGATCTTCTTTTCGTGGGGCTCAAGATTGTCGTAGTTCCAGAGCTGCTTGCCGGCCACGATCTTGGTCATGTTCTTGACCCCTTTCGTTGCCTTCAGTCCGTACTGCTTGAGCTTGCGATCGAGCCAGGCGCAATCGAGTTCGGTCATCTCGGCCGGAACCGCATCGACGCCCAGATCTTCGATCTTGCCGCCGACATAGATGGTGCCGTCGTACATCGAGTCACCGAGGTTCTTGCCGGCATCTCCCAGCACGACCATGCGGCCACGCTGCATCATGAAGCCGGAGAAGGCGCCCGTACGGCCGCCCACGATGATGGTCCCGCCCTTCTGGTCGATCCCGGTCCGCGAACCGACATCACCCATGCAGACAAGGTCGCCACCACGGATGGCTGCGCCGAAGGTCGAGCCGGCGTTCTTTTCGATCACCACTGAGCCCGCCATCATGTTCTCGGCGCAGGACCAGCCGACACGGCCGGTGATGCGCACATTCGGGCCGTCGATCAGGCCGACGCCGAAGTAACCCAGGCTGCCCTCGAAGGTGAGGTTCAGACGCTGCAGGATACCGACGCCCAGCGAATGCTTGGCCAGCGGGTTCTTGACCACGATCGAGCCATAACCCTTGGACATCAACTCGCGGATCTTCATGTTGATCCCGTTGGTGTCCATCTTGCTGGCGTCGAACGATTTGCGCTTATTGTAGTCAACATCGAAGGCTTCCGGATAGAGGAAGTTGTCTTCTTCGGAGACGTCAAAGAAACGCTGCTGTGTACGACCGGTCAGCTGCTCAGTGTGCAGCCCCATGTCATGGGAGCGATGCTCCGCGCTCAGCTTCGCCATACCCGAACCTCCCGGTCATAGGGATCAATGGTGTCGATTTCGTGCGGCAGGACCTGGCGGATGGCGACCTCTTCGGAGGCCATCGCGACCAGATCGTCGCTTTCGTAGAGAACCATGGGCTTGGCGGCCATGGTGTCCTTGGCCATGCCCAGGCTGTCGGCTGTTGCAACGAGATAGGTGAACACGCCGTCGAGCTCTTCGATCGACTGGTTCATCGCATCGTCGAGCTCAATGCCGGTCTGCATCTTGTCGGCGATGTAGACGGCGATGAGCTCGCTGTCGCAGTTCGACATGAAGCGGAAATCCTTGCGCTCGAGCTGGCGGCGCATAATCCAGTAGTTCGTGAGCTGGCCGTTATGGACCACCGAGATGTCGTGGTACGGGTAGGCCCAGTAGGGATGGGCAGAACGGATGTCGACGTCCGATTCCGTTGCCATGCGGGTGTGGCCGATGGCGTGGGTGCCCTTGAAGCCCTTCAGGGAATACTGGTCCGACACGGTGGTCGCGTCGCCAAGATCCTTGATCAGCTCCAGACCGGTGCCCAGCGACAGGATCTCGGTCGAGGCAACATCCTCGATGTAATCCGCCAGCTTGCGCATGTCGCCCTTGTACTTGATCCGGTAGCGATAGGCGTACTCGGTCGCGTCTTCGGCCTTCACGACCTTCACGCCCAGCTCGGCCAGGCGGCGGTCGACTTCGGCGCGACGGTCCTTGACTTGCTGATGAATGTCGTAGCCCTTGGCCACGTCTTCCTGCTCGGCGACCTTGAAGCGAAGGACGTACTCGTTCTTCGACGGAACGCCGTAGATCGCGAACCCGGTCGAGTCCGGTCCGCGATGTTTCAGGGACTGCAGCATGGCGGTCATTTCTGTCCCGACGTCGGCAGCCTTCTTGCGGTGGATGATACCAGCGATGCCACACATGGCGGATGGTTCTCCTTGAGGTTTGAACAAAAGAACGGCGGCGGTGACAGCAGGACCGCCGCCGTGTGGTGAACAACCTGCTTAGGGCAGGCAATCCCAATAGGTCTCCAGGTCCCACTCGGTCACGGTGGACATGAAGGTTTCCCATTCGTTGGTCTTGTAGTGCTTGAAGACCTTGTACATATCGCCCGGCATGGCGGCCTTGATGACCTCATCCTGGTCGAGCTTCTCTATGGCATCGCCGAGGGACATCGGCAGCTTCTTGACCTGCTTGCCCTCTTCCATGGCCTGGTAAATGTTGCGCTCTTCGGGCTCGCCCGGATCGAGCTTGTCGGAGATGCCGTGGTCGAACGCCTGAATGATGGCGTTGGCCATCAGGTAGGGGTTCACCATGGAATCCACCGCGCGGTACTCGAAGCGGCCGGGAGCCGAAACACGCATGCCGGTGGTGCGGTTCTGGTAACCCCAGTCGGCGAAGACCGGCGCCCAGAAGCCCGTGTCCCACAGGCGGCGATAGGAGTTGACGGTCGGGCAACCGATCGCGGTAAGCGCACCGAGATGGTTCATGATGCCGCCGATGGCCTGCAGGCCGACCTTGCCCGGCTTCCGCGGGTCCTTGCTGTCGGGCATGAAGGTGTTCTTTCCGCCCTTCTTGTACATGAAGTTCTGCGGCATCCCGGCAATGTTGTCCTGGCCGAGCGTGTTGAACTCGTCCTTGCCGCCCTTCCAGAGCGACACGTTGTGATGGCAGCCGTTGGCAGAAACACCCATAAACGGCTTCGACATGAAGCATGCGATCAGGTTGTTTTCACGGCCGACCTGAGCACAGATCTGACGATAGGTCGCCAGGCGGTCGGCGGTGCGCAGGGCATCGTCGAACTGGAAGTTCAGCTCCAGCTGACCAGGCGCGTCCTCATGATCACCCTGGATCATATCGAGGCCCATCGCACGGCTGTACTCGATGACCTTCATGAAGACGGGACGAAGGCTCTCGAACTGATCGATGTGATAGCAGTTGGGCTTGGAGAAGCCGCCGTTCGGAAGCCCGTCTTCACCCTTCTTCAGCCACATCATCTCCGGCTCGGTGCCGTGACGCATGTGGAGGCCCTTGTGCTTCTTCTGGAAGGCGTCATGGGCGCGGCGCAGGTTGCCGCGGCAGTCGCCGGTGAAGAAACCACCGGGATTCTCGGGCTCTTCGCGGTTTCGGAAGCAGGTGCAGAAGACGCGCGCGACGCGCTTGTCCCAGGGCAGCTGCACAAAGGTGTCGGGATCGGGAATGCCGACCAGTTCCGAGGATTCCGGGCCATAGCCGATGTAGTCGCCGTAGCGGTCGACGTAGAGGTTGGCGACCGAGCCGTAGACCAGCTGGAAGCCGCGTTCGGCGAGCGTTTCCCAGTGGTCGGCCGGCACGCCCTTGCCGATAATGCGGCCGGTTACCGAGATGAACTGGTAGTAGATGTAGTCGATCTTGAGTTCGTTGATCTTCTTGCGAACATCCTTGACCATCTTCGCGCGGCCAGGTTGTTCAACATAGGCCTCAATATCCATCGGCATGGATCATATCCCCCTTTGGAGCTTCCCAATTTGTTTCGGTGTTCGATGTACGGGTCATCCGTACACCGTCACCTTGATGCTGAGAGTGGCGCGCGTCTTTGACGAGAGTAAACGCGCGCTCCCGTGGCTCAGCTCCACGGGAATGGGCTGTTCGATACCGGATGCAGCTTGCCCTCTGCGTATCGAGAAAAACGGAACGGTTCGAGCAGGGCGCTCTTTTCGCCGACGCACTCGCTGGCGACCAGCTTGCCGATACCGATCATCTTGTAGCCGTGGTTCGAGTCGGCGATGAACTGGACGTTCTCGCAGAAGGTGTCGATCACGGGGAAACTGTCGGGCGTGAAGCAGCCCAGGCCGCCGCTGGGCTCTTTCTTCCACTTGCCGATCTGGCCGGAGAAACGCTCTTGGCAATGGGCAAGGGCCGAGCACCACATGTGGGCGAAGTCGTCGCCAACGATGAAATCGGGAGAATCAGCGCCATAGGGATCAAGGGCGACCTGGTCGACCGGTGTCTTGACCTCATAGGGCATCGCACCGCCCTGAATGCCGGCGAAGTTGAAGTCGGGCTTGTAGTAGATGCCCCACATCTCCTCGCGGACCAGGGAACCGTCGACGTCGGAGTAGAGTGGCGCGTCGGTGTCGACGTGTATCACTGGCGGCATGCCGCCGTCGTTCATCTTCTGCAGGTTGGGGTCGACACCCAGGGTGCCCTCTTCCAAGCACCAGTACCGCCAGGTGTCGATGCCTTCGTGGACCGTGCCGTCGGCACCCTTGATCGAAACACTGGTGGGCAGGTCGAGCATGTTCCAGACCTTGCTGGCCCAGGGGCCAACGCCGACCACGACCATGTCGCAGTCGATGTTGCCCTTGTCGGTCTTCACCTTGGAGACCGCGCCGCCCGTCTTTTCGAAGCCGGTGACTTCACAACCGGTCAGGATGCGCACACCCTCGGCTTCGGCCTTACCGGCCAAGCCATACATGGAGGCTGTGTTGTTCGCGTAACCACCCTTCTTCTCGTGCAGCACCGAGGTGATGCCCTGGGCGCGCCAGTCCGAGAACATCTCCTTCATGTAGGAGGTGCAGTCATCGGAGCCTTCGATGAATTCTGAAGTGTAGCCGATCGCCTTCTGCTGGTCGTAGATCGAGGCGATGTCGGCATGCATCGATTCACACGAGATCTGCATGTAGCCTACGGGATGGTAGCTGTAGGCCTCCATGTCGCTTTCCCAGACTTCTACGCACTGGGCCATCAGCTCACGCATGGCGGGCTGGAAGTAGTTGTTACGCACCACGCCGCAGGCGATACCGCTGGCGCCGGCCGCGATGCCTGCCTTGTCGAGGATGAGGATGTCTTCGCCCGAACCCTTGCCGCGAGCCTTGAGCTCAAGCGCCAGGTGATAGGCGGTGGAGAGGCCGTGGATACCGGCGCCGATGATCACGTACTTGGACTGGGTAGGGAAGGCCATGATGTGCTTCGTTCCTCCTCGAACGGCCTGGCCGAGTCGCGCGGAGCGGCAAATTGGTCCGGTGGATGGATCAGCCCGGAAACCTTGCCATGCTTGACTTGGCCCTGGTTTGGTCCGACCATGTGCTGTGCCAATTGTGGCCCAATCGAACCAATTCGCGGGTAGCTAAATCCCCCGCGAAGATGATGTCAAGCGAAAGCGCGGAACAGACCATGGCGCAAGCGGCGGATCAGAGCGACACCCTGCGCAACCTTCCGCTACCGAACTCCAAGAGTGCGGCGGCGATTGCCACGCAGCTGCGTCAGGCGATCATGGACGGGGTCTATGTTGATGGTGAACGGCTGCCTGCCGAACGCCAGCTCGCCGTGGCCCTGTCGAGCTCCCGCACGACGGTACGCGTAGCCCTGCGCATTCTCGAGGACAGCAAGCTGGTGAACCGACGAGTCGGCAGCGGAACCTTTGTGACCTTCAGGCCCGAGACCGGTGACGACGATGTTGCGGAGGTCACCAGCCCGCTCGAGCTGGTTGAGGTCCGGATTGCCGTGGAACCACACATGGTCCGGCTCGCCACGCTACACGCCACGCTGCGAGACCTCGACCGAATCGACGAGGCGCTCAACGCACTGGAGGCGCCCGGCATCTCGGCCGAGGCTTTCACCCGCGACGACCGGACCTTCCACCAAGCAATCGCTGATGCCACGCGCAACCCGCTGATGATTTCGGTCTACCGGCAGATCAACCACGTCCGCGGCCATCGCCAGTGGAACGCCATGAAAGACAAGGTGCTTAACGAGGCATCCATCGCCGATTACAACAAGGACCATCGGGCGCTCTATGACGCCTTGCGCGCCCGGGATGCTGATCAGGCCGTGGCCGTGATCGACCGTCACCTCGATGCCGCACGGCGTCAGCTTTCGGCCGTGCGAGGCGGGACCTGAAGCATCAACAACTTCTGTGGACAAAGCTGTCGACAACATGGCCGGACCGCAGCGTCCGGCGCGGAAATCCGCCATCCGCCTCTCGGTTGCCTGATTTTTAGGCAGTCTTTCTATCTCACTGATAAATAGAGATTTTTTCTTCTCAGATTATGATCGCGCTGCGAAACAGCGGCCAGAGGTTGCTTGACAGCGGCGGCCAGAACACGGCGCGGGATGGCTGTGCACAATGGCACCGGCGGAATGTCCTGAAAGCGCAGACTTCTGCGGTTCTTGTGTTGTTGGCCACACCGCGATGCACAGGTTTCCGTGCACGGAGCGATGCATCGATTCGCGCGGCCGGTTCAGCGCTGTCGTGTGATCTCCACACCACTGGCCTTGGCATCGGCAATCGCATCGGGCTTCCACACCCGCACCGTCGCGACCAGCACGCGATCATCGTCAAGGCAGGCCGCGGCGAGGTTCTCGGCGAAGGTCTCGATCAGCTCGATATGCCCAGCCTTGACGAGCCGTTTCGCATGGTCGACCGGAACCCGGTAGTCGATCACTGAGGATAGATCGCCTTCGACGGAAAAGCCGTTGTTGACCTCCAGGGTGATGTCGACAAACAGGGGCTGGCGCGCCCGGTGCTCATGCTCCAGCACACCGATCGAAGCGCTGAGCTCGAGTCCTTCGACAAAGACCCTGCCCCAGCTCATGGCGTGCCCGGCTTCAGCGGATAGCCGCCCTCGGGGTGCAGCCAGCCCAGGTTCTGGCCGCCGTCCAGGATCAGTGTCTGACCCGTCACGGCCGGAGCAGACAGCAGGTAACGCAGCGCGTCGCAGAGTTCCTCGGGCGAAGTGCCCCGACGCAGCGGATAGCCATCGGTCCAGAATTTCATGCCGGCTTCATCGTCACCGTGATTGGGCAGGGCCATGCCGGGTGCGAGGCCGTTGACCCGAATGCGTGGCGCCAGGTCCGTGGCCCAGGTCCGGGTCATCGCCGACAGTGCCATCTTGGCGGCCGTGTAGGACATATAGTGGGGCGTTGGATTGGTTACTCTTTGGTCCAGAATATTGACCACCTGGCCGCAGGCGTCCGCGGGCAGTTGCTGTGCGAAACTGCGGGTCAGGAGCATGGGAGCGACGAGGTTGATCGAAAGGTTGGCTTCGATCGTGGCGAGGTCACCGTTGCGCACCGAATCCGGCTCGAAGATCGCGGCATTGTTGATCAGCAGCCCCAGCGGTCCCAGCTCTGCCACGGCGCGATCCACAAGAGCGCTCGCCTGAGCGCTGTGGGAAAGATCGGCCTTGATCACCACGGCCGTCCCGCCGTTCCCTGTGATCGCATTGACGGCCTGCTGAGCACGATCAGCGGAGCTGTTGACATGAAAGGCCACAGACCAACCGTCGGCAGCGAGCGCCTCGGCAAACGCCAGACCCAGCCTGCGGCCTGCGCCGGTGACCAACGCGGTCTTGGGAACAACCATACGCTCGCTCAAGGTCCCCTGCGCTTCCTCACCTTGCGGCGCTGTTTGCGGTCCATGGCGGCATCCTTGGGTTTCTCGCGGACACCAATATCGAGAGCCTCCAGACGGCGGATTTCGTCGCGCAGGCGGGCGGCATCCTCGAACTCGAGATCGGCGGCGGCTTCGCGCATCCGTTTCTCGAGATCGGCGAGCCGTTCCTCCAGCGTCATATCGCCCTCACCGATTTCGCCGGCGATGCCCATGTCGACCGTAACGTAGTCGGCCTCGTAGACGCTCTGCATGACATCGGAGATTCCGCGTCGGATCGATTCCGGGGTGACGCCGTTTTCCACGTTCCAGGCGGTCTGTTTGTCGCGGCGACGGTTGGTCTCCTCAATTGCCCTCTCGAGCGACTCCGTCATGTGATCGGCGTAGAGGATGACACGGCCGTCCACATTGCGCGCGGCGCGGCCGATGGTCTGGACCAGCGAAGTCTCGCTTCGCAGGAAGCCTTCCTTATCGGCATCCAGGATCGCGACCAGCGCGCACTCAGGAATGTCGAGACCCTCACGAAGCAGGTTGATGCCGACCAGCACGTCGAACACGCCAAGTCTGAGGTCCCTGATGATTTCGACCCGCTCCAGGGTGTCGATGTCGGAATGCAGGTAACGCACCTTCAGCCCGGCTTCGGTCAGGTACTCGGTCAGCGCTTCGGCCATGCGCTTGGTCAGCGTGGTGACCAGGATGCGCTGGCCTTTGGCCGCAACCTCCTTGCACTCGCCGATCAGGTCATCGACCTGGGTCGTGGCCGGACGGATAATGCACGGCGGGTCGATCAGGCCCGTCGGGCGGATAATCTGCTCGGTAAAGGCGCCGCCGGTCTTCTGCATCTCCCACTTGCCCGGCGTTGCCGAGACAAAGACCGATTGGGGCCGCATCGAGTCCCATTCCTCGAACTTCAAGGGCCGGTTGTCGACACAACTCGGCAGGCGGAAGCCGAACTCCGACAGTGTGGATTTGCGGTTGAAGTCGCCCTTGAACATGCCGCCGACCTGCGGCACTGCGACATGACTTTCGTCGACAAAGATGATCGCGTTGTCGGGCAGGTATTCCATCAGGGTCGGCGGCGGCTCGCCTGGCGCGCGGCCTGTCAGGAATCGGGAGTAGTTCTCGATGCCGGCACACATGCCGGTCGCTTCCATCATCTCGATGTCGAAGGTGCAGCGCTGTTCCAGCCGCTCGGCTTCGAGGTAACGCCCGGTCTCGCGGAAATGGTCCAGCCGTTCTTTCAGCTCGACCTTGATGTGCTTGATCGCCTGGTGGAGTGTCGGCTTGGGCACGATATAATGGCTGTTCGGGTAGGCCACGACCTGCTTTATGTTGCCGGTCCGCTCGCCGGTCAGCGGATCGAATTCGGTGATTTCCTCGATCTCGTCGCCGAACATGGCGATGCGCCAGGCGCCGTCTTCCAGATGGCTCGGGAAGATCTCGATGGAATCGCCGCGCACGCGGAAGGTGCCGCGCTGGAACGCCGTGTCGTTGCGCCGGTACTGCAGCTCCACCAGCCGGCGCAGGATGTCGTCGCGTTCGATCACCAGGCCAGCTTCGAGCTTGGCTGTCATCGCCGAATAGCTCTCCACGTCGCCGATACCGTAGATGCAGGAGACACTGGCGATGATGATCGTGTCGTCCCGCTCCAGGATCGCGCGGGTCGCTGAATGGCGCATGCGGTCGATCTGCTCGTTCCGCGTCGACTCCTTCTCAATATAGGTGTCTGTGCGCGGCACATAGGCTTCGGGCTGGTAGTAGTCGTAATAGCTGACGAAGTACTCGACTGCGTTCTCCGGGAAGAAGCTCTTGAACTCGCCGTAAAGCTGGGCCGCCAGCGTCTTGTTCGGAGCCAGAACCAGCGACGGCCGGCCCAGGCGCTGGATGACCTGAGCCATGGTGTAGGTCTTGCCCGAACCAGTGACGCCCAGAAGCACCTGATCGCGCTCACCTGCCGTCAGACCCTGGATCAGCTCCTCGATTGCGGCAGGCTGATCGCCACGCGGCTCGAACTCCGACGTCAGCTTGAATGGCGACGGATGCACCGGCGCGGAGGCGTCGTTTCGGACGTCGTGTGCGAGTGTCATGGTTCCTTTAATCTAGGTTGTACCCGCCTTGTTCGCCAGTGGTGACGGACTCTTCTTGCGGGGATAGCCGCGACCGTCTATCCAGCGCCCGCCCAAAGCTTCGAGGTGCGTCATGCAGTTTTCGCTGAGTGAAGAGCAGACCATGATCGTCGACACGGTGCGCCGTTTCGTCGACGAAGAGCTTGCACCCTATGAAGACGAGGTCGAGGCCGCCGATGCGGTGCGGCCGGAGCTGATCACGCAGATCCACGAACGTGCCATCGAGATGGGCCTCTATGCCGCCAACATGCCCGAGGATCTGGGCGGTGGCGGGCTCGATGCGCTGACCATGGCGCTGATGGAAATCGAGCTGGGGCGCACATCCTTTGCCCTGCAGTATGCCGTGGCCCGGCCCTCGAACATCCTGCGCGCCTGCAAGGGCGATCAGGTCGACCGTTACCTGATGCCGACGATCCGGGGCGAGCGTGTCGAGTGTCTGGCTATGACCGAGCCCCAGGCCGGATCGGACCTGCGCTCGATGAAGACCCGGGCCGTCCGCGATGGCGATCACTTCGTCATCAACGGCACAAAACACTTCATCACCTATGCCGATGTGGCGGACTACGCGATCCTCTTCGCCGCCTCGGGCGAGCAGGAGACACGGCGCAGGCCGCGCAAGCTGATCACCAGCTTCCTGGTCGACAAGGGAACGCCAGGCTTCGAGGTGAGGCTTGGGTCTGAGAGTGTGTCGCACCGTGGTCTGCAGCACTGTGAGCTGATCTTTGAGGATTGTCGCCTGCACGAGGACCAGATCCTGGGCGAAGAACACAAGGGTTTCGATGTCGCCAACAAGTGGCTCGGCACCACGCGCCTGACCGTGGCCGCGCATTGCATCGGCCGGGCCCGCCGCGTGCTGGAGATGGCCACGGAATGGGCCGCGACGCGCCAGCAGTTCGGTCAGGCGATCGGCAAGTTCCAGGGGACGTCGTTCAAGCTGGCTGATATGGCGACCGAGCTCGAAGCTGCGGAGCTCCTGGTCCTGCGGGCCGCCGACCTGGAAACGCGGGGTGAAGCCCCGGATAAGGACTTTGCCATGGCCAAGCTCTACGCCACCGAAATGCTGGGCCGTGTGACGGACCATGCAGTGCAGATTTTTGGAGGCATGGGCCTGACGAAGAAATTCCCCATCGAACGGTTCTGGCGCGACGCCCGCGTTGAGCGTATCTGGGACGGGACAAGCGAGATTCAGCGTCACATCATTTCGAGGTCGCTGTTGCGGCCTTATGAAAACTAGAGGGAGTACGTCATGAGCGACATGGTCACCATCACCAAGGACGGTCCGGTCTGGGAAATCCTGTTCGACCGGCCCAAGGCCAATGCGATCAGCATGGCCGCCAGCAAGGCATTGTCTGATGCCTTCTGCGCCTTCCGTGACGACCCCAGCGCCTCCGTTGCGATCATCACCGGCGGCGGCGAAAAGTTCTTTTCGGCCGGCTGGGACCTTAAGGCCGCTGCGGCGGGTGAAGAGACCACGGACGGATCGTCCGGCGTCACCGACGGCGGCTTTGCCGGGCTGACCGAACTCTGGAGTCTCGACAAGCCCGTCATTGCGGCGGTGAACGGCTATGCCGCAGGCGGCGGGTTCGAACTGGCGCTGGCTGCCGACATCATTGTCGCTGCCGAGAACGCCCAGTTCTGGCTGCCCGAAGCCCAGCTCGGCATCCTGCCTGATGGCGGCGGTGTCGTGCGCCTGCAGCGCCGCATCCCGAAGTCGGTGGCCGTCGAGATGATGATGACCGGCCGCCGCATGTTGCCCGATGAAGGTGTCCGTTGGGGCCTGATCAGCGAGGTCGTGCCGCAGGACAAGCTGATGGAAACGGCACGCGCGAAGGCACAGGCCATGGCCAGGTCGGCGCCCCTGTCGTTGCGCGCCGTGAAGGCCATCGTGAACGAAACGGACGGCATGTCGGTCGAGGAAGCCTATGCCCATATGCGTGGCGGCAAGATCCGGCAGTACCGCGCCTGCCTCGATTCCGAAGATGCCCAGGAAGGCCCGGCGAGCTTCGCCGAAGGTCGCGAACCGGTCTGGAAGGGCCGCTAACGAAGAAGACCCTGAAGGAGGGGTGTAGCTATGTCGATTCTTGCCAGCCGCCTTGATCGTATCAAGCCGTCGCCGACCATTGCGGTGACCCAGAAGGCGCGTGATCTCAAAGCTCAGGGCCGTGACGTGATCGGTCTGGGTGCGGGCGAGCCGGATTTCGATACGCCCGAGCACATTGTTGAGGCGGCCTACAAGGCCATGAAGGACGGCAAGACTCGCTACACCTCCGTGCCCGGCGTGCCGGAGCTGCGTGAGGCGATTGCCGCCAAGTTGAAGCGCGACAACAACCTAAGCTACACACCGGACCAGATCACAGTCGGCTGCGGCGGCAAGCAGGTCATCTACAACGCCATGGTGGCGACGCTGGAAGAGGGCGACGAGGTCATCATCCCGTCGCCGTTCTGGGTGAGTTACACCGATATCGTTCTGTTGTGCGGCGGCAAGCCCGTGATCGTACCATGCTCGGCCGACAACGGCTTCAAGCTCAAGGCCGAGGACCTGGAAGCGGCGATCACGCCCCGGACCAAGTGGCTGATGCTGAACTCGCCGTCGAACCCGACCGGCGCAGCCTATTCCTGGGAAGACATGAAGGCCCTGGCCGATGTTCTGGTGCGCCACCCCAATGTCTGGATCATGCCCGACGACATGTATGAACACATCGTCTACGACGACTTTTCGTTCTGCACGCCGGCGGAAGTGGAGCCAGCCCTGCGGGAGCGCACGCTGACGACCAATGGTGTCTCCAAGACCTATTGCATGACCGGCTGGCGTGTCGGGTATGCCGCCGGACCCGATGTGCTGATCAAGGCCATGAACAAGGTGCAGTCGCAGTCGACGACCCACACAAGCTCGGTCAGCCAGTATGCTGCCATCGCGGCGCTGAACGGCCCGCAGGACTTCATCGCCGAGCACAACAAGATGTTCCAGGAGCGTCGTGATCTCGTGGTCGGCATGCTGAACCAGGCCAATGGCCTGAGCTGCCCGACGCCGGAGGGCGCATTCTATGTCTACCCGTCCTGTGAGGGCACGCTGGGAAAGACAACGCCGGATGGCAAGACGCTGGAAAGCGACGAGGACTTCATCACCTACCTTCTGGAAACCGAAGGGGTCGCGGTGGTCCAGGGAGCAGCGTTCGGGATGTCGCCCTTTTTTCGGGTGTCCTATGCGACGGCGACCTCCGCTCTGGAAGAGGCCTGCACCCGGATCCAGCGGGCATGCGGCGCGCTGACCTGACGCGGTTCTCACGCTCGTTTGATTTGTGATGTCTCCTGCGCTCGGCCACATCTGGGCGCGGGGACCTCATTGTATCTTTTGGACGGAAGCGTTTCATGCTGATCAAGTCACCGCAGAGCTGGGAGATTCCCGAGCGTCTTGCGACATCCGAATCCGTTTATCTGAACCGCCGTCAACTGGCCAAGGCGATTGCGGCTGGGCCCATTGTGGCAGCCGCGGCATCGATGCCGTTCGGTGCAGCCCGTGCCGAAGAAGAAGCCATTGAGATGGCCAACGCCCAGGCGGCGGCTGATCCCACGCTCGATCTCTATCCCGCGCCGCTGAACGATGCCTATGCGGATGCTGGCCGTTCGGTGACCCCGGAAATCGACAATCTGAAGTACAACAACTTCTATGAGTTCGGCAGTCACAAGACGATCTGGCAGCGCGCCGAAGACCTCAAGCGCCGCCCCTGGGCTGTGACCTTCGATGGCCTAGTCGAAGAAGAAAAGACGGTTGATATCGATACGCTGATCCGGGCCATGAACTTGAAAGAGCGTGTCTATCGCCATCGCTGTGTCGAGGCCTGGTCTATGGTGGTGCCCTGGACCGGTTTCCCCCTGCGGGATCTCGTCGCCTTCGCCAAGCCCCTGGGTTCCGCGAAGTATGTCGTGATGCAGACCTTCGAGGATTCCGACATGGCGCCCGGCCAGGAGCAGTTCTGGTACCCCTGGCCCTACACCGAAGGTGTCACGGTCGAAGAGGCCGAAAACGATCTCGCCTTCATGGTCACCGGCGCCTATGGCCAGCCCATGGCCAACCAGTTCGGTGCGCCACTGCGCCTCCACCTGCCGTGGAAGTACGGCTTCAAGTCGGTGAAGTCGATCGTTCGTGTGACGCTCACCGAGGAACGTCCCACCACCTTCTGGAAAGAGCTAGTCGACACCGAGTACGGCTTCTGGGCCAATGTGAATCCCGACGTTGCGCACCCGCGCTGGAGCCAAGCCGAGGAACGGGTTCTGGGCACCAACGAGAAGATTCCGACCGTCATCTACAACGGTTATGGCGAACAGGTCGCCTCGCTTTATGCGGGTATGGAGGGTGAGAACCTCTTCATGTAGTCTGCAGAGTGGAGACGAAAAAAGAGGCCGGGTCCGATGGACCCGGCCTCAAGTCTTTTGGGGAGGCATAACGTCTGGGAGACGTCGGAACCCAAAGGTCCCGTCCAGGTCGAAACCTGGGCGACACGCTTTCGATCGGGGGGCATCCGTCGAAAGGAGAACCGCAATATGTCGCGATTATCTGTGTCTTATCAGGAAGATAGTGCTTTGCTTGCCCGATCACCATGGATGGTTTGGCAACCCAGCTATGCGCAGAACGCATAACTGGCAACAAGGTGTGACAAGTTGTTAAATCTGTCAGAGATCTGTCCGGCTTCCGCTCGCGGCTTAAAACTGGGTCGTTGCAACCTTTTCGAGCAGAAAGTCTCGGAAGGCCGTGATCCGCGCTAAATTGCGCTGTTCCTCGGGATAGACAAAGTAAGCCTCGGCCGTCGGGAGCGGCGCGTCGATGCTGAGGCGAACCTTGCGGTCCGATCCCTCGATCACATAATCCGGAAGGATTGCGATCCCCAGACCGCTTTCCACAGCCCGCCTCATGCCCAGCATCGAATTCACGGTCATCGCCGGCCTGCGCTGGGGCCGGTCTTCACCAAAGGCCCGCGGCAGCCATTCCGGGCTCACCACGTTCTTCAGCGGCCCGTTGTCGTACATGATCATCCGGTGCTTCTCGAGGTCCTCCAGCGTCTTCGGTGTGCCCCATGCCTTCAGGTAGTGCGGTGACGCATAGAAGTGGAAGTGGATCGTCATCAGGTGGCGCTGGATCAGGTCGGGCTGGGTCGGTCGCGACAGGCGGATGCCGACATCGGCCTCGCGCATCGAAAGGTCGAGCTCACCGTCCTCGATGCGCATGCTGATCGAGATCTCGGGATAGCGGTCCATGAAGTCGACGATCCTTGGCATCAGCCAGATCATCGAAAAGCCGGTGGTTGCGGTCACAGTCAGATGGCCGTCGGGACGCTGTTTGCTGTCGGTCAGCTGTGCCTCGGCCATGGCGATCTTGCCGTAGACCTCACGTGCCGTGCGGTAGAGCAGGTCGCCCTGTTCGGTGACCAGAAGGCCGCGCGCGTGGCGGTGGAACAGGCTGGCGCCAAGCGAGTCTTCCAGCGCACTGATTTGCCGGCTCACAGCCGACTGGCTCAGATTGAGTTGGTCGCCCGCCTTGGTGAAGCTGCCTGCTTCGGCGACGTGGAAGAAAACACGCAGTCGATCCCAGTCCATGGCGTCATGGCGTCGGCGTGGCCTATTCGGCTGCGACGCGCTCCTCGCTTTCCAAGGCTGCCACGAACTTCTCCGCTTCGAGTGCAGCCATGCAGCCAGTTCCGGCGGCGGTCACGGCCTGCCGGTAAATCTTGTCCTGCACATCGCCTGCCGCAAAGACGCCCGGGATGTTGGTCGCCGTGCTATCGGGTTGGGTGATCAGGTAGCCCTCGTTATCCATGTCGAGCACGCCCTTGAAGAGCTCGGTGTTGGGCGTGTGGCCGATCGCGATGAAGACACCGCTGAGTGCCAGTTCGCTCTCGTCTCCGGTCTTCACATTGCGGATTTTCACACCGGTCACCGACGGCGGCGCCATCGAGCCGACGACCTCATCCAGAACCGTGTCCCAGAGGATCTCGACCTTGGGATGGCTGAACAGCCGCTCCTGCAGAATACGCTCGGCACGCAGTTCGTCGCGGCGATGAATCAGCGTCACCTTGCTGGCGTGGTTGGTGAGATAGAGGGCTTCCTCGACCGCTGTGTTACCGCCGCCAACAACGCAGATTTCCTTGTCGCGGAAAAAGAAACCGTCACAGGTCGCACAGGCCGAGACTCCGAAACCCTGGAACTTCTGCTCACTTTCCAGTCCGAGCCATTTTGCCTGGGCACCGGTCGAGACAATCACGGCATCGGCGCTGTAGGTGTCGCCCGAATCGCCGACCGCGCGGAACGGCCGCTGCGTAAAGTCGATCTCGGAGATCAGATCGTGGATCATTGTGGTGCCGACCTTTTCGGCCTGCTCGGTCATCTGCTCCATGAGCCAGGGTCCCTGGATCACATCGGCGAAACCCGGATAGTTTTCGACATCGGTTGTGATGGTCATCTGACCACCGGGCTGAATGCCGTGGACCAGCGTCGGCTTCATGCTGGCGCGCGCGGTGTAGACGGCAGCCGTCAGACCGGCGGGGCCAGAACCCATAATGAGGACGTTGCTGTGATGATGGTCGGGCATGCAGGCGGGCTCCGGGTCAGGGACGTAGCGAGCGAATAAATGTAGTGAACGCCACCGGGTCGCGAAAGGGTCGGGGGCAGAGAAAGGCGTGGACAGTCGTGCCCTCCTGCTTGGTCTCAGGCCAAGGCTCTGCTAAATCTGGTCCCATGATGGAACATGAACAGCTCCCCGAAGCCGCCTCATCGATCCGGACGGCCAAGTTCGGCATCGGCGATATCGTCCGCCACCGCCACTATCCGTTCCGTGGCGTGATTTATGATGTCGACCCGGTGTTCGCGAGCACCGAGGAATGGTGGCTGTCGATTCCCGAAGAGGTCCGTCCGTCCAAGGATCAGCCCTACTACCATTTGCTGGCCGAGAATGAACAGTCGACCTACATCGCCTATGTCTCGGAGCAGAACCTGCTGATCGACGAAAGCGGTGACCCGGTTTCGCATCCCCAGGTCACAGCGTTTTTTGCGAGTCACGAAGACGGGCGTTACGTCCCGCTCACGACCCAGGCGAACTGAGCCGCCGTTCCAGGCATTGCGCCACCTTGGCCGCAACACGGCCGGTATCGTCCAGTACCTCCGGCTTCCAGGCCGTGTCGAGTGTGCCGTCGAAGGCGCGCGAGTGGCCGTCGGATTCCATCAGAGTATGGAACGCCTTGAACTTCGCTGAGCCACCTTTGAGGTGGGCAACATAAACCGGCCTGCCTGTGCAACTCGCTTCTGTCGCCATGTTGACTGAATCCGATGTCACCACCACGGCGTCGGCGAGGCCGAGCCAGCCGCGGTAGGGGTTGTCGCCGGTACCGTCCCATACCCGGCTGCGTTCAGGATCGAGTTCTCTGGCCAGGACGGCGGTGGCGGCTTGCGTCGAGCGGCGCGACATCGTGACCAGGAGGCTCCCGGGAAGGTCGGCGAGCTTCTGGCCGAGGGCGCGGGCCTCGGCTTCTTCGAAACGATAGACACGGTTGGGGCCGCCGATCGCAGCAAAGGTCAGCGGTCTTGGCAGGCCGGCAATACCGGTGCGCCATGCCTCGGCTTCGGCATCGAGTCCGACACGAGTCAGGCCGTGAAGCGAGCCGGTGGTTGAGAGTACGTTTTCACCAGTGAGCCCGTCGTGGCGTGGCGCCACAACTAGATCGAAGTTCGAAGACGCGATGCCCGGTTTCTGAATCTGGACCGTGAGCGTCCGACCTCGAGACAATCGTCTGATCGCAGCACAGAGCGCGACTGACTTGCGGCCGCTGGCGATCAGCAGATCGGGCCAGGGTGGTTCGAGTCTGTCGCTCTGGCTGGAAAGGGCATGCATCGGCGCGAACCAAAGGGCAGGCGGCAGTGACAGCCAGGGCTGGCGGATCGCGATGCGCTTGACCACCGGCGCGACGCCGAGGCGTTCAGCAAGACCCCGGCACTGGTTCTCGATTCCGGCGGCGCCATCGGTCGCGATCCAGGTGCTTGCGGCGCGCACTGTCTCTGAGATGGTCATGTCACGGTCCTGCGCCGCACCGACGCAGGCGTCAAGCCGTCGCTTCGGCGTAGGACTGCAGCGGCGCGACATCCAGGCCGCCGTCGCGTATGGCGGCGATGGCTTCGATGGTCGCCCGAGCACCGGCCATAGTGGTCACGTAGGGCACCTTCTTCAACAGGGCGGTACGCCGCAGGCTGAAGCTGTCTGCGATGGATTTGGCGCCTTCGGTGGTGTTAATCATCATGTCGATGCTGTCGTTCTTGAGTGCGTCGACGATATGTGGTGATCCCTCGAGAACCTTGTTAATGCTCTTGACCTCAAGACCCGCGGCGCGCATATCCCGCGCCGTGCCACGCGTGGCGACTAGGTCGAACCCCAGATCGACGAGACGGCGGCCCACATCGATCGCGGCGACCTTGTCGTGATCACGCACCGAAATGAAGACGCGACCGGCCTGTGGAACGGTGGCGCCGGTGGCCATCTGAGCTTTGGCATAGGCGTGGCCGAAATCGTGATCCAGCCCCATCACCTCGCCGGTCGATTTCATCTCCGGGCCCAGAAGGATGTCGACACCGGGGAAGCGGGCGAACGGGAAGACCGCTTCCTTGACCGCGATATGGTCGTAGGCCGGTTCGGTGAGCCCGAAGCTCTGGAGAGTTTCGCCCGCCATGATGCGGGCCGCGATCTTGGCGATCGGAATGCCGATGGTCTTGGCAACGAAGGGTATGGTCCTGCTGGCGCGCGGGTTGACCTCCAGGACGAAGATATCGTCATCCTTCACGGCGAACTGCACGTTCATCAGGCCGACCACACCCAGCTCAAGCGCCATGGCCTCGGTCTGCCGCCGCAGCTCCGCGATGGTCGTTTCAGAGAGTGAGTAGGGCGGCAGCGAACAGGCCGAATCACCGGAGTGAATGCCGGCTTCCTCGATGTGCTCCATGATCCCGGCGACAAAGACATCCTTGCCGTCCGCCAGCGCGTCGACATCGACCTCAATGGCGTCCTGCAGGAAGTAGTCGATCAGAATCGGGTTGCCGCCGGAGGCTTCGACCGAACGTTCGAGATAGGTGGCGAGACCCTCGTCGGAATGGACGATCTCCATGGCGCGGCCACCCAGAACATAACTCGGCCGCACGACGACGGGGTAACCGATTCGCTCGGTGATCTCGCGCGCTTCATCCAGTGTGTGGCAGGTGCCGTTCTCCGGCTGGCGCAGGCCCAGATTGTTGAGCAGCTCCTGGAACCGCTTGCGGTCTTCCGCACGGTCGATCGCATCCGGCGACGTCCCAATGATCGGCAGGCCTTCGTTCTCCAGGGCGTAGGCCAGCTTCAGCGGCGTCTGGCCACCGAACTGTACGATGATTCCTGCCAGTGTGCCCTTCGCCATTTCGGCACGCGCAATGGTGATTACGTCCTCGGCCGTGAGTGGCTCGAAGTAGAGACGGTCCGAGGTGTCATAGTCCGTCGACACGGTCTCGGGATTGCAGTTCACCATGATCGTTTCGATCCCGGCGTCCTGCAGGCCGAAGCAGGCGTGCACACAGCAGTAGTCGAACTCGATGCCCTGGCCGATCCGGTTGGGCCCGCCGCCCAGGATCATCACTTTGCGCCGGTCGCTGACATCGGCCTCGTCTTCGGGTTCGTTGACCCCGTCGCCCTCGTAACAGGCATACATGTAGGAGGTCGACGATGGGAACTCTGCCGCGCAGGTATCGATGCGCTTGAACACTGGCATCACGCCGAGTTCGTTGCGCCGTGCCCGCACGGTCTCCTCGTTCATATCGGCAAGCTCTGCCAGACGCTGATCGGAGAAACCCATCTTCTTCAGTGTCAGAAGATCGTGGACGTCACCGGGCAGACCGTCGTTCCGCACCCTGTCCTCGGCATCCACGATGGCGCGGATCTGATCGATAAACCACGGGTCGAACTTGGTGGTGTCAAAGATGTCTTCGTTCGAGAAGCCGTGGCGCATCGCCTGGGCGATGGCGAGGATACGGTCCGGCGCCTGTTTGACGAGACGCGCGGTGATGCCGTCCTTGGACGTGTCATCGAAGACGACGGGATTGAGCCCGGTCAGGCCCGTTTCCATCGACCTCAGCGCCTTTTGTAGCGATTCGCCGAAGCTGCGGCCGATCGACATGGCTTCGCCGACTGACTTCATGGCCGTGGTCAGGGTCGGTTCGGTGCCGGGGAACTTCTCGAAGGTGAAACGCGGCATCTTGGTGACGACATAGTCGATCGTCGGCTCGAAGCTGGCCGGCGTCACTTTGGTGATATCGTTCTGGATTTCGTCGAGCGTGTAGCCCACCGCCAGCTTGGCCGCGACCTTGGCAATCGGGAACCCGGTCGCCTTCGATGCCAGGGCCGAGGATCGCGACACCCGCGGGTTCATCTCGATCACGATCATGCGGCCGTCTTCGGGATTGATCGCGAACTGCACGTTCGAGCCGCCGGTGTCGACACCGATCTCACGCAGCACCGCCAGCGAGGCGTTGCGCATGATCTGGTACTCCTTGTCGGTCAGCGTCAGGGCCGGGGCCACCGTCACCGAATCGCCCGTGTGAATGCCCATGGGATCGATGTTTTCGATCGAGCAGATGATGATGCAGTTGTCGGCGTGATCCCGCACCACCTCCATCTCGTACTCTTTCCAGCCCAGCACCGATTCCTCGATCAGGACCTCGGTGGTCGGGCTGGCTTCCAGTCCGCGACGCACGATGTCTTCGAACTGTTCCTTGTTGTAGGCGATGCCGCCGCCGGTGCCGCCCATAGTGAAGCTGGGCCGGATGATGGCCGGCAGGCCGATGGTCTCGAGCGCGCCCTGGGCATCGCCCGGCGTGTGGGCCAGAACGCTGCGGGCGCAATCCAGGCCGATCTTTTCCATCGCGTTGCGGAACTGCTCACGGTCCTCGGCCTTGTCGATCGCCTCGCGGGTCGCGCCGATCAGCTCCGTGCCGCAGCGCTCCAGAACGCCTATCTTGGCCAGCGACAGAGCCGTGTTGAGTCCGGTCTGGCCGCCCATGGTCGGGAGCAGGGCATCGGGCCGCTCTTTTTCGATGACCTTGGCGACCATCTCCGGGGTGATCGGCTCGACATAGGTCGCATCGGCGGTGTCCGGATCGGTCATGATCGTCGCCGGGTTCGAGTTCACCAAGATCACCCGGTAGCCCTCTTCCTTCAGCGCCTTCACGGCCTGGGTCCCGGAATAATCGAACTCACAGGCCTGCCCGATGATGATGGGCCCAGCGCCGATGATCATGATCGTTTTGATGTCGGTGCGCTTAGGCATGGGCCTCCATCGCCGCCACGAAATTCTCGAAGAGATAGCGGCTGTCCTGTGGTCCGGGGCTGGCCTCGGGGTGGTACTGGACCGAAAAGACCGGTTTGCCCTCGACCTTCAGGCCGGCAAGCGTGCCGTCGAACAGGCTGACATGGGTCGCGCTGACCCCGGCGGGCAGGCTGTCGGCATCGACCACAAAGCCGTGGTTCTGGCTGGTGATCTCGACCGTGCCGGTCTCGAGGTTCTTGATCGGATGGTTGGCGCCACGGTGGCCGTTGGCCATTTTCATGGTCTGCGCGCCCAGCGCCAGCGCCAGCATCTGGTGTCCCAGGCAGATGCCGAAAACCGGCTTGCCGCTTTCGACCAGAGCGCGGATCACCGGGACGGCGTAGTCGCCCGTTGCGGCCGGGTCGCCGGGGCCGTTCGACAGGAAGATGCCGTCGGGTTCGTGGCGCATGATGTCGTCGAAACTGGCCGAGGCCGGGACTACGGCGACATCGCAGCCCAGCGAGGCGAGGCAGCGCAGGATGTTCTTCTTCACGCCGTAATCGACAGCGACCACCTTGTGTTTGGGGTCGCTCTGGGTGCCGTAGCCTTGGCCCAGCACCCAGCCGGTCTGGTCCCAAGTGTAGGTCTGGCGGCAGGTAACGTATTTGGCGAGGTCCATGCCTTCGAGACCCGGCCAGGCGGCGATCTCGGCGGCGAGCCCGTCAATGTCGTGCTCACCGTGCTGGATACCGGCGGTCTGGAACCCTTGGTCGCGAATCAGCCGGGTCAGTCGGCGGGTGTCGATGCCTACGATGCCGACCAGATTGTTCGCGGCGAGCCAGCGGTCGAGATGCTGGATGCTGCGGAAGTTCGACGGCTCGGTGATATCGGCGCGCATGACCAGGCCGCGTGCCGCGGGCGAGTCCGATTCGATGTCCTCGGTATTGGCGCCGACGTTGCCGATATGGGGGAAGGTGAAGGTGATGATCTGCCCGGCGTAGGAGGAATCGGTGAGGATCTCCTGATAGCCGGTCATCGATGTGTTGAAGCAGATTTCGCCGATGGCGCGGGCTTTTGCGCCCAGTCCACGTCCCCAAAATACCGTTCCGTCCGCGAGAACGAGGCTCGCCGTGGCCCAGGGCGCCGGCGCGGGAACGGATGTGGTCATGGGTATCCGGAGGTCACGTCGATTTGCGAGGTTGTAGGCAATTCGTCGCCGCTGGTCAAGCGGCGTTCGAAGGAAAAAGTTGTTGTATTACAATAGGTTAAATTCTATCCACCGTTCCTCCACCGGAAAGCCCGCCGCGCTTTCGACTCGTCATCGGCGGCCTACTAGTATAGTCGTAGAGTCGGCCCCCGTCAGACCAACCGGGATGTTTTATGTCGATCCGCCAGCAGATCACCGAAGCCCTCAAGGAAGCGCAGAAGGCACAGGACCGTTGCTCCACGGCAACCCTGCGTCTGGTGTGTGCCGCCATGAAGGACCGTGACATTGCAGCGCGCAGCAACGGCACGAGCAACCCCATCGGTGACGATCAGATTCTCGACCTGTTGGCCAAGATGGTGCGCCAGCGCGAAGAAGCTGCCGAACAGTTCCGGGCCGGTGACCGCACGGAACTCGCCGACAAGGAAGAGGCAGAGATCGAGGTCATCCGCCGGTTCATGCCCCGCCGCATGTCGGCCGAGGAGATGGAGGCGACGGTCGATCACATCATCGGCGAAACCGAAGCCACGGGCCTGAAGGACATGGGCCGCGTGATGGCGGCGTTGAAGCAGACATATCCGGGACAGATCGACGGTGCGACGGCCAGCGCGCTGGTGAAGCAGCGTCTGGGCTGACGCCGATGCGGGACGCTTGATCCATGGCGTTTCCTCCGGCCTTTCTTGACGAGATCAGGACCAGGGTTCCCCTGTCGGACATTGTCGGCAAGCAGGTTCGACTGCAGCGGCGCGGCCGTGAGTTCATCGGGTTGTGTCCGTTCCATCGGGAAAAGAGCCCGTCGTTCTCGGTCGTCGAGGACAAAGGCTTCTTTCATTGCTTCGGCTGTGGCGCGCACGGCGACATCATCGGCTTTCTCATGCGCACCGAGAACCTCGGGTTCCCCGAGGCGGTGGAACGCCTTGCCGGGCTGGCCGGCCTTGAGATGCCGCAGCAGACCCCGGCCGATCGGGAGCGCGAACGCCGTGCGGCGACGCTGTACGATGTGTTGGAAGAGGCCTGTCGCTGGTTTGAACAGCAGCTCAGTTCCGCCGATGCCCAGGAGACACGAGCCTACCTCAAGCGCCGCGGGGTCAAACCTGAAACCGTGGCGCGGTTCCGTCTGGGCTTCGCACCTGACAGCAAAAACCGCCTGATCCGGCATCTCGAAGGCAAGGGCACGCCGCCCAAACTGATCGCCGCAGCGGGCCTTTCGGCGGGTGGAGACGACGGCCGCACGCCGATCGACCGCTTTCGCCATCGGCTGATTTTCCCGATCGGGGACCGTAGCGGGCGAATCATCGCCTTCGGCGGGCGTACGATGGGTGACCACCCGGCCAAATATCTGAACTCGCCGGAGACCCCGGTCTTTCACAAGGGCCGAGTCCTTTATGGCTATGCCCAGGCCCGCAAGCCGGCCCACGAAGCCGAAACGGTGATTGTTGCTGAAGGATATATGGACGTCATTGCGCTGGCCCAGGCCGGCTTCCGCAATGCTGTAGCGCCGCTCGGTACTGCCTTGACGGAGAGTCAGCTTGCTCTACTTTGGCGCATAGCTGACGAACCCGTGCTTTGTTTCGACGGTGATGAGGCCGGCAAACGTGCGGCCTATCGTGCGATCGACCGAGCGCTGCCGGGCGTTGTGCCGGGCAAGTCGCTGGGCTTTGCGTTGCTGCCGTCCGGCCAGGATCCCGACGACCTCATTCAGGCGCGGGGCCCCGCTGCCATGAAGGATGTTCTGGACCGTTCTCTGCCGTTGCTTGACATGTTGTGGCGCAGCCGGACCGAAGACGGGCGGTTCGACACGCCGGAACGTCGTGCGGCCCTTGAAAAGGACCTCCACGAATGTGTCGCCCGGATCGGCGATCAGACGGTCAAGTACCATTACAAGACGGCCATTCGCGATCGTCTGGGCAAAGCCTTCGGGCTGGCACGGCGGGCAAAACCGGCTGACCGCCGCGATGCGCGATCCCGTCCCGGTCGCCGCTTTCAGGGCGGCTGGCATCAGCGCAACGCTGAACTGGAGAGGAAGCCCAGCCGTATGCCGGGTGCAGGGGCCGCCGGAGAGCGCGAACGAGCTGAGGAGATTCTCGTAGCCCTGCCACTCCGGGCCGACGGCCTGCTGGAGCGTGTGGCGGAGGGGCTGGCCGAAATCAGCTTCCTTAACCTGGCCCATGACAGGGTCCGTAATGTCCTTCTGGATGCCCTGAATACTGAGGAAATCCTTGACACGGAGGCCTTGCAACGCCACCTGACCTCAAACGGATTGTCCGGGCTGCCGGGGGCGCTCAATGTGGAGCACGCTGGTGGTGTGGTCGATCCGTCATTTCGTGTTGAGACGATCGAAGAGGCAGAACGTCTCTGGCATCACGTGTTCGACCTTCTGCAGCACCAGATGCTGAAGGACGAAATCGAGGCAGATGCTGCGGCGTGGGCGGAAGACAAGAGTGGCGAGGACTGGCAACGCCTGCAGGCCAAGCAGGAGATGCGCCAGGCCTGCGAAGTCAAGGTGTTAGCCCTGGACGATTGATCCGTTCCGGGATGGATGGGTGCGCAAGGCGAAACCGCCGGCCAAGGCCGGAACGGACCGGGGAACAGGAGAAGCGTTGGAATGGCAACGAAACCCGCTGAAGTAGAAAACAACGACGGCAATCAGGACACCGGCGACGACCCCCTTCTCGACACCGTGAATGCTGCGATCAAGAAGATGTTGGCGCGCGGCAAGGAGCGCGGCTACCTGACGGTCGACGAAATCAGCGAAGCCATGCCGCAGGACGAGGTGACCTCCGAGCAGATCGAGGACACCATGGCGATCCTCTCGGAAATGGGTATCAACGTCGTCGAAAGCGAAGAATCCGAGGAGCCTGTCGACGAGAAGGCCAAGGCTGCTGCAACCGAGAAGCCGGGTACGGTAGAGGCCACGACCACGACAACGACTGAAACCGGTTACACCGACGATCCCGTCCGCATGTACCTGCGCGAGATGGGCCGCGTTGAACTGCTGTCGCGCGAGGGCGAAATCGCCATCGCCAAGCGTATCGAGGCCGGCCGCGACCGCATGATTCGCGGTATCTGCGAAAGCCCGCTGACGCTTCGTGCCATCGTGCACTGGCGCAACATGCTGCTCGAAGAAAAGGTCCTGCTGCGCGACATTATTGATCTCGAAGCCACCTTTGGCGGTGGTCCCGATGCAGCGAACAACAACAACGGCGGCACACCTGGTGCCAACGGAGCCGGCAAGCCCGAGGGCGAACAGGTCAACAAGGCCAACGGCAAGGACGAAGAGAGCGCCGAAGGCGACGACGAGAACACCGACCACGATCATGGTGATGACGACGAGGCCAATCTGTCGTTGTCGGCCATGGAACAGGCGCTGCTGCCCGAGGTCATGGCGACCTTCGACAAGGTCGCGCGCATCTACAACCGTCTGAAGAAGGTCCAGGAAGACTACCTCGGTGCCAAACTGATCGGCGAGGAGCCCGCGCCTGCCGCGCGCCGCCGCTACGAAAAGATCAAGCGTGAGATCTACGAGCTCGTCAGCACGGTCAAGCTGCACAACAACCGCATCGAGGCGATGGTCGATGAGCTCTATGGCCTCAACCGCCGCATCATCGGCCTGGAAAGCGGGCTGCTGAAGCAGGCCTCGCGCCGGGGCGTGAAGCGCCACGAGTTCCTCGAAGAACATGTCGGCTCCGAGCTGGATCCCGACTGGATCGAACGGATTGCCGCTTTGCCGGTCCGCGGTTGGCAGACCTTTGCCGAGCGCGACTACGAACGCATCGTCGAAGCGCGCAACGAGATCGCCAATGTCTCGCGCAACTCCGGCCTCGACATCGCCGAGTTCAAGCGCATCGTCCACATCGTCCAGAAGGGCGAGAAGGAAGCCGGCCAGGCCAAGAAGGAAATGGTCGAGGCGAACCTGCGTCTCGTGATCTCGATCGCCAAGAAATACACTAACCGCGGCCTGCAGTTCCTGGATCTGATCCAGGAAGGCAACATTGGTCTGATGAAGGCGGTCGACAAGTTCGAGTACCGCCGCGGCTACAAGTTCTCGACCTATGCCACCTGGTGGATCCGCCAGGCGATCACCCGCTCGATCGCCGACCAGGCGCGCACCATCCGTATCCCGGTCCACATGATTGAGACGATCAACAAGCTGGTTCGCACCAGCCGCCAGATGCTCCACGAAATCGGCCGCGAGCCGACTCCGGAGGAGTTGGCCGAGAAACTGGGCATGCCGCTGGAGAAGGTGCGCAAGGTCCTGAAGATCGCCAAGGAACCGATCAGCCTGGAGACGCCGATCGGCGACGACGAGGACAGCCACCTCGGCGATTTCATTGAGGACAAGAACGCCGTGCTCCCGGTCGAGGCGGCGATCCGCTCGAACCTGAGCGACAGCACAACCAAGGTTCTCGCCACACTCACCCCGCGTGAGGAACGTGTTCTGCGCATGCGTTTCGGCATCGGCATGAACACCGACCACACCCTTGAGGAAGTCGGCCAGCAGTTTTCGGTCACCCGCGAACGTATCCGCCAGATCGAAGCCAAGGCCCTGCGCAAGCTGAAGCACCCGAGCCGCAGTCGCAAACTGCGCAGCTTCCTCGACAATTAGGCCAGCGCCAGATATCCGTGCCGCTCCCCCATTCTGGAGCGGCAAGCGATGAGCATCGGATTTCTGATCACGGCCCTCATCGTCGTGGTGATACCCGGAACAGGCTTGCTCTACACGCTGGCGACTGCGCTCACCCGTGACAGCCGGACCAGTGTCGTGACGGCCTTTGGCTGCACGCTGGGCATCGTTCCCCACATTGCTGCTGCCATCTTCGGGATCGCAGCTCTCTTGCATGCCAGTGCCCTGGCCTTCGAGGTCGTGCGCTGGACCGGTATCGTCTATCTGCTCTACCTCGCCTGGTCGGCCCTGCGCGCCGACGGTACCTTCGAGGTCGAGGGCCAGACGGCACCCCGTGCCGCGCGCGATGTGATCGTGACCGGCATTCTGATCAACGTCCTGAACCCCAAACTATCGATCTTCTTCCTCGCCTTCCTGCCGCAGTTTGTTGCGCCGGGCACAACCAATGCCGTGCCCCAGATGCTGGGTCTCAGCGCTGTGTTCATGCTTCTGACCTTTGTTGTCTTTGTTGCCTACGACCTGATGGCGGCCACGATGCGTAACCGGGTGCTGTCGTCACCGCGGGCCATGGCCTGGATGCGACGCCTGTTCGCGGGTGCTTTGGCCGCGCTGGCCGCGCGGCTGGCGTTGACGAAGGCGCTAAACCAGCCGTGACGACGATCTATGTCGATGCCGATGCCTGCCCCGTGAAGGACGAGATCGTTCGTGTCGCGCTGCGCCACCGCCTGCCGGTCGCCATGGTGTCGAACAGCTGGATGTGCACCGACCCAGACCCGCTGGTCGAGATGGTGGTTGTCGAACAGGGTGCGGATGTCGCCGATGACTGGATTGCCGAGCGGGCAGGACAGGGGGACATCGTGATTACCCGAGACATCCCGCTGGCTGCGCGATGCCTGGGGTCCGGTTCTGTGGTGCTGGATGCCGACGGTCGGCCGTTCACCGAAGCGGGGATCGGTTCGGCACTGGCGATGCGTGAGCTAAAGGCTCACCTGCGCGAAACCGGTGAGATTGCCGGCTACAACCCCAGCTTCAGCAAGAAGGATCGGCTGCGCTTACTCGACGCCATGGAGCGCGAGGTTCAGAAGGTCCGGCGCCAGGCCTGATCCCGAAGGCCGGCAAGCAGCTCGAAACTCCTCAATCTCCTGGCGTGGTCGTGGACGTGGCAAGTCGCCATGATCTCATCGGCACCGGTGCGGGCGACGAAGGCGTTGATCTCGCGTGCCACCGTCTCGGGCGTCCCGGCTGTCGAGCACGACAGCGCATCGTCCAGCATCATCCGTTCAGCCGGCATAAGCCGTTCTTTGTAATCAGCGACGGGCGGCGGCAGCTTGCCGGGACGGCCACGGCGCAGGTTCACAAACGACTGCATGACCGAGGTCTTGAGAAACGCGGCCTCCTCGTCGCTGTCGGCAACCACGACGTTCATGCCCAGCATCACATGAGGCTTCTTGAGCTGATCCGACGGCTCGAACTGCTGGCGATAGACCGCGACCGCCGGGTCCAGCGCGTCGGGCGCGAAGTGGGAGGCAAAGGCATAGGGCAGGCCCAACGCCGCGGCTAGCTGCGCGCCATAGAGGCTGGAACCCAGAATCCAGAGCGGGACATCGAGGCCGGCCCCCGGCACGGCTTGGATCGGCTGGCCCGGTTCCGGTTCCTTGAAGTAGTGCTGCAGCTCCAGCACATCGCGCGGAAAGGCATCGGGATTGCCGCTGAGTGAGCGGCGCAGGGCGGCCATGGTGTGCTGGTCCGTGCCCGGCGCCCGGCCGAGCCCGAGTTCAATGCGGCCGGGATAAAGGGCCGCCAGCGTGCCGAACTGCTCTGCGATGACCAGTGGTGCATGGTTCGGCAGCATCACGCCGCCGGCGCCGATGGTCATGGTCGAGGTCGCCTGGGCGACCTGGCCGATCACAATGGCTGTCGCGGCACTAGCGATCCCGGGCATGTTGTGGTGTTCTGCCAGCCAGTAGCGCTCGTAACCCCAGCCCTCGGCATGGTGCGCGAGGTCGATGGTGTTGAGCAGGGCCTGGCGCGCGTCGGAGCCCTCGCAGATCGGCGAGAGGTCGAGGACGGAGAGAGGAACGGAGATCATGGACGCCACTATGCGGCAGCTGCGGCACCGGGCCAATGCCATGGCTTTCCTCCTGATGGTGCTCTTTGGCCCGGCGGCTGTGGCCCAGGATCGAGAGATCGAAGCCGTCAATGGCCTGATCGCTGGAGCTGTCGATGCCTGCACGCGGCAGCCGGCACAGGCCTGTGTCGACCTGGGCTGGGCCTTCGCCGGGCTCTCGCCCGACGACGGCCTGACTGCAGCCGATCTCGCCGAGGTCAGAAACGTGGTCGGTGTCTGGTTCCAGGCAAGCCAGGCGATCCTGCCGCCGCGTGCCCGCACGCTGGTGGGTCTCGGCATGCTGCTCTTCGACGGTCGCGGGCCCGACCGGCTGATCGCGGGTTTCGACACCAACGGGGACGCCAGGGTCGACCAGTCCGAGCTGCTGGCCGATGTGCACCTGGATGACAGGCCGATGTCACAGCTCATCCTCGATCCCGATGCCGTGGACCGTGCCAGTCTCGCACAACGTCTGGAACTGCGTCCCGGCCTGTTGCAGGGTGTCCTCGAACAGCAATGAAGGGGGCCTGTCATGGCTGATTCCGTCAGGGCGGAGCAGAAAGGTGGCGTGCTGGAAATCACGCTCGACCGTCCCAAGGCCAACGCCATCGATGCTGCGACCAGCCGGGCGCTCTCGGCGGCCTTCGTCCGTTTTCAGGATGATGATGCCCTGCGCGTCGCCATCGTGACCGGGGCCGGCGATCGTATCTTTTCGGCCGGATGGGATCTTTCGACCTCGGGTGACGGTGATGAGGACTGGGGTGATGGCGGCTGGTGTGGCCTGTGCGAACGGCTCGATCTCGACAAACCCGTCATCGCGGCGATCAACGGTGCCTGTGTTGCCGGCGGGTTCGAGCTGGCCCTGGCCTGCGATTTCATGATCACCGCCAATCATGCCCAGTTTTTCCTGTCCGAAGCGACCCTGGGGCTCACGGTTGATATCGGTACGATTCCCCGCCTGATGCAGCGCCTTCCCCAGCAGGTGGCGCTTGAGATGCTTTACACCGGGCGCCGCCTGAGCGCTGCCGAGGCCGAGCAGATGGGTCTTGTGTTGCGTAGCATTCCGGCGGCGGACCTGATGCCCGCCGCCCGCGAACTCGCGGATCGGATTGTGGCCTCAGCGCCTCTGTCTGTGGCGGCGCTCAAGCAGATGGTTCAGATCGCAGGTGCGATGTCGGCTGAAGAGGCCTATGCCGCCCGCGACCAGGGCCGGCTGACCGGTCAGGAGCGTGTCCACGGCAGCGAGGACGCGCTGGAGGGCCCGTGCGCGTTCATGGAAAAACGTCCGCCGGTCTGGAAAGGCCGTTGACGTCAGGGCGGACACCGGCCAACGATAACCGGGCCGCTGACGGGAGCCTGCCATGCGCACTTCACCCCTCCACGACCGCTTCGGTGTCGAAGTCCACGATGTCGACCTGAGCGCGGTGACGGCTGATAACGGCTACCCCGTCATTCGCGACACCTTCGAGACCCACTCCCTTCTGCTGTTTCGCAACCAGACGCTCGACGACAGCTCGCATCTGGCCTTTGGCCGCCTGTTCGGCCCGATCGAGATTCGCGAGAAGGAACCGGAGAAACACGACGCGGAGATGTCGCTGGTCTCGAACCGTCTCGATGTCGAGACCCTTGCGACCGAAGAAGAAAGCCGTCGTGTGATGCAGATGCGGGCCAACCAGCTCTGGCACACCGACAGCACGTTTCTGCCCTGGCCCGCGCTCGCCAACATCCTGATGGCGCGTGTGCTGAGCTCGACCGGCGGTGAGACGGAGTTCGTCTCGACCCGGGCCGCCTGGGCCGACATGCCTGAAGACCTGAAGGCCCGCGTTCGGGGCAAGGTGCTCAAACACAGCTACAGCCACTCACGAAAACAGATCTCCGAGGTCGCTGCCTCCGAAGAGTTCGTCGCGAAGTGGCCCGACACCGCCTGGAACGCGATCTGGCCGAACCCTGTCAATGGCGCCGAAGCGCTCTACATCGCCTCCCACGCCTTCGGTGTTGAAGGCATGCCCAACGAGGACGGTCAGGCGCTGATCGACGAACTCACCGACTTCTGCACCCAGCCCCACTACGTCTACACACACAGCTACACCGTGGGCGACGTGCTGATCTGGGACGAACGCGCCACCATGCATCGCGGCCGGCCCTGGCCCTACAGGGAAGAACGATCACTCGCCAGCATCTGCATCACCGCACAGGAGTGCGACGGCATGGCCCTGGTGCGCCCCGCTGCCTGATAGAACGGTTGCAGCCGCTCCTCTCCACGCCTAAACACGGAGCCGGTGGGGCCTGTAGCTCAACTGGTTAGAGCCGGCCGCTCATAACGGTCTGGTTGCAGGTTCGAGTCCTGCCGGGCCCACCATTTTCCTTAGGGCCGGTTATGGGATGAGGAGTGCAGGCGCAGAGGCGAAAGATCAGCTCTGAGCGCTCCCCGAGGTGTTTTGACCGTGAGTGGCCTGTTCGTCGATGGCCAGGGGACTCTTGTCCAGGATCATATCCGCTGCTTTCTCGGCGATGGCCACGACGCTGGCGTTTGGATTGCTGTTCACCAGTGTTGGCATGACTGAAGCGTCGACGATGCGGAGCGCATCCAGGCCGATGACGCGGCACGCAGGATCGACCACCGCCTGGGGTTCGTCGGGTGACCCCATCCGGCAGGTGCAGCAGGGGTGATAGGCGGTGTCGGCGAAAGCGGCCAGCCATTCGTCGATTTCGCTGTCAGTCTTGACCGAGTCGCCAGGGAAGGCCTCGCGCCCGCGATAGGTATCAAAGCCGGGTGCATGGGCGATGTCGCGCACCCGTCGCATGGCTGCCCGGATGTGCCGACGGTCTCGTTCGGTCGCCAGGAAATTGAAGTGGATGAGCGGCGGTTTGGCAGGATCGGCGGAGGCAAGGCGCACCCAGCCACGTCCTTCTGGTTTCTGTGTGCCGACATGGAACTGGTATCCGTGCCATGGTCGCACGTCGAAGCTGCCCGGTTCAAAGGCAACGGGAAAGAAGATGATCTGGGTGTCAGGACGGTCGGAGTCATCGAGTGCCGTGAGAAATGCACCGACCTCAAAGCCGTTGCTCGCGCATACCCCGCTTTTGTTCAGGAACCATTCGGCACCGATCATCAGGCGCCCCAAGGGACCTGCCTTGCCGTTGAGCGTGACTGGCTTGCTGCAGTGATACTGCATGTAAATGTCGATGTGGTTCTGCAGCCCGGCGCCGACTGCTGGCAGATGATGACGGCTCGCGATGCCGTGGTCCTCGAGATGGGCGGCATCGCCAACGCCAGACAGCATCAGGAGCTGGGGCGAATGGATCGAACCAGCGCTCACAATCACTTCGCGTCCGGCACGACATGTCCGGTCTGCATCGCGATGGCGATAGGCGACCCCGGTTGCGCGGTGACCGTTGAACAGGATCCTCTGCGCACGAGCGCCGGTCAGGATTGTCAGGTTGCTGCGCTCGCGGACCGGATCGAGATAGGCGCGCACGCCATTGACCCGGCGGCCGTCCTTGATCGCGAGATCATAGGTTCCGACGCCATCCTGACGGGCACCGTTAAAGTCGGAGTTCTCAGCGAGCCCGGCCTCCGCACCGGCGGTCAGAAAAGCCAGGTTGAGTGGGCTCTTGTCCTGGCCTGGCGCGATCTCGAGAGGTCCTTCGGCGCCGCGGTAGGACGAAATCTGTCCGCCATAGGTTTCGGAGCGCCGAAAATAGGGCAGAAGCTCTTCGTAGCTCCAGCCGGAGCAACCGCTGTCCGACCAGTCATCAAAATCACGCTTGTGACCGCGTACGTGGACCATGCCGTTGATCGACGACGAACCGCCGAGCACCCGGCCGCGCGGACAAGACATGCGCCGCCCATCAAGATGGGGTTCGGGCACCGTCATGAAATCCCAGTTGAACCGGTTGCCCTTGAGCGCCTCGACATTGCCCATCGGCATCTGAACATGCCAGTGACGGTCACTTGGTCCTGCCTCCAGCAGCAGGACCGACAGGGCGGGATCCGCGCTCAGGCGGTTGGCGAGAACGCAGCCTGCCGTCCCCCCGCCGACAATGACGTAGTCGAAGGTTTCTCCGGTCACGACATCACCGCCATGGCTGGTGCGCCGGCATAGGGTGCTGGCTGGGGCTCCAGTGCGGGGCGTTCGCGGATGGGATCGCTGATCTTCTCTGCCATCATCATCACCGTTGCTGCCAGGTTGGCATTGACCACACGCGGCATCGACGAGGCATCGACAACGCGCAACCGCTCGATCCCGTGGACCCGGCCTTGGCTATCGGTCACGGTATCGGAACCATTGCCCATACGGCAGGTGCCCGCCAGATGCCAGTTGCCAATCAGCACATGGCGAACCCATTGCGCAATGTCGCTGCGGCTGCGTGCCTTGCTGCCCGGGCCGATCTCCTCGCCACGCAATCCGTCAAAAGACGAGCTGGCGACAATCGCCCGCGCGCGCTCGACCGCGTCGACCAGGAGTTCGAGATCGTCGGGCTCTGTGAGATAGGCTGGGTCGATGGATGGCCGTGCAGCGGGATCGGAGGAGCCGAGGCGGATTGTCCCGCGGCTCTGGCACCGGTTGAGGTTCATGCCCAAACCGAACCCGTGAACGCCGGCCGTCGGTAGCGTTTCATCAAACAGTGCCGGGTAAAGAAAAATCTGCATGTTGGGGCTGGGAAGATTGCTGGTGGACCGGATGAGCGCACCGGCTTCGAACCCGGTTGTCGCACCAATACCGTCCTTGAACAGGAGCCAGCGCAGACCCGCCGCGAGTTTGCGGTCGGCACGCATATAGCGGCTATGGCTCACCGGCTGGCGGCAACCGAACGTCACTTGAACCTCGACATGGTCCTCGAGATGGGCGCCGACCGCCGGCAAATCAGCCTCAACGGTGATGCCGTTGTCGCCCAAATGGTCAGCAGGGCCGATACCGGAGAGCATCAGGAGGTGTGGCGAACGTATGGCGCCGGCGGAAAGAATGACTTCATGCCGGGCCCGGACCTGTCGGAGCTGACCATCGGTCGCATAGGCAACACCGACTGCTCGCCGGTTCTCCAGCACAACGCGATGCGCGGCGGCACCGGTGAGGATGCGCAAGTTGGGGCGGTCGAGGATGGGATCGAGATAGGCAGTCGATGACGATACGCGTTCTCCGCGGCGGATGGCACGATCGCAGGTAAAGAAGCCTTCCTGTCGGAAGCCATTGGGATCGTCGGTCAAGCCAGCTTCGTCGTCGTCGCCCGCGGCGACAAACGCCTCCTGCAATCTGCCGTGAATCTGGGCCTTTGTGGTCACGAAGGGCCCACGTTGGCCGCGATAGGTCGGATCACCGCCGGAGTCGTAGGCCTCGTTGCGTTTGAAATAGGGCAGGACATCGGCGTAGGCCCAGCCCTTGGCACCCCCTTCGGCCCAGCCGTTGTAGTCGTCGGGATGGCCACGCATGTAGCACATCGCGTTGATGGCCGATGAGCCGCCCAGCCCCTTGCCGGCAGCGATAAAAACGCGGCGGTTAACCAGTTCGCGCTGGGGCACCGTCTCCAGGCACCAGTTAAGGCCCGGCCGAACAAAATTGATTCCCGCCGCCGCCGGCATACGCGCAACGATGCCGCGCGGTCTGTTGCCAGCCTCGATCAGCAGGACCGTCCGATCGCTGTCCTCGCTGAGCCGGGCGGCAAGGACGCAGCCGGCCGAACCCGCACCGACAATGACATTGTCAAAGCTGGTCTCGTCATCGCGCAGTTCAGTCGTGATGGCGGACATCGCGGACACCCAGCACAAACCCGAGAAAGAAATCGGCGGCCGCGCCCCAGGACCTGGAGGCGTCGGCCGCCGATGTAAGGCGGTTATCAGCCGACAGTTGGTCGTCAGCCCTGGTGATCAATGCCAGCCAACCACTGGTCCTCGACGATATCCCGGTTGGACTCGACCCAGTCCTGAGCCATGGCAGCCGCATCCTCGCCGTCAGCCGAGATGCGTTTGATCCATTCGCTCATGATGGCGTCGGTGATCTCGAGCTGGCTCATGAACTTCGCCACATCGGGCGCAGTTTCTTCGAGTGATTGCGCATAGGCCATGTGGACGGGAACGTTGGGTTGCGCACACGTGATCTCGCTGTTCTCGAACCAGTCGGGATCCTCGCTCTGCTGGATGAAATTGTGGCAATCCTCCGAATAGGCGGGCTCGTTGAGTGCGCGCAGATCGTAGGCACCGAAGATCCATTCCGGCGTGTAGTAGTAGAACAGAACGGGTTCTTCCTTCTTGTAGGCGGCATCGAGCATGCCCTCAAAGACGGGCACCTCGACGATGACCGGCTCCCAGTACTCGTCGAACCCCATCGACTTGGCCTTGACGGCATTGTAGTCGACGCTCTGCCAACCGGCGGCGCCGGTCCAGTACTCGCCCTTGCCGTTACCGTCGGTGTCGAACAGCTTGGCGATTTCGGGATCGTTCATCTGTGAGATGTCGGTGATGCCGTGGGCTTCCTGAATGTAACCTGGCACAAACACACCTTCTGTACCCAGGTAGGGAACGGCGTTGACGCGCACCGTCTCCTTGGAACCAGGTGCGATGTATTCGTTCCATTGTGCGGTGAGCTGGACCGTCCACATGTCGGGGAAGATATCGACGGTGCCGTCGTTCCTTGCCATGCCTGCGAAGAGGGCTACCTCGTCGCCGCCGATGATCGCAGTATCCTCACCGAGATAGTCCTCCACGATCACCTTGATGACCTGGGCTGCACCCGATGAGCCGGCCCAATTGAGCTCCGCAATTTCGATTGTTTCGGCACTTGCCGATTGGCCGGCAGCCGCAATCCCAAGGGCCGCCGACACGGCCATGCCTGATACCCAGCGTTTCATGATCGCCTCCTCATGCGATTTGTTGACAATGTTTGTTTCCCTCGTGGTCGGTCATACGGCGTCCTGTGCCGCAATTACCCAATTGTCGCCGTCCGAGGGTGCGGCGTCGGGCATATCGATCAATGCTTGTGGTCATGCGGCGGCTTCCTTCCTGTCTGCAAGGGCTGCCTCCAGCAGGCGAAGCCGGTCCATGGTGATCGCCGCGGTGGATACGGGATCGCCGCCCAGAAGTTGTTCGTGCAAGCCGTACGTTTCGAACAGCGCGACCATCGGCCCGTCATAGCCGACCGTCTCCAGCGCTTCGAACAACCGGCGCCAGTCGACAATGCCGTCGCCAATGAGCGGGAAGGTAAAGTGGCGACCTTCAGTGCCCGGCGTGCCGAAGACATCCTTCAGCTCGACATGGTGGATGGCTGCGCCGAGCTGTCCAATGGTCCAGGCGACATCGTTACCGTAGAGCGCGAAATGACTGGGATCGTAGTTGATGGCGAAAGCCGCAGAGGCGCCGAAGCGCTCAATCACCGGCAATGACGCGAAGTAGTCGTTTGCTACGGTGCCGACACAGGGCTTGAACGCAAGCGTGACCTTCTGCGCCTCGGCATGGCCGAGAACGGAGTCGAGTGCGGTAAAGACCCGGCGCCAGGCTTCGCCTGCTTCGATGCCGTCATAGAGGCTGGGAGCCTCTGGATCCCAGCTGTCGGGGCCTGCATAGATGCCGACCATGCCGATGCCACGATCAGCCGCAGCGTCGATGATTCGAAGGGTCAGATCGACCGCCTCCTGGCGCTGCACGTCGTCACCCGTGACGAAGTCGGCCATAGCCAGGATCTGGGATATCTCCAGGCCCGCTGCTGTCGTCGCGTCGGCCAGGGCTGCAACGGCGCGATCGATATGGTCGCCGGCGGAACAGAAGTCGGGTGTCCATTCGATATGACGATAGCCGAGCGCGGCAAGTTCGCCGGCGATCCGCGCAGGCTCCCAGCCTTCGAAACCGGGCGTCGTCGCATAACCCCATCGTTCGGCCAGCTGCTTCATACAAAACCTCCGTCGACGACAAAGCTCTGGCCGGTGATGCCACTTGAATCGTCGGCGGCGGCGAACAGCGCCATGCGGGCGATATCGGCCGGCACCAGCCGGCGCTTGATCGTCTGCCGCTCGAACTGTTCGCGTTCGGCCTCCGGCGTCAACCACAGCTCGACTTGGCGTTCGGTCATGATCCAGCCGGGCACGATGACGTTGACTCGGATGTTGTCCGGCCCCATGTCGCGGGCCAGCGATCGAGTCAGTCCGATCACCCCGGCCTTGGCCGTGGTGTAGCCGGCATAACCGCCTTCGCCGATCATCCATGTCGTCGAGCTCAGGTTGACGATCGCCCCACCGCGAGCTTCGCGCATGATCGGGTGCGCGGCCTGGGAGGCGAAAAACTGATGGCGCAGGTTGATCGCCATCCGATTGTCCCAGTATTCCGGCGTCACGGACTGAAAATCATGTCGATCGTCGTTGCCGGCGTTGTTGATCAAGACGCGCAATGGCCCCAGCCGATCGCCAAGTCCTCCGATGGCGGTACGCAGCGCGGTGATGTCGGTGAGATCGCAATGGACGAAGATCGGTGCATGGCGCGCATTTGGTGTCAACCGAGCGACCAAGGCCTCGGCTGCCTCGTCGGCGATATCCAAAAACGCGACTCGCGAGCCCTGGTCGACAAAATGTTCCACAAGGCCGGCGCCGATGCCCGAACCGCCACCGGTCACCAAAACCGCACGGTCGACCAGGCTGGGGTAACGGGCGTCGTCGCTGCTTCGGGTCGTTGCCGTCATGATGTGAACTGCTGGGCTGGCATGGCGCTAGGTCGCCCGATTTCGGATCAGATCCGCAGCCGAGGCGTTGCTGATCTCAAGCCCAATACCGTCGGGATCGCTCAGAAAAACCTGTTCGGCATCCAATTCCGGCACGGTCGCCGTCTCAAAGGCGATGCCGCGGTCGGCCAGACGCTCCTTGACGCTCACCAGGTCGTTAACGGCAAACGCAATGTGGTCGAGCGCGGAATTCGGGGCATCGTCAGCGTCGCGGCCGGCGTAGAGGTGGATCACAGGCCGCTCCTGATCATCGTAGAGCCAAGCCCCGGGCGGGCCGTCGAAGGGCGGTCGGTAACCACTTTCCAGGTCGAGAACGGTGGCGTAGAACCGCCGCGAAACCTCAAGGTCACGGCAGTGAATCGTGATGTGATCCAGAGCCAACTGTGCCACGGGTCGTCGACCGCCTCCCTATGTTGCGGGTCGGAATGCTTCGACCAGCGTCCCCGACCACAAAAAAAACGTGGACCAATAGAAAATTGGTGTCAACTTGAAGCGCACGCTTCTGCAAGAATGAGCAGGTCTTTGTCAGTGAGGTGACCAATTCCAGCAACGGTCCTTATCGGCTAAAATGTACCGAAAGGGGCTCCTTCGAGGTGAAAATGTGACTCGTCGCAATGAGGTTCTGCAGCGACTTCGGGTACTGATCGAAAGCGACCGGTATCCGGCTGGAAAGCGGTTGCCGCCGGAACGCGAGCTCGCCGCGGACATGGCGGTGAGCCGGGGCGCCCTGCGCCGCGCCTTGGCCATATTGGAAGGCGAAGGCTTGGTCTGGCGCCACGTTGGCAAGGGTACGTTTGTTGGCCGGCGGCCTGATGCTGCAGACGAATTCCTGTTCGCCGGGTCGTCCCTGCAAAGCGCCGAAAGCGTTCTTGAGGTGCGCTCGATCCTGGAACCGGCGGTTGCCAGGATTGCCGCCGAGCGCGCTTCGAGCACCGACCTGACTCGAATGAAATCGCACCTTCAGGCCGCAAAGAGTGTCAGCGACACCGAGGCGTTTAACCACTGTTGCGACATGATTCATCGCTCGCTCGCTCGCGCGACGCACAACTCGATCTTGCTCAGACTCTATGATGCCTTGAGCCCGATTCGCTCGTTGGCCCATGCGGTAGGGGAGGATGTCGAGTTGTCGCCGGCCGAAATGGACATGTATTGGCGCGAACACGCCGACATTGTCGATGCGGTCATCGTCAAAGACGCGGCTGCGGCCGAAACTGCCATGAGGCGTCACATCGGTCAGGTCTGGACGGATACGTCGAGCACGACGGACCTTGGCCCGGGCGACCAGACAGGTGTCACTGTACCATCCTTGTCGGCACTCGAATCCGTGCTCTTCCGGCCGGTCCTACTGGAACTTGCCGATCGCTTTGGTGAAACGGCCTTTCTTGCAACCCTTAAGGGTCATGAAGTCGAGATTATGGACGCGGCGATGCCGCGAACGGGCATGCAGACGTCGATCTATCCAGGATTGGGACCGCGGCCGGTCGATCGTTGTGCTGCGGCAAAGGCGATCGTTGCCTTTCTGCCCCCGGACTTGCGCCATGCGGTTGTGCGCTCAACCACCGACGAAGACTGTGATCGCGCCGCACTTGAGCGGGAGTTGGACGAGGTCCGCGAAGAACGTTTCGCCCGCGCGGACGAAACCCTGGGAACCGGAACCTACAGCCTTGCCGTTCCGGTCGGACTGAACGGTGGCACGGTCCGATTCAGCATCGGGTTGATTGGAACCAAGGCGCGGATGGGCGCGGTGGGAAACATTGTCTATGTGAACGGCATCACCCAGGCGATCGAGGCCACAATCGGCCGGCTCGACGACGTGCTGACCGCATTGAAGCCCTATCTCGTTGCCAGCGAAGACACCGCATCGGCATTGCAGGCGTCGTGACGCGCATGCAGTGAACGATTGTCCAGCGATTTGCCTCATCGCTTCCCAGGCGAGCGGCGCTCCATGGAGAAAACTATGACATCCGTTGCTCCTTCATCTGACTCGATGCCCAGTCGGATCGACCGATCCGATCTCGACGCGTTCATAGGTGCTGGTGCCGACAGCTATGCCATGCGTCTCGAGATGGTAGCGCGCGGAGGCCGTGGCTCTGTCCACTGGCACGCCGCCGGCATTGGCCCGCTTTGGGCGGCATGGCGCCGCTGCTGGATCCTGTTCTGGCCGTCGCTTGCCGTCGACACCGCCGCATTGGCCCTGGTCGCAAGCGCCATCGGCACGCCAGTGGATGAAGGACGTGATGGTGCGTCGAGTTTGTTGCTGATCGCGCTCGTGTTGCTGGTTGTCGGAAGAATGGCGCTCGGTCGCTTTGCCTATCTCGGTCTGTGGAAACTCTATCTGCGTTGGCGCCAGGGAGATGGACACGATTGCGCCCCCTCTATGGCTAGCCTCATGGCTGGCCTTGTGGCGCTGCTTGGATTCGCTGGCGTCGCCGTGCTTCATTTTGGTCAGGTCGCATGGGTGGGGTTCCTCGCCGAATTCCCAACCGATCCGCAGATCCAACGGAGTGTCGCCGGCGGGATCGACCGGGTCGTCGACTGGATGACCATTCAGTTCGACGCAGTGTTTGGCGCCATTACAATTGCCGTGCGTGAGCTGCTCAATCTGCTCGAGGCCATCTTCATCGGGTTGCCTTGGCCGATTGTCTGCGGCGTGACGATCCTGCTGGCGTGGCGATTGGGAGGCTGGAAGGTTGCGCTTTTTGCGGCTGTGTCGCTCTTCTATCTCGGCATCTTCAATTACTGGGAAAAGAGCATGAGTACGCTGTCGCTGGTCGGGGCGTCGGCGTTCTTTTGTATCGTGGCAGGCGCGCCGCTCGGCATTCTTTGCGGCAAGCGGCCGCGCCTCTACAACGCGATCAGACCGGTACTCGACATCATGCAGGTGATGCCGACCTTCGTTTATCTCATTCCTGCCGTCGCCTTCTTTTCGATCGGAAAGCCGCCGGGTGTCTTGGCAACGGTCATCTTTGCCATGCCGCCGATGGTTCGTCTGACGGCGCTCGGCATCCAGCAGGTGCCGGAAAGTGTGCGCGAGGCCGGCACCGCCTTTGGCGCCGGGCCGTGGCAGTTGTTGGCCAAGATTGAACTGCCTCTGGCAATTCCGTCGATCATGACCGGTGTAAATCAGACCATCATGATGTGCCTATCGATGGTGATCGTCGCATCGATGATCGGCGCCGGCGGTCTGGGCTATGACGTCTTGGTTGCCTTGCGTCATCTGAAGACCGGGGAAGGCTTTCTGGCCGGCATGGCGATTGTGGTCTGCGCAATGATGCTCGACCGGATTATCCAGGGTGGCGGCAAGAGCCGACAGCGAGTTCGCAGGTGAGCCGTCGGATAGTCCGATCAGACAAACGAGTCGCTTCAATTGTGCCCTTGGATCGCCAAAAGCAGGGTCTTCTTGGTGATGACTCCGACCCGAACGCCATTGTCTTCGACCACAATGGGTTCATCCGTCGTGACGGCAACGCCGATGAGCCGGTCAAGATCGGCTTGAGGCGTGACGCTGGGCGCATCGTCGTGATCGTTGACGGGTGTTCTGTCGGTCAGCGGCTCCATAATGGTGCCGGCAGTGACCAGTTTGAGGCGCGAGATTCCCTGGACGAAGGCCTCGACGTAATCGTCAGCAGGATTGAGCACAATCTGTTCGGGGCTCCCGACCTGGATCACCTGACCGTCCTTCATGATTGCGATGCGGTGGCCGAGCCGGATCGCCTCATCAAGGTCGTGGGTAATGAAAACGGTGGTCTTGCGGTAAGTCGCGGAGAGGTCGAGAAACTGGTCCTGTAACTGCCGCCGGATCAACGGATCCAGCGCGCTGAAGGGTTCGTCCATCAAAAGGACATGCGGATCAGATGCCAGCGCTCGAGCCAGGCCAACCCGTTGCTGCATGCCGCCCGAAAGCTCATCGGGATGGCGATCGCCCCAGCCCTCAAGCTGAACGGCACTCAGTATTTCCTCTATACGGGTCCAGCGCACGTCGCGCGGTGTGTTGCGCAGTTCAAGACCCAAACCAATATTGCCTCGCACGGTGCGGTGCGGCAGCAAGGCCATATTCTGGAACACCATGCCGATGCGTTCGTTGCGTAACCGGCGCAACTCGGTCTCGGCCATGCGGCTAACATCCTGCCCGTCGATAAAGATCCGACCGGCGCTTGGTTCGATCAGACGATTGATGTGCCGCACCAGAGTCGATTTGCCGCTGCCCGAAAGACCCATAACGCAGAAGATCTCGCCCGGCTTGACGTCGAGGCTCACGCCCGAGACGGCGACGACGCACTGGTGGCGGGCGAGGGCTTCATCCTTGCCCAACCGGTCACGGATAACGGTGTCGATATCGACCTGGCGATCGCCGAACACCTTCCAGAGATCCTCGCAGACAATGACCGGTCTTTCGGGAGTTTCCACGGTATCCATTTCGACAGGCACCATTGATCGCACGCAAGAAGCGCGTTCGCCATCGCAGAAAGAGCCGACGATCGAGGGGTGATCGGACGGGGGATCGAAAATGATCCAATCGTCCTAGGGTGTCAATTGGGCCCGGATTCGGGCGGGTATGTTCGATGGACAGCGAACCGGAATGAGCCATAATTGCAATGGTCCATTTTCGTCGCTGCATTCTTCGGGCAACGAAGACACGGGACGCGGAGCAGACATGAGCATCGACAGTGTCAGCACGACCGGAATCGAAGGGTCTCCGGTCGCGCTGCGCCCAACGATCCAGGGCACTCAGAACGTCGTTTCGACGGGCCATTATCTGGCAAGCCAGGCGGCGTTCGAGGTGTTGCAAGCAGGCGGCAACGCGATTGATGCCGGTGTCGCGGCCGGTTTGGTCATCGGGGTCGTGCAAAGCGAGTTCGTCAACATCGCCGGCGTCGCGCCAATCATGATTTATCTGGCCGAACGGGGCGAGGTTGTGACCATAAGTGGCCTCGGTGTCTGGCCCCGGGCCGCGACCCTCGAGTACTTCATGGAGGAGCACGCCGGCTCTATCCCCGAAGGCGTGATGCGTACTGTCGTACCGGCCGCGCCTGATGCCTGGATCACCGCTTTGGAGCGGTTCGGAACCATGTCGTTTGCCGATGTGGCGTCAGCGGCGATCGGGTTCGCGCGCGACGGCTTTGTCATGTATCCGATCATGTCCGAGCTGATCGGGGCCTTCCAGGACGGCTACGCGCGGTGGCCGTCGAATTCCGCCATCTATCTGCCGAACGGCACGCCACCGAAGGTCGGCGAACTGTTCGTTCAGGCCGACCTCGGCCGGACGCTGCAGTTCATGGCCGATGAGGAATGCCGCGCGGCGAAAGGTGGCCGGGAAGCCGGACTGCGTGCGGCTCGCGATGCCTTTTACCGCGGCGATATCGCGGCTGCGATCGTCGATTTTCAACGCGCCGAGGGAGGATGGTTGACCCGTGATGACATGGCGGCGTTCCACGTTGAGGTCGAGGAACCCGTGCGCTACCGCTATCGCGGCATGGACGTCTACAGCTGCCAGTCGTGGTGTCAGGGTCCGGTGCTCCTGCAGATGTTGGCAATCCTAGAGGGCGTCGATCTCGGCGCGTTGGAACACAACTCGCCGGCCTATGCCCATGTGCTGGTCGAAGCCATGAAACTCGCCTTTGCCGATCGAGAGCAGCACTTTGCCGACCCACGCCATCGTGATGTTCCCCTGGCCAGGTTGTTGTCCCGAGACCATGCCAATGGGCATCGCGCGCGTATCGAGGGGACGCGTGCCATACCCCATGACGAACTATGGGCGAACGCCAACGCCCAGCAATCTGCGAGCGGTTCGGCGCAAAAACTGCCGGCTCTCGATACATCGTATCTCGCGGTGGTTGACGGCCACGGCAACGCCTTCTCGGCGACACCCAGTGATGTTTCGTATGATACACCCGTGGTGCCGGGCACAGGCCTTTGCCCGTCGTCGCGCGGTGCGCAGTCGTGGGCGGTACCGGGGCACCCGTGCGCCGTGGCACCCGGCACGCGTCCACGCCTGACACCCAATCCGGCGATCGCGATCGATGACGATCAGATCTTCGCCTTTGGTACACCCGGTGGCGACGTGCAGTGTCAGGCCATGCTGCAGGTGTTCTTGAACCACCGGCAGTGGGGGATGGATCTGCAGCAGGCTATCGAGGCGCCGCGCTTTGCCACATTCAGCTTTCCCGATTCGTTCGAGCCACACACGCTGTTGCCTGACCGGGTTATGATCGAAGACCGCTTGGGCGACGAGGTCGTTGAGGGTTTGGGCGTTCGCGGCCACGATGTTGAACGCTGGCCCGCGTTCACCTGGCGCGCCGGCGGCGTCTGCGCCGCGCTGCTGGATCGCCAAACAGGTATCCGCAGCGCAGCCGCCGACCCGCGCCGGCCGTGTTATGCCCTCGGCCGATGATGAGCTGGAACCGATGGCTGGCGGTTTGACAAGACTTGCCCCCCGAACGGGGTCGATCGGCGCTTTCCTTCCCAGATCAGTACCAAGTGCCAAATTGGTCTAGTTTTGCCGCCGACCCTTCGCTACGCTCACCGCAAAGTTGGGGGGCAGCCTTGGCTATCTTGTGCATCGAAGACGACGAGATTGCGGACCGCTGGCGTGATGCCTTGCGCCGTGAGAACGCTGAGCTTGATGTTCGTTCCTGGCCGGAGATCGGCCGGGCCGAAGACATCGACATGGTCCTTTTGTGGGATGAATTCGGGTGCCTCGGTGACCTGCCCAACCTGAAGGCGGCGGTCATTCTCGGAGCCGGGGTCGATCACCTTTTTGCGCCGACAGTCGCCATCCCGGAGCATCTGAAGATCATTCGCCTGATCGATCCGTCGATTACCGGTCAGATGATCGAGTATGTCACCCTTTGCGTCGTGACCTGGACCCGCGACTGGGACGACTACCGCCAGTTCCAACGCGAGCGGCGCTATGAGGAACTGCCGGCGCGGGTGCCTGCTGATGTCACCATTGGCGTCCTGGGTCTCGGCAGGCTGGGCGGCGCGGTTGCGCAAACACTTGCTGGCATCGGCTATCGCGTCGGCGGCTGGAGCAGTTCGCCGCGTGATCTCGAGGGCATCGAATGCTTCAGTGGGGAGGACGGGCTGACTCGCCTTTTTCAGCAGTCCGACATTATCGTCTGCCTGCTGCCGCTGACCGCCGAAACGGAAGGCATTCTGAACGCCGATTTGTTCAACAGCGCGAAAGAGGGCGCTTACCTGATCAATGCGGCGCGAGGCGGCCATCTTGTCGAGGAAGACTTGATCATCGCCGTCGACAGCGGCCGGCTTTCCGGCGCCACGCTCGATGTACAGCGAGAGGAGCCGATGGCGCCCGAACATCCGTTCTGGGACCACCCGAAGATCAAGATCACGCCCCATATTGCGACCATCACCTCGCCCGAGTACGCCGCGCCTGATGTCGCGGAGAACTACCGAAGACTGAAGGTGGGTGAGCCACTTCTCAATGTCATCGACGTGGAGCGTCAGTATTGACCAGGACCGGGGGCGTCTCGGTTCTGGGCGCTGGCGTCGTCGGCATTTGTTGTGCGCGGTTTCTTCAGAAGGAAGGTTTCGACGTCACGCTGATTGACCGGGACGAGCCGGGCACAGGCACGTCATCCGGTAACCTCGGCATGATTTGTTCTCTCGAAACGTCCCTGCCGCTGCCCTCGATGCGTGTGCTGTGCGGTGCGCCGAAGATGCTGCTCGACCCGTATGGCGCACTGGTCGTTCGTTGGCGTCATTTGCCGCACCTGTTGCCATGGCTTGCCCGGTTCGTACGCAATGCCGCACCGTCGCGCCGCTGGGGCCATGCCCAGGTCATGGCGACGCTGATGCGCAACACGGTCATGGCATATGACAGTCTCATCGAAGGCTCGTCGGCCCGCGGCCTTATCCGTCATGACGGTGCTGTCGTGGTCTACGAGACCGACGACGGGTTTGCGGCCGATGCCGGCGAGCGGGCCATGCTCAAGCGCCTGGGCGCTGATTTCGACGAGCTCGAAGGGGCGGCGATCCACGACCTCGAACCGGCATTGGCGCCAAACTTTGTGCGTGGCGTTCACCACCGCGGTTGCGCACAGACCCACAGTCCGCTTGGCCTGTCCCTTGCCCTGTTGGATGATTTCCGACGAGATGGCGGCACCATTCGCCGGGCAAACGCCAGCGCCATCTCCGTGGACGCCGGGCAGTCACCCGTCATTGAGACCGATTGCGGGGCAATCCCGACGGAGTCACTGGTCGTTTCCTGTGGCGCCTGGTCGGGCCGACTGGCGGCGTCAGTGGGACTCAAAGTGCCGCTCGAAGCCGAGCGTGGCTACCATATGGCCGTACCGGGTTTCGACAGCGGGCTCAGGCGACCGATTATCCATGGTGAAAGCAATATCGGTCTGACCCAGATGATCGAGGGGCTGCGTATCGGCGGCACCGTGGAGCTTGCCGGACTGGAAGCGCCGCCAACCCCGGGCCGTGCCCAACGCATCTACGACGTCGGCCGGCGCATGTTGGCCGATCCGGAACACGCCGCCACTGCCGCACTGAGCGACTGGATGGGCTATCGCCCGACACTGCCGGATTATCTGCCGGCAATCGGACCATCGCCGCACCACGCCAATCTCTGGTTCGCCTTTGGCCATCAGCACGTTGGTCTCAGTCTTGCCGCGCGGACCGGCCAGCTTATCGCGACACTCCTTGCAGGTCGTTCGCCCGACATCGATCTCGAACCCTTTCGTGTTGACCGGTTCGGACCATGAGGTGCAGGGGCGGGCAACGATGGATCCTCTGACACAGGGACTGATGGGCGCAGCCCTGCCGCAGGTGGCCAACAGGGATCGCCGGCTTCTGTTCTGGGCCGGGTGCTTCGGGTTTCTGGCCGGGATGGCGCCGGATCTCGATGTCTTCATCCGCTCGTCATCTGATCCGCTTCTCTATCTCGAATACCATCGGCAGTTCACCCATGCGCTTGTGTTCATACCCGTGGGCGGCCTGCTCTGTGCGGCAGTGTTCCATCTGCTCCTGGGTCGCCGCTCGGGGTTGTCGTTCAAACAGACCTGGCTGATCTGCACGCTGGGCTACGGCACCCACGGCCTGCTTGATGCCTTCACCTCCTACGGCACCTTGCTGTTGTGGCCCTTCAGTTCCGATCGTGTCGCCCTGAACGCCGTCTCGGTGATCGACCCGTTGTTCACGGTACCGGTTCTGGTTCTGTTGATCCTGGCGGTCGTCTGCCGGCGGAGAGGTTTCGCTGTCGCGGCCCTGCTCTGGGCCGGGCTTTATCTCGGCGCCGGGCTGTTGCAGCGCCAGGCCGCGCTCGGCATGGGCGAGGCTCTGGCCGCTTCACGCGGTCACACGTTGCTGCGGCTCGATGCCAAGCCCAGCTTTGGGAACCTTCTGGTCTGGAAGGTGATCTACGAGACCGACGATCGCTATTTCGTTGATGCCGTGCGCCCCACGCTTGCGCCGCGGGTGTTTGAAGGTGAATCCGTGCTGAAACTCGATATCGCACGAGACTTCCCCGATCTTGATCCGGCCTCTCAGCAGCGCCGCGACATCGAACGGTTCCGCGAGTTCAGCGACGGCTACCTCGCCCAGGACCCGCTGTGGCCCGATCGTATCGTCGACATGCGCTACTCCATGGTGCCCAACGAGATCGAAGGCCTGTGGTCGATCGAAATCTTGGCCACCGCCGGACCGGATACCCACGCCAGCTTCCAGAACCACCGTGGTGACAGCCGGGCGGGGTTTGACCGGCTATGGTCGTTGATCACAGCACCGACCGTGGACTGAACTCCGCGAACTTACCGCCGGATCGCTGATCAGGATTTCATCGCATGGGCCTTGCCGGCCATGAACTCGCAGAGCAGCGTCGCCAGTATGTTGCCCGTGCTCTTCGAATGATCGATCAGCGGGGCATACTCCGTCACATCCATCGCGCCGGCACCGGCCACCCGCTTTTCGGGCAGGCTGATCTTGATCTGCAGATGGCAGATGTTGCGAACAGCGACCTTGCCATGTCGAGCTATGTTGATCCCGCGATGCGGGCTGATTCAGAGATCACGTTTCGCACGACCGCCGTCGCCTATGGCGCTGAAGCGCTCGCAGAACTGGTGATGACCGATCACTATATTGGTTCCTGCCGGAGCACTACATGGCTATCCGTGTTGAAGAAGGTACCGTGCGTGCTCTGATGCCGGAGAGGCTCGTGCTGGAGCGGCCTTTCAAGATAATCTTGAAAAAGGGCCGCAGCGCGGAAATCCGGATAGAGAACTTTGTTGACGTACTAGAACAGGCCTCGACGCAGGCGTAGGGTGCTTCGTCTGGCGCGGGGCTGCCCTGGGAGGATCCGATGGCGAAGATGACCGGTGCGCAGTTCCTGGCGAGGTTTCTGGAGCTGAGTGGTGTGCAGCATGTTTTCTGGGTTCCTGCGGTGCTCATGGGAATGCTGCGCGAGTTGGAGGGGTCGAACCGGGTTTCCCGCATCCTCGCACATAGTGAGAAGTCGGCCGTCTACATGGCCGATGGCTATGCCCGGGCGGGCGGGCGGCCCAGTGTCTGCTTAGCCCAGAAGATTGGCGCGGCCAATCTCGCTGCCGGTCTGAAAGACCCCTATCTCGCCTGCACACCGATGGTGGCGATCGCCGGCGGCGCCCGCGCAGAGTTCGAGAACCGCCACGTCTACCAGCAGATCGACGACGCCACGGCATTCGAACCGGTGACCAAGAGCCGGTTTCATGTCGCGCAGGTCGATGTGCTTCCCGAAGTCCTGCGTCAGGCCTTTCGTTCGGCGACCACCGGGACGCCGGGGCCGTCCTTCATTGAGATCGCGGGGCACTTCGCCGAAGTCGAGTTGGATGAAGGCGACCTTGAGATGCTGATCGAGGAGCGTTTTCAGGCGATCCCGGCCTTCCGCCCCGTGGCGAACGTCGAGGCGATGCAGGCGACTCTTGACGCTCTTTCGAACGCCGAGCGGCCTGTAATTGTGGCCGGTGGCGGTGTCCGCGCATCGGGCGCCGGCGAGGCCGTGCTGGCGCTGGCGGAGAAGTTCTCCATTCCCATTGCCACCGCCATGAATGCCAAGGACACGATCCCCGGGAGCCACCCGCTCAATGTCGGCGTGCCGGGGACCTATTCGCGCAAGTCGGCGTGCGAGGCCCTGCTGGAGACCGATCTGGTGTTTTTCATCGGCAGCCGGACGGGAAGCCAGGTCACGGCCCACTGGCAGCTCCCGCCACCGGGCACGGCGGTCATCCAGCTAGATATCGATGGGGCCGAGCTTGGCCGGCACTATCCCAACCAGGTATCGCTCCAGGGTGACGCGCGGGCCACGGTGGAAGCCATGGTCGCGATGGCCGGTGAGGGCGAGCCCGCACGACACGCCGCTTGGGCGGCGCGCACGGCGGTGTTTGTTGCGGCCTGGCGCGACAGCTTTGCCGAACTGATGGCGTCCGACGCCACACCCATCCGGCCCGAGCGGCTCTGTGCCGAGCTGACGGACTGGCTGCCGCCCGATGCCATTCTCGTGTCTGACACCGGACATTCCGGCATGTGGACTGCCGGCATGATAGACCTCAATCACCCAGGGCAATCCTATCTGCGAGCGGCCGGCTCCCTGGGTTGGGGCTTTCCAGCGGGGATCGGTGCGCAGCTCGCCTGTCCCGACCGTCCGGTCGTTGTTTGGACCGGTGACGGCGGCTTCTGGTACCACCTCACCGATTTGGAAACGGCCGTGCGCTGGAACGTGCCGTTGATCACCGTGGTCAACAACAACTCCATGCTGAGCCAGGGTGTCGATGGGGAGCTCGCGAACCGGGGCGGCAAGCTGGAAGGCAACTGGGGCGATGCCTGGGAGTTCACCCGCTCCGACTTTGCCGCCATCGCCCGTTCCATGGGTGCCGAGGGCATCCGGGTCGAGGATCCCGGAGAGATCCGCGCGGCATTCGAAAAGGCCCGCGAGATGGGTCGCCCGGTGGTGGTCGACGTTGTTGGCGACCCCTGGGCCCAGGCGCCGCACACCTGGCTGGGTTAGGGCAGGCGCCTCCAGGCCACAATCAGTCCTTGACCGGTCCGTCACCCACCCGTGGGTGTGGTCGTGCGCCATCGGCAACGGCCATGCAAATGACGATCTCTTCTGCGCGCGGCGCATCGGCGACCATCACGGTCATGGTATCGAAATGCGCGAACGACCAGGCCTCATCCTTGTGCCCCAGCGGCAGGTCCAGCGAAGTTCCGGCAGCAGCGACCTTCACGTTCGAGGGGATCAGAGCCTTGCCACCTCCGACTGCCGCGCGCATCGGTTTGCCCAGTTTCGGATGGATCATCGCGCCGCCGTGTTCCATATCTCCGGAAATTCCGACAATGGCAGCCTTGCCGTAGCTGACCGGCGCGCCTCCCAGCATGGACACGGCTTCTCCCATCAACCGCTCACCCAATTTGCCACCCATGTCGCAAAGCGCCGACAGATCTTCAACGAAACGCCCGGCAAAGGGGTTTTCAAGCACGGCCAGAACTGCGATCCGAGTAATCGGATCACAGGGTTCGCCTACACCATCGGTTTCGATGGTCTCCCTAATGAGCACCGTTTTGCGAACGACCATGTTTCTCTCCCTCGTGATTGCTATGTAGCCGGGCCAGCGTACCAGCCTGGTGCCCGAGACGTCTCGCTGGTCTGGCAGAACAACAGGCTGGCGAAGCCGTTGAAGCGACGGACCCCGGCATGGCCGGGACCTGAATGTCGGCCTGCCAGTCGGCCCCGGATCAGGCGACGTTCTCGCGGTCATCGCCGTACCGGCCCAAGGGCTGCTGTTGATCTTGCTGCCGGGTTGGTTGAAACCTCCCTGTATCCAACCTGGGGGAGGAGGGCCACAGATGAGCTACGTGAAACCGTTCGAAAAGTCTGAGTTCGTTGGTCGCGTGCGTGACGTGAAACAGCGCATGGACGAGGCCGGCTTCGACCTGATCATCTGCCAGGACCCAGCTAACATGGCCTGGCTGACGGGTTTCGACAGCTGGTCCTTCTACACGCCACAGGCTGTTCTTGTGCATCTCGAGGAAGAGACCGCGATCTGGTTCGGCCGGGCTCAGGACGCCAAGTCGGCGCACATCACGACGGATCTGCCCGCGCACAACATTATCTCATTCTCCGAGCCGCTGGTGCATCACCCCACCCGGCACCCCTTCGACGAGATGTGTGACCTGATTCGGTCAAGGGGCTGGGCGACCGCGAGAGTCGGTGTCGAGCTCGACGCGCACTACTACACCGCCCGTGCACACCAGCACCTTGTTAATGGTCTTCCCGATGCCCGGCTTTCTGACAATCAGGGCCTGGTGAACTGGGCGCGGATCGTGAAGTCGGATGCCGAACTGCGGTACATGCGGGAGGCGGGCCGCATCGTCACCGACTCGATGAACACCGCGATCTCGCGGCTCCGGCCGGGCACCCGTCAGTATGAGGTGATCGCCGATGTCTACCACACCCAGATCACGGGCTATGACCACAAGTTCGGTGACTACACCGGGCTCTGCCCACTGATCCAGGTGGGCGAGGGGACCAACACACCGCATCTGACCTGGGCCGATGATCCGCTTCCGGAGAGCGGGCTGGTCGTCATGGAGATCGGCGCCGCCCGCCGGCACTATAATTGTCCTCTGACACGCACAATGCACATCGGAGCGCCACCCGAAGCCGTGTCACGCCTGGCTGATGTGATCGTCGAGGGCGGGGATGTCGCGCTGGATGCCGCGAAACCGGGCGTGACCTGTGAAGAGGTCGAAGCGCTGTGGCAGGGCGTTCTGAAGCGGAACGGTTACAGCAAGGACAGCCGTGTCGGTTACTCGATCGGGATCAACTATCCGCCGGATTGGGGCGAGCGCACGGCCAGTCTCCGCCCCGGCGACACGACGGTTCTGGAGGCCGGGATGTGTTTCCACTTTCAGTCTGGTGTCTGGCTCGAGGACTTCGGTGCGGCCATCTCCGAACCGTTTGTTGTGACCGAGAGCGGCGGTGAGCGTCTGACCCATGCGGCCCGTGAGCTGATCGTGATCGACGTCTGACAGACCGGCCAGTCCTCAGCTCCGGTGCCTTGCCATACACGTGATCTCGACATTGGACCCGCCCGCCAGCCTCGCTGATTCGGTGGTGGTGCGCGCCGGCCTCTTGTCCTCGGCGAAAAACGAGCCATAGACCGCGTTCATCGCGTCCATGTCGTCGAGATCGGTCAGATGAACATCGACGCGAACGATGGCGTCCATACCGAGACCGACCGAGGCCAGCAGGGTCTGCACCGTCTGCATCACCAGCCGTGTCTCGGCAGCGATGTCACCCACAATCTCGGCGCCACTTGCCATATCTGTCGCAACGATTCCGGCTAGAAAGACAGTGTCCTCGTCACGCACGATATCGCTGTAGGGCGCCTCTCTGGGAAGCATGGTGGGATGCTGGATGTGCTCGGGCATGGCGCGTCTCTCGTGTGTTAGGATTTGACTAACTTGATCTTACTTTAATGATACTTTTCTTATGTCAGGTCGTTGGGCTGCGGCCCCGCATCGCCGAGCAGACCCCGCATCTTTCGATGATGCAGGCTCTTGTCGCGAACGGCTTTGGTTATGGCCTGATGAACGTGCTGGGCAGAAACCTTCACGCCCCGGACGGCAAGGCGATTAACTGTGTGCCGATCAGCGGGCAGCACTGTCCTCTCTAGGCTGGGCCTGATCACGATGAGGGCAGAACGCAAGCCGCGCGTACTCTCCGCGTTCGAGGAACACTGTCGCGAGCGGGTGACCGCGCCCTAGTCTTCTGCCTTCGCACAGTGCATGGTTGAGGACATCGAGGCGGCGAACCTCTCAGAGCGCGAAGGAGCGGGTGATGACCTACAAACTGTTTTACGCGACCGGCAGTGCCGCCATGGGTGTGAGGACCATACTGGAAGAAGTCGGCGCCGACTATGAGCTGATCCAGTCGACCATCGACATGGACAAGCCCCGCCCGCCCAAACAGCTCGCCATCAATCCCAATGGCTGGGTTCCGGTGCTGATCTGGGACGATCATGCCATGTACGAATGCGCGGCGATCACCATCTTCCTGTGCGACCGCCATGCCGAGGCGGGGCTGGCCCCCCGCCAAGACGAACCCGAACGCGGCGTGTTCCTGCAGACGCTCGTCTACTTCTCGAGCTCCGTCCAGAACGCCTTCCAGCTCAATTACTATCCCGACCGGTTTGCCGACACCCCGGCCGATGAGGCCAGCGCGGTCCGGCGCGGTATCCGGCGCTTGCGTGAAACCTGGGGTGTGATCGACGACCAGATCGGTGACAGCCAATGGATCTTGGGCGATCGGTTCAGCGCCGCTGATATCTATCTCTTCATGCTGACGACCTGGCTGAACACGTCGCTGGGTCAGCCCCGGGTCGACAAGTTTCCCAATGTCCAGCGCATCGCAAACGCGGTCATGGCCCGGCCCAGTGTCCAGAAGGTCTACGCGGAGTGGATTGCCGCCCAGTAGGGGAACCTCAGATGTCGATCACGTTCACATCGCGCGGAAACTGCGTCAGGCAGACGGCATCGCGGTCGCGGACATGGATGGTTTCGCTGAGCTCCATGCCCCAGCCCTCCATCCACATGCCTAGGATGATGTGAACCACGGCGTTTTCGGGCAGCGGTGTCCGGTCGTCAGGGCGGAAGCTGATGGTGTGCTCGCCCCAGTCCGGCGAGTATCCAACACCGATCGAGTAGCCGATGCGGCTTTTCTTCTCGAGGCCGTAGCGGTCCAGAACGGCCTGCCAGGCGGCGTGCACGTCGCAGCACAACACATCTGATTTCATGGCATTCAGGACTTCATCCATGCCTTCGCCCACGGCCTTCGCCGTCGTGACCAGTGCTTCGGGTGGCTTGCCAAGGTGGGCCGTGCGCGCCAGCCCGGCGTTGTAGCGTTTGCGGCAGCCCCCCAGTTCGAACGCGATGGTCTGGTCTTTCTCAAATGGCGCGTCAGTCCACATCGGATGGGCCGTCGAGGCCGCTTCACCGGCCAGGACAAGCGGGTGGAGCGCGGTCATGTCTCCGCCAAACTCTGGCGTGCCCCGGACCTGGGCGGCGATGATCTCGGCCATCAGGTCGCATTGGCGCACGCCAGGACGCACGCCGTCATAGGCTGTCTGCATGGCCTTGCCCGCGATCACGGCCGCCTGCTGTAGCATCGCGATTTCGGCCGGGCTCTTGATCAGTCGTTGCCAGTTCACCAGTAGGGCGCAGTCCGACCAGGTGCTGTTCGGCAGCTTCGCCTTGAGGTGACCGACGGCCGCCGGGGTCAGGAAGTAGACGTCGCTTTCGTAGCCGATGCGTTGGCCATCCATGCCCCGGGCCGCCATCCAGTCGCCCATGAACGCGGCGGGATGGGTTTGCGCCTGTTGCACGAGATCTTCGGGGAAGGAGACGACCTGGTCAGCCGGCAGATAGGTTGTGAAGGCCGCCGCGCCGGCATCCATCTCCCGGCCGATCCAGGTGGGGTTGCAGTCCTGACCCACGACCATGACCTGCGGTGTGTAGAATGACCAGGCGTCGTAGCCGGTCAGCCAGTTGACGTTGGCGGGCTCGCCGACCACCAGCAGGTCGAAGCCCTTGTCCGCCATGGCCTGGCGCACGCGGGTCAGGCGATCAGCATACTCGTTGCGAGAAAAGGGTGGGGGCATTGAACTGTCCTTGCTTCACGAATGACCGCGGTCATTCCTTGTCGAGCGCTTCGAGGAACTTCTCCTCCTCATCCGGATGCATCGTGACCGACTGTTCCAGATAGGGGAAGTTGCGCGTCGTGACTACGCCGTGGAAGGCCTTCAGCGCGGTGACACGCTCCTCGTACATCTGCTTGTGCAGCCGGCCCAGATTGCCAAAGGCGTGGACGTGTTTGGGTGGACTGTCTTCCTCGCTAGCCTCGCCGCAGATGTCTGCCATGAACAGGAAGACGGCATCGCCCGCGTTGCCGGACCCCAGAGAGAATGTCACGATCGAGGTCTTCTCGTTGACGGCCCGCAGCACCTCTTCGGCGATGCACTCCACCTCGACGGCAAAGACACCGGCGCTCTCCATACGCTTGAGGGTGCGGTAGATCTCCATGGCCTCATCGGCGGTGCGGCCCCAGGCGCGCAAACCGCCGTACCAGTGACTGAACGTGGGGATCAGTCCGATATGGTGCTGGACCGGAATATTCTCTTTGGCCAGTATTTCGACCACGTCATAGGACGGCAGCGTGTAGTACATGTCCGAGCCGTTGCGCATGTCCTCGATGGCATGGCTCAGGATTTCGTCGGGCGTGCCGAACTGTGACCAGGTCATGCCGGTGCCGATGAAATGGGTCGGCGCGATCTCCCAGGCTTCGGTGACATCCATGCCGATGGTCAAAAGATCGATCCCGGCATCGACACAGGCCTGAAGTTCGGTGGCGTCCTTCGGGTTGCGCATGCTCAGTCGTTTGCCCGGCCCCTTAAGGGCCTGCAGGTCCGACACTGTGTAGTTTCGCTGTGCCGGACGTCGTCCGAAATCGTAAATACGCCGCATGGCCGATCATCCCTTGTTTCCTCCTCCGGTCCGGCGTTTCGCCTCAGTGAACCAGCCATGTACCATGGCTTTGAACAGGGGCGGACGACAACAGGAGACACCATGACAACCTTTCTGGAACAGGCCGAAGGCGGCTGCATGTGCGGCGCCGTGCGCTATCGTGTGGATGGCGCGCCGATGTCGTCGATTTACTGCCATTGCATGAGTTGCCGCCGCCATACCGGTGCACTGGTCGTCGCTCTGGCGGGCTATCGGCGCGATCAGGTGACCTACACGAAGGGGAAACCGAAGATCTTTCAGTCCTCACCCGGTGTCGGTCGCGCCTTCTGCGGCGACTGCGGAACGCCCATGACCTGGGAAGGGGACGGCGGCGAGATCGGCCCCATGGTCGAGTTCCTCGTCAACACCTTCGACAATCCGCAGGACTTCGAACCCGAGTGTCATATCCATCATCAGGAGCGGTTGCCCTGGCTGGAACTTCACGACAGCCTGCCGCGCTACGCCGTCTGGCATGACGGTGACGATGAGCCCTATCTCCACGGGCCCGCTGACAACACCTAACCTGCGTTCTCTACCTCGCTGCGCTCGAGATTGCTTAGGATCAGGTTGTTCATGGTGTAATGCATCGCGTCCCAGAACGCTGAATAGAACTGGGTCTCGACGGCCGGCGAGTGGCGGGCGCGCTGGATCGATTCACAGATGCGGTTGTCTTCGACACGCGCCTTGATGCCGGCGCCCATCGATTGCTTGCGGTCATTCAGGAGTGTGGGATCTGTGGCGCCGTCCTGGTCAAAGAAGGTCGCGACCCGCTGGGTGCCGGTTTCCGGGCCTTCGGGCAGGAAGAAGGCGATGCGGGCGGCATTACCCAGGACTGTGGTCACCCAGTTGGGATAGACATTGGAGATCGTGTTGACCCGGTTGGGCGTGCCGTCCTTGTTTTGAACGGGCGGCAGCCGGGTCTCGCCATAGAACGATGATCCGATGGCGTTGTCATAGCACAGCCCCAGATACCCTGAAGGGTCGTTAATCTCCGTGTAGGTCTTGTTGCGGTTCTCGTCGACGCGGGGGCTGTGCGGCGACCGCCGGTACATCTCGTGCACGAAAGCTTCATGATAGACGTTCGGCGAATAGTTCTCGTAGACCGTCTTCCAGTTCGATGCGATGGGCAGGGAGTTGATCATCGGCTGGTCGTTGTCGCCCAGGCCGATCTCCAGACGTTCCAGATCGATCCGTTCCAGGTGCTTGAGCACGGCGGCATACTGTCCGGCGAAGGGGACCGGGTGTTTGCCGAGGTGGACGAACAGTGTCGACATCCACTCTTCGCAAGGGATCGGAATCAGATCTGCGTCAAGTGCCTTGAGGTCGACCTCGGCGGCATCAGGCGTGCCGTCCCAGTAGTTCGCCTTCAGCAGTGTGCCATCCAGACCGTAGGTCCAGCCGTGATAGGGGCCGGTGATGGTCTTCAGGCCCCGCTTGCTGCTGGTCGCGACCTCACAGCCGTCGTAGGGGCAGACATTGTGGAAGGCACGCGCTGTGCCGTCGGTATCGCGCACCAGGAGAATGGGATAGCCCAGGATGGTCATCGGTTCGATGTCACCGGGCTCGGGGATGCTGGTCCGGAAGGCCACTGCCAGCCAGCTTTCCGCCAACGCCCAGCGGACCTCGAAGTCGTAGAAACCCTGGTCGATGAAGGCGTGACGGGGGAAGGTGCGCGCGGTTTCGATCGGCGCGCGGATGGCGTTCCGTTCGTCCTGGGTCAGAAGGTCCTTGAGGGTCGTCATCCAGCTGTCTCCCGTGTCACAGCGACTTTCTTGCATCCAGTCTAGGCAGCAATCGTTCGCGGTAGAACCCGGACGCCGGTTTGCGGCAGGTTCCTGTCTGGTGGACACTGTTGTCTGACAAGTCACACCAGGGAGTGCAGCCCATGCAGGCCAGGTCAGATGTTGCAGGTGAGCGCCTGTTCACCTTCGCGATCATTGCCGACACCCATGTGACCGAAGAGGAAGCTGCCGCGATCGGCGGCTACGACATCGACACCGTCAGGCTCGGCGCCGGCCGCTCCCGCTATGTTGTCCATGAGATCAATCGTCTGAAGCCGGACTTCGTGATCCATCTCGGCGACATCACCCACCCGGAGCCCGGCACACCAGCCTATGAGGACTCGGCCAACCGGTTCCACAGGGTGCACGACGAACTCGATTGCCCACTCTACCTCGTGCCCGGCAACCACGACATCGGTGAAAAGGCCTTTCCCGGTGAACCGCTGCCCGATCAGCACGCCCAGCACACGGTCAACGAGGCGATGATCGCCGAGTACGAAAAGCACTTTCAGGCCCAGTACTTCTCATTTGAGCATGAAGACTGCCTGTTCATCGCGATCAACGGAATGATTGTGAATTCGGCCCTGGCCTGTGAAGCCGAGCAGCGCGCGTGGCTCGAAGGTCTGCTCGAGGCCAACCGGGGCCGACGCATCTTTGTGTTTTCACACTACCCCGCCTACCTCTCGGACCCTGCGGAGACCGAACACTACGACGCCACGGACGAGCCCGGGCGGTCCTGGCTGGTCTGCCTGCTCGATCGCTACGGCGTTGAGGCGTTTTTTTCCGGCCACGTGCACAATTTCTTCTTCAACCGGTGCGGCGACACCCACTGTTACGTACTGCCATCAACCTGCTTCCTGCGTCACGACTACCACGAGCTCTTCAAGGTTGCGCCAGGCATGAAGCAGGGCCGTCACGATACGGCCAAGCTGGGCTACGGCCTGGTTGAAGTGCACGCCAGCGGCCATCTCCATCACACGATCCGTAGTCATGGCCGAACTCTGGAGCCGGATGCGGAGCTGCCCCCCGCAACCCACGTTCTGCCCCGCGTTCACGGTCTGGCGCCAGACCGTCGCGGCGTCGGGCTCTATCTTCGCCAGCCGTGGTGCGACAGTGCCGATATCCCGACGCCCTGGGGTCTCGATGCCTTCCGACGTAAGCGCATCCGCAACGACTATCCGCTGCTGGCCCTCTGGGAGATGGGCGTGCGTGACCTGCGAGTGCCGCTGGATGACCTGGCCGATCCCGCGACGCGTTCCCGGATGGTCGACCTTGCGTCCCTGGGCCATCGCTTCACGGCCTATTCCTATGGTCTTCCGAAAGGGGCGGCCCGTCAGGTCCTGGTCGACCATGGCGCGGTTCTGGCTGCGTGGGAGGTGATCGCTCCCAGCACCAGCCTGGCCGGACTTCTTCCGGGGCTCGCCGAATTGAGAGGCGAGACACCGGTCCTGTTCAACGCCAGCCGCGTCTTTGCTGAATCCTTCAGCAGCAGCCACGGCCTGCAGGCCGAGGAACGTGGCGCGGTGGAAGCACTTTTGGCTCTCGATGGTGCCCGGAACGTGATCGACGGCATGGTCTTCGGAGCCGCCCGGGACGAGTCGCCCGCCCGGGTGGTCGAAGTCGCCCGCAGAAGTGTCGAGGGTCTCGGTGTCACCGCGACCGTCCATGTCCAGTTTGCCCACCGCAAGCTGCTCGACGAAGCCGAAACCGCATGGACCGATGCCAACCGCGTTGCCGAAGCCGTCGTGGCCGCTCTGGCCCACGATGATGTGACGATGATGCTCGACAACTTCACCGGCATCGACCGGGGCTACTACTTCAGCGGCGGCCTGGTCGACCGCGTCTACAACCCGCTCGATGGCGCCCGCATCGTGCGCCACCTGCATGCGGCTCTGGGTGAGGGATGTGCGATCACGGCGATCCAGGATGGAGCCGCCGCGAGGGTCATCATGATGGCGGGCAGCAGCGGAGAAGCCGCGCTGGTTCTGCCCGCAGCAGGACACGAGCGCGCGATGGCAGCGGAAGACCTGTCGGGGTTGCGTGGACGTTGCATCGACCTGCGCAGCGGGGACGAGACCTCCGAGGTTGCCGCTGGGCCCGCGCTGGTTCTCACCGAGCCCGACTGACCGTCAGCCCGGCTTGCGTGCCCGCATGTGGCCCGGGCGCAATTCCCCGCCGTCGATGACGATCAGAAGCTGTTCCCAGTTCTCCTTGATACGGGCGGTTTCTTTCTCGCCGACCAGGGATTCCATCGTCTCTTTCATAGGCCCGGTGATCTGATAGTACTGATTCTGGGACAGCACGCGGAATCGGTCGGAAATGTCGAAGGTCTCGATGTCGACGAAACCGTTGGCCTTCAGGCCCTCTTCATAACTGTTAAGCGTCGCCATGTGATAGGTCAGCCCCTCCAGTTCGAAAAACCGTTCCATCTCCGGACTGTAAGGATCGGGGCCACAGCACCAGTCTGCAGCGAGCAGCAGGCCTCCGGGTTTCAGTACACGATACACATCGGCCAGAAGTGCCGGCTTGTCCGGGATGTGAATCCAGACATCTTTGCTGAACACGACATCGACGCTGACGTCATCCAGCGGCAGCGGCCCCGGCTCGACCAACCGCAGGTAGATGCTGTCTTCAAGGCCGGCGCCGGCAACACGTTTCTTGCCCCTTTCGATCAGGGGCGCCTCGACGTCGATGCCAATGATGCTGCAGCCATGGTCCCGCGCGAGCATCACATCGACTCCGCCGACTCCGCAGCCTATATCGAGCACATGTTTGCCCTTGAGATCGGTGTTGCCGACGAGATGACGAATCTCCTCTGGGCCACCCGGTGCGATGAAGCCATCGCCATAGATCAGCTCCAGCACGGTCACCATGTTGTCGTCGTATTCGTCGTCGTGGGCTGTATCGGTCATGACGTCGGGGATTCCCCTTGGGCTGCTGTGTTGGCCTGGCGTCCCTGTGGCCAGTCCGTCATGTCGCCTTTGAGACGAAGCCACGGCAGACCGTCGGCCACGAACAGCTGAACGGTCGGCCTGATGGCCTCCGGCCGGTCCATGCTGCCGATGGTGAGGCTGAGACCGTCGCCGGGATCATCGACAAAGCGGAAGGTGAGGTGGCAACCGCAGGTGCCACAAAAGGCGCGTTCTGCCTTCCCGGACGACCGGTAGCGTCTGGGCTGGCCGCCGGTGAAGGTGACATCAGCCACGGTGAAATCGGCTGAGCCGAAGAGTGTCGCGCCTGTTGTTTTGCGGCATATGCTACAGTGGCAGGTGGTGGCCGGTGGTGAGCTCTTACGGATGGCATGGTAGTGGATCGCACCGCACAGGCAGCCACCTTCAAGGGTGTCATCTTTGCCGCTCGAGACCGGAACGGGATCATCGTTGGACACCGTGGGTCGTGCCAGCTCGTCCTGTGTCCTGATCCAGGGCAGCTGACTAGGATAGCGGGGCAGGTTGTCGTCGAGCTCCAGCCAGGCCGGTTTGTCTGCCGCGAAGATGTGATGTGTCGGCACGATCTCTTCCGGCCGGTCCAGGCTGCCCAGGGCGGCCCAGATGACACCGGGTGGTCCTTTGGGATCGCCGATGGAATGAAACGTCAGTGCGCCGCCGCAGGTGCCGCAGAAGGAACGCTCTGCGAGATCGGACGACCGGAAGCGATGGGGATCACCGTGGCTGAATGAGAAGCTCGCCGATGACAGGGCTACCCAGGTCACGAACACACCGCCGTTCGCCTTGCGGCACATGCGGCAGAAACAGTGGGTGGCCGTTTGGTCCGGCGCGAGCTGGCCGTGGTAACGCACCGCGCCGCACAGGCAACCGCCTTCATGATGCGCGCTGTCTGTCATGCCACCACGTCCTTGGTCATCGGATCAGGTAGACCTTGCGCACGGCCTCGTGCACCTGACGCACGCCTTTCCAGTCCTTGGGGAAAAAACGCGACCGTGTCGGGCACGATCTCGATCACGTCACCATTCTCATGGGTGTAGGTCGCACGGCCTTGAAGGAAGTGGCAGAACTCGGCGGAGAGTACGTGGCAGCACCAGGTCCCGGGCGTGTAGATACAGATACCGCTTTCGGCCTCGTCGTTCGGTCCTTTGTGCAGCAGCACACCCGAGGTCCGCGATTCGCCTTCGATCATGGTTGGGATAACACCCCAGTCGACGACATCGGTGATCGTGGCGAGGTCATGCATCACAGGTGTTTTCCTTGTCGGCCTCAGCGCAGCATGAAGACGTTGCGAATGGTCTCGTGCACCACACACTGGCCGGTCCAGCCCGCGAGAAAGTGTACGACCGTGCCCTGCCGCACCTCGATGACCTAGCCATCGTCGCTTGTGTAGGTCGCCCGCCCGGCAATGAAATGGCACAGTTCCTCGCTCGGAATGCTCAGGCGCCAGGTTCCCAGCGTGCACTGACACAGCGCCGATTCAGACGTCTTGTCCGCATTCTGCCAGAGCAGAATACGGCTTGAGTGCGGCTGACCTTCGATCATATCGGGCTGATCGCCCCAGTCGGTCAGGTCGCCGATCGTCGTTGCGGGTGCAAAGTGAGGTGCGGTCGACTTGAGACCGTCATGAGGCATGTCTGGATTCCTTGCTGGTTGGTTCAGGCCGTGGCGGTCTTGTCGGTCATCAGGCCGGTTTCGAGAATGGCTCGAAAGGCATCGGGCATAGGGGCAGAGCGCCGTGTGTCTTCGTCGAAGAAGACGTCGCGGGCTCGCTCGACGGCGCACAGCGTGTTGTCTTCTGCGTGATAGAGATGGGCCACGCGGTTGACGCTCTTGTTGCCCAGGCGCGTGAAGCCGCTCCTGATCACCAGGGGGTCACCGGCGATCATCTCATGGCGGTATTCAATGGTGGTTTCTGCCACAACCGTGATGATCGAGCCGACCTTGCGCATGTGGCCGTAGCTGAGACCCGCCCGGATGTAGAGCTGAAAGCTGGCCTCGTCGAAATGCGCCGCATACCAGCGCGCGTTCATGTGGCCGAACTGGTCGCAATGCCAGGGAAACACGGTGCAGCGATAGGTCTCGAACGGTTCGGTCATGGGTGCCCTTAAGTCGTTTGGAACGGTCAGCGTCTGGCCGCATCATGCCGGACTTCGTCTGCTGTGCCGAGGGGGCGTTTGCAAGCCGGAGCGCGCATGTCATGCTCTCCGGTGTTTGGTGTGCATAACCCGCACCACGGAGGAACGATCCATGATCTATGAGATGCGGCGGTATCAGTGTTTTTCCGGGAAAATCGGCTTTCTTCACACTCTGATGGAAGAACTGGCGGTGCCGGTTTTCGAGAAGCTCGGCATGACCTTTGTCGGCTCGTGGACGCCGGAAGTCGGCGACGATGAACACACCCTGATCTACATGCTGGCCTATGAAGATATGGGTGCCCGACAGCGTGCCTGGGATGCTTTCTACGATCATCCCGACTGGGTCGCGGGACGCGGCAAGTATGCGGAGATGGCCGGTGGCCCCATTGTCGAACGGTCGAGCAGTGTCTTCCTGAAGGCTGCGAGTTACTCGCCGCTGAGATAGGTCTGTCGTCGAGGAGCCACAGTCATGTTGTATCGGACCATCGGAACCAGTGATCTCAAGGTTTCGCACGTCTGCCTGGGCACGATGACCTGGGGTGAACAGAACACCGAGGAAGAAGCGCATCAGCAACTCGACTACGCCTGGGACCACGGCATCAACTGCATGGACACGGCGGAGATGTATGCCGTGCCGACGCGGGCAGAAACCCAGGGCCTGACCGAAGCCTATGTCGGTACTTGGCTCAAGACCCGAAAACGTGACGACGTCATCATCTTCGGCAAGGTCAGCGGCCCGTCGCCCCAAACATGGATTCCCGCGGGCCGGGTGCCGCCACAGCCCGAGGCGATCACGCGGATGGACCCGGCATCGATCCGCGGTGCTATCGAGGGATCACTCCGGCGGCTGGGTGCCGACTACATCGATCTTGTCGAGCTGCACTGGCCGGAGCGCTACATCGGCACGCTGTTCGGCGCAAACAAGTATGTCCGGGCACGCGAGCAGGAAGATGTCGTTCCGTTCGAGGTGCAGGTCCAGGCGCTGTGGGACATGCAGAAGGAAGGCAAGATCCGCCACTGGGGCCTCTCCAACGAGACGACCTTCGGGGTTTGCCGCTTCCACGATGTTGCCCGCGCGATGGGGGCGCCATTACCGGTCTCGATCCAGAATGACTTTTCGCTGACCGACCGGACCTTCGAAACCGAACTGGCGGAAGCCTGCGCACCGCGCCATCTGGACATCGGGTTTCTGGTCTATGGCGCTCTGGCCGGCGGTACACTCACGGGCAAGTACCACGATGGATCGGATGCGAAAGCGCGTCACTCGGTCTGGCCCCGGTTCCAGCCGCGCTATCACACCGAACGGACGCGGCAGGCCGCCGACAACTACGCCGCAATTGCCCGGCGCCACGGTCTCACACCGACGCAGCTGGCGCTCGCCTGGGTCTATTCGCGTGAATACGTCACATCGACCATCATCGGCGCCACGACGATGGAGCAGCTCAAGGCCTGTATCGATGCCAAGGACGTTGTCTTGACCGATGAAGCTTTCGAAGAGATCGAGCAGGAACACCTGCGATGCCCGAACCCGAACAAGGGCACCATCAGCCCGCGTTTCATCGAGGACCTGCGCCGAGGCATCTGAGTCGCCTGGTGCCTAGAAGAAGGTCGACATGGTGCGCGGCACCAGGGTCTGATCCAGGATTACCTTGCGCAGGGCAATCCGCCAACTGTCGCCCTCGGGCCGCAGCCGATCTTCGCGGCGTCCGACGTAGGTCACCTCGGTTCGTTCCAGCCGTGACTGGTAGGCCAGGAGATTGCAGCGGATGTCAAGCTCACCGTTGTCCATCTCCTCGATCTCGACGTTCGAGATGAAGTAGCGCATCCGCGAAGGCGGCCTCTCCGCGTGGGCGAGTGAAGATTGCAACCGCTCGATGCGGGCGGCGAGGAAAGTCTTGTCGTCATCAAAGAACGCCATCTCGCCATCGGCCGCCACCGCATCCGGCTGGTCGGCAACGGTCTCGCGGGCTGGCATCCAATAGCGAGCATCGTCGGTGAAGAGATCGAGCCATTCTTCGAGCCGCAGTTCGCTCAGCAGGCGAACCTCGCGGTACAGAAACTGCTCGACACGATGCTGCAGCTCAGCGCTGACCATAGTCACCCCCGTCCAGTGGTGCGTCCATCATGGCCTGCCAGTGCTGGTAGAAGTTGAGCTGATTGGTTTCCGAGATGTAGGGCGCAAAGCGGCCGGGGCAGCCTTCGGGGCCCTCCAGAAGCTCCTGGCCGACATTCATCTGGTAGTTGAAATCCAGACGCTGTCCGACCACGCCTCGCGTCGCTTCGGTCACCTGCTCGAAGTTCTCGGTGTCGTCCTGGGCGGCAATCCCGCTGACTGACTGGATGCGGGTCCAGTCGACCCGCGCCTGTTCCTTGATCACCTGGGGTGCGTCGCGATCCAGCGCACACCAGTTCCAAGCCTCCAGCTTACCCGGTCCCTTGGGTAGCCAGAGGTAGAAACCGATCGGCCTCAGAGCGCTGAAATCATTGAACGATAGATTGGGAAACATGTTGCTGAACGACGGCGCATACATGCCGGCCTGGTGTTTGGGAAAGGCCTTGAGCAGACGTTGCTGGCACTCCTCGACATACTCCACGACCTCCGGCCCATAGTCTTCGGCCAGCTTCCGGTCTATCGCATAGCGCTCGCCGCCGAACACTATGCCGGTCAGGCCGTGACCGTTTTCGAGGCCGATGTTGAAATAGGCATTTTCCTTGTTGCCGAAGTTCGGGTTGCCGGGGTTGAGCTGACGGATGTCGAGCTTGAACATCGAGCCGTGACTGTAGCCCAGGTGGTAGGTGTCGCCAGCGAAGTTCTCCGAAGCGATCTTCCAGTTGGCGTTGAGCAAATAGCGCTGCATGCCCGGCACGAACTCCATGCCGCCGATCTGCCGCTCGATCATGACATCGAGGTACCAGCGCAGCTCGCCCAGGAAGTCGTCGAGGCTCTCGGCGCCGCCGTCCCAGTTGCCGAAGATTATGCCGCCGTAAATCGTGAGCTTTGGGACCTCCAAGAGACCCCAGCCATCTTTATCGAGCCGATCGCCATAGGCATCCTTGCCGATGGGAACGCCCTTCAACTCGCCGGTGTTGCCATAGGTCCAGCCGTGGAAGCTGCAGGTGAACTGGCGTGCGTTGCCTCGATCTGCGCGGCAGACCTTCATGCCCCGGTGACGGCATGAGTTGAGAAAGGCTCTGACCTTGCCGTCGTCACCACGGACGACGATCACAGGATCCTCGCCCATGTAGGCGGTCATGTAGTCACCGGGCTGCGGAATCTGGGATTCATGGCCCAGAAAAAGCCAGCAGCGCGCAAAGATTCGTTCAAGCTCGTCGTCGTAGACCGCCTGATCGAAAAAGATCGACCGGCTGACCAGCCCTGTGCCGCAGTCGACATGCCGTCCGTATCCAGCCATCGGCTGATGCCTCCCTGTCTGCCGGGCGACGCTTGAGCGTCGCCCGGCGTGGCAGTGATCCTAGCACGGGGCCGCACGATGTCGCCGGTCGTGGCCGGGAGAGGAGATGTGCATCTCGAAGGGCGAAATCTCTTGCAATTGGATCACGCCCAACGCATCTCGTTCTCCGAATTCCGGTTCCCTAGACGTTAAGACTGATGGTCCTATCTTCATCTCACCGTTGTTCCGATCTGGCAGCCACCGGGTCTCTTGCCGCTGCCGTCGCCGAGCACCTGAAAATCGGCGATGTCGTGCTGCTGGACGGCCCCATTGGTGCGGGCAAGACGCATTTTGTAAGCGCGCTGGCGGCGGCGCTGGGCTCAAGTGATCAGGTCACCAGCCCGACCTACACGATCATGCACTACTACGAGGCATCAGCTGGTCAGCTGCTGCATGTCGACGCCTATCGCCTGTCGGGCATCGGGGAGTACCGCGATCTCGGGATGGACGAGCTGGCGCCTGAGGCCATCACGGCGGTCGAATGGGGCGAACGGGTTGCCGGGGCGCATCCCGAACATCTTTCCCTCAGGTTTGCTTTCGTTGCCGGCGATGACGATGCGCGTTCCGTAACGATCAAGGCATCCGGTAGCCGCTGGCAAAGCGTGGTGGGCACCACCCAGGAGGCGACCTGACATGGCTCTGATCCTCTGCATTGAAACCGCGGCACCGCAGACCAGTCTCGTGCTCGGTAGGGGCGATGCGGTTATGTTCAGCGATCAGCCGTCAGGCCGTGTCGAGAGCCCGGTTTACCTGCCCAAGGCTGTTGAAGCCTCTCTCGAACAGAGCGGCCATGGGACTGCGGATATTGACGCCGTGGCCGTCGATGTCGGGCCCGGTGGCCTGATGGCAACCCGCAGTGGCGTGACCTATGCGAATGTCCTGGCCTATGCCCTGGGCAAGCCGCTGATTGCGCTCAACAGCTTCGATCTGGTCGGGCGTGAAGCCTGGCAGGCCCATGGCCTTCCGGTGTTCTGTGTCCGGCACACAACGGAAGGCGATGCCCTGGCGGCCGTGTTCGATCAGGACGGCCTGGGTCCGGTCACCTTCGGAGCGCTTGAGCGTCAGGTCGATGATATCGCCGGACGGTTCGAGAAACTGACCGTCGCGGGCCCCGCGACCGAACAGGTTGTTGCAATGATAGGGACGCGCTGCGCTGCGATTGCGGGTCCCGTGTCGGCGACACCGGAGATGATCCTGACGCGCGCCTCTGCCCTTCTGGAAGCCGGTGCGGTGGCGGCAGAGCCGCTTGATCCCCTGACCACACAATCACCCTCTGTCACGGTACTGCCGACATGACCGATCAACCCACGAGCGCTGACGTCGAGGCCTGCCTGCGCGATGGTGGCGTAGCGCTGCTGCCGACCGACACGGTTTACGGCCTCGCGGCTCTGCCTTCGATTCCTTCCGCTGTGGAGCGGATTTTCGCGATCAAGAACCGCCCGCCGACACGGAGTCTTCCGGTCATGGTTGCCGGTCGTGAGGGCCTTGAGGGCCTTGGTGTGTCGGTTCCCCCGGCCGCCGAGAAGCTGATGTCCTCTCCGTGGATGCCGGGTCCGCTCACGATTGCTCTGGGATTTGGGGACGGCGAGCGGCCGGAATGGCTGGCGGAGCGCGAGGAGATGGCGTTCCGTATGCCCGATGAACCCATCATGCTGGAGGTGCTGGCGCGCACCGGGGCGCTCCATGTCACCAGTGCGAACATGCATGCTGAGGACACGCTGCAGGAGGTCTCCCAAATCGTGGCGCAGCTGGCTTTCGCCCCTGACATTGTGGTCGATGACGGACCCCGTGACACCGTGCCGTCCACGCTGGTCAACTGTGCTGTCGAGCCGCCGATCGTGGAGCGCGACGGTGTCGTCTCCCGTGCTGAGATCGAGGCGTTCCTGGCATGAGCGGAAATCTGATCCTGGGCATTGAATCGTCCTGTGACGACACTGCTGTTGCGCTGGTCGACGGCGAAGGCGTCGTGCATGCCTCCGAGGTCGTCTCGCAGACCGAGATCCACGCCGAATGGGGCGGGGTCTACCCCGAATTTGCCTCCCGAGCCCATGTCCGAGCCATCGTGCCGACCATCGACCGGGCCATGAACGGCGCCGGTGCCACACAGGATGATCTCAAGGCCATTGCCGTCACGCGCGGTCCGGGCCTGATCGGTTCTCTTCTGGTCGGACTCAATGCCGCATCCGGTCTCGCCACAGCCTGGGGCAAGGACATCATTGGGGTGAACCATCTTCGGGGACATCTGCGCAGCGCTGATCTGGAAGAAAAACGTGTCGAGTTCCCGGCTACCATTCTGCTGGTTTCCGGCGGGCACACGATCCTGGCGCATATGACCGATGCCGCCAGCATCTCGATCCTGGGCCGCACACGGGATGATTCTGTCGGTGAAGCCTATGACAAGGTCGCGCGCATGATGGACCTCGGCTATCCCGGCGGGCCTGTGATCGACAAGCTCGCCAAGGAAGGCCAGGACACGATCGATCTGCCGCGGCCGATGATCCGCGAGGGCCTGGATTTCTCGTTCTCCGGCCTGAAGTCGTCGGTCGTACGCCATCTGGAAAAGAATCCTGACATCCCCCCGGCCGATATGGCGGCCTCGTTTGTCGCATCCTGCATGGATGTGCTTCTGGTCAAGTGCCGGCGGGCTCTGGAAGCCAAGCCAGCCCGCTCGCTGGTGGTCGTCGGTGGTGTTGCCGCTAGCCCGCAGCTTCGCGCTGGTGCACAGGAGGTGACCGAGGACATGGGCGTGGCACTCTGCCTGCCCCCGCTGCGCTGGTCGACCGACAACGCGGCCATGATTGCGCTGGCCGGTTGGGATTATGTCGCACTCGGCAGCGCGCCGGAGCCGGCGGCCCAGCCCGGGCTGTCGATCGAGCAGCTCTAGAGCAGAAAGTCCCGTATCAGAGCGGCTACACGATCAGGCGCTTCGGCCAGGATCGAATGACGCAGATTCTCGAAGATATGGAGGGATGAGCCGGGGATGCGCTCGTGCATCAGCTTCGCCATGCGCGTGTTGGACCCGACGTCGCCGTCTCCGGTGGCTACCAGCGTCGGTGCGGTGATGGCATAAAGCTGGTCGGCCAGATCGGTCTGGGCCAGAACCCGGTAGGCTGAGGCATAGGCCTTAGGGTCGTTGCTCCGGTTCTGCCGGCCATAGGCCTTGATGAGTTCCGGGTTGTTGCGGCGGAAGTCGTCGGTGAACCAGCGCTCGACCGATTTCTCGAAATGTGCACCCGGGATGCCGTCGGCGACCAGCGCCAGCCGTTGCTCGACCCGTGCTCGTTCCTCCTCGTTGCGTCCCGCGACAGTGGAGAGAAGCACGAGGCGATCCAGCTTTTCGGGATGTTCCAGCGCAAAGCCCTGTGCGACAAGGCCACCCAGCGAGTGGCCTGCGAGGTGACAGGTCTCGATGCCGAGATCATCAAGTACGGCGATTGTGTCCGAGACAAAATCTGAGAGTTCGTAGCGGCCGGCAGGCTTGTCGGAATCGCCATGGCCGCGTAGGTCTAGCCGTACTGTGCGAATATCCTCCTGCAGAGACTTGACCACCCCATCCCAGGCTTCGAGTCGGCTGCCCACGCCATGAACCAGAACCAGATCGGGCCCCTGGCCGTCGACCTGGTAGCGGATGGTGGTGCCGTCGGCACTTTTGGTGCGTGTCATCTCTGCCCCCATGGTTCGTGCTCTGCTAACGTCTTCGAACCACAGGGAGCATGACCGATGACAGCCTGGATCACCATGATCAGCGACGACGACGCCTCGCCTGAACTCGCCGAAGCGCTGGATCAGGTCCGTGCGCCCAGCGGCGACATTGGCAATGTCATGCGTGTGCATTCGCTGCGCCCTGCGACGGTGATCGGGCACCAGACGCTTTATATGAGCGTGCTGCACAACGACGACAACCAGGTTCCTATGTGGTTTCAGGAGGTCATCGCCTCGTATGTCAGCATTCTCAACGCCTGTGACTACAGCCTCACCAATCACTTCGCCAATGCGCGCTATCTGATCGATGACGATGCGCGCGCCGACGCCGTGTGGGAGGCGCTGCACAGACGGCAACCTCAAGAGGTTTTCGAGGGCACAGAACTGGCTATGCTTCGTTATGCCGAGAAGCTCACGCTGGAGCCGGGCGCGATGATGGAAGCTGATCTCGCGGAGATGCGCCGCCACGGCGTTGACGACGGTGCCATTCTGGAGGTCAATCAGGTCTGCTGTTACTTCAACTATGCCAACCGGCTGCTGAACGGCCTAGGCGTCACGCTGGAAGGTGACGTAGTGGGTTTCTACGTTGGCACCGATGATGCGGAAGAGTATCGCATCGGCGCCAGTTCCTGAAGGAAGGACGCGCCATGGGTTATGCCGCACACAAGGACATTGATGCCTCACACATCCCGGTGATCGACCTCGAACCTCTGCGTTTGGGCGGGGACATTCGCAGCGTTGCCGACGCCATCCATGCAGCCAATCGGGACGTCGGGTTCCTTTACGTCAGCAACCACGGCATTCCTGAAGACCTGATCGAAGAGGCGCGTGCTGTCGGGCTGGCGTTCTTCCGCCAGCCACTGGAAGACAAGCTCAGGGTCGCCGTCAGCCCTGATCATCGCGGCTTCTTGCGTCCCGGCGCCGCCAAGATGGATGATGACGCCAAGTTCGACCTCAAGGAGAGCTTCATTTGGGGGCACGATTTCCCGCCCTCGTCGCGGGAGCGTCCGCTCGAAGGCCAGAACCAGTGGCCGGAGACCATGCCGGACCTTCAGCAGGTTCTGGAGCGCTACTTCGCGGCGGCTCATCAGGTTGCTCACATGATCATGCGGGCTTGCGCAGTCAGCCTCGATCTTGAAGAAGACGCTTTCCTGAAGACTGTCTCGCGACCACTGAGCCGGGCGTCGATCACCTATTATCCGCCTCAGGACGAGGGTCTGGGCGAGGATGTTTTCGGTGTTGCGCCCCATACCGACTTCGGTGTGATGACCGTGCTGTGCCAGGACGATGCCGGTGGCCTTCAGGTACAGGACTACGAAGGTGACTGGGTTCCCGCCCATCCTGTTCCCGGCACGTTGGTCGTCAATGTCGGCGATTTGCTTGCACGTTGGAGCAACGGCCGCTATCGCTCCACACCTCATCGCGTGATCAACAGTTCAGGGCGCGAGCGCCTGTCCCTTGTTCTGGCGTTCGATCCTGACTTTGACACGGTGATTGATCCGCAGCTTGTCTGTGCCCCGGGCGAAGAGCCACGAGAGGAAGCAATGTCCTGCGGCGACTATCTGATCTGGCGGTTTGGCCGGGCGTTCGATTACCGCAACGCGGGCCAGCTGGGCTGACACGGCCTACTGGTTGCTCGCGGCAACCTCTTTGGCGCGATCCTTCAGGACCTCGATCAGGCCGTCGATGCCATCGCGCTGAATCACGGCGCTGAACTCGTCACGCTGGGTCTTGAGCATCGAAAGGCCTTCGACCGCAATGTCGGTCACCTGGAAAGGACCGGCCTCGCCCTGCTGGACGCGAAAGTCGACGACATAGACGTTGCCTTGGGGCCCGACGATATTGGTCCGCACAACGGCTTCATCGTCACTCATCGGCCGGGTTCGCGTGACGGAAAAATCATAGCCGGTGAAGGTATCGAATCGCGCCTCGTAGGTGACCGCGATGTAGTCGGCAAAGGCCACGTCATAGGCATCCAGCTGCTCTTCTGTCGCACTGGCCTTGTAGGCACCCAGAGCCAGGCTGGCGAGCTCTTCGAGGTTGAACACATCGGTCAGCCACACCGCGAACTCGTCACGGCGTTCTTCGCCGGCCGGAAGTCCCAGAATTTCGAGCAGCTGATCTCCCTGTTCGCCGACAAAGGCACCGGCCTCTTCGTCAAGACTGGCGCATGCGGGAGCCGAGGCCAGAGAAAGGAGGACCACCAGGAGCAGCAAGGGAAACCTGCGAATCATTGGATTTGCGCCGCGTTAGAAGTCGTCACCAAATGCGAATGGGCTGTCATCCCCATTCGCGATGTCGTTGTTGCGGTCCTGCCGGTAAAGACTGCGGACTGCTGCGTAGAAATCGATCGATGTGCGGCGCAAGCCCTCGAACTGCTCCTGATTGTCGCCGCGAACCTGCACGGTACGGGATCCCGACCGGGCGTAACTCCACACCGGCGAGAGCAGATAGGTCAGCGGATCCGTCAGGATGTCCACACCCAGGGCCACCGTGTCGCGCGCGTTGGATGGTCCGACCAGCGGCAACACCACATAAGGCCCTTCGCCAACGCCCCACGCCGCGAGAGTTTGGCCGAAGTCCTCCTTGCTAGGCTGGTCACCGAAGCTGCCGGGAATATCGAAAATGCCACCCATGCCAGCGGTGGTGTTGATGAAGAACGACACGCTGGCTTCGACCGTGTTCTCCCAGTCGCCCTGCAGCGCGCTGTTCAGGATGGTGATGGGCATCTGCAGGTTGTCGAGGAAGTTCCGGATACCGTCACGATAGGATTCGGGAATGGCGTCGTTGTAGATCGTCGCGACGGGCGTGATAACCACTTCATCGACCGCCATGTCGACATCGAAGACATAACGGTTTGTCGGTTCGATCGGATCGTTGGTTTCCAGATAGACCTGTTGTGCGACGGGGTCTTCCGGTTCGGTGGCGCATGCCGCCAGGAGCGCCACGGCCAGCGTCGCCGCGCTCAGACGCACAACGTGTGTGGAAGTCTTCAGGATGGGCATTCCACCAACCATTCCGTGATCCAACCGCAACAACATGGCGTCACAACGGCAACAACGAGACCAGATTGCCCCAGCGGGGCCCGCTGGCCCACAGGCTCACTCCAATGATGGATCAAGACTGCGATGCCGTTCCGACCGGTCTGCGATAGCATAGGCCAAGGGCGGACGTCCACATGGTGGCGATCACTATGGCGCAAATCGGCAACAGTTGTTGCCCTTGTGCACAGCCACCCGAATCAGAGCGATTCGGTGCTGGCCGGAACGGATTCACGAATGGATCGGACCGATTCCAGGAGATTTTCCGCAGAAACGGCATGGTCTGAGGTCGTCATTTGATCGGCGCCAAGGACGAAATCGGCGATGTCGTTGACCGGCAGGTCACGACCGAGATCACGCATAGCCATGTGGTATCCCTGTTCATAGAGCGTCACCACGAGGGGTGCTTGCACAGCAAGCGCAAAGCGCTCAACCGGCTCTGCCGGGATGATATCGTCCCGTGCGCCATAGACCAGCAGCGTTGGAACAGTGATGCCTGACGCCGCGCTCAACCCCTGATCCATCAGGCGAACGAGACCCAGTGTGGCGTCAGCACGGGTCTCCTTGATGACCAGGGGATCCTGGCCCAGTGCGCGAAGCATCTCGATGTTGTCGGACGGCCAGATGTCGAGACCGCTGCCTGAAAGTTTGGCGCCGGGAGCGACATGGGCGACCAGCCACAGGCTCGCGCGATAACTCCAAGGCATGGTGTCGAGTCCCCACACCGCAGGTGCAACCAGGACGAGGCCGTCGGGTTTGATTGCGCGAAGCTCGACTGATGCGAGCGCAGCAAGGGCGCCACCCATGCTCTCCCCAAGGAGAAAAACCGGAACGCCGAGATGCCGCCGTGCCAGCAGCTCGACTGTGGTTTCCACATCTCTCACCAGAGTCGGCGACCCGGCCCAGTAACCGGCGATAACGCTGTTTCCAAAGCCCCGTTGATCATAGGCATAGGTGGTGATGCCGCGCTTCGACCAGATCTCGGCGGGCAGCGCGAAGGCATTGCCGTAGTCGTTGAACCCGTGAAGCGCCAGGATGATCGCGTGTTCGTGGCCCGATGCGGGCCAGACGTGAAGATCCAGCGTGCTGCCGTCAGCCATGGTGAGTGTGTCATCGGCCAGCACCGGCTCCATGACGTCGGGGCCGGCGGGGTGAACGATGGGAGCGCAGGCAGTCAAAGCCAACGCTGTCAGGATTGTCACGCAGCGGAACACAACCGGACACTAGCGCAATCTGTCGGTCGCTCGAAACAGGTGCTGAACGCCGGCGGGCAGCGGCATTGCGTGCGGACGGCCAACACTCTTATGGTGCGCCGCTCATTCCTGAACGACACGTCACTTCAACTGGAACCCCCGGCCCATCATGGCGGACACACCCATCACTCCGGTTTCTCTCAACCCCTGGCTTGGGTTCTGGACGCTGACATGGCGTGAAATCCGCCGGTTCATGAAGATCCCCGGGCAGACCGTTGTTGCTCCGGCCGTGACGACCATGCTGTTTTTGGCTGTGTTTGCCCTGGCCTTGGGGCGCGCGGTCACCCAGGTCGGGGGTGTTCCGTTTCTTGAGTTTCTGGCGCCGGGCCTGGTCATGATGGCGATTCTTCAGAATGCATTCGCCAACGCGTCGTCGTCTCTGATCATTGCCAAGGTTCAGGGCAACATCGTTGACACTCTGATGCCGCCGCTGTCACCGCTGGAACTGATGGGCGGGCTTGTCATCGGGGCGATCAGCCGTGGACTGGTTGTCGGGCTTTTCATCATCATCGTCATGCAGGTCATCGTTGGCATCGCACCGCAACATGTCTGGGCCATGGCCTTCTTCGCCATTGCGGGTTCGGCCATGATGGGCATTGCCGGGACCCTGGTCGGGATATGGGCAGAGAAATTTGATCAGATTGCTGCACTCACGAACTTCTTTATCACCCCGCTAACGTTCTTGTCGGGCACCTTTTATTCCATCGAGCGGCTGCCCGAGAGTCTGCAGTTTCTGGCTCTGTTCAATCCTTTTTTCTATGCCATCGATGGTTTCCGGTACGGCTTTACAGGACACTCCGACAGCAGCCTTCTGGCCGGTGTTCTGGTCGTGAGTGCGATGGTTCTGGTGCTGGCGAGCGTCTGTTACATCATTCTGGCACGGGGCTACCGGCTGAAGTTCTGAGTGCGTTAGCGCCCCGATTGACAGGCGTCCGGCACGATTCGATAGTGCCCCAAGACCCGGTGGGCGGGATTCCACCGGGTCTTGTTGTTTCGAGACACCCATAGGAGTGCCATTGCGCACGCGGGAGGTTGCGGTGATCACACCGGTCATGCCGACCTACGCTCGCGTCGATCTTGTGTTCGCGCGGGGCGAAGGACCGTATCTCTTTACCGAGGACGGCGATCGTTATCTGGACTTCGGTTGCGGCATCGCCGTGACCAGCTTGGGCCATGCACATCCCCATCTGGTGGCTGCGCTGCAGGACCAGGCCGGGTTGCTCTGGCATACGTCCAACCTCTACCGAATCAGCGGCCAGGAGCGCCTGGCCGAGCGCCTCGTGGCGTCGACCTTTGCCGATACGGTGTTTTTCGGAAACTCCGGGGCCGAGGCCATGGAGTGCGCCATCAAAATGGCGCGCCGCTACCACTATCACAACGACCATCCCGAACGGTTCCGCACCATCACCTTCGGCGGTGCGTTCCATGGCCGTACGCTGGCGACCATTGCGGCGGGCGGGCAGGCCAAACATCTCGAGGGCTTCGGGCCCGCAGCCGATGGATTCGACCAGGTGCCGCTGCACGACAGCAACGACCTGCGCGCGGCTATCACCGGTGAAACGGCCGCCATCCTGATTGAACCGGTCCAGGGCGAAGGCGGCATCGTGCCGGTCGATCCCCAGTTTCTGAAGGCGATCCGGGCGGCGGCTGACGAGTTCGGGCTCCTCGTGATTTATGACGAAATCCAGACCGGCGTCGGCCGCACCGGCAAACTCTTTGCCCATGAATGGGCCGGGGTTGCGCCCGACATCATGGGTGTGGCCAAGGCACTGGGCGGCGGCATGCCGATCGGGGCCTGTCTGGCGACCGAGAAGGCCGCAGTCGGCATGGTTGCCGGTACGCATGGCTCGACCTTCGGCGGCAATCCTTTGTCGACCGCTGTTGGCAACGCGGTGCTCGATGTCATGCTGGCCGACGGCTTTATGGATGGTGTGGAAAAGAAGGCCCGGCGTCTTGTCGCCGAGATCGAGAGTGTCATCTCGCTCCACAGCGGCGTCTACGACCATGTCCGCGGTCTGGGCATGATGCAGGGCATCAAGTGTGCCGCGCCGGTCGGTGACGTGCTGGCCGGCATGGCGCGCCACCATGTTCTGGCCGTGCCCGCCGGTGACAACGTGATGCGCTTCCTGCCGCCGTTGATCATCGAGGACGAGCAGATCGATGAAGCGGTCGCGGCGCTCGATGCCGTGGGTTCAGAGCTGTCGTCATGACCGCGGTGAAGCACTTCCTCGACATCGACGATCTCGATGCTGTCACCCTGCGCGGCATTCTTGATGACGCCCATGATCTCAAGGCACGCTGGAAGGCGGGTGACAGGCCGAAGCTTTGCACCGACAGGGTACTAGCGACGATCTTCGAGAAGCCGTCGACCCGCACACGCATCTCCTACGATCTCGCGATGCGCCAGCTTGGCGGTGAGACGATCAATCTCTCTCCTGGCGACATGCAACTCGGTCGCGGCGAGAGCATCGGGGATACTGCCGGCGTGCTGTCGCGTTATGTCGACGCCATCATGATTCGCACGGTCGACCACCAGAAGATGCTCGATCTCGCGCACTACGGCACCGTGCCCATCATCAACGGACTGACTGACTGGACCCATCCCAGCCAGCTCATGGCTGATGTCATGACGGTCGAGGAAAAGCTCGGTCCGATCCAGTGCAAGACCGTGGCGTGGGCCGGGGATGGCAACAACATGGCGTGCTCGTGGATTCATGCCGCCGTGCGTTTCGACTTCGAACTAAAGATCGCTTGCCCGCCGAAGTACCATCCGCCGCGTGCCGTGATGGAGTGGGCCGAAGAGCATAAGGGCAAGGTGAAGATCGTGGAGACCGTCGAGCAGGCGGTCGAAGCGGTTGATTGTGTCGTCACCGATACCTGGAAATCCATGAGCGACGAGCGCGCCGAAGCCGAACCGATCGACATGGAGGCCCTGGAGCCCTATCGGATCGATGCGGAAAAGATGGCACTGGCCAACCCGGACGCGATCTTCATGCACTGCATGCCGATCTACCGGGGCAACGAGGTCTCGGCCGAGGTGGCTGACGGCCCGCAGTCTGTGGTGTTCGATGAGGCGGAAAACCGCCTGCACGCACAAAAGGCGATCCTGAAGTGGTGCCTGACCTGACCGATCGCGATTCGATCCAGCCGTTCCAGATCGACGGACTCAATCTCTCCGGTCGCCTTGTTCGTCTGGGCGAGACCGTTGATCAGGTCCTGACGCAACACTGCTATCCGGAGCCCGTCTCGCGGCTTCTGGGCGAGCTGATGGCCCTGGCCGCCGCTTTGGGTAGCGGGCTCAAGTTCGATGGCCGGCTCACGGCGGAAACGCGCGGCGACGGACCAATCCGCCTTCTGGCGGTCGATTTCATGAGCGATGGTGCGATGCGGGGTTACGCCAGCTTCGACGCTGAGGGTGTCACAGCGGCCCAGGACCACACCGCTACGGAATCCAGTCCCGTGCCCCGCTTCCTGGGCAACGGTCTGCTGGCGCTCACGGTCGATCAGGGGCCGGACACTGAGCTCTATCAGGGCATTGTGAAGCTCGACGGCGCGACGCTGGGTGATTGCGCCCACAACTATTTTCAGCAATCCGATCAGGTCGACACGGCGCTCAAGCTTGCCATCGGGGATGGTGAGGACGGCTGGCACGCTGGCGCGCTGACCCTGCAGCGCCTGGCCGAACTGGGTGCCGGCGATGAGCCGGTCTTCAGGGCCGACCGTGAAGATGCCTGGCGCACAGGTGTCGCCCTCCTGGGGACGGCGACTAGCAGCGAACTGATCGATGGCCGGCTTTCGACGCATGATCTTCTCTATCGCCTGTTTCATGAAGAAGGCGTGCGGGTCTTCGATCCCCGCGCGGTGCGTTTCCAATGTAGCTGTTCGGATGAACGTGCTCTCGCCATACTTGGTCAAATGCCTGCTAAAGAGATCGAGGATCTTGTGGTCGACGGTGTTCTGGAGGTCGTGTGTCAGTTCTGCAATCGCACACAGGTCTTCACGCCCGACCAGATTGGTGATGCAGCACAGGAGAGTTAACCGATGATGGACGGCTTGTTTCGGCGCGAAGTTCTGGTGATGGCGGCGGGTTCGCTTCTGGCGGCCTGTACCATCAGTGTCCAGCGGACGACCTGGCCCGACATCACATTTCAGCATCGCCGCCCGATCAGCCTTGGTGTGCACGGTATCGGCTTTGCAGACGTCTCATCGACACAGGCGATCGCCCCCCCGACGCGCGACATCCGCTATTCGCTTCCGGTTTCGCCACCGGCGATCATGCGGCGCTGGTCACAGGAGCGTCTACACGCTTTGGGCGGGCCCGGTCGAGCCGAGGTGATCCTGAGCGAGAATCACTTCATCGAGGTGCCGCTCGATACCACTGATGGTGTTGAAGGCTTTTTCATCAATGACCAGAGCGAACGGTTCGAAGGTGTGCTGGGGGCACGTGTTGAGATTGTCGATGACCCGTCAGGTCAGGGTTTTGTCGAGGCCAGGGTCACGGCGTCACGCACGGTTCCGGAGAACGCTTCGCTCAACGAGCGTGAACAGGTGCTCTACGACATGGTCCACAGCATCGTCATGGCACTTGATGAACGCCTGGAGCAGGAGATCCGTGCCAATCTTCAGCGCTGGGTCGCCTGAAGGGGGTCAGACGTCTGACGTCCTCTCCCGGTGCAGCGGATGAACCTCGCCCCAAAGCCGCTCGACATACTCCGGTGTAGCGATGTGATCGGGGTTCTCGACGTGACTCAGCAGAAGGCTCAATCGGCCGGTCGGGCCTGACGGTGCGGTCACTCTATGAAGCGTGTTGCCGCCCCGGAAGAGCTGCAGATCCAGGGCCTGGACACCGCCGTATGTGCCATCAAGCACCTCTCTGACGGCATCGTAGTTCTCGTCATCCGATGAACGGATATTCGGTACATACTCAAAGGCGCCGCCGCTCTCGGCAGCTCGCAACAAGGTCGAAACCGTGAAATCGTTGTGGTCGAAGTGTCAGGAGAACGCGTGGCCCGGTTCCTGAACGTTGACATTCACGCAGCCGTAGGGATCCCGGTAGGTATGGAGTTTCTCGTAACCCAGGCACGCGGCAACAAATCGTGTCGGATCGCCATTCCTGAAGACGGACCAGATGACACCATCTGGGCTGAACCGGTCGGCCCGGATCATGCCGTGACACCGCAGAACAACGCGCCACAGGGGATGGCTCTCGGGCACATCGCTGGGTGGCGTGCTGAAGTAGGGATTGAGCCACGCTTTGGTGTAGGTGGCCTGGGGAACAGCGTGTTCCGCCTCGATGCGCATTGCCGCGACTGTCTCAGGCTTCAACAGTCCCGCCAGTGCAGCGCAGTTGCTTGCGGCCAGGGCGGACCAGGCCTGCGAGGCGGCATCGCAATAGTCAGGACTCTCGGGCTGGGACAGCGGATAGGTCTTCGTATCAAAGAGGTCGTCGGTGGTGGGTGCGCATTCCATCCCGAAACGCTAGCGCCGCCTGTCCGGCGGGTCACCTGAATAGCTCGTTCGGTTGTGTGAACGCCTCAAACGCAAAGGGCCCAGCTTGCGCCGGGCCCTTCGTTTGAGCAGGTATCAGGCTCAGACTGTGCCTTCTTCGAACCACCAGCGCTCCATGGCGCGGAGGCCGTCCAGCGTCCAGTCGCCCGAGAGGCCTTCCTGGTGACGCACATTCGGTGCGGTCGCCCAGATGTAGTTGCGGAAGAACGGAATAATCGTGCCGCCCTCGTCGCGCAGGATCATCTGCAGCTCTGCATACATTTCCGAACGCAGCTCGTCGTTGAGCTCGGCACGGGCCTCGATGAGGACCTCGTCAAACCGCATACTGCTGAAATGCGTGTCGTTCCAGGCCGCGCCGCTCTGATAGGCCAGCGACAGGATCATGTCCGGTGTCGGACGGCCACCCCAGGCACACAGTGAGAACGGCTCGACCAGCCAGACATTCGACCAGTAACCGTCTTCCGCCTTGCGGTCGACCTGGATGTCGATGTTCGCGAGCTTGGCCGCCTCCTGATAGAACACCGAGAAATCAACGCCGCCCGGGAAGGGCACATCCGACGTGGCAAAAGGAACGGACAGGCTGTCCATGCCGGCCTGCTGCAGATGCCATTTGGCCTTGTCGGGATCGTATTCGCGCTGCTCCAGACTGGTGTCCCAATAGGGCATGACCGGCGCGACCGGATGATCGTTGCCGATCGTGCCGTGGCCGCGCAGCAGGACATCAAGCGCACCCTCGCGGTCCATGGCGTACTTCAGGGCCAGGCGCACGTTGTTGTCGGTGTAGGGATCGACGTCGACATGCATCGGAAGCGTGATGTGCGTGCCGTTGGCGATCTCTTCGACAACGATGTTGTCATTCTGCATCAGGAGGTCGACGGTCTTAACGTTGACCTCGATCACGGCGTCGAACTGGCCGGTCACGACGCCGGCCTCGCGGGCGCTCACGTCGGTCACCTGATACATCTCGACAGCGTCGAAGTTTGCCATGCCTTCCTTGAAGTAGCTGGGATTGCGACTGTAGATGCCCTCGATGCCCGGCTCGAAGTTCTCGAGCACATAGGGACCGGTGCCGACGCCACCGGTCGCATCGATGTTCCCTTCACCGTCCGACGGCAGCATCAGGAAATGATAATCCGTCATGATGTATGGAAGATCGGCGCTGCCGCTATCCAGATCGATGCGAACGTGGGTGCTGTCGATGGCCGTGATGTCGACCACATTGTTCAGCAGAGCGCTGCCGCCTGAGGTGCTGCCTTCGCCACGATGGTGATTGAGCGAAGCAACCACGTCGTCGGCGGTGAAGGTCTTGCCGTTGTGGAACTCGACACCCTGGCGCAGCGTGAAGGTCCAGGACTTGGCGTCCGGCGTGGCTTCCCAGCTCTCGCAGGCATCTGGGCCCACGACGTTCTCAGGGGTAATTTCGGTCAGATAGTTGCCGAACACACGGGCCTGAGCGATCTGGAACGTGCTTTCATAGGTTGCGGGGTCGATGTTGTCGGTCGTGTTGCCGTCGTCCACACCCAAGCTGAAGGTGCCGCCCCGGCTCGGGGTTGAGGCCAGCGCCGAGGAATCGGCCAGCGTTCCGGCAGCCGTGGCCGTCAGGCCCAGCGCCGTCGCCTGCTGGATAAAGTCACGACGGTTGATACGGCCCTGAAGCGCCGAATTCTTTAGGTCATTCAACGAAGTCATGGTGTTTCCCTTGGCATTGTTGGTTGTCGCGGGAAAATTCCCAAATACCAGACTGACGATAAGGATTGCGCATGACAAAGCCATGAGTCGAGGTTTTTTGTGAAAGCCCTGCACCGGGCTGTCACAGGACTTACAGGTTGGCAGAACGTGTGCCGTCTGATTCTGGCAAGACTATGACAGGCCTGCTCAGTCGATCGCCGGCCTCTGATGTCCGAACTGGGTTGCCTGCTCATAGGCATGAGAGACCTGCAGGGTGAGAAGATCGGCACTGGGCCGTCCCAGAACCTGCAGACCACGCGGCGCGCCGGAACCGGAGAATCCGCAGGGAACGGTGGTCGTCGGCAGACCCAGCAGGGGCGAGGCATAGAGCAGCGTCCAGTCCTGTTCCTGGCTCGCAGCTTCGTCATCAAAGCGGAATGGGTCGGTCGAATCATCGGGCCAGATCAGGACATCGTGCTCGGCAAAGGCCAGAACCATGTCCTGCCACAGCTTGTGACGCCGCGTTTCAGCCTTCATCACGTCTTCGCCGGTGGCGGCGCGGGTCTCGTGGTAATGCGCTTCCAGTCCGGCATCGAGGCCACGGCCGACCGCGGGCTCGACTTCGCGTGATACCCGCTGATAGGCGAGCACGCCGTAGTGGTCTTCGATATCGCTCAGGTCGATCGGGCAGGGCTCGACAATGGCGCCCAAGTTTTCAAACACCTGCCTCTGCACCTCGAAGTTGGCGGCGATATCGGGATCAACCGTGAGGCCGCCATGATCGCAGGCCCACCCGATGCGCAGTCCCTTCATGTCGATCGAAAGATCCGGCAGCCCCGGTGCGAAGGGGGCCGAGACGACCACAGGGCAGCGCGGGTCCGGCCCCGCCAGGGCGGACAGGAAGAGCGCCGTGTCGGCCACCGTACGGGCCATCGGACCCGGTGTGTTCATGTTGTGCCACATCAGGGGATTGGGCACGTCGGGGATCATCCAGCTTGTCGGGCGGTGTCCCACGATGTTGCACCAGGCCGCGGGATTGCGGACCGAGCCGCCGATGTCGGAGCCGTCGGCCAGGGAGACCAGGCCTGCCGCCAAGGCTGCGCCGCTGCCGCCGCTGCTCGCACCCGGTGCCAGATTGTTACCAAAGGGATTGCGTGTCGCGCCGAACACCGGGTTGTCACACAGGTTCGACGCCATGGTGTATTCGGGCGTGTTGAGCTTGCACAGGATGATGGCGCCCGCAGCCTTTTCCCGCTGGACCACGAGGTGGTCGTAGTCCGGAACGTGATTCTCGAAGGCCTTCGAGGCAAAGGTCGTGCGCAGCCCCTTGGTCGCAAAACAGTCCTTCACGCCCACGGTCAGGCCATGCAGGACGCCGCGCGCCGTGCCGTTCGCGCGTGCTTCGTCGGCAGCTCTGGCTTCCGCGCGCGCTTCGTCGAAGCGGAATGTCACCACGGCGTTCAGACCGAGGTTGTGTCGTTCGATGCGCGCGATCTGGGCATCGACCAGCTCCGCGACCGACACCTCCTTGCTGTCCAGAAGGGCCTTCTGTTCGACGGCGGAGAGGTAACAGAGATCTGTTGCGTCCATGGTGTCGTCCCCGGTTCTAAAGCTGCTCTAGCGTTCGCAGACACGCCCCATCAGGCGTTGCAGGAAGGCGTTGCAGGCCTCGACCTGCTCCAGTGTGATGAACTCGTTGGGCTGGTGAGCCTGGGCGATATCGCCGGGGCCGCACACGACGGCCGGCAAGCCATTGGCCTGGAAGATACCGGCTTCTGTGGCGAACGACGCCTGGTGGGTGTCGTTCGCGCCGGTCAGCGCCAGGGCAAGCTGGGTCGCCGGTGAGGCGTCATCGGGCTTCAGCGGTAACACGTTCGAGCGCACGGTCGTGACCACATCGGTTTCCGGGTGTTCGGCCTGCAGCTTCGCCTTGAGTTCGTCGAGGTAACCGCGGGCGCTGGCCTCGATCTCCTTGGAGTCATCGGTCGGCATGGTGCGGAAATGCCAGTCGACCATGGCGTCCTGGGCGATGATGTTGCTGGCCGTGCCGCCGTTCATGATGCCCACCTGGATCGTGGTGTAGGGCGGCACGAAACCGAGATCCGGTCGGGCGCGTCCCCGATACTCCTCGAACAGATTGTCCAGAAAGGCGACGAAACGGCCCGCCGCATGGGTCGCACTGACCCCGATGTGGGTCATGCTGGAATGCGCCGGCACGCCGCGGAAGGTGGTTCGGAATCCGGCGATGCCCTTGTGGGCGTCGACCACCTCCATGTTGGTCGGCTCGCCAATGATCGCCGCCTCGGGCCTGATGCCGTGGCGTTTCACATCCTCTATCAGGTGATGCACGCCCAGGCAGCCGACCTCTTCATCGAAGGTCAACGCAAGATGAACCGGCCGTTTCAGACCGCGATCCAGGAACTCCGGCACGAGCGCCAGGGCGATGGCGATGAAGCTCTTCATGTCGCTCGTGCCACGGCCGTAGAGTCTGCCGTCCTTCTCCACGACCGAAAAGGGATCGGTATCCCAGGGCTGTCCGTCGACCGGTACCACGTCGGTATGGCCAGAAAGCACGACGCCGCCGTCGCTGGCCGGTCCGAGCGTGGCCCAGAGGTTGGCCTTGGAATCATCCTCGCCCTTGCTCAGCGAACTCTCGATGCCCCAGCCCTTGAGGTAGTCGGCCACCCAGTCGATCAATGTCATGTTGGAGTTGCGGCTGGTGGTGTCGAAGGCGATCAGCCGGTCGATCATCTGGCGTGAGGTCATCGTTTCGCCGGCCATGGTCACTCTCTCCAGAAATTGGGTGTCAGCAGGACAAGGATGGTGAAAAACTCGAGCCGGCCCAGCAGCATGCCGGCGCACAGCATCAGCTTCGCGGAATCGGGCAGGCTGGCGTAGTTGCTTGAAGGCCCGATCACCGGGCCCAGCCCCGGCCCGATGTTGCCCAGCGCCGCCGCCGCGCCCGAGGCGCTGGTGATGAAGTCGAGGTCGTGGGCGGAGAGGCCCGCGGTGAGCACGAAAAACCCGGCGACAAAGATCACCAGGAAGGTCGTCACCGATTGTGCGACCTGATCGGAAATCTGCACATTGTTGTAGTGCGCCACGAACACGCCGTGGGGCTGGGTCAGCTTGCGAAGCTGCGTGTAGAGCGTGGCGGCCAGCACATGAATGCGGAACATCTTGATGCCGCCGGCGGTCGAACCCGTGCAACCGCCCATGAACAACAGGATAAAAAACAGCGCCGTTGCAAAGCCGCCCCAGGCACTGAAATCTTCGGTGACATACCCGGTGCTGGTCGCGATCGCGACGACATTGAACGAGACCTCGCGCAACAGGATCCAGAAACTGGTGTCATCGCCGGCTGCAAGGACCCGTTGCAGCATCAGGAGGACAATCGCGCCGATCACGACAGCGCTGAACAGGCGGACCTGCACGTCGCGCCACAGAGGCACGAAGCGGCCGCGCGCCATCTGCATGTAGATCACGAATGGCAGTGCGCCCAGCACCATGAAGACCATGGCGATCACTTCGATCCGGGTGCTGTTGAAGACAGCGATGGATTCGTCGTGGGTCGAGAATCCGGCCGTCGACACTGTTGTCATGGCATGGGTCATCGCATCGAAGCTCGTCATGCCGGCAACCCAGTAGCTCAGGAAACACAGCACCGAAAAGACGCCGTAGATCGTGGTGATCACCACCGCGATGCGCACCGCGCGCGGCAGCATCTTTTCCTGATCCGACGATTCCGTGCTGAAGAGCTGCATGCCGGCAATACGCAGCATCGGCAGCACCGCCACGGCGGTCACGATGATCCCGATACCGCCCATCCACTGCAGCACCGCGCGCCACAGCAGAATACCGGCGGGTCGTGACTGCAGGTCCGTCACCACCGTGGCACCCGTTGTGGTCAGGCCCGCGACGGCTTCGAAGAATGCGTCGGCATAGTCCAGACCCAGATCGGCGAAGGCGAAAGGCAGGGCGGCGAATGCGCACAGTACGAGCCACGCCACAGCAGTCAGGAGAAAGGCCTGACGCACGGTCAGTCCCGTGGCACCGGTCCTGTTGGTCAGGAACAGCGCCATGCCCACGAACAGGGTCAGGAAGCCCGCGCCCAGGAAGACCTGCCAGTCGTCGTTGTCTTCCACGATGTCGGCCACCATTGGCAGAAACATCGCGAGCGCCAGCGTCGTGAGCAGAATGCCCGCGACCTGAAGAATGGGTCGGATATCAATCACGTGATCACTGCTGTCCCGGATTGCGCGCCTGATGATGGGATCGGCTCACGGTTCTGTCCAGCGCGGGGGCATGCCCCCCGGCACGCTCACGACATCTCGGATGTCGCCGGATTGCCGATGTGCGAGAGAAATTCGCGCCGTGTGGCCGATTTGGTGCGGAAGTCGCCAAGCATCCGGCTGGTCACCATGGTCACGCCGGTCTTGTGGATGCCACGGGTGGTCATGCAGTGGTGCGTGGCTTCGACCACCACACCCACACCGCGCGGCTCCAGCGCCGAGTTGATCGTGTCGGCGATCTGGGCGGTCAGACGTTCCTGGATCTGCATGCGTTTGGCGAAAACATCGACCATGCGCGCCAGCTTCGAGATGCCGACCACGCGGCTGCGCGGCAGATAGGCGATGTGGCAGCGCCCGATCACCGGTGCCATGTGGTGTTCACAGAAGGACTCGAAGCGCACATTGCGCAGCGCGACCATCTCGTCATAGCCGTCGGTCTCGTCGAAGGTGCGGCCCAGGATGCCATGGGTGTCGACGCCATAACCCTGGAACCACTCCTCATAGGCGCGCACGACGCGGCTGGGCGTGTCCAGCAGGCCCTCGCGCTCGGGGTCATCGCCGGCCCAACGGATCAGGGTGCGCACGGCCTGTTCGGCCTCCTCGCGGGAAGGGCGGTCAGCCTTGATCGACTCGTCTATCACCTCGGAACCTTTCGGTTGTCCTGGCCCCGGTCAGGGCCGCCGAGTCTCTTAGAGCAGATCACGATGAGATGGAATCGCTTTGCGCTTCCATCTCATCGTGTGAATCTGCTCTCAAATCCAAACTCGAGCGGATTCACACGAACAAACAGTCCCGCATGAGCGGGTCTGCTTACTCGTGATTCGCTCGAAACTAGCCTTAGAGGACGTTCAATTAACCCGGCGCGGCTCATGCGGGCTGTCGAGCGAGAACGCCGGGACCACGGCATCGAACATCTCGCCGCCGGAAACCTGCATATGGTAGCTGCCGGCCATGATGCCCGATGGCGTCGAAAGCGGCGTGCCCGAGGTGTATTCGAAGCTTTCGCCCGGTTTCAGAACAGGCTGTTCACCCACCACGCCGGGCCCTTGCACCTCGTGAAGCTGACCGTTGCCGTCGGTGATCTTCCAGTGACGTGTCAGAAGCTGCACCGTGTCGCTGCCTTCGTTGGTGATCGTGACCTGATAGGCCCAGACGAAATGGCTGCGCTCAGGCTCGGACTGCTGCTGCAGATAGACCGGATTGACCGTCACACGGACACCGCGGGTGATTTCTTCATACATGCTGCTGTTTCCTGAACCTCTGCGGGCGGCCGCCGCCGCGCGGTTGATGACCCTGCACCCTGGGCGTATAGATCAGTCCAAGACGGGTGTAGTTCAATGGTAGAACGAAAGCTTCCCAATCATACAGTGAAGCGCGAAAAACCACATATTTTTCAAGCGGTTGAATACTCGCAATCGTTCGTTTTGCAGGCGTTACAAATATTTCTTGTTTTGAATGATTTGCCCTTGTTCGCGGCCTCTTGGCAAACACGTAGCACCTCCGCCCAAGTCTCCGGGTCCTTGTCTTTCAGATGCGGACAGCCTCATCGAACCTCGCGCTCAACGAGTGGCTGACCTGCGAACGGAATGTCTCGCTGCTTGATCCAGTTGTGGACCGTCTGGCTAGTGACGTTCTTGACGGCAGATATTTCACGACTGAGTTCTGTCGCGTTCGTACCGCTATACTGCTCGCAAATCCGAATGATTTCGGTCCACGTTTCAGGTTCTCGGTCTTTTAGGTGAGTACTCATGCTGATCACGTAGCATCGCTATGTGGCACGAATATGGAGCGGGTGAAGGGAATCGAACCCTCGTCTGGAGCTTGGGAAGCTCTTGCTCTGCCATTGAGCTACACCCGCGATCAGCCGCGGAATACCATCGTTCACAAACACGTTTCAAGCACATTTATCCGTTAATGATACAGCATATCTCAAAATATTTGCGCAAATATACGATAAAATATTCCGCACGAATGTTACCAATACTTATTGATTTGTACCTCTGGGATACCTAACTTCACGGAAGGATATGTGAGGAAAACGTGCAATGGTCGAAGGTGAAAAGCGCGAAAAATTTCGGAGGCTTGCTGAAAGTCGAACAAACAAGGCTCTTGAGGCGATTGGCAGGATTGCCAATCTCTCCAACCGCTCGCTCTATGAGTGGGAGGATGACGAAGTAAAAAGCATCATAAAGGCACTTAAGGCAGAGGTAGGCGAGGTCGAGGGACGTTTTGCTTCGCCACGCTCGAAATCAGGGCAAAAGTTCAAACTGTAGAGAGGGCCATATGGCGAGGAAAGTTAAGAGCGAGCCCAACGATGCCCAACGATGCCCGACGGTTGTCCAATAGTCAGGTTGCCGTTCTCGCTTCGTTGCGTGTCAGCGCCCCTTGGCAGTGCGGCGTTTGAGCTCTGCGGCGAATCGGTGCTCGGGCAGAGCGATGCCGCCGGCCAGGCGGACTTCGGTCACACGGCCCCGCCTGTTACGTTTCAGCACTGCGGGTTCGCCGACGCTCTCCAGGCCCGAGGCTNTGTCGAAGCGGCCCTTGTCCNGGCCGGTGACGATGATCTCGGCGGCGCCGGCGAAGGGGTCGGTTTCGTNAGGAGCGGCGACCAGCACGCGGTCTTTCATCGGCACCAGATCAACGGTGCCCCAGAGCGCCCACCAGCGGCCACACCAGTCACGGGTTCTGGCGCCGGGTGCGCCGCCGTTCTCAAAGACCTGCAGGATGCTTGCGATGCCTTCGGACCACGGCTTGGCCATGCCGTCCATGGCGTTCGACAGCACAGTGACGGCAAGGCCACGGTCGCGAAACACCAGCGTGTTCGAAAAGCAGCTCTGGAACGCGCCGCCATGGCCGAACCAGTCCCAGCGCCCGGCGCGCCCGGACATTAGGCCGAGACCGTATTGGAGTTCGCCGTTGCCGTTGTTCTCCGTCCAAAGCGTACGGGTCATCTCGCGCCGGCTGGTGGAAGACAGGACAGAGTCCGGAGCAGCGGGATCGAGGCTGGCGAAGAACCGTGCGGTGTCGGCGGCCGTCGAAACGAACCCTGTGGCGGCGGCCACGGCGTTGGTCGGGTTGTCGCCGGGAATGACGATACGACGGCCCAGCGGCAGGTCCATACTGTGCCCCTGTGCGCGTGTGCGCCGGGCCGGAACCGGAGCGTCGGGCCAGGTGTTCTTCAGACCCGAGGCGGCAACGATCTCACGCGCGACCCAGGAGGTGTAGGGCTCGCTGGTGACCGCTTCGATCACCAGACCGGCCAGCCCGAAGCCGTGATTGGAGTATTTGAACCGAGTCGAAGGCGGCAGAATCGGCGCTTTCCGCAGGTCGTCCAACAGGGTTGCACGGTCCGGGAAGGAGCGGCGGTCGTCCCACTGGCCGCTGTCACCGCCGTCACGCACCAGCCCGCCGCCATGGCTCAGGAGCTGCGAAAGGGTCAGCGCCGCGATGTCACGATGCAGGCCCGAGACGTGGTCGCCGACCGGTTGGTCTAGGCAGAGCCAGCCGGCCTCGCGCAGCTTCATCACGGCAGCCGCCGTGTAGGCCTTCGAATGGGAGGCGATGCGCTGCAGATGGCGTGGCGTGAGCTTGCGGCCGGTGTCGAGNTTGGCGCTGCCTGCGGCATGCTCCAGCACAACCTTGCCGTCTCNANCAATCGCCAGGGCACAGCCGGGCTGACGGTGACGACGGACCTGGTGGTCGATCCACGACGGGATGTAATCCAGTGCCGCATCAAGCCAACCGATCATGTTCTATCCCTCCGGGCGGCTGTAGAGCCCCGCCTGTTCCGCCTTCTGCTGGATCAGGGCCAGCACCGTATCGAGCGTGGGCGTGGGCACCTCCACGATACGGCCCAGCTCCTGCACGGCGGTGACCAGGGCGTCGATTTCCATCGGGCGGCCCTTGTCGAGGTCCTGCAGCATGCTGGTCCGGTGGGCTCCGACGCCTACGGCGCCGTCGATGCGTTTGTCGACATCGATGGCAAAGCGTACGCCCAACCGTTCGCCAACCTCCCGGGCTTCCAGCATCATTGCGCGGCAGACCGCGCGGGTGCCGGGATCGGTGCCGATTTCTTCCAGCGTGGCGGCAGTCAGGGCCGAGACCGGGTTGAAGCANAGGTTGCCCCAGAGCTTGATCCAGATGTCGTCGCGGATCTTCGGTTTCACCGGCGTCTTGAAACCGGCTTCGCGCATCAGCTCGGCCAGACGCTCAACCCGGTCGGTCATTTCGCCGCTGGGCTCACCCAGAACAAAGCGTTCGCCCTCGATATGGCGGATCACGCCNGGCTCGTCGATATCACAAGCGGGATAGACGACACAGCCGATCGCTCGCTCCGGCCCGATGCCGGTCCATTGTCGCCCGCCAGGATCAATACTGCTGAGCTGCCGGTTGCGCCATGGCCCTTCGAGGTCGTGGAAGTACCACCAGGGCACGCCGTTGANCGCCGTGACGACGGCCGTGTCCTTGCCCAGCAGCGGCTGCATGGCATCCACGACGTTGGGCACCGAATGGGCCTTGAGCGCGATGATGACAAAGTCCTGCTCACCGGCCTGGGTCGGGTCATCCGTGGCAGCGATCTGACGGGTGGTGCGTTCGCCGGCCACATCGAGAACAAGGCCGTTCGCCTGAATGGCGGCAAGATGGGGGCCGCGCGCGATCAGGGTCACCTCGGCGTCGGTGTCGGCCAGCAGGGCGCCCATGTAGCCGCCGATCGCTCCGGCGCCGTAGATCGCGATACGGGCAGTCATGACAGACCGAGCTTTTCAGCGAGACCGATACGCTGCAGTTTGCCGGTCGCGCCTTTCGGTATCTCCTCAAGGAACAGTACCGTGCGCGGCACCTTGAAGTCGGCCAGCCGTTCGGTGGCGAACGCCTTCACACCGGCTTCGTCGATGCTTTCTCCTTCAGCCAGGACCACCGCCGCGGCAACCTCTTCGCCCAGCTTGGCGTGGGGCACGGCGAAGGTCACGACCTGGGCGACGGCGGGATGATCCATCAGCACCTCGTCGACCTCGCGCGGGCTGATCTTTTCGCCGCCGCGGTTGATGATCTCCTTCAGGCGGCCGGTCAGACGGAGGTAGTCGTCTGCGTCGATCACCCCCTGATCACCGGTGCGGAACCAGCCGTCGATGAAGCCCTCGGCATTGGCCTTCGGGTTGTTTTCATAGCCGGCAGTGACGTTGGGCCCGCGGATCACGATCTCGCCGGTCTGGCCCGACGGCAGCAGCGTGCCGCTCGCTTCATCCATGATCGCGACCTCGGGGCCGGCTGCAATGCCGACGCAGCCGGGATAGCGCGGTGCGGGCGGCAGAGGNTTCGACGCCATCTGGTGGGCCGCCTCGGTCATTCCGTAGGCTTCGATGACCGGGCAGCCGAAGGCTTCTTCCAGGGCAGTCATGACCTGGGGTGGCAGCGACGACGAGGACGACCGGATCAGGCGCAGTTCGAGCCGTTCCATGCTCTCCTGATTGCGCGGCGCGCGGGCTAGAATGGCCTGATGCATGGTGGGGACGGCCGTGTACCAGTTCGGCGTGACCTCATCGAACCAGGCAAAGATCTTGAGCGCGTTGAAACCCGGCGCGCANTGGACACTGGCTCCGGCCGCAAGACTCGAAAGCACGGCAGCAATCAGGCCGTGAATGTGAAACAGCGGCATGATGTTGAGGCAGCGGTCGTCGGGCACCAGAGCGAGACTTTCGCCGATGTGTCGGGCCGAGGCGCAGACATTGGTCTGGCTGAGCGGCACGATCTTGGGCCGAGAGGTGGTGCCCGACGTGTGCAGCACCAGGGCAATGTCATCGGCCTCCGCCATACCGTGGGCAGCGGTGCCCGACGCCGACGGGGCTTCGGTGACGGCGAGATCGAAGCAACCCGCCGCGGCACTTTCGGGAACGCTGAGTCGCGCTATCCCCATGCCGAGTTCCCGGGCCACCGCGATCGCCTCGGAGGTGCTGTCGTCCTCCACGATCAGCAGACGGGCGCCGAGGTCTTCGAGGTAGAAACGGAACTCTTCGGCACGATAGGCCGGGTTGAGCGGCGCTGTGGTCGCACCGGACGCAACAGCGACAAAGGCGCTTGCCATCTCAGGGCCGTTGCCCAGCACGATGGCGACCCGGTCGCCACGCCCGATTCTGGCGCCGTTCAGCACGGCGACCGTTGCCGCGATTTGACGCCGCAATCCGGCAAAATCCAGCGTGGTGCGATCGGGTGCGCCGATGGCGGGCGCTTCGTCGGGGTGACCGGCAAACAGATCGGCAATCGTCGTCATGGTGGGCACATCCAGGCTCTCGATAGGTGTTCAATCCATAAGCCGAGCGCGCGGCAGGGGCAAATCATTGGGTCCCTTAAGCCACCGAACTGTTTGACCCACCACCGGCCGATCCCATATAGACGGTGACCCCGCGCCACGGCGCTATCCCTGACACCACGGACACGACCCCATGAGCTGGACCGACGAGAAGATCGAGCATCTGAAAGAGCTGTGGGACCAGGGCCTGAGCACGGCCGAGATCGGCCGAGAGCTTGGCGTTTCCAAGAATGCCGTGGTCGGCAAGTCCCATCGCCTCGGGCTGAAGCCGCGCCCGTCGCCGATCTCCGGCAAGGCGCCCGAGAAGGCGCCGAAGCCCAAGCCGAAGCCGAAGGCCAAGGAATCGACGCGCGTGATGGATGTGATCGATCTGGGCCCGCAGATGTGCCGCTGGCCGTTCGGTGATCCCGGTGACGATGATTTTCACTTCTGCGGCAAGACCTCCGTGGTCGGCAAACCCTACTGCGAGGACCACTGCGCGGCTGCCTATGTCACCAAGTCGAGCTCGCGCGACAGGGACCGTTCGTCCGCAAACCGCTGACCTCCGGCAAGCCCTTTCATAGCCGGGGCAAAGGTGCGTCTTGCCTCAGCTCTTTCCAGGCCTTTCTTCTGACAACGCCCGGGCCGTCGCCTGGCTGATGGCGTCCAGTGTGGTGTTTGTCGGCCTGGAGCTGGCCGGCAAGCAGCTCATCGCTGAAGAGGGCATGAGCCCGGTCCAATTGCTGTGGATCCGTGCCTGCGTCACCGCTACGGCAATTCCCTTTCTGATGCGATGCTCGCCGCTGGTCGTCGTACGCACCAGACATCCGGGCAAGCAGATCAGCCGGTCGCTGCTGATAGCCGTCGCCAGCCTCTGTTTTTTCAGCGCGATTGCGGTGGTGCCGCTGGCCGATGCGGTGGCGATCGTGTTTGTCTCACCGATCTTCCTGACCGCGATCGCCTTTTTCTTTCTGAAGGAAACCGTGGGCTGGCGGCGCTGGTCGGCCTGCCTGGTGGGTTTTTTCGGCGTGTTGCTGATTGTTCAGCCGGGCCTGGGCGTGCGCCACTGGATGTATCTTTTGCCCCTGGTCGATGCGCTGGCGTCCGCCATCTATGTCGTGCTGACACGCATGATCGGCCGCGANGACAGTGCGTGGACCAGCCTCTTCTACAGTGTTGCAGCCAGCGCTATTTTGTTTGTTCCGGCAATGTTCTGGTTCTGGGAGATGCCNACGCCGCAGCAATGGGTCCTGCTGGGTGCGGCCAGCGTGTTTGGCATCGTCGCGCACTTTTGCCACATCAGAGCGTTCTCACAGGGCGAGGCATCTCTTCTGGCGCCGCTGTCCTACATCCACATCGCACTGACCACCGTGGCGGCCTATTTTGTNTTCGGGACGCTGCCCGATGCCCTGGCGGCTTTGGGTATGGTGATGATTGTCGGTGCGGGGCTCTACGTTCTTCACCGCGAGACAGTGCGCCGCGGCCGACCGAGGCCCGTGGCCACGCCGGGCGTCTGAACATCAGGGACTCAAGCGGCTACTGGTAGCTGATGGCGGTGATCTCGAGCTCGCGTTCGCCCTTGGGCGTCTTGAACGCGACGTCGTCACCCAATTCCTTGCCCATCAGGGCACGGGCAATCGGGCTCTTGATCGAGATACGGCCTTCGTCGAGATCGGATTCGTACTCGCCGACGATTTGATAGGTCGCTTCCTTCTCGGTTTCCAGGTCAACCACGCTGACATGCGCGCCGAAGCCGACCTTGCCGGGAGGCTGGCGCTTGGGGTCCATCACCTGGGCTTCACCCAGCGCGCCTTCGAGCTGACGGATTCGTGCTTCGGTCAGACCCTGCTTGTCCTTGGCGGCGTGGTACTCGGCGTTCTCTTTGAGATCTCCGTGGGCACGGGCTTCCTCGATGGCGCGCGAGATCGCATGGCGATCCTCGTTCTTGAGGCGCTTGAGTTCCGCAGACAGGCGTTCAAAGCCCTCAGGGGTGATGGGCGAGCTCACGGCANTCGTTCTCCGAAAGAAGGAATCGGCGTTGTTGTCCCGCCGTCATCGCATCGTTTCCCGGCGCGCGTCAACGGCGGACGAAGTGACCAACGAGTTCCAGATGATGCGTCCACAGGAACTGATCGAGTGGCCACACGGCCATGAGCTCATAACCACTGTCGGCCAGAACGGCCGCGTCACGGGCAAAGGTGCCGGGATGACAGGAGACATAGGCGACGGTCGCGACACTGGAACCGGCGAGCTGTTCACACTGTGCCAGAGCCCCTGTGCGTGGCGGGTCTAGGATGACGGCATCGAAGCGTTCGAGATCGTTGGGCCCCAGCGGACTCTCATCGAGATCGCGTGCGGCTGACTGGACGGAAAGCCCGGCCAGTTCACCCCCCCGGCGCCCGGCGCCCGCCATGGCCGGGTCCGCCTCGAACATCTCGACACGCCGACCACCGGCCACGGACAGCCCCAGAACGCCGCAACCAGCATATAGATCAGCCACGTGGCGCGCGTCGCCTAGAAGGCTCTCGAGGCGATCACAGATCCGTATCTCGGCCCAAGCGGTCGGTTGCACAAAGGCGCCTGGCGGCAGCACGATCTCTGCGCCGCCGCTGTGGAGCATGGGTTGTCGGCGCTCGGTGACAGCATAGGGCGGATGGCCGGGCGATCGCCAGACAATGCGGGCGAGGTCCTGTGCCTCGGCCAGACTCTGGACCGCGTCGATGCCCGCGAGATCCGGGTGTTCGGGCGCCAATACCATCAGGTCGATGCCGGTGATTGTCTGCGTTGCTTCAATTTCCTTTGCACCCAGGGGCCCGAGCACGGCACTGGCGTGCCGGGCAAGAGCCATCAGCGACGGATCGGCGACGAGACAGGTTTCGATGGCGACGGTGTCGTGACTCNGGCTCTGTCGGAATGCCGGGACGTGACTCTGGTTCTTTCGCGCGATTGCGAATCGGACGCGGCGGCGGCTTTCCGGAGGTGCGCTCTCCAGGGGCTGGACGAGAGCTTCGTCAAAATCCTGCCGGAGGAGCGCGTCGATGGCGAGGCCACGCTTCCACTCGGCGTAGAACGACGGTGCGCTGTGCTGAACCTGACAACCGCCGCATCGACCGACGTGNGGGCAGGGCGGGGCCTGNCGCAAGGGTGAGGGTTCCAGAACCTCAAGCAGGCGTGCGGACTGGCCGCGGCCACGCGACGACCCCGGTTCCACCCTGACGGTTTCTCCGGGAAGGACACCTGCGACAAAGAGCATGCTCTCACCGTTGTGGGCGACACCGTCGCCGCGTCCGCCGAGTTGGTCGATGGTGACCTCGACCGGAGGCTGGCGCCGCCGTGACTGTTTCTGTCTGCGCCTCATGCCGGGGTTCCCTGGTCAAAGAGTTCAAGGCAGCGCCGCGCTGCCAGGTTATCGCGTCCTCGTGCGGTCAGCACGGCGTAGAGCGATCCGTCGAAGTGTGNAGGATTGTCGTCGAGCGCCACCAGAGTGCCTGCTTCGAGATAGCGCTCGATCATGCCTTCCCACCCCAGGGCAATACCACGACCTGCGGCTGCCGCTTCGAGCAGATAGACATAGTTTCCGAATCCGACAAACGACGGTGTTTGCTGCGGACGACCAATCTGGCCGAACCAGCTCTCCCAGGTCGCCCAGCCGTGGTTGGGCCGTGTCAGATCGAGGAAGGGCAAATCGCCCCAGGCGATGATCGGCTGGTCCAGCGTGTCCCGGTGATGGGCAGCGAAGGACGGCGAGCAGATCGGCACGACGGCTTCCGCCTGTGCGATGACCCAGTCGCCCTGCATCGCGGTCCCGACCTNGTAGTCGAAGATCAGGTCGATGGCGCCGCTGGGCATCGAAAAGAGCGTCTCGTATTCGATGTTCATGACTCTGATCAGGGTGTCGTTGCCTACCGCTGCCTGCAGCGATTCGAAGCGCGGCAGGATGTAGAGATGGGAAATCTCATGAGTACAAGCGATGGTGAGATGGTGATCCTGCGGCTCCTGTGCGATCTGTGTCGAGGCAGCNTGCAAACCCTCAAGCGCCGTCAGCACCGCGCGATAGAACCGTTCGCCGTTGTCGGTCAGCCTGATTTGTTTGCGGTCACGGTCGAACAGGGCGCTGCCGAGCCGTTCCTCGAGCGAAGCCATATGGCGGCTGATCGCCGATTGTGAGGTGTTGAGCTCTTCGGCCGCACGGCTGAAGTTCCGGTGGCGTGCCGCGCTTTCAAAGGCGATCAGCGCACTTGTCGAGGGAATCCAGCGGCGAGAAATCATATCAGAATTGATATGATGATCAGAACAAGAAGGCAATGCACAAGGGGCNGTTGTTCGGTAGTCTTTCAAGCCAGATAGCGAGTCGGTGGACGATGCCACCGATCCTGGAGGGAAAGCTCATGGTCCGCCTGGTTGAGTTTGATGCTGCCACCGAGGAACTGGTTCGTTTTGTTGAAGAGACGCCGCGTGCGGACATCATCGATGCGACCATTGCGCGCGTCAAAGCCGGNGAAAATCCCAAGGCGTTGGTCAGAGCGGCGGCACTCGCCGTGTCTCGGTCCAGCGAACTGCCGGCCGATCATCACGGTGGCCCTATTCATCCGATCGCGGGCATCCATGCCGTCATGGGCATGATCGACCGGCTCGGTGATGACCACAGCCAGCTCCCCGCGCTCCAGTGTGTCGCGCTCGCCAACAAGCATGTGCACATGCCGTCCATGGGCCCNGCCGCGATGGTCCAATTCGACGACCTGAAGCGCGATGTCGAGAAAGACCGCGTGCTGGACCGTCTTGAAAAGGCACTGACGGATCGCGAGCCGCGCCTCGCTGAACGGGCCATGACTCTGGCCTGCGAGAAGGCGGCACCGGGCGAAATCATGAACCGGTTGTTGACGGTTTCGTTGCCGCGCAACTCGCTGGACGATCACTACTTCCTCTATCCGCTTTACGCCATGCGCGCTCTCGACAAGATCGGCTGGGAGTGGGGCCCGATCCTGCTGCGTCCGGTCGTGCGTTATCTTTCGCGACATGCCTCGTTCGATGCGTTCGGTGAGTTCGACGAGGAAGCCATTGTTGACGGCATCGCGTTCTACAAGCGCTTCCCCGAGCTGGAAGAGCTGGTCGAGACTTACGGCCTGAACGAAGACACCGTGCCTGAGAAAACCGGCGCACATGAGACCGAGGCGATTGCCGCCCTGGCGGACCGGGTCGGCGCTGTGACGACGATCTCGGAGATGCCGCAGATGGTGGCGAAAGCCCTGGGTTCCGGTCTGTCGCTGGAGGGTACCTGCGAAGCGCTTTCGATCGGGGGCGGGCGTATCTTCTTGCGTTCGCATACGGCCAACCCGTTCGATGTTCATATCCACACAGGTATTGCCGCACGGCGCTACCTGATCGGACTGCCTGGAATCGACTTCCGCAAGAAGTGCATCGCTCTGATCGGCTGGGCCTGGAGCTACGAGATTCGTTACCTCGACCACACGCTTCAGTGGTCCTGGGAAAGTGTCGCGAACGAACTGAGCGCCGAACCCGCCGATGTGCTGCTCGAGCGGATCGAGGCCGGCATTCTGGGAGTCGACGGATACGACGTGACTAACCTGCCTGTGGCGATCAACCTTCTGGTCGCCACGGATTCCGTGCGTGATGTCGTGCGGCTGGCCGAGTTCTATGTGAAGGCCGGTCATGACGTGGACGACTTGCTGCGACTGACGACGCGGCTGATCTGTCGCGAGGACGCCAGCGAAATGCATGCCTACAAGCTGCAGCAGGCGGCCTTCGAGGAGTACCAGGTCTGCCGTGACCCGCTGAACTGGGTCCATGCGGTTTCGGCGGTCAAGCAGTGCGCCGTCGCCGCGCCGACCCTGCCACAGCGTTTCTACCCCGAGATTGTGCAACGGCTCGCTGCCTGAGACCTCTCGCCGCGGCCCTGCTGCGCTCCCATATCTGCGTGGCGCCATCCGCGATAGCCCCATGGCGCTGGGGTGTCCGGGTGTGCTAAGGAGCGCGGCCCTTTAGGGCTCAGATTTCAGTCCGATGTGGAGAAAACGCGATGAGCGGTGGAGCGCTGTCTCTGAAGGTGAACAAGATTGTCGAGGAAGCCGAGGACATCCGATCCTATGAGCTGATCGACCCCAATGGCGGCCTGCTGCCGATGTTCACGGCCGGATCTCACCTTGATATCGAGCTGCCGAACGGCATTGCCCGCCAGTATTCGATCTCGAGCGATCCGCAGGATGTCGACCGTTACGTTGTTGCCGTGCTGCGGGAACCCGAAAGCCGTGGCGGTTCCACCTTCATGCATGACAGCGTGAAGGAAGGCGATACGCTGACGGTTCACGCACCCCGCAACAACTTCCCGCTTTCGGATCAGGCCCAACACCACATCCTTCTGGCCGGTGGTATCGGTGTCACACCGATGATGGCGATGGCCCGTGATCTCGCCGCCCGCGGTGAGTCCTTTGAGATGCACTACTGCACGCGGACCCCGGTCAAGACGGCCTTCAAGGAAGAGATCGCAGTGTCCGCGTTCGCCGACAAGGTTCACTTCCATCACGACAACGGTAATCCGGCCGATGGCCTGGACATCACGGGCCTGTTGAAGGATGTGCGCGACGGCGCGCATGTCTACTACTGCGGCCCCGGCGGTTTCATGCACGCCTGCGAGACGGCGGCCGATCACTGGCCCCGCGGTACCGTGCACTTCGAGTTTTTCTCCGTCGACGAAACGGTCGACCACGGCGAGAGCGAAACCTTCCAGATCAAGATCAACAGCACCGGCCAGCTTCTGGATGTGCCTGCCGACAAGTCGATCGTGGATGTCCTGCGCGCCAACGGTTTCGAGGTCGAGACCATGTGCGAGGAAGGTATCTGCGGGACCTGTGCGACGGTTTTGATCGAGGGCGATCCCGATCACCGCGACTTCGTTCTCGATGACGAGGAGAAGGAGCGGGGCGAGTTCATCATGGTCTGCTGCAGCCGTTCGAAGTCGCCGGTTCTGACGCTGGACCTCTGAGTTTCCATCGGACTCCGCCGCCATTGCCTGGGAGTTTCCGGACACGGCGAACCGCCACATCGAGCCCGACACCGCGCTGATCATCGTTGATGTCCAGAAGGGCATCGACAATCCCTATTGGGCGTCTGACGGATCGCGCAATAACCCGTAGGGCGAGGCCAACATCGTGCGCCTTCTCGATGCCTGGCGATCACGCGCTATGCCGGTGGTGCTGGTGCGTCATGATTCGACGGAGCCGCCGTCGCCCTTCTGGCCCGACAAGCCGACCAACGCCTTCAAGGCCGAGATCGCACTGCGCGACGGNGAGTGGGTCGTGGCCAAGTCAACCAACAGCGCCTTCATCGGGACTGACCTGGAGGCACGGCTGCGGGCTGCCGGCCACACGACACTGGTGATCGTGNGCGTGATCACCAACAACTCGCTTGAAGCGACTGTGCGCACGGCGGGCAATCTGGGTTTCGACGTTGTTGTGGCGGCCGATGTCTACTGGACCTTTGCCAAGCGCGGCTTCGGCGGGATCATGCGGTCCGCCCAGGAGGTTCACAACATGGCGTTCGCGAACATAGACGGCGAGTACGCCGGGGTCCTGAGCACGGATGCCGTGATCGCCTCGCTCAATGAAAAAACGGGAAGCTAGGCCGTCAGGCCGCCATCGATCACCAGCGTGTGGCCGGTGATGTAGGCGCCGGCGCCGGCCAGGAACAGGATGCCTTCGGCATAGTCCTGGGGAACACCGGCCCGTTTGAGCGGGATGCGGNCGATGCGGTCTGGCATCTGGTCGGCGGGCCACTGGCATTCCCAGGGTGAGTCGACCACGCCCGGTGCGATCGCGTTCACCCTGACATCGGGCCCGAGCGCCTTGGCGAGGCCCTGGGTCATGTTGATCAGCCCGGCCTTGCTGGTGGCATAGGCGGTCGAGGAGCCGATGCCGGTGAGGCCCGCCACGGAACAGGTGTTGACCACAGACCCCCGGCTTTCGCGCAAGGCATCTGCTGCTGACTGCACGCAACGGTACGGGCCGACCAGATTGACCGCGAGGATGGTGTCCCAGAAGCCTTCATCGATGGCGTCGAGGTCTTCCGGTGGTATCGGGCTTTTGGTCGCTGGTGTGCCAGCGTTGTTGATGAGGTGGTCGAGACCGCCCAGATCAGCCGTGGCCTTGCTCACCATACGGCGGCAGTCCTGCGGGTCCGCAACATTGCCCGGCGCGGCCAGGACCGACAGGCCCAACCCGCTGAGGCGTTCGATCTCCCGGTCGAGGTTTGGGTTGTTCGGCAGGTCGTTCATCGCCACGGTCGCGCCGTTGCGGGCGAAGAGTTCGGCAGCGGCGAGGCCGATGCCCGACGCCGCGCCCGTGATCAGGGTGCGCTTGCCGCTGAGGTCGGCGCTGATCATTGAGTTCCCCGGAGCCCCAGGATCTGGCGCGCCTCGTCGGGCGTGGCGACGCCGCAGCCCAGCATGGTGATGATCCCTGCGGCCTTTTCCACGAGCTGGGCATTGGTTGCGAGAACNCCCTTCTCAAGATAGAGATTGTCTTCCAGCCCGACGCGGACGTGGCCGCCAAGGTTCACGATTTCGGCGGCAATGGGCATCTGCTGGCGTGAAATACCGAAGCCGGCCCAAAGTGCGTCCTTGGGCAGCATGGAACGCATGTAGCTGACTGTCTCCGGCGTTGCGGGTGCACCCCATGGAATACCGAGGCAGAGCTGGAACATCGGCGGGCTGTCGATCAGGCCGTCTCCGACCATCTTGCGCGCTAGCCGGAGATGACCGGCGTCGAACACCTCGAGTTCGGGCTTGATGCCGGCCTTTCGGATGCGTTCAGCCATCACCGCCAGATGCTGCGGCACGTTGACGAAGGCGTGCTCACCGAAGTTCAGCGTGGCGACATCGAGGCTGCAGACCTCCGGCAGAAGCTCTTCGACATGAGCCGTGCGTTCCTCGGGCTTGCGAAACGAGCCGGGGCTAGCGTTCACGGCGGGNTCGTCGGCCGATGGTGTGAACCGCGCACCGGGACCCGTGGTCAGGTTGATGATGATGTTGCTGTCGGATTCGCGGATGCGTTTCGTGACCTCGGCATAGAGGTCCTGCCGCATCGACGGTGCTCCAGTCTCGGGGTCGCGGACATGGATGTGACAGATCGCGGCGCCGGCCTTGCCAGCATCGATGGCGGAGTTGGCGATCTGTTCGGGCGTGACGGGGACCTTGTCACTCTTTCCCACCGTGTCGCCGCCACCGGTGACGGCACATGTGATGATAACGGGTCGTGACATGGTGCTCTCCGCTTTGGATGCGCTGATTTCGCCGTCATCCTAGTGCGGATCGTGCGGATCAGTACAGTCGGATGACAGCACCTGATAGAGTGTGTGCCGGAGAGGTCGACGTTCACTCTTGGTAGTGCGGTCCTCTGGAGAGTTTAATTGCCATCGGCATCTGTGGACCCCGTCTGAACCTTGCCTGAGCAAAACAACAGATCCCTGGCCAAGAGCCTTCTGGTCCCCGCATGGCCTCCGCTCAGTGTGAGTGAAGCGCTGATCTATGTGCTGGCTGCCGTGGGCCTGCGTGTTCTTCTGGACATCTGGGTGCCTGAGACCCAGGTGCTGCCGCTGTTCGACAACTCGACGGATCAGGCCATGATGTTGCTGGGCCAGGGGCTCCGCTGGACCGTGATGGCGCTCATCTTCGGCCTTGCCGCACGTTTGGCCCTGAAGCTCGATCCCATTCTGGCCCTGGCCACCGGGGCCTTCATTCTGGTCGCGCTGTGTCTGGATCCGGTGGTGGGCCGCGCCTGGCCTCAGCTCGACTTCTACACTCTGGTCGGCATCATCGGNGGTCTGGCCGCAGTCATGGCGCTTGTCGTCGGTCTAGCGCTGTCGCGCCAGCCCGTTCGGATCGCTGTGTACGTTCTAGNCGTCGGCATTTTGGCCATGGGTGGATTGACCTACATGCAGCGGCACGCGTGGCTGCTCGATTTCGTTGGCTTTGCCGTCAAGGGGGCGCTGATAGCCGACCGTGACGAGGCCCGGCGCGTGTTCCTGCTGCATCTGCCTCCGTTGCTTGTGTTCACCGTGCTGTGGCTGGTTTTGGGCGGCATTCGTGCCCGCCAGACCTGGTATGTTGTGACCCGCGAGTGGTCGTGGCTGGTGTTCGGATTTGTTGCTCTGGCGGCGCTAGGCGGCTGGATCGCCGGGGCCGTCTCCGAGAGTGCGTCCCTCGACGCCTGGTTGCCGTCGCTCTTCCTGCCGCCAGCGGTCTATGGTGTTGTCGGTATGGTAATGACCCTGGCGCTCCTGAGCACCATTGCGGCCTCGATCCGCGGGCGNTTGCGTCAGCGNGTGTCCGTTCTGGGGATTGGCGATCTCGTGGCCATGGCAGGCGCGGCTGTTGTGATCGCGATTGGGGTGGCGCCCGTAACCCTGACTGCACTCGGGGCGTTTGCGCTGATCCTTCTGGTCATGATCTGGCCGACCACGGCGCTGCACCGGGCGGTGCCGATGCAGCTTCTAGGCGGGGGGCTTCTCGGGCTCTCGGCTTTTGCGGCCGGGGCGCTGGCGCTGCCCGATCTCGATGTCGCGCGGTTCGTTTCCGATCCGCTCCTGCTTGCCGTGGTGTTCGGCGGTGGCGCGGCGCTGGCCGGNTTCTCCGAGATTGTCGATGAGGTCACCGGGCGCCGGCCAGCGATCAGCGATCATACGCGGCTGATCGGTGCGATGTGGCTGGTTGATTATGCCTTGGCCCTGGGCGTTCTGGTGGGGCTGGTCGGGGTGAGCAGCCCCTTGCTGTGGGGCATGATCGGACTAGGGGCTCTTGTCGTGCTGGCATCCTACTGGTTCGACTATTCATTCGAGCACAGCACGAAGGTCTTTGTCTTCGCACTGATCTGGTCGCTGGCTACAGTAGCGGCGACCTTGATTCTGCTGTTGTCCTGATCGTTTCGGAGTTGCCCATGGATGTCGTCTTCAGTGAGCGCCACAATCTGCATGACCCGCAGAACTTCCTGGTGCGCGGTCAGCTCAAGGCCGCTGCGGAGGTGCCGCGGCGGGCTGAGTTGTTTCACGACGCCGTCGTGGCCGATCACCGCATGATTGANCCGCGGGAGTATCCGCAGTCGGCCCTGGCACGAGTCCACAGCCCGGATTATCTGGAGTTTCTGGCAACCGTTCATCGCCGGTGGTCCGAACTGCCGGGCGCGGGGCCGGAGGTCATTCCCAACGTCTTTCCTTCGAGGCCCGGGGCGACCCGTCCCGACCATATCGTCGGCCAGGCGGGCTTCCACATGGGCGACGGCGCCTGCCCCATCGGGGCGACGACCTGGGAGGGTGCCAGAATCGCTGCGGACATCGCATTGACCACGGCTGATCTCGTGCTCGAAGGCGCGCGCCACGCCTATGCGCTTTGCCGTCCACCGGGCCATCATGCGTTCCGGGATATGGCCTCGGGGTTTTGCTATCTCAACAACATCGCCCTTGCGACAGAGCACGTGCTGCCGACCTTCGGTCGCGCCGCCATCATCGACTTCGATGTGCATCACGGCAACGGAACCCAGAACGTTTTCTGGAAACGCGACGACGTGATGTTTGTTTCGATGCATGGCGATCCCGTGACCTATCACCCCTATTTCTGGGGGCACCCTCACGAGACCGGCGNCGGCGTGGGCACCGGCTACAACCGCAACATTCCGCTCCCGGCAGGAACGGATGACACGTTGTTTCTGGAGGCTCTGGGCTCGGCCATGTACACTATCGCGGCCCATGATCCCGGCGTGCTGCTGGTCTCGGCTGGGTTCGACGCACAGGAGAATGATCCCCTGGGCATCTTCAAGATCACGACTGCTGGTTTCGGTCGTGTCGGCGAGGCCATAGGGCGTTTTGCGGCGGAACGCGATCTTCCGGTCGTGCTGGTCCAGGAAGGCGGCTACGTCTGCGAGGAACTCGGGCCCAATCTCGCCGCGTTCCTGTCAAGCTTCGAGACCACGCGGGGCTGAGCGAAAAACGGCGGCCCCTTGCCGGACCGCCGTTCAAACGTCGTAGAGATCAGGTGTCAGACACCCAGTCCGGCGAAACGCTTGTTGAAGCGCGCGACCTGACCACCGGTATCCAGCAGGCGCTGGTTGCCGCCGGTCCAGGCAGGGTGGGACTTGGGATCGATCTCGAGGTTCATCGTATCGCCCGCGGCACCCCAGGTGGTGCGGGTCGTGAACTCGGTCCCGTCGGTCATAACGACCTTGATCTCATGGTAATCGGGATGGATGTCGGCTTTCATGGCGCGGCTCCGGAATTGAGGCGCGCGTTATAGTCTGACGCCGCCCTCTCCGCAAGTCCAGTCGGGGCCTGATTTGCGTTGATTTGCTCGCGGTTTGGCCGATTTCATGGGCAGGCCAGTGTGATATAGCAGGGATCGTGTTCAGACCCAGACGCAAAAGCCCGGAAAGCGGGGCCACAGACAGCGCGAACGAACGGCCGCGCAGCCGGGAGTTCGGCCATATGCTCCGTCTTTTGCCCTATCTGCTGCCCTACAAGCCCCAGATTGCCGGTGCGCTGACGGCCCTCGTCATCGCGGCCGTCACGGTGCTGGGCCTGGGTGCCGGGTTGCGAGCTCTGGTCGATTATGGGCTGTCGCGAGGCAATGGCGACCTTCTGGACAGTGCGCTTTTTGCCCTGATCGGCATTGTCGTGATGCTGGCCTGCGCGAGCTTCGCCCGATTCTATCTGGTCTCGTGGATCGGTGAGCGTGTCGTGGCCGACCTGCGGCGTGACGTCTACGCCCGTGTGATCGCGCTGCCGCCCTCGTTCTTCGAGGTCACGCGGACCGGAGAGGTGCTTTCCAGGCTGACCACGGATACTTCGGTCCTGCAGACCGTGATCGGATCCAGCCTGTCGATGGCTCTGCGTAACNTCCTGTTGCTGTTCGGCGGCATGATCATGCTGGCGGTCACCAGCTTCAAGCTGACGGCTGTGGTGGTCCTGCTGGTCCCGATTGTACTGATCCCGATCATTTTGTTCGGACGGCAGGTGCGACGCCTTTCGCGCCTCTCGCAGGACCGCATCGCCGATGTCGGTCACAGAGTCGATGAAACGCTGAACGCCATCCCGACAGTCCAGGCGTTTGCGCGCGAAGACTTCGAGAGCGACAGGTTTGGTGTGACTGTGGAGGCTGCCTTCACCACCGCCACGCAACGGATTCGTTCGCGGGCCTTTCTGACCGCCTCGGTCATCCTGCTNGTCTTCGGCGGGATCGGGGGCGTGCTGTGGATGGGCGGCCACGACGTACTGGACGGTACGATCACCGGCGGTGACCTCGCTGCCTTTGTCTTCTATGCCGTTCTGGTCGCTGCCTCCGTGGGGGCTATCAGCGAGGTCTACGGTGACCTGCAGCGTGCTGCGGGCGCCGCGGAACGGCTCACCGAGCTCCTTGNGAGTGAGCCGTCCATCGCATCGCCGGGGCTGCCGGAGCGCTTGCCTCACGATTCACCCGGCACGGTCTCCTTGTGTGACGTGGTTTTCCACTATCCCACGCGTCCCGACGCGCCAACGATTGATGTTTTGAGCCTCGAGGTCAGTGGCGGGGAAACGGTCGCGCTGGTCGGTCCTTCGGGTGCGGGCAAGAGCACGCTCTTTCAGTTGCTGCTGCGCTTCCATGATCCTGATGCGGGGACCGTCCTGATCGATGGTGTCGACGTACGCCGTGCTTCGCTCGAGCTGTTGCGGGAGCGTCTGGGTCTGGTGCCGCAGGAGCCGGTAATCTTCGGCGCCAGCATCGCCGACAACATCCGCTATGGCCGTCCTGAAGCCAGCGATGCGGAGGTTCGTGCTGCGGCTGATGCCGCCTTCGCCACCGGGTTCATCGAAGATCTGCCTGAAGGGTTCGCGACCTTTGTGGGCGAACGCGGTGTCAGGTTGTCGGGCGGTCAGCGTCAGCGCCTCGCCATCGCGCGGGCCGTGCTGAAGGATGCACCCATCCTGTTGCTGGATGAGGCGACCAGTGCACTGGATGCCGAGAGTGAGCAGATGGTCCAGCACGCCCTGGAGCGGTTGATGGAGGGGCGGACCACGCTGGTGATCGCCCACCGTCTGGCCACCATCCTGAAGGCTGACCGCATTCTGGTTCTGGACGAAGGCCGGATTGTCGAGAGCGGACGGCACGATGAGCTCGTTGCCAAGGGTGGGCTCTACGCCCGGTTGGCCGAGCTCCAGTTCGATGCTGCCAATGGGGTTCAGTAGCCCGAGATTGACGATCCATCGGCAATATGACCACGCTGTGCCGATAAACCGGCCACGGAGTGATCATGATTCTGAGCAACATCGAAGAGATTCCCGGAAAGCGGGTGGTTAAGAACCTGGGGCTTGTCAATGGCAACACGGTGCGTGCCAAGCATATCGGGCGAGACCTGATGGCGGGCCTGAAGAACATCGTGGGCGGTGAGCTCAAGGGCTACACCGAGCTTCTGACCGAATCGCGCAATCTGGCAGTTGAACGCATGGCACAGGATGCCCAGGCCATCGGCGCCAATGCGGTGCTGAATGTGAGGTTTTCGACCTCCACGATTTCCCAAGGCGCGGCGGAGCTGATGGCCTATGGCACAGCCGTCGTCGTCGAGGACGCGGTCGAGCCATGATCGAACTTGGCATCTTTGTCGCGTTCCTGATCGTCGGCTATGGCATCGGGTCGTTCAACGAGCGACGGCACTACAAGTCCATCCAGAGCCGCGAAGAAGAGATGCGCGACCTCATGGTGTTCGCGACACGTCATGCGCCGCCGGCGAGCCATGGCACGCTGGTGATCGGAAATGCCGTAATTTCGATCGACTACTTCAAACGCTTCCTGGCGTTTCTGCGTGGCCTGCTGGGCGGCCAGATCGACGCCTACCAGACGCTCGTCGAGCGGTCGCGGCGCGAGGCGATCCTGCGCATGAAGCTGCAGGCCCGGGAGCTTGGGGCGACCCATGTCGTCAACGTGAAGCTGGAGACCTCGCGGGTCTTCTATGACGACCGTCGAGGCGCCGGGTCCGTCGAGGTTCTGGCCTATGGCACAGCCGTGCTGGCGCTGCCGTCGGGTTCGTGACCTACCACAACCCGCGTATCCCTGAGGGGATCAACAGTGGCCGTCAGACGCCCCTGCGCGACCTTGTCGTCCTGGGGGCGGGCGCCCTGGGGCTGGGTTTCGGACTGCTTGTCACTCTGATGCTGATTGGAAGCTGGCTCGCACCGCTGATTCCGTTCTCCTGGGAACGTGATCTGGCCAGTGCGATCAACGCCCAGGATCTGGCTGGAGAGACCGTACCATCGCCACGCTTGCAGGTCATCGTCGACGATCTGGCCAATGCCGCCGGCCTGCCCGATGACATGATCCTGACGGTGCACATCATGGACAGCGACATGGTGAATGCCTTCGCCACGATGGGTGGACACATCGTTGTCACGCGGGGCCTGCTTGAAGCCTTGCCGAGTGAGAATGCGCTGGCCTGGGTTCTCAGTCATGAGATCGCTCATGTCGAGAACCGCGATGTGATCAGTTCGCTCGGCGCCAATGCGTTCTTCGCGTTGGGGGCTATGGTTCTGCTCGGCGATGCCGATGTTCTCGATGAGCTGATCCTGGGCGGTGGCGGTCTCGCGAACCTGCACTTCAGCCGCGAACGGGAGATAGCGGCCGATCTCGAGGGTCTCACGACCCTTGTGGCACACTACGGCCATGCCGGTGGTTATGCCGAAGCGCTGGGAACGCTGAAGACATACGCTGTGCTGCAGGAGCTTTCGCCGGTTTTCTTCAGTAGCCATCCGGACCTCGATGACAGAATCAAAACCCTGGACCGTGAGGTCGATCGCCGGGGCTGGAGGATGGAGACAACGGAACCCGCGTCGGATTGGTCGTCGTAATGCAGCTTCACACAAAGAGGCTGGATCATTCTTGATCCAGTCCTTTCACGATTCCATTCAGGGGTCGGGAGCCAGCCAGCCCCGGTAGGTCATGAGATCGATCCCGAAGGTCAGGCCGATCCCGACATCGAAGGTGAAGCGGCCCTCGTCATCGACCCGCTCGCGACCCCAGGACCGGAGCCAAATGGCACGCGGCAACGGAAGCCCGTAGAGACTGAACCCCCAAATCACNATGTCGAGACCGTCGTCCCNGACCACGAGATCGGCGCGGCCCTTCAGCAGACCGAACTGTTCCCAGACGACACCGTGCTCCGGCCAGCCAAGCACCGAACCGCCAGCGAAGGCACCGAACTGGCGATGCCACCGTTCGCGGCCATCGCGGATGGTGAAGGTGACCGTGGTTGGAACCTCGGCACCGGGTTTCGGCAGGAGGCTGAGCGAGGACAGGGCACGGGCGACCGGGTTGTCGCCGATGGTGATGACCGAGAGGCCCTGGGCGGCATGATCGGTGGTTCTGTCGTGCAGAGCCCGAATGGCCCCCGGAACCTGCTCGAATGCGGTGCCCATGGCCTTTCTGTAGAGAGGAACCGGGTGTCCCCGTGTGGTCCGGGTGGTGATGGCATAAGGTGAAAGGGTCTCCAGGATGGCGTCGAGCGCGACCTCGTTTAGGCAAGGCCGGGCACCCGGTTCCGGTCCTTNACCTGCTCGTAGGGCGAGCGCAAGGGCGGCTGCCGTGGCGGTCGGTGTCATCGCACCGTCGCCTTGTCACNCCTCGAGGGTCCAGAGGCACAGGTTGTGTTGACCCTCGTCATCTCTGCCGGCAACTTCGACCACCATGCCGCCGGTGTTGGTGCCGAAGGGGCGAAGCAGGTTCGCCATGACCTGTCCTGGCTGAGCAAACGGCAATAGTTTTGGCAGCCAGCGCCAGCGTACCGGCCACGACAACAGCCAGAGGCCGAAGTGAATCACGTGGAGTTCCATGCCTGCCAGAACGCGGACAGTGCGCGCATCAAAAAGGTCGAGCAGAAGCGTGTTATCAGGCACGTCGACGGCTGCCAGCTACCACCGACCAAGGCTGCCGATGGTTTTGCAGCGGAGGCCCTGCCAGGCGTTGACGGAGGTCCAGCGACCCCGGACCCGGCGCGGGATGGNTTTCCCGACGTAGGAGAGAATTGCGCGGGTCACCGCAGGGCCGCGCGGCTCGTCGTTGCCCGGTGCGATGGTGACCTCGATGGTGTCGACGGACGTGAGGTCCCGAGCCAGATGTTGAACCACGGCCGACGACAGGACGGAGACCGTGCTGTCCCCGGAAATGGCGACAACGACCGCCTGTCGTGCGATGTATCGAGAGCCGTGATGGCAGCGACGCCCGCACGGTCGTCAGAGAGGTCGANGTAGTGCACGCTGTGCGCGATACATCGGGTTGGAACATCAAGAACGCGACCCTGAAAGGGGCCTGTCGTGTCGATCACAATTTCGGGCCGATGGCGTCGCAGCAGGGCATCGAGATCATCCGGAACCGCGCCGCTGGCGACCTCNAGTGAGCCCAGGTCAGAAAGGTCGTGAACCAGCGCGTCGAGGGGTGCCGTACGGCGGCCAACGCCAACGACGTGTGCACCGCCTTCCAGCAGGAGTCGACAGAGCCGCGAGCCGAAGACCCCCGCCGCGCCCAGCACCATAATGGGCTGCNGGGCCTGTCCGGACATGGTCANCGCATCAACTGGCCGCCGTTGACGTCGATTGTGGCGCCGGTGATGAAGCTGGCCTCATCGGCAGCCAGAAACAGCACGCAACGCGCAACATCCTCGAGCGTGCCCAGCCGGCCGGCAGGAATAACATTGGCCACGAGGTCGTCGAGCCAGTCCTGCGGCGCGACGTTCACCATATCAGTGTCGCAATAACCCGGTGCGACCGCATTCACCGTGACGCCCTTGGCAATACTCTCCTTGGCGAGCGCCTTGGTGAACGAGACCATCGCTCCTTTGGCTGCACCATAGGATGTCTCACCGTAGTTCGGGGCGAAGGCCGACAGGGACGCCATGTTCACGATACGCCCGAAGCCCGCATCGCGCATGGGGCCGATGACCTGATGGGTGACATGGAAGAAGGAGTTGAGGTTGGTGTCTATGACCTTCTTCCAGAGCGTGTGATCCATCTTGTGAAAGAACTTGTCGGGCGAGATCCCGGCGTTGTTAACCAGCACCTCGACAGGGCCGAGGTCTTCCACCACACGGGCGACACCCTCGACACTGGCGTCGTAGTCCGAGACGTCCCACTTGTAGGTCCTGGCCCCGGTTTCGGCTTCGAGCGAGGCGGCGGCCTCATCGCTGCTGCGGTAGTTCGCGGCGACCGTATAACCCGCCTCGGCCAGTGCCGTTGCCACACCGCGGCCTAAGCCGCGCGATGCGCCTGTCACCAGTGCAACCCGTCCCATGATGTTCTCCCGTTTGTTTCGCGTGCATTCTAGACATCAAGAGACAGGGAGGAAGGCATGGCGGGACAGATAGAGACGAAACGGCGCGGTGGCATTGTGGATGTGATTCTGCAGCGGCCCGAGAAGCTCAACGCCCTGTCAGCGAGCCTGATTGACGAGCTGACATCGACGATGGTGGTGCTGGCCGACGACAACACGCTGCATTGTGTCGTCATCTCTGGTGCGGGCCGGGCGTTTTCGGCCGGCGCGGATGTTGCGGAGCTGAATTCTCTCAACGCGGGCAACGCTGAGGACTTCATCCGTATGTTGCATGGCGCCTGCCAGGCGGTTCGGGATTGCCCTGTACCCGTGATCGCCAAGATCGATGGCCCTTGTCTGGGTGGGGCGCTGGAACTTGCCGCGAGCTGCGACATGCGCGTGGCCTCGGAGCGTTCGACCTTTGCCATGCCGGAGGTTCAGATCGGCATCCCGTCGGTCATCGAGGCCGCCTTGTTGCCGCGGCTGATGGGTTGGGGCCGGGCTTCGGCGTTTCTCTTCACCGGTACGGTGATGTCAGCGGATTGCGCGTTGTGTGCCGGGCTTGTCGAACGGGTGGCCTCGTCGGCGCGTCTCGACGATGCNGTCACAGAATGGGTCGATGCGATCTGCAGCGCGGGACCGTTGGCGATCCGAGCGCAGAAGGCCTTGATGCGGCACTGGGAAGGCTCGTTCGTCGATGCAGCCATCGAAGCGGGTGTCGATGCTTTCCGCGAGGCGCATCGGACCGATGAACCCGCAACGAAGCTCCATGAAGTCATGGCGAAGCGCAGTTGACGGGCAGAACGCTCAGTTTCCGTCGCGTGGAATATCNTCGTTCCAGGAACGCGTGAAGACTGTCTCTCCGTTTTCGAGGGCTTCGAGCTCAGCGGAGAAGTGGAAGGTGGTGGCGTCGGCGGTGAGGCGCTGTCGGGTCCGGATTTCGATCTCCATACCGTCACGCCGCCAGTGATCGACCCGCTCGGTGCGTGATTCCGCAGACAGCGGATCGCCTTCGCGAATGCTGTGCCAGGAGTGGCCGGTGGCACCGTCGGTCACGCCGATGTCGTTGTGCTGCGTAAGCCCGCCGTTGAAGCAGGTGTGTTCGGTCACCAGGCCGGTGGCGGGATCGCGCGTGATCGTCCGGTCCTGTCCGGCTTCCTCCAAGACGATCGCTTCTTCCTCTCCGGGGCCGTTGATGGCGTCCTCGAACGGCCGCAGGGCGTCGTCGGCAGCGTCACGGGGCCGGACAGGAAGTTCCAAGCGGCATTGACCTGCGAACAGCGTGAGCGTGACCGGCGCGGGGGACGGCCAGACAAGCGGCCAGTAGGTCGACGACACCGAGACCGCGATGCGGTGACCAGAGGCAAAGACATGGCCGATGTCATCGATTTCGACACGCACGGTGAGCGATTCGCCGGGAACCAGCGATGTCGTGGTCGACCGGTCGGTCGGGCGAGTGAGATTGAGCACACCATGATGCACGCGGGTCGATGCACCATCCGGCGCCACATCGTTGAGCCGCACGGCGACAAAGGCCGTGGGCTTGTCGGACGACAGCGTGAGCTCGACGACCGGTGCGCCCAGGATGGTCAGGGGCTCATCGAGCGGTTCGGACAGGAAGACCAGGCTGCCGGCGTCATCCTCGCGCTGATCCGACGAGAACATGCCGGGTTCGCCGTGGTGGCAGAGCTGGGCCTGTGTCAGGCCGGTGGTCTGGAGCGATTTGATGGGGAGAGGGGTGGCCTGCCCCGCTTCGGCATCAAGCCTGCCGGGATTCATCGTCCAGTGCTTCCAGGTTGTCTTAGGGCTGGGCCAGCTCGGCTCTCCGACCCAGGCGCCAGGGCGTGTCTCGTAGCTGGTCGCGGGCGGCTGGCTGTCCTGGACCCATGCCCGCCATGCGGGATCGTTCTCGACACCGTTGTCGATACCCTTCAACCAGTGATCCCACCAACGCACGGTTTCCTGCAGGAAGCCGATGGTGGGGCCGGGGTGCCCCTTGTTCGGATACTGATGGCACCACGGGCCCGACAAACCCTTCACGGGAGCATGCAGGCCGGCAACCAAACGTGGGACGGCTTCGTTGTAGTTGTCGCCCCAGCCGGAGACGGCGTAGACGGGGCAGGCGATCTTCGAGAAGTCCTGGCACACGCTACCCTGTTGCCAGTAGTCATCGCGGCGCTGATGCCGGAGCCAGAGCAGGGCCCAGGGACGGTTGGCTTCGAGGCGGGCATTCCACATCTCGCGCCAGGCATCGCCCACCAGGTCCGGGTCGGGCGGCAGCGCGTTGTAGCCGAACATCACCGCACCCCAGTCGATGTTGTCCTTGATCAGGCAGCCGCCGTAGTAGTGGACATCGGTGGCATAACGGTCGTCGGTCGATCCGATGGAGACGATGGCCTTGAGCGCCGGTGGGCGATGGGCGGCGATCTGCAGGCCGTTGAAGCCGCCCCAGCTGATACCGATGATGCCGACTGCACCGCTACACCAGGGCTGGTCGGCGAGCCAGGCAATGAGGTCGCAGCCATCTTGCTGCTCCTGGGGTGTATATTCGTCGTGATAGACCCCTTCGCTGTCTCCGGTGCCGCGGATGTCAACACGGATGCAGGCGTATCCGCATTCGGCAACCGGCGGATGGTTCACGAGATCGCGGCCACGGGTGCCGTCACGCTTGCGATAGGGCAGGTATTCCAGGATGGCCGGGACCGGCTCGTCTTTAGCATCGAAGGGAAGCCACATTTTGGCGGCCAGCCGGGTTCCGTCCGGCATCGGAATCCATGTGTGTTCGATGACCTCGACGGCGCGTGGGTTGGCGGCAAAGCTGTGGCTCATGGTCTGGTCCTACTGTCTGTTCAAGCGTGTCTGGTCCGGCAGGCCTCAGCCCGCGATCAGGCGTATCTGCGGTTCATCATCGTCGAAGGGCCATCGTGGCCTCTGCGCCTTGTTGAAGGTGAGTTCATGGTAGGCCGGGGCGACGACACCGGGAGCGCCGACATAGACAACCTCGGCGGCGATCGGAGCGAACCCGGCATAGAAGTGCTGGGTCGATTTGACGATCACGACGTTGCGCCGGGCCGGGTCGATCCCGACATTGGTGAACAGCTCCGGACCGTAAGCCTGCGTTCGCAGGCTGTTGAGAACAATGTCGATGCCTGATCCGCTGACGGCAACACAGTCGCCCAGGGGCGACGTTCCCGGTCCGAAGGTCTGGTAGGCATCGTGAGCGATGCCGGTCACGGTGACCGTCAGGTCCACGGGTGCGCCGGATAGTGGGCACATCTTGCCACCGATCCGCAGGCCGAGCGTGGCGCCCAATCCGGCATCAAGACAAGTCGCCACGGCGATGGGATCCCACAAGGGCCCGAGGGCCACCGAGGTCATCTGACGTTCCAGAGCGCGTTGCAGCATCCATGTGGAATCGCCCGGTGCGCCGCCACCGGCGTTGTCCGACTTGTCAGCCATGACAATGGGACCGGATGGCGCAGTGGCGACGCGCTCATAGGCCTCATCGATGGACATGAAGCCGGAGTCGAGGGTGCCCCGCATCGCAGCCACGTCTGAAGCAAGGGACAGGGCCAGCTCGCGGCCGTGATCCGGCCTGTTGTCTGTGACCACGAGGACCCGAGTGCCGAGATCTTTGACATCACCCCAAGGAAAGCCGTGACCAAGCGAGACCGAGAGCACACCATCGTTGCCTTCCAGGGCACTCAGTCGGTCAACCAGGCTGCGCGCCGGTTCCCTGGTTGTGTGAATCATGTCGAGGATGCCTGTGTCGGCCAACGACATGACCGGGCGGATGTCGCCCCGGGCGGTGGCCGTGAGGAGGTCCAGCAGTTCGACTGCCCTATCATAGAAATCGGTGTGCGGGTATTCCTTGAAGGCGACGATCACGTCGGCGGCCTCGATCATGGCCGGGGTGAAATGGCAATGAAGATCGAGTTCCGCGCCGAGAGCCACATCCGGGCCCACGATGGTCCGTGCGCGGGCCAGCATGTCGCCTTCGCAGTCGTCGTAGCCGTCGGCGATCATGGCGCCATGCATCGAAAAGGCGACGATATCGACTGGCATGGCTGCCTTCAGCTCGTCGAGAATGTGGTCGCGTAGGGTTTCGTAGGCCTGTCGTGTTGTGACGCCGGCGGGCTCCGCAAAGGTGCAGAGCCCTTCGACCAGTTCGTGGTTGCCGGAGGCGGTGAGCTGGCGCGCGGCATAAAGCGGGGCGCCGGAGAAGGTCGGGGAGTCGGGATGGGTGCCGGAAGGAAAGTACTCGGTCTGCCGGAAACCGCGCTCGCCGGTTGGGAAGGGAGCGAAGGTGTTGGTTTCGGTGCCGAGACCGGCTGCAAAGATCCGCATGAACGCTGCTTCCCCGTTTGGTCTAATTCCGAGCTCCGATGGCCTATGAAGGGGCCATGCCCTGTGGGAGGCTGGACCATGAGCCTGAAGCGAGCAAGAAGTCATGCATGACGTGGTGCCTGACGAACACCGGGGCGATGTCTGGCCCGCCGCCGAGCCTGGAAGGGACCGCGTGCTCTACGGCCATGTTGCCGTCACGCCGGATCAGCCGGTCGAGGCCCGGAGCCTGCAGACCTTTGCGCTGACCTACACCTGTGGCCGTTTCGGTATGGATGGCGGCGGCGGGCTCAAGATCGTCTTCCGCTTCACCGGAGACTGGGGGCTGCTGCAGGGCGACGAACCCGATGCGATCAACTACGTCAGCGCGACCAACAGCCGCGGCCATCCGATGCGGGTGTCCTATGACGATGTGGGCCACACGCGCCCCTGGTATCAGGCTCTGCGGATTCTGATGCCGGTCGGTCATCTGGACGAAGGTGACACGATCACCGTGCTTCTGGGCGACACCAGCCAGGGCTCGCCCGGGATGGCCGTGCAGTCATGCGCCGAGCAGGACTTCCGCTTTACCACCCTGGTCGATGTCGCGGCCACCAACCTCTACATCCCGGTGACGGAGAGCCCGGTGGTCCCGATTGTCGCTGGAGAGCCTGAGCACTGGCATGCTGTCCTGCCGACCCTGCGCCGGCCCGGTGAGCCGTTCCGTCTCGGCCTGCGCGCCGAGGACAGGTGGGGCAACCCGACTCCGCTGGCCCGGGCCGACCTCATGCTCAAGGCTGATATGACAGTCGACGGCCTGCCCGGGCAACTGACCTACGGGCCCGGTGAGGATGCGCGGGTTCTCGATGATCTGCGGGTCGATGACCAGGGCGTACTGCGGATTACGGTCGAGGATGGTGCCGGACGGGAACTCGCTGTCTCGAATCCCTTGATCATCCGTGAGAATGCCTGCGCTGGTTGGTGGGCCGACCTGCACGGCCAGAGTGGTGAATCGGTGGGGATCAACACCGCGCGTCACTACTTCGGCTTCTCGCGTGATGTGGCTTTCCTGGATGCCTGCGGCCACCAGGCCAACGACTTCCAGATCAACAACACCTTCTGGACGCACCTCAACAGTTTGACGGCCGAATTCAACGACGAAGGACGTTTTATCACTTATCCCGGCTATGAGTGGTCGGCGAACACGCATCTGGGCGGCGACCGGAATGTCTACTTCCGAACCGAGGGGCGGCAGATTCACCGCTCATCACACGCCCTGCTGCCGGATCGATCCGATATTGACACCGATGCCAACGATGCGTCGGCGCTTTTTGAGGCCCTGAAGGATGAAGATGCTGTTGTCTTTGCCCATATCGGCGGGCGCTGGGCCGATTTGACCCGGGGCCATGACGGCAGGACCGAGACCGCGATGGAGATCCATTCGGCCTGGGGTACCTTCGAATGGCTGATGGAGGATGCCTTCGACCTGGGACTCCGCGTAGGCGTCGTCGCCAACAGCGACGGCCACAAAGGACGGCCTGGTGCCAGCCATCCCGGCGCGTCGGAGTTTGTGGCCTATGGCGGGCTGACCTGCCTTCTGGCCTCGGATTTGACCCGTGATGCGCTGTTTTTTTGCCTGCGCAAGCGTCGGCATTTCGCGACGACCGGAAGCAGGATGCATCTCGACCTGAATGTCACCGCTGCATCGGATATGACGGTGTGGGATCGGGATCCTGCCGTGTTTGACGATGCCGTGTCGGTTGATGCGGTCACGGTGGAGATGGGCGACATCGTTTCGGTTCAGAGTGATGCGGTGTCACTTCGGTTCGCGGTCGAGGCGGGCGTTCCGATCGAGAAGGTCGAGGTGCGCAACGGCAAGGACACGGTGGCGTGCCTCCGGCCTTACACTGTGGACGAGGTTGGATCTCGGATTCGCGTGTTGCTGAGTGGCGCGGAACGGCGGGGCAAGGGATCGCGCTCACGCTGGAACGGAACAGCCCGGTTGGACGGTGCGACGATCCGGGCCTTTGCGCCGGTCAGCGCCTGGAATCCGGAGCTTCCGTGCGAACAGGTCGATGCCACCACGGCATTTTTCCGTTCACGGACGGCAGGCAACATGATGGGCTTTGACCTCACCGTCGATGAGACGTCCGGCGCCATGCTTTACCTCGACACCGGATATGGCGAGGTCACTGTGGCCCTGAGCGATATCGGTCATCAGGAGACGGTGTTCGAACAGGGCGGCCTGGCACGAAAGGTTCGTGTTCTGCGTGCGCCGGATGAGAACCCGCATCGCGCCATGAGAGGAGAGATTGAGGTGCCGATCAAGACCGGTCGCGACAATCCGATCTGGATCTGCGTGACAACCGAGGACGGCCATCAAGCCTGGAGCAGTCCGGTCTACGTTGTTCCCTGACGGGTTCGCGCGACCTCGCGCAATCGTGGGCTTCGAGCGCATGACCCCCGTGTTACAGATCGATCAACAAACGGAGAGAACACAGCCATGGCCGACGAGACGAACGGACCCAACAGCGAACAGATCGATTACTGGAACGGTGATGCCGGTGACAAGTGGGTTGATGCCCAGGAGAGGCTCGACCCTGTGCTCGAAGGCATGGGGCTTCTCGGCATGGATCAGGGTGGCGTGAATCCCGGCGAGCGTGTGATCGACATCGGCTGTGGCTGTGGCGCAACCTCGCTGGAACTGGCGCGTCGTGTCGGTCCCATGGGCTCTGTACTCGGTGTTGATATCTCATCGCCCATGCTGCGGCGTGCGGCCGAACGGGCCGCAGCCGAGTCGCTGGGCCATGCCGTCTTCGCCAACGCCGATGCTTCGAGCTACCAGTTTGAGGAGGGGGCGGCCGATCTGGTGTTCTCCCGCTTCGGCGTGATGTTCTTTCGCAACTCCGACGAGGCTTTCACCAACATCCGTCGCGGCATGAGACCGGGCGGTCGATTGTGTTTCGTATGCTGGCAGCCGCTCATCAAGAACGCCTGGGTAACGTTGCCGCGCGACATCGCCCTGCGGCACGTTCCGCCGCCCGAGCCGCCTAATCCCGATGATCCCGGTCCGTTTGCCTTTGCCGATCCTGCCAAGGTGGAGGGCATTCTGGGCCGTGCCGGGTTCAGCGACGCTGCCATGACACCCTATGACACAACCATGTACCACTTGGGCTCGGTCGAAGAGGTCACCCACTTCATGATCTACTTCGGCCCGGCCTCACGGCTTCTGGAAGAGGCCGATAACGACGTGAAAACAACGGTGGAGGCCGAGGTCAGGGCCGAGATTGCGGCGCGTCACGACGGTGAGGGCGTTGCTTTCCCCGCTGCCGTCTGGGTTGCCACGGCGACGACGTAAATCTCAAGCCTGTGCGGCGAGGGTGTCGAAGGCGTCGCCGATCAGCAGATAGGGGTCGCTCTCGGACGGCGTGAAACCGAGTTTGACGTAGACTGCGGCGGCATCATCGTTGGTACGGTCGACATCGAGCTTGAGGAACGCACCACCCATCTCGCGGGCCATGGCCGCGAGATGGGTCAGCAGGCGGCGTGCGTGGCCCTGGCCGCGCTCCTGTTCGGACACAAAGACATCTAGGGCGTAGATGCCGCGGCGCCAGAGCCAGGTCGAGTAGATCGGATACCAACTGACCATGGCAACGGGGATGCTGTCGCGCTCAAGCAGTTCAGCGCGAAAACCTGGGTCGGGTTCAGCCATATCGCTTTGGATGACATCGAGGTCCGTGGCGATGAGATCGCGGGCGCTGACATGTTCCTCGAGCGAGTCGACAAAGGCACGCACCACGGCGGCATCGTCGGGAGTGGCAGTACGAAATGTGAGGTCGGACATGTCTGTGTCTTACTGTTCCGTCAGTTTGAATTCAATGCGCCGGTTGCGCTGCCGGGCATTGTTGTCGTCGCCTTCGACGATGGGATGGTACTCGCCAAAACCTGTGGCCGCCAAGCGTCCTGGTAGCACGCCCTGGCCGATCATGTAACGCACAACCGCTGTGGCCCGCGCGGTGGAGAGCTCCCAGTTGCTGGGAAATGCCGCCGTGGCGATGGGAACCGAATCCGTATGCCCATCGACGCGTAGAATCCATGCGACATCGGAGGGGATCTCGGCCGTGAGTTCGATGATGAGCTCGGCGATCTTGTCGAGCTCGCGCTTGCCTTCGTTGGAAATGTCTGCACTGCCGCTTTCGAACAGAAGCTCCGATTGCAGGACAAAGCGGTCTCCGACGATCTTGATACCGTCGCGGTCGCCCAGCACGTCGACGAGGCGAGCAAAGAACTCACTGCGGAACCGTGAAAGTTCCTGAACCTTGGCCGCAAGAGCGGCATTCAGGCGCGACCCGAGATCGGCGATCTGGACCTGATCGGCCTCAGCCTGTGCTTCTGCCGCCTCCAAGAGGTCGTTCAGGGCGGCGATCTGATCCCGCAGCGCGTTGAGCTGCTGGTTGAGCAGGCCAATCTGATTGAGGCGGCGATCGGCATCCGATTGTGCTTCGTCCCGTTCCTCTTCGGTCAGGGTAACCAGCACGGCGAGTTCGGACAGGCGAATCTCCCGTTCCTCGACTTCCTGCTGGGCCAGGAACGTTCGTTCGGTCTCGTCGGACAACTCTGATGCCAGTTCCGTGCCGCGATCACGCTCTGCGCTGAGATCAAGCAGCAGTGCATCGATGCGTGCCTGGCGGTCCTCGAGTTCCGCTGTGGCCTCGGCCTCGCGTTGTGCAGCCTCATCGAGGCGGTCCTCGGCTTCCTCAAGCAGCAGAACCATGCGGCCGACCTCGGCTTCAAGGTTCTCTCTGACATTGTTCAGGGCGTCGATGTCGCGCTGCAGGCTGGCCAGTTCGGCCAGCTTGAGTGACAACGTGTCTTTGGTGACGGTGACATCCTCGAGGGCCCGATCGAGGTCGGACTGGAGAAGGTCAAGGCGGGCCTGAGCCTCATCCAGCGCCGCCCCGGTCTGGGAAGCGTAGTCTTCGGTGGCCGAGAGCCGCGCGATCAGGCCATCCCGTTCGCTGCTGAGAATCGCCAGCGCTTGCTCGGTGTCGTCGCGGGCGGCGTTGACCCGCTGTAGATCGGCCGACAGTTGCGCGATCTCCAGCCGCAGCTCGACATTGCCGTCACGTTCCAGAGCCAGCATGTCGGCCAGCTCGGCGACCCGGTCTTCGAGACGCGCGAGGGCTTCGTCTCGGCCCGAGAGTGTGATGCCCTGAAAGAACTGGGCCAGCATGAAAACAACGAGAGCAAAGATGAGCACGACCAGAAGCGTCGAAAGGGCATCGACGAACCCTGCCCATGTGTCGGCACCGGAGGCGGGCCGCCGAGTGCGAGCGGCCATGATCTACTGCCCGCTATCCGCCTGGCGCGTGGCGGCTATGGTGCGAGCCAGGAGCTTGATCTCGGCACGGATCTCATCGGCGAGCTGACCACGACCGGAAACGGTTTCTTCGAGCAGGCGTGTCATGACGACATCGAGATTACGCAGGTGTGTCCGGCTTGCTTCGTCCAGACCACCGGACCCCTGTGCTGTCGCCAACCGTTCGATGACGGGTTTGAGATCGGATTGGCCTTCGACAAGCTTGATCAGGAGTTGCTGTTCGGCATGCATCTGATCGGTGAGTGTGGCCAATCGGTCAGCCAGGGCGGAAAGCTGCTGATCGGCGCCTACCCGGCTCTCTTCGCCGCGCGCCATCGTGCGCTGCAGGCGGTCTAGGCTGTCGGCGGTCTGTTCGAGCAGTGCGCTGACATAGGCCGGAACCGATTGTTCGCCTTCGTAAGACAGCGAGCTGCCGGACTGCAGGCGCGTGACCGACGACAACCATTCCTCCAGCTCGTTGTAGAACCGGTTCTGAGCCTGACTGGACTGGAGATCCAGGAATCCCAGGACTAGCGAGCCGGCAAGGCCAAAGAGAGAAGAGCTGAAGGCGGTTCCCATGCCAGCAAGCGGCGCGGAAAGGCCGTCCTTCAGGGTGTCAAAGAGGGTCACGACGTCCTGGCCGGCGCCGACATTGAGGCCGTCGAGTGTGCCGCTGACCGCTCCGATGGTCTTGATCAGACCCCAGAATGTGCCGAGCAGGCCCAGGAATATGAGAAGGCCGATTAGGTAGCGCGAGATATCGCGGGATTCGTCGAGCCGGGAACCGATGCTGTCGAGCAGGGACCGTGTCGACGCTGTGGACAGGCGTAGCTGGCTCTGAGCCTGGCGCTCGCCCAGCATGGCGGCCATCGGCGCCAGAAGCCGAGGCGGGTCCTGCACGGAAGCGCCCGGCATGGCGTTCCGAAATCTCTCGATCCAGGACACCTCGCGGTAGAGAAGCTGGACCTGGCGGAAGATGTAGAGAATGCCCAGAAGCAGGACGCCGAGGATGAGGCCATTCAGGGCCGGATTGGCGCGGAAGGCTTCCAGAAGGGTTCCGAGAAGGACGGCAATGACCACGGCCACGACGACCAGAAAGAACGCCATCCGCAGAAGATAAGGATGCGGGCGGGTCATCGAGTTGGCCTGATGGTGTTATCCGACAACGGCGACTTAACGATCGACCAGAACAATGTCGATCCGGTCCATCGGTCCTTCTTCAGCCTTGTCGCCCAGCGCTCTAACGTCGATGCGGGTGGAGCGCACGTTGTTCTCTATCAGATAGGCGCGTACCGCCAGGGCACGTGACAGGGCAAGGCGACGTGAGTCACTCGCCGAGGTTCCTTCGCTCGACGCAAAGGCTCGGAGCTGAACCCGTTGGTCGGGATTGGCATCGAGCTGTCCTGCGAGGCCCTGCAGCAGGGCCCTGTCGGCATCGCTCAACGCATCACTTTCGGTCTCGAACAGAATCTGCAGGTCGTCGCTGGTGCTTGCGGCGTTGATGGAGGTCACCACGGCCACATCCGTACCGTCCATCGTGAGATCGGGCTCGGGCACTTCAATCGCTTCGGGATCGACGGGTTCGCTCAGCAGGTCCTCGATTTCGTCGAAGGCGCTGACGGTGTCCGCGGGTTCGGGGGTAGACGTTGCCGCAGCCACCGCAACGGCCTCCGGTTCGATCAGGAGTTCGCTTTTGGGGGTGGCTTCCATGATCTCTGCCGCCATCTCCGGCTCGGGTTCAGGCGCGGTGACGGTTTCTGTGGTCACGATGTTGAAGGGTTCGAGTTCGGCGTCGGGGTCGATCATGATTTCCGACACTACCTCAGCTTCCGAATTCTGCTCCGGAAGAGCCGGCATTTCGAAATCGTTCGACGATGTTGTGGCCAGCTGCTCAAGCAGGAGAACGGATTCTGAACTCATGGCGCTACCGTCAGGTGCGGGCAGCAGCAACACGCTGTCTTCCGATACCGCGCCGGGCATGCTCACCGTCGAGTTGTAGACCCCTGTAGACGAGAGTGTGGTGACGTTACCGAAAAGGTCGAGCGAGGTCTCGTCGAGCGGCGGGCCTAGAGAATCGAGGACGTCCAGGTTGACCTCGACCTCGGGCTGTAAACTCTGCGCATGCGCCGGCAGACCATAAACGGCGAGGCCGGCAGCCAGTAGGGCGACCGCAGGGAGGGTCCGCGTGTTCAAAGCGATGTGGCGAAGGTTCATGGCGTTGTCACCAGGCTCCATCGGGTTAGCTGCGCCAGTTTTGCGCACCATAGACAACGCTGGCCATGCAAACAACGTGCCTTGACCGGAAACCGGACAGGATCAGCGTCCGGCGAGCGCCTTGTGCAACTGACTGTGAATGTGTGGATTCGCAGCCAAAACGGCTCCGTTCTTGAGGTCGAACTCGCTGCCGCTGGTATCGGTGACATAGGCACCGGCTTCGCGCGCCAGCAGGATTCCGGCGGCGACATCCCAGGGTTTCAGTCCTTCTTCCCAGAATCCGTCGAAACGACCGGCCGCAACATAGGCAAGGTCGAGCGCGGCCGAGCCCATGCGCCGCAGATCGCGCGTATGGCGCATCACATGGCCCATCTGCTCCAGAAGGCGCGTCTGGTCGATCCCCTCTTCGCTGGCGGATCGGCCGTGCGCGATCAGGCAGTCGGCCAGCCGTTCACGACGGCTGACACGCAGGCGGCGCTGGTTGACATAAGCGCCTTCGCCTTTCTCACCCCAGAACAGCTCGTCGCGAAGGGGATCGAAGACGATGCCGGCCTCCAGTTCTCCATCCTGCTCGACGCCGATGGAGATGCAGACCTGCGGGACCGAGTGGATGAAGTTCAGCGTCCCGTCGAGTGGATCGATGATCCAGCGCGAACGGCCGTCCTTGGCCGGCACCGGCTTGGACTCCTCGGTCAGGAAGCCGAATCCGGGGCGGGCCTTGGCCAGCTCTTCCTTCAGGGTTCTTTCGGCCTTGAGGTCGGCGGCGGTGACGAAGTCATTAGTGCCCTTGCGCGAAACCTGAAGGTTCTCGACTTCGTTGAAGTCGCGCAGGAGCGTGCGGGCTGCCTTGTCGGCAGCCGCGGCCATGACGGTGATGAGCGGTGAACGACGGGACAAGGCTGTGATCAGTCCTTGGCGCGTTCGCGATAGGTCGCATCTTCGGTGTTCACCACTATCCTTGTGCCGGTCTCGATATGTGGCGGCACCATGACCCTGAGTCCGTTGTCGAGCGTGGCGGGCTTGTAGGACGACGCAGCGGTCTGGCCTTTCACCACGGCCTCGGTTTCTTCGACCGTGAGCACCACCGTTTCCGGCAGAGCCACGCCGAGAGCCTCTTCCTCATAGGACTGGACCGTCACCATCATGCCGTCCTGCATGAAGGCGGCCTTGTCGCCGATCATGTCGCGGCTGATCTGGATCTGCTCGAAGGTCTCGGTGTCCATGAAGGTGAAGTTGTCGTCGTCGGCGAAAAGGAACTGGTACTCCTTGTCCCACAGCCGCACGCGCTCGACCGTCTCGGACGAACGGAAGCGTTCGTTCAGCTTGGCGCCGTCGCGAATGTCCTTCAGTTCGACCTGAAGGTAGGCGCCGCCCTTGCCGGGTTGGGTGTGCTGGATTTTGGTGGCGACCAGGAGGCGGTCCTTGTGTTCAATGACCATGCCGGGCCGGATCGCGTTGCCGTCGATCTTCATGCGCGTAACCTGAGATTGCGGGGTTGTCTGAGGGCGCGGAAGCTATCAGTGGCCGGTGATCTTGGCAACGGCAGCGGCGATCTCCGCAAGCGATGCGGAATCGGACCACAATTCGTAGTTCAGAGCCACGAAATCGGCGCCGGCTTCAGCGGCGGCCACAGCTTGCTGCACCGATTGGCAGCCCAGCGCGACACAGGGTGGTTCCATCATCATCTGCCACCAGGTCAGGCACGCCTGAGCGTCTGGTGAGGGCGGCCCGAACGCGACGTAATCGGCCCCGGCCTCACCTGCGATCATGGCGTCGTGCCGCGATGATCCACAGCCCGCACCCACGATTCTGTCGTCCGGCAGAGAGGCGCGGCCTGCTTCGACCGAACCCTCGATGTGAGCGCCGTCGGCTTCGACGTCGAGAACAAGATAATCGTGTCCTAGAAGGACAAAGGCGACGTCACGGCTCTGGGCGATAGGGCCGAGTGCCTTTGTGGTCTGACGCCACACGTCATCGCTCTGGTCGTTCAGGGCGAGCATGAAACAGGCGACATCGTGGGCGTCGAGGGCGGTTGCCAGTTCAGCAGTGAATGACTCGAGCGCCACCTGCGGCGGTGAGACGAGGTAGAGGCGGCAGGCCGCCTCCTGATCGCCGGGGGACAGGGCTCAGGCCTTTCCCTGGTAGATCTTGATGATGCGGTCGAGCATGGCGTGGGCATCTTCCGGTTGACGTTGGAAGGTGTTGCGCCCGATGATCGAGCCCGACGCGCCACCGGCTGCGATCTCACCTATCTCGGCGAACACGCCATCGAGGTCCTTGGCGGCACCGCCCGAGAAGACCACGATCCGACGGCCGTTGAATGCCGACTGCATGACGTGTTCGATCCGCGCCTTGAGCGTGGAGATGTCGATGCCTTCGCTCTCGTAGACCTTTTTGGCCTCGGCCTGTTCGATGAAGTCTGTCGGTGGCTTCACCTTGATGATGTTGGCGCCGAGCTGTGCGGCCATATGCGCGGCATAAGCGGTGATGTCGACGGCGGTCTCGCCGTCCTTCGAGAGTGTGCCGCCGCGCGGATAGGACCAGACCACCGTCGCAATGCCGCAGGATTTCGCCTCCAGCGACATCTCGCGAACCTCTTCGATCATCTCGAACTGGTACTCGGAGCCGGGATAGATCGTGAAGCCGATGGCCGAACAGCCAAGACGCAGGGCGTCCTGAACCGAAGCGGTGATCGCCTGGTCTTTCTCTGTCGCGAGGCTGTTGGAGTTGTTGGCCTTGAGGATCAACGGCATGGCACCGGAGAAGGTGTCGGCACCGGCCTCAAGGAAACCGAGCGGCGCGGCATAGGCGTTCAGCCCGGCATCGATGGCAAGCTGGAAGTGATAGTGCGGATCATAGGCCGGCGCGTTCTTGGCGAAGCTGCGGGCAGGACCATGCTCCCAACCCTGATCGACCGGCAGGATGACCATGCGACCGGAACCACCCAGGCGGCCGTGCATCAGAATGCGCGCCAGGTTGGCTTTCACGCCCGGCGGTTCGCCCTCGTACCAGGAGAGGATCTGTTTGACGCGTCGCGTGATTTTCATGGCACCAGGGCTCCCCGCATGGACGGATTGAAGTGTGGGGCTTGCTTAGCTTGATCGCGGATGCCGATCAATTGGCGGCGGCGTTGCGCAGCTGGTCTTCGAGGCTTTGATCCACAGGGCCCTGAAGGCAGGCCGGGCGGTTCTGATGAAACCGTGCGCCTACGGATTCTGCCATTTCTGCGATGCGGCGAGTTGTGTCCGGAGGCCCCGTCATATGGACATCCTTCCAGCCCAGACGCAGCGCCAGCATGGCTTGTCCCGCACTATCACCGCAGTCGATCAGGGCGTGGACGCAGCCGTCGCCCAGGCCTGCCTGGCGCATCATTTCCAGCAGGTAGGCCGGCCCGTAGCGGCCACTGGCATCGGGTTCGGTGACCAGTAGAACAGCGACATCGAGGCGCGCCGCGATCTCTGTGACAGCCCGGGCTTCTGCAGCGTCACGGACCGTCACGGGGTGCCACGGGGTCGCGGAGCGTTTTTCCGAAATGGGGTCGTGAGCCAAAGCTGTCGATCCACAGGTTGATGAGACGGTCAGCAAGTGTGGACCAGTCGCCTGACGGGTTCTACGTGGTCATACCCGGATCACGCATGATCCTGTAGCGTTGGGGCCTCCTGATTTTCTGGTCGCGCCATGACACACTTCCTGACGTCACGACATGACATCACGCTCAATCTGGTGCGCGACGTAGCCTGGCGTGGCGAAGCCCTGGCCGTCGCGGACGTGACCCTCGACGACATCGACAAACAGCGTGAGGCCTTCCTGGCCTTTGTTCGCTGTGACTCCGACGCGCGGGTCTACGGGGTCAATCAGGGGCAGGGTGAGATGATTGCCGAGGCCATGGATGAGGCCGACCGTGAACGGTTGGCCCGGCTCAAGCCATTGGCAGCCGCCGTGCCGTTCGGTGAACCTTATCCCGAGCGGGTGGTGCGGGCGATGGTGCTGGCCCGATTCGCGAACCTGTTGGAAGGGCATGGCACGGGTTCCGTGCGGCTGGTCCAGGCGCTGGCGGCCATGCTTAACGAGGGGCCGTTGCCGAAGGTGCCGCAGAAAGGCCAGGGCGGTCCTGGTGAGATTCTGGTGCTTTACACGCTGTTCGCCGATCTTGCGCAATCGCTCGACCTGGAGCCCGGCGAGCGTGGCGCGCTGATCAATGGCGCGCCAGCGGCGGCAGCCGTTCTGGCTGATGCGGCGCTGGTCGGCGAACGTCGGCTGGCCCTGGCCGAACGTGTTCTGGCGCTGGCGATTGTCGCGTTCAACGCGCCGGCGGAACACTACGAGCCCGTTGTCGGCACTCTGCTGGGCGGCGCCCACAATGAGACGGCGTTCAACAACCTCGCCGCCCTCCTTGATGGCATGACGAACGGCGTCGCAGCCCGCGACCATCAGGCGCCGGTAGGCTATCGTATCGTGCCCCATGTGCTCGGGCAGGCACATGCCGCCGTGGAACAGGCGCATTTGATGGCGACCCAGAGCCTGTCTGCGGTGACTCACAACCCGATCTACCTGGCCCCGGAGGCCGCCGGTGGCTATGGCCGCAGCCTCAGCACCGGCGGCTATCACAACGCCGTCGCCGCGCCGGCGATGGACCAGATTGCCGGAGCCTGTGCTGATCTTTGTCTTGTCTGTCTGCGTCTATGCGTCGGTTTGCTGAACGGCCGCGTCTCGGGCTATCCCGATTTTCTTTTGAGCGGGCGCAAGGCGGGAGAATCGGATGGACATGGGGCGGTGGGCTATCTGCCGATGGCGATCACCGGGTTCATGGAAGAAGCGCGTGCGGCGGCAACGCGAACGTTCATTCCGGCGTCGGATGCCAGTGTGTTTGGACAAGATGACGTGACCGCGCCGGCGTTCCTGGCCTGGCCCAAGACTATGGCCGCGGGCGCAAGCATGGAGGCCTGCCTGGCCGTCACGGCGGTAGCGGCGTCGCAGGCCCTGCATGTGACAGGCCGGACACAGATCCCCGCGCCTTTGACGGGGTTGCTTGATGATGTCAGGCATCATGTGCGGACGGTCGAGGGCGACCGCGTACTCGGTCCGGACCTGGGTGCACTCACAAACCATCTCCGGGCCGGTGTGTTTACCGACGATCACAACAGCGACGGGAGCGGCCGATGAGCGAGGAAAGTAGGCAGTCGATGCGGTCCTATCTGGCCGCGGCTGAAGAAGCGGGCGACTTGCACCGGGTCAAGGAAACCGTCTTGCCGCTGCATGAGATAGGGGCCTGCCTGACCCTTCTGGACGGCAGATCTCCGGTGCTCTTCGAAGCCGTTAAGGGGCATGGCCTGCGCGTGACGGGCAACCATCTCACCACGCGCGAACGTATTGCCGCGGCCTTGGGAACAACCGCCGCCTCGCTGCAACAGCGTCTGGTCGACGCCATTGCGTCGCCTCTGGCACCTGCTCTTGTCGAGGCCGCACCCTGCCAGGACGTGATCGTCGAGAATCCGGATTTGGCGGATCTGCCGATCCCGACCTTCTTTGAGCATGAAACCGGTCCCTACATCACGGCTGGCGCCATTGTGGCGAAGGACACCAGGACCGGCCTTGGCAATCTCTCGATCGCCCGGCTGAAACCGTTGGGGGAGAACCGGGCCTTCATCGGCATCGCGCCGAACCATCACCTCGCCGTTCTGGCGCGTGCGGCGAAAGAGCGTGGCGAGCGGCTGGAGATCGCGGTCACCCTTGGCAACCACCCCGCCGTGATGCTTGCGGCGTGTCTTTATCTCGGACTGGGCGACGACGAGATGACCGTGGCGGGCGCGTTGCTGGAAGAGCCGCTGGAGACGACGACGGGAACGACTGTCGACCTTGCCGCGCCGGCCCATTGCGAGATCGTTCTGGAGGGTGTGCTCGATCCTGATGAGATGATCGAGGAGGGACCGGTCAGCGAATTCCACGGCATGTATGAACGTTACGGTGCGGGTTATGTTGTGCGATTCTCGGCCATGACGCGGCGACGCGACGCGATCTTTCAGTGCGTGCTGCCTGGTTATGCCGCCGAGCACGTTCTTCTGGGTGCGGAGGCCATTGCGGCGGGACTGGCCCGACATCTCAGGGGTGCCGTCACGTCCCTCAAAGAGATTGCGGTGACGACCGGTGGCGCGGGACGTCTCCACGCTGTGGTGAGCCTCGATCACCCCCGGCCCGGCGCCGCCCGCAAGGCGATCTTCGCGATCTGGGGTGCGGTCAATCTTATCAAGCAGGTGACGGTGGTCGATGGCGATGTCGACCCTTGGGACCCGGTCGCCGTCGAACACGCCGTAGCCACACGGATGCGACCGGAACGCGATCTGATCGTGGTGTCGGGTGTTCAGGCCGACCGGGCAGAACCGCTGGAAAGCGGCGGTACGGTCGGCAAGCTCGGTATCGATGCGACGATCCACGACAGTGACCGTGCCGACTGGACGCCAGCGCGACCGCCTGTTGAGGTTTTGGCGCGGATACGGGAGATGCTGGGGCGCTGAGCGCCGAGGCTCAGCTCTCCAGTGCGGCGACGCCGGGCAGGGTCTTGCCTTCGAGCCATTTGAGGAAGGCGCCGCCGGCCGTGGAGACATAGGTGAAGTGCTCAAGCGCCCCGGCGTGCGCCAAGGCCGCGACCGTGTCGCCGCCGCCGGCCACCGACAACAGCGTGCCCTGATCCGTGAGATCGGCGGCCGCGCGGGCGACGGTGTTGGTGCCGTGATCGAAACCCTCGAGTTCGAAGGCGCCCATCGGCCCGTTCCAGACCAGTGTACGGCAGGATGTCAGGCGATCGGCCAGGGCCGAGGCGCTGGCGGGACCCACATCCAGGATCATCTGACCACCGGACACGGAATCGACCGGGACATTCTGTGAGGCGGCGCCGGACTTGAACTCTTTGGCCACAACCGCGTCGCTTGGCAGGACGATGTCGCAGCCGGCATCCCGGGCCATGGCCATGATCTCGGAGGCGGTGCCGGTCATGTCGTGCTCGCACAGGGATGCGCCGACCTCGATGCCCTGGGCCGCGAGGAAGGTGTTGGCCATGCCGCCACCGATCGCGAGTACATCGACCTTGCCGACGAGATTGCCGAGCAGGTCGAGTTTGGTCGAAACCTTGGCGCCGCCGACGACGGCCGCGACGGGGCGTTCCGGATCGCCCAGGGCCTTGGCGAGGGCTTCCAGCTCTTGCTGCATCAGACGCCCGGCTGCGGCGGGCATCCGTACAGGCAGGCCCACGACCGAGGCGTGGGCGCGGTGTGCCGTTGAAAAGGCGTCGTTCACATAGATGTCGCCATGCGCGGCCAGCGCGTCGGCAAAGTCACTGTCGTTGCCTTCTTCACCGGCATGGAAACGAAGGTTCTCGAGCATGGCGATGTCACCATTACCCAATGCTGCGACAGTCTGCCGCGCCGAGTCGCCGATGCTGTCAGCGGCGAAGCCGACGGGTTGTCCCAGCGTCTCTGAAACGGCAGAGGCGACCGGAGCCAGTGACAGTTCGGGCGCCACGGCACCCTTGGGCCTGCCGAAGTGACACAGGATGACGACACGCGCGCCGGCTGCAGACAGTTCGCGGACGGTCGGCATAGCCCGTTCAATCCGGGTGGTGTCGGTGACGCGGCCATCCTGCGTGGGAACGTTGAGGTCGAGGCGCACGAGCACCCACTTGCCGGCGACGTCGAGGTCATCCAGCGTCCGAAAGGCGGTCATCAGCAGTGTCCCTAGAGTAGCTTGCCGAGAGCGACGGCGGTGTCGCTCATGCGGTTCGAGAAGCCCCACTCGTTGTCATACCAGGCCAGCACACGAACCAGGCGCTTGTCGATCACCTTGGTCTCGGAGAGATCAAAGATCGAGCTGGCCGGATTGTGGTTGAAGTCGGTCGAGACGAGCGGCTCATCGTTGACCGCCAGGACACCCTTCAGCGCACCCTTCGACGCCTTGATCATCGCGGCGTTGATGGCTTCGGGTGTCGTATCCTTTTTCGCTTCGAGCTTGAAATCGATCAGGCTGACGTTCGGCGTGGGAACGCGGATCGAGGTGCCATCGAGCTTGCCTGCGAGTTCTGGCAGGACCAGGCCCACGGCCTTGGCGGCGCCAGTCGAGGTCGGGATCATCGAGACCGAGGCGGCACGGGCGCGGCGCGGATCGCTGTGCAGGGTGTCGACCGTGCGCTGATCGCCGGTGAAGGCGTGGATCGTGGTCATGAAGCCGTGCTTGATGCCGACGGTCTTGTCGAGGACGGCGGCAACCGGAGCCAGGCAGTTCGTGGTGCAGGATGCGTTGGAGATCACCGTGTGGCTCTTGCGCATCTTGTTGTGATTGATGCCGTAGACCACCGTGATGTTGGCGCCCGAGGCAGGAGCCGAAACCAGGATCTTCTTGGCGCCACCTTCGAGATGGGCCGAAGCCTTTTCTTTCGAAGCAAAGATGCCGGTGCATTCGAACACGACATCGACGCCGAGGTCGCCCCAGGGCAGATCGGCGGGATTGCGCTCGGACAGGACCTTCACGCTCTTGCCGTCGACCCGGATCGTATTCTTGGTGGAGCTGACCTTGCCGGGGTAGGCGCCGTGGACCGAGTCGTACTTCAGCAGGCGGGCGTTGGCCTCTGCTGAGCCGAGGTCGTTGATGGCGACAAATTCGATGTCCTTGCGGCCTGCCTCCATGGCGGCGCGAAACACGAGACGACCGATACGACCAAAACCGTTGATGCCGACACGAACGGGCATGCTGTCCTCCGAGGGCGCGGAATGCGCATTGGATGTTGAAAGGTGCGTCTTCCTAACGATGGTGCGCGGACCGGTCAACGGCTGCCGTGCCTCATCACCTGCTCCTGCTGGATTTCAACGGTGCGCTTAGTGTGAAGGATGCGCCGACGGTGCTGGGCAGTTTCGACGATTCCAGGATTATCTGGGAGGAACCCTGTAACACGGTTCCCATGAATCTTGAGGTCGCCGAATCGACCGGTGCACCGGTCATATTCGATCAGTGTCTCAAGTCGCTGGACCTCTATGCGCAGGTCTGTTCGCGAGACATCAACGCATCGGTATGCATCAAGCCGACCTCACCGAGCCGCTCTCCTTTGCCGAGGGCTGGAATGGTGTGAGCTACGAGAGCGGCTCGCGGATAGCGCCTGTGCCGGGCGCGGGACACGGCGTCGGGATTCCTGCCGGTGCCGACTTTGAGACCCTGTGGTCTTCTGACTAGAGACGCTCGCGCACCGCTGCGACGACGGCATCGGCTGTGATGCCGAAGTGATCGTAGAGCGAGGCGATTGGGGCTGATGCGCCGAAGCCGGTCATCCCGACGACTCCGCCGCGGTCCCCGACGAGCTGTGACCAGCCGAAGGTCGAAGCCGCCTCGACCGCGACCAGGGCCTTGGAGGAGTTGAGCAGGTCGGCGCGGTAGGCATCATCCTGGGCGGCAAGGAGCTCCCAGCTCGGGACCGAGACGACGCGGGTTCCGATACTATCGGCCTGCAGGCGCTCGCGGGCCGCCATCGCGATCTCGATTTCCGAACCCGAGGCGATAACGGTGGCCTGATGGTCGCCGTCAGCTTCGGCCAAAACATAGGCGCCGCGCTCGCAGAGATTGCCGCCGGCCGCTGCGGTGCGAACCTGCGGCACGTTCTGGCGGGTCAGGGCAATCACGGATGGTGTTGATTGCGCGGCCAACGCCAGCTCCCAGCACTCGGCCGTCTCCACCACGTCAGCCGGGCGGAAGACATTGAGGTTCGGGATGGCACGGAGCGCGGCCAGGTGCTCGACCGGCTGATGGGTCGGGCCGTCCTCACCCAGGCCGATGGAGTCATGCGTCATGACATAGATGACGCGCAGGCCCATCAGGGCGGCAAGGCGAATCGACGGGCGGCAGTAGTCCGTGAACACCAGGAAGGTGCCACCGAAGGGAATGATACCGCCGTGCAGCGCCATGCCGGACATCGCTGCGGCCATGCCGTGTTCACGCACACCGTAGCGGACGTATGTGCCGTTATAGCTGCCCGGCACGATGTCGGCCATCGGTTTGGTGCGGGTGTTGTTCGAGCCCGTGAGGTCGGCGGAACCGCCGACCATTTCGGGCAACGCTGCGGTCAAGGCGTCGAGCGCCAGCTCGCTGGCCTTGCGGGTCGCCACGGTTTTGGGCTCGGCGATCAGCGCGTTGATATGGGCCGCTGTGGCTTCCCGCGCCACGGCTGAGACGTCACCGGCCATGCGGCGTTCGAACTCGTTGCGGTCGGCGTCGCTGAGCGCGGCGAGCGAGGTCTTCCAGGCTCCACGGATACTGCCGCCCCGAGCGCCTGCTGTGCGCCAGGCCGAGAGAACATCGTTGGGCAGGACGAAGGGTTCATGCGGCCAGTTGAGTTCGGCGCGAGCCGCGGCGATCTCATCGGCTCCAAGCGGGGCACCGTGGGTGGCTGCGGTGCCCTGCTTGTTGGGCGAGCCGAAACCGATGATCGTGCGGCAGGCGATCAGGCTGGGCTGGTTGCTGGCCTGGGCCCGTTCGATGGCGGCAGCGACAGCTTCGTGATCGTGGCCGTCGACACGTTCGGTCGACCAGCCATAAGAATCGAATCGCTTCAGCGTGTCGTCGGACTCGGTCAGCGAGGTCGGACCGTCGATCGAAATCTGGTTATCGTCGAACAGGACGATCAGGCGATTTAGCTTGAGGTGACCGGCCATCGAGGCGGCTTCATGGCTGATACCTTCCATCAGGCAACCGTCACCGGCGATGACATAGGTGTGGTGATCGACCACGTCGCCGAACCGGGCGTTGAGAATGCGTTCGGCTAGCGCCATGCCGACGGCTGTCGCGATCCCCTGGCCCAAGGGGCCGGTGGTGGTCTCGATTCCGGCGGCGTGGCCGTACTCGGGATGGCCTGCGGTCTTGCTGCCGAGCTGACGGAAGTTGCGGATCTCATCCATCGTCATGTCGGCATAGCCGGTGAGATGGAGAAGGGAATAGATCAGCATGGAGCCGTGACCGGCCGACAGCACGAAGCGGTCGCGGTCGGGCCATGTCGGATCCGCAGGATCGAACTTCAGATAGCGCGTAAACAGCACCGTCGCGACATCTGCCATGCCCATGGGCATGCCGGGATGTCCGCTGTTGGCCGCCTGAACGGCATCCATCGACAAGGCACGAATGGCATTGGCCATCGCACGTTCCGAAACCTGGCCCGCAACGCTGTCGTTCACGTGTGAAATCTCCAATTCAGGAGCCGATTCCGGCTCGATCCGACCCGGGCGCACCTTGGCTTTGCGGCCTTGGAGCGTCAACCGCGATATGATCCCCAGGCGAACATGATTGACGAGTTGTCCAGAGTCGCTTTATCCCCGGCCCATAAGCCGTTATCTTTGCAACCGGCGGCAAGGTATTGATCCAAGGGACACAATGACAACCGAGGACGCGGCCATCGCGAAGCTCGACCAGGCAATCGCTCGTCTGGAGTCGGCCCTGACCCGTTTGTCCAACCGGACGGACGGCGAGGCCCTGCATGAACTAGAGGGTGAAAATCGTCGTTTGAGCGACGCTCTCGATAGTGCCAGGAAAGAACACAAGGACCTTGAAGGCCGTGTGGTCGACGTCTCCGGCAGGCTCGACGGCGTGATCGGCGAGCTCAAGTCGGTGCTGGGGAGTTAGGCGATGGCGCAGGTGACCGTGCAGATCAACGGCCGTGGCTATCAGGTGGCCTGCGGCGTGGGCGAAGAAGAGCGCATTGCCGGTCTCGCGGCGTTTGTGGACACCAAGGTTCAGGAACTTGTCGGTGCCCTGGGCAATGTCGGCGACCAGCGCTTACTGGTGATGGCGAGCCTACTGCTGGCCGACGAGTTGTGGGAACTGCGGGAAGGCGCCAAGTCTTCGACCGGGCCGGCTCCTGCTGCCAACGACGGCGCCACGGCCGCCTCGATCGAGGCTCTGGCCGACAGGCTGGATCAGCTGGCGGAACGGTTGGAAGCATCCTGATAGTCCGGAGCGGTGCTCTGACATGATTTTCCCTGATCGTTGTTGTATGGAGTCGCGTGGGGCGGATGTCTGCCCGGTGCGTGAACCTCATTATTCCCTGGGGCCAATGCACATTACTAGGGAGCTGTCCCTGGCGGGGGTGTGCCCTCGTCATCACGGCGCCCACCTGCGAAAGCAGGCCACGGTGGAATGTGTAACGGTTGACGGCCACGGTGGTGCCGCCCCACAACTCCTCTCATGAGTCTCGACGATGACAAGGCCGCGCTGCGCGCCACTTGCCTGGACCGGCGCAAGGTGCTTCATGCGGCCTTGCCCCAGGCGGGTGAGATGGCCTGTGACCACTTTCTGAACGGCATCGGCTTCCCTGATGAAAGTGCGGTCTCGGCCTACCTCCCGGTCAGGGACGAGTTTGACGTCCTGCCGTTTGTCGAGGTCGCGGATCTGTTCGGCCACGATATCGGGATGCCGGTGGTCGATGCCAAGGCGAAGCCTCTGAAGTTTCTGCAATGGTCGCCTGACGCCGAGCTGGTGACCGGCGCGATGGGGATTCCGACTCCGGCGCTCGATTCGCCCCTGGTGATACCGGACCTTCTGTTTGTTCCTCTGATGGCATTCGACGACGACGGCTATCGCCTGGGGTACGGCGGGGGTTTCTACGACCGGACGCTGGCGGACTTGCGGCGGCGTAATCCCGGCACAATGGCGGTCGGGGTCTGTTTTTCCGGCCTCAAGGTCGATCACGTGCCCCATGATGACTACGATGAACGCCTGGACTGGATCGTGACCGAGGCCGGCACCTGGAAGGTGTAGGTTTCCGGGCCACGCGACGAACTTGCCGGAGAGATGTGGGCATGAGTGCAGAGAACGACAGCCCGGAGATCGTGACCGCGTTCCCCTGTGCTGTCCGGCATATCGAACACCTCTGGGTTCCCATGCCCGATGGCACGCGATTGTCCGCTCGGGTCTGGTTGCCGGAAGATGCCGAAGACAATCCGGTCCCTGCCATCCTGGAATACATTCCCTACCGCAAGCGGGACGGCACCCGTGGCCGCGATGATTCCATGCACGGCTGGTGGGCCGGACACGGTTATGCCTGCATCCGGCTCGACATTCGCGGGACCGGAGAATCGGAAGGTCTCATCACCGACGAATACAGCCGGCAGGAACTGCAGGACGGATTTGACGCCATTGCCTGGTTCGCCGAGCAGCCGTGGTGCTCCGGTGCTGTGGGCATGACAGGCATCTCCTGGGGTGGTTTCAACGGACTGCAAGTCGCGGCCATGCGGCCGGCCGCTTTGAAGGCCATCATCACGCACTGTTCCACCGACGACCGCTATGCCGATGACGTGCATTTTATGGGTGGCGCCCTTGCCCTGGACAACTGGTTCTGGGGCGGCGCCTTCTTCCAGTTCATGGCGCGGCCCGGTGACCCGGAGATTCAGGGGGAGCGATGGCGCGAACAGTGGATGAAGCGGTTGGAAGCCTGGGAGCCGGTCTCGTCCACCATCTGGCTGCAGCATCAACGCCGCGATGCATACTGGAAGCACGGCTCGGTGTGCGAAGATTACGACGACATCGAATGCGCCGTCTTTGCCGTGGGAGGTTGGGAGGACGGCTACTCCAACGCCATCCCACGCATGCTCGGCAACCTGAAGGGGCCGCGAAAGGGTCTGGTCGGCCCATGGGGCCATAAGTTCCCGCATCTCGGGATTCCAGGCCCGGCGATCGGCTGGCTGCAGGAAGGGTTGCGCTGGTGGGACCACTGGCTGAAGGGTGTCGACAACGGGCTCATGGATGAGCCGATGTATCGGGTCTGGATGCGGGAGCCATCGGTTCCGGACTCGAGGCTGGCGACGGTCCAAGGTAAGTGGATCGATGAACCGGTCTGGCCTCAACCGGACCCCGGCGAACGACACTGGGTCTTGTGGCGTAGCGCGAATGGCGCGCGCACCGTCAAGCCGAGGCAGACGGTCGGTGTGACCGCCGGAAACTGGTGTCCCTACCAGCTCGGGGGTGCGAGCCCCGATCTCGCGATCGACCAGAGTGAGGATGACGGACGCTCCCTGGTGTTCGAGACCGAACCGCTGCAAGAGCGGATCGAGTTTCTGGGTCAGCCCGTTGTCAGGCTGAACCTGTCCGTTGATCAGCCACAGGGGTTTGTCGCTGTGCGGCTCGTCGACGTGGCGCCCGACGACACGGCAGCGCGCGTGACCTACCAGGTTCTCAATCTCACCCACCGTGACGATCACGAGGCGATCGCCGACATGCCGGTCAACGAGCCTGTCGACCTGGCGATACGGCTGAACGACATGGCTTGGTCGTTCCCCGCGGGTCATCGCATTCGCGTGTCGCTCTCAACGGCATACTGGCCGGTTATCTGGCCGTCGCGGGCGCCTGTGATCTTGACGGTGCACGACTGCGATCTGACGTTGCCTGAACGGACACCGCGCGACAGCGACGGCGGTGAGCCCTTTGATCGGATCGCAATAGCGACACCGACCCCGCATACTGAACTGACGCCGCCCAACTCGGAGCGCACGGTCACACGTGATCTCGCGACGGGTGAATGGAAGACGATCCAGATCGAGGACAACGGCGTCTGGCGGTTCGATGCGATCGATCTGGAATGTGCCGAGAGCATTCATGTCGAGTACCGTATCCGCGACGACGATCCGCTTTCGGCTTCAGCGTGTTGGACCTATCGCTCGGCCCGACGTCGTGATGGGTGGGACATCGCCATCGAAAGCTCACATGCCGTGCGAGCGAGCCGTGACGCGTTTGTCGTCGATGTTGAAATCTGCGCCAAGGATGAAGGCCGGGAGGTCTATCATCGTTCCTGGTCACATGAGGTGCCACGCGACGGTGTCTAGAAGCAGGTGAACGGCTAGGGGGAGACAAAGCATGATGATCGACCACAACAATGAGACCCGTGTGGTCACCGAGTTTCCGCACAAGGTGCGCGAGATCGAGCATGTCTGGGTTCCGATGTCGGACGGCACGCGGCTTTCGGCGCGGATCTGGATGCCTGAGGATGCGGAGGACCGGCCAGTGCCCGCCATCCTTGAATACATCCCCTACCGCAAGCGCGACGGGACACGGGCTTGGGATGATCCGCGCCATCGCTACTGGGCCGGTCACGGCTATGCCTGCATCCGACTCGACATCCGGGGTACCGGAGAATCGGAAGGGCTGATCACAGGCGAGTACGTGCTGCAGGAGCAGGACGACGCCGTTGATGCCATCGCCTGGTTCGCTGAACAGCCCTGGTGCGACGGCAATGTGGGCATGACCGGGATTTCCTGGGGTGGGTTCAACAGCCTGCAGGTGGCGGCGCGCCGCCCCCCGGCGCTGAAGGCGATCATCACCCATTGTTCGACCGACGACCGCTATACCGACGACATCCACATCATGGGTGCCGTGCCGCTGGTGGAGAACTTCTTCTGGGGTTCGGCCTTCTTCCACATCATGGCACGGCCCGGCGATCCGGAGATCCAGGGTGAGGGCTGGCGCAAACAGTGGATGGAGCGGCTGGAGAACCAGGAGCCGGTGGTGGCGACCGAATGGCTGCAGCACACCCGGCGTGACGATTACTGGAAGCTCGGTTCGGTCAATGAGAACTACGACGACATCACCTGTGCGGTTTACGCGGTGGGTGGTTGGAACGACGGTTACTCCAACGCCGTGCCGCGCATGCTGGCGAACCTCAACTGCCCCAAGAAGGGATTGGTCGGTCCGTGGGGTCACAAGTATCCGCAGGACGCGATACCCGGTCCGTCGATCGGCTTTCTGCAACATGCCCTGCGCTGGTGGGATCATTGGCTGAAGAGGGCCGAGACCGGGATCATGGACGAGCCGCAGTACCGGGTCTGGGTCGACGAGCCGCAGACGCCGTCGTCGGTGCTGCCGATGTCAAAGGGGCGCTGGATCGCCGAACCGTCCTGGCCTTCGCCGAACATCGAAACGAGACAGATGTTTCTGAACAGCGATGGCTTGGCGGACAAACGTCGTCATTCAACGAAGATCGAACACTGCAGCCCGCTGACGGTTGGTTCAGGTGCCGGGGTGTGGTGCCCCTACGGGCTGGGCGGGACCAGCCCGGACCTGCCCATTGATCAGCGTGAGGATGACGGCAAGTCCCTGAGCTTCGACAGCGCACCGCTCGATGAGCGCCTGGAGATTCTCGGTGCGCCGGTGGTGACGCTGAGGATCGCGGTCGACCAGCCCCAGGGTATGGTTGCCGTACGTCTTTGCGACGTTGCGCCCGATGGCGAGTCGAACCGAGTGACCTATGGTCTGCTCAACCTCTCGTTCCGAAACAGTCTGGATAAGCCGCGGTCGATGAAGTCCGGGGCTGAGGTGGAGATTCGTGTGCAGCTCAACGACTGTGCCCATGCTTTCCCCGCCGGTCACCGCATCCGTGTGGCGGTCTCGACGAGTTACTTTCCCGTAGCGTGGACACCGCCGGAGCCAGTTACGATGACTCTTGTGACCGGGCGCAGCAGTCTGGACCTTCCGGTGCGTGTGCCACGTGACGAGGACGCCCGGCTCGCCGACTTCGGCCCGCCCGAAATGGCGGCGATGCCGGAGATGGACGAGATCATGCCGGGTGAAGGATCCCGCCACGTGGAGCGAGATCTGGCAAGCGGCGAGCAGATTGTGCGGATTGTCGAAGACGGCGGTGCCTTCCACATCAAGGATCTCAACCTCGATTGTGCAGATGGCGTGACGGCAGAGTTCCGTATCATGGAAGGCGATCCGACATCGGCCTGCGGTGTGTGGCGCTGGTCGAGCCGGCGGACGCGCGGGGACTGGGACGTCGCGGTCACCTCACAGATGGCCGTGACTCTGTCGCAGGATGGTTTTCACATCGCAACGGATCTCGAGGCGTTCGAAGGAGAGCAGCGTGTGTTTTCTCGCCGCTGGAACCATGATGTTCCGCGCGATCATATCTAGGAGGACAACAGGATGGCAGACGAACGGGCGTTGATTGTGGGTGTGGGCGACGGGCTGAGCGCCTCTCTGGCACGCCTACTGCATCGCGAGGGCATGTCGGTCGCGCTGGCCGCACGCAACACCGACAAGCTGGCTGCGCTTGCCGAGGAGACCGAAGCGACGGTCCACGCCTGCGATGCCGCAGATCGGGAGAGTGTCACGGCCCTGTTTGCCGGCCTCGACAGCGCCGGGGCAGCACCGAACCTGGTTGTCTACAACCCGAGCTTCCGGGTCCGAGGGCCGATCGTGGAACTGGATCAGGAGGCGGTCGAAAAGACTCTGATGATCTCAGCCTATGGCGCGTTTCTCGTTGCCCAGCACGCCGCCCGCCGGATGCTGGACGGGGATGGCGGCACAATCCTCTTCACCGGCGCTTCGGCGGGCGTGAAGGGCTATGCGCAGTCGGCACCCTTTGCCATGGGCAAATTTGCGCTGCGCGGCCTGGCTCAGAGTATGGCGCGTGAGCTCCATCCCAAGGGAGTTCACATCGGGCACTTCGTGATCGACGGCGGGATCGGTGACAGTGATGAGGGCCAGCGGCTCCATCCCGATGCAATCGCCGAGAGCTATCTTCACTTCCATCGCCAGGACCGCAGTTCCTGGGCCTGGGAGATCGAGCTGCGTCCCTGGGTGGAGACCTTCTGAGATGGGAACTCTGCCGGGAGATGCCTGGGCGGGAACCAGTGCCGATGATACTGGCTTCGATACCGGGCGGCTTGACGAGGCTGTACAGTATGCCGCTGCTCACGACAGCGGGGTCCCGCTCAGCCTGGCCGATCACCTTGCCACACGCGCCTTTGATGACGGCGCATGGGGCGAGACGCTGGGCCCGACCAAGGACCGATCCACGACCTATGGCGTTGTGGTGCGTCGCGGCGGGATCGCGGCGCAGTGGGGTGATCCGGCGCGTGTCGACATGACCTTCAGCGTGACCAAGAGCCTGTTGTCGGCCGTTGCCGGGGTGGCCTTCGATCAGGGCCTTATCACCGACCTTGATGAGCGTGTTGCCGCAAAGGTCGAGGATCCCTGCTTCCAGGGTGATCACAACGGCCAGATCACCTGGCGTCACCTGCTGCATCAGACGAGCGAGTGGGAAGGCACCCTGTGGGACAAGCCTGATCTGGTGGACCGCAACCGCGATGTCGTCGCCGGCGACAACTCGCGCAAGGCAACCCATCGCGACATGCAGACGCCGGGAACCCACTACGAATACAACGATGTGCGCGTGAACCTGCTGAGTTATGCGCTTCTGCTGTTGTTCCGCCGCTCGCTGCCCGATGTGGCACGCGAGTTTGTGCTGGGTCCGATCGGTGCGTCCGACGGCTGGAGCTGGAACGGCTATCGCAACTCCCACGTCATGATCGACGGCACAGAGATGTGGTCGGTTTCTGGCGGTGGACATTGGGGTGGCGGCCTGTTTGTCGATGCCCTCGATCTTGCCCGATTTGGGCTACTCTACCTCAACAAGGGCCGATGGAACGAACAGCAAGTTCTTTCAGAGGACTGGGTTGTGATGACGGCCAGAGCGTGTCCGATCGAGCCCCGCTACGGTTTCATGTGGTGGCTCAACACCGACGGGCTGATGTTCCCGTCAGCGCCCCATGACGCTGTTTTTGCGTTGGGTGCCGGCGGTCATATGGTCTGGGTCGACTGGCAGCATGACATCGTGGCGGTCGCACGCTGGCTCGATGACGATCACCACGACGGTTTTATCGCGCGGGTGTTGGCGGCACTCGATTAGTCGAGGGTGGCGAGGCCAGCGATCATCTTGCGTTCAGTGTCGCTGGTGCGTTCGAAGACCATGGCCTTCCAGTCATCGGCGTCAGGATAGAAACAGCGACGGATTTCGGCCTTGATCGCGCGGCCCTGGTAGCTGTCGAGATCGCCGTGGTTGTGAAGCCAGCAGTCAGCCCGCAGGGAATCGAGAACCTCGTCGACCGGGGACGTGCCGAATTCGGGTGTGACCATGGTGACTGTGGCGTGAGGCGCTGCGCCTGCCACACACAGGCTGTTGACGCCTGTCAGTGGTGCTGATGTCGAGCTGCCGTCGTCGGTGTTGGTGACGTCGCTTTCGCCCAGCCAGTCGACAAGCCGCGCATGACCGGGGTCGCCCAGAAGATGATCGGAGATCAGCTCTCCGTAACCGTAGGGACCGAGGCCGGTGTGATAGTCGATCCATCCCACATGGCGGGCTGATGCCGCGTGTTTGCCGGCCACGGCGGCCATCGTCTTGGCTGACCATGTGGTCTGATGGCCGCCGAAGAAGAGCCCTTCGGGATGGCTGTACTGGCCGCCCGAGAGCGCGCCCTGCAGGGCCATCGGACCGTAGGCCTCGGCGTAGGCCTCCAGCGTCGCGCGTGCTGACGCCCGGGCTTCCGGAGTCCAGGAGACGGGACAGATCGCGTCTTTGAGCTGTTCGTAGCCTTCGTTCACCGGGTAGGGCTGTCCGTGTTCGAGATGGTTGCGGTTGAGATCGACGTTCTCATGCGTGACCCGACGCAACCAGGAGAAGCCATAGGGATTGATGGCGTGGACCAGCACCACGGCCATGGAATCAGGTAGGTCGTCGTAGAGACCGGACTGCAGAGCGCCGACCTGCGCGCCAGAACCGCAGAACCCCTCGACGCCGTGGGTCGCTGACTGGGTGAACAGGACATGGCTGGCGTTTTCGGGACCAAAGCGGGCGACATCGGTGGCAAGCTCCTCGCCCTCACGGCCGCGTTTGGGATGGATGTGATGCTCGACCCGCAGGCCCTGTGCTGCGCAAGTCTCAAGAAACTTCGCACGCGCTTCGGCATAGGTGCCGGAATAGAAGCTCGATGGGTTCATGTCAGACCTGTCAATCTCCGTTTGGCGGAGACTGGCATGGCGCTGTGAACGTGTCGATCAGGCCGCGGAAGCGGCCGTTCGCTGACCTAGATCGTCTGGTGACGGGCGCGGCAGCCGCGATGTCGCAGGCGATGGCGTAGGCTGTTTCGCGCAGCTTTGGCGGCAGGTTCTCGGAGATGAGCGTGATCACGGTTTCGAAACCGTCGCCATCGTTGAGCAATTCGACATAGGTCTGGCCGATGGCCGGCAGTTCTTCTTCATTGAAATAAGCGAAGGCCGGCAGATGACGGACGATGTCGCCAATGGCGCGCAGCTCTCCGTCGTCCATGCTGCCGTCGGCAGCGGAGACAACAACCATGGTCTAGATCAGCGCCGCATTGGGGGTCGAGCTGGGACGTCGTTCTCTGAACCTTATGGTGTTCCGGGCTGCTGTGTTCCCCGGGACGTGGCGAAGAGACAAGCTCTGGCGAGCGCAGGTGTTCGCCGGAAATGTAGGAACGCCACCGGGCTTTATCGAGGTAATGTGGCGAATCAGCTGCCGAGATGGCTGCGTATCTCGTGGACGGCATCGCTCAGGCCCATGCGTCGGGCCTCGAGACCTTCGGGGAAGGCCGAGAGCAGGCGTGACGGCATGGCGCGGTCGAGCATGACAAAAACGCCGTGGTCATCGGCCCGGCGGACAAGGCGGCCAAAGGCCTGGCGCAGGCGCAGGCGGGTAATGAGATCGTCCCAGGCGTTGCCGCCGAAGGCTTCGCGTCGGGCCTTGTGGAGAATGTCGGGCCGGGGCCATGGGACGCGGTCGAACACGATCAGGCGAAGCGAGCGGCCGGGAACGTCGACTCCGTCACGGACAGCATCGGTGCCCAGCAGGCAGGCATTTTCTTCGGCGCGGAAGATGTCTACCAGGGTGGCGGTGTCCATGGCGTCGACATGCTGGGCGTAGAGCGGCAGACCGGCGTGCTCTAGCGCCTCGGCAACCCGGCCTTGAACGTCCCGCAGCCGAGCGATCGCGGTGAAAAGTCCCAGAGCACCCCCGCCCGAGGCCAGAAAGAGTTCCCGGAAGGCCGCGGACACCTGGGCGGGATCGTTGCGTGAGACGTCGGTGACGATCAGAAGCCTCGTGAGTTCGGGATAGTTGAAGGGTGAGGCGACGGCCGCTTCGGCGGGCGGCTTGGGCAGATGGCGCAGACCGGTTCGCAGGTTGGCCGCCTGCCAGCCGTCTCGCGTGTCCGCATCGGGGTCGTGTGGTGGGAGGGGCATTGCATCACGCAGAGTGGCCGAAGTGATCACCAGGCCATGAGAGCGCGAGGCGACGGTTTCGGCAAAGGGCAGGCCGGGATCGGTCCAGTGGCGATGCATGCCGACGTCGCTCTCGCGACCGGCGACTCGATCAAGCGAAAACCAGTCGACAAACTCATCAGGTGTGTCGAACTGCATCTCGGTGAGCATGCGCCGCCAGGCTCTAGCGACCTGGATGCCCCGACGGTCGATCCCCCGGATCACGGCATCGATGCGCAGGCGGGTGGCGGTGTCGAGGTCGTCGGCACGGTCGTCGAGTTCCTGCGCTAGATGCCTGGCCAGCGCAACGAGCGGCCGTTCGAGATCACCCAGGGCATCCTGGAGCAGACTGGCGGCCTGGGCGAGACCGTCGATGAGCGGGTCGACGGGGCACTCCACACCGTAGTTGCTGCCGGACTCGCTGCTTCGTGCGAGGACCTGCTGGCGGACCAGCGAGAGAAACCGTTCGGTCGGGCCACGGGGCTGGTCGTCGGCCAGCCGCTGGCGCCAGCCTTCCGATGGTAGGATGCGCGCGGCCTTCTGAATCTCTTCCAGCGGTTCCTCGCCGCCATCGCCGATCAGATCGCCGGCCCGCCGTGCAAGGCCGCGGGCGCGGCTGCGGCGACCTTCGGCGCCAAGAAGCCAGCGGCGTAGGTCTTCGCCTTCGCGGCCGGTGATGTGAGATGAGAAGACGCTGTCGGCGGCATCAAACAGATGATGACCCTCGTCGAAGACATAACGTGTGGGAAGGTTGGGGTCTTCATCACCGGCCAGAGCGGCCTGGATCAGGACCAAAGCATGGTTGGCGACGACAAGGTCGGCCTGACGGGCGCGGCGGATCGACCGTTCGATGAAGCAGCGCTGGTAGTGGGGACAGGCGGAATAGACACATTCCCCACGCTGGTCTGCCAGTCCGAGCGTGCGAGCCGTACCCAACAGTTCCACGAGCCAGCCTGGGAAGTCGCCGCCCGTCATGTCGCCATCCCGCGTTGCCAGGGCCCAGCGCGCAACGAGGCCGAGCGGGATGGCTTCGTTGGGCCTTGCGGTGATGGTGCCAGCGGCGTCGGCGAGGTTCAGGAGGCAGAGGTAGTTCTCACGACCCTTGCGCACGACCACACGCCGTCGCTTGGCTTCCGCATCCGGCACCAGGCGGTCGAGCTCCTGGTCGACCTGTCGCTGGAGGTTCCGGGTGTAGGTGCTGATCCAGACCGCACCCTTGTTCTTTTCGGCCCAGAGGCTGGCGGGTGCGATGTAGCCCAGGGTCTTGCCGACGCCGGTGCCGGCTTCGGCGATGACGGTCTCGGGTTCGCCGACACGCTGACGCGGCGCGAAGCCGAAGGTCAGGGCGTCAGCATAGTCGGCCTGCTGCGGACGCTGTTCAGCGTCGGGGCCAAGTAACTCTTCCAGGCGCGCGCGCACCTCATCGGTGCAAACGGGATGATGATCAGCTGGGGGCCGTGGTGCAGTTTCGGACCACTCCGGAAGTTTGGACCAGACGTCGAGGGAAGGCCGGGCGTTGGCATCCAGCGCCAGGGCATCGGCCACGTCGCCGCCCCAGAGCCAGCCGCCGTTGATCATGGCGACGGCAATCCGGCCGGCACGCGTCCGGTCACGGGGTTCGAGATGGGCCAGGTCTTCGAGCAGAAGACGCGCGCAATCCCGCAAGGCCATGGCCTGATCGGCGAGATTCTGGGGATCGCCGAGTTGTAGTGTCTCGGCGAGGCCGCGAGGCGTGGGCACAACAAACCGGGCCGGCAGGGCAAAGGCCACCAGTTCGAGGATATCGAGTGCCGGAGCGCCGCGGGTGCCCGTACGCCGACGCATGGCGCCGGCATGGCAGATCAACGGTGCGGGTCCGGCTTCCCACCGCCGGCGGGCCTCTTTGCGGTCGATTTCCTCGATCTCGCCGTCGGGGTGCAGCCACACCGCACCGGCCGCACCGGCAACAAGTGTAGGCGCGGCAAACCAGCCGCCGGTGGCATCGAAAGGCATCGTCATGGGATGGACGTAGCCTGTCACGGGTGAGAACGAAAGCCTAACATGGCGCAGGCTGTGGAGTTGCGCGGGCTGCAAGAGGTCAGTAGGTTCCGCGCGCGCACGATGGCGCCTGACCCCAGGACATGGAGACCGGACAGCGATGTCGCTCAGAGATCACGCTCAGACCAGTAAGGCATGGCCTTTTGAAGAGGCGCGCAAGCTGGTCAAACGGCTGGGCGGTCGCGATCCGGAGAAGGGGTATGTGCTCTTCGAGACCGGATACGGGCCGTCGGGTCTTCCGCATATCGGAACCTTCGGCGAGGTGGCGCGCACGAGCATGGTGCGCCACGCCTTTTCGCTGCTGTGCGACGTGCCGACGCGCCTGTTTGCGTTTTCCGATGACATGGATGGCCTGCGCAAGGTGCCCGACAACGTGCCCGGCAAGGAGCGTATGGGCGAGAATCTGGGCCTGCCGCTGACCAAGGTGAGCAACCCGTTCGACACGGAGTTCGCCAGCTTCGGTGAACACAACAACGCGATACTGCGCAAGTTTCTCGATCGATTTGGATTCGAGTACGAGTTCGTGAGTTCGACGGACATGTACACCAGTGGGCAGTTCGACGATGCGCTGATGCGCGTGCTCGAACGGTTCGATGCCGTGATGGACATCATGTTACCGAGCCTGCGCGAAGAACGGCGCAAGACATACTCGCCCTTCCTGCCGATGTCGCCGACGACGGGACGTGTGCTTCTGGTGCCGACGCTGGAGCGCAATGTGGAAGCGGGCACGATCGTGTTCGAGGATGAGGACGGTTCGAAGGCCGAGGTGCCGGTGACCGGCGGCCACTGCAAACTCAACTGGAAGCCCGACTGGGGCATGCGCTGGTTTGCCCTGGGCGTCGACTATGAGATGGCCGGCAAGGATCTGATTGATTCGATCCGTCTGTCCGGACAGATCTGTCGTGCGTTGGGTGGCCGCGCACCGGAAGGGTTCAATTACGAGCTCTTCCTGGACGAGAACGGCGAGAAGATCTCGAAGTCCCGTGGCAATGGTCTGACGATCGACGAGTGGTTGCGCTACGGTACCGAAGAGAGCCTGACGCTCTACATGTACCAGAAGCCCAGGACGGCCAAGCGGCTCTATTTCGATGTGATCCCGCGCCATGTCGACGACTATGCCCAGCACTTGGCGACGTACAGTGGTCAGGACGACAAGGCGGTCGACAACCCGGTGTGGCATCTGCATGGCGGCAAACCGCCGGTGGAGGACCAGCCGCTGAGTTACGCCATGCTCCTGAACCTGGCGAGCGTGTGCAACGCCGAAGACAAGACGGTTCTGTGGGGTTTCATCAGCCGCTATGTGCCGGGAGCGACGCCGGAGACCAAGCCGTTGCTGGACCGGCTCTCGGAACTGGCCGTGAACTACTACCAGGACTTCGTGAAACCGGCAAAGCAGTACCGCGCGCCCGATGTCAAGGAGCGGGCCGCGATGGAGGACCTGATCGTACGGTTTGAGACGCTGCCCGCTGACTCGGATGGTGAAGTGTTCCAGAACGAGGTCTATGCGGTGGGCAAGGAACATACGTTCGATCCGCTGCGAGGCTGGTTCCAGGCGCTCTATGAGGTGTTGCTGGGCCAGAGCGCGGGGCCGCGTTTCGGCAGTTTCGTCGCACTCTACGGGCGAGACGAGACGCTTGCGCTGATGCGCGAGACGCTTGGGAAAAGCGAAGGAAGCGCGGCCTGACCATGGCCGCGGAGCTCGAAGGACGGGTCGCTCTCGTCACCGGTGCGGTCGGCGGCATCAGTCGTGCCGCGGCGATCATGTTGTCGCAGATGGGCGCTGATCTGCTCCTGCTTGATCTGAAGGAAGACGGTCTAAACGCCACTGCCGACGCAATCCGGAAAGCCGGGCGCCGATGACGGAGTTCCACGGTATGGATGCGATCGTCGAGGAAGCCGGTTGGAACCTGATGAACCGCTGGGCCGAACCCCAGGAAATCGCCGCCTCGGTGGCATTTCTGGTGAGCGGAGCAAGGTCCTACTACACAGGCCAGGTGCTGTGCCCGAACGGCGGAGATCCGATCGTCGGGATCTGATGCTGCGTATCAGTACGAGCTGGTGATGCCGCCGTCGATCACCAGCGTGTGGCCGGTGATGAAGCTCGCTGCCGGTGTGCAGAGGAAGGCCGCCGGCCAGCCGATTTCATCGGGCCGACCCCAGCGGCCGGCGGGAACCCTCGTGGTGATCCAGTCGTCCTGCCCCGGCTCCTGGCGAAAGATGGCGGTCGTGTCTGTCTGCATAAAGCCCGGTGCGATGGCGTTGGCGGTGACACCATGAGGTGCCAGAGATGTCGAAAGCGCTTTGGCGAAGCTCGACAAGGCGGCTGACGCGGCAGCGTCGACGGGTGCCAGGCCTCCGCTGGCCATGATTCCGATGCTCGACATCAGAACAATGCGGCCCCAACCACGTTCGCGCATGGAAGGTGTGAGTCTGCGGGCTGCGGCCATGGCCGAGAAAAGTTTGCCATCGAAGAGGGTGTTGATTTCCTGATCGGTGGTGTCTTCGATGGGGCGGACGAGAAACTGGGCTGCGCTGGATACAAAGATGTCGACGGCTCCGACCTGCCCGATGACGTCGTCGATCATCGTATCGAGTGCTGCGCCGTCGGTCACATCACAGCTGGCCGAAATGGCCTGACCGCCTACTGCTCGGATCGCCTCGCAGCGGTCTGTGACAAGCTCCTCGTTGCGGCCGTTGATCGCGACCGTGGCACCAAGATCGGCCAGACACCGTGCCGTCGACCAGCCCAGGCCGCGACTGCTGCCGGTGATAAGCGCCGTGCGGCCGGAGAGATCGAACGGGGTGGGGTGGTTCTCCATCAGACTTCGGGGAGCCCGCGCCAGTCCTCGAATGAGATCTCACGGCCGGGGTAGGTGGGGCTGGTGAAGGGCCAGGCATCGTCGATCCAGCCTCGGACCGTTTCGTAGAGTACGGCATCGAGATCGCCATCGAGCTCATCGGCACGGACCCACATGGTGACTTTGGCGTCATGGCCGCTCTTCAGGGTGGGATCAATGTACATGCAGCCGAGACAACGGCTCTCGTCGGGCGCCATCATTGTGTAGGCGAATGACGAGCGGATCGTGAATTCGCGCTGGTGCCAACCGAGATCGATCAGGTCGTCCTCGAAGGTCAGCCCTTCGGGCCAGACGCCATCGCCTCCGACACTGAACGTCTTCTGGAGATGCTCTACGCTGGTCATTACGGCGTCGTAGTCCTTTACGACATCGTTGACCTCGAGCATGCGCAGGCGGAAGCGCGGGTGCTCAAGTGTCTCGGGCACCACGAAGTCGTCAGGTACAAGGCGTTTTCGGTCATGCATGGTGCTTTCTCCGTTTCAGTGCGGCGCTTCGACGCCCTTGGTGATGGATACGGTTTCGGCTCCGAGGAACCGGCGCAATCGTTCCAATTCGGACATCAGAGCGTCGACCCGACCCTTGCCGGCTTTCACTTTGGGTTCCCACCAGAGGTTGTTGACGATGAGTTCACCACGGTTCCGGTGGAACTTCATGCAGGCCCGCCCGGCGATCCGATCGCCCTCAAGGAGAGGCAGGACGTAATAGCCGTATCGGCGTTTCGGCGCGGGAACGAAGGCTTCAAAGCGATAGTCGAAGTTGAACAGACGTTGCGCCCGATTGCGGTCACGAACGATGGGGTCGAATGGGCTGAGGAAGCGAAGGCGTGTCGGCGGATCGGCAAGTCGCTCAAACTGATCTTCCAGATGATTCCACGCGAACGACGCCCGTGGCTTACCGCCGTCTGCCGGCTTGACGATGACAGGCTGAAGGCGATGGTCGTTCGTTTCGACCCAGGTCTTGGCGTCGGCTGGTGAGATGGCGGCCCAGAAGGCCGCGAGTTCTCCTGATGTTGCGATGCCGAGTCGATCCATGGCCGCCGAACAGGCCCAGTCGACGTGGTCGTCGTGGCTGGGTGTTTCGTAGCGGTGAGATTCGGGGATCACACGTTCGGTGAGGTCATAGATCTTTTGGAAATTCTCGCGACGTACCACCGAAATCTGCCCTGACCACCACAGGTACTCGAGCGCTGCCTTCGTGGGCCCCCAGCCCCACCAGGGACCGGCCTTCTTGCCGTCACCATCATCCAGATCACGGGACATCGTCGGGCCGTTGTGACGAATGTGGTCCAGCACGCCGGCGATAACGGCGTCGGCGTCGGCTCCGATTCGTTCGGAGAACCAGGAGTCGCGCTGAAGCCTCTGACCCATGCGCTCGAACCTGTGCGTCCAATGGCCAAACCAGCGCACCGGAATGGCACTGGAGTCGTGAGTCCAGTGTTCGAAGAGGCGGCGGTCCTTTGCGAGCAGATCGTCGAGATCACTGCGGCGATAGGTCTGATTGCGTGAAAACAAGGTGAGGTGGTGCGCACGCTCGACCGTGATGATGCTGTCGAGCTGCACGAAGCCCATGCGCTCGATGAGATCATACAGATCGTCGCGTCGCATGCGGCACCCTGGATTGTCGCAGAGCCCCTGGAGTTGCAGCAGCAGCCTCCGGGCGGTCCGAGCATCAACGGTGAGATCTGTCATGGTCGATGCAGCTTAGTCATGTTACGTCGGACCGGTAGGGGCCGTGTAACCCATCCATGTGGATGCTTGGATGGTGACCTCATGAACAACTGTCCTGTCGTCGGGATAACTGTGATGACCATCATAGCCTCCTAATCGCGGAACAGCGTCGCCGGGCTGTCGCCCCTATGTCTTGTGTTGTCCTTTGCCGACCAGACCAATCTGACTTTGGGCGCCAACGCTGCGCTCGAGATCGACTCCTGTGTCTTTGACGGCTCAGGCGGGGAAGCCAGTTGGGATTTTCTGGCCGGTTCCTTTGCCATCACGACCGGGCTCATTGGCAAAGACGATCCCGCCAGTGTTGTGGTCACGACCCCTGTCTCAACGATCGGCATTCGAGGGACCACTTTCTGGGGCGGGTTGATCAGCGACGATCTCTATGGAGTCCTGATTCTTGACGGCGCCGTCGAGGTTCGGACCGCGGACGGCACCGTCGTGCTTGATGACGTCGGCGAGGGAACCAAGATCAGTCTGGACGGCGGCGAGCCGACGGCTGCGGCTATCTGGGGTGACGAGCGAGTCGCGCAGGCGCTTGCCTCCATCACGTTCGAAGAAACGCCCTGAGGCTTCTTGCCGCCTTGTTGTCGTGTGCGCCCATGCGAGCATGTGAGCCGCCGAGGCGATTTGACGGCGTTCGACCGGTTTGAGTGGGGGGCCGATTGCTGAAAGCCGATCGATCCGCGCCGCGGCGTGGTGAGCGAATGAGACTTGGAGTTTCTCCGCAGCCGACGCTATAGACACGTTGGTGCGGAATGTCATGTCCGCACCTTGATGACGGCGACGACAAGGTGAATGTTGGCAACCTCCTGGGCATCGAAGGTGAGTTCGCAGGCGAGATTGAACTGCTGCACCGTGAGGTCCTCTGCCGTGAGTCGAATGAGCCGCTTGATGTAGGCCTCGCCGTTGCTGCACTCGATGACAACATCGTCGCCAGCACGCGGCGGGACCGAGGGGTTGACGTAGAGCAGGCCTCTATGCCGAAACACGGGCTCTTGACTGTCCGAGCTCATGTAGACCGCGAAGGCACTGCCCACGTTCGACAGCACATGAGGCCGGGGCACGTAGGAATCGACCAGGCCATTGCCAAAGAAAACGCCGTCCATTCCGCCACGCGCATGCCCCAGGACCGGTACATCCGACGCGCCTGCCGGCGGCGGATTGGCAACGATCGCAGCCACTTCGCCAGGCCGATGCGAGATTTCCGGACTCAAGTTCCGGCCGGTCACGCGGGCGAGGCGTGAAAGGGTGCGTGTGCTCAGCATATGGCGCGCGGCCAGAGTCTGGCAAACAACTACCTCATTGCTCCCTGTGCCCAGGTGTTCTTCGGCGTCGGGATTACCCTTGAGCTTCCCGAGCGACTTTGGAACCTCATGACTGTCGGTGTCGGCGGTTATGTTGTCGGACGCTCGGTCGAGCGCGGGATTGACCTCTGGCAGCGGGATGGCGGCTAGTCGTCGTCGACGGTTACGGGCGTTGGCGGTTTTGATCCTGCCTCGGCAAGGGCCATGTCACCGGTGATCTGTCCGCCCTTGTCGACCTTGAGCTCCCGGTAACGAATGGATCCGGTCACGACGCCATCGCTGCAGACCGTCAGGCATTCGCGGACATGCAGAGATCCTTCGAAGCAGCCCTTGATCTCGGCATTGGCAACATTGGCTTCGCCCTTCACGGAACCACCAGATTCCAGACGCATGGTGGCGGCATGGATCGAAGCCTCTACCGTGCCTTCGACGATGACATCACCCTGGGCATCGATCTCGCCCTTGAGATTGGTGCCGCGACCGATAACGAAGTCGGTCGGCCCTTCTTCAGGCATGGACCCGCGCGGTTCCGGCGACGGCGTGTAACGGCCGGTGTCCGGTGTGGGATAGCGATCGAGGATGGATCGTGTGGCTGCCGGTGTCGGCGTTGCGGCCTGGCTTTCCGGTTTGCGCAAGTTCAGCATGATGGTTCTCCCTGGTTGGTTCCCGCTCGATGACATATCGGCAGGGCCCACCAGGACATCGGGGAGCCAGGACCAGAAGGGTGATGGCGCCGGTCTGTGTCATCACTTGGCCGCGTCCCAGAACTGTCTCTTCCCAAGCCAACGCGGAACCTGATCCCTGCATGTCTCTCTCCCTTTGCGACCGATTCGCTGATGGGCGATCCGGTTGATCCTGCGGTCGGTGCCGCCAAGGAAACTAGAGACGTGAAAGTGGGCCTGATCGGGGAGCAAGTGTGGTGATTCTGTGACGATCAGGTCGGCGCGGGTTCCGGTGATTTGTCTTGTCTCAGGTGAATGAACGCGACCGAGGCCATGACGATTGCCCCGCCAGCCATCACCCATCCTGTCAATTCCTCGCCCAGAAAGATGACGCTGCCGATGATGCTGGTCACCGGAACCAAAAGGATAAAGGGAATGATCTGGTTCATCCGATAGATGCCGATGAGCCGGAACCAGAGCGCATAGCCGGTGGCCGTCATGACGAGTGCCAGGTAAACAACGGCGGCCCAGCCCCTCCAGGTGGCGGTTTGAACCGCCTGCCACTGACCGTCCTCGACAAGAAAGGATGCGATCAACATCTGCGGCCCGGCGAAAGCGGCGAACCACGCCACCATGCGCAAGCCGCCGACCTGGCCCAGCGATTTGATCAGGGTCTGGCCACCGGCCCAGATGATGCCGCCGACAATCACGAGGGCGAAGGGAACAGGGTTGTCGTGGACGCTGGGTTCGCCGGCGATCAGGGCGACACCGCAGAAGGCAAACGCCATCGCTGTCCACTGCTGCCAGCTGAGGCGGTCCTTGAAGAAGATGCCGGCAAAGACGGAAACAAAGACAACCTCAAGCTGGACGATCAACACCGCCGTCGAGGCGTTCATACCATTGAGGCCGGTGAATTGAAGGCCATAGGCCAGGGTGCCGCCGACGAAGGCCACCAGTGCCATCCGACCGGCACGATCCCACATCGGCTTCACAAACCAGATCAGGACCAGAGCTGCGATCGTGAACCGCATACCCATGAGAAAGATCGGCGGAAACTCGTCGAACGTGCCCTTGGCCACGGTGAAACCAGCGCCCCACAACATGGGGACGGTGATAGCCACGAGAAGATCGAGAGGTTTCATGAAGATGCCGGGTGAGGTAGCGGACATTGGTGGCTGGTTTCCCGATGCGATGCAAGTTGATCACGACACTTGCCAACAGAGCCGCAACGCCTGCATCGTTCCGCCATGTTGAAGTTGACGGATATCCTGGGCCTCAGCACCGACAATGACATCGGTGAGGCGCTGCATGACCTGAGCCACCGGGATGCGGTTGAGCTGTTGCACCTTGATCGCTATGACATGCAGCGTCATCGCCTGCGTGCGGAAACGGATAAGGGCACGGTCTGCGCGCTTGCATTGCGGCGATGCGAGCACCTTCAGGACGGCTCGGTGCTCTTTCTTGATCAGGAAAGGGCCATTGTCGTTCGTGCCCTCGAAGAACGCTGGCTGCTCCTCGAACCCCGTGACGCCGCCGCGGCCATAGAGCTTGGCTACCACGCGGGGAACCTGCACTGGCGGGTGAAGTTTGATGGTGAACGGCTGGCCGTTGCGCTCGAAGGGCCGGAACAGGCTTATCTCGATCGTCTGAAGGACTTCTTTGGAGATGGACGGGCGCGGCGTGCTGATGACTGACACAAGCCGTCTTCTGCGTGCGCTGCAGATGGGGGATAGTGCCTTCCCGTCGGGTGGTTTCGCATTTTCCTGGGGCCTCGAAACACTGAAGGCGGAGGGCTTGGTGAGCGATGGTCCCGGTGTGGCTGCATTTGCGGAGAGCCAGCTTCGACATCGTTGGGCTACCTGCGACAGGGTGTTTCTCCGATTTGCGACGGAGGCCATTGATCTGGGCGCCGTGTGTCAACTCGATCACGAACTCGATGTCATGACACTGCCCAAGGAGCAGCGTGACGGGTCAAAGCGCGCGGGCCGATCCCTGTTGCGCGCTCATGAGGAGATTGGCGGCGAGAGTGTTGGCACCTTCCGGGCAGCCGTTGCAGCTGGTGACGCCTACGGCCATCTTCCCATCGCACAAGCTGTTGCCTGGAAGGCTCATGGCATGTCGATCGTCGAGGTCGAGGCTGTTTCTGCATTCTCGTTGGTATCGAGCGTGGGCCAGGCAGCGGTTCGACTGGCCTTGATGGGGCCTCTTGAAGCCCAGGTTATAATCTGTGATCTGCGCGCGGTCATCGACTCGATTCTGCAAACCAGTTCACCTCGTGAGCCCCACAGCTTTGCGCCACTGCATGACATCGCCATGATGCGCCATGAATTCGGCGAAGCTCGTCTGTTCGCCAACTAGAGTGAGTCGGGATGCCTGATGTGAACCCATCATCGCATGCGGGCGCAGCCCGGGTCGGTATCGGCGGCCCGGTCGGTTCGGGAAAGACGGCCCTGGTCGAGCAACTCATTCCCCGGTTTGCCGGGCGTGGGACAAGGCTTGCCGTGATCACCAACGATCTGGTGACAAAAGAGGACGCTGAGCGTCTTCAGAACAGTGGCCTGATCGAGCCCGAACGGGTTGTGGCGGTGGAGGCTGGGGCCTGCCCTCACACGGTCATTCGTGAAGATCCAACCCTGAACCTGGATGCGGCGGACATGCTCGAAGCACGTTTCTCGCCGCTGGATCTGGTTCTCCTGGAATCTGGCGGCGACAATCTTGCGTCAACGTTTTCGCTCGAGCTTGTCGACTACTGGCTGTTTGTGATCGACGTCGCTGGCGGCGGGGACATTCCGCGCAAGCGCGGACCTGGTGTTCTGCAGTCCGATCTCCTGATCATCAACAAGGCAGACCTCGCGCCTCATGTGGGCGTGGACCTTGATCATATGATTGCGGAAGCACGCGAAGTCCGCGGCGGCAAGCCAGTCATCGTGACGAACTGTCGGACGGGAGAGCATGTCGACGACATTGTGGGGCATATCGCGACCGACGTGTTGTTTGACGACTGATGGTTCTGGCACACGTCCATGGTGAGGATGCTCCTCAACTCGATCTGATATTTGCACAGGCGCCGTCCGGTGAGACCTATCTGAAGCGCCAGTACGCTGCCTTTCCCTTTCATGTCACCCAGCCGTTTCATAAGAATGGTGTGGCTGAGGTCATTCTCCAGTCCCTCGGTGCGGGTCTGGTGGCCGGAGACCATTTTGCCTCATCCTTCAAAAGCGAGAGTGGATCGGCTCGTGTCGTGACGCAGGGTTCAACGGTGGCCCACGGCATGAACGGCGGGATGGCGTCGCAGCTGGTCCGGCTGGAAGTACTGCCGGGCGCCAGTTTATTCTATGCACCGCGGCCTTTGATACTGTTCGCCGGTGCTTCCGTCATATCGAAGCTTGAAATCATTCTTCATGACGGAGGGTCTGTGGTCTGGGTTGACGCCTTTCTTGCTCATAACGCATCGGCATCAGGACAAACGTTCGCTTTACTCCAGTCTGAAACAACGGTTGTTTCGACAAGCGGCAAGATCCTGGCACTGGACCGGTTTTCCATCACCGGTGATGCGATCGCTGACAGCGCGGTCATGGCCGGACATGCGGTGCATGCCGGTATCGGCTGGGCAGGGTGTCACCAGGGCCCTGATGCGAGCCAGCTGCCGACCTGTGCGGACGTTGTTGCCGGTGTTTCGGATCTGCCGGATGACCTGGGCCGGTATGTTCGGCTTCTGTCTCGCGATGGCGTTGCCTACAATCGCGCGGTGACGAGCCTGGGACTCAGCTAACTCAGCTCACGCATGGCGTCGTCGAGACCTTCCAGGGTCAGGGGATACATCCGTCCCTCCATGATCTCGCGAATCATGCCGATGGAACCCGTGTAGCGCCAACGTTCCTCGGGAACCGGGTTCAGCCAGACAGCATTCGGATATACCTGCAGGACCCTGCGCAACCAGACGTCACCCGCTTCCTCGTTGAAGTGTTCGATACTACCGCCCGGCATGGCAATCTCGTAGGGACTCATGGATGCGTCGCCGACCAGCACTAGCTTGTAGTCGCTGGGATAGGTGTGGAGCAGGTCCCAGGTCGGTGTCTTCTCGCGATGTTGACGGACATTCTCGCGCCACACGCTCTCATAGAGACAGTTGTGGAAGTACCATGCTTCAAGGTGCTTGAACTCGCTGCGTGCGGCCGAGAACAACTCTTCACAGGCCCGAATGTGCCAATCCATCGAACCGCCGATGTCGAGCAGCAGCAGTAGCTTCACCGCATTATGGCGTTCGGGAACCATCTTGAGATCAAGCCACCCGGCGTTGCGTGCGGTGGACCGGATCGTATCGTCAAGATCCAGCTCGTCCGCGGCCCCTTCACGCGCGAATCGACGGAGGCGCCTCAGCGCAACCTTGATGTTGCGTGTACCGATCTCCTTCTCGCCGTCCAGATCCTTGAACTCACGCTTGTCCCAGACCTTGACCGCAGAGAAGTTCCGGTTCCCGTCCTGGCCGATCCGCACGCCTTCGGGATTGTAGCCATAGGCTCCGTATGGTGAGGTTCCGGCAGTACCGATCCACTTCGATCCGCCCTGATGTCGTTTCTTCTGTTCTTCGAGACGCTCTTTGAGTGTCTCCATGAGCTTTTCCCAGCCCCCCATTGATTCGATGGCTTCCTTCTCTTCCTCTGTGAGGTTGAGCTCTGCCATACGCCGAAGCCACTCTTCCGGAATCTCGGCGGTTGCTTCGTCGCCTTCGGGTCGTTCCAGGTCGCGAAAAACGTGACCGAACACACGATCGAACTTGTCGAAGTGACGCTCGTCTTTCACCAGTGCCGTGCGTGCCAGAAAATAGAAGTCGTCGACTGAGTACCCGGCCACACCGGCATCCGTGGCATGCAGCAGATCGAGATACTCGCTCAGGCTGGCAGGGACGCCGGCGTCCTTGAGTTCAAGGAACAGATTGGCGAACACGGCTGGCCTTAACCGCGCTCGCGGCGATGCAGAAAGGCGAGGCGTTCAAGCAGGTGGACGTCCTGCTCGGATTTGAGAAGTGCGCCATAGAGAGGCGGAATCACGGTGCCGGTATCCTGACTGCGCAGCACATCGGGGGACACGTCGTCGGCCATCAGGAGCTTGAGCCAGTCGAGCAGTTCCGATGTCGAGGGCTTCTTCTTCAGGCCGGGAACGTCACGGAGTTCGAAGAAGACGTTCATGGCCTCGCTGACAAGGCGCGGCTTGATCGAAGGATGATGAACTTCGACAATCCGAGCCATGGTCTCGGCATCCGGGAACTTGATGTAGTGGAAAAAACAACGGCGAAGGAAGGCGTCCGGCAGCTCCTTTTCGTTGTTCGACGTGATGATGACGATCGGACGTTGCCTGGCTCTGATCGTTTCCTGCGTCTCGTGGACGTAGAACTCCATCCGGTCGAGCTCCTGCAACAGATCGTTTGGAAACTCGATGTCGGCCTTGTCGATTTCATCGATCAGGAGAACCGGGGCGTCGTCAGCGACAAATGCCTCCCAGAGTTTGCCGGGCTTGATGTAGTTGGCGATGTCGTGAACGCGCTCGTCGCCCAGTTGCCCATCCCTCAGACGCGCAACCGCGTCGTACTCATAGAGACCGTGCTGTGCCTTGGTCGTGGACTTGATGGTCCAGTCGATCAGGGACTTGTCGAGCGTCTTGGCGATCTCGGCGGCCAGCACTGTCTTTCCCGTGCCGGGTTCGCCCTTGATCAGCAGGGGCCTCTGTAACGTGATCGCTGCGTTGACGGAGACCGCAAGGTCTTCGGTTGCGACGTAACTGTCCGTTCCTTTAAACCGCACGGTTCAAACTCCCCCCAGACTCACCATGTTGCCTTGAAGCCCAGCAGCAAGGGCAGGGCCTTTTCGTTTGTGTCGCGATACCAGTAGCCGTCGTCGGCTTTGGTCATATCGGGAAAATGACGCCAGGCCCCAAAGGGGTACTCGCGCACCTCACAGATTGTAAGGCCTTTAGATTCCAGAGCAGCGAAGATGTCGGCGAGGCCCCAATTGAAAGAGCGTGCCTCCGACTGAATGCGGTACTCCCAGTCTGCATAGTCGGCAGACCCGGCCTCTTCAAAGTTCGGATCGTCACTGTGGAAGTAGTCGTAAATGATCTTAGGTTCGGCGCTCTCTTCGTCGAACAGCATTGCTGTCGGATGCGAATCGAGGAAATAGAAGAAGCCGTCGCCTGCCAGGTTCGACGCAATGGTCTCGGCCCAGCCCTCAAGGCTCTTTAGCCAGACAATCGTGCCGAAAGATGTGAAGATGACATCGTAGGGCGCGTCATCGAGCTTGCCGACGGCGGTGATGTCGCTTTCGACAAAACGCGCCCTGTCGTCCAGGCCGGTGGCCTCCGCAAGTTCCCGGGCCTTGGCAACGGCCTCGCTGGAGAAGTCGACGCCCGTCACAGTGGCGCCCAGCCGAGCCCAGCTCAGGGTGTCCATGCCGAAATGACACTGCATATGCAGGAACTTCTTGTCGTCGACAGGACCAACGGCGTCCCGTTCGACGCTTCCCAGGGTGTTGCGGCCCTTGATAAAGCCGTCGACATCATAGAACTCGCTTGTGGTGTGGACGGGCGTGACCTCGTTCCACCAGCGCTTGTTGATGTCGTGGTGTTCGTTCATCTGAAGCCTCAGAGTCTGAAACCCGCGTCGCGAGCGTGGTCAAAGTAAAGATCCCGCGCCTTCCGGTAGAGCGGGCCTGGCTGCAGGCCGCGATCATCGACCTTCGTGCAGGGAATGACCTTGCTGTAGTTGCCGGTCGAGAAGACCTCATCAGCCGATGTGACATCATCATAGGTCAGAGATCGTTCGACGACGTCTTGACCGGTATCGCGCATCAGGCCGATGACACGCTTGCGGGTAATGCCGGCAAGAAACGTGTTGTTGGCGATCGGCGTGTGTACCTGGCCGTCCTTGGCAATGAATATGTTTGCAGTTGCGAACTCGGCGACGTTGCCTTCAAAGTCGAGCATCACGGCATTGTCGTAGCCACGCTCTCGGGCACGGCGAACTGCGTCCCCAGACGTGGGGTAGAGACATGAGGCCTTGGCCAGTGTGGGTGCCATGTCGGGCGCGGGCCGGCGCAGCTCCGAAAGCGTTGTCGAGAACCCTGTCGGTTCTTCCATCGGTGCGACTTCGAGGACCATCAGAAACTTCGTCAGGTCGGCGACGGCCCAGAGCGAGTCGCTCTGGGCACTCCAGTAGGTCGGGCGGATATAGAGCTGCTTGTCCTTGGGAAACTTGCGGGCCATGTCCGCGGCGAGTTCGATCAGGTCCTCGGCCGATTCCTTCGGCTCCATGCCCATCACACGCGCCGAATTGAGGCAACGCTCCATGTGGCGTTCGATATCGGGCATCACACCATCGAAGGCACGGGCGCCGTCAAAGATCATGGTCGCAAACCAGAACGACTGGTCCAGCGGTCCCATGATCATGGGGTTGCCTTCGTGGAAGGTGCCTTCGTGGTAGGTAAGCTGATCCATGACGCTTCCTGAAGGTTGGGCTGAATCAAACAGTTCGCGTGCTTAGCACGGTCGAGCCATGCTGTGCACGGTCTCTACTATGCGGTAGAAAAGTTTCGGCAACCGACACGGTGATGCGTGCCAGATCTCTATTCTATCGTTGGCCCCCTTTTGCGTTGTCTCGACCCGGAGGCAGCCCACAACCTCACACTCCGGGCCTTGGAACTGGGCCTTGCAGGCCGCACTGCACGTATTGATCGCCCACTGTTGAAGACTTCCTGTTTGGGATTGTCGTTTCCGAACCCGATTGGATTAGCCGCCGGGTTCGACAAGGATGCGAGAGTTCCGAATCGGATGCTTGCTCTGGGCTTCGGTTTTGTTGAGATAGGGACTGTTACCCCCAAACCGCAAAGCGGGAACCCAAAGCCCAGAATCTTCCGCCTGATCGAAGACAGGGCCGTTATCAACCGGCTGGGATTCAACAATCAGGGTATGGACGCCAGCGCCCAGCGGCTCAGCAGACGAGATAGGTCTGCAGGCTTGTTGGGCGTGAACATCGGTAAAAACAAGACGTCCGATGACGCCGTTGCTGACTACGTGGCGGCGTTCAACAGACTTGCTCACTATGCCGACTATTTTGTGATCAACGTCTCGTCCCCGAACACTCCGGGATTGAGGGACCTTCAGGCGGTGGAGAGTCTTCGTCCGCTTTTGGACGCCATGGTTCGCTCGCGTGAGAAGTTGGGGAGCGGTTCTTCGAAGACACGACTCCTTCTGAAACTCGCGCCTGATCTTACTGTTGAAGATGTCGTCGCCGCTGCGGAGTTGGCGCATGACAGTGGATTTGATGGTCTTACCATCTCGAACACTACCCTCGGCCGTCCTGACAGCCTCAAGAGTCCGTTTCGAGAGGAGGCCGGAGGATTGTCCGGGCAACCGCTTGAGAAGAAGTCGACCGAACTTGTGCGATCGGTCTACCGAGCCACGAATGGCGCACTTCCGATCGTTGGAGTCGGAGGAGTGTCAAATGCTGACGATGCTTTCAACAAAATCGCTGCGGGAGCATCGCTGGTGCAACTTTATTCGGGTTTGGTTTTCGAGGGACCCGCGCTTGTTTCCGGCATTCTCGACGGACTGGAAGCCACCCTTCAAGCGAAGGGATTCTCGAAGGTGGCGGATGCGGTGGGATCTGAAGCCTGATCAATCTTGCCGGTCGGGGGGTGTTATGTGACGTTTCGGGCGGATCGAAAAGCACGGTAGCTGCAGTGTTGAGGGCGTCGGGCTCAGCCTGCCGTTGACCCGAGCACGGGTCGAACTGCATGGTGGAACGTTTGTGCTCGAAAGTGCGCTGGAACAGGGAACTGTGGCCACGGTTGTTCTGCCACGTTCAGGACCCTGCTGAAAAAGCAGGCGCGAGTGTTCTAGTGAGTGAGCAGAACCGGCACGGGCATCTGTTGCATGACCCTACGTGTGATGCCGCCCAAGACAACTTCGCGTAGGCGTGCGTGGCCATAGGCTCCCATGACTATGAGGTCACTTTCGAGGTCAGCTGATGCAGCAAGAAGCGCGTCAGCAACGCTCAGACCCTCGCAGTCAACTTTGTGGGCTTCAGTCTCAAAACCATGGCGCGAAAGATGTCCTGCCATTTCGGCGCCGGGGTCACGATCGGACGCGTGACTCGGATCAACGCAAACGACGTCGACTTTCGCGCTGTCGCCGATGAGGGAGATGGAATCATGAAATGCCCGACTGGCCTCCCGGCTGTCATTCCAACACATCATCACCTTGCGGAACTCGATGCTGACATCTCCGGCAAAAGGAATGGCAAGAACAGGGCCACCCGCACTCATGGCGACGAAGACGGGAAGATCGGAGGGAAGACCGGCAGCCGCGCCATCCGGCGTGGGCTGTGCCATCACGACAAGATCTACGTAGCTTGCGTGCCTTGCGAGGCATTCCACGGCATCGCCGTCGTCGGAATGCCAATCGTGGATAACACCCTGTTTGAGCGCCGCTGCCTCAAAGGTCTTGCGACATGACTCGCACGCCTTGTCGTGCGTCTCCTGTAGAACTTCGACCAGGGTGCCGCTCCGCCCATCGGATTTATCAGGATGACAACCGGATAGGGCTTTGCGAAGAGACCCACAAGGCGTGCATCGTGATGCTGTGCCAGAGCTATGGCGGCGGACAGTGTTTTTGAGTCCGTGGTTGTGTCGGTCATGTGGACCAGAATTTCGTGGATGGGCATGGGTCGCTACTGATGTGGTCTGGTTCGAGCATGAACGAGACCACGACGTCAGCGCTTTGATCTAGGACAACCGTCCACAGGCAGTTCGTTTGCTTGTGTCGCCGCCAGAAGGTACATCTCGTCAGCCGTTGTTTTGGGTTTGTACGGGGCCGCGAGATGGATTTTGCCCTGCTGATCACAGGTGTGATCGTGGGTTTCTGCGTGGCAGCGCCGGTTGGTCCGGTCGCTGTGTTGTGCGTGCAGCGAACTCTTGTTGATGGCCGCATCGTGGGGCTGGGAACCGGGCTGGGCGCGGCCGTGGGCGACACGGTTTTTGGCGCCCTTGCAATTTTCTCGGTGGCCGCAGTCGAAGTTCTGATCCTGGACCACAGGATTGCCGTCCAGGCCGTCGGCGGTCTGGTGCTTCTCGGTTTGGGTGCGCGCTCAATTCTCAAACGAGACAATCGAAAGGCAGAAGAGAAGTCCGCGAGACAGGCCGTCGATCACGTTACACTTCTGCATTCCTTCGGATCGGCATTTGCCGTGACGATTGTCAATCCAATCACGATCCTTGCTTTCATCTCGATCTTCGCCGCCTTCAGGGTCTCAGAGAACACCGATGGGCTCCTTAACTCGTGGACTGTGATTTTTGGTGTCTTCGTCGGCGCGGCCGGGTGGTGGTTTCTGCTGGTCAGCATCGCGTCAGTCTTCCGGCAAAAGTTCACCAACAAGGGGTTGCGCTGGATGAGTGCGATTTCCGGCGTCGTGATCCTAGGGTTTGGTCTGTATGCGTTGTTGGCGCTCGTTTAGGTCTGACGACCATCCGTCAGAGATGAGCGCGGAGGCGTGCTCGAAGATCCGGCAGGAGATTCGTTTCGAACCATGGATTACGCCCGAGCCACGCCGTGTTTCGCCAGGAGGGATGCGGCAGAGGAATCAATCTATCGGGATAATCCCGCCACGTGGCGACGGTTGCGGTCATTGTTTTTCTGCGCATGCCTTTCAGATAGTGCGCTTGCGCGCAACTTCCGATGATGAGCGCAAGACCGATACGGGGCATGTGGTCGAGCAGGCTCTGATGCCAGAGAGGGGCACATTCCGGATGGGGCGGAAGATCGCCACCACATGGATCGACTCCGGGATAACAGAATCCCATGGGCATGATGGCAATGCGGTTTTCGTCGTAGAAGGTGTCGGCCTCGATTTGCATCCAGTTGCGCAATCTGTCGCCGCTTCGATCGTCCCACGGTTTGCCACTGGCATGGACCTTTGTTCCCGGTGCCTGGCCGATGATCAACACGCGCGCCGTCTTACTGGCGCGCAAGACCGGCCGCGGACCCAGAGGCAGATCAGCGGCACAGACCTGGCAGGCCTGCATATCGCGCAGGAGTGTGGAGAGCATGACGTGATCAGAGTTGATGGATGGCCAGTGTCCGGCCTCGCGGCTTCGGCGGCAAGGCTCGAGCCTCTGTGAACCGACAGCTTCGACAGGTCTTACGGACGCTTGATCTTTCTGACAATGTATCCTGCCAGAAGTTGCATGGAACGGGCAATCAGACATGGCTCGTGGGTATGGGAGCCGGTCAAATTGTTGTGCGGCTTGACGGTTCCGAGACCGTGGGCTTTGTCGATCGGGCAAAGGAGCACAGACATGCAGCCATTGCCTCGAGTGAAGGATTCGGCCCGCAAATTCTGTTGAGTGACCCGCAAGATGGTGTCCTCGTGACACGGTATGTCGAGGGTCGGCGGCTTGATGAAGGGGTGCGTCCGTTGACGGCGGAGCTGATGCGACGCCTGGTCTGCCAGCTGGCTCGCTTGCAGTCGTGCTCGGGGTTTGGTGGCCTGATGGATCCCTGGGCGAAGGTGAAGCTCTACCTCGATGACGCAGGTATCGACGATCCATCAGCCGCGGGGGCGTTTGGTCACCTTTGGTCCCGTGTCCAATCACTGGAGGGTGTTGCTTGCCTCGACAATCGTACTTTGGTTCCTTGTCATGTTGACCTTGTGCCTCAGAACCTCATCGACACCGGAGAATGCGTGTTTCTTGTCGATTGGGAATATGCAGCACTGAGCTCACCATTGTGGGATGCCGCTTACTTCGCAGTTGAAACCGGTTTGGATTCTGAGGAACTGGCCCTTTGGCGACGTCAGGTCACGGATGTCCTGGATGTGGATACAGCAGATTTTCTCAATTGGATGGCTGTCGCCATGTCGGTTTCGCTTGCATGGTGCCTAGCGAGGCAGCGCCGAGACCAGTCGTCGGGCGATGATTGGCGCGTGGAGATAGATCGCCGTCGCTCGGAGCTTGCCGAGTTTCTCGGCGTGTAGAAACAGGCTTGGTGGCCGCGCGGATTGATTGCTGGGAGTTTGGCCTTGGTTGATTGGAATGGAATTCGTGGCCTCCTGTTCGACAAGGACGGCACGCTGATCGATTTTTTTGAAACCTGGATGCCGGCCTATTGCGAGGCGGCAGACAGGATCGCGGCAGATGCTGGCGTTCCCGAGGCCGCTGACAGAATGTTGGAGGCAACGGGTTTTGATCGCCCGCGCGGTGTTCTGGTGGCTGATTCAGCCTTGGCTGGCGGGACCAACCAGGAGATCATTGACGTTTGGTGTGGTGAACTTGGTGAAGCCGCTCCGGCTGATATGGATGAGACATTGCTGAAGATCTTTGCAGGCCATGCGACAGGAGAGGTTGCGCCGACTGTCGACCTCCCGGTGCTGTGCAGTGTTCTGACGCAGCGTGGTTACATGCTGGGCATCGCAACCAACGATGACGCCGAGAGCGCAGCCTGGACGGCCGAGCATCTCGGCATTACCGGGATGATGACCTTTGTGACCGGAGCAGATGCTGGACATGGAGGAAAGCCGGGCCCGGGTATGGGCCTGGCCTTCTGCGAAGCCGCTGGAATTGCCCCTCACCAGGCAGCCATGGTCGGCGATTCCGCTGCGGATGCCCTGATGGCCCAAGCTGCGGGTTTCGGTGCGTCCATCGGCGTCTGCACAGGAGCAGCATCAGCTGCCGAACTTGAGCCTTACTTTGATGTCGTGCTCCCGGACATCGGTGGCCTGCCGAAATTGCTCTGGGGCAAAAACTGATTCACCCCACAGCCCTGTTGCTTACTGACTGAAGGGCGAAAGAGCTTCTTCGGCGTTCTCAAGACAGGCGTCTTCGTAACCGGCAGTTTTGGCATCGTTGGCTTTGTTGCGCAGCGAGATGATCCTGTTGTTGATTTCCGGCTCCAGGGCGTCGCCTTCGGTGGCCATCAGTACGTCTAGCAGAACAAGCTGCTCGTCGCAGGTTGCTGCCAGGGCAGGAGAGGCCATCGCGACACTAAGGGTGGAGGCAAGGATCAAACGTTTCGAGATGGTTTTCTCCAGAATCGGATCCGAGAATAATCGCTCGTGGGGAAATCTGGTCCGCGACGGCTCATACTGCAAGCGCAGATTGGGTGTTTCGCGTCACACCCGCTTGAATTCATTTGTGAGCGCCGTCACCATGCCGCGTGATTAACATTTGAGCCGTTAAAGTCGAAGGGGCATGTCATGAAAACGTGCGCAGCCGTTGCACACAAGGCGGGCGAACCGCTGACGATCGAGGAGGTTGATCTTGAGGGACCTCGTGAAGGTGAGGTTCTGGTGGAGGTCAAGGCGACCGGCATCTGCCACACCGACGCGTTTACGTTGTCTGGTGATGATCCGGAGGGGATCTTTCCTGCCATCCTGGGACACGAGGGTGCCGGCGTGGTGGTCGATGTTGGCCCCAATGTCACCAGCCTCAAGAAGGGTGACCACGTCATTCCGCTCTACACGCCGGAATGCCGTCAGTGCGAGTACTGTACGTCGGGCAAGACAAACCTTTGCCAGGCGATCCGCGTGACACAGGGCCAGGGGCTGATGCCGGACGGCTCGAGCCGCTTTTCCATCGGTGGCGAAAAGATCTTCCACTACATGGGCACGTCGACCTTTGCGAACCACACCGTGGTTCCGGAAATCGCCCTGGCGAAGGTCCGTGAGGACGCGCCGTTCGACAAGATCTGCTACATCGGTTGCGGCGTGACCACGGGAATCGGTGCGGTGATCAACACCGCCAAGGTGGAGCCCGGCAGCAACTGCGTGGTGTTTGGTCTCGGTGGTATTGGTCTCAATGTTATTCAGGGCCTGCGTCTGGCCGGTGCCGACATGATCGTCGGTGTTGACCTTAACCCAGCCCGTGAAGCCATGGGCAAGAAGTTCGGTATGACTGATTTCGTGAACCCGAAGGACATCGGTGGCGATGTTGTGGGCCATCTGGTCGAGCTGACCAAGGGTGGTGCGGACTACAGCTTCGAATGCATCGGGAACGTCACAACCATGCGTCAGGCGCTTGAGTGTGCTCACAAGGGTTGGGGCGAATCAGTCATCATCGGTGTTGCGCCGGCGGGTGCCGAGATCTCGACCCGGCCGTTCCAGCTTGTGACCGGTCGCGTTTGGCGCGGCACGGCATTCGGTGGCGCCAAAGGCCGGACCGATGTGCCAAAGATTGTCGACTGGTACATGGACGGCAAGATTAACATCGATGACATGATCACCCACACCATGCCCCTGGAGGAAATCAACCACGGTTTCCACCTGATGCATGAAGGTGAATCGATCCGCAGCGTCGTGGTCTTCTGATCGTGGCTGTGTTTGAGGCGGTTTCCGAGAACCGGTGTTTCGGCGGCGTGCAGGGCGTTTATCGTCATGATTCCGCCGAAATCGGTCTGCCCATGCAACTGGCGGTATACCGCCCCGCAGTAGCAGAGTCAGACAGGGTGCCGGTGCTGTTCTATCTTTCCGGCCTGACCTGTACGGAAGAGAATTTTACGATCAAGGCTGGCGCCCAGCGCTACGCGGCCGAGCATGGCATCATGGTCGTGGCACCCGATACCAGTCCGCGAGACACCGGAATCGCAGGTGAGGAAGATGACTGGGCTTTCGGCACCGGCGCCGGCTTCTACCTTGATGCCACGGCCGAGCCGTGGTCCCGGCACTATCGGATGGAGAGCTACATCACGCGGGAATTGCCCAGCCTGATCCTCAACGCCTTTCCTGGCGACGGCGACAGAATGGGTGTGTTGGGTCATTCCATGGGAGGCCACGGGGCGTTGTCCCTCAGCCTGAAGAACCCTGGCATGTTCAAAACGGTGTCGGCGTTTGCTCCGATGAACTCGCTGATGAACTGTGAGCCTGGCGTCAACGCGCTGACTGGCTATCTCGGTGAGGATCGTGAGGCTTGGCGCCGGAACGATGTGGTCGACCTGATCGAGCAGGGGCATCGTTGTCCGCCGATCCTGGTTGATCAGGGCTCTGTTGATGAGTTTCTGCCGAACCTGCTGCCAGAAAAACTCCAGGCAGCGTGCAATGCGGCGGGACAGCCCCTCGAACTCCGCATGCAGGAAGGCTACGACCACAGCTACTGGTTTGTGCAGAGCTTCATGGCTGATCATTTTGCCCATCACGCAGCAACTCTTTGCCGCTGATCCGGTGTCTCATCTCTGGTCTTGTTTTCCTGCTTCTGGCGGCATGTTCGGTTGCGGCGCCCGATAACGAGGCCGTGTAGTTCGACAGCGCCAGTCCGCGCTTTATCGATGGACTATTCTCGGGAGAGCAGTTACCGGACGTGCGGTTGTCGGGTCGTCTGATCGTTCCTGATACTCGGCCTCCTTGGCCGGCCGTTGTGATGCTGCATAGTGCCTCGGGGAGGGGTGCTATCGACTGGGCCTACGCTGAGTTGTTGATGTGGGAGGGCGTTGTCGTGCTTGTGGTCGACAGCTTCTCGCCGCGCGGTGTCTATCGGACCGTTGATGACCAGACCAGAGTCAGTGCTTCGGCTATGATCCTGGATGCCTTTGCGGCGTGTGATGTCCTTGCCTAAGATCCCAGGATTGATCCGAACAAGATCGCTGTCCTCGGCTTTTCCAAGGGTGGGATTGCTGCGGTCTACTTGGCCATTGAGGGTGTGCGTCGTGCTGCGGGTGGCCAGCCTTTTACCGCTCATGTTGCTCACTATACCTGGTGCGGCACGCGTTCGATCATCCTGCGCTTTCGGTGCTGGGCTGGGTGGCGGTCACCGGCATGATTCGCGGCGATTGTCTGATTGAGGAACAGGCCGACGGATCGTTCCTGGAGACGACCAGCAGGTTGGAGGCCACTGGCGAGAATCTCGCTGAGATGCTGGAGACCTGTGGTCGTCGTGGCGCTGATGCCGGCGGCGACAGCGATGCGGCAGCCTTGGCTCGGCAACGCTTGATTATGTTTCTGTCTGACAATTTACGGCTGTAGATCTCATCAAGTACTTGAAATCGTGTAACAATCCCCCCACATCGTGAGTGCTGGCGCCATTGTGGGCCAGTGCGTTTGATCGTCGACTCAATCAGGCCCTTCGGGCTGAGTGAGGGCGAACAGCGCCCAAAAACTGTCTGCTCGCTCGTGTGAGGAGAATGGACATGTCACGTATGACAACGTTCGATAGCCCCATGCTATTGGGGTTCGATCATGTGGAACGCATGCTCGATCGCATCGCGAAAGCATCGAACGACGGCTATCCCCCCTACAACATCGAACAGATCGATAAGTCCGGCCTGCGGATCACGCTTGCGGTTGCCGGCTTCTCGATGGACGACCTCTCTGTGACCCTCGAAGACAACCAGCTCGCTATTCGCGGTAAGCAGGTTGATGACAGTGACAGCAAGACATACTTGCATCGCGGCATTGCCGCGCGGCAGTTCGTCAAGACGTTTCTGTTGGCTGAAGGTATGGAAGTTGTCGATGCGACACTCGAGTGCGGCCTTCTTCATGTCGATCTAGAACGTCCGCTACCTGAGGTCAGGCACAGAACGATCAAGATCAAGTCGCTTGATTACGATGTGTCGGAATCGAGCGGGTAAAGTCGCTGAGAGCAGAGATTACGACACACCTCACGCCACCGACGGGTGAAGGAGATTCGACATGTCGAACAGCAGTTCGGAACAGGCTCGTGAAACCGGCCTTACGGCAGACGCATTCGCTGCCATGGGAACGCCAAATCTTGCCTACATAGCCTTGGTCGTCACCGAAGAAATGCGGGGATACGGCATCCACTCTGCCGAAGGCCAGCTTCTTGCCGTGCTTGGTTCCCGGGACGTTGCCTTCGCGGCCGCGCGCCAGAACAATCTTGATCCGGTCAGCGTTCATTAGTCGAGACATCTTGATTCGGTCAGCGTGCGCTTGCACGCGCTCCGGGAGCATCCGATAGTTCGCGCCTGCAGAAGAGGCGGATCTGAACGTGTTGTTGTGTGATTTGCCGGAAGCTGACCGGTGAAGGATCGTCCGGTCCTCGGTATCGCCTATGCCAACGCCGCGATGCTGGTCTATGCGATCCATGACAGCAGCATCAAGGCGCTTTCGGGCGGCTATCCAGTCTTCCAGTCTCAGTTCTTTCGAGCGGCCATCATTTTCAGCGGAGCCTTATTGCTGCTGGCCCTGACAAAGCGCAGACACCTGATTCGTCCGCGTCGGCCTGATCTCATCGCATTTCGGGGATTTTCCGGGCTTGTTGGCTTCGGCCTCTATTTTCTCGGCCTGGCCCATCTTCCCCTTGTCGATACCTATGCGTTGTTCCTGACCGCCCCACTGATGATCGCGCTTCTGGGAACGGTGATCCTGAAGGAGCGGCTAAGCCCAATCGGCTGGTTCGCCATGGGTCTTGGATTTGTCGGCGTGCTTGTACTTTTGCGTCCGGGGCCAGAAGGATTTTCGGTCTGGGGCCTGGCGATCCTCGGTGCAGCGGCCATCTATGCGTTGTCGATGGTCGCAACACGCGAGATGGCAAAGACAGATGCCAGTCTGACCATTGTGGGATGGGCGGCGCTGTTTAGCATTGTTGTTCTTGCACCGTTTCAGCCTTTCATATGGGTCGCGCCGGATGGCGGCGATCTCATGCTGATGATCGGCCTGGGCGTCACCGCCATGACGGCACAGGCCCTTACGGCACAGGCCTATGCCCATGCGCCGACAGCAATTGTTGCACCCTTCGACTATGTCGCGCTGCTTTACATCGGCCTGATCAGTTGGTTCGTCTTTGATCAGCCGCCCGACTGGTACACTGCTGCGGGTGCGGCTCTCCTGGTGACCAGCGGTCTCATCGTCCTGCACGAGGCGCACAAGGCCTGAGTTGGAATCGCCGCTTCAGGCACGGTTGCGCAGCCGAGGGAACCGTTATAGGGCCAACCATGGCTCCGCCCAACACCCCCTCTTCGTCATCAACAGAGTCGCCCGCGGTCGCGATTTTCCTGATCTCGCTGTCGATTCTGTGCTTTGGCCTTTCGGATGCCTTGGTGAAATGGATCGCTGACGTCTACGACGCCACGCAAATCATCATGATCCGAAGCATTGTAGCGTTGCCGCTTATCGCCATTCTTCTGTCGCGCTCTGTTGCCTGGGGTCGCCTGCGTGAGGTTCAACAGGGCTGGCTGGTGTCGCGGGTTGTGTTCGGCTCGATGTCGTTTGTCACCTTCATCCAGGCGCTCAAGTTCTTGCCTTTGGCCGAAACCATTGCGGTGTCGTTTGCCGGCCCCCTGTTCATCACGGCCTTGAGCGTACCTTTGCTGCGCGAGAAGGTGGGCGCCCGTCGCTGGGCAGCAGTCGTGGCCGGGCTGATTGGCGTTGTGATCATCATGCGACCGGGTGCCGGTGTGTTTCAGCCTGCGGCTCTGTGGGCGCTGGGCTCTGCCGTTCTCTACGCACTCGCAGCCATCTCGACACGAAAACTGGCTATGAAGACTCCGACAGCTGTGATCCTGGCCTGGGTCAACTTCTACGTCCTTCTGATCATGGCGGCCGGTGTTGTTGCGTTCGACACCTGGGTCATCCCCAGCCTTGAGGATCTTGTGTTCCTGATCAGCATTGGGCTTGCGAGCACGGTCGGCCAGTATCTCGGCGTCGAAGCTTATCGCCGTGCTCAGCCCTCGATGCTGGCACCGTTCGACTACACGGCACTGGTTTGGGGCGCTTTGCTGGGCTTGATGATCTGGCATGAGATTCCCAGTTGGAGCCTGGTTGCCGGCTCAGCGGTCCTGGTCGCCAGTGGTCTCTACATTCTGCACCGCGAGACGGTGCGTTCCAGCCGGGCAGTGACCGGCTGGCGCGGCCTGCGTCGCTGGCGCTGACCTTACGCCTTCAGGGGAGCTCGATGGTTGCCGTGATCGTGTCGACCACGATCATCTCGCTCCCCGATGGTCGCAAGAGTTGCGCGACCCGGGAATAGTGACCGGTCGGCCATCCGGGGTCCGACGAGCGGCGGCCGGCAAAGAGAAACTGCGTTGCCCGGTCGCGTTTCAGCGTCACCACGTTGGTCGTTTTGTCGAGGTCTGCAGGGAAACTGAGTTTCAGGTTGATCTCGTCGCCTTCCAGAACGCCGAAGAACTCCACCCAAAACACCAGGGCCGGTGCATTTTCAGTCAGTAGGAATTCCGCGTAGTCTCCGTCTTTGACTTTCCCGCTGCAAATCCCGCCTGAAGGCCGCCGCCGGATAGGTAGGGCAGCCGGTTGAGTGACTGGGTGCTCCAAACTGGCGAGACGCTTTCTCCGCATGCGTAGTCGTCTGTCACACCCACGTAGGGGTCGAGCTTCTGATCTTCGTAGCTGACAGAAAGGTGAAGATGCGGAAAGTCCGCATTTCCGGACATGCCGACAAAGCCGAGAGCCTGCCCTGTCTCGACTCGCTCACCGACGTTAACACGCACGCTCCCCTTCATAATGTGGGCGTACTGTGTCGCCCAGCCGTCACCGTGGTTGATTCGCACGCCATTCCCCGCATCGCGTCCGTCCAGAGAATCCCGCCCGATCGTGCTGACCCTGACATCATCCATCGAGTCGCGAATGCCGACGACTTCGTCTGATGTGGCAGCCAGGACCGGCACACCAGCCTCCATCTGTTCGATCGAGAGCAACCTGATGTCTGTGCCACCGTGGGTGTCATAGACGAGGGGACCGCACATGAAGTCGACCGCCCCGGGCCCCTGGATCGTGGTCGAAGAAGTTCTGGATGAAGAAGTCTTCGCCGACGGTGCAGTCAGCAGGCTTGTCCAGAACGGGCGAGTCGGCATCAGTCGGCAAAGCCTACAACAGCGAGATCAGTGTGGTGAGGGCGGATGCAGTTCGCTGTGCCATTACGCACCGCGCCGGGCGGGCAGGCGGATCCTAAAGCAGGCGCCTTCGGGCGCATCGGGATCGTCGCCGAGGTTTGAGGCCTTCAACGTGCCACCGTGCGCCTCGATGATCTGACGAGAGATACTCAGGCCCAGTCCGGAATGTGTTCCGAACTTCTCGCTGCTCGGACGGTCGCTGTAGAAGCGTTTAAAGATCTCGTCTTCCTTGCCTTTCGTGATACCGGGACCCTGGTCGGAAATCCTGACGTCAATCCAGCGTTCACTGGCGGTGCATGTGATCGTCACAGTGCCGTCTTCCGGACTGAATGACCGGGCGTTCGTCAACAGGTTGCGGATGACCTGTACCAGCCTGTCCTCGACACCCTGTACCATGAAGCGTCCCGCGACCTCCTCGCGATCCAGTTCGGGGCCCAGCTCCAGAAAGGGCCCGTCTTCGCCCCAGGTGGTGCGCAGCACGGTTGCGAGCGCCTCAAGCAATTGACCGAGGTCGACAGGTTCGGTCGTTGCGCGGCTCAATTCGGCATCCAAGCGTGAGGCATCGGAGATATCGGTGATCAGCCGGTCGATACGGCGCAGATCGTCCGTTGCAATGCGCATCAGCGTCTTGCGCCGATCCTCGTCCTCGATCTTCGGAAGCGTCTCAACCGCGCTCTTGAGTGAGGAAAGCGGATTCTTGATTTCGTGAGCTACATCGGCGGCAAACTGCTCGGTCGCGGTCATGCGCTGTTCCAGGGCATGGGTCATGTCGATCAGGGCTCGTGAGAGTTCGCCGATCTCGTCGCCCCGTGCACCGAAGTCGGGAATTGATTCTGCTTCACCATAACCGAATCGCACGTCATCGGCGGCTTCGGCCAGCCGCCGAATGGGTCGCGCGATGGTGCTGGCGAGATAGAGCGACAGCAGAACAGTGGCGACAAAGGCGATCAGGGCAAGAACCAGAATATCGCTGCGGACAGCGCGCAGTTCCGCTTCCACATCGTCGAGATTCGATGACAGGAGTAGGACACCCTGGACCTGGCGGTAGTGGCTGACGGGAACGGCGACCGTGAGCATAAGGCCATCGCGCCCGGCATCCCGCAAGGCATGGTCGATCTCACCGACCAGGGCCTGACTCAGTTCTGAATAGTGATCGGCTTTCTGATCAGCCCGTTCAATGTAGGGTTCATAGGCACTGAAAACGGGTACAATCCCCAGGACCATAAGGTCGACCTTGCGCAACCATCCCTCGACGCCGGCCTCGTCTCCGGGTGGCGGAAGAATCTCGGACTGCACAAGCCCGCCGACGCCGATCAATTCGCGGCTGTCGGCAATCAATTCACCTGTTGCCTGGAACAATCTGGCGCGGGTGCCGCCGGCAACCACAACACGTCGGATGAGTGATCGTGCCTGGGTTCCCATGATGTGGGTGATGGGCGGCTGGGTTGCGTCGTCGAGACCGACGGCAACGACGGTTTCACCGAGCGCGCCCGCAATCACCTGACCGTGAGTCGACAAGGAATCGATCTTTGCTGCGATCAGACCTTCACGATAGTTGTCGAGATAGAGCAGACCGGCCAGGAACAAGGCGAGCGGCACGAGGTTGATGGCAAGAAGCTTGCGCGTGAGAGTCTGCGTCGGACGGCGATCGAGCGCATCAGCCTCGGCATCTTCCGGCCGGCTGTCGCTGTTCGTGCGCCCGTCATCCTTTGCGGCCCCCTGAAAGCCGGTCAGACGAGGCTCACGCCTCCTTATACCGATAGCCGGCGCCATATAGAGTCTCGATCTGGGCAAAGCCGTCGTCGACCGCGCGGAACTTGCGACGAATGCGTTTGATGTGGCTGTCGATCGTGCGGTCATCGACATAGATGTTCTCGTCATAGGCCGCGTCGAGAAGCTGGTCGCGGCTCTTCACATGGCCCGGACGCAGGGCAAGAGACTTGAGGATCAGGAACTCGGTCACGGTCAGTATTACGTTGTCCCCGTGCCAGGTGCAGCGGTGGCGCGCCGGGTCCATGGCGAGACTACCGCGGACCATCGGCGGTTCATCCTCGTCGTCCTCGTCACGCATGCCGGAGGCAAGCTCCATGCGGCGCAAGACAGCCCGAATGCGTTCGGTCAGGAGGCGCAGAGAGAAGGGCTTGGTGATGTAATCATCGGCTCCCATGCGCAGGCCAAGAGCCTCATCGGTCTCATCGGTCAGCGAGGTCAGAAAAATCACCGGTAAATCCTGCTCGCGGCGCAGCCGTGTGAGCAGTTCCATACCGTCCATCTTGGGCATCTTGATATCCAGAACGGCCAGATCGGGGGGGGTCTCGGCAACTTCCCGCAGCGCTTCGACGCTGTCGGAGAAACAACGGACCTTGTAGCCTTCCGCTTCCAGTGCCATGGAGACCGAGGTCAGGATGTTCTGGTCGTCGTCGACAAGTGCAATGGTTTGACTCACGGGAACATAACTCGCGCGCGAAATGGTGGTTTGTGTGGCAAGCATCAGTATAGCGCTCCTGCTGGCAGAGTTGGAAGTGGCGCAGAACGTGATCATGATCGGCGCCCCAAGCCTATGTTGATCCAGACCAAGGCAAGACTATGACGGAACCGGGACCAATTGCGGGCGCGCGCCGTTTGTTGCGGGAGCAGCGCTTCGGGACACTGGCTACGCTCACGCCGGACGGGGCGCCTTTCGCCAGCCTTGTCGGCTGTGCCACCGACAGCCGGGGCGCACCAATTCTGCTGCTGTCCGACCTTGCGGTTCACACGCGCAATGTGAAGGTGGACGGTCGGGTGTCGCTGTTGCTCGACGGCAGCTGCGATAGTGCATCCCGCCTGATGGGCGAACGGTTAAGCGTTTCCGGACGTCTCGCGCCGTGCTCTGCCGATGAGGTCCGGCGCCGGTATCTTGCTCGCCATCCTGATGCGGCAATGCTGCTTGATATGGCTGATTTCCGGTTCTATCGCCTGTCCGTCGAGCATGCGCATCAGGTGGCTGGGTTCGGAAAGATTGATCAGTTTGCCCCTGATGATCTGCTTGTGCCGACAGCGCTCGCTGATGAACTGGATGCTCTGGCGCCCAGCGCGATCGACCACATGCATGCCGATCATGCCGATGCTGTGTGTCTGATGGCAGGCGGGGACTCGGACGCGGTGATCGTTGGGATCGACGCCGACGGCATGAACTTGATCCAAGGACACCACCCTGTTCGCATCATGTTCGCGGCGCGTTTGTCATCGATTGAAGGACTTCGTGAAAGCATCACCGAAGTTGTCAGACAGATTCGCAGAAATTCTGGATGAATCCCGGGTTGAGCCTGATTCCGGCCTTGCCTTGCCGTGATCCATCGGCTTTGAATCGTCCAATTCCGCGGCGGGTCGGAGCAAATCCGCCCGCACAACTAATGCGACCGGGAGGTCGAAGCAGACATGGCAATCCATGGACCAGTTCACAGCACTGTGGGACTGGAAACGCACGGGTTTTCCAATCTGGGTGACGAGCACTGGAATCTCGGCACACCGGCTCTTTACGAACATGCGATCCTGAACGGAGAGGGCGATCTCGCGGCAGACGGCCCGTTGGTGGTGCTCACGGGGCATCACACAGGCCGCTCAGCGAACGACAAGTTCATTGTCCGCGACCGCGTGACCGAAGACACGGTGAACTGGGGCAAGGTCAATGTGACCATGGACCCCGGACATTTTCAGACGCTGAAACGCCGCATGCTGGCCTACTACCAGGGTCGTGATGCTTATGTGCAGGACCTGTATGGTGGCGCCGACCCCGACTTTCGCGTGAAGGTCCGCGTGGTCACCGAGCAGGCATGGCACAATCTCTTCGCCAGCCATCTGCTGATTGTACCGCCGAAGGATGACCGGCATGATTTTGCGCCGGATTTCACCATCATTCAGGCGCCTGGATTCCTCGCTGATCCTGAGATCGATGGCAGCCGTTCGCAGACCGTGATCACCATGGACTTCACCGAACGTGTCGTCCTGATCGCCGGGACGTCCTATGCCGGCGAGATCAAAAAGTCGGTGTTCTCGATCCTAAATTTCCTACTACCGCCGCGTGACGTCCTTCCGATGCATTGTTCGGTGAATGTCGGTGAAGCCGGTGACTCGGCCGTGTTCTTCGGCCTGTCTGGAACCGGCAAGACCACGCTTTCGGCCGACCCCCATCGTATGCTGATTGGTGATGACGAGCATGGCTGGAGCGAAAACGGTCTCTTCAACTTTGAAGGGGGTTGTTACGCTAAGGTCATCCGTCTGTCGGCTGAAGCTGAGCCGGAAATCTATGCCACGACACAACGGTTTGGCACCGTGCTCGAAAATGTCGTGATGGACCCCGATACGGGGCGTCTCAACCTCGACGACAACCGCTACACCGAGAACACACGCGCGGCCTATCCTCTCGACTTCATTCCGAATGCGTCGCCGACAGGACATGCCGGACATCCGGGCAACGTCGTCATGCTGACGGCCGATGCCTTTGGCGTTCTGCCACCAATCTCCAAGCTCAACGCCGAGCAGGCGATGTATCACTTCCTTTCCGGCTATACGGCCAAGGTTGCGGGCACGGAGAAGGGCCTGGGCAACGAGCCACAGGCGACCTTCTCGACCTGTTTCGGCGCGCCGTTCATGCCACGTCATCCTTCGGTCTATGCCCAGATGTTGGCAGACAAGATCAACAAGCACGGCTCTGATTGCTGGCTGGTGAACACCGGCTGGTCGGGCGGCACCTATGGCGTAGGCGAGCGGATGTCGATCCGTCACACTCGTGCGCTGTTGAACGCTGCGCTTGATGGGAGCCTCGCGAAATCGAGCTTCCGGCAGGACGACAACTTCGGTGTCCTGGTTCCGGAATCCTGCCCGGATGTGCCCGACGATGTGCTTAATCCGCGCTCGACCTGGTCGGACAAGGGTGCCTATGACGATCAGGCCCGCGATCTGTGCGGCCGGTTCCACAAGAATTTCGAGATCTTCAATGATTACGTTGAGCAGCCGGTACGCGAAGCGGGGCCCCGTCAGGCGGCCTGACGCTTCGATCCTCAACGAATTGCGATAAGGTCTCCGCTGTTCTTTGAACCCACGGCGGAGACCTTTTCATGTCCAACGATTGCGTGCTTCTCGAACGGCAGGGACCTGTCAGCTATGTCACGCTGAACCGGCCCGACAAGCTCAACGCCATCAACGACGCTCTGCGCGTGGCCTTTGTCGAAACGATGGACAAGGCTGACGCTGACCCTGAAAGCCGTGTCGTGGTGGTGCGCGGTGCGGGCAGGGCATTCTGCCCCGGCTATGACATCAGCGGAGAAGACGGCGGGGACGATAGCTGGAAGAGCGACCCCTATGTCTGGCGCGAGTATCTTCATCGTTGTCTGACCTTCGAGATGAAGCCACTTGAGATTGCCAAGCCGGTGATCGCCTCGGTCAAGGGCTATGCCGTCGGCGGTGGCTGCGAACTTGCGATGTTCTGTGACCTCACGATCTGCGGCGAAAGCGCGAAGTTCGGCGAGCCTGAGATTCGGTTCTCCGATGCCGGTCCAGCCATGATCATGCCCTTCGTGGTTGGTCACAAACGTGCCCGCGAGATGCTCTACTTTGGCGATCTGATCGACGCGCAAACGGCGCTGGAGTGCGGCATGGTGAACCGTGTCGTTCCTGACGACAATCTTGAAGAGGCGACAGCGAAGTATGCCGAGCGTCTGGCCCTGATCGACCCCGAGGCGTTGACGGGAACCAAACTGGCACTACGCCGCGGTCTTGAAGCCGGCGGCTTCGTCACGGCCTTGCGCAATGGTGTGGATGTCCTAGCACCGATGTATGCGGCGACAACCGAAAGCGGTACGGCGTTTGAGGAGATCACAAAAAAGGATGGTCTGGGTGCAGCGCTGAAATGGCGCCACGGTCAATTCAAGGAGTAACACCCATTCAAAGAAAAAGCCGGTCCCCAAAGGAACCGGCTTTTCTCAACACTCCGTCCCCATGCAGGGGGCGAAGCTGGTCTTGGATCAGGCCAGCGAGATGTTGTCGGCGGCACTGCGGCCATCACGGCCCGGGACGACCTCGAAGTTGACCTTCTGGCCTTCCTGCAGAGCGCCGAGCCCTGCGCGCTCAACGGCGCTGATGTGAACGAACACGTCCTTGCCGCCCTGATCCGGGGCGATAAAGCCGTAGCCTTTGGTGGCATTGAACCACTTGATGGTACCCGTCTGCATGGGAACTCGCGTCTCCTTGGTCCATGACGGAAAACCCGTCACGGGTCGTTGCTAGAAATCGGAAGGTTGGGAAAGGGCTGCCAGATTCAAACCGGCCAAGTGCGCATGGTGCTCACAGCTGCGTAAAAGCGACAGACCAAACCGTCCGTCCGACCAGGAGAATGTGGGACGGAAACGTCCATAAATCCAGAGAAATCGGGAGCTGTGTTTGGGCTCCACTAGTGCGCCTCGTTCCAGTTGTGGCCGGCACCGGTCTCCACCGTCAGCGGGACCGAGAGGGTGGCTGCCCCCTCCATAACCTCCTTGACGCAGGCCGCTGTGGCATCGGCCTTGTCTTCGGGGACTTCGAACAGCAGTTCGTCGTGAACCTGCAGCAACATCAGGCTGTCCTCGAGCCCGGCTTCTTTCAAAACGCCGGGAACCCTGATCATCGCACGCTTGATTATGTCGGCGGCTGAGCCTTGGAGCGGGGCGTTGATGGCGGCACGTTCGTAGAATCCGCGCGTCGATGGGTTGCGGTCGTTGATCCCGGTGACATGGCACTTGCGGCCGAAAAGGGTCTCGACGTAGCCGACCTCTTTGGCCGTTTTTTTGGTCCGATCCATGTAGTCGCGGATGCCGGGATAGCGCTCGAAATAGGCTTCGATGTAGTCACGGGCCTCATCGCGCCCGATCGAAAGCTGATTGGCGAGGCCGAAGGCACTGATGCCATAGATGATGCCGAAGTTGATCGCCTTGGCCTTGCGTCTGGTCTCTGCATCCATGTCGTCGAGCGGAACTGAAAACACCTGGCTTGCGGTCATGGCGTGAATGTCGAGACCGTCGTGGAACGCCTGCTTGAGTGTGTCGATACCCGCGACGTGCGCCAGAAGGCGAAGTTCGATCTGGGAGTAGTCGGCAGAGAGCAGAACATTGCCCTTCTCCGCGACGAAGGCGTCACGGATGCGCCGGCCTTCGGCTGTCCTTATCGGGATGTTCTGGAGATTGGGATCTGACGACGCGAGCCGGCCCGTCGATGCCGCCGCCATGGCGAACGAGGTGTGGACGCGTCCGGTTTCCGGATTGATCTGTTCAATCAAAGTGTCGGTGTAGGTGCTCTTGAGCTTGGCGAGCTGACGCCAGTCCAGAACCTTGCGCGGCAGCGCGTGACCCTGGGCCGCCAATCCTTCCAGGACGTCGGCACCCGTCCCATAGGATCCAGACTTGCCCTTCTTGCCGCCTTCGATTCCCATCTCGTCGAACAGCACCTCTCCGAGTTGCTTGGGTGAGCCAATGGTGAAGGGATGCCCGGCGAGGGAGTGAATCTCCTTCTCCAGAGCCTGAATCCGGTGGCCGAACTCACCCGACATACGCTCGAGCTCGATCCGGTCGACCTTGACGCCGTTCTGCTCCATCTCGGCAATCACAGGAATGAGTGGGCGTTCGACCGTCTCGTAGATTGTCGTGACGCGCTCTGGAGACAGGCGGGGCTTCAGCTCGCGCCAAAGACGCAAGGTGATATCGGCATCCTCAGCGGCATAGTCACGGGCCCGGCCGAGCGTCACATAATCAAAGGTCACCAGTGATTTTCCGGAACCTGCGACCTCTTTGTACGGGATGGTGCTGTGCCCCAGGTAAAGCTGCGCCAGCGTGTCCATCTTCTGGTCGTGCTTGCCGCCTTCCAGGCAGTGGGACAACAGCATGGTGTCGTCGACAGGACTCACCGGCACACCCACACGAGACAGGATCACGCTGTCATACTTGATGTTGTGGCCTACTTTCAGCACGGCGGGATCGGCCAGTAGAGGTCGCAGCGCCGCAAGGGCCTGATCCATCGCAATCTGCTTGGGCGTTTCTGAGAAGGCGTCGCTGGCCTTGTGCGCTAGTGGGATGTAGCAGCCGTTGCCTGGGTGGGTCGACAACGAGACACCGACCAGTTCGGCCGTCATCTCGTCGACGCTGGTGGTTTCAGTGTCGACGGCGACCACGCCGACACGGGCTGCATCGGCAATCCACCGCTCGAGATCCGCCAGCTCCTGTACGAGCTCGTAACCGGCTTGTTCGACCTCAGCGGCTGGTGCATCCGCGGGCCCGTCCACCGATCGCTGTCCAAGCCAGGCTTCGGCACGAGCAGTGACGGTGCGGAAATCCTGAGACTGCAGGAAACCCAGCAACGAATCGGCTTCCGGTTCGCGCCGCACCAAGGTTTCGAGTCCCTCTTCCAGCGGAACGTGCTGTTCAAGGGTCACCAGCTTCTTGGAGATGCGGGCGTCTTCGGCATGGTTGATGAGGTTCTCGCGGCGCTTGGGCTGTTTAATCTCCTCGGCGCGTTCCAACAACGTTTCGAGGTCGCCGTACTCGTTGATCAGTTGTGCCGCTGTTTTGACGCCGATTCCGGGTACGCCGGGGACGTTGTCGACGGAATCGCCCGCCAGGGCCTGCACCTCGATCACCTTGTCGGGTGTCACACCGAACTTGTCGAAGACCTCGCCCTCGCGAATCTCCTTGGTTTTCAGGCCGTCCAGCATCATCACCTTTTCACCGATGAGCTGCATCAGGTCCTTGTCGGACGACACGATGGTGACCTCGGCTCCTGCTTCGGTCGCCATGCGTGTGTAGGTCGCGATGATGTCGTCGGCCTCGTAACCTTCCATTTCAATGACGGGCAGGTTGAACGCCAGCGCTGCCTCGCGGATTAGCGGGAACTGCGGCACCAGTTCTTCGGGCGGCGGCGGCCGGTGTGCCTTGTACTGATCAAAAAGATCGTTGCGGAAGGTCTTCGAGCTGTAGTCGAACACGCAGGCGATGTGATCCGCGTCGGTGCCGTCCAGCAGCTTGATGATCATGTTGCAGAAGCCCATCACCGCGTTGACCGGCGTTCCGTCGGCACGCGTCATCGGTGGCAGGGCATGGAAGGCCCGGAAGATGAATCCGGAGCCGTCGATCAGATAGACATGTTTGGGTGCATCGGCCATGGCCGCAGCTTAGAACGATTGCTGCAGGCGCTGCACCGATTCAAAGCCGCGAATTTCAGGCAGCCGACGAGTTTTCCGCAGGTGTGTCTTTGAATCCGGTCCAGACGAAGCGCCGGTCGCAATAGCCGCAGTCGACGGCGCCGTGGGCATGCAGGTCGTAATAGACGCGCGGATGACCCAGTGCACCGCCATCACCGTCGCAATGGACCTTGGGGCTGTCGGTTTCGATGACCTCGGGCGGATCGATGGGCATGGCATGACTCCTGTTAGCGCGATCATACGAATCGGCGCACCGCATGCAATCTTCCCTTGGCTCTCTTTTGCCACTGCCTCGGTCGTGTATAACCGGCCCATGACACCAGACCTCGCCATCGACATCCGCGCTCTCAGAAAAACCTATGGCAAGGGCGCCAGCGCCAAGGAGGCGCTCAAGGGCATCGATCTTGATGTTCGGCGTGGAGCGTTTTTCGGCCTGCTCGGGCCGAATGGCGCGGGAAAGTCGACCCTCATCAACATTCTGGCGGGCCTGGTGATCAAGTCCGGCGGTAGTGCCGCAATCTGGGACTGGGATACCGACAGCCATTCGCGCGAAGCCAAGCGCGCCATTGGTGTGGTGCCCCAGGAACTCAACATCGATCCCTTCTTTTCACCGCGGGAAGCGCTGGAACTCCAGGCCGGGCTCTACGGTGTACGCAAACGCGACCGGCGCACGGACGAAATCCTCGAAGCGGTGGGTCTCACTGACAAGGCGGACGCTTATACGCGCAGTCTCTCGGGAGGTATGCGGCGGCGGCTTCTGGTCGCCAAGGCGATGGTTCACAATCCGCCGGTGATTGTCCTCGACGAACCCACAGCCGGTGTTGATGTTGAGCTGCGTCGTAGTTTCTGGAGTTATATCCGTCGGCTCAACGACGAAGGCGTGACGATCCTGCTGACGACGCATTACCTGGAAGAGGCCGAACGTTTCTGCGACGAGATCGCCATCATCAATCACGGGGAGGTCGTCGCACGTGACACGACCGAAGGGCTCAAGAAACGGCTCGACCACAAGACATTGACGCTGCGTACCGACACACACCTGACCGAAGTCCCCGAGGCTTTGGTCGGACTGGATTGCTGGGTCACGGTCGGCGGGCGTCTTCAAATCCGCTACAGGGCCAGCGAAGCACAGCTTGAAGATGTTCTCGCACGGGTCCGCCTGGCCGGCCTCACAATTGCCGACCTCTCGACGACCGAGGGTGATCTGGAGGACGTTTTTGTTGCCCTGACCAGCGAAAGCGGCAGCGAAGCTATGGCAGCGCAATGACGGTTCGCTTCACAACCAGACTGGATTACCTGATCGGAACCATGGTGATGGTGATTGCCGATGGTGCGCTGGAATTTCTGGAGTTCGAAGACGACCGGCAACGCCATCAATGGTTCACGGCACTACCCCGAAGGCCTGCCGCCAGTGCGAAGGGACGAAACCGGTATCTCGGAAGGGCTCGCGGCCTATTTTCGCGGCGACTTGCGTGCGCTTGACGCGCTGCCGGCCAGGCCGCGCGGGACAGAGTTTCAGCAAACGGTCTGGTCCGAACTGCGCCGGATACCTGCGGAGAGACCACGACCTACCGCGCACTCGCTCAGAGCGTCGGTCGGCCCAAGGCCATACGTGCGGCCGAATCTGCCAACGGTAGCAACCCAGTTTCGGTGGTCATCCCGTGTCATCGGGTCATCGAATCCGGTGGGTCTTTGACCAGTTATGGCGGGCGAATTGAACGAAAACAGTGGTTGTTGAATCACGAAGGCGCCCGTTGATCTGGCAACGGAAATGTCAAATTAGTCACTTCCCTCCATGCCGCGCATTTGGTTTATCTGGGCTCAGTTTAGGGCTGGGGGCCCGATTTACTGGGGGAAAACTAAGGAAAAATAGATCGTTACACATCTGTCGTCTTTGGTGAGCGACAACAAACTTTCGCTGCAGGGCTACCTGCGGCAGTGCGCTTACCTCGGCATCTCTATGTCGCTGGCTCTGGCCGCTGTCGGCATTGAGAGCAAGGCCGACGCTTCGACCGACCTGGGCGTAGCAGTCCCTGCGACCGCCATCTCGACTGAAGCCGCCGCCGAAATCGCCAATTTGATCCGCCCGGCGTCCGTCACGGACACCGAGATTGATATCGCCGGGTGGTACGACTGGGGCGACTGGGGCGACTGGGGTGATTGGTGGAACTGATCGCCGGGTTCTCGAACCCACAAGTGTGATGACGCTCACGCCCGCCGCGGCTTTACCTGCGGCGGGCGTAAGTTTGTCTGCGACCGGACGTGTGACGGGCATGTACGATTTGCAGAAACATGCGCCTTTGACCTTTTCATCTCGTCTTGGCGCGCAGTTTGAACCATACTGTGCAACGCAAGTCCGCTTCACGTGCGTTGTCGGGGGCAATCCGAGACGTGAGATAGCGGTGCGGTCTGGTCCCGACTGTCGGAAGACCTTCTGGACCGCTTCTGGGACGAACAACACCGCAGGGGAAACCCGATGATTGAGAAAAGTATCGTTACCAACCTTTCGGGCCTGGTGAAGGAGAAGAAACTCTCCGTGCCAGCCTACCTCAAGCAGTGCGCCTATCTCGGGATCTCGCTGTCGATCGCGACGGCTGCCATTGGCATCAACGTCGAGGCTCAGGCCTCCACGGGCGACGGCAAGATGACCGCCATGACCGCGATCGAGCAGATCGTCACCGCGCACGAAGCCGGCGACATTTCCAGCCTGATCGGCAACCTGGCCCAAGCCGGCAACGAAACTGAAATCGCACAGTGGTATGACTGGGTCGACTGGGGTGATTGGGTTGACTGGGGTGACTGGGTCGACTGGGGTGACTGGGTCGATTGGGCTGACTGGGGTGACTGGGCCGATTGGGGTGACTGGGCCGACTGGGCCGATTGGGGTGACTGGGCCGACTGGGCCGATTGGGGTGACTGGGCCGATTGGGGTGACTGGGCCGACTGGACCGACTGGGCCGATTGGGGTGATTGGGCCGATTGGGGTGACTGGGTCGACTGGGGTGACTGGGGTGACTGGGTCGACTGGGGCGACTGGGCCGACTGGGGCGACTGGGGCGACTGGGGCGACTGGGGCGATTGGTGGAACTGATCGCCGGGTTCCCCAACCCGTGACGAGTTAACGGCCGGCCCCGATGGGGTCGGCCACCTCGTCCAAGATTTTGATCATGACTGTGTGGTGCGCGGCGATTGGAAGGCCAATTGCGCAACATGATAACTGCGCGCCAAGAGGAGAGAATGAGCGATGACCAGCCAGACAACGCTTCCCGCGGGTGCCTCACCTGAAGGCAAGCCTTCCAAGCGTCCGCCGCCGCATAGTGTCGGCCCGGTGAGCCTGCTGATCCTTCAGCCTACGCCCTTCTGCAATCTCGATTGTGCCTATTGCTATCTTCCCGGCCGGACCAACAAGGCCAAGATGCCGATGGAGACCGTTGAGAAGGCGCTGGTGCGCACGATGGAATCCGGGCTCGTCGCCAAGAAGTTTTCGATTGTCTGGCACGCCGGCGAACCGCTGGTGATGCCCAAGGATTGGTACCGCGAAGCCGATGCCCTGGTGCAGAAGCACTGCAAGGATGTAGTGGTCACGCACAACTTCCAGTCCAACGCCGTGCTTGTGAACGACGAGTGGTGCGACATCTTCAACGGTATGAACACTCGCATGGGCGTCAGCATCGATGGCCCGGAGCACATTCATGATGCCAACCGCAAGACACGCGGTGGCAAGGGTACCCACAAGTCCGTCATGAAGGGCGTCGAATGCCTCAATCGCAACGGCGTGCCGTTCCACGTCATCTCCGTGGTGACCAAAGAGTTCCTCTACGACTACGAAGCCGCGCTCGACTACTTCGAGTCGCTGAATGGCTCCGGGATGACCAGTGTCGGGTTCAACGTGGAAGAGTTCGAGGGCAACCACGAAGACACCACGATGGACAACGATGTCGGCACCCGCCATCTGTTCCGCGAGTTCATGCGCGAGTGCTACAGGCGCCATGCGGCCGGACGCCTGAACATCCGCGAAGTCCGTGAGTACGACAAGTTCGTCCAGAAGGGCGGCACCCGTCCGCGTCTGATGAAAACTCAGCAAACCGCTCCGTTCCGCATCATCACTGTGGGCCATGATGGCGGGTTCTCAACTTTCTCGCCGGAACTTCACGACATGGATATGGGCGACGGCACGAAGTTCATCTTCGGCAATGTGCACGACAACGCCATCCTCGATGCGTTCGCCAATCCGATGTTCGCCCGCTACATGGGCGACATCATCGACGGCTACAGCGCATGCAGCAAAACCTGTCAGTTCTTTGATGTCTGCGCCGGTGGTTCCGCGGGCAACAAGTTCTTCGAACTGGGCACGATGGCCGGGACGGAAACCCTGTTCTGCGACTACCGGGTCAAGGAGACTGTGACTATTCTGCGTGACGAGATGGGTCTTGAGCCGATCGTCGATGACCATCCTGCGCTGATGCCCAGCGCAGGCGCCGTGGCCGTTGCGCAGGCCGTTAAGGTTCAGTAGCCGAAGTTTACATTCTCGAAAACCCCGCCCGGTGCCTCTGGCTCGGGTGGGTTTTTCGTTCTGCCGGGCTACCGCAACAGCGGCCAGTGTGAACGGAAGTAGGTGAGGCCTTCGAACATCACACCCTGATCCGAGGTCCTGATCAGGGCGGCTTTCTCTGCTGACGTACCCTTCAAGATCCACCAGTACCATTCCGTCAGGATGCCGTCGGTGTCATTGACGATCCTGCTTGTCATCTCGAAGTGGAAGCGGCCACCAGGTGCTGCAGCCTTTTCGGGCTAGACTGGCATGTAGGCAACTAGTGTATCCTTCGTAACCGGCTCGGGATCCGTCGGATCATCGAAGCAGAAATCGTCGGTAATCGAGGCCAGAAGGCGTTCGGAATCCATGTGGTCCCAACCATCGATGTAACGCGCGTGATGCGCTTCTCGTGGTGTCATGGCGGCTCTCAAACTGTCTCCGGTGCGCCATCACAGTGTCGTCGGTCTTTGCGTATGTCCAGCGTCTGGCCGCTTGTTCGTGCTCACGGAAAGCCTTATGGTCCGCGCCGCCGCGGTCCCGTAGCTCAGCTGGATAGAGCGCTGCCCTCCGAAGGCAGAGGCCAGAGGTTCGAATCCTCTCGGGACCGCCAAATTTCACCTTTTCTCGTGTATCCTTCACGTCATAGGCTTCCGTTCCTAGGGAAGGGGGAGCACATGTCTCGCTACGACAATCTTGTCGCCCGGATGAACGCGGGCGAATGCGTTCTGATCGACGGTGCAACAGGCACCGAGGTCGAGCGCCGCGGTGTGCCGCAACTCGACAACGCTTGGAACGGCGGCGGTGCGCTCAGTCACCCCGAAATCGTCCGCCAGATCCATGAAGACTACATCGGTCATGGTGCGGAGATCGTGATCTCCAACACCTTTGCCACCCATCGCCATGCGCTGCGTGATGCCGGCGTCGACGACCGGTTCGAGGGCTACAATCGCCGCGGCGTCGAACTGGCGATCGAGGCGCGAGAGGCCATGAACAAGCCGGACGTTCTGGTCGCCGGCGGCATGTCCTACTGGTCGTGGATCGAGAAGCATCCGCCGCTCGATGCGTTGATGGCTGACGCCACCGAGCAGGCCGCGATCATGGCCGATTCCGGTGCAGACCTCCTGATGCTCGAGATGATGGTCAACATCGACCGCATGCTGGTTCTGCTCGAGGCCGGACAGAAGACCGGGCTGCCCGTCTGGGTCGGCCTTTCCAGCGAACCCAATGCCGATGGCGCCATGTGTCTTCTGGGCGGCGAGCCGCTGGCCGATGCCGTGAAGGCTCTTCAGGCGCGTGGTGTGCCACTGCTTAATGTGATGCACACGGAAGTCCGCGATGTCGACGTCTGTCTCGACATTGTCGCCGAACACTGGTCCGGCCTCGTCGGTGTCTACGCCCATACCGGCGACTATCACGACGGCACATGGATCTTCGACGGCATCATTTCACCCGGTGACTATGCCGCAGCCGCCCAGGGTTGGCGCAACCGCGGAATCAATCTGATCGGCGGCTGTTGCGGCATCTGGCCCGAGCACATCGGTGCCATCGCCGAAGCGATCTGAATCTGTGCCGATTGGCGCATCCGGCGACAGGTGGTTAGCATCGCGCATCCAGCGAGAGGGAGAACACCATGGACTATCGCGACGAGGTCTACTTCAACGCGCAACCCGACAGGGAGGTGGCCTTCTCGGAAGAGGAGTACGCCCAGCGGCTGACGTGCATTCGCAAGGCGATGGCCAAAGCCGGCATCGACTGTCTGTTTCTCTCTTCGCCCGAGAGCATGTACTACGTCTCCGGCTATCGGTGCATGTGGTACCACACCGAAAGCCCGCTCGAATGGACGGCAACGAACGGTATTGCGGTCCATATCGACCACGACAAGTACATTCACTTCGAGACCGAGCGGGAAGCGGTGCTGACCCGAACCTTCACGGTCGACACCGACACACGCTATTTCCCCAAGAGCAGCTACCGCGACGGCATCGGCTTTGTTGCCGATGAACTCAGCGCGGAAGGTTGGCTGAAAGGAACGGTCGGACTTGAGATGTCGGCCATGCGACCCAACCGGGCTGTGTCGGACCGGTTCCAGGTGGCGTTCGAATCCGCAGGGGCGAAGGTGGTCGACGGCAGCCTGATCTTGCGCGACGTGCGCTGGGTCAAGTCACCGGCCGAGATGGAGGTGCTCAAGGAAAGCGCACGCCTGGCTTCCGTCGGCATGAAGCGCGCCATGGAGGTTCTGCGTCCTGGCGTGATGGAACTTGAGGTCCAGGGCGAGATCACACTTGCCATTGCGAAAGAAGGTGGGGAACAACAGGCTCAGATCATGCCTGTTCTGTCGGGCAAGAAGTCATTGGCGACCCATGGCTACACCACACGCCGCAAAATGCAGGCGGGTGATATCGTCTGCATCGACGTGTGCGGTGTCCACAATCGCTATCACATGAATGCCGCCCGCACGTTTTCGCTGGGTGAACCTGCTGATGATGTGAAGGATGTCTGCCACCGTGCATCGAATGTCATGGATATCGTCAAGGATTGCCTCAGGCCGAATCTGCCGATCCGCGAGTTCAACGAGAAGGTGAAGGCGCATTACGACAAAGAGGATCTTTGGGACAGTCGCGGCTGGATCGGTGGCTACGAGATGGGGATCAGCTTCCCTTCGGACTGGGTCGGCAACTTTGTCTATGACCCGCTATCCGAGAAGAACGCCGACTGCGTGTTCGAGCCGGGTACGGCGGTGAATCATGAGATTCAGGTATTTATGCCCCGTCACACCGGTCAGTTCTTCATGATTGAAAGTCTGCTTTTCGAGGAAGACAAGGTAAGCTTTGCAACGCCCGACATCTCCTACGACCTCATCGTCATCGAATAGCCGGTAACGGAATCAACAAAGCCCTCTGCTGGACCGGCAGGGGGCTTTTTCGTGTTCTGTGGTCTGGTTCTTGCTTGCCACGAACCCAGAAGGCGATTCCGACCATCAGGACCAGCGTAACGCCGACGCCGGCAATGATCGGGTCCACGCCACCGATCCAGCTCATGATGTTGCGCACCGCACGTGTGGCGCCACCGACAAGGCTGCCGCCGTCACGCTCGTTGCCGAACAGGATCATGGCCACAGCGGCACTGCCCATGATCAGGGTCGTGGCGGCCAGCGTCTTGCGGATCTGCTTCATCATGGGGTTGTTCCAGCCGGTTCTCTCGAGAACGTCGGTGAATGCCATGGTCGTGTCTCCCTTCGGTAGCCCCGCTGCCTCGTTTTGGAGGCCGGTGGCTTTGCGTCCTGACGTCACCGCCGGTTTGTCGTTTCGGGGAAATGATTGCCCCGTCAAGGGAGAGATAGTGTTTCAATTGTATCAGAGCGAGTGACAGCCCGCACAGTTGCACGGTCTCAGGGCCATTCTTGGCCTCGGACTGGTGATCGCCATCACCCGCCTTGGCGTCGCCGACGGTAACTCGCTAGGATCGATCGTCACTTTGAGGAGTTGTCGATGGCCATCTGGATCCGGGGTGGAGAGCTCTATGATGTTGCTGAAGGTCGCTATCGCGCCGGTGATCTGCGTCTTGAGCAGGGTGAGATCGCCGCGATGGGCGACATCGGCAAGCCCTCGGTGGACGACAGTGTCATCGATGTTGCCGGTGCCTTCCTCTTTCCTGGATTCATCGACTGTCACGTCCATCTCTGTCTCCCGACCGAAGATGGCAATCCCAACAATCCCTGGGCCGGAAAACTGCCCAGAGAAACGACGATTTATGCCGCTCAATCCGCCGAACGCACACTGATGGGCGGTATCACCACCGCGCGTGATGTTGGCGGATGGGACTATCACGAGATCGCCGTGCGCAACCTCATCAACAGGGGCTCCCTGAAGGGCCCGCGCCTGTTTTGTGCCGGCAAGCTGCTGTCGGTCACGACCTCAACGACAGCTTACTGCACCGGCACGTATGACGAGGCGAACGGCCCGAATGCTGTCCATGCGATGGCGCGCAAACAGCTCGCCATTGGGGCTTATCGGATCAAAGTCATGGCCACCCGAGCGTTGACCAGCACCGAGTACGAGGACGCCCGCGCGATTCAGTTCCAGCTCGAAGAGCTCCAGGCGGCTGTCGCGATCGCCGAGGAGAACTACAAGCATTGCGCCGCCCATGCCCACGCCTGTGACGGTATCCGGAACGCAGCTTTGGCCGGATGCCGCAGCGTGGAGCACGGCAGCTTCGGCGATCAGGACACCTATGCTCTGATGGCCGAAAAGGGCACGTTCCTGGTGCCCACGGTCTGTATTCACAGCGCCTTGCTGGCCGACAATCGCGCCAACGCCGACATCATGCCTCACATCCGGGAACGCTATATCGCCACGGAGGACATTCACCTCAAGAACACCAAACTTGCCATTGAGATCGGTGTGCCGATTGCCATGGGAACGGACACAGGCACACCCGGCAACCACCATGGTGACAACATGCAGGAGATCGAGCGCATAGTGACCGGTGCCGAACTCACGCCACAGCGGGCGATCGAGGTGGCCACCATGGGCGGCGTCCGGCTTCTCCGGAAGGAAGATGTGTTGGGAACGCTCGATGTCGGCAAGTATGCAGACGTGGCCGGGGTTGCCCGGGATCCCCTGGAAGACATTCACGCCATCCGCGACCCGCGCCTTGTCATCAAGGATGGTGAAACCGCACGCAACGATCTCCACTGAGATCTGATCATGCCCGCACGTCTGACCGAAGCCCAGGTTGCTCAGTACCACGATGAAGGTCTTGTCATCCCTGACTGGCGTTTGCCCGATGATGTCCTGCAGCGTCTGCGCGACAACTATGACAGTTTGCTGGAGGCCAATCGTAAGGCACCGGGGGCCAGCGAGGACTTCATGGTCGGGGTCCATATTGCTGATCCTGGGCCCATGGGCGTCCAGGGCGTGCCGGATCTTCTGGAGGTGATCAGGTTGCCGGACATCCTCGAGATGGTCTCGCAGGTCGCCGGCCCGAATCTGATCCTGTGGGGTACCACGGTCTTCGGAAAGCCGGCCGGAACCGGCAAGGCGACGCCCTGGCACCAGGACGGGGACTACTATCCGATCGAACCGCTCGAAACGACGACCGTATGGGTCTCACTTGACCATACCCGGCCGGAGAACGGCTGCATGCGTTACATTCCTGGCAGTCATCGCGACCGCAAGCTCTACCCCCATCACTGGAATGAAGACCCGGGCTTCACGCTCTACCAGGAGATTGATCCCGAGTTTGCTCCAGAGGGCCAGGCTCGGGACATCGTTCTGGAGCCCGGCCAGATCTCGATCCATGACGTCTATCTGGTCCACGGGTCCTCAGCGAACACGTCTTCAGAACGACGCGCGGGCCTGGTGTTCCGCATCATGCCCGGCACTAGCCATTACAATCACGCCCGGGGGGGAGCCAGCGAGAACCCTAGCCACGACTACTCGCGCCGCCCTCTCTTTCTGCTCAGCGGTCAGGACAGGACCGGAAAGAACGATTTCGCAATCGGACACTGATGCTTCGGGCGCAGCGATCCAACTCCGCCGCCGCCCAAGCATTGTGGATCGGTCGAAACAAAAAGGCCCGGTTAAATGGAACCGGGCCTTGATGTTTGGTGGAGCCGGACGGAATCGAACCGACGACCTCTTGAATGCCATTCAAGCGCTCTCCCAACTGAGCTACGGCCCCGAAACTCTCTGATCCACGCCGTCTGGGGGCGGCGCGGAGCGCGAACCTATGCGTGGTGGCTTGTACGATCAAGAGCGAAGATACTTCGCCTTGATCGCCATCCGATCAGGACTCTTCGTCCTCGTGCGGCTTGGTGCCACCGACACCGACATCACCCAGATCGTCCTCATCCTCGTCGTCATCGGGAAGCAGATCTGCGTCATCGTCGTCGTCAAGGTCCTCAACCTCGTCCTCAGGCGCTGCCTTCTCTTCGGCCACCGGTACGACCTTCTTGGCCTCCGGAGCGGCTTCACGAGTCCGGCGTTTCACCTCAAGCTCAACAACCATGCCGCAAGACGGACAGGTGGGTGGCGTCTTCTGCATGTCGTAGAATTTGGCACCGCAGTTCTCACAGAGATGTTTGGTGCCCAGATCGGCCTTCGGCAACGGGGTGTCCTCCGCTGGACTTCTGGTCGTGACGTGGGCCGCGCGAATATCGTCTCGCTGCGCGTCTGTCAAAAGGAAATCGCGATGCCTGGGCCCGGGGGCTGATTGCTGGGCCAATTGTTATGCTGCGCATTTCCTGATGGTGATAACCATTGGGTGGTTCCCCCGGGTCGCGATCCACACTAGAAACCGTTCCATGAACTCCACGCACATCACACAGAACCGCACGGCATCCGCGCTCACGGCGTCCCCCGCTCGCTCCCTGGTGGGAGGTTTGCGTGTGCCGGGTGACAAGTCGATTTCTCACCGTGCGCTCATTCTGGGGGGGCTGACGGTGGGAGAGACAACAGTCTCCGGGTTGCTTGAAGGAGAGGACGTCCTGGCCACAGCTGGGGCTATGCGCGCTTATGGCGCCGAAGTCGAGCGTGACAGCGATGGGGTCTGGCACATCCACGGTTGCGGTGTCTCGGGACTGGGTGAGCCGGCCGGTGTGCTTGATCTGGGCAATTCTGGCACCGGGGTGCGGTTGCTCATGGGTGTTGCGGTCGGTCACGCCTTCACATCGTTCTTCACAGGCGATGAATCGCTCAGAAGCCGCCCGATGGACCGCATTTGCCATCCGCTTGAGGCGATGGGAGCAACCTTTCTTTACCGTACCGGTGACCGTTTGCCGCTCGCGGTAACAGGACCAAAAAGCTTGCGTCCGATTACCTATGAGCTTCCTGTGCCGTCGGCGCAGGTCAAATCGGCCGTGCTGCTGGCCGGGCTTCATGCACCGGGCGTGACCAGCGTCATCGAGACGGCAGCCACACGGGATCATTCCGAGCGCATGTTGCGTGGCTTCGGCGCTGATGTGACGGTCGAAGATGGTGGCGATCGCCGGGTGATTTCCCTCGCCGGCCATCAGGAACTGCGCCCCACCACCATTCACGTGCCCGGCGATCCGTCATCGGCAGCCTTTCCCGTCGTGGCCGCGGCCTGCCTTCCTGGTTCGTCGGTCCGGATCGATGGAGTCGGAGCGAATCCCATGCGAACCGGCTTGATCGAAACGCTGCGGGAGATGGGCGCGAAGATCACCCTGCTCAACGAGCGGGAGGAGGGCGGTGAGCCTGTCGCCGACCTTCAGATCGAAGGCTCCGAACTTCGGGGTATCGAGGTGCCGCCAGAGCGCGCACCGACTATGATCGATGAATATCCTGTTCTCGCCGTTGCCGCCGCCTGTGCCAGCGGCCGCACGGTTATGCGTGGGCTTGCCGAGCTCCGTGTCAAGGAGAGCGACCGTCTCAGCGCGGTGGCGACTGGCCTGGCGGACAACGGCGTCCCGGTCGAAGAGCTTGAGGACGGCCTCATTGTGACCGGCTGCGAAGGCAAGCCACAGGGCGGAGGCACCGTTGCTGCACGGCTGGATCACCGCATCGCCATGGCGTTTCTGGTGCTCGGCATGATCTCGCGGAACGGTGTGACGATCGATGATGTCTCACCCATCGAAACAAGTTTTCCGGGCTTTTCTGACCTGATGACAAACCTTGGTGCGGAGTTTCAGACGCAGTGAGCAATGTAGTAATCGCCGTCGACGGGCCTGTTGCGGCCGGGAAGGGGACGCTGGCGCGACGTTTGGCAGCCCACCTTGGCCTCCAGCACCTCGACAGCGGCATGATCTACCGGGCTGCGGCGGCACGGTTGCTGGAGACCGGCGGCCAGCCCGTTGATGCCGCTGCCGCAGAAGCCGCGGCCAAAGCGCTTTCTGCCGACGACCTCACCCGGCCCAATCTGCGCGATCAGGCGATCGGGGGCGCGGCGTCAAAGGTCGCGGTGATCCCGGCGGTTCGTGCCGCTCTGCTTGAGTTTCAGCGCCGTTTTGTTCAGACCCCGCCAGGTGCCGTAATCGATGGGCGGGACATCGGAACGGTCGTCTGCCCTGATGCCAATGTGAAGCTTTATGTCACCGCCTCGTTGGACGCTCGTGCAGGCCGGCGTCATGCCGAGCTTGAGGCTCGGGATGGCAGCGCGGACTTCAAAGCCATTCGTGCTGAAATCTCAGAGCGGGATCGCCGGGATATGGAACGCGAGACGGCACCGTTGCGCCAGGCCGATGATGCCGTCACGCTCGATACGTCGGATCTTGACGCCGACATGGCCTTTCAGGCGGCACTCGAAATCATCGAGCAGAGCTTGAAGCAGCAGGGCAACATCGCTATAGAGTCGCCGGCTTCGGCCTGAATGGCCGGAACAGACACCTGTCTCGCAAGGACAAAGCCTGAAGCGAAATTCTAAGCAGGTGTCAAAGAAAGCGCAGGAAAGCGCTTTTGAGGGAATCAGGAGACAACATGACCGACAGCAGCGTGGTGCAGGACGCACCTGTGTCCGATGAGAATTTTGAGGATCTGTTCAACGAGTTTTTGCAGCGCGTCGACATCGTCGAGGGCGCCGTGGTGGAGGGCACGGTTGTGTCGATCCAGGGCGATGCGGCCCTGATCGACGTCGGCCTCAAGGCTGAAGGCCGGATTGCGCTGCGCGAATTCACGCCCCCGGGTGGTGAGCCGACCATCGCCGTGGGCGACAAGATCGAGGTCTTTGTCGAGCGGCTCGAAAACCGCAATGGCGAAACCGTGCTGTCGCGCGAGAAGGCGCAGCGCGAGGAAGTCTGGAACCAGCTCGAGGCTGCGTTCGAGAACTCCGACCGTGTGAAGGGCTACATCGTGCAGCGGGTCAAGGGTGGCTTCACGGTCAACCTCGGTGGCGCCTTTGCGTTTCTGCCGGGCAGCCAGGTCGATATCCGCCCCGTGCGCGACGTCACCCCGCTGATGGGCGACGAGCACGAGTTCCGGATTCTTAAGATGGACCGCCGTCGCGGCAACATCGTTGTGTCACGCCGTTCGGTGCTGGAAGACGAGCGTGCCGATCAGCGTGCCGATCTCATCACCGGCCTCACCGAAGGCCAGGTTCTCGACGGCATGGTCAAGAACATCACCGACTACGGTGCGTTCGTTGATCTCGGCGGTCTCGACGGCCTGCTCCACGTCACGGATATCTCGTGGCGCCGGATCAACCACCCGACCGAGGCGCTCAGCATCGGCCAGACCGTGCGTGTGCAGGTCATCCGCTTCAATCCGGAGACCCAGCGCATCAGCCTTGGCATGAAGCAGCTGGAAGCCGACCCCTGGGAAGGTGTGGCCGCGAAGTATCCGGCCAGCGCACGCTTCAAGGGCCGTGTCACCAACATCACCGACTACGGCGCCTTCGTGGAGCTGGAGCCGGGGATCGAGGGCCTGGTCCACGTTTCCGAGATGAGCTGGACGCGCAAGAACGTGCATCCCGGCAAGATCGTCTCGACCAGCCAGGAAGTCGATGTCGAGGTTCTCGACGTCGATTCCGACAAGCGCCGGATCAGCCTTGGCATCAAGCAGACCCAGGAGAACCCCTGGGACGATTTCCTTGCCAAGTACCCGATCGACAGCGAGGTCGAGGGCGAGGTCAAGAACATCACCGAGTTCGGTCTGTTCATCGACATCGGCAACGATCTCGACGGCATGGTGCACATGTCGGATCTCAGCTGGGACAAAACCGGCGAGGAGGCGATCAACGACTACAAGAAGGGTGATCAGGTCAAGGCCAAGGTGCTTGATGTCGACATCGACAAGGAGCGCATCAGCCTGGGCGTGAAGCAGCTCCAAGCCGATCCGCTGGCCGACGCCATGGACGGTGTTACGCGTGGCTCCGTGGTCACCTGTGTGGTCTCCAAGATCGTCGACAACGGCGTCGAGGTTCTGGTCGACGACAGGCTGCCGGGCTTCATCCGCAAGGCGGAGCTGGCGCGCGAGCGTGGCGATCAGCGTCCGGACCGCTTTGTCGAAGGCGACCGTCTCGATGCCAAGGTCACGGCTATCGATCGTGTCACGCGCCGTATCTCCCTCTCGGTCAAGGCTCTTGAGATCGAGGACGAGAAGAAGGCCATGAAGACGTACGGTTCTGCCGACAGCGGCGCGACCCTGGGCGACATTCTCGGCGCGGCTCTGTCCGCCAAGGGTGCCGATGCCGAGGATGCTACTGCCGAGGAGACGGCTGCTGAAGAGGCTCCTGCAGAGAAGGCTTCGGTCGAAAAGGCCGCCGCTGAGGAAGCTCCCGCCGAGGACGCTGCTTCGGAGGACACCGCCGAGGCTGCGGACGACGATACCAAGTCCTAACGGCAGCGTGTGACAGGGGACTGTGCCGATGGCTGATGACGCGGAGGACTTGATCGAGCGTCAGCGGCTTCGGCGCCGTCTCGTTTTCTGGCGGCTGCTGACGGTCGCCGCCGTGGCAGTGGCGTTGGTCATCGCCTACGGACAGCTCTCGACATCAGAGATCGGCGATCATGTCGCTGTGCTCAAGGTGTCCGGTGTCATCGAAGGCGATGATCGCCGCGAAGCCACTCTTGATCGCATTGCGGGCGACGACAGCGTTCAGGCTCTGATCGTGCGGATCAACAGCCCCGGCGGGACATTTGTCGGGGGTGAAACGCTCTATCTCGCCTTGCAACGGGTTGCGGCAGAAAAGCCGGTGGTGGCGGTGATGGATGATGTAGCCGCATCAGCTGGCTACATGATCGCGATGGCTGGGGATCACGTCATCGCTCGCCAGGGCACGATCACCGGTTCGATCGGCGTGATCTTTCCCACCACCCAGGTCTACGAGTTCTTTGACGAGTTCGGCGTGACTTTCGAGAACATCAAGAGTGATCCCCTGAAGGCCAATCCCACGCCATTCGAGGAGACACTGCCTGCCGCCCGTGACTCGATGCAGGAGATGGTCGACCAATTGCAGGTGGTGTTTGTTTCCATAGTTGATGCCGGTCGCCCCAAACTCGACACGGCGGCGATTCAGCAGTTGGCCGATGGCCGAGTCTTTTCGGGCGTGCAAGCGCTAGAGAACGGCTTGATCGATGAATTGGGCGGGGATCGTGAGGCGCGCGCCTGGCTGATGGCCGAACACGATATCTCCGACAGCCTCCCGGCGCAGGACGTGAAGATCGACGATGATCTCCCCTGGTATGCGGAGTTTTTGCGCGAAACCGGAAAAAGCGTTTTGCCAGAACCACTTACCCTTGACGGCCTGTTGGCGCTCTGGCAACCTGACCTGCAATAGAGCACAGATGGTCGGGGCGGCCGTGGTTGCACGGCGGGCCAGAATGCCGGGAAAGCCGACATGACAAAATCGGAACTGATCGCCCGTTTGTCGGAGCGATACCCTCATCTCTACCAGCGCGATGTCGAACGCATCGTCAACACCGTATTTGACGAGATCAGTGGCGCGCTGGCTGATGGTAACCGTGTTGAGCTGCGTGGCTTCGGGTCGTTTTCCGTGCGTAAGCGTAACGCCCGCGTCGGCCGCAATCCCCGGACCGGCGCCACGGTGAAGGTCGACGAGAAGTTCCTTCCCTTCTTCAAGACCGGCAAGGAACTGCGTGATCGCCTGAACGTCGGCGAGGAAGACTAATCGTCAATGCGGAATCCCGCCAAATGGATGGTGGCTTCCCTGGGGCTCGTGATCATTCTGATCATCACTGCCTTTGCCGTTGCCAACAGAGAGACAATCGCAGTCTCGTTCGCTCCGCTGCCGTGGGTGATGGATTCTCCGCTTTGGATCGCAATCTTGTTGTCGTTCGGGATCGGTGCGCTCTTTGGCGGGTTGTTTGTCTGGGCCAAGGCGCACCGCAGTCGCAAGCGTTCCGCAGAACGCCGCAGAGAGATCAAGAGCATCGAGAAACAGCTGGCAGTGGCCAGGGCACAGGTGACGAAACTGGAAGCGGAACAGCGCCAGCAGCAGGCCGTTTTGACGGACAACATGCCAGTCACAGAGCAGGATGCGGCCTGATCCGCGTCTGACGGAGCCCTTCTATGGCCCTCATGGTTGCCGGTGACGAGGTTCATCGCCTTCTCGACTACCCCTCGCTGGTTGAGGGTCTGAAGCAGTTCCATCTGCAAGACACGCACGAAGCTTTTGATGTGCATCTTGCGCAGCCAGCGCCGACGGGAACGGAGAACGTGTTTCTGGCGCTTCCGGCCTGGCAGCGCGATGAGGCGATCGGGATCAAGCTGGTCACTGTGTTTCCGGACAACGAATACACAGGCACCGGCCTGCCCTCGGTGCAGGGTGTCTATGCGCTGTTCGACGGCAGGAACGGCCAGCCGCTGGCCTTGATGGACGGCACGGCGTTGACCCTGCGCAAGACCGCCGGCGATTCGGCCACCGGGGCGAGTTTTCTTGCCCGTCACGATGCTCAGACCATGCTGATGGTGGGTGCCGGGGCCATGGCTCCGCATCTCATCATGGCGCACACGGCGATTCGCCCATCAATCAAGACCGTGCACGTCTGGAACCGCAGCCCCGAGCGGGCTGCTACGGTTGCGGCGGAGCTCAGTCTTGAAGGCATCACCATTGAAGCCACGTCCGATCTCGAAGCTGCGGTACGCGAAGCTGATGTGATCTCCTGCGCCACGATGGCGACTGAACCGCTGATCCAGGGGACCTGGCTCAAGCCCGGCAGCCATCTCGATCTCGTCGGCAGTTATCAGAAACACATGCGGGAATCGGACGATGAGTGTGTACGGCGCGCCCGGATCTACATGGATTCGCGCATGTTCACCCTGGGCCGTGTCGGCGATATCTCGCAGCCGACAGAAAGCGGCGCCATGACTGAGGATGAGGTGGTCGGCGACCTCTTCGACCTTTCTCGCGGCCAATGCCAGGGGCGAACCAGCGATGACGAGATCACGCTGTTCAAGAACTCCGGCGGTGGTCATCTCGATCTCGGAACCGCACGATTCCTGATGGAGAGGCTTGGCGGGAGTTGATCCACGCCACGACTTTGCCTGCACTCCTGATCTGCTCTATAAGCCGCCTCGGTTGCGATCAGGACACCCTCCTATGACCCGCGATGATGCCGCCCGACGCCTTTTGTGCGCCGTTGATACGACCGACCTCGGTGAGGCCGGCGCCCTCGCTGCTGCGTTGAAGGGGCATATCAGTGCGCTCAAGCTCGGCCTTGAGTTTTTCTGCGCCCACGGTCCCCAGGGTGTGCGACAGGTCGTCGGTGACCAACACGGCCTGTTCCTCGATCTCAAGCTCCATGACATCCCGAACACGGTGGCCGGGGGCCTGCGCGGTATCGCACCCATCGGCCCCTTCCTCACCACCATCCACACTTCCGGTGGCGCGGGCATGATGCGCGCTGCCATGGATGCCGCTGCCGAAGCCGGAGCAGACCGCCCCAAGGTGGTCGCCGTCACGACGCTCACAAGCATGGACGACAGTGATCTCGATGATGTCGGCATGAAGGGCCCCGTGGCTGATCAGGTTCTGCGTCTCGCGGACCTCGCCCAGTCCACTGGTGTCGATGGTGTGGTCTGCTCGGCGCATGAGACGCGCCGTTTGCGTGGGCACTGCGGCCCAGACTTCCTTCTTGTTGTCCCAGGTATCCGGCCTGTCTGGGCGTCGACGGACGATCAGAAACGCATCATGACACCCGGCGAGGCAATCGACGCAGGCGCCAGCTATCTCGTGGTCGGCCGGCCCATCACACGGGCTGATGATCCGGCGGAAGCTGCCGACCGCATTATCGAAGACATGGCGGGCTGAAATGGCAGTCGACGTCAAGATTTGCGGTCTCACCGATCGTCCCGGCCTTGATGCTGCCATCCGTCATGGTGCACGCATGGTCGGATTCAACTTCTTTCCGGCCAGTCCGCGTTTCGTGTCGATGGATGCGGTTGCGGCGCTGGCCGCTGAGGTGCCGCAGGAAATCGAACGTGTGGGTGTCACGGTCGACATGGACAATGAGACACTGGAGGCTGCCATCCGGTCGGCCCGTCTATCCACTGTTCAGCTTCATGGCCATGAAGATCCATCGCGCGCAGCTGAGATTCGGGAGCGTTTCGGCATCAAGGTCCTGAAAGTGGTTCGTGTTTCAGAGGCCAGCGATCTTGAGGCTGTTGCGGCCTTCGAACCGGTTGCCGACCTCCTGATGTTCGACACAAAGCCTCCGAAGGACGCGACGCGGCCCGGGGGCAATGCCATCGCGTTCGATTGGCGCCTGCTGGCCGGTTTCGCCACGAAGCGGCCATGGCTGCTTTCAGGTGGTCTTGAGGCAGACAATGTGCGCCAGGCCGCCGAGATCAGCGGCGCAAGTGCTGTGGATGTGGCATCGGGTGTGGAATCGGTGCCGGGCAGCAAAGATCCCGAGAAAATCCGCGAATTCATGGCTGTTTGCAGCGGATTGTAGCGGCACGTTTCAGGCGTTGCGGAGACCGGACGAAAAAGGCATGGTCCGGCCTCCCAGACCACACGGACAGGCTATGGAATCGGTCAACACCTATCGTGCGAGCCCGGATAAACAGGGCCATTTTGGCATTTTCGGAGGACGTTATGTCGCCGAAACACTCATGCCGCTCATTCTGGACCTCGAAAAGGCCTGGAAGGATGCGCGGAACGACCCCTCTTTCCAGGCAGAACTCGACCATTGGGCGAAACACTACATTGGCCGTCCCAGCGCGCTCTATTTCGCCGAGCGTCTCACCGAACACCTCGGCGGTGCGAAGATCTATTTCAAGCGTGATGAGCTGAACCACACCGGCGCACACAAGATCAACAACACGGTTGGCCAGATTCTACTCGCTATGCGTATGGGCAAGAAACGGATCATTGCTGAGACCGGTGCCGGCCAGCACGGTGTTGCCACGGCGACGGTTTGCGCAAAGGTCGGTCTGCCTTGTGTCGTCTACATGGGCGCCAAGGACATTGAGCGCCAGGCGCCCAATGTCTTCCGCATGAAGCTCCTGGGTGCCGAGGTTGTTCCCGTGACGTCGGGCTCCCACACACTCAAGGATGCTCTCAACGAGGCCCTGCGTGACTGGGTCACCAATGTCGAGAGCACGTTCTACATCATCGGAACCGTGGCCGGCCCGCATCCCTATCCCGAGCTGGTGCGCGAATTCCAGTCGGTGATTGGCCGGGAAGTCCGCGAGCAGATGATGGAGGCCGAAGGTCGCCTGCCGGATTCACTGGTCGCCTGCATCGGTGGCGGTTCCAATGCCATGGGGCTCTTCCATCCCTTCCTTGATGACACCGACATCGAGATTCACGGTGTGGAAGCCGCGGGCCACGGTATCGAGACCGGGGAGCACGCCGCATCAATCACGGGCGGTCGCCCTGGCGTGTTACATGGCAACCGTACCTATCTGCTACAGGACGAAGACGGCCAGATCATCGAGCCCCACTCGATCTCAGCAGGCCTCGATTATCCTGGTATCGGGCCCGAACACGCCTGGCTCGCTGACATCGGCCGCGTGAACTACGTATCGGCCACTGACACGGAGGCGCTCGAGGCGTTCCAGCTTTGCACCCGTCTTGAAGGCATCATTCCGGCACTGGAGCCGGCGCATGCCCTGGCCTATGTCATGAAGATTGCGCCCGATCTGCCGAAGGATCACATCATCTGCATGAACATGTGTGGCCGTGGCGACAAGGATGTCTTTACCATCGCCGAAGCGTTGGGAGTGAAACTGTGAGCGGGACCCGTATCGACCGGCGGTTTGCCGCCCTAAGGGATGAGGGACGCGCCGGTCTTGTTGCCTTCGTCACGGCAGGTGATCCTGATTTTGATCTCTCGCTGGAGATCGTGAAGGGGCTGCCGGGTGCAGGCGCCGACGTGATCGAACTCGGCATGCCGTTTACCGACCCGATGGCCGACGGGCCGACCATTCAGGTGGCGTCTCAACGTGCCTTGAGAAGCGGCATGACCCTGCGTCGCACGCTGGAGCTGGTTCGCCGTTTCCGCGAAGGCGATAAGGACACGCCGATCGTCCTGATGGGCTACTACAATCCGATCTATGCCTACGGCAACGATGCCTTTCTAAAGGATGCCGTCGAAGCCGGTGTGGATGGTCTGATCCTGGTCGACCTCCCCAGTGAAGAGGACAGCGAACTCTGCCTTCCCGCGATTGATGTGGGGATGAACTGGATCCGCCTGGCGACACCCACGACCGATGCCAAGCGCATGCCGGCGGTGGTCGCGAACGCGTCGGGCTTCCTTTACTACGTCTCGATCACCGGCATCACCGGGGCTGGTGCGGCCGACCCCGCTGCCGTAGGCGAGGCTGTCGAACGCTTGCGGGCGCAGACCGATATCCCGGTGGCCGTCGGCTTCGGGATCAAGACCGCGGATCAGGCTGCTGATATCGCCCGGGTTGCCGATGCGGCGGTGGTCGGTACCGCGTTCTGTCAGGCTGTGGCGGACGGGCTGGATGACCAGGGCCAGGGAACGCAGGCCTGTGTCGACGGGGTCCTCAACCTTACCGTAGAACTCTCTGCCGGCGTCAGGAGCGCACGGGGATGAGCTGGCTCTCCAACCTTTCTCTGCCGAAGATCAGGGATCTGGTTCGCAAGCCCGAGACACCTGAGAGCCTCTGGGACAAATGCCCCAGCTGCGAGCAGATGATTTTTCACCGCGATCTCGAAGCTGCCATGAACGTCTGCCCGCACTGCGGCTTTCACATGCGCATCGCTCCGGGGGTCAGGCTCACCGCCTTGTTCGATGGCGGTGACTACTCGACCATCGAACACCCGAAGGTGGCCACCGACCCACTGCGCTTTCGCGACCGCAAGCGTTACGCAGACCGCCTCAAGGAGCATCAGAGCAAGACCGGGGCATGGGACGCGATTCTCGTGGCCCATGGCAGCATCGGCGGCAAGAACGTCGTTTGCGCCGTCTTTAACTTCGAGTTTATGGGCGGATCCATGGGAACCGCCGTGGGCGAAGCCATCGTGGCAGCGGCCCGTCTGGCCAAGCTCCAGGATGCGGCGCTGATCGTGTTTTCGGCATCTGGCGGTGCACGTATGCAGGAGGGTATCCTTTCCCTGATGCAGATGGCGCGCACGACCGCAGCGATCACCGAGCTCAAGGAAGCCGGGCTGCCGTACATCAGTGTCATGACCAATCCCACAACTGGCGGTGTGACCGCATCTTTCGCGATGCTGGGTGATGTTTCGATCGCTGAACCCGGCGCAATTATCGGTTTTGCCGGTGCCCGGGTGATCGAGGAAACTATCCGCGAAAAACTGCCCGAAGGGTTCCAGCGAGCCGAGTATCTGCTTGATCACGGTATGCTCGATATGGTGGTGGCGCGATCCGAACTGCGGCAACGGCTTTCGAGCCTGCTGCATCACCTGATGGGTTCCCGGCCACAGGAGGGTGAACTCCTGCCGGTTCCTGCCAACGACACCGAAGAAGCTGCACCTGCGTGACCACGGCCAGAAGTGATGTCCTGCTTGAGAGGTTGATGGCGCTTCATCCGAAGCTCATCGACCTTAAACTCGACCGTCTTGAGCGAATCCTCGGGGCACTGGGCAATCCCCACGAGCATCTGCCACCCGTCGTTCATGTCGCGGGAACCAACGGCAAGGGTTCTGTCATCGCCTACATGCGTGCAGCCCTGCTCGCCGCCGGCTATCGGGTGCATGTCTACACCTCACCCCATCTTGTGCGATTCCACGAGCGCGTGGAAATCGACGGCGAGATCATCTCCGAAGATGATCTCGCCGTGCTGTTGGATGAATGCGAACGTGAAAACGGCGGTGAGCCCATCACCTTCTTCGAAGTCACGACGGCTGCCGCCTTCCTGGCATTCTCGCGAACGCCGGCCGATGTTCTGCTCCTGGAAACGGGGTTGGGCGGCCGACTCGATGCGACCAATGTGGTCGCAGAGCCTCTGATCACCATCGTCACCCCTGTTTCGCTCGACCATCAGCAGTTCCTGGGCCAGACGATTGCCGAGATCGCCGGTGAGAAGGCCGGTATCATCAAACAGTACCGCCCCTTCATCATGGGCCCACAGCAGACTGAGGCTGCTGCTGTCCTGAAGGACAAGGCCCGTGTCATGGAGGCCCCTGCCACGTGTTTTGGCGATGACTTCCGGGTTGGCGCTGTCGACAGCGATGGATTCGAGCTTGTGGACGGCGATGACACGCTGATGCTGCCGACCCCGATTCTGGCCGGACCACATCAACCTATGAACGCTGCGACAGCGGCTGTGGCGCTGCGGCGCCTGGAAGGGTTCGAAGTTTCCACCGATGCCATTGCTCGTGGCCTTCAGACCGCGCGCTGGCCGGCTCGCCTGCAAAAGATCGAAGCCGGAGCTTTGAAGCAACGTGTCGGCGACGACATCGAACTCTGGCTTGATGGCGGCCATAATCCCGCTGCAGGTGAGATTCTTGCCGAAATGGCAAGGTCGTGGAGCGATCGTCCGCTTGGTCTTCTGGTGGGTATGATGAACACGAAGGACCCGGCCGGCTTTATCGCGCCACTGGCACCTATGGTCGATCATGCTGTGGCCGTCGGAATTCCAGGCGAAAAGAACACGCTTGCGGCAGAGGAGACGTTCGTCATCCTTCAGGATGCAGGTGTGAATGCGTCATCTGCTGAGAGCCTTCACGAGGCCATCGATCGCCTTGCTGAATGTCATGGCGGCCCATCGCGGATTCTTGTGTGCGGATCGCTTTATCTGGCAGGACGTTTTCTGGCGGCCAACGACGAGGGTTGAGATCTAGATCAGCGTCAGCAGCCGATCGTACTCGAGGTTGGAGACGTGATCGTTAAACTCGTGGAACTCGGCCCACTTCAGCTTGCTGTAGACGTCCCAGTACTCGGCGCCGAAGTAGTCCGGAAGCACGACTGCGGCGTCGAAGGCACGGAGGGCGTCAACCCAGATCGCCGGTAGGCTCGGATTGACCTTTACGGCCGCATTGCCCTCGATGGGATCGCCGGGATCGAGGTTGTTGGTAATGCCGTGGTGCACGCCGGCCAACACGGCTGCCATGACAAGGTAGGGGTTGGCATCAGCGCCAGCCGGGCGATGTTCGATCCGCCGCGCGGTGTTGGGGCCACCCGGAACACGCAGTGAGACTGTGCGGTTGTTGTATCCCCAGGTCGGTGCCAGGGGCACCCAGCCTGTGGGCGTGATCCGACGGAACGAATTGGCGTTCGGTGCCCAGATTGGCATGGCTTCGGCCATGGTCGAGGCGAGACCCCCGATGGCATGACGGAAGATCTTGCTACCGCGTGCGCTGCCGTCGTCGAACACGTTGCGGCCCTGATCGTCGACCAGAGACAGGTGGATGTGTGTTCCGCTGGTTGAGTACTCGCGGAACGGTCGTGCCATGAAGGTCGCGGCCAGCCCATGCTTGGCGGCCACGCCCTTTATCGCCCGCTTCTGGAGCATCGCGTGATCACAGGCCGCAACGGGATCATCGGTATGGTGCAAATTGATCTCGAATTGGCCCGGTGCGTACTCGATTGTCGCGACATCGGTCGGGATGCTCTGTTCCCTGCAGACAGCAACCATGTCATTGAGCAGCGGCGCATAGGCGTCGAGCTCATCCATCAGGTATACCTGCGTGTCTGATGGCATTTTGCCGGTCACGGGCGAGCGGGCAGGGCGGGGACGCCCGTCAGCACCCGGCTCCTGCTCCAGCAAATAGAACTCCAGCTCGATCGCCACAGTGGCTCGGTAGCCGAGTTGTTCGATTTTGTCGGCCATGCCGCGCACGATATGACGCGGATCGAGCCACCAGGGGTGGCCCTTGTCGTCGCTCATGATCATCAGGACCTGGGCCTGTTGCGGCCCCAGCCATGGCACTGGTGCCAGCGTCCCGGGCACGGGATGGCAAGGAAAGTCCGGATCACCGTCGTTCGGACCCATGCCGGTGCTATCGATGTTGTTCCCCAACATGTCGAGCGCATAGGTCGATCCCGGGAGCACAATGCCTGTTGTGAACAGCTTGTTGAGTGCGGACACGTCCAACCGCTTTCCGCGTGGAATACCGCAAATGTCTGGGATCATGGCATCGACCCAGCGCACATCCGGGTGCTGCAAGAGGAACGACGCAGCTTCGTCGTTGATCCGCCCACCACTCTTGGTCGGCTCGCTCACTGCAGCACTTCCATTGACCGGTCGTTCCAGCACGGCGGAGTCACACTCGAAGAAATCATTGGGCTCAACTTCACCCTCGGTCGCCTCGACAATGCGCTGCATGATCTCGGCGCGCGGTAACCGCTTGCCTGAGACATACCGGCTCATCGCCGCTTCGGTCACGTTTACCGCTTTGGCAAAGTCCCGTACAGAGAATCCGGCCGTACTTAGAAAATCGCCCAATCTCATGGCTCGATTCTCTGCCCCCTCGGAAGGGGTTCCAAGGACGCGTCGCTCTCGAAGCCGTCACATTGTCGCGATAGGCGGGTTCCCGTTCCCGATCCGTGATCGGACGGCGGGGACTACATGGCGCCGTCGACCCATTCGTAGAGCTTGCTTTTGGGCAGCGCGCCGACCTTGACCGCGGCAACCTCGCCGGCCTTGAACATCATGATCGTAGGGATGCCACGCACGCCGTACTTCGAGGGGGTACCAGGATTCTCGTCGATGTTGACCTTCACGACCTGGACCTTTTCGCCGTACTCCTGGGCGAGGTCTTCGAGCGCCGGTGCGATCTGCTTGCAGGGGCCACACCACTCGGCCCAGAAGTCGACCAAGACTGGGCCGTCGGCCTTCAGGACATCCTGTTCAAACGAATCATCTGTGACGTGCTGAATGCTCATGGTTCTCGGGTCTCCACCTGGTTGTCCGTCGCTGCGCAATCATTCCGGCGCGACAGAGAGTGCCGTATTTAGGAAGCTCACCCCGGAGCGTCAAGAAGCGTTACCGCCGTGCATGTCTGGCCTGTGGGTATCGAGGAGAACATTCGGGATGGCTACTAGATAGGGTATGTCAGTCCATAGTAGGGCGCAAGTTACAGCTCGTTCGGGGTAAATCGCCTGCAGCACTTCGCGGTATGCAGCAAGTTGCCTTAGATAGGCGATCGGCGTCTGTTCGACGCTCTCGGGCATGATCCTTCCGGTCTTGTAGTCGACGATCGTCACGGCATCGTCGGTGATTACCAGGCGGTCGATCTGTCCTGCGACGACGGTATCGCCCACGGCGCCCGAGACTGAAACCTCAGCGCGGCTACCCGGTGCAAACAGGACGTTGAACTGCGGGTCGTCAAGGATGTCCAGGACGCTGTGTACGAGTTCATCGCGTTCACCGGGCGGCCAGTCACGGGTATGGAGCGCGATAAGGCCTGCTGCGGCGTCGGCGCGATCTTTCGACGGGCATCCGGGGAGCAATTCGAGCAAACGGTGAACCAAGCGGCCCCGCCGCATGGCGGCTTCCGCGGCATCACCCTGGAGGGGCGAGCGCGGTTTCGGCTCCTTGCCGCCTAGTTTTGATGGACTGATGGGCCTGTCGATCGACCGTTCCGGTGCCATTGGAACATGGACTGCGTTGTTGATCGACACCACGGCCAACGAGGCATCGTCATCGTGATCGGGGGGGAGTACCTCACGGCTCTGCTCACAAGAAAGGCGCAGAGTCTGGCCGTCCCAGGCCTCGCCCGAGGGGACACCGTCTTCGGGATGCTCAATATCGACGAGCGGCGCCAAGGCGTTATGGATCATGCCGAACCATGTGCCTTCGGTCTTGGCTGAGGAGGATGCACAACCACAGACATAGAGACGGTCACTCGCCCGTGTCATCGCGACGTAAAGAAGCCGCCGCTCTTCTTCTGCGGATCGTTCAGAACGTTGATCGATCAGCCGCTGGCTCCAGCGGTCGCGTTCACCGTCGCTGCCTGCCCAAAGGGGAAGGTCGGTCTGATCGTCCCAGAGAATGGCGGGCCGGCGTCCCGGTTTGGTCAACTCGTCGATCAGAAACACGACTGGGGCCTGCAATCCCTTGGCGCCGTGAACAGTCATGATACGCACGGCGTCGCCAACACCTTCTGCCTCGCGCTTGACCTCCGATGTCCCGCTTCCCAACCACCAGATAAAGCCTTGCAGAGAAGGCGGGTGATCGCGTTCGAAGGACAGCGCCAAACTGAGGAACTCATCAAGTGGGTCTTGTGCCTCGAGGCCCAGCCGGCCGATCAGGGCCTTACGACCGTTGTAGCCCGCACTGGTCGCCGCCTTCGATGTCAAAACAGTATCGAAGAACTCGAAAGGCGCGAGGTAGTCGACCTGCGCCATTAGACCTTCCAGCCAACTCGCGGCCCGGTCGAATGCCTCATTGGTATGCCGTTGATCCCGAAGGCTGTGCCAGAGGGGTGTAGGACGATGCCCCCGATCCGGGCGCTCCCAGGCGAGATTGAAGAGTTGCGTGTCGTCCAGGCCAATCAGAGGACCCTTCAGCACCGCCGCCAGGGCCATGTCGTCCTCGGGCAGCAGGCAAGTGCGCCCCAGTACCAACAGGTCGCGTACCACGATCTCACCGGTCAGATCCATGCGATCAACCCCGGCCACAGCGACACCGGCGCGCCGGAGTTCGCGCACAAGAGAGGCGACAATCTCGCTTCTGCGCCGCACCAGAATCAGAACGTCACCTGCTCGGATCGTGTCGCCCCTGGACGACAGGATGTCTCCGGGGCCGTCATCGTCGCCTGTCATGGCAGCGATCCGTTCGGCTATCGTACCGGCCAGCGTGGCAAAGCGGTTTGTGCGGGGCGTTTCTTGCAGACAGGCCGTCCAGGGGTCGCCCGGCGTGGTCGCGGCCTCGCGCAGCAATGGCCAGACCTCGACGAGACCACCGTCGTACTCGCGGAAAGCGCTATGACGGATGGGTTCATCTGCAAACGTGACGCCTTGTGCTGCGGTAGGATCGGCAAAAACCGCATCGACGGCGTCCAGAACGGCGGAAACTGACCGATAGGAGAGATCCAGGTTCGCCGAGAACCATTCGGGTTCCGGGACGGTCTGTCGAAGATGACTGCGAACCTGCTGCAGGGCCTCCAGGTCCGCGCCTTGAAAGCTGAAGATCGACTGTTTTTCGTCACCCACAACAAAGAGCGTCCGCTGTTCTTCTCTGACACCTTCACCGGCGAAGAACTCGTTGATCAGAGTCAGCACCACTTCCCATTGTCCCGGATTGGTGTCTTGTGCTTCGTCGACCAGAACGTGGTCAATCCCTCCATCCAGTTTGAACAGCACCCAGGGTGCCATGCTGCTTTCGGTCAGGAGAGCGCGTGTCCTGTCAATCAGGTCGCCATAGTCCAACACAGCCTTGTCCTGTTTGCGCCTTCGGAAGTCGGCCAGGATGGTGTGACCCAGCACAACCACGGCCCATGTCCGCCGATAGGCCGCAAGGGCATGGCGAGTTTCCTGAATCGCGAGGAGGCGCTCCTGCTCTCTGCTGAGGACGTCGAGGATCCAGGGCTGCGCGTCGGAAACCCCCTTTGTGGCCAACTTCTTCCGAGGCTTGTTCTTGCCCGTCAGAAACGCCGAACGGTAGGTTTCGTAGACATCAGCGCGCTGTTCTGGAGTTGCTTCCAGGAAGATTGTGATCTTGCGGCTGCGGGTCACGTCGGTGGCGGCGCCATCCAGCAGCGCTTCTGCGGCACGGGATAGTCCTGTGTGGTCGAAGGCTCCGTCCCGGCTGGCGCGCGACAGCAGATCGATGTCTGTTGATGCCGGGTCGGCATCAAGCGCTAGAGCCAGGGCATTCAGGAGGCGATCCATCGATCCCGCCTTGGCGAGTATGCGGTCGAGGTGGTCAGCGTTTGCGCAGACTTCGTCTATCAGTTCTCCGGCGCGAGCTTCGCCGGCTTTCAGAATGAGGTGATGCAGCGCATCGTGCAGATCTGTCGCTTCGCTCCGGGCTATCCGACCGATGACGCTGTCACGGGCCTCACGAAGCAACTCGCTGCGATCACGATCTTCAATCAGCCCGAAGTGAGGGGCGACGCCGGCCTCAAGAGGAAACCGGCCCAGAAGCGACTGGCAGAAGCTGTGGATTGTGGTGATCTGCAGACCGCCGGGGGCGTCGAGAACCGTGGCAAAGAGGCGCCGTGCCTGTCTGCTTTGCTCCTCCGTCGGTTTCTCGCCTGTGAGCGCCAGAAGATCGGCTTCCAGATCGGTCTCGCTCAGAGCGACCCAACCGGCCAGCTCACCGCGGATACGATTGGCCATCTCGGCGGCTGCTGCCCGTGTGAAGGTCAGACAGAGAATGCGTGAAGCGGGCGTTCCGCCAAGCAACAAGCGCAGGACACGGTCGGTCAGGACCTTGGTCTTGCCCGTGCCTGCTGACGCAGCAACCCAGACGGTCCGCCGCGGATCCGACATTGCCTGTTGCAGGTCATTGGCGGATCTGGGGCGGGGCGTCCTGCGTGGCGGTGCGGTGCCATACAACACGTCGTCCAGTAGAGTGCGCCAACCAAGCCGCCACTCGTTGGTCCTCGCGACATCGGTGTAACGGTCGAAGCGACCAATCTCCTCGCCTGAAGGATGGTCAAGGTAGGCTGTATCGGGATCGGCGAAGGCCGAGGCCAAGCGTTTAAGCCCATCGACCGCCTCCTGCCCGATGCTGCTTGCGTCGTCGTTGATCGGCAGAATGGCAGCCGGTGGGTCTCCCCCGCTCAGACTCCAGAACTCCAACCCTGAGACAGACCGTTCGCCGACATCGTTGAAGCCACCGCGTTCCACCATGGCAGCCTCCAACGGAAGCTGCGGGGCTTTGCCTGACGTCACGGCCTTCTTGGGAGGGACCCGTCCGGTCTTGTAGTCGATGAGGCTGACACTGCCGTCTTGCCGCTGCTCGAGTCTGTCGGCTTTGGCCGACACCGTGAACGTGTTCGTGCCATCGAGTGGGATGATAAGGTTGCCTCGGGCCTCGGCAACCACGGATTCGAGATCCCTGCGTCGCCTTTTCTCTTCCGCAACAAACCACGCTGCCACCCTTTCGAAACGACGCCACCAGAAGGTGGTCACAGAGGGGCGCTCCAGCATCGGACCTAGTATCGACCGACCGATTTCCAGAAGTTCGTCCTCGGCCTTCTCGGGCAGGTCAACCGGATGGCGCTTGACGAAGGCTTCCAGTGCCGCGTGGATGAAACTGCCGCGCGTCGCGGCATCAGCATCTTCATCGAGGTCATCGAGTGGTTTCAGGCGCAGGATGTGTTCTGCATAGGTCGCGTAGGGGTCACGTTGCCAGGTTTCAATTTGCGTCACGGACAACCGCCCGGGCCGCGCCTCAAGTGGCGGACGGGGTGTGGGCGCGAGAACCGGCTCCACGGCCGGTGGTCGATCCAGTGTTGCCTGCCAGCGACGCCACACCGTCGCGTCGGTCAGGGGCCCCTGGCCCAATCCATGAACATCGAGCAGGGTCTGGAGGCGCACCAGCCAGCGCGCCGGTACGGTAGGAGCGCCGTCAGCCCTTTCGGCATGCAGGATCATCACGGATGCACCGCAGGCCGCCTGGACAAAATCATGCGCTGCGAGACCGATCCGTTGTTCCGGTGTTGCCAGCCCGAACTGCGCACGCATCGGCCGGCTCATCCACGGATCGCCCGGTGGCTCGGGTGGCCAGTTTCCTTCCACCAGCCCCGCCAGGATCAAGCAATCGGCATGTTGCATGCGGGCCTCGAGCGGCCCCCAGATGAACGCTCGGGGGTGTTGTCCGAATTTCGGTCGCACGGCCCGTGACGCCAACAGGGTTTCGAGCAGCGCGGGATAGGATCCGGGATCGACGACTCCCATCGCCTCGGCATCAGCCAACAGCTCTGCAACGAAACTCTGAAGCGCTTCGCCGTCGTCGTGTTGCCAGATTGACCCTTCGGTAACATCGGGTGGCTCTGCAAGAGCCTCAAGAGCAGCGACATGGGCCGTCACGATCTTGCTCAGTGGAATCCTTCCGCTTTGCAGGAGCTCGTCGAATGGGACAACGGCCACTTCAAGATCATTGATCAGGCAAAGAAGGTCCTCGCAGCCGCTGTTTTCGCTCAGCGTGGATCGCAGACCGCGCAGGCCAGTTGCGGGCCGAGGGCCGCGCAACGCTGAGATTTCCAGACGACGCGCCAACGACCGAACCTCTGCCGCTTCCCGTCGAAGGCGCAGAAACGGGTGTTTGAGCAGGGCAAGGAGTGGAATTGGTGCCCAACGATGGTGTGCGGCTTGTGCAACCAGACGCAGGAATGTTCCTGCCGGCGTGGTGCCTAGTGGTTCACCTGCCGAGTCATCAACATCGATCGACCAGCGCTTCAGGTCGGCGGCCACACGCCGGGCGAGGTCGCGATCTCGGGTCACCAAGGCAACCGTGCGGCCCGGTTCCTCCAGTTCAAGGCGCATGCGCAACGAAGCCACCTGGGCCTCTTCGCGGGGATTGCCGCACGGCGCGATATGCAGGCCGTCGAGCGCTCGCGGATCGACTGTAAGGTCAGTTAGCCGCACCTCTGCGTCGGCCGGCAGCAGGGCTTGGCTCATCAAAGAGTGACGGCTTGGATTGCCACAGGAAAAATCCTTGTCGTCGCCAATTGGCCAGAGCTCGACCTGATCTCGCGATGTCTCAAGCGTCTCCAGCAGAGCCCTCAGAGCGTGCTGGGGATGACTGTCGTCGATGCGCTCCCAGGCATCTGAGTCCATCACTTGATCGAGACCGGGCAGAACCACCATGCCCTGCGGCAGCTTGGCCACGCGTGCCAGGAGACGTGCAGTCGCGGGAATGGTGCCCGTCGAGCCGGCCGCAATCACGGGGCCCTGTGGTGGCGTGTCTGCCCAGATGGCCCCCAGCCGATCGAGCAACAGGCGTCGCCGGACAGCCGGATCAACCCGGCCTTCGTTTCCAAGCTGTTGTTTCCAGCCCTCCGTCAGGGTTGTGAGAAATCGGAGTGTGATCTGCCAGTGCTCGGAAAGCCGTTCTTCGCTGACAAGAGTGCTGAGTTTGGTGAAATCGGCCTCTGCGGTTTCCACCTCGTCGATGAACGAAGCGAGCGCTGCCGCGAGTTGTGTGGCCTGTTCGTCGTTCGCCACCCCGAATTGGGTATTGCTCCGAATTCGGTTGGCCAGGATAAGCTGGCGCCTAAGCGGTGTGATGGCCGGTGGGACCGCGGTGTCTGCAAGGTGATTGCCGGTGACCGCGACGGTCAGCTCATCTTCGTCGACATCGCCAAGGGCGCGGACGTCGGGTTGAATCAACGAACGCCCGCCGGATTGACGCAGAAAAGCTTCGCTCAGGCTGCGAATGGCACGGCGGGTGGGTACCAGAATCAGAACGTCGGCCAGGCGTTCCGGCGGGCCACCAAACTGGTCGATCACAGTCGCGGCGATAGCATCGACGAAGGAGGTTCCGGCAGGAACGGTGAAGACGCCCCTCATGGCTGCTGTTTCAGCAATTGCTCGGCGCGTGCGACATTCTCGGGTCGGTCGACCGTGCACCAGCCTCCCGTGTGCTCGACGCCGAACAGGCGGTCGGCGGCCAGCGCGCGGTCCCACAACAGGTTGAAGGAAAATGGGCCGTCTGGTGCATCAGCGAAGAGACGTGGATGGACGATCTGGATGCTGGCGTAGACAAATGGCGCCATGCTGACGTTGCCTCTGCGCCGCAGGCGCCCGTCCGAAGCCCGGAAGAAGTCGCCCTTTCCCTTGAATCCGCCGGCTTTGTCACGGGGTACGAGCAAAAGCAGGGCATCCATCGCCGTGGCGTCCCAGGCGTCTTCGAGACTTGAGAGCGCCGGGGTTTGCGCCTCCGTCAGGATCACGTCACCGGCGACAACAAAGAACGGATCTCTGCCAAGAGAGGGCAGTGCGTGCCGCACACCGCCACCGGTATCCAGAAGCGTCGTCTCATGGGACAGCACAATGGGCGGGGTGCTCCGCTGCGCCACGGCCTGGGTGATCTGATCGGCGAGATGCCACGTGTTCACCACGACTCGATTACAACCGCTCAGGCGGTCGAGCATGCGATCCAGCATCGAGCGGCCTGCAATCTCAATCAAAGGCTTGGGTGTATGGTCCGATAAGGGCCGCATGCGCTCGCCCCGCCCGGCGGCCAGCACCATGGCATGGTTGATGCCGCTCATGCGGCCCTTGTGCGCGCTGCAGGCGGAATCCAGCGGTCGAGCCAGGCGGAGAGGGGCTCCAGGGCGGGATGACACAGATCGGTTGCAACATGGCGCCAGACCCGCGGCATGTAGTCCTGATAGGCGGCTTTGCCATCGCGGCTCAGCAGGCGACAGAAAATACCGGCGATTTTCAGATTGCGCTGGGCACCCAGGACCGCATAGGCGGTATCGAAGTCTTCACGGCTGATGTCCGGCATCTGATCAAGGTAGTGATCGATCACTGCCGGAACTGTTGCGGGCGCGACATCGCGTCTTGCATCCTCCAGCAGCGAAACGATGTCGTAGGCCAGCGGACCGACCACAGCGTCCTGAAAGTCGAGCTGGCCAACCGATGCGGCGCCGGAGCGATCAGGCAGCCACAAGAGATTGTCGGCGTGATAGTCACGCAGCACGACGCAATCGGGCACAGCTCGCGCCAAAGGCAGCAATTCTTCCCAAAGCCTGATGAACTCCTTCTGACCGTCTGGGGAGAGATCAAGTCCGGCCAACGGCATGAACCAGTCGGTCAGCAGTGAAAGTTCAAAGAGAAGAAGATCGTCGTCGTAAGGCGGGATGTCGTCGGGCGTGCGTGCCTTGTGAAGCAAGGCCAGGGCATCAATTGCTGCCGAATAGAGCACCGTCTCGTCGGCGCCCTCGCACAGAACGCGGGTGAAGATCGCATCACCCAGATCTTCCAGGAGAAGAAAGCCTGTTTCGGCATCGGTGGCCAGAATCCTTGGAGCGCCCAGTCCCAGGAATGTCAGATGCCTGGCGACCCGTACAAAGGGCCGGATATCCTCTTCAGGCGGTGGTGCATCCATGAGGACAGCACGACCTTTTGGCCCCTCAAGTCTGTCGTAACGCCGGAAGGAAGCGTCTCCTGCAAGCTTCGAACGCTGTGCGTCAGCCCAGCCTGCCTGCTCCAGGAAGTGGGTGATCAGAGCCTCACGAGAGGAATCAGTCATGGCGAAGTTCTACCAAATCTCGATGATCCGACGATGGCCGGGTGTTCACGGGGGTCTCCATCGGGTAAGTCGTAACCTTCGAAGCGGCGTGTGAAAAGATCGACGCGTCCGAGGAGCGGGTGCTGACAGGGATAACTTGATGGTGGCGCAACACGAGACCGATATCGTAGTGATCGGCGCGGGGCCCGTGGGCCTCTTCCAGATCTTCGAGGCAGGCATGCTGGACATGCGCTGTCATGTCGTCGACACGCTCGACGCCATTGGCGGACAGTGTACCGCGCTCTATCCCGAAAAGCCGATCTACGACATACCCGGCTATCCCGAGATCGAGGCCGATGATCTGATTCGGCAGCTTGAGAAGCAGGCCGCTCCCTTTGAACCCGTTTTCCATCTGGACCAGCAGGTGGTCGCACTGGAGGGTGAAGCCGGGGCCATGACGGTGAGGACATCGGTAGGCACGGAGGTTGCCTGCAAGGCTGTCGTGATCGCAGCCGGCTGCGGGGCCTTCGGTCCGAACCGCCCGCCTCTGGCCGGCATCGAGGACTATGAAGGCAGCGGTTCTGTCGCCTATCTGGTGACACGCAAGGAAGAGCACAGAGGCAAACGTGTAGTGATCGCCGGTGGTGGCGATTCGGCGCTCGACTGGGTCCTCGGCCTTCACGGCGTGGCATCGGAAATCATGGTGGTGCACCGCCGCGACCGATTTCGCGCGGCACCCGACAGCGTCAAACGCATGAACGCCCTGGTTGAGGCAGGGGAGGTCGAACTGATCGTTCCCTACCAGCTTCACGGGCTTGATGGCAGCAACGGCGAGCTGTCCGCTGTCATCGTTGTCGATCTTGATGGCAACGAGCGGCGACTTGAGGCCGATCTTCTGCTGCCGTTCTACGGCCTGCGTATGGAACTCGGTCCGATTGCTGATTGGGGCCTCAACCTCGAGAAGAATCTGATCACGGTGGAACCTTCGACCTGCGAGACCAGCACGCCCGGAATCTATGGTGTCGGTGACATCGTGACTTATCCGGGAAAGCTGAAACTGATTCTCTCTGGTTTCTCGGAAACCGCCGTGGCGGCGCATGCCATGTACAATCTCGTCTATCCGGACAAACCGCTGCACTTCGAGTACTCGACGACACGGGGCGTGCCGGGCGAGGAGTGATCGCCCGCCGGAATTCTGCCTGATTGTTTGTTTTTGATTGCCTCCGGTCGTGCTGCGATGGGGCCTGTGACTGTGGTGTTTCGGACAAACTGCCGTCTCTGGCTCGGCGGACTGGTTGTGGTATGCGGGTTTGCCGTCTTGGCGCTGCAGCACGGTTTGGTGCGTCTGCCGCCGGGGCTCTTCTCTTCTGGGAACAGGTCGGCCATGAAGCGGAGCCGGGTCGCCTTGCCCGATTTCAACTCAATGGCTTCCTGGTGGACGGTCAGGCGTGCTTCGCCGCACTCGATGAATCCAACCTGCGGTACACAAGGCTTGATCCCCGTCCCATCGAAGACGGTTGTGGACTTTTGCAGGTTGTTCGTTTCGAACAGTCGAAGGTCGACTACAGCACCGGGTTCGACCTGTCGTGTGCCATGGCTGCGGCGCTCTACTGGTACGAGGCTGAGGTCGACCGGCTGGCAGCGGTGGATTTTGATCTCGGTCTGGCCGAAATCGAACATTTCGGCAGTTATGCCTGTCGCAACATCAACTGCGGTATGTCAGGACACCGTAGCCAGCATGCTACCGCCAATGCACTCGACATCGCCGCCTTCGTTCTTGGGGACGGTCGTCGGATCGCCATCATCGAACACTGGGAGCATCAGTCTGAGGAAAGCCGCTCTCTTGCATCAGCTCACGATGCAGCCTGCGGTATGTTCAACACGGTGCTCGGGCCGGACTACAATGTGCTGCACGCCGATCACATTCATATCGATACAGGCCGGATTCGTACCTGTCGCTGAAAGGAAAAGGGCCGGAGCAGAGGCCCCGACCCTTTCACACAGCGAAGACGCATCGATCAGTAACGATACTCTTCCGGCTTGAACGGGCCGGCCTGATCAACGCCGATGTAACTCGCCTGATGATCGGTGAGTGTGGTCAGCTTGGCACCAACCTTCTCCAGATGGAGCATGGCGACCTGCTCATCAAGGTGCTTGGGCAGCACATAGACTTCGTCGCGGGCATAGGTGCCCTTGTCGCGATGCCCCCAAAGTTCGATCTGAGCAAGAACCTGGTTCGAGAAACTGGCGCTCATCACGAAACTCGGGTGGCCCGTGGCGCAACCCAGGTTCACCAGGCGTCCTTCGGCCAGCAGGATGATTTTCTTGCCGTCCGGGAACTCGATCTCGTCGACCTGCGGCTTAATATTGTTCCACTTGAAGTTCTTGGTCGCCTCGACCTGAATCTCGTTGTCGAAGTGGCCGATGTTGCAGACGATCGAGCGATCCTTCATGGCACGCATGTGGTCGACCGTGATGACGTCGGTGTTACCGGTCGCAGTCACGAAGATATCGGCCTTCGGGGCGGCATCATCCATCGTGACAACCTCAAAACCGTCCATCGCGGCCTGCAAAGCGCAGATCGGATCGATTTCGGTCACCATGACGCGGGCACCCGCGCCCTGCAGCGACTGGGCTGAGCCTTTGCCGACACCACCATAGCCAGCGACCGCGGCCACCTTGCCGGCCATCATCACGTCGGTGGCACGACGGATGCCGTCGGTGAGGCTTTCGCGACAACCATAGACGTTGTCGAACTTCGACTTGGTCACTGAGTCGTTCACATTGAACGCTGGAACCTTCAACTCGCCGCGCTTGGCCATCTGGTAGAGACGCGCCACACCGGTGGTTGTTTCCTCACTGACACCGTGCACGTATTCGAGAAGTTCCGGATACTTCTCGTGCATGATCGCAGTCAGGTCACCGCCATCATCCAGCAGCATGTTGGGCACCCAACCGTCCGGGCCTTTGATGGTCTGCTCGATGCACCAGACGTATTCCTCTTCGGTCTCGCCTTTCCAGGCGAAAACCGGAATGCCGGCGGCGGCGATGGCCGCCGCGGCCTGATCCTGAGTCGAAAAGATATTGCAGGATGACCAGCGGATTTCTGCGCCAAGCTCGACCAGGGTCTCAATCAGCACGGCGGTCTGGATCGTCATATGCAGACAGCCTGTGATCCGGGCACCGGCGAGAGGTTTCGTGTCGCCATAGCCTTCACGGATCGACATCAGGCCGGGCATTTCCACTTCGGCGATCTCGATTTCTTTGCGGCCCCAGTCGGCCAGGCTGATGTCGGCAACCTTGTAATCGGTAAAGTCACTCATGATGGCATCCGTTCCTGCATGCATGTCTGAGAGAAGAGGCCCTGTCTGGGCGGTGGCATCGCTTATCAAAGACCCTGTGCCGCGTCTAGCGATAGCGGGGGTGGCCTGCGCCAGACAGCGATGCGTTTGCTGCAATGCGTCCTGTCTTCTGTCTCCGTCAGGCCAATGCGTTGAAGTCGTCGAGCAGGGCCGCGACCATCCCCGAATCAGTCTGTTCCATGATGGTCTGGGCTCTGCGGGTCGCCTCGTTCACATCCAGGGTCCTGACGCGCTGCTTGACCCGCGGCACGGCCGCGGAGGCCATTGAAAGGTCGCGAATGCCCAGGCCCAGCAGAATTGCGGTCATGCGCTCATCGCCAGCCATCTCACCGCACACATTCACCGGAATGCGTGCGCGCAGCGCCGCAGCCGTCGTGAACTGGATCAGGCGAAGAACAGCCGGATGAAGCGGGCTGTAGAGATGGGCGACCTGTTCGTCGCCGCGGTCGATGGCGAGCGTGTACATCGTCAGATCGTTGGTCCCGATTGAGAAGAACTCACAATCCCGCGCCAAGCCATCGGCGGCAAGCGCTGCGCCCGGAATTTCGATCATCGCACCCACCGGCGGCATCGGGTCGGCAATCTTGACCTTTCTACGTTTCAGTTTGGCGGCCACTTTCTTCAGCGCCTGTCTGACCTGTCGAACCTCTGATGCGGTGGAGATCATGGGCAGCAAAATACGGACAGGTCCATGGGCGCCGGCCCGCAGAATTGCGGAGAGCTGATTGACCAGCAACTCCTCAACCTTCAGAGAGAGTCGGATAGCCCGCAGTCCCATGGCTGGATTGGCACTGACCGGCAGGTGCTCTCCCAATGAATACGGTAGCTTGTCGTTACCGACATCCAGAGTTCGGACCGTGACGGTCTTGCCGTCCATGCGCTCCACGACATCGCGTAGGTGCGCATATTGTTCTTCCTCGCTGGGGATGTCGTCGCGGTTCAGGAAGAGATACTCAGTGCGGTAGAGGCCGATTCCCTCAGCGCCATGCTCCAGCGCCGGCCCGATCTCGCTTGCAAGATCAATGTTGGCCTGAAGGCCGATCTGGACATCGTCACGTGTGGTGGCCGATACATCGCGCAACCGCTCGAGTTTGCGCGCCTGGCGTTTCAACTCCGCCTGCATTTCTCGGAAACGAGCCAGCGTCGCCTCGTCGGGATTCACGATGACCTGGCCGCCTCGGCCGTCCAGAACGATAGTGTCACCTGATTCAACGTGCTGGACGACATCGGCCACGCCGGCCACAGCGGGCAGGCCAAGCGAACGTGCCAGAATTCCGGTGTGGTCCTGGGCTCCACCCACAGCCGTCACGAAACCCGCAACAGCCGTCGGATCAAGCAAGGCGGTATCGGCCGGCGTCAACTCATCGGCGATCACAACGGTGCCGTGGGGGAGGTCTGCCAGGGCGCGATAGGGCTTTTCCATGAGGTTGCGCAGCAGCCGCTGACCCACGTCACGCACATCCTTGCTTCGTTCCGCAAGGTAGCTGTCTTCCATCTGCGCGAAGACATCGGAGATTTCGCGCACTTCGTGAGACACTGCGGCCTCGGCGTTGATCTTGCCGTCGCGAATGCGCTCCGCGACCCCGCGCACCAGCCGCGAACCCTCCAGCATCTGGCCATGCGCCGTCAGCAGATAGCCCAGCTCCTCCGCAGCGTTGGCGGGCAGTGCCTTGGCTTTCGTGGAGAGCTTTTCGATCTGTGCCTTGGCCTTGTCGACGGCAGCGTGAAAGCGGTCGATCTCACGTTCAACATCACTTGCTTTCAGGCTGAGCGTGGGAACATCCAGCACACCGCTCTCGGTGATAAACGCCGGGCCGATTGCGATGCCGCGGGAAACGCCCAGTCCCTGAAGCTCGACAGGGCTGCCTTCTGTCTCACTCATCGAACCGGTTCTCCACGAGCGTCGTCAGCGCATCGACGGCGCCTTGAGCGTCGATGCCCTGTGCTGAGACCAGAATGGCGGTGCCTTGTGCTGCGGCCAGCATCATCAGACCCATGATCGAACGGCCGGACACAGTTGTGCCGTCCTTTTCGACCTCAACGTCAGCGTCAAACTCGTTGAGAACGCCAACGAACTTTGCTGCCGCCCGCGCGTGCAGTCCCCGCTCGTTCATGATGACGAGCCGATGATGCACGACATCTGTCGATTCACCGGTCTGGATCATGGATCGTCTCAGGCCTTGGGCTTCAGCAGACTGCTTGCGATGTTGATGTATTTACGTCCGGCTTCCTGAGCGGCAGCCACGACGTCGTCGAGCGTGTCGGTCTCACGGGCCGTCGCGAGTTTGATGAGCATGGGAAGGTTGATGCCCGCGATAACTTCAACGTTGCCGGCTTCCATCACGGAGATCGCGAGGTTGGAGGGTGTGCCGCCGAACATGTCGGTCAGGACTATGACACCGGAGCCCGAGTCAACGCTCTTCACCGCCTCGAGAATCTCCTCGCGGCGCCGTTCCATATCATCGTCCGGGCCGATGCAGATTGTGCGCACGGCCGCCTGTTCGCCGACAACGTGTTCCATTGCGGCTACAAACTCCTCGGCCAGCCGGCCGTGGGTTACCAATACCAATCCGATCATGCTTCGCTGCGTCTTTTTTCGCCGATCCTGGCGGGCCGTTCCCAGCCATTCATGTCATCAGTTCACGATGTTGCAAACTGACGCGCCGGCCTCCCTCGCTTAACAGAGCGGCGAGCCGTTCGGCAACAAAAACCGAGCGGTGACGTCCTCCGGTACAGCCCACTGCGATCGTCAGGTAGCGTTTGCCCTCGTCCGCATAGGCGGGGATCAGATCTCTCACCAATACCCCCAAACGATCAAAGAACTCAGCGAAACCAGTGCTGTTTTTGATGAATTCGCCCACCTCTGGATCACGTCCGGTCATGTCACGCAACGCATCGACGTAATGTGGGTTCGACAGAAAACGCACGTCGAACACCAGATCGGCATTTCGCGGCAATCCCATGCGGTAAGAGAACGATGTCACCAGAACCGAAAGGCGTGGATTGTCGTCCAGACTCAACGACACCCCGAGATGACGGCGAAGTTCTGCGCTGGTCATGAACGTTGTGTCGATCACGAGATCTGCATCTTCGATGATTGGGAGCATAAGTGCACGCTCGGCCTCAAGACCCTGGGTGAGAGACCCTGAACCTGTCATGGGGTGCCGACGCCGGGTTTCCGTAAATCGACGCTGCAAGGCATCAGCATCGCTGGTCATGAACACCAGAGATACATCCAGATCGGTCCGTTTCCGAAGACGCCGGGCTGCCCCCAGAAAGTCACTGGCGTCGAAGCGGCGAGAACGAACATCGACGGCGATTGCCAGGGCTGACGTTTGCGCCGTCTGATTGTCATCCAGCAACGGCTCCATCATGGGCAGCGGCAGGTTGTCGATGGCTTCATAGCCCTCGTCCTCCAGCACCTTCAGTGCGGTGCTTCGGCCCGCGCCTGAAAGGCCCGTGATCAACACCAGCTTCTGCTTCGGTCGCTCCTCAGACATGAATCCGGTGCCGCAACGCGATTCTTATCTTCGAGGGGGCCGAAGCCTCCATCGGGGCGATTCGAATCAGTGCCACGCTGATCCCCTCCAGGTCTGTGTGTTGTGCCTCTGGCATTCGAACCACGGCCTCGGCCGGGCAAAGGTCGACGACCATGTGGATTGAGGCCTGTTCGACATACTCCACCCGCACGAGGCCAAGCCCACGAACTTCCAGCAATCCTGCCAGTGCGGCAGGCGCGCGGGCAAGGAGGTTTCCGTGTTCGTTAGTAAGGTTGACCTGATCGTCTGCGACGAGCTGCGCTCCGCTGTCGATCAAACGCAGGGCAAGGTCACTCTTGCCGCTGCCTGAGGGCCCGCGAAGCAATACACCGGCACCAGCGATGTTGACGCAGGTGCCATGGACGAGCATGCCGACCTCAGGCCGCCTGGTGTGATTCAGACTCGGTCAGAAGCGCATAGATGGCTTCCGCACCATCCGCGCCTCTCAGCTTCTCGCAGATATCGTGGTTACGGAGAAGACGGGAAACCCTGGCCAGTGCCTTCAGATGGTCGGCGCCCGCACCTTCTGGTGCCAGGAGCAGGAAAATCAGGTCCACGGGCTGTTCGTCGATGGCATCGAAATCGATCGGCGATTCGGCGCGCGCAAACACGCCGTGAAGATTCGACAGCTCCGGAAGCTTGGCGTGTGGAATCGCAATACCCAGGCCGACGCCCGTGCTGCCCAGCCGCTCACGTTCCAACAAGGCGTCGAAAATCGCGCGTTCACCCATGCCTGTCACACTGGATGCCTGGCGAGCAATATCCTGAAGCGCCTGCTTCTTGCTGCCCGAGCGCAGACGCGCGATGACGCTTTCGGGCGTGACGAGTTCGGAGATTTCCATGTTCTCAATCCGATGCGGCGTCATCAGGTGACGCCGATCGTACCCTCAGTGGTGCTCGCGCAGCTTGCGTTTGCTGCGTCGCAATTGTTTCTCGACATGCTCACAGGTTTCGTTGAACGCGCCATACGCATCTGCGTCGCCGGTACGGCCTTCGGCATGAATGTCGTGGCCCACATGGGCCGAAATGTGGACATGAAAATCATGTACTTCGCGCGAGAACGTCACATGCCCTTCAATCGCGTCAGGGAAGTACTTGCTCACACCGTCTTCCAGGTGCTGTTCGACGTGTTGCGTCAAAGCTTCGCCGACATCGGTCTGATGACCTGTGATCGAGATCTTCATGCTTCGTCCATTGATTACGCGCAATCCGTGTCGACACAACCATCCGTCGCCAACCATTCGATGCCGGCCCTCATAGGCTCTGCGAGCACCGCCCTCGTAAACGGGGGCGCACATATATAGCGGGAGCGTCGGCGAAACAAGCGGTGCGTGAAGGCTCTGGAAACAGTCTTCAGACCGCCCCGCTCAGCTTAAGTTCACGCCGCCTTTGCACCGAGGACGGAATGCGCATGGCCTCCCGGTACTTGGCGACCGTGCGCCGTGCGATACTTACGCCCTCCTTGTTGAGGGCCTCGACGATATCGTCGTCAGGCAGCACGTTTCCGACTGACTCGGCATCGATCAGAGCCTTGATCTTGTGACGCACGGCCTCTGCCGAATAGGTTTCACCACCTTGAACATTGCCCAGCGAAGCCGTGAAGAAATACTTGAGCTCGAAGATTCCACGCGGTGTCAGCATGAACTTGTTGCTCGTGACACGACTGACGGTGCTTTCGTGGAGTTCCAGAGCGTCAGCGATATCGCGCAGTACCAGCGGTTTGAGATGTTCGACGCCCTTGACGAGGAAGAGATCCTGCTGGCGCACGATTTCCTGGGCGACTCTTAGGATTGTTCGAGTACGCTGATCCAGAGCCTTGATCAACCAGCTGGCCGAGGTCCACTGCTCGGAGACAAACGTCTTGTCCTCATCGCTGCGTGCGCTGTTCTGGACCTCTGCGTAGTAACGTTCGTTGGCCAGAATCCGAGGAAGGTTTTCGGTGTTGACCTCAACGTGCCAACCGCCGGATTGACTGGCCCGCACCAGAACGTCGGGCACAATGGCCTGGATAGGCCCCTGATCGAAACGCAGGCCAGGTTTCGGATCGAGTGCCTTCAGTTCGTTGAGAACGTCAAGGATATCCTGATCGGAACAGCCGCAGATCTTGCGCAGCTTGGCAAACTCTCGCTTGGCGACCAGATCGAGATTGTCGAGAATCGCCTCACTTACCGGGTCCAGCCTGTTGATCTCTGCCAGTTGCAGGCTCAGACATTCCTGCAGATCGCGTGCGAACACGCCCGCGGGATCCAGGCTTTGCAGTTGGTCGAGTACTCGTTCGAACACAGCCGTATCGCAGCCCAGCTGCTCGATAGTCTGACCGGGCTCGATGGTCACGTAACCCGCATCATTGATGGAACCCAGAAGGAACCCGGCGATCATGCGTTCGGCATCGTTGACAAACTCGAACTGAATTTGCTGTGCCAGATGCTCTGTCAGGGACAGGGCGTTGGCAACCGTGTGCTCAACACCGTTGAGATCGCCGTCGGGAGCAACGCCACGACCGGACCCGGAGCTTGATCTCCAGGGCATCGAGCCTGCTGCGTCCAGATTGACATTTTCAGCGTCGTCGTGCCGGTCGCTGGCTTGGCTGTTGGTTTCGAGCGCGCGTTGCTCAGTACCTGTTTCCGCAAGAGGCTCAGGAGAGTCCGACTGATTCCGTTCCAGAAGCGGATTGCGTTCCAGCTCCTCTTCGACATAGGCCGTCAGTTCGATGTTTGAGAGCTGCAGCAGCTTGATCGCTTGCTGCAGCTGCGGCGTCATCACCAGCGATTGCGACTGCCGCAGATCGAGGCGTGGGGCGAGACTCATGATGTCCCCGAGCTAAAGACGGAATCGTTCGCCGAGATAGACCCGGCGGACGCCTTCGTGAGCCACGATTTCGTCCGGGGCGCCCTCCATCAGAACGCGGCCTTCGTGCAGGATGTAGGCCCGGTCGATGATGTCGAGTGTCTCGCGAACATTGTGGTCGGTGATCAGAACACCGATGCCCCGGTCCTTCAGGTGAGCTACGAGGTCACGAATGTCGCCCACTGCGATGGGGTCGATGCCGGCAAGTGGCTCGTCCAGCAGCATGAAACTGGGGCGGGATGCCAGGGCACGCGCAATCTCCACGCGCCGCCGCTCCCCACCAGAGAGCGCAAGGGCTGGTGTGCGGCGCAAATGGGAGATCGAGAACTCGGCGAGCAGCTCATCCAGCATGGCCTCGCGTGCGTCACGATCTTTTTCGATCACCTCGAGCACCGCCCGGATGTTAGCTTCCACGGACATGCCGCGGAAGATGGAGGCTTCCTGAGGAAGGTACCCCACACCCAGACGTGCCCGCCGGTACATGGGAAGGTCTGTGACGTCGTCCCCATCCAGCGTGATCGTACCTGCATCAGCAGCGATCAAGCCGGTCACAAGATAAAAACACGTTGTCTTGCCTGCGCCATTGGGCCCCAGCAATCCGACCGCCTCGCCGCGTTGCACCGAAACGCTGACATCACGCAGCACCCGCCTGCGCCTGTAGCTTTTACTCAGGTTCTGTGCGGCCAGACCGGTGTTGTCTGTGACCAGGGTAGGGCGTTCGGATACGGCTGCCATGGCTGCGTGATCAGGGCTCGTCGCTTGAGGGTGCGTTGAACAGAACATTAACCCGATCACCTTCGCCGGTCACCTGACTCTGTCCTGTTTCCAGGTTCATAGTAGCCGCATCACCACGCATTACCGCATCGGAGTTTGTCAGAACCACATTGCCAATCAACGTGATGACGGCATTGTCGACATTGTAGGTGCCGGAATCTCCCTGGGCCGTTTCGTTGGGAGTGGCGAAAAATACATTCCCGATCACCTCGATCAGGTGAATTGCATTGTCGTTGGCATCGGCGTTGTCGCGGTAGTGAACGATCAGCGTGTCTGACCGCAGCGTAAGGTCGCCCTGTTTGACGTCGACGGCGCCCAGGAACGTCGCAATCTGGGCCGATTGTTCGACCTCCATGCTGTCGGCGGCGATCTCGATCGGAAGGCTGCTGTCATGACGCGACGTATCGAGAATGCCGTCCTGCGCCCAGGCAGACGCCAGCATCAGGTATGCCGAGGCAACAAACGAGGTGCCGCGAAGTAGCGTGATCATGGCTGCGACTCCGGGAAGAGTGTGAGGTATACGCGACCGTCGAAGTAGAGGCGGTCGCCGTTTTCGGTGACACGAAAGCCTTGTGCGTCGATCAGTCCGGCGGGCCCCTGTCCTGAGACTGGTAGATGGCCCTCTGCTATGCCCTGATCAAGGTCGATCAGGGCATAGTCGCTGTGAAGCTCGTAGCCTTCATCGGTGTAGACACTGACATTGGATTCAACAACCAGCATCTGGCTGACCTGATCGTAGATTCCGCGATCTGATGAGATTGTGGCCCAAAGGCCGCTTTCCATCGTCATGTCGCCCTGCAGCTCTTCCAGGTAGATCAGCTCGTCATGGCCCTGCTCCTGCCAGGCAGTTGCCGCCGTCACTGTGTAGGGTTGGCCGTCCTTGTCAGTCCCCAGAAAGCGCGCGTTGGCCATCGTCGGCCGATCCTGCGCCGGCAGATTGAGCGTCTGCAGGTCAAGCATGTTGTTTGTGTTGGTGACGTTGAACGACGGCCAAACGACGACCGTGGTTGCCAGGATCAGGGCACTCGCTGGCAGCAGCCAGCGCATGAGGCCCACAAACCGTGTGTAGCGCCAATCGACCCTAGCGCGATGCTGCCGCGGTCGGACATGGCGGCCACGCAGGTCATTGCCCTGGCGCACTGCCGTCATGGTGTCGTCATGGCTCACGCCGACAGGTCCTCCGTGACGTTGGTCAGTGGCTGAAGATGTCCGGGTCTTCCCAGCCCAGAAGATCCAGCTGCGCGCGATAGGGAAGAAACTCGAACAACGCCAAAGCGAGTTCGCTGCGTTCCTCGCGTGCAAGCCTGCGATCGAACTCTTCCTTTAGACGATGCAGGTGCAGAACATCCGACGCGGCATAGTTTAACTGCTCGTTGGAGAGCTCTGCAGCTCCCCAATCGCTGCTTTGCTGCTGCTTCGAGATATCGATGTTGAGCAGTTCTTTGCACAGATCCTTCAGTCCGTGGCGATCTGTGAACGTACGAACCAATTTTGACGCTATTTTGGTGCAATAGACTGGTGCGACCACGACATTGAGATCTTGATAAAGCACAGCCAGGTCGGATCGAGCGAAGTGAAAGATTTTGAGCACGTCGGCATCACACAGCAGCGCGGTGAGATTGGGCGCTTCGGTCTGGCCCTTTACGATCTGGACCATGTGTGCATTGCCGTCGCCAGACGAGAGCTGAACAAGACAAAGGCGGTCTCGATGGGGGTTTAGGCCCATCATCTCGCAATCGACAGCGACTACGGGACCCAGTTCCAGATCATTCGGAAGATCGCCTTGATAGAGAAGATTCGCCATGGAGTCCGCCGGGCCGTTGCGTGGTGTTCCGAAACTATGCCCTGCCCCGACAGGGCGCAAGGCAGCCGGCGGACAGTGTTCGGCCGGGGTCGTCGTCGCATTCAGATGTTTTGGCGGATGAACTGTGTCCGGGAAGGATATGGTGCCCAGGAGAAGACTCGAACTTCCACGGGATTTCTCCCACAGGTACCTGAAACCTGCGCGTCTACCAATTCCGCCACCTGGGCTCGGGCCTCACCTATTGATGGCCGGTCCTGCTGTCAAGGCCACTTCATGGGCGATCACGCTCGGTCGTTGCAAATTTCCGGGCGATCCGTTCTAAGAGGGGCGCATTCTCAGCGAGGGTCAAGATGGCGCGTCGTGACATTGTGGTGTTCGGTGGTTCTGGGTTCATCGGGCGCTATCTGGTCCGTCGCCTCGCTTCGGACGGCTGGCGCGTGATCGTCGCAGTGCGCGATGTTGAGAACGCTGCATTCCTGCAGCCCCTTGGCGATGTCAGCCAGATTGTTGCTGTGCGGGCCGATATCACAGACAAGGCGCGTGTGGCTGAGGTGATCGAGGGTGCTTCGGCAGTCGTGAACCTCGTCGGTATTCTCTATGAACGCGGCCAACGCACCTTCCGGCGAGTCCACATCGATGGTGCCCGTAACATTGGCGAGGCGGCCGCAGCGGCCGGCATTCGGAATGTGGTGCAGGTCTCGGCCATCGGTGCATCCCTCCACGCGCCTGCCGCCTATGCACGATCCAAGGCCGCCGCCGAGAACAGCCTCCGAGAAGCTCTGCCCGAGGCAAAGATCGTCCGCCCCAGCATTGTCTTCGGCGCCGAAGATGGCTTCTTCAATCTGTTCGGCAGACTGGTGACCCTCTCGCCCGTTTTGCCGCTGTTCGGGGGAGGCATGACCCGGTTCCAGCCTGTCTATGTCGATGATGTCGCGGCCGCCATCATGGCGTGTCTGGGCGATCCTGGGACCGCTGGCGAGACTTATAAGCTTGGCGGACCGTCGGTCTACACCTTCAAACATCTCATGGAGATGGTGCGTCGTGAGACACAGCGCCATGTCTGGCTAGTGCCAATGCCGTTCCTGTTTGTAAAGATCGGTGCGTTCTTTCTCCAGTTCGCACCGAAGCCGCTTCTGACGCCCGATCAGGTCAAACTTATGCAGGCTGACAATGTCGTGGCCTCCGGCAGTCTCGGGCTCTCCGAGCTTGGCATCGTTCCGACAACCGTCGAGGTTGAGGTGCCAACCTATCTTGCCCTCTATCGCCGTGGCGGCCTCAGGGGGCGGCCGCGTTTCGGCTGAATCGGCTCAGAGGTAGATCCAGGCGAGCAGAACCACGCCCAGGGCCAGCCGGTAGACAACGAAGGGTGTAAAGGTGGAACGGCGAAGCCAGGCCATCAGGACCCAAATGGCAACAAGCGCTGATACAAAGGCCATGCCGGCGGCAATCAGCGTTGATTGTGTCAGAGCCGTATTCCCGCTCTCGTAGACATCCAGGCCGGCCAGCAGTGCCGCTGCCGCGATCACAGGAATCGAAAGCAGCATGGAGAAACGCGCCGCGGCTTCGCGCTCGAAGCCCATGAACCGCGCTGCCGTCATGGTGATGCCGGATCGGCTGGTTCCCGGAATCAGCGCAAGAACCTGAGCGAGGCCGATCACGATGGCCGAGCCCCAGCTCATGTGTTCCATGCGCCGCAGTGTCATGCCGAAACGGTCGGACATCCAGAGAAGCAGGCCAAAGCTCAGTGTTGCCCAGGCGATCACAGCCGGGTCGCGCAGTTGATCCTGGCCGATCATGTGCAGGGCGAAGCCGGCGATGCCGACAGGTATCGTGGCCAGAATGATCATCGCCGCCAGTGGGCGTGTGCTGGCCGTGCCGGATTCGGTCAACCCCCGGAGAATTCGAATAATGTCACGCCAGAAATAGACAATGACCGCCAGAAGCGTGCCGAAGTGCACGGCGATGTCGGTCTCAAGGCCCTGATCAGGCCATTCGAGCACCTGCGATGTCAGAATCAGATGCCCCGACGAGCTGATCGGCAGGAATTCGGTCAGGCCCTGAACCAGCGCCAGAACGGCCAACTGCAGCAACGTCACGAACCCGCACTCCATAAGGAACCTGAAGAATCATAGCATGATGGTCGGTGCCGACGACTTCAATAATAGGTCAAATAGCATGTCCTAAGTGAGGCGCTTTCTACGGTGTTTTCTTGTTTCTCGAATCACAATCAGTCTATTGTATTAATTAAGGTCAGTTATAGTGACATAATTGGTCGAATTTCCTCGCGCATCGGCTGGAGTTCCCTTAGAACGCGCGTCCCCGAACTGATTCGGACCGGACCAGGATCATGACCACAGAGCTGCTGAGTTTTGTCTATACGCCCCAACAGCGCCCGGACAAGCGTCCGGCCGAACGGCGTCGGACCGACTTTGGCGAGATTTTCGACGAGTTTTCGCCGGATCGTGCAGAGGTTCAGGCGTCACGCTGTTCGCAATGTGGCATTCCGTTTTGCCAGGTACATTGTCCCCTGCACAACAACATTCCAGACTGGCTCAAGCTGACGGCTGAGGGCCGTATGGACGAGGCCTACGAGCTGACCTCGGCCACCAACACCTTCCCCGAAATCTGCGGCCGCATCTGCCCGCAGGATCGCCTGTGTGAAGGCAATTGCGTCATCGAAAAGGGTTTCGAATCCGTCACCATTGGTGCGGTGGAACGCCACATCACAGAAACAGCCTTCGAGAACGGTTGGGTCACGGGCCCGCAGCCGCTTGTCGAACGCGACCATTCGGCCGGTATTGTCGGTGGCGGTCCTGCCGGCCTGGCTGCAGCCGACGTCCTGCGCCGCTACGGCTATAAGGTCGAGGTCTACGACCGGCACGACCGCATCGGCGGGCTGCTCATCTACGGCATCCCTGGCTTCAAGCTGGAAAAGTCCGTCGTTGAACGGCGCACGACCCTGCTTGCCCAGAGTGGTGTCGTCTTCCATACGTCGACGGATGTCGGGCGGGACATTTCCTTTGCTGACCTGCAGGCCAAGCACGACGCAGTCTTGCTGGCCACAGGCGTCTATCAGGGCCGCGACATCAAGGCGCCGGGTGTCGGATTGCAGGGGGTCGTGGCGGCGCTCGATTATCTGATTGCCAGCAACCGCACCGGTCTGGGCGGCGACGTGCCAGCGTTCACCAGCGGCGAACTCAACGCCGCCGGCAAGAACGTTGTGGTCATCGGCGGCGGCGACACGGCGATGGACTGCGTGCGGACCGCGGTCCGGCAGGGGGCCAAAGCGGTGACCTGCCTCTACCGCCGCGACCGCAACAACATGCCGGGCAGCCAGCGCGAGGTCTCCTATGCGATGGAGGAAGGAGTTCACTTCGAATTCCTCTCCGCACCGGAAGCCTTCCTGGGGGATGACCGGGTCGAAGGGGTCCGTGCGGTCCGTATGCGCCTGGGCGAGCCCGATGAAGAGGGCCGCCTCAGACCACAGGTTGTTCCCGATTCCACGTACCGCATCGAGGCTGATCTCGTGCTCAAGGCGCTGGGCTTCGATCCGGAACCGATCGCCGAGACGTTTGAAACCCCTGATCTCGACGTGACCCGGTGGGGCACGGTGAAGACGGCCTTCCTCACCGGGGAGACCAGCCTTGATGGCGTCTGGGCGGCCGGCGACATTGTGCGTGGCGCCTCGCTTGTGGTCTGGGCCATCCGCGACGGCCGCGACGCCGCTGAATCCATACACCTCCACCTGGAAGCCCTGGCTGATGCCGAGCAGCTTCAGGCCACAGGTTAGGAGGCCGTCATGAACCATGTCTTTGATCCTCGTGCGGTGAGCGCTGAGATCGCGCGTCTCGACCGGGACGGTCTCTACGATCCCGCCTTCGAGCACGATGCCTGCGGTGTCGGCTTTGTCGCCTCTCTCGACGGCAGGCCGCGCCGTGATGTTGTGGTGGCCGGCGTTGATGCCTTGAAAGCTGTGTGGCACCGCGGTGCGGTCGACGCCGACGGCAAGACCGGTGACGGCGCTGGTATCCAGGTCCAGATTCCCCAGGGATTTTTCAAGGAGCATGTCGAGCGTACAGGACACGAGCCCGGCAAGGGCCGGCTTGCGGTCGGCATGGTCTTTCTTCCGAAGACCGATCTCGGTGCGGCGGAGGTCTGCCGTGCGATTGTCGAGTCCGAAATCCTGAAGTTCGGCTACCGCATCTTCGGCTGGCGCCAGGTGCCGATCGATAGCGCGATCATCGGCGAGAAGGCCAACGCAACGCGACCCGAGATCGAGCAGATCATGATCGCCAACGAGGAGGCGATCGCCGACGAACAGTTCGAGCGCGATCTCTACATCATCCGGCGCAAGATCGAGGCACGGGTGCGTGAGGCGCAGGTCGCCGACTTCTATGTCTGTTCACTCTCCTGCCGCTCCATTGTTTACAAGGGCATGTTTCTGGCAGAGCAGCTCTCGGCCTTCTATCCCGACCTGCTGGACGAGCGGTTCGTTTCGAATTTCGCGATCTTCCATCAGCGTTATTCGACCAACACCTTCCCCACCTGGAAGCTCGCTCAGCCCTTCCGCATGCTGGCCCACAATGGCGAGATCAACACGGTGCGGGGCAACACCAACTGGATGAAGAGCCACGAGGCCAAGATCGGCCATGATGCTTTTGCCGAGCATCTCGACGTGATCAAGCCGGTCATTCAGTCCGGTGCTTCGGATTCTGCGGCGTTGGATGCCGTTTTCGAGCTTATGGTCCATGCCGACCGCACGGTTCCGCTCGTGAAGACTATGCTGATCCCCGAGGCCTGGGCCGACAATGCCGATCTCTCCGATGAGGTCCGTGCGTTCTACCTCTACTGCAACACCGTCATGGAACCATGGGACGGCCCGGCCGCCATTGCCGCGTCCGACGGTCGTTGGGTCATCGCGGGTATGGACCGGAACGGCCTGCGCCCGATGCGCTTCTCCCAGACCCGCGACGGCCTGCTGTTTGTCGGCTCCGAAACCGGCATGGTGCCGATCCCCGAACAGGATCTAGTGCACTGCGGACGCTTGGGCCCGGGCGAGATGATCGCCGTTGACCTGGCCAAGGGTCGGCTGTTCAAGGATACTGAGCTCAAGGAACATCTCGCCGGCCAGCAGCCCTACAGCCAGTGGGTCGGCAACATCACCCATCTCGATTCTCTGGTGGAGCCTGAAGACGGCAGCCAACGTCTGTTCGACGCCGGTGACCTTAAGACGCACCAGCGCGCCGCGAGCTATTCGATCGAGGATCTCGAACTGATCCTCCAGCCCATGGTCGAGCTGGCCAAGGAAGCGATCGGCTCGATGGGTGATGACACGCCGCTTGCCGTGCTGTCCGATCACTATCGCGGGCTGCACAACTTCTTCCGGCAGAACTTCAGCCAGGTGACCAACCCGCCGATCGATTCTCTGCGTGAACGCCGTGTCATGACGCTTGATACCAGGCTGGGCAATCTCTCGAACATTCTCGATCAGGACGAAAGCCAGACCCGCATCCTGCAGCTCCAGTCTCCGACGCTCACCAACGCGCAATTCCAGGCAATGGCGCGCTACATGGGGCGCACAGCGACATCGATCGATTGCACCTTCGCTTCGGCGGGTGATGACGCCAACGCGCTCTCCGATGCGATCCAGCGCATCCGCCAGGAGGCCGAAGACGCGGTGCGCGGCGGTTGCGAACACATCATCCTGACCGACGAAGCTGTCGGGCAAGGTCGTGTGGCAATCCCGATGATTCTGGCCGCCGGTGCGGTTCACAGCCACCTTGTAAGCCAGTCGTTGCGAACCTTCGTCTCGATCAACGTGCGCAGTGCCGAATGTCTGGACGTGCATTACTTCGCTGTGCTGATCGGTGTCGGTGCCACCACAGTTAATGCCTACCTCGCCGAGGAGAGTATTGCTGAACGGCATCGCCGTGGCCTGTTTGGGGATCGCGATCTCACAGACTGTGTCGCACGCTACAAGAAGGCGATCGACGACGGGTTGCTGAAGATCATGTCGAAGATGGGAATCTCGGTGATTTCGTCCTATCGCGGGGGTTACAACTTCGAGACCATCGGTCTGTCGCGCACGCTCGTGGCAGAGGTGTTCCCAGGCATGCCGTCGCGCATCTCAGGCATCGGCCTCACCGGCATCCAGCGCCGCTCATTGAAGCTTCACGGCGAAGCCTATCGCCACAAGGTTACAGCTCTGCCCATCGGTGGCATCTACCGTTACCGCAAGGGTGGCGAGACGCATGCTTTCGAGGCCGCCCTGGTACACACGTTGCAGAACGCGGTCGCCAGTGACAGCTACCAGCTCTACAAGCGCTACGCCGACGGCATGAACCAGCGGCCACCGTTCGATCTGCGTGACCTCCTTGCCTTTAATGCCCGCTCGGAGCCCCTGGAGATCGATGAGGTCGAATCGATCACCGAGATCCGTAAGCGCTTCGTCACACCCGGCATGTCGCTGGGCGCGCTTTCGCCGGAGGCGCACGAAACGCTCACCATCGCGATGAACCGGATCGGAGCACTCTCGGATTCAGGAGAGGGCGGTGAAGACCCTGAGCGGTTCCATCCTCGCCCCAACGGGGATAATCCGAACTCGCCCATCAAGCAGGTCGCCTCAGGCCGCTTTGGCGTGACAGCCGAGTACCTGACGAACTGCCGCGAGCTTGAAATCAAGATTGCCCAGGGTGCCAAGCCGGGCGAGGGCGGTCAGCTTCCGGGCTTCAAGGTGACAGAGATGATCGCAAAGCTGCGCCACGCCACACCCGGTGTGATGCTGATTTCACCGCCGCCGCATCACGACATCTATTCGATCGAGGATCTGGCCCAGCTCATCTACGACCTCAAGCAGATCAATCCGACCGCGCGAGTTTGCGTGAAGCTGGTGAGTCAGGCCGGTGTCGGCACCGTGGCGGCAGGCGTCGCCAAGGCCAAGGCTGATGTCATTCTGATCTCCGGCCATGTTGGCGGTACCGGCGCCAGCCCGCAGACCAGCATCAAATATGCCGGCGCGCCGTGGGAAATGGGTCTGGCTGAAGCGAATCAAGTGCTCACCCTCAATCGCCTCCGCCACACGATCCGCCTTCGCACCGATGGTGGAATCCGGACCGGCCGCGATGTAGTGATCGCCGCCATGATGGGAGCCGAGGAGTATGGTGTCGGCACGGCCTCGCTGGTCGCGATGGGCTGCATAATGGTGCGCCAGTGCCATTCCAACACTTGCCCAGTCGGTATCTGCACGCAGAAGGATTCGCTTCGCACCAAGTTCGAGGGCACGCCCGAGAAGGTTGTGAACCTTTTCTCTTTCATTGCCGAGGAGGTGCGTGAAATCCTGGCGTCGCTGGGCGTCCGTTCGCTCGATGAAATCGTCGGCCGCACGGACCTGCTCAAGCAGGTCAGCCGTGGCAGCGAGGATCTCGACGACCTCGATCTTAACCCGCTGCTGGTTCAGGCCGACTCCGGCGATCTTCCTCGTCATTGTGTGACCGAGGGCAGGATCGAGGTTCCCGATACTCTGGATGCCCAGATGATTCGGGACGGCAAGGCGGCTCTCGACGAGCGCGAGAAGATGCAGTTGGCCTACAACGTCCGGAACACACACCGTGCCGTGGGCACGCGCCTTTCGTCGGAGATCACGCGCCGGTTCGGCATGGACGGTCTGCCACCGGCGCACATGACCGTTCGCTTGCGCGGTTCCGCAGGCCAGTCGCTTGGCGCCTTTGCCGTTCAGGGTCTCAAGCTCGAGGTCTTCGGTGATGCCAACGACTATGTCGGTAAGGGGCTTTCGGGCGGCACCATCGTTGTGCGGCCGCCTGCCTCCAGTGAGCGTATCTCACAGGTCAACACCATCATTGGCAACACGGTGCTTTACGGCGCGACCGCCGGCCAGCTCTTTGCTGCCGGACAGGCGGGCGAGCGTTTCGCGGTGCGCAACTCCGGCGCCGACGTGGTGGTCGAAGGCTGCGGTTCCAACGGCTGCGAATACATGACCGGCGGCACGGCCGTCATACTGGGCTCTGTCGGTGCAAACTTCGGGGCCGGCATGACCGGCGGCATGGCCTTCATCTACGATCCGGACAACGTCCTGCCCCGCCATATCAATGACGAGAGTGTTGTCTACCAGAGGCTTGCCAGCGCCCATTGGGAAGGCGTCATGAAGTCTCTGATCGCCATCCATGCCCGTGAGACCCAGTCGGACTACGCAGCACGCATTCTGCGTGAGTGGGATCTTCTGGTCGGTCGTATCTGGCAGGTCTGCCCGCGGGAGATGATCAATCGGTTGCACAACCCGCTGGACGACGGAAACCTCCGCCAGACCGCCTAAACACCCAAAGCCGGCAATTCTTCCCGAGGCCTGTGCGCGCCGTCACTTGTTCGGCGGCGGTTCGCTGTCATGTGCAAGAGCGAGCGCAGCTTGGTTGCCGGGTTTGGGGCTCGTTTTGGGAAGCATGCGATTTGAACATTGCGACCGTTTGCGTGGATAGCGTTTCGACGCCGTCCTAATCGCTACAACTTGGCCGCCTTCTTCAGGATTGTGGTTTGATCAATGAACACCAGCTGATGGACGCCCTGCAGGCTCAGGCCGCTACAGGAGGGCGTCTTGGGACACTGCTCGTGAAACGCGGTTGCGTCAGCGAGGAACAGCTCGGTGTTGTTCTTGCCACCCAGAATGCCATGCGGGCATCGCCTCTGGCGCTCGACATGTCGGTGATCGTCACACCCGTGGGCGATGATATCCAGGATGTTGTTCGCTTTGCTGTGGGACTCACCATCGAGGACAGCCGGCGACCACGTATGCTTCCGGAACCGCCTGTCCGGGCTCAGCAGAGCCTGATGGCCGATCTATCACGCCGCACCTCAGTCTGCGCACTAAGTAGCTATGGAACCGGTAGCTTCAAGCTCCGCGCCGGCCCTGATGCTGAGATACCCTATCGGGTGTCACTGGTTGTCGGGTTGGCGGCCAGTTCGTCACCTCTGCGTTGCGGCTAACGTTACGTGCTGGATGCGTCCGCAGCCACACATGACCTGCAGAAGCTGCATATGGAGGTCAATGTCGATCCCGATGACCTGGGTCATGCGCAACCGGCCGTTACCTCGACAATCTCTGCGTCGCATTCGGCTGATCCACAGGCTGCCTGTATCGCGATTCCATCTGGCCGTGATCTGAATTAGAACGCGGCTATGCGCGAGCTTTATCACGTCCCGCTTTCTCCGTTCTGCCGCAAGGTGCGAATCGCCCTGAAGGAGAAGGGCCTTCCGTTTGCGCTGAAGATCGAGAACGTGTGGGAGCGGCGTGAAGAGTTTCTCGTGATGAACCCCGCGGGCAAGGTCCCGGTGCTTGTCGAAGCCGACGGCACGGAACTCGCCGACAGTCAGGCCATCGTGGAATATCTGCAGGAGGTTCAGCCTCAGCCGGATCTGCTTGGCGCCACACCGGGCCAAAGGGCTGAGACTCGCCGTCTGGTCGCCTGGTTCGACGAGAAGATGTACGTCGAAGCCACAGTGAATCTGTTCGGTGAGAAGGTTCAGAAGCGTTTTCTGGGCAACGGTGAACCGGATTCCGCGACGGTGCGTGCCGGCCTCGCCAATGTTAAGATCCATCTGGACTACATCGCGTTTCTGGTCGAACGCCGGACCTGGCTTGCAGGTGGTAGCTTCAGCCTCGCCGATGTCGCAGCCGCCGCGCATTTTTCCTGCATCGACTACATCGGCGATGTGCCCTGGTCGCATCAGGAAGCGGCAAGGGACTGGTATGCGCGTGTCAAGTCGCGTCCCTCGTTCCAGCCTTTGCTCGATGACCGTCTCCCGGGCCTGCGGCCTGTCAGCCACTACGACGATCTCGATTTCTGAGCCGGACGGGATTCAGCCATGCCCTCTGCTGCCGATGCCTTTTCAGCGATCAGAGAGAAGGCACACGAGCTTGGTTTCAATGCGTGCCGGGTGACCGACGCTGAGGCCGATCCCGCCTGGCGCAGGTCACTTCAAGAGCTCACCACAGCAGGCCGCCACGGCGATATGGACTGGCTGGAGCGCCGTGCCGACGAACGCTCCGATCCCCGCCAGCTATGGTCCGACGTACGCAGCGTGATCACACTGGCTATGTCCTACGGCCCCGACCACGATCCGCTGGATGACCTCAAGAGAACAGATCGGGGTGTCGTTTCTGTCTATGCCCGTGGCCGCGACTACCATGATGTGGTGAAGAAACGACTCAAGGCACTGGCGCGCTGGATCGTCGAGACCTCGGGTGCCGAAGTGAAGGTGTTTGTCGACACGGCACCCGTGATGGAAAAGCCCTTGGCACAGCGTTCGGGCCTGGGTTGGCAGGGCAAACACAGCAATCTCGTGTCGCGCGAACTCGGATCCTGGTTTTTCCTCGGCGAGATTTACACGACGCTGGTGTTTGAACCCGACCCTCCGGAGCCCGATCATTGCGGGTCCTGCCGTGCCTGCCAGGACATCTGTCCGACGGATGCTTTTCCGCAGCCCTACCAGCTCGATCCCAGCCGCTGCATTTCCTACCTCACCATTGAGCACAAGGGGCATATCGCTCCGGAGTTCCGTGAGCCTATGGGGAACCGGATCTATGGTTGTGACGACTGTCTCGCCGTCTGTCCCTGGAACAAGTTTGCGGTTGTCGCCCGCGAGGCAGCCCTGGCTCCCCGCGACAGTCTGGCTGGCCCCCGCCTGACCGATCTGGCCGCACTCGACGACAGCGCCTTCCGAGAACTCTTCCGGGCCAGCCCGGTCAAGCGTACTGGCCGGGATCGTTTTGTCCGGAATGTAATGATTGCCCTGGGCAACAGCGGCGACCCGGATTCCCTGAATGCGGTGCGAACGCGGCTGGATGACGCCTCACCCCTGGTACGGGCCATGGCGGTCTGGGCGCTGAGCCGTCTTGGAGCCGCACACGAGGTGGCAGAGGCCCGAGCCACACACTATGTGGCAGAGCAGGATGCCGCCGTCCGGCGTGAATGGGATGCCCTGGAATCATGAAGAAGCTGTTCTGTTTCGGTCTCGGATTCAGTGCGATGGCCCTGGCACGGCATTGCCTGGACAAAGGCTGGACAGTTGCCGGTACGACGCGATCGGCGGACCGCTGCGCATCGCTCAGAGATGAGGGCATCGATGCTGTGGCGTTCGATGCCGATGGAGAGACAGACGGTGTCGAACCGGCCTTGGAGGGGACCACACATCTGGTCGATTCCATCCCACCCTCGGCCTCGATGATCTGCCCACCGCTCGACCGGCTGGCCACACCCATCTCTCAACTCGAAGATCTGGAATGGGTCGGTTACTTCTCCACCACCGGTGTCTACGGCAACCACGATGGCGGCTGGGTCGACGAGACCACCCCGGTGCAGCCGAGCCTGGACCGCAGCATCCGGCGCGTCGCTGCCGAAGAGGCCTGGCTGGTCATGCATGAACGGTATGGCCTGCCTGTCCATCTCTTCCGGCTCGCCGGCATCTACGGGCCCGGCCGCGGGGTTCTCGAACAGGTGCGCAAGGGCCGAGCCCGTCGCATTGTGAAACCGGGACAGGTGTTCTCGCGCATCCATGTCGACGATATCGCGGCCGTTCTGCTGGCCTCAATCAGCCGGCCCAACCCCGGCGCGGCCTACAATGTCTGTGATGACGAGGCCGAAGAGCCCGCGAAGGTGGTCGCGTACGCCTGCGAACTTCTGGGTGTCTCACCGCCCGAACCTGTCCCCTTCGACGACGCCGACCTCTCCGACATGGCCCGCAGCTTCTATGCCGACAACAAGCGTGTCCGGAACGAGCGCATCAAGAAGGAGCTGGGTGTGGTGCTGCGTTATCCCGGTTACCGCGAGGGCATGGTGGCGGACCTCTCGGAAAGCTGAGCGATGGCGTCTACAGGTTTTCCGCCAGTTCCGCGATTGCAGCTCCCAGCCTTGCCAGATCCTCGTCGCGCGACAGTCGGTGGTCGCCATCCTTGATCAGGGTCACCACAACATCGCCGCCGGTCATCGTCTCGGCGATCTTGTAGGCCGTGGGCCAGGGCACGGCGTCGTCCTGCATGCCCTGGAGCAAACGAACCGGTGCGTTGATCTCCATCGGTGCGCGCATCACCAGATGGTTGCGGCCGTCTTTGATGAAGCCGTGTGTGACGATCAGGCTTTCCTCACCTTCGCTGATGGCAAGGCTGCCTTCTGTGCCCAGGCGGTCCTGGTCTTCCGCGGACAGGGACCACCAGATGTCCTGGCTGAAGTCGGGCGCAGCCGCGATGCCGACCAGCCCGGCGATCCTGTCGGGGCGCCGCAGGGCGAGGTTCAGCATGATCCAGCCGCCCATGCTGGAGCCGACAAGGATTTGCGGGCCTTCGGTCAGCGCATCCAGTACGGCAAGCGCATCGTCGGTCCAGCGACCGATCGTGCCGTCCTCGAAACGGCCCGAGGACTGCCCGTGGCCCCGGTAATCAAAACGCAGGTAGGCGCGGCCGTGTTCCCGGCACCAGGCATCCAGAAAGCTCGCCTTGGTTCCTGTCATGTCTGATGCATAGCCGCCGAGAAAAACCACACCCGGTGAGGCGCGGTCCTGTCGGTGATAGGCCAATCGGTGACCGCCATCGCGTTTGAGCCATTGTGGTGTCGTGTCTGCGTCTGACATGGGATAAAGAACCCGCAATCGTTTTGGGACAAGTCTCGACATACCATGACTCAGGAAGGCGACGCCCGCAGCCCCGTTGTGCTGCAGATCATTCCGCGGCTTGCCATCGGCGGCGCCGAGCGTGCGGTGATTGATGTTGCGCGTGCCGCCATCGAGCAGGGCGCACGAGCCATGGTTGTGACCGAAGGCGGCGATCTGGAGCCCGACCTGTTGCGCGCCAAGGCCGAAGTCGTGCACATGCCGGTGGCTTCAAAGTCGCCGCTCACAATCCAGCGCAACGCCAACCGCCTGGTTGATCTGATTCGTGATGAGGGTATCGATTTGGTTCACGTGCGATCCCGTGCACCGGCCTGGTCGGCGCTCAAAGCGGCCCGCCGCACCGGTAAGCCGTTCCTCACGACCTTCCATGCGCCCTACAACTTCGCGAACGGTCTGAAGAAGCGTTACAACGCCGTGATGGCCAGGGGCGACCGGGTCATCGCGATCTCCGACTATATCGCCCAGCACGTTCGCGAGAACTATGGCGTGGGTGATGACCGACTCCGCCGTATTCACCGTGGAATAGATGTCGTGAGCTTTGATCCCGCGGCCGTCAGCTCGGAACGCATCGTCAGCCTCGCCGCCCACTGGAACCTGCCCGATGGGGTACCCGTGATCATGCTCCCGGGGCGTCTGGCACGCTGGAAGGGCCAGCACGTCATGATTCGGGCTATGGAACAGCTCGAGCGGGATGCGATCTGCCTGCTTGTCGGCGTCGGCGTCGGCCGCGAGGGCCTGCGCAAGGAACTGGAGCGAGACATTGTGCAGCGTGGCCTGCAGGGCCGTGTCGTCATGATCGACGGCAGCCAGGATATGCCGGCGGCCTACCGACTGGCTGATGTCGTGGTTTCCGCCTCGATCGAACCAGAAGGCTTTGGCCGTGTTGCGGTCGAGGCCCAGGCGATGGGTGTGCCTGTGGTGGCAACCAACCATGGCGGCGCCCAGGAAACGGTGGAACCCGGCACCACGGGCTGGCTGGTTCGGCCCGATGATTCTTCGGCACTGTCCCAGGCCGTGGCTGCTGCGCTTGATCTCGATGTCGAGGCACGCGTCAAGCTGGCCGCACGGGCCCGTGCGCGAACGGTCGAACTGTTCAGCCGAACGGCGATGTGCAAGGCCACACTCGACGTCTACCGCGAGCTCATCGACTGGCCATGACGTCGCGTGTTCTGGTAATCCGCCTGGGTGCCTTGGGCGATCTCGTGCTGTCGTCCGGCCCGTTCCGGGCCATTCGTGAACACCATCGCGATGCCCGGATCACTTTGCTCACCACGAAACCCTACGAGAGCCTTGCGCGGGCTGGCGGCTGGTTCGATGAGGTCTGGCTCGACGACAAGCCACGCTGGTGGCAGGTCAGCGTCTTGCGAGATCTGTCCCGGCGCCTGAAGTCCGGGGCCTTCGATCGTGTCTATGACCTCCAGACGTCCGACCGGTCCTGCGGATACTTCAGGCTGTTCGGGAGGCCCCGTCCGGAGTGGTCCGGTATCGCAAGGGGTTGCTCGCACCCACAGGCCAACCCGGATCGTGATCGCATGCATACGGTTGAGCGCCAGGCCGACCAGCTTGCCATGGCCGGCATCACCGATGTGCCGCCACCGGACCTGTCCATGGTCCGGGCCGATCTCTCCACCTTCGACCTTCCTGACCGGTTTGTCATGCTGGTGTCCGGCAGCGCGCCTCATCGGCCCGACAAACGCTGGCCCGTGGACCGCTACGGAGATTTGTGTGAGCGGCTACGGGGCAGTGGACTCACACCCGTCGTGATCGGTGGTCCGGCAGAGCGGGAGATCGGCCGCCGTCTTTCCGAGACGCAGCGCGGGATTGTCGACCTGGTCGGTCAGACCAGCTTTGAACAGATTGCCATGTTGGCTCAGAAGGCCGCGGTGGCGGTCGGCAACGACACCGGTCCGATGCATATCGCGGCGACCGCCGGCTGTCCGTCCGTGGTGCTGTTTTCCCAGGCATCCGACCCGTTGCTCACGGCCCCGCGCGGCCGTCTGGTCAAGGTTCTGCAGCGCGACAGGCTCGAAGACCTCAGCGTGGATGAGGTCGCCCATGTGATGAACGGTGTGCTCGCTTGACTTCGCAGCTTGCAAGACTAGGTTTCGCGCGCCCAATCACGGGCATTCGCACCTTGGAGACTTGAGATCATGAGCGCCGAAGCGCATGCCGCCCCTGTGGCGATCACACTGCCCGATGGATCCGTGCGCGAGTTTGACGCGACGACCACCGGTCATGATGTGGCGGCCTCGATCGGTCCTGGTCTCGCCAAGGCCGCGCTTGCGGTCAAGGTCGATGGTGAACTGCGCGATCTCAAGCGTGAGATCGATCAGGACGCCGAGCTCGAGATCGTGACAGCTAAGTCGCCCGAGGCGCTGGAGCTGGTGCGCCACGACGCGGCCCATGTTCTGGCTCAGGCGGCCAAGGAGCTGTTCCCCGGTATTCAGGTCACGATCGGCCCGGTGGTCGAAGACGGCTTTTACTACGACTTCGCCCGCGAAAATCCGTTCACGCCCGAAGACCTCGAAGCCATGGAAAAGCGCATGGCCGAGATCATCGAACGCGACGAGCCGATCACACGTGAAGTCTGGGATCGCGATGAGGCCGCGGCGTTTTTCGAAGGCATCGGTGAAGCCTACAAGGCCGAGATCATCCGTGATCTGCCCGCCGATCAGACCATCACGCTCTACCGGCAGGGTGACTGGATCGATCTTTGCCGTGGCCCGCATCTGCCGTCCACGGGCAAGCTGCCCAAGGCCTTCAAGCTCATGAAGCTTGCTGGCGCCTACTGGCGCGGCGACAACCGAAACGAGATGCTCCAGCGTGTCTATGGCACGGCCTGGATGGACCGTAAGGAACTGCAGGCACACCTGACGCGCCTTGAAGAGGCAGAGAAGCGTGATCATCGCCGGCTTGGCCGCGAGATGGACCTGTTTCATTTCCAGGACGAGGCCGTGGGCTCGGCTTTCTGGCATCCCAACGGCTGGCGTCTCTATCAGACCGTGCAGAACTACGTCCGCCGACGCCTCGATGCCGAAGACTACAAGGAGGTGAACACACCCCAGATGGTCGACCGCTCTCTCTGGGAGGCGTCGGGCCATTGGGAGAAGTTCCGCGAGAACATGTTCACCGCCCAGACGGAGGACGACAGGGTCTGGGCCATGAAGCCCATGAACTGTCCCTGCCATGTTCAGATTTTCCGCCAGGGCATCAAGAGCTACCGCGATCTGCCGCTGCGCATGGCGGAGTTCGGCTCATGCCTGCGGTACGAGCCCTCAGGCGCACTGCACGGCCTGATGCGCGTGCGGTCGTTCACGCAGGATGATGCGCATATCTTCTGCACGGAAGAGCAGATCACGTCCGAGACGATCCGCTTCTGCGAGCTTCTAGCATCAATCTACCGTGATCTCGGCTTCGACGATTTTGTCGTGAAGTTCTCCGACCGACCTGAAGTCCGCGCCGGTGAGGACGCCGTGTGGGATCAGGCCGAGGGTGCTCTGAAGGATGCCGCCGATGCGGCGGGGCTGGAGCTTGAACTCAATCCGGGCGAGGGGGCGTTCTACGGGCCGAAGCTCGAGTTTGTTCTGCGCGATGCCATCGGGCGTGACTGGCAGTGCGGCACGCTCCAGGTCGATTTTGTGCTGCCGGAACGACTTGACGCCAATTATGTCTCCGAAGAGGGGGACAAACGTCGGCCGGTCATGTTGCACCGCGCCATCCTGGGTTCGTTCGAACGGTTCCTGGCCGTACTGATTGAACACTACGCCGGCAACTTCCCGCTGTGGCTTGCGCCGGTCCAGTATGCGGTCGCCACGGTGACCAACGAGGCCGACGATTATGCTGCGCAAGTCCATGAAATGTTGATGAAATCCGGCCTTCATGGCGTGCTCGACACGGGTGCGGACAAGATCAGCTACAAGGTCCGCCTGCACTCGACGTCGAAGGTCCCGGTGATCATCGCCGTAGGCAAACGCGAGGCCGAGCAGCGTGCGGTCTCGATCCGTCGTCTGGGCAGCAAGGAACAGCAATCCCTTGCACTTGACGACGCCATTCATACACTCACGAACGAATCGCAGTCGCCGGCCTGATTGGCCCCGTCTGCTTACCCAGAGGAGTTGTTTACATAGCCCGTCCACGTAACAACATGGCGCTGCCCGAAAAGTCCGGTCCGCGCACGAACGAAGACATCAATGTGCCGCAGGTCCGCCTGATCGGTGCTGATGGTTCCCAGATCGGGGTCGTCACGATTCAGTCCGCTCTGAATGCGGCTGAGGATTCCGGCCTCGACCTGGTTGAGATTTCACCCAATGCCGACCCGCCAGTCTGCAAGATTCTCGACTACGGCAAGTTCAAGTACGAGGCGCAGAAGAAGGCGAACGAGGCGCGCAAGCGACAGAAGACCTTCGACGTCAAGGAGATCAAGATGCGCCCCAACATCGATGATCACGACTACGACACGAAGATGAAGGCGATGTCCAAATTCCTGGGCGAAGGCGACAAGGTGAAGGTCACCATTCGCTTCCGTGGCCGCGAACTGGCCCACCCGGAAATCGGGCGCAAGCTTCTGGAGCGAATACGCGACGATTCGGACGAAGTGGCCAAGATCGAGTCGATGCCCAAGATGGAAGGGCGTCAGATGATCATGGTGGTGGCGCCGAAGTAAGGCTGGCCGCGGCTTTCCCGCCAGGCAGGAAAGCCGTCTCCACCTCTTGCATTGAGCGGGGACGGCGGATATAACCCGCCCCCTGCTCCGGGCGCGGTGCCCTGCGGGGCTCGTTTTTGTGTCCAGATGACGTTGGGGATCAACCCATGCCGAAGCTGAAATCCAAGAGCTCGGTGAAGAAGCGCTTTTCCTTCACCGGCAGCGGCAAGCTGAAGCGCAACTATGCCGGCAAGCGCCATTTCATGCGCCGCCGTACTAAGCGTTTCATCCGCGGAACCCGTGGCACGACCACGGTTGCGGCCGTAGATGCCCCGATGATCAAGCGTCTGCTGCCGAACGGCTGACGCTCTAACCAGGTGAGTTGAACGATGGCGCGAGTCAAACGCGGGACAACGTCCCACGCCCGTCACAAGAAGGTGCTGAAGCTGGCCAAAGGTTACCGTGGCCGTGCCAACAGCTGCTTCACGATTGCCCTCGAGCGGGTCGAGAAGGCGTTGCAGTACGCCTATCGCGACCGTCGTGTTCGCAAGCGTGATTTCCGCGGCCTGTGGATCCAGCGCATCAACGCCGGCGCTCGTATGCACGGCCTGACCTATTCCCAGTTCATGCACGGGATGAAACTCGAAGGAGTTGGGCTCGATCGCAAGATCCTCGCGGATCTCGCGGCACGCGAGCCCGCATCTTTTGCGAAGCTGTGTGATCAGGCCCGCTCGGCGGTCGAGAAGGCAGCTTAAGCACGCACCGCGTGTTGCCAGAAGAACCATCCGACGAGGGGCCCACGCGGCCCCTTTGTCATGTCTGGAGCCCAGGAATCCTATGTTAGAACAGATCACTTCCATCAAGGAAGACACGCTCGAGGCCATTGCCGGAATCGGCGATTTGAAGGCACTGGATGACATCCGTGTCGGTGCGCTCGGCAAGAAAGGCGCGATCACCGGATTCATGAAACAGCTCGGCGGGCTGGACCCCGATGAACGTCGCGAGGTCGGCCAGGAGCTCAACCGCATCAAGGATGCGGTCCAGGCTGCCATCGACACGCGTAAGTCCGAACTTGAATGGGCGGCGCTCAACGAGCGTCTGGAAACCGAACGGGTCGATGTCTCCTTGCCGCCCCGGCCCGAAACCCAGGGCAGCATCCATCCCGTCAGCCAGGTCATGGACGAGATCATGGCGATCTTCTGCGAGATGGACTTTGCCATCGCCGAAGGGCCAGACATCGAAGACGACTGGCTCAACTTCGGTGCGCTCAACATTCCCGACGAACATCCCGCCCGCCAGGAGCACGACACGTTCTATCTGCCATCCTCGGGCGAGGGCGGACGCCCAGTTCTGCGCACGCATACCTCGCCGGTGCAGATCCGCCACATGATGAAGTCGGAACCGCCGATCCGGATTATCGCCCCTGGCCGGACCTATCGCAGCGACAGCGACATGACCCACACACCGATGTTCCATCAGGTCGAGGGCCTCGTGATCGACGAGACCGCCCATCTGGGACATCTCAAAGGTTGTCTGCGCGATTTCGTCGAGGCGTTCTTCCAGGTCGACAACGTGCCGATGCGATTCCGGCCGAGCTACTTCCCGTTCACCGCCCCGTCCATGGAGGTCGACATCGGTTGTTCCTTCGAAGGTGGTGAGCTCAAGATCGGCGCTGGTGATGACTGGCTCGAAATCCTGGGCAGCGGCATGGTCCATCCCAATGTGCTGCGCAACGGCGGCATCGACCCCGATCGATACCAGGGTTTTGCCTTTGGCATGGGGATCGACCGTATTGCCATGCTGAAATACGGTATCCCGGACCTGCGGAGCTTCTTCGACGCCGACCTGCGCTGGCTGCGTCACTACGGTTTCCGTGCGCTCGACCTGCCCACCCTTCACGGAGGGTTGGCCCGATGAGAATCACACTGGACTGGCTCAAACGCCATCTCGACACCGAGGCGACCCTTGAAGAGATCGTCGACGCCCTCAACCGGATCGGCCTTGAGGTCGAGGACGTCGAGGATCGGAGCGCCGAATTGGCACCTTTCACTGTGGGTTACGTCGTGAAGGCCGAGCAGCATCCCAATGCCGACAAGTTGCGGGTCTGCATGGTCGAAACCGGCAGCGGTGAGGTGCAGGTTGTTTGCGGTGCGCCCAATGCGAGGACCGGCATGAAGGGCGTGTTTGCACCCTCGGGCAGCCACATCCCCGGTACGGGTGTGGATCTCAAGGAGACGGAGATCCGCGGCGTCGCGAGCCGCGGCATGCTCTGCTCCGAGCGCGAGATGGGCCTGAGTGACGAACATGACGGCATCATCGACCTGCCGGAGGATGCTGAGGTCGGTGCGTCCTATGCTGCGCTGTCGGGCCTGGATGATCCTGTCATCGATATCGGCGTCACGCCGGACCGGGGCGACTGCTTCAGTGTACGCGGTATCGCGCGCGATCTTGCGGCAGCGGGTCTTGGCACGCTGAAGTTGCTCGACACGTCACCGGTTCCCGGCAGCTTCAAGAGCCCGCTCGGCATCGAGTTGCGCTTCGACGATGCCACGAAGGACGCTTGTCCTGCCTTCATCGGGCGTTACTTCAAGGGCCTCAAGAACGGCCCCAGCCCGTCCTGGATGCAGCAGAAGCTCAGGGCTGTCGGTCTGCGTCCGATCTCCGTTCTGGTCGACATCACCAACTGGCTGACCATGGATCTGGGCCGGCCGGCGCACATCTATGATGCCGACAAGGTCAAGGGCACAATCGGTGTGCGGATCGCTGAACCCGGCGAGCGCTTCGACGCTCTGAACGACAAGTCCTATGATACCGACGGCGAGATGACGGTTATCTTCGATGACTCAGGCATGCTGGGCCTGGGTGGCGTGATCGGCGGCGAGTCGACGGGCGCCGACGACGGCACGGTCAACGGTTTCCTCGAAATCGCACTGTTCGATCCCATCCGCACCGCTGCGACCGGTCGCAAGCTGGGCCTAGTGACCGACGCACGCCAGCGCTTCGAGCGGGGTATCGACAATACCTTCGCTCCGGAAGGCATGGAGATCGCCACCCGGCTTGTTCTGGAACTGTGTGGCGGCGAGGCGAGCGAGGTTGTCCAGGCTGGCGAGATTCCGACCGGCCACGAAACCATGAACGTTCGCCCCTCCCGGGTGCAGTCATTGGGTGGCATTGCCATCGTGAAACGTCGGGCCGAAGCGATCCTGGCTGATTTGGGCTTCGAGGCGTCGGATGTCGGAGACGATCAGTGGTCAGTCTCGATTCCGACCTGGCGACACGACATGCAGTGTGAGGCTGATGTCATCGAAGAGGTGCTGCGCATCCATGGTTTCGATGAAGTCCCCATGGTCTCGCTGCCGCGCGTTTCGGCGCTGACACGGCCGGTGCTCAGCACTCGTCAGAAACGTGTCCGATGGGCCCGCCGCACGCTGGCATCGCGTGGTATGTCTGAAGCGGTGACCTACTCCTTTGTCTCTTCGGCCCAGGCTGGGCTTTTCGGCGGCGGCAATCAGGGCCTGACGCTGGTGAACCCGATCTCGGCCGATATGGATATGATGCGCCCGTCCAGCCTTCCCGGCCTGCTGGCAGCGGTCTCGCGTAACCAGGCCCGTGGCATGGACAACTTCGCTCTGTTCGAGATCGGCCCCGTCTATGGCGGGATCGAGCCCGAAGGGCAGAAGACCATGGTTGGGGCCCTGCGTGCCGGCCGGTCCGGCGCGCGTCACTGGAATCAGGCCGACAGGCCCGTCGACGCCTTCGACGCCAAAGCCGATGCCCTGGCGGTACTGGCAGCGATCGGGGCTCCGGTCGACAACCTCCAGACCTCCGCCGATGCACCGGACTGGTATCATCCCGGCCGGTCCGGCGTGCTGCGTCTGGGCCCCAAGGCGATGGCGACCTTTGGAGAGCTTCATCCGAAGGTGGTGGCAGAGCTTGATGCCGCCGGACCTGTTGCGGCCATCGAAATCAACCTTGAGGATGTGCCCGAACCCAAGGCCAAGTCCGTGGCCCGGACGAAGCTGGCGGTTTCGCCCTATCAGCCGGTGCATCGCGACTTTGCGTTTGTGCTCGATGCCGATGTCTCCGCGGAGAAACTGGTCCGTGCCGTGAAGGGGGCCGACAAAGCCCTGATCGATGACGTTGCGGTCTTTGACCTCTATGAGGGCGCCAACCTCGGTGAGAACCGCAAGTCACTGGCCGTTGCCGTCACTCTGCAGCCGACTGATCGCACCATGACGGACGACGATCTCGAGGCCGTGTCTGAGAAGATTGTTGCAGCTGTCGCCAAGCAGACCGGGGGTGAGCTGCGAGGCTGACCTCCTGGCCGACTCGCTGGGTCGGACTATCTGGGAAGGGAAAGTATTATGCCGTCGAGCCTGATTCGCGGACGTTACGTCATCACTCATGTGGTGGACAGGAACGCGGTCAACATCGTCGAGGACGGTGCCGTTCTGCAGCGCGATGGCCTCATCGTGGAGATCGGCGCCTTTGACGACCTTTCCGCGCGTCATGATGTGGACGATGTGCTCGGTGGCCCCAACTGTGTCGTGACGCCGGGTTTCGTCAACGGGCATCATCACCTTGGCCTCACCCCGGTCCAGCATGGTTGTCAGGATCTTCCGCTGGAGTTGTGGTTCGCGTCGATGATTCAACAGCGCGATGTCGATCCCTATCTTGACACGCTCTACTCGGCCTTCGAGCTGATCGCCTCGGGTGTCACCACGGTGCAGCATCTGTCAGGCTGGTCGGGTGCAGGTGCGGATCAGATCGTCGCCGACAGTGAACGCATGATCGATGCCTATCGCGACATCGGCATGCGGGTGTCCTTCTCCCATGGCGTCTGGGACCAGAACCATCTGGTCTATGGCGACAATCGGGCCTTTGCGGAAAGCCTTCCGGGTGACCTTGCCGCCAGAACAGCGGCTCATCTCGAAGCAAGGGAATTGCCGGTCTTTGAACAGCTGGGCATCTTCGAACAGCTGTTCGAGCATCATCAGTCCTCGGAGCGGGTGCGCATCCAGCTTGCACCCAACAATTTCCATTGGTGTTCGGACGACGCTCTTGATGCCCTGCGCGCCCATGCTACGCGCTATGGCGTGCCGATGCACATGCATCTTCTGGAAACATCCTACCAGAAGGAGTATGCGCGCCGCCGTACCGGCGGGTCCGTTATCGCCCATCTCGAGCGTCGTGGTCTCCTGGGTCCCGACATGACCTTTGGTCATGGCGTCTGGATGACCGAGGCCGATATCGAGATCCTGGCTGCGACGGGCACCCATGTCTGTCATAATGCCAGCTCGAACCTGCGGCTGCGCAGCGGGATGGCGCCGCTTGATGCCTTTGAGAAATCAGGTATCCGCGTTGCGATCGGCATTGACGAAGCCGGCATCAACGACGACCGCGACATGCTGCAGGAAATGCGCCTGATCAAGCATGTCCATCGTTTCCCGGGCATGGGTGATGACGTTCCCGTGTCCGCCCAGATCTTCCGGATGGCAACCGAAGACGGAGCTCACACCACGCCCTTTGTCGACGAAATCGGGGTGTTGGCTCTTGGAAAGGCTGCCGATTGTGTGATCATGGATTGGAACGCCATCGCCCAGCCTTTCCTGCGACTGGACCGCGATATCTCGGTGCTTGACGCGGTGATCCACCGTGCCCGCGCTTCTGGCGTGCAGACGGTCCTCGTGGCGGGCGAGCCGGTCTATCGCGACGGGTGCTTCACCCGCGTTGACCGGGATGCGATTCTCGATGCCCTCGCCGAACGCATGGCACGACCTCTAACTGCTGCAGAAGAAGATCGTCTTCAACTCGGCCGAGAACTCATGACGCATGTTCGCGCGTTCTACAGCGGCTGGCTCGATGAAGAGGTCCGGAAACCCTTCGACCGCCGCAACGCACGGTTCTAGAACGTCGCGATACCAATCGGGCTCTTGCAGTCAGTCCTGGCCTGTCTGTGCCCAGGTCTAGGCTACATCGGCGTCATCGACATCGAAGTAACGCATGTCCGATGATGTGAGGTGGGATGTCACACTGATCATCCAATCCTGCCACCCGGCGCCACCGACCATCGCGATCCGGTCGAAATCATTGATATGACGCAGATCGAAGGCAAGGCCGTCCAGCAGGGTCCGGAACTCCACGGAGCCTAGGGCTGTCAATTCGACCATCAGTGAAATCTTGCTGTGAGCCGTGATGGCGTCCTCCAAGACGGTGATCATGGCATGGTAGTTTTCGCGGGTAAGTGTATCGCTGATCTTCAGGCGCAGCACAGCACCATCAGGGGATTTGTCTACAATCTCGAACATGAAATAAGCCCTCGCTGTTGAATGGCAATGAATTCACGTCGTGACAGTGTTGCGTCCCCAAGCCTCGTACCCTTATGTTCCGCGCTCCTTTTGCAGACTCCAAAATCAGAATGACCGCACTCGACCACATCCGCAACGTCGCCATTGTCGCGCACATCGACCACGGTAAGTCCACACTGGCTGACCGTCTGATAGAGATGTGCGGCGGCCTGGATCAGCGTGAGATGCGTGGTCAGGTGCTCGATGCCATGGATATCGAGCGTGAGCGCGGTATCACGATCAAGGCGCAGACCGTCCGGCTGAACTACGAAGCTGAGGACGGTGAGACCTACCTGATCAACATCATCGACACGCCAGGCCATGTCGACTTCACCTATGAGGTCTCGCGCAGCCTGCGCGCCTGTGAAGGTACGCTGCTGATCGTCGATGCAACCCAGGGTGTCGAGGCCCAGACCGTTGCCAATGCTTATCTCGCGGTCGATGCCGATCTCGAGATTCTGCCGGTGGTCAACAAGATCGACCTCGCCGCCGCCGACGTCGACAAGGCGCGCGAGGATGTCGAGGAATCGGTCGGAATTGATGCCACCGAGGCGGTTGGTGTCTCGGCGAAGACCGGGCTTCATGTCGAGCAGGTGCTGGAGGGTATTGTCCAGAAGCTCCCGCCACCCAGGAGCACCGGTGAGGATGCGCCGCTGAAGGCGCTTCTGGTCGATTCCTGGTACGATCCCTATCTTGGTGTCGTCATTCTGATGCGGGTGATCGACGGCAAGGTCCAGAAGGACCAGCGGGTGCGTATGATGGGTACCGGCGCGGTGCGCGAGATCGATCGCGTAGGCATCATGACGCCCAAGGCCGTGCTGGTTGATGAACTGGGCCCCGGCGAGATCGGCTTTTTCACCGCCGCGATCAAGGATATCGCCGAGTGCCGTGTCGGCGACACCATCACCGACGACCGCAACAGGACCGAAGACGTTCTGCCGGGCTTCAAGCCCAGTGTGCCGGTGGTTTTCTGTGGCCTCTACCCGACCGATGCGGGCGACTACAACGATCTGCGTGACAGTCTGGGCAAGCTGCGTCTGAACGACGCCAGCTTCCACTTCGAGCCGGAGAATTCCGTGGCCCTGGGCCTCGGTTTCCGTTGCGGCTTCCTGGGCCTGTTGCATCTGGAGATCATCCAGGAGCGTCTGGAACGTGAGTTCGATCTCGATCTGCTCGCGACCGCACCCAGTGTGGTCTATCGGGTCACCAAGAAGGGCGGCGAACCGTTCGAGCTCCACAATCCCGCTGATCTTCCCGATCCCAGTCAGATCGAGACAATCGAGGAACCGTGGATTCGTGCCACTATTCTGGTGCCCGACGAATACCTGGGCGCTGTGCTGCAGCTCTGCACCGACAAGCGTGGCGAGCAGTTGGAGCTGACCTATGTCGGCGGCCGCGCCATGGTGGTTTACCGCCTGCCGCTGGCTGAAGTGGTGTTCGATTTCTACGACCGGCTGAAGTCAGTCACGCGCGGCTACGCCAGTTTCGATTATCAGATGGATGGCTTCACGGCCGGCGATCTTGTGCGGCTTGACATCCTGGTTAATGCAGAAATGGTCGATGGCCTTTCGCTCATCGTTGAGCGTTCGTTCTCCGAGGCGCGCGGTCGGGCCGTATGCGAGAAACTAAAGGATGCAATCCCGCGTCAGCTCTTCAAGATTCCGATCCAGGCAGCCATCGGGGGCAAGATTGTAGCCCGCGAGACGCTGTCTGCCATGCGCAAGGATGTGCTCGCCAAGTGCTACGGCGGTGACATCAGCCGCAAGCGTAAGCTGCTCGACAAGCAGAAGAAGGGCAAGAAGCGCATGCGCCAGTTCGGCAGTGTCGAGATCCCGCAGGATGCCTTCTTGGCCGCGCTCAAGCTGGGCGATTGAAAACCATCGTTGTCTCGTAGAAGGTCGCCGAGATAGTCGAGGGTCGGCGCAAATGAGTTCTGAGGGGAGTAAAGGCGGATGAATATGGTGACCGATGTCGTCCTGCCGGGCGCTCTTGCATTCATCATGCTCTCCATGGGGCTGTCGCTCCGGATTGCAGACTTCCAGCGTGTTCTGGTTCAGCCCAAGGCTGCCTGTGTCGGACTGTTCGCACAGATGGTGTTGCTGCCCCTGATCGCCTTTGCGCTGGTGCTGGCCTGGCGTGCGGTGTTCGGGCTTGATCCTTCCCTTGCCGTCGGCTTTGTCATCATCGCGGCCTGTCCCGGCGGCGTGACGTCCAACCTGATGACCCACCTCGCTAAGGGCGATACCGCGCTGTCGATCAGCCTGACAGCGGTCTCGAGCGTGCTGTCAGCGTTGACCATTCCCCTGATCGTCAATGCAGCGACAGGTATGTTTCTCGGCGCCGAGGCACCGCCCCTGCCAATCCTGGGGACCGTCGCGGGCGTCTTTGTCATTGTCACACTGCCGGTGCTTGTTGGGATGGCGGTGCGTGGCGTTGCGTCGCAAACAGCAGAGCGTATTGAGCCGTTTTGCCGCCGCACCGCGGTCGTCCTGTTCGTGATCATTGTCCTGGCTGCAGTCGCCCTGGAGTGGCGCCTTCTGGCGGATCATTTTGCTGATGTCGTACCGTTGGTTCTGCTGCTGAACCTCGTGACCATGGCCATGGGCTGGTGCGCCGCACGGGGTGCGTGTCTTCCCCGGGATCGGGCAATCGCGATCAGCCTGGAAGCGGGCCTCCAGAACGGGACCCTGGCCGTGCTGATCGCGGCGACCTTCCTTGCCGACGAGACCATGGTGGTTCCCGGAGCGACCTACAGCATTCTGATGTTCTTCACCGCCGGGCTGTTCGTGGCACGGATGATCCGTCCTCGAACCACCGTATGACGCCGAGGTACGGAAGCTCCGGGCGTTCGCGTCGCCCGGGCTCCGGTTTCTCGGTCCAGGTTTCTATTCGGCGGCCATCTTTCGGGTGTCCAGATGCTCCAGAAAACACTGCTGAAAGAACGCGAGCGAGGCCTCGCCGCCTGCGCCGCGGGTCAGGTGTCCGACCTGGTGACAGGGCGACTGCAGGGTGCGCTGCATTTTTTCGTAGACCCAGACGTCCTCGGTCTGGAAATCGCCGGTCTCGAGCGGATGTTGGGTCCAGTGCGATTACTTGATCAGGCCGCTATCCGGGTCGTAGTCCGGAATGTCCTTCAGTTTGAACCGGCCGCCACGTTGGCCCTTGGGCGCCCAGCTTCGGATGCGCAGCAGAGTTGTGCCGGCATCGACCGTCTCCAGAACCGAAATGGATAGCCCCCAGAGGTGAAGCGCCAGCATCGTGAGCGGGAAGATTATGTAGATCCCGCCGTAGGCACGGTGATGTTCGACGTGTGCCGTGGGTGATGCGCCGGCGTTGTCTTGCAGGAGTTTGGGAAGGGGATGCTTGGTGCCATCCCGTTCCAGCGACCACCAGACAAGGTGCCGTCCGCGAGCCTCCCAAACCTGTTTGTCATGGGTCACTTTGCCCAGGGTTTTGTCATGCAGGTAGGCGAGATGGTAGCCGTCGACGGCATTCTCAAAGAAGACCTTCCAGTTGCACATCATCTCGTAGGCTATCTCGTGCCGTGACTCCTCCATCGAATCCGGCCCGATGTCGTGTGGCCATCCCGTGGTGTCGAGCTCACCCAGCCAGATGTCGAAAGGCTCTTTCGGTTCTGTGTTGGGATGGATGAAAACCAGATCGTGCAGGATCCCGGTCGCGGCGCCGTGGAGGGAGGTCTTGGCGAGGTTGAGATCAGGAAAGCATGCGGCCTGGGCCGGCGCGCATTTGAACTCGCCGTCGAGCTTGTAGACCTAGCGATGGTAGGGACACATGATCATAGGCCCGGCGTTGCCGTGGCCTTCCAGCAGTTCGGTGCGCCGGTGACGGCAGATGTTGTGGAAGCCCCGCAGCTTGCCGTCGCTTCCGCGCACAACCGCCAGGGTATGGACGCCCGCCTGTACTGTTTGATATTCGCCGGCTTCCTTGAAGTCATGAACTGTGCCGACAAAGCCCCAGGTCCTGCAGAACAGCTCGTGGCGTTCCCGTTCGAACCAGTCCTGGTTGACGTAGGCCTCGTGGGGCAGGCTTTGACGGGGTGTGTCGATCGGATCGAGGCGCGGGGTCATGACCGTTCCTTTCGGGTCTGGCTGGATAGATGGTCGTTTATGATTAATAATCAATATTGACAATATATATTTCACACCCTATCTCTTCGGCATCCAAGGAGACGGTCCGCATGTTCTCAACGCCTGATTACGGTTCTACGAGCTTCCGCGCTGCCTTGCGCCAGCAGAAGTGACTGACGCTGGTCGGCTTGCCGATCCTTCTCGTGGCGTCGTTCAACGAGATCTAAGCGGTCTGGGGCGTGTTGTTCGTCTATTGGGGTGTTGCCTCGGCTGTCACCGGTGACGTGTTTCTCCTGGAAACGATCCGTCGCCGTGACGACCCCGTCCTCTTCTGGATCATCGTGGCGATGTGGATCGGCTTTGGCCTCATGTACGTCGCCTACGACGCCTTGCCCTATCTGTGATCAAAGGAACCTCGTCATGTCACGAAAGACCCTGTCCAACATTCTGGCGCTCGCCGGCCTCACGGTTGCCCTTGCCATCAGTTTCGGTGAAGAGGCGATCAGTGGTGAAACCATGCGCGTGACCATCACTGACGTACGCAACAGCGACGGCGTCGTGCATGTCCTGATCTACGACAGCGCCCGTGCGTTCGAGGCCTATTCGATGACGGATCTGGCGACCTACACCACAGTTCCAGCTTCAGCGGGAACCATGGAGCTCGATTTCGACGGGTTGGTCCCGGGCACCTATCCGCTCTTTGTGCATCATGATGAGAATGCCAACGACATCTTCGAAATGTCAGGCGAGGTGCCGCTTGAGGGTTATGCCTATTCCCGCACTATGGGCGTCGAATCCTATCCCAGCTTCTCGGAAGCCGCGGTCGAGTTCGACGCAGGCGCCATGGTTTCGCCCATGACCATGATCTACTACAACTGAGTCATGCCACGGCCCAGTCTCAAAGATGTTCGAACGACCGAGATCCTCGACGCCTTCATGGCGTGCGTTGCACGCCATGGCATTGACGGCTCGACGCTTGAGCGGATCGCTGAGGTCGCGGGTGTCGGACGTCCGCTGTTGCGTCACTACCTCGGCAACCGTGACGAGATGGTCGACAAACTCATGAATCATGTCGTGACAAAGTTCGAACACATGACCGACGATCTCGTGTCGTGGCTGCCCATGACCGGTCGCTGGGATGTCCTGATGGACTGGTTGTTTGATCGGCGTATTCACTCCTCAGCCAACGCCGCGGTCTTTCAGGCTCTCATCGCAGCATCGGAACGGTATCCCGACATCCGCAAGCCGCTGACGATCTTCGTTCATGATTTCGAACGTACGTTGGCGGTTGAACTGGCCGCAGAGTTCCCCGATGCCACCGAAGAGCAATGCCGCACGGTGGCTGGTGGAGTGCTGTCAATCTACTTCAACGTCTACGCCATGATGCCCCTGTCGCCCGGCAAAGACTGGATCGCACGCCAGCGTCAGGCTGCTGACCAGCTTGTTGCGAGCCTACCGAGAGAGTCCGCGTAACGTCGAGGCCATGGACGCTACTCGGCAGCCACAGGCTGCGCGTTCGTGCCGAACTCCTTCAGCCCGCCGAGTTCCTTGTCGACCAGCGACAGAACCTCGGCGCCGATCCGTTCCAGAGAGCGGCGGGCGCGTTTGTGATCCAGGCCACCGAACTGGCAGAACATGCTGTAGTGCCGGGCACCGGTTGCCTTGATATCCCGGACCATCTTCTCGGCACAGGATTCAGGGTCACCGAAAGGCAGATTCTCGAGAATGGTCTCGATCGAGGGTTCGTCCTCGTAGGGTTGTGGCACGACCTCAATCCCGTTGAAGTGTTCGTACTTGCCCCGGAAGGCCATCACCAGCCGAGCCGTGTAAAGCACGCGCTCGGCGGCGTCCCGTGCGTCATCCATGTTGTCGGTCACATAGATCGAGCGATTGATGGCAAACGGTAATGTTCCGGTGTGACCGGCTTCGCGATAGTGCTTTTCGATATGGCTTCTCACGCCCAGGAGCGCATTGGTGTCACCGCCGCCCACTGTCACGAACGGCACATAACCCGCCTTGGCCGCGCGGGTCAGATAGTCGGGCTGTGCGCCGGCCACAAACACTTCGGGGCGCGGTTGCTGCAGCACAGGCGTCCCGATCGGTGTCTCGGGGATGGTGAAGTGCTTGCCCTGGTACTCCACGCGCCCCTCGGCCATGCCCATTTCAACAATGTCCATGACCTCGTTTGTGATCGACCAGTTGTCCGCGAGGTCGACTTCAAAGCGCTCGAATTCGAAGGCCTGGTAGCCGGAACCAAATCCGATCACCAGACGGCCGCCCGAAAGCTGGTCGACCATGCCGATTTCCTCGAGCATACGCAGCGGGTTGTAGAGCGGTAGCACGAGGACGGCGAGACCCATCTTGATCCGGGTCGTTTTCGCGGCCAGGTGGCCCGCCAGCAGCAGGGGCGACGGGCACATACAGTAGTTGCCGAAATGATGCTCGGTCAGCCATGCCGTATCGAACCCGATATCCTCGGCCAGACCGATCAGGTCGGTCGTTTCCTGATAGATTTCAGCGACGGGTTTGCTGATGTCCCTTTGCGGCATCAGCGAGAAGATTCCGAGTTCCAAGACGTGTTCCTCCTAGATGCCCACGATGGTCGAGCCACCGTTGGGGCTGATGCATTGACCGGTGATGAAGCACGAGCGCGGGCTCACCAGAAACAGCACGGTTTCGGACTGTTCCTCAGGCTGCGACCAGCGCTGCATCGGGACCTTCGATTCGGCTTCGCGAATGCCTTCGGGTCCCTTCTGGGCCAGCTCCATCTCGGTCCAGACGCCGCCCGGCGCCAGGGCGTTCACGTTGATGTTGTACGGGGCAAGCTCCTTGGCCCAGGACTTCGTGAGCCCCAGCAGGGCCGCCTTGGCGCCACAGTAATGCGAATGGCTGGTGTGGGCGACCATGCCCCAGATCGACGACACGTTGACAATCTTGCCCCAGCGCTTCTCTTTCATCACGGGCACCACGGCCTGGGTCGCGAAGAACGAACCCTTCACATGAATGCCGAACATCTCGTCGAAGGCGGCCTCGTCGATGTCCTCGATCAGGCCGGGCCGGTCGATCCCGGCGTTGTTGACCAGGATATCAACCGGCTCCAGCGCTCCGATCTGCGCCTGAAGATCGCGGACGTCAGCCACATCGCCAACCATGACTTCAGCCGAACCGCCCTGATCGGTGACCAGTTGCGCGGTTTCCCGGGCAGCATCCCCGTTGATGTCCTGCACAACGATGGCTGCGCCCTCACGCGCCATCAACAGCGCATGGGTGCGTCCCATGCCGCGGCCGCTGCCGGTGATCAGCGCGCGGCGCCCGTCCAACTCCCCCATCAGAGCCACCCTGAATCTGTACGGGCGATATCCTTAGTAATTGTATGCCAGTTGTCCATGCCTGATGCCGCCGCCGCGCTTGCGTCACCGGGGCGCTGCGGCTAGGTTCGCGCGCCTTCAGGAGGGATGGCCGAGTGGTTTAAGGCGCACGCCTGGAAAGCGTGTTGGGTGCAAGCCCTCGCGGGTTCGAATCCCGCTCCCTCCGCCAGTCTCCCCCAACGTCCCACCATTGAGCCACTTCGGTGATGATGGCGCAATTGATCACTGCGACAACCGTATCATCCGCCTCATTGGTGAAGACGACACTGACGGTGCGGTCATATGGAAAGGCATCCGTATCGCTGTGAAGCATCTGCTAGACGGTGCGCCGGGGCCCGATCAGATCACGCATTGAGAACCGGGTGATTGCATCCGCTTTCGGGGGTGAAGCAGACTTGAAATGGCTTGGCCGAAAACTTCCGCTAATGACCCTAAGCGGACGTTCGTCGCACAACAAATCATGGCCTGTTATGCTTTGCGAACCTCACGCCACAACACCGATTGTAGTCACCGCCATGAAAAAAGTTTTGTTGTTTCTGGTCCCTATCCTGCTGGTGACCGTTGCCTGCCAATCAATGCCAAAGGAGACATTCCAGTTTACCGGTCCGGTCTCGCAACTTCGGATTATGACCTTCAATGTGTGGGAAAGCGGCAGTCGGGTTCACGACGGAAGGAACAAGATCGTGGCGGCCATCCGAGCGTCTGGCGCAGACGTGGTTACCATGCAGGAATCCGGCGGTGCCGCCGGGTTCGTTGCCAGAACACTGGGCTGGTACTCTTATCAACCATCCAGAAGCGTCGCCATCGTCAGCCGCTACCCCATCATGGATACCTATGGCCCAACCCACAACCACGCCGGAGCCGGAGCCCGCATCATGTTGAATGATGAGCCGAGACAGGAAATCGTGGCGTGGAGCGTCTACCTTTCCAGTAGACCGTATGCTCCACTTCAGGCCTGCCTGGAAGGTGCGGAAACGGAAGACATTTTGGCCGGACAGGCACGCAACCAGCTTCGCGACATTAGCAGCATCCTGGCGGCGCTCGCCGCCCATGTATCAGACGCCGACAAAACCCCGGTGTTCCTGGCAGGTGATCTTAACACGCCTTCCCATCTGGACTGGAGCCCGGCGGCGGCAGAGTTGCACTGTGGCTACGCCGTGCCTTATCCCGTCACCCAGAAAATTGAGGCTGCCGGTTTGACTGACGCTTATCGGCAGGTATCCCCGGACCCAGTGGCTGATCCGGCCAACACCTGGTCACCGATATATGAGACCTATGTCTACCCAATCGGCACGCCAGAACCCATGGATCGAATTGATATGATTTTTTTCACACCTGCCAGCGCCCAGGTGACCGACGCCAACACATTCGTGATCGGTGAACCGGCGCAATCGCCAGACCATAAGGGCAATCAGTGGCCATCCGATCACAAGGCTGTAATCGCCGACTTCGTACTGAAATAGGCAGAAAATCACGTCGGGTCGACGACGGTGTGAGGATGCGCCGGCTGGTGCGGAGATGCACTTATGAACCCCTCACACCACGGCTCAAACGGGCTCAGTGCAATGTCCGATTCTGGCTATCGTTCTCCGCGCCCATTGCTGCTGATCCACTGCTGTGACTAAGCTGCTTCCAGCTCTCTGGAGGCGCATCCGTAGCGTCGGCCAAACGGACGTAAGGATTGGCAAACGCTCGTTGCCGAGGGTGGTTCTAATACCTGCCTGTGAAAAATTACTCACGGATGGTGGAGGCGTGGTGCATTGAGAGTTTCACTAATTATCTTTGGCGTGATCTTGGCTATTGCCTGCATGACCAGGCTCGCGAGAGCCGAGATATTGGTGACTTGTGGTTCGGCCGACGGGTTCGCCTATTATTCTGAGGGCGGCATCATTGACAGAGACAGGGCAGGTTGGACCGAAGACGGGATAGCGGGGGCTGAAACTTCGCTCCTTTTTGATCCCTCCAATCCTGAAGAACCGTTTGATGTGCTTTACACAGATTCAACAGGCGGAACCCGCACAGCGAAGTCAGACGGCGGGTACGTTTCTGCTATAAGAATCGACAGCGCCGGCATTCTTATCCTNACTGTCTATGATGGGCTCATCGAGACGTACCATTTCACCAATTCAAACCTGATCCTCACACAATCGAAACACCAGGCACAGATACTCAAGGACGCCATCTTCGTGTCGGAATGTGAATGGAAAGAATGAGGCCGAGGCATCCCGGTGGCACTACATCCGGATGGTCTTAGGTGTCTTATTACACAAGTTTGAACACCCCTGTTTCACGACTCGCGCAAGTCCTATTTTTGGCAGAGATTTCTGAGAGGCCATCTACATAGATGGTCCCTCGGCGTCTCCCCCTTTGGCCCCCTTTCGTGTCTCAGAAACTGTCTTGTTCGGTTCTAGGTTGGTGGTGCCGTTGAGCGTTCATCTGCGGCCCCATTCATGCTACACAGCTTGCTACTGAACTCGCCCGGTGATCAGCAGGGATAACCTGAGTGGAACCTAGGTAGACTTGAGGGTACGGCAGTGGGGAGAGGGTGCCTGATGCAATCCCGCTCCCTCCGCCAGCCTCCTCTCACGTATTCACCAAGCTGATTGCCGGCAAAATTCTGCTGAGCTTGCGCCAGATAGTTTTCGCAAATGAAAATCAGTGCATCTCGGATCATCTTTCCAACTCCATAAATTTGGCTGGGAACAGCCTCTTGCTTCGCTTTTCATGGAGATGCGGTCTCTTGATCGAGGCTGCAAAAGGCCGCCTGTACATTTTGGGCACCCCAGTCACCGCTCACTGCCGGCTCTGGTAGTCCTCCCACCACTCAGCAGCCTGAGTAGAGGACCGAGCCGTCCGGCATCACGGTATTGCAGAATCGGGCATCTCTGAGGTCGGCCTGCCCGAGGTTGGCGCCGCTGAGGTCGGCACTTCCGCTTTGCCCGCCCACAGCTCTGATATTGAGGAATTGACAGAGCTCACGCCTTGGCTGGACGCCGCCACGACTGCCCATGACATAGAAGAATTCGCCAGCTCTTTTAAGACACTCTTTACGTTAAGAAACTAAGAGGCGTCATCTCCGTATAAATGCTCTTGAAGGTAATTTTGTAAGCCGGCATGTTCAATTCGCGTATGTTGCGTCTCAATCCAGTCGATATGTTCCTCGGTATCCTCGAGAATTTTTTCGAAAATTTCGCGGGAAATATAATCACGTAATTCTTCACAAACCGCGATTGCGTTCTTTAAGCACCCCTGATTTGTGACTTCGACTGAGAGATCTGCGTCAAAGATCTCAGGGACATTCTCTCCGATCTTAAGTTTCCCGAGTTCTTGAAGATTTGGCAGCCCTTCAAGGAAAAGGATTCGTTCAATCAGGTAATCAGCATGCTTCATTTCGCCAATCGATTCTTCGTATAATATTTGACCCAACCGTTTAAGGCCCCAGTCTTTCAATATTCGGGCGTGTAAAAAATATTGATTAATTGCGGTAAGCTCATTTTTAAGAATGATATTTAGTTGCTCAATAATCTTTGCGTCACCTTTCATCGGTTTAGCCTTTCCAAATAATTTTAGTCCATGCGCGAGTCCATATAGTTATATATCAATTAAATAATTTAAATAAAAAAACGTGTTATTGCGACGCATTTGCAATAAAAAGCCAGCGTATTTTTAATCGTGTTGATAAAATCCTAGTAAATAGTGCAAAACTCACTTGCAAATATTCACCTAATTGATAAATTAATATCAATGAGAATGATTATTACTCGCCGTTGGGATTCGTTAAAAGATGTATATCTGTAATTGTAATGGAATTAACCAACGTCAGGTTCAGGCTGCGCTTGAAGCAGGAGCAGCCCGCTACAAAGAAGTCCTCGCCTATCACGGTTGCATGCCGCAATGCGGAAAATGCCAGGCAGAGATAGAGGAAGCTCTTTCCAGTCGCAAAGCGGTCAAGACAGTATCTTTAGAGCGTGAATGAAGACTTTTGACGTATGTGGGCCGGCGAACTTGGATGGCGCGGACAGGAGTCAGGTCGTGACCAGTGAAATCGGTGCTTTCGATCGATCTGTTGGAGGCATGCACCGTTTGGCTAATCGAACACCATGTCTGGGAGTACTGCCGACCAACGGTCTTGCTTCAGCCTCTTTTGAAACTCCAGACGAGAGTCCTCTTTGGTTCGAATCAGGATTGCCCTGACGTTCGCTCGAGTGAGCTTTCGATCGGTTGGCGGCGAGAACCGTTTCGCGAGGCGGCAAACAGGTGTCGCGTCGGCATCGGTGAGAACCCAGCGACCGTTGTCTTGCGTGACGCTCAGTACATCTCCCGTCTTGAGTCCAGCCACAGCACTGATCGACTTTGCTCCGTCTCTAAACCTTCCCAAGAAATCCAGGTCCACATCTGCTGGCCCAAGGCTCATGTAGCGCCTCTTGCACTTGGAGACGTCGACTGGAGAGCAAGACCGAACCAGCGTCGTGGAGCTATTTCCGTCACTCAGCAACGGATGCCGTTCGCCTAGGAACATCAGGAGGAGGTTTTGGCGAGCTCTCGTCATTGCTACGTAGAGAAGACGACGGACAGCGTCGGGATCTTCATTCCTAGATCGCTTCTCCCATGCGCCGTCGAGGACTACGACATTATCGAACTCGAGCCCCTTGGCTCGATGAGCGGTGAGCAGGAGCAATCCGTTCTGTCGACTTCGTATGTCGCGTCCCCACTCTGCCAACGCCTCCAGCACGTCGGATCGATCGGTATCTCGATCTCCGACATCCCGCGCAAACTCGTCAATGCCTTCCCTGAGCACTGACCACCATGGTCCTACCGACTGTAAATCGATCCAGTCGACCAGCTCGGACACATGGATCGCCGATCGTTCTCGTTGCCTAAGCCAAGACACAAGTGACTGCGTTTCGCGCAGCCTCCAGAAGTTAGGTTGGCTCTCATTGGCAATCTGAGTCGGAATGCTCTCCGCCTCGCAGAAACTACGAACGGGTTCGAGGTACTTCCATTCACGGGCAATGACAGCCGCTCGCGACCAATCCCAATCGGATCGCAGTCCAGACAGCCGACGTAGTTCCTCGACTGCATGCACTGCTTGACTAAGCGGATCTCCTGTTCGATTAGGAAGGCTAAGATCATCGGGAATTACCTGTCAAAAGTTGGCGCGACCCTTGCCAACGAGCTAGATTGGAAAACATACTACCTAAAGCACCGTTCCAATCGCCACTTTGCGGGTGGTGCAATCGGTTCCATTCCGCTTAATCATAACGAGAATAGCACATGCCCATTTACCAAGGCTCAACGCCGGATATCTTTAGTCATCTCTGGGGAGATGGTTTCATGTCCCCCGGTGGCGAGAGAAACCTGGCGATGCTTTTTGGTGATCGGGATATCAAAGGCAAACGGCTGCTGGACATCGGTTGCGGGGGCGGTGGTCCCGGTCTCAAGCTGGTCGAGGAACGTGGC
>PBNE01000007.1 GCA_002722885.1 Rhodospirillaceae bacterium
GCCCGGCCCGCATGCGTCGCGCCGTCGCATCACTATCCGCTGGGCATGGTGATGAGCCTGCCGCGCCGTCATGCACTGATCGACTGGGCCGACCGTATCGACGGCTGGATTCTCGAAGACGACTATGACAGCGAGTTCCGTTATCGCGGACGGCCGCTGGCGTCACTCCAGGGTCTCGACCGTTCCGGACGTGTGATCTATGCGGGCAGCTTCTACGAGGTCATGTTTCCCTCCCTGCGCCTGGGTTATCTCGTGGTGACCGAGCACCTGATCGAGCCGTTTACGAATGTCCGCGCGGCGCTTGACGATCGTGCGTCGCTCAGCGCCCTGTCGGCTTTGGCCCGGTTCATGGAAGAGGGCCACTTCGCCAACCACATTTGCCGCATGCGGCGGCTCTACGGTGCCCATCAGGAGGCTCTGCTCGACGCTGCCCGACGCCACCTCGACGGCCTCCTGACACCGCACCCTGATGATGCCGGGATGCATCTGGTCGCCATGATGGATGACGAGCTGTACGCACGCATGACGGGTGTACAGGCCTCGAACCGAATCTCCTAGTCGGGCGTGTCGGCGGTGGCGCTGTCGTCCTATGCCATCGACGCGGCACTCCAGCCGGGACTCGTGCTTGGCTACGCGGCGGTCAACGAGGACGAAATCGGACGGGCAACTCGCGCGATGGCGCAAGCGCTGGAATAGACCGCAGACGGACGGTGGTGGTTCAGCCGATAGCGGGAATGGCCACGCCCTGTGACTGTGCAGCGGCCACCAGGCCGTCCCATACCCCGTCATGCAGGTTGATGCCGTCCCTGCGGCAGCGTTCTTCGGTTTCGCGCTCCGGATCGCCGGGAACCCGCACCTTGTCAAAGCCCGGTGCAGGCGGTGTGGCGCGCAGCTTTTCGATCACGTGGGCGGCGTCCTTGTCGAACGCCGCCGCGCCGAAGGCATTGGTATCCAGGGCGACGATCATCCAGTTGAATTCGTAGGGCTGGCCAAGCATCGCCCCACCCATCATCTCGGCGAGCACGGATAGGCCGTAACCCTTGTAACCACCGGCCGGGAGTAGAGCCCCGCCGTCGTCATAGGCTTCGATGCTGGTGGTCGGGTTGCCGTGTTTGTCGGCCAGCCATCCTTCGGGCACCGACTCACCGGTGCGGCGGCGCACGCTGACCTTGCCGTTGGCGACGACACAGGTCGCGAAGTCGACGGAGACATCGCCGGCCCCGCCGCCGGGCATGGCCATGGCCCAGGGGTTGGTCGAGAGCACCCCGCCGCGGCCGCCGTGCGCTGCGACCAGAGGAAAGCGGTCGCAACCCCCGCCGCCCATCGACAGGGCGAACCTGCCGTTGGCCGCAAGCCGTTCGACATAGGCGCCCATGCGCCCAGTGTGGCCGACATTGTGGATGCCGGCACAGACGATCGGCTGATCCCGGCCCATGGCCAGCAGTTGATCCACGGCTCGCTCCATGGCGGGAATCCCGAGCCCTTCACCTCCGTCGACCGTGAGCACCGTGGCACCGTTGTGGGCCAGCAAGATGTCCCCGGCCGGCCGGGCGAGGCCGTTGGCAAAACAGTCGAGGTAGTAGGCGACGCGATTCACCCCGTGCGAGACGACGTTCTTCATCTCCGCCTCGACTAGGTGATGGGCCACCTGCCGGGCCTCATCCGCGCGCATGCTGGCAGCTGCCAGGACCTCGGCGCAGAAGGTTTCCAGGGTGTTGTGGGCAAGAACGGGCACGGCATATCTCCAGAGACGCGATCAGCCACGGACGTTAATCTATGACCATCGTGATGGGGAGAGAGACATGACCAGACCGCCAGGAGATTTCGCCTTCAATGCGGACTCGCTCTACGGCACATCGGACGACCGGACCTATGCCGGGGCGCTTAGTTTCATGCGCCGTTGCTACACTAAGTCACTTGTAGGTGCTGACGTGGTGGTTTCGGGTATCCCGTACGATATCGGGACGACTAACCGGGCTGGAACCCGCTTCGGGCCACGTGCCATAAGGCAAGCGTCTAGCCATATCGCTTGGGGTCCACAATGGCCTTTTGATTTCGACCCCTTTCACCGGCTAGCCGTGATCGACTGGGGCGATCATGATTTTGATATAGGCTGTACTGAAGGGATGATGGCCTCCGTGGAGGCCAGCACAGCGACGTTCTTAGAAGCCGGGTGTTTCCCGATGACGATGGGAGGCGATCACTTGGTCACTTATCCTCTTCTTAAGGCCGTCGCAAAGCAACATGGTAAAGGGTTGTCTCTAGTGCATTTTGACGCTCACACGGATACTTCGAAGAGCGATAAGCTCAACCACGGCACGATGTTTTGGCATGCAATGCGGGATGGGCTGATCGACCCTGGTCGCTCCATTCACACCGGGATCCGCATGGCGGTAGGCTGGGACGATGGGTTCGATAAAATTGGCGGATGGGATGCAGCCCGACTCCCAGCCAAGGAGATTGGGCAGCGTATTCGAGATGTGGTAGGAAAAAATAAAGCATATCTAACGTTCGACATCGATTTCCTTGATCCTGCTTACGCACCTGGCACTGGGACGCCAGTTGTCGGTGGGCCGACGACTATGCAGGCGTTAGATATACTAATGGAGCTCCGGGGTATTAATTTTGTCGGTATGGATCTGGTTGAAGTCGCCCCCGAACATGATAACGGCGAAATCACATCGCTCGCTGGCGCTTCGATGATGTATCACGTACTTCATCTTCTTGCAGAGAACCGTCCCGTGGTTTCCGCGTCCAGAACGCCTTTTTGCTAAGTTGCCAGCACCGTGCGCCTGTAGTTTAACTGATCGACTTGCACGCAAATAAGAATTAGTTGCATTATCAAGAGTCGAGCTTTAGGGTTCCCATCCATATCAAGGAGCCCATCCTTAATGTCCACCGCAGAACCCCTGCCGGTCTACGCTGCTGAAACCCATATGGGCCGTCTGTCGACGGCTGAGGCGGTTGTTGTATCTACGTTCCGACTTTGGTTCGCGCCGCATTGCTATCCGCTGGAATCTCACCCCTCATGGAAGACCGGGCTGCAAGTTGCGGGAATGGCGCCATGGGGCCTGCATGCTTTCGATACACTCCTTTGGATCACCATGGCGGCAGGTACGCTTGAGCTAGATGTACGTTGCCAGCACTGCTCCCAGCTTGGCCACGATGAAGCGTGGCTGCTACAGATGGTGAATCGCGCTCAGGTGGGCTTGCATGTGGAAGCCGAGGCTATCCTTCGGAGTTGGATGACCCCGGCCGGTGCTCGTGCGGGCTTGCGACATCTTGATTTGTTTAGTCATGCGCTAGCCAACGTAGACCTCCTGGTCGGACTTTCTTCTAGCAGCGTCAAACTTGTTCCGTCCAGGCGGCCGGACCGTTTGAAGCGGGCTGGTGCACCCACTGTCCTTCATTGAGAGAAATATCATGGCAATTCCTGAAAAAACCATCGGTCAAAGGGTTCCCGACACATCTTTCCAAATTCGTCGTGATGGCGGATGGGCCACTCTGACGACGTCAGAAATTTTCTCTGGGAAGCGTGTAGTCGTCTTTGCGCTGCCCGGTGCGTTTACTCCGACATGTTCTTCGACGCATCTACCGGGCTACGCCGCCGGCATAGAACGATTACACGATACCGGGATCGAAGCCATTTGTTGCCTTTCGGTCAATGACAGTTTTGTGATGAATGCATGGGCGGAGGGTCTGGGTATAGATGACCGTATCACCATGATCCCAGATGGAAATGCGGACTTCACGCGTGAGATGGGCATGCTGGTTGATAAGTCTCATCTCGGCTTCGGAGATCGTTCGTGGCGCTACTCCATGGTTGTTGAAGATGGCGTGATCACCGCTCTTTTCTCTGAAGATCGCGCAGACCTCGGTGATCCTTTCGCCGTTTCCGATATCGAAACTATGCTTCATCACCTAGAGGAATAAGCCGGGCTCGCTGGTTCCCAGCCCGGCAAAGGATCGCGGCACTCTGGCGGCCTGCCCCTGTCTAGGGTGCTGCGATCCACTCCTCTTGTGCTGTACGTTATGACGGATCAGAATATGCTGGTCTAGATGTGGAGATGGCGAATGGAACGAGTAAGTTTCGCACACATGGAAGATGGAACAGCGGATGACTATCGCATCATAGGTGAAGCCGTCAAAAACTCTCACCACTTGTTGGCCGACGAGCTGCTCGACATGGTGCAGTCTACCGAACATGCCGAACAGGGCATACAAGTCACACGCTTCGAGCACGCCCTGCAGACTGCGACCCTGGCTTTCAAGGATGGTGAGACCGAAGAGATGATTGTCGGCGCTCTTCTGCATGACATTGCCGATAATATCTCGCCGTACAACCACGCCGATGTGGGTGCTGCGATACTGCGTCCATATGTTTCGGACCGGGTACATTGGATCGTGAAACATCACGGTTTTTTTCAGACGTACTACTACGCTCATTTTCAGGGTCGCGATCGCTATGCCCGTGACAAATACAAGGGCCATCCCTACTACCAAGACTGCATCGACTTCTGTGCGAAATACGATCAGATGGCGTTTGACCCCGATTACACCGAGACTATGCCGTTGGAGGCTTTCGAACCTATGGTCCGACGCATCTTCTCCCGGGCGCCTAACTTCGATATGGCTAGCGAAAGTAATGCGGCATAAGCTCCCAAAGAGGCGGAGATACCTGACCCATGACTTTCAGGCGAAGTTAGTTTCCCTTTTCTAAGCTTTACTCTTGCTTTGATTGACTATTTTGTCGGTTCTCAACAAGATTACCAACAACGCTAGGATCGGCGAGTGTGGATGTATCTCCGAAGTTATTGAAGTCGTTCTCGGCAATCTTGCGCAAAATACGGCGCATGATTTTTCCAGAGCGAGTTTTTGGCAGTCCCGGCGCCCACTGCAACCAGTCTGGGCTGGCGATGGGGCCAATTTCCTTTCGCACCCACTGGACTAATTCCTTCTTGAGGTCTTCTGAAGGGTCTTCCCCTACATTTAGTGTGACAAAGGCATATATACCCTGACCCTTGATGTTGTGTGGCGCGCCGACCACGGCGGCCTCGGCGACTTTGCTGTGAGCGACCAGTGCGCTTTCTACCTCAGCCGTACCCATTCGGTGGCCTGAGACGTTCAAGACGTCGTCGACACGCCCGGTTATCCAATAGTAGCCATCGGCGTCGCGGCGAGCGCCGTCACCCGTAAAATATTTTCCGGGATAGGTTGAAAAATAGGTTTGTTTGAAACGTTCATGATCGCCATAGACAGTGCGCATCTGGCCTGGCCAGGAATCGAGCAGGCAAAGATTGCCCTCGCAAACGCCATCCTGGATTACCCCTTCATTGTCCACAATAGCGGGTTTCACACCGAAGAAGGGCCGTGTAGCTGAGCCCGGTTTGAGGGCTGTTGCGCCTGGAAGCGGAGTGATCAGTATGCCGCCAGTCTCGGTCTGCCACCAAGTATCGACAATTGGACAGCGGCCGTCCCCCACCACGTGATGATACCACTCCCACGCCTCAGGATTGATTGGCTCCCCGACGCTTCCAAGCAAGCGTAGTGTCGAGCGATTGGTTTTCTTCACAGGAGCGTTGCCTTCGCGCATAAGGGCGCGGATAGCGGTTGGAGCCGTGTAGTAGATATTGACGTCATGCTTGTCGATGACCTCCCAGTGTCGGCTGGCATCGGGATAATTCGGCACCCCTTCGAACATCAGGGTTGTAGCGCCGTTCGCCATTGGGCCGTAGACAATATAGCTGTGGCCCGTGACCCAGCCGACATCGGCCGTGCACCAGTAGATGTCGCCGTCGTGGTAGTCGAAGACGTACTGGTGGGTCATCGAGGCATAGACGATGTAGCCGCCAGTGGTGTGCATCACGCCCTTGGGCTTTCCGGTCGAGCCTGAGGTGTAGAGGATGAAAAGCGGGTCCTCGGCGGCCATGGTCTCGGGCGCGCAGTCGGCCGACACGCTCTCCTTCAGATCATGCCACCAATGGTCGCGGCCGTCCTTCATGCCGACATCCGCGCCGGTACGCTTGACCACGAGGCAGCCGGTGACGCTAGGCGTGTTCTCGAGGGCGGCATCGACATTGGCCTTGAGCGGGACGACCTTGCCGCCGCGCAGGCCTTCATCGGCCGTGATCACGATGTTGGAATCGCAGTCGACGATGCGGTTGGCCAGCGAATCCGGTGAGAAGCCGCCGAACACCACCGAATGGACCGCGCCGATCCGGGTGCAGGCGAGCATTGCGTAAGCGGCTTCGGGGATCATCGGCATGTAGATCGTGATCCGGTCGCCACGCTTGGCGCCCATCTCCTTGAGCGCGTTCGCCATGCGACAGACCTCTTCATGAGCCTCCCGGTAGGTGATGGCCTTGGACGGCTCGCTGGGATCGTCGGCCTCCCAGATGATCGCGGTCTGGTCGCTGCGGGTGGCGAGGTGACGGTCCAGGCAGTTGGCGCTGACGTTGAGTTCGCCGTCCTCGAACCACTTGATCGAGACATCGCCGTCATAGCTTGTGTTCTTGACCTTGCTAAACGGCGTGATCCAGTCGACCCGCTTGCTGTGCTCGGCCCAGAAGGCGTCAGGATCGGCCACCGAAGCCTCGTACATGGCGAGATAGGCGTCATTGTCGACATGGGTGCGTTCGGACCAGCCAGCGGGAACGTCGTGGATCACTTCATCGGTCATGGGTCTGCCCCTCGGGATCGGTTCGCCGGGTTTGTCCGGCTGCGTGATGTCGAATGTGCCAGATTACAGGCGCGGTTCAAGCAGCGGCCGCCTCTCGGCGCGTCATCCGTCATCGCTACGGTTCCTCTCTCCGGCGATCCGATCTAACGTCGGCGCCACGCACTACGGGAGAAGCCATGCAACTGCAACTCGCCACCTGGCAGGAGGTCGAGCGTTACCTGCAAAGCTCGACCGGCATCATTCTGCCGATCGGCTCGGCCGAACAGCACGGCCCCAACGGGCTCGTGGGGACGGATGCGATCTGCCCGGAGTTCATCGGCCAGCGACTAGGCGAGGCCGCTGACGCCATGGTCGCGCCGACCATCTCGGTCGGGATTGCGCAGCACCATCTGGGCTTTGCGGGATCGATGTGCCTGCGGCCCTCGACCCTGATCCAGCTCATCCGCGACTATGTCGTCTCGCTGTCGCGCCACGGCTTCGGCCGGTTCTTCTTTATCAATGGCCACGGCGGGAACATCGCGACGGTCTATGCGGCCTTTGCCGAGATTCACAGCGAGGTTTCGATGCTGACCCGCGACTCGAAGCGGCCAATCCGCTGCAAGATGGCGAACTGGTGGGATTCTAAGGGTGTGCGGACCCTGCAGAAGGAGCTCTATGGCGACGACGAGGGCGAACACGCGACCTGCAGCGAGGTCTCGGTGACTCAGTACGCCTATCCCGATCACATCAAGAGCGCGAACTTCGAAGGCCGTGCCCCAGCGTACAATGGCATCCACGATGCCGACGATTACCGCACGCGGTATCCCGATGGCAGGATCGGTAGCCTGCCGTCGCTCTCCACGCCGGAGGCTGGCAAGAAGTTTGTCGAAGCCTCTGTCACCGACCTCACTGAGACCTATCGCGCCTTCCTGGTCGCGGATTGATAAGAAGAAAGGACACCCCATGAACGGAGCCGAAAGCCTTGTGCGCACCCTGGTCGAGGGCGGCGTCGATGTCTGCTTCACCAATCCCGGCACGTCCGAGATGCACTTCTGCGCCGCGCTCGATCGTGTCGACGGCATGCGCTGCGTCCTGGGCCTGTTCGAAGGCGTGGTGACCGGTGCGGCCGACGGCTATGGCCGCATGATGGACAGCCCCGCGGCCACCCTGCTGCACACCGGCCCGGGTCTGGGCAACGGCGTCGCGAACCTGCACAACGCGAAGAAGGCCAAAACCCCGATCGTCAACATCGTGGGTGAACACGCGACCTATCACATTGCCCATGAAGCCCCGCTGACCGCCGATATCGAAGCCATTGCCTGGCCCGTGTCCGACTGGGTGAAGACCAGCAAGGACGCCGCCTCGGTCGCGGTCGATGGCGCCCAGGCGATCGCCGAGGCGCGTAAAGCGCCGGGCCGCATCGCCTCACTGATCCTGCCGGCCGACACCGCCTGGAACGAGGCGGAGGGGGTCGCCACGATGCCCGACGTACCGCCACCGGCCTCGGCGACCGAAGGCCAGGTGCGCGACTGCGCCGATGCCCTGCGCTCGGGCGAGCCCGTGATGATCCTGGTCGGGCACCGGGCCCTGCGCTCGGATGCGTTGGAGATCGCGGGCCGCATTGCCGCCAAGACCGGGGCCGAGATGCGCACGGAGTTTGCCGCCGCGCGGTCCGAGCGTGGTGCGGGTCGGGTCACGCCGGAGCGGATTCCCTATGTCGTCGACCAGGCGCTGGCGGTGACCTCGGAGATCCGCCACATGATCCTGGTCGGCTGCAAGACGCCGGTGGCGTTTTTCGCCTATCCCGGCAAACCGAGCGTGCTGATCCCCGACACCTGCCAGCCCCATCTGCTGGCTGCCGCCGACGAGGATGTCATGGGCGCGCTGGAATGGCTGGCCGATGAGGTCGGCGCGGGCGATGCGGAGCCGGTGCGCGAGGAGCTGTCGCGCCCGGACCTGCAGAGCGGCAAGCTCACCATCGACACCATTGCCGCGGCGATCGGTCATCTGCTGCCCGAAGGCTGCATCATCTCTGATGAGGCGATCACATCAGGCCGCATGCTGCATCCGTTCACCAAGGGCTGTCCGCCACATGACTGGCTGTTCGGCACCGGCGGCTCGATCGGCCGCGCCCTGCCCGAGGCCACTGGCGCCGCCGTGGCGTGCCCCGATCGCAAGGTTTTGTGCATCAGTGGTGACGGCAGTGCGATGTACACGATCCAGGCGCTCTGGACCCAGGCGCGCGAGAACCTCGATGTCGTCACGGTGATCTACAACAACCGGACCTATGCCATCCTGCACGGTGAGCTGCGCAATGTGGGCGCGAATCCTGGGCCGAAGGCGCACGACATGTTCGACCTCGACCGGCCCAATCTCGACTGGGTCCAGATGGCCAACGGCATGGGCGTTGAGGCTGTACGGGTCGAGACTGCGGAAGACTTCAACCGCGCGCTCCAGGCCGCGTTCGCAGGCTCGGGGCCGTTTCTGATCGAGGCGATGGTGTAGCCCCCTCCCCCGACATCTGTGGGTTTGCAGAAGCACGATACTCCATGCGCGGGGTCGTCTGTCGCGACGAAGACCTCTCCAAACCCATCGTCATGCCCCGGCTTGACCGGGGCATCCATGCCATCGCCTCAGAAGCGCATCGCCGGCGGGTCGTGTTGCGGCGCAAGCGGGATGGGCTGCGTGTTGTTTGCTAACCCTTCACGCCGGCCATCGCGCAGAGCATGGCCCAGTGCTCGTCGCTGACCGGCACGACCGAGAGGCGCGACTGGCGCACCAGCGCGAGGTCGTCGAAGCGGCCGTCCTGCTTGATCTCCTTGAGTGTGACCGGGGTCTTTACGGGCCTGACCGGCTTGACATCGACCACGACCCATTTGCTGCCGGGTTCGGCTGTGGGATCGGGATAGGCTTCGCGGGTGACCTTCATGATGCCGACGATGCGTTTCTCGTCGACCGAATGATAGAAAAATGCCTTGTCGCCCTTCTTCATCCTCCGGATGTTTGCAGCTGCCTGGTGGTTGCGCACACCGTCCCACTCGCTTTCGCCCTCGGCGACCAGATCGTCCCAGCCCCATTCGCTGGGTTCCTGCTTCATCAGCCAGTAGGCCATGACGTGCTCTCCATTGCTGCCGTGGGCATCCTAGGCTGAACCGACAGCCATCGCATCTGGATGAATGCAGCGGTCAACCGCAAGAAGCTGTGCAACACTGAGGCTGGTCGTTCGAAGCCTGTTGAGTTGGTTCGAAAGGCTGAAACCTGCAAACTACCGTTCGTCGCTTGCCCAGCCAAGCTCGAGCGCGACGAACGCCCACGGCGTTTTGAAGCTCGCATCACATCAAAGCGCGGTTAAGAATCCACGGTTGAGGTCAGACCCGGGTGTCGATTGCGTTCCGGTCGCAACACGAGCACCTGAACGAACAAAAAAGAACCCTCGGCGTTGATGTTCCGCCGAGGGTTCGTAACTGGCATTTATCTAGATTCAGGTAGAGCTGCTGTCTTGTGACGGATTCTCATCATCGAAATTGCCTTCGTCGTCAACATCGGCGATGTCGGTCACGACCGCGTCGTCCTCGATTGAAGCGACCGCGGCCTCTTCGAGAATTGCATCCTCATGAAGGTCGGTCTGGTTGGAAACTTCATCCGCGACGTCGCCGTCATCCACGATCACGCCCTCATCTGCAGCAGCAGCGGCAATTGCTGCGGTCTGGATCGGTGCGACCTGAACGGTGGCACGGGTGATCTGCAAGGCGTCATCCGGGCGAGCTTCGGTCGCGGCGCCGGCAAAATCGGCAGCCGCCGCCGGGTTCTCCTCAATCGCTGCGTTGGTCAGCGCGGCCACGGTGCCGATCGAAAGGTTCGGGTTGTTCTGGAAGATGGTCTTCATCGCAGCGGCTAGATCCGCAGCCGACGCCATGGGGCCAGCCGCGCGACTCTTCCACGAATTCTGTTGCATATCCGCAACAGTCCGGCCGCAGAGTCAACTGATGGTGGTGGTGCCTAGGGCCGCTTTCCACGGCCGTATGTCGACGGATTCGAAGAGATCGGCGTGTTTGTAGGGGTCGTTGGCCGCCCAGGCGCGGGCATCGGCGGTCGAGTCCGCCTCGATCACCAGCATGGAACCGACCATGCGGCTGCCGTCGTCACTGAGCAGCGGGCCGGCCAGCTTCACGCGGTCCCCGGATTCGCCCAGAAAGCCCAGATGCGCCTCACGGTTGTTCTGGCGCAGGGATCCGTCGCCCTCGCGATCGATGGCAAAAATGACAAACAGCATGAAACAGTCTCCGTTCTGGTGGTGTTGAGGGAATGGTGAAGACGATCAGGTCAGCTCCTGGCCCATGGGGCGGGCCAGCAGCGCCTCGATCGCCTCCGCCACATCGAGCCTGCCGGCCAGCACATCGTCGACGGCAGATGCGATCGGCATCTCGACACCGAGCCGTTGCGCCAGTGCCACAACGGCCGGTGCTGTCACAGCGCCTTCGACAACCGAGGCCCGACCGGCCAGAAGCTCACCGACGGTATCGCCGCGCCCGATTCCCTGGCCGAAGGTGAGGTTGCGTGAGAGTTTGCCGGTGCAGGTCAGAACGAGATCGCCTAGGCCCGACAGTCCCATCAGGGTCTCGCGCCGGGCGCCCAGGGCCGCGCCCAGGCGGGCCATCTCGTTCAGGCCCCGGCTGATCACCGCGGCGCGGGCGTTGTGCCCAAGGCCACAGCCCATGGCGATGCCGCAGGCGATAGCGATGACATTTTTGACTGCACCGCCGATCTCGATGCCCGTGACATCGTCGCTCTGGTAGATACGGAAGGTCGGCCCGGCCAGAGCCCCGGTGATGCGGGCCACCTGGGGTTCGGACCCGGCCACGGTGACGGCCGTGGGCAGACCGGCCGCGACCTCGGCGGCGAACGACGGGCCGGAGAGGGCACAGATGCCATCACGCTCCAAGTGATCGGCGGCGAGGTCGGTCATCAGACGGCCGGTGTCGCGTTCGATACCCTTGGTGCAGACACAGACGGCGGAGCGCTCCGAAAGATACGGGGCGAGAGTTTCGCAGACCCGGCCGAGAAAGGCCGATGGGGCGACCAGCAGCACGACATCGCAGGCGTTGAGGCCGGCCATGTCGGTGGTGGCCGCGAGCGCGGGATCGAGCGCAACGCCGGGCAGGAAGACCGGATTCTCGTGGCGTTCGTTGACCACCTCCACGGTGTCGGCCTCACGGGCCCAGAGCGTGACCCGGGATCCGGCGCGCCGCGCGGCACAGGCCAGGGCCGTGCCCCAGGCCCCGGCGCCGACCACCCCGAGATGCTGCTGCTTCGTCATGTTAGCCGGCTTACAGGAGCGGCAGCACCCTGCAAAGACCCCCGAGCAAGCATGGCTGTGCTTTTCATGGCGCGGAAACTGACGTAAAGCGCGGTTATGCGAAGCCTGCGCCTTGTCACCCGTGGAAGTCCTCTCGCCCTCTGGCAGGCCGAGATCGTGAAGGCTGGGCTGGTGGCAGCCTGCCCCGATGCGCCGGAGCCCGAGATCGTGGTCGTGCGGACCACCGGCGACCGGGTGCGCGACCGGGCGCTGGCCGAGGTTGGCGGCAAGGGCGTCTTTACCAAGGAGATCGATCGGCTGGTGCTCGATCGCGAAGGCGACATCGCAGTGCATTCCATGAAAGACGTCGAGACCGTCATCGACGACGGCATCACGCTGGCTGCCATGCTGCCGCGCGAGGATCCGCGTGATGCCTTTCTGTCGCCGGTGGCCGGGTGCCTCGCCGATCTGCCGCAGGGCGCGGTGGTCGGCAGTTCCTCGATCCGGCGCAAGGCTCAGGTGTTGCGCCAGCGTCCCGATCTGGAGGTTGTGCTGTTTCGCGGCAATGTCGACACGCGTCTGGCCAAGCTGGCCTCGGGCGAGGTCGCGGCGACCTGGCTCGCCGCAGCGGGACTGATTCGCCTGGGCCGTATCGCGGAAGCCACCGCTGTTCTTGATCATGACGCCATGTTGCCGGCGGCAGGCCAGGGTGCTGTGGGGATGACCTGTCGGGCCGATGACACCGAAGCGCTTGAGCGGCTGGCGGCTGTCGACCATGGGGACACACATCGGACGGTCAACGCCGAGCGCGCGGTGCTTGAGGTGCTTGACGGGTCCTGCCGCAGCCCGATTGCCGCGTTCGCCAATCTGACAGACGGCACCCTCACACTCGATGCGCTGGTGCTTTCAGAAGACGGGCGGCGCCATGCCGCGACACGGCGCAGCGGTCCGGTCGCCGAGGGCGTTGCTCTGGGACACGATGCCGGAGCGGAGCTGGCCGAGGCCGCCGGCCCCGACCTCTTCGGCAGCCGCCCGGCATGAGGCTTCTGCTGACCCGACCGCACCGCGATTCCGAACGTCTCGCGACCGAACTGATCGAACACGGTGTTGAAAGCGTGATCGCACCGCTGCTCACCATCGAACCCGTGGCCTGCCCGGTGCCCGCGTTCGAAGGGGTTCAGGCCCTCGTGTTGACCAGTGCGAACGGTGCCGTGGCCATCGCAACATGGCCGGTACCATTCCATCTTCCGGTGATGGCGGTGGGGGCTGCCACCGCCGAGGCCGCCCGTGAACAGGGCATGACCGATGTCACAACTGCGGACGGTGATGTCGACTCCCTGGCAGCCCTGATCCGGAACCGTCTCGACCCTACCGCTGGGCGTCTGGTTCATGTCGCTGGCACGGCGGTGGTGGGCGACCTCGCTGCGATGACCGTCCAGGACGGATTCGAGATCGAACGGATCGTCGCCTATGATGCCGTGACGGCAGAGACGCTGCCGCGCATCGCGCGGGACGCCCTGGCCGGAGGGCTGGTCGACGGCGCCGCCTTTTTCTCACCACGCACGGCGGCGACATTTGTTAGGCTCGTGGTGGACGCGGGCTTGCAGCCGGCCATGCGGACCGTGGCGGCTTTCTGCCTGAGCCGCGCGGTTGACGAGGCGCTGGCGGGTCTTGCCTGGACGGCACGCCACGTGGCGGACCGGCCCGACAGGAAATCACTGATCGCGCTGATCAGTGCAGCACAGGGAAGACGATGACGTCAGAGACCAGCAACAACGGGACCGACAGTCTGGCCGAGGCGTCCGATGACACGTCGGAGCGACCTGAGAATCACGAGCCGGCTGCGCGGTTCGAACGTCGAGGCCCGTCTCTCCTGGTTGTCCTGATCATCAGCCTGTGCGCCGGCGTGGTCGGCGCCATCGGAGTGCAGGCGGTCAAGGGAGGCGACGGCGGTGCGCGTCTGGCTGAACTGGAGCAGATGATCGGCGCGGTCCGCGACGATCTCGGTCTCGCGCACGACAATGCTGCCGCTGGGACACAAACTGCCTCCGATCTGGCGTCGCAGATCACGGCGCTTGCGAGCCGGGCCGACGACCTTGCCAAGAAGATTGACGACAATGCCGTCGCCGTGGCCGCGCTCGGCAGTCAGCCGGCAACCACCACAAACACATCTGACGGGGATACGCCCGATGATGCCAATGTCGCCGCGCTGCGCACCGAGCTCGACGGTCTGATGTCCCAGGCCCGCGATCTGCTGACATCACTCGAGGCGGCACCGGCCGCTTCCGACCCGTCCGCAACGGGCGGCACGAACGATTCAGGCACAGGTGGCGCCGTCGACCTGAGTGACCTTGAGGGTCGCCTTGCCGCGCTGGCCGTGGCGGCCCAGGCCAACAGCGACGCCCTGGACAAGGTGGGCACCATCGACCAGTTGGTCGCCCAACTCAGCAGCGACGTGGCAAGCCTGAACACGGCGGTGACCCAGCTTCAGAAACAGGGTGGCGGGCCGCTCACGGCCTTCGTCCTGGCCACCGGGCAATTGCGCGAGCGTGTCGTCTCGGGTGCCTCCTACGCGGCCGAACTGACATCGGTCGACGCTGTGGCACCCAATGATGCGGCCACGCGCGATGCGCTCGCACTTCTGGGCAACCACGCCGACAGCGGTGTGGTATCTCACCGTGCTCTCGCGGCCGAACTGCCAACAGCCATCCGCGAAGCGATCCGCGCCGAGAACGGTGCGGGATCCGATGGTCTGCTCGACGGTCTGGTCTCCGAACTCGAGGGTCTTGTGACGGTGCGCCAGGTCGACGGCGAGATTGTCGGTGATGATGCCGCGGCGGTGCTCTCACGGGCCGAACGGCTGTTCGATGGCGGTGATCTGGCCGGCGCCCTCAGGGAGCTGTCGAGCCTGTCGGACCCAGCTGCCGAGGCGATGGCGGAATGGATCAGCAGGGCCACAACCCGTGCCGATGTGCTGGCCGCGCTTGCCACGGTTCTGGATCGTGCCGTGACGTTGATGAGCGGCACGGGTAACTGACGATGTTGGCTCTGGTTCTTTACCTCGTCGCGCTGGCGGCATTTGTTTATCTTGTTGTCCTGCTGTTCGAATCCGGTGGCGACCTCACCTGGATGTGGGGCAGCTTCGAGTACAGCACGTCTGTTCCCGTGTTTGTCCTCCTTGTCGTGGTCGCAACGGCCGCGCTGGTGGTGGCGTTCTGGTTGCTGTCCTGGCTCTGGCGCGGCCCGGCCCGGATCAAGGAGTCGCTGGGGCGCCGTCGCCGTGAAAAAGGCTATGAGTCCCTGACCGCCGGCCTGGTTGCGGTCGCAGCAGGTGACGCATCGGAGGCGCGGCGCCATGCCCGCAAGGCCGACGATCTTCTTGGGCATCCGCCCCTGACCCTGCTTCTTACCGCGCAGGCCGCTCAGCTCGATGGCGACCACGAGGCGGCCGACGAACACTTCAAGGCGATGCTGGAACGGCCCGAGACGGAGTTCCTGGGCCTGCGGGGCCTGATGGCGGCAGCCCTGCGCCGTGGTGACCGCGCAGCTGTCAGGGACTATGCCCGCCGTGCCCATGCCCTGAGGCCCGACGCCAAGTGGGCGGCCGAGGCCGTGTTTGAACTGCAGACGCTCGAAGGTGACTGGTCCGGCGCACAACGCACCCTGGAATCAGCCCGTGACCGCAAAGCCTTCGGGGCCGACACGAGCCGCCGGCTGCGGGCGACCTTGCTGGTCGAGGAAGGCCGCAAGGCGCTCGACAGTCTGGATCGCGCAGCGGCCCTGAAACGGGCTCGGGAAGCTCATGATGAAGCGCCCGATCTGGTACCGGCCACCGTGCTGCTGGCACGGGTGCTGATTGATGCGCAGAAGCTGCGTCAGGCCGCCAAGGCGATCGAAAAGAGCTGGCCGCGCACGCCGCATCCCGCACTCGCGGAACTTTATGTGGAAACCGGCCGCGACAGCGGCGTCGAACACTACAAGCGGATCAGCAAGCTGGTAGATTTGGCGCCGGATGCCCGCGAATCTCATCTGGCAGCGGCCCGGGCCGCGCTCGATTCGAACCTCACTGGCGAGGCGCGGTGCCATCTTCTGGCGCTAGAGGACGAGACGGTGACGACGTGTGTCGCTCGGCTCTGGGCCGAGCTCGAAGAGCGTGAAGAAAATGCCGACGAGGTCTCGCTCTGGCTGCGCCGCGTGGCAGATGCCGACCCGGAGGCGACATGGCAGTGCGACCGCTGCGGTGAGGTCGCCTCCGACTGGCATGCAGTCTGTGAGGGATGTGGCGCCTTCGACCATGCCGTCTGGCGGCCTCCCGGCCCGGTCGAGCCGCCGTTGCAGACTCAACTGCCCGCAACATCGCTCTGACGGGCGGTCCTGATTCTTGGCGACCGGCTTTTGGGGGCCGGCGCGCGTCACATTTTCGTCTCTCCTGCGTGATACCCGCATCGACTGTTTTCCAACGGAACGGAGTCTCCGTCATGCCTGCCCTGATTGTTGTCATGGCACTGCTTGTCTTTCTGGCCGATACGGCCCGCGCCGAATCGCTGGCGCTCGAACGGGTCGTGCTGTCGACCGGCGGGGTGGCCTATCTCGAGTATGAGGTGGAGGTCGAAGGCGATGCCGTGATCACCTTCGATGTCAGGCTCGATCAGGTCGACGACGTGCTCAAGAGTTTCCTGGTTCTCGATGACACAGGTGGTGTCGGAGCCGTCAGCCTGCCCGGGCGCCAGCCCCTGCAGGATGTGTTTCGGGATCTGCCGTTTTCCCAGGCGGCCCTGGCGTCTCCCGTGGCCTTGCTTCAGGCGCTGGCGGGCGAAGAGGTTGCGGTCACGGGCCCGACAGAGGTCACCGGGTGCATCCTTTAGGTGATGCGTGAATTCGGTCGCATTGGACAACGGAGTGCTCAACCGGCACTGGCTCACGCTGGCCACGGCCGACGGACTGGTCCAGGTCGTGGTGGAAGAGGCAAGCACCATCCGGTTTACCGATTCCGACATCGATGAGCAGGTTGCCGCTGCCCTGGTCGCCGTGGCCAAACATCGCTTACAAGATCGCGTGAGCTGACCCTGATTTCGACCGGCGAGGACGTACGCACCGTACGGCTGGGATATGTCGTCGTGGCTCCACTCTGAAAGACGACGTACCGGTTGCCACTCCATGGTGACGGCACGGCCCTGCTTCAGGGCTGGGCCACATTGGAGAACCTCGCCGGTAAGGACTGGGATGACGTCGACCTCACTCTGGTCTCAGGCAATCCCGTCACATTTCGTCAGGCCCTCTATCAGGTCTACTGGGTGCCCGGCCCGAGGTTCCGGTCGATTTGGCCGGTCGTGTCCTGCCGCTCGTCGACGGCGGCGCCATGGCCAGCGTGATAACCGAGGACCAGCGCGAAACTCTTCTGCGCAGTGCAGATGAGGGCGATCGCATGCTGTCCGATATGGCGATGGAGGAATCCTTTGCGCTGATGGAGGCCCCGGCGCCGCGACCAACGCAGATCGCCGCTGTGGATGCGGCGACCGGTGGTGAGGCGGCAACCCAGGTCGTGTTCCGGATCGACGAACCGGTCACCGTCGCCAGCGGGCAGTCACTTTCGGTTCCCGTGATCAGCAGCGTCCCGCCGGACGAGATGATCGCGCTTTATCAGCTCTTGGTCTCAGCCAGCCATCCGCTGGCGGCCGTGGAGCTCTCCAACGACATCGGACTGGGCCTTACTGGCGGCGTCCTTGCGATCTACGAACCTTCGGGGGTGGCCGGCGGACAGACCCTTGTGGGCGACGCGCGGCTCGGCATGTTGCCTGCCGGCGATCAGCAGCTGGTGTCGTTCGCTCTTGATCAGAACACGCTGGTGCACTGTGACGACAGCGATACCGAGACGATCACCATGGCGACGATTGACCGCGGCGTTATGACCCTGACGGTCTCTCAACGGAGCACATCCGTCTACGCCGACGAAGCTCCTGCGGGGCGTGAACTCGATGTTCTGATTGAGCACGGCAAGTTCTACGACTGGGATCTGGTTGAACCTGCGGATGGGGTCGAGAGTACCGAGACGCACTTTCGCCTGCCCCTGTTTGTCCCGCCCCGCCCGGGGAGGTTGAAACCCTCACTGTTGTGATGGAAACGCAGCGTTACGAAAGTCTGAGGCTTGTCGATCTGCGCAGGGATCAGATAGTTTACTACGCAGAGAACGGAGAGATTTCCGAAGCGGTTCGCGAAGCCTTTGTGGAACTTGCGAGTCTGAGGGCGCGATCGACGACGTCCAGCGGACCATCGAAGACAACGAACGGCAGCGCAAGATCTGCCTTGAGGAGCAGGAGCGCCTGCGCGACAACCTACAGCGGGTACCATCCGGCAGCGACCTCGCGGACCGCTATTTGGAGAAGCTCGGAGAACAGGAGGACGGCACCGAAAGTTTGCTCGCCAGGCTTTCTCTCTGACCCTCGCTGGCGTTAACACCAATACGAGAATTTCTATTTTATAGTTCATGCCTAGCGGGTAGACTGTAAGGTGTCTTGAGCCTAATGTGCTGTTCTGGTGCAACAGATCAGCTATGCCGCAATGTTGTCGCTCATGTGTCACTGTTGCGTATTGAACACAGTAGGAGGTGCCCTCAATCTGGGGCGATTGACCGGAAATAGCGCTGACGTTAGCTTTGCGGGCTTCCTTCTGAAGGGCAGAGCGATATCGGGCCGAAGTAGCTCAGAGGTAGAGCAACTGATTCGTAATCAGTAGGCCGGGAGTTCGAATCTCCCCTTCGGCACCATCCGCAGCGGTGATGTCACTTGGTTGTGGTAACGGGGGGTGACATTTGGAGAGTTTGATTCAGCGAATTGTTCCAAGTGTTATACATCGTTGAAAAACAGTCGGTTCCGGGTATCGCCACGCCGATGTGTTCCAATTGGTGTTTCCCAAGGGCTTGGTGGGTGATGCTGCTCAGAGAATGCTGGGTGCAGGATTTCACAGCGGCTTGAGCCGCTGGCCCTCTGGACCGAATCGTAAGGAAACACAGGCTGTGAAGAAGAATTTGTCCGTTCTGGCGAGTGTATAGGCTGTTGCTCTGACTCTGAGCGCTGGCATTGCTGCGGTCCAGGATCTCGATTGACGCGTCCACGTCCGGCCTATGACCCTGTCGGCCTGCCCGACGGTTAATTCATCATCTTCCCCATGCCGGCTTTGTCCGAGACGTTCAATTCGGACATCTTCGCGCAGGAGACGAACGAGGTTGATGATTTCATCACTCGGATCAGTCCCTCTGTGAGCGCCCAATCGGACTGAAACAACCATGCGCTCAACGTTGAGACGGGCGGGCATTGGGGGCTCTACGCCGACAACTCCGATGAAGATTACCTGGACTGCCGGGCCACCGCCAACAGCCGGATTGATGTGCATCGGGACTTCAACATCTTCGGCGGAGCCGGTTATGACCATCTGCACGAGGACCGCGGTTCGCCGAACAATGCGTTTAGAATGGAGCCGCTGGAGTATGATTGCGTTGATGGCACGCAAACGTGCTGCTTCAATCGGATCCGTCCAGCCGTGCCGAGATGGTCCTGATCAGCTTCATTATGCAAGGGCCATCACAGACACCAAATTGCTGCTGGCGGAGCAGTGCAACCTTCTGATAGGGAACCAGCCGTTCCCAATAGGATGCTCTTTTGTCGATGGTTACAGGCAACGATCAACTCACCCACCTCGCCCAGCTTGAGGCCGAGTCCATTCACATTATGCGTGAAGTGGCCTCTGAATTCCGCAATCCGGTGATGCTCTATTCGGTCGGCAAGGATTCATCGGTCATGCTGCATCTGGCGAAGAAGGCGTTTTATCCCTCGACGCCGCCGTTCCCGTTGATGCATGTCGACACCACCTGGAAGTTCCCGCAGATGTATGAGTTCCGGGACCAGATGGCCCAGGGCATCGGCATGGACCTCATTGTCCATGTCAACCAGGAGGGCGTGGAGCAGGGCATCGGCCCCTTCACCCACGGTTCGGCACTCCACACTGACGTCATGAAGACGCAGGGCCTGAAGCAGGCGCTCGACAAGTACCAGTTCGATGCCGCCTTCGGCGGTGCCCGGCGCGACGAGGAGAAATCGCGGGCTAAGGAGCGTGTGTTTTCTTTCCGCACCAGCACCCATCGCTGGGATCCGAAGAACCAGCGCCCTGAGCTCTGGCGGCTGTTCAACACGCGGGTCAAGAAGGATGAATCGATCCGGGTCTTCCCGCTGTCGAATTGGACCGAGCTCGACATCTGGCAGTACATCTATCTCGAAGACATCCCCATCGTGCGGCTCTACTACGCCGCGCCGCGTCCGGTCGTGGAACGTGACGGCACGCTGATCATGCGGGTCGACGAGCGCATGCCGCTCAACGACGGGGAAGAGCCCGAGATGAAGATGGTGCGGTTCCGTACGCTGGGCTGCTATCCGTTGACCGGTGCCGTCGAGTCCGAGGCCGATACGCTGACCGGCATCATCCAGGAGATGCTGCTGACCAAGGCATCGGAACGTCAGGGCCGCGTGATCGATCACGATGGCGCCGGTTCGATGGAGAAGAAGAAGCAGGAGGGCTACTTCTGATGGCCCACCAATCCGATCTCATCGCCGAAGACATACACGCCTATCTGAAGTCCCAGGAGGAAAAGAGCCTTCTGCGTTTCATCACCTGCGGCAGTGTCGACGACGGCAAGTCAACGCTGATTGGCCGCCTGCTTTATGACTCCAAGCTGATTTTCGAAGACCAGCTTGCCGCCATCGAGGCCGATTCCAAGAAGGTCGGCAGCCAGGGCGGGGAGATCGATCTGGCTCTACTGGTCGACGGCCTGCAGGCCGAACGGGAACAGGGCATAACGATCGATGTCGCCTACCGTTTCTTCTCTACCGACAAGCGCAAGTTCATCGTGGCCGACACGCCCGGTCACGACCAGTACACACGCAACATGGCGACTGGTGCTTCGACCGCAGAGCTCGCCATCATACTGGTTGATGCGTGCAAGGGCATCCTGACCCAGACTCGCCGCCATAGTTTCATCGTCAGTTTGCTGGGCATTCGCCACGTCATCCTTGCCGTCAACAAAATGGATCTGGTCGACTGGGATGCCGACACCTTCGAAACCATCGCCGGCGCCTATCGTGGTTTTGCCCACGATCTCGGCATCGACGACATCACCTGCATCCCTGTCTCGGCGCTGACCGGCGCCAACGTGTTCGGGCACAGCCCGGACACGCCCTGGTACTCTGGCCCCACTCTTCTCGACGTGTTGGAAACGGTTGACGTGTCGACCGACATCGCGCAGCGGCCGCTCCGCATGCCGGTGCAGTGGGTCAACCGCCCCAATCTCGATTTCCGCGGCTTCTCGGGCACGATCGCGTCGGGCACCGTGCGTCCGGGCGACCGGATCAAGATCTGTCCGTCAGAACGCGAATCGACGGTGACCCGCATCGTCACCTATGACGGAGATCTCGAATCCGCCTTTGCCGGCCAATCGGTCACGCTGGTGCTGGCCGACGAGGTCGATGTCAGCCGCGGCGACATTCTCGCCGAAGCTGAGAACGCGCCGGACAGTACGGACCAGTTCGCCGCACATCTGCTGTGGATGCACGATGATGCCCTGCTGCCTGAACGGCAGTATCTGATGAAAATTGGTACCAAGATCACAACGGCCCAGGTCACGGACCTCCGTTACAAGATCGACGTCAACACGATGGAGCAGGTCGCCGGCAAGACGCTGGAGCTCAACGAAGTCGCCTACTGCAACTTTGCGCTCGACCAGCCCATTGCGTTCGATCCCTACAAAGACGCGCGCGAAACCGGCGGATTTGTAATGATTGACCGGTTTACCAACGGCACGGTCGGTGCGGGTATGATCGACTTCGGCCTGCGCCGCGCAACCAACCTGACCTGGCATGACATGGAGATCGGCAAGGAACTGCGTGCTCAGCAGAAGGGCCAGAAGCCGTGCATCCTCTGGTTCACCGGACTCAGCGGGTCCGGCAAGTCGACCACAGCCAACCAGATCGAAAAGAAGCTCGCGTCGCTCGGCCGCCACAGTTACCTGCTGGACGGCGACAACGTGCGTCACGGTCTCAACAAGGATCTCGGTTTCACCGATGCCGATCGTGTCGAAAACATCCGCCGGGTGGCCGAAGTCTCTCGTCTGTTTGTCGATTCCGGCCTGATTGTCCTGGTCTCGTTCATTTCGCCCTTCCGTGACGAGCGCCGCATGGCGCGCGAGCTTATGGGCGAGGGCGAGTTTATCGAAGTCTTTGTCGATACGCCGCTGGAGCTTTGTGAACAGCGTGATCCCAAGGGGCTCTACAAGAAGGCACGCGCCGGTGAGATCAAGAACTTCACGGGGATAGATTCAGACTACGAACCGCCCGAGAACGCCGAGGTCGTGCTGAAGACGGCAGACCATTCGGTCAACGATCTGGCCGACCAGGTGGTCGCCTATCTCAGGGACGGCGGCTATCTCTAGTCTTGTTCGGCCGGATGGGCGTGGAACGACTTGGCGTGGATCATCCAGCCGTCGTCACCGCGCACCATAGCGAGCTGATCGGTGAACCATCGCTTCCAGTAGCGGCCGCCAACGGTCACAAGCGCGGTGTCGCCGCGGACCTGCAAAGCGTCAATGCGCGATGTGGCTTCACCATGCTGGCCGACGAGGGATTTAGTTTCTTCGATGAAGGCGTCACGTGAGTCCCAAATGAAGTCCCCGTCCATGGTTCCGACTATGGGAGCATCGTAGGTGAACAGGCGCTTCAGCGCGGTTTCATCACCTTCGAACATCGCCCTGTAGTAGGCTTCGCCCTTGGCGGCGACGGCGGCAACGTCGCCGTCCTCTGCTGGCCCGGCATCCCGTTCGGGTGATGGCCCGTCGGTGAAGAAGGTCTTGGCGTCGATCAGCCAGCCCTCGGGCCGGCGAACCATCATCAGCGTGTCGGTGAACCAGAGTTCCCGATAGCGGCCGCCCACAGTCGCCTGGGCGGTGTCACCGACAATCTGCATGCCTTCAATGCGGGATGCCGCCTCGCCATGGGTCCTGCGCGAGGCCACGGAGCGTTCGATGAAGGTGTCGAGCGACATCGCGAGGTGGTTGCCCATGGCCGTACCGACGACCGGCGCGCGGGCATCGAACAGTCGGCGCAACACTTCGTCGTCGCCCGCATACATGGCACGGTAGTAGGCGTTGGCAAGCTCGGCGACGGCCACCCAGTCTTCGATCGGCGTGGTCATGCGGCAGCTCCTTCCTGCTAGTCCCTGCTACTCTGCGGCAGGGCGTGGCCGGCGTCGACCAGAGTGCGTTCGCGCCGGGCCATGTCACGGTCGTGATCGACCATCATAGCCACGAGTTGCTTGAACGACGTTTTAGGCTTCCAGCCCAGAGCCTTTTCGGCCTTGGACGCATCGCCTTCGAGGTGATCGACCTCTGCTGGGCGCAGATAACGCGGGTCAAACTCGACATGGGTCTGCCAATCAAGTCCGGCGTGGCCAAAGGCTTCTTCAAGGAAGTCGCGCACACTGTAGCTCTCGCCGGTTGCGACAACGTAGTCGTCGGGCGTTTCCTGCTGCAGCATCAGCCACATCGCCTCGACATAATCGCCGGCGAAACCCCAGTCACGCTGTGCATCCAGGTTGCCCAGGAACAGTTTGTCCTGCAGGCCTTCGGCGATCCGGCCCAGGGCACGGGTGATCTTGCGGGTTACGAAGGTTTCGCCGCGGCGCGGGCTCTCGTGGTTGAACAGGATACCGTTGCAGATGAACAGTCCATAGGACTCGCGGTAGTTCACGCCGAACCAGTGCGCGGCGACCTTGGCCACGCCATAGGGGCTGCGCGGATGGAACGGTGTGGTCTCGTCCTGGGGTGGAGGCGCGGCGCCGAACATCTCCGATGATCCGGCCTGATAATACCGGACCTCACGTCTTGTGCGCTGCACATGGTCGCGCAGCGCATCGAGCAGCCGCAGGGCGCCCATGGCGGTGGTGTCGGCGGTGTAGTCCGGCAGGTCGAACGACACCCGCACATGACTCTGGGCGGCGAGATTATAGACCTCGTCGGGCTTTATCTTCTCGACCAGGCGTGCCAGCACGGAGCTGTCGGTCATGTCGCCATAGTGTCCGAAGAACCGCGCGCCTTCGTCATGTGGATCCTGATAGAGGTGATCGATGCGCTCGGTGTTGAACAGGCTGGCGCGGCGGATCATGCCGTGCACCTCATAGCCCTTGGCGAGCAGCAGTTCGAGCAGATAGCTGCCGTCCTGACCGCTGGTGCCGGTAACAAGCGCCCGTTTGCGTTCCGTCTGGATCATGCCGTGTCCGTTACATTCTCGAGAAACCAGCGATAGGCCTGCGCCAGGCCGTCTTCAAGCCCGATCCCGGGCGACCAGCCCAGTCCGGCCAGCCGGCTGCTGTCGATCAGCTTGCGCGGTGTGCCGTCGGGCATGTCGGCGTCATAGACGATGTCGCCTTTGAAACCCACCACATGGGCAACGATGGCGGAGAACTCCGCGATGGTGACCTCCTGGCCCGTGCCGATGTTGACGATCTCCTCGGCACTGTAGCCGTTCAGAAGGAAGACGCAGGCATCGGCCAGATCATCGACGTGAATGAACTCCCGGCGGGGTGTCCCCGTGCCCCACACCGTCACCGTGGCATCACCCCGGGCCTTGGCTTCGTGGAACTTGCGGATCAGGGCTGCGACAACGTGGGAACTCTGCAGGTCGAAGTTGTCGCCGGAACCATAGACATTGGTCGGTTGAACGCAGATCGCGTCGAAACCGTACTGCCGGCGATAGGCCTGGCACATCTTGATGCCTGCGATCTTGGCGATGGCGTACCACTCGTTGGTGGGCTCAAGAGGGCCCGTGAGCAGGCTGTCCTCCCGGATCGGCTGTTCGGCCAGGCGCGGATAGATGCACGATGAACCCAGGAACAGCAGCTTGCCGACGCCATGGTTCCAGGCGGAATCGATCACGTTGGTCTGAATCTGAAGGTTGTCGCGGATAAAGTCGGCCGGAAAACTGTTGTTGGCATGAATGCCACCAACCCTGGCGGCCGCCAGAACAACAACTCCGGGCTGTTCATCGCCGAAGAGGGCATCGACAGCCGCACGATCCGTCAGGTCGGTGTGTTCACGGCCAGCTGTCAGCACGTTGCTGAAACCGGACTGTTCCAGCTTGCGCACAATGGCCGATCCCACCATGCCGCGGTGTCCGGCAACGAAAATCTTGTCTGTCGGCTGCATGGTCCGCCGCTGGTTGATGGCCTGCCAATCCCCCATTCCCCGCTTCACGTCAAGCATTGCGCGGTACAAGGGTGCTCAGGCTTTGTGAATCCCGTCGTTCCGTCCTATCTATGCATCACCAGTAAAGGAAGCCTGTGGATGTTGCGCCGCCTGTTCGGCTCACGTGACAAGGACGAAGCGATCCGGTCAACCCCGAAAAGGGTTGGTGAGGACACGGTCGTCTATGCTGTGGGCGACATCCATGGCCGCGCCGAACTGCTGGATCGTTTGCTCGACAAGGTTCGTGTCGATGCGGCGGCATGGCCGGAGCAACGCAAGGTGCTGATTTATCAGGGAGACTACATCGACCGGGGCCTGGTATCGTGTCAGGTGATCGACCATCTGATCGCGCAGGGCGATGATGATTTCGAGCGTGTCTTCCTGCGCGGCAACCACGAAGACGCCATGTTGCGGTTCCTCGAGACGACGGAGATAGGGACGTCCTGGAAGGGCTTTGGCGGCCATGCGACACTCTACTCCTATGGAGTCGATGTGTTCGGTGCACCACCGGATGGGCTGGACCCGATGGATCACATCCAGAATCAGCTCCGAGACAAAGTTCCTTCCGATCACATCGCGTTTCTCGGGGGCCTCGAACTGTCCCACGAAGAGGGTGACTACTTCTTTGTGCATGCTGGTGTCAGGCCCGGTATCCCTCTGGATAAACAGTATACCAACGACATGATGTGGATCCGGCACGAGTTTCTGAACTCGAGACAGGATTTCGGCAAGGTGGTCGTGCATGGCTATTCGATCCGTCCCCAGCCCGTTGTGCAGAGCAACCGCATCGAGATCGACAACGGTGCCTTCGCAAGCGGAGTGCTGACCGCGCTCGTGCTGTGGGACAGCGAACACAGCTTTCTTAAGACCCCATGAGCCGTGATTCCTGGCCGCTCGACCCAGACGGCGTCTGGCGCGAGGTTCTGACCACGGAGTTTGCTTCGGGCAGGCCGGGCCTCTTCCTCGATCGTGATGGCGTCATCGTCGAAGAGGTGACCTACCTGCACCGCGTCGAAGACATTAGCCTGATGCCGGGCATCGCCGATCTGATACTTGCCGCCAACCGGGCCAGCGTGCCCGTGGTGGTGGTGACCAATCAATCCGGTGTGGGTCGGGGGCTTTATGGCTGGGATGACTTCGCTGCCGTTCAGGACGAGATTGCCCGTAAACTGGCCGAACGCGGGGCTTTCTGGAACGCCGTCTATGCATCGCCCTTCCCGCCCGGTGACTGGCCCATGCGTAAGCCCAAGCCCGGCATGCTGCTGGCCGGGGCAAGGGCTTTGGCACTCGATCTGGCGTCGTCCTGGATTCTGGGTGACCGGGCCACGGACATGGCGGCCGGACGCCGCGCCGGGATCGCCGGCGGCTTCTTCATAGGCGCGGGTTACGATGAAGGCGAAGTCGACCGTGCCCTGGGCCACGGGGATGAGATGTTCACCGTTGAACGGATCGCAACGCCAGGTGCCGCCGTCGCCCGGCTGGCCATCCTCAGCGGCGCTTGAACTGCCCGGCGGCGGGCGTTATGCCGGGTCTACCGGAACCGGAGATGGAATGGACCTCCACCGATTTTACGAGTCCGAGTTCGACCAGCACGAAGAGACCGTCGCTGCGGCCCGCAAGGCGTTGGCGGAACCTTTCGTCCGCTGGGTTGAGGTCTGTGTCGACAGCCTGAGAAACGGGGGGAAACTGCTGTTTTTCGGCAATGGCGGCAGCGCCGGCGACGCTCAGCACCTCGCCACCGAACTTGCGGCCCGTTACATCACGGACCGGCCGGCCATTGCTGCCCTTGCGCTGACGACAGATTCCTCGCTGGTGACGGCCGTGGCGAACGACATGGGTTTCGAGCAGTTGTTTGCCCGACAGATCGAAGCGCTCGGCAAGCCTGGCGATGTTGCCATCGGCATCACGACATCGGGCGCGAGCCCGAATGTGATCAAGGGTCTGGAGACCGCGCGGGCCATGGGGCTTGTCGCCACGGCTCTGACGGGTCGTGACGGCGGTGATCTGCCGGGGTTGGCTGATCCCATCCTGATCGTTCCCGACTCCGCAACGGCGCGCATTCAGGAGATGCACATTACCCTGGGCCAGATGCTGTGCGGCGCCATTGAAATTGAACTCGGACATGTTACGGAGCCCGTCCTGTGATTCTGGTGACCGGGGGTACGGGGTTCATAGGCTCGAACATTGTCGCGGCCCTGATTGCACGCGGCGACCGCATTGCGGTTTGTGATCGTCATTTCAATGGTACCCGCGCCCGTCACCTTGCGGGCCTTGATCTTGCCGCCACGGTGGAGGCCGATGACCTCATGGCCTGGCTGGGTGACAGGAACGATCTCGACGCGGTGGTGCATATGGGGGCGATATCGGCCACAACCGAGACCGACACCGATCTAATCATGCGCACCAACGTCTGGCTCTCGCTTGATCTTTGGGACTGGTGTGCCCGACACGATGTGCCCCTGATCTATGCCTCTTCGGCCCAGGTTTACGGTGATGGCGGGCTCGGCTTTGACGATGATCCTGCTCAGGTTGCGATGGCCGACTTGCGCGCGATCACGCCCTATGGCGCCAGCAAGCTTCTGTTCGACCGACTGGTTGCGCGCGAACGGGATGCGGGCCGACCTGCGCCGCCGCAATGGGCAGGTCTGCGGTTCTTCAACGTCTATGGCCCACATGAAGGGCACAAGGGCGACATGCGTAGCGTGATCGCCAAAACCTTCCCGGAGCTTCAGGCCGGACGCCCCATGCGCCTGTTCCGTTCGGACCGGCCCGATTATGGCGACGGCGGCCAGATGCGCGATTTCGTGTTTGTGAAGGATTGCGCTGATGTTGTCTGCTGGTTGCTCGACAACCCGGGGGTCAACGGCATCTACAATCTCGGCAGCGGGCAGGCACGCACCTGGATCGATCTGGCGCACGCCATGTTCGCCGCCATGGACCGGGATCCCGTTGTCGAATTCTTCGATATGCCCGTTCATCTGAAGGGCCGTTACCAGTACTTCACCGAAGCCCGGATGGAGCGGCTTCGCGAAGCCGGATACACGACGCCCTTCACCAGCCTGGAAGAAGGTGTGCGCCAGTACATTACCGGCTATCTTGAGCACCAGACAGGAACATAAACCAGAGGAGACGTCCATCATGGCACGACCGGCACCAGATCAGGTCCAGCGCATCGCCTGCGTGGGCGGCGGGTACATCGGAGCAGGTTGGGCCGCGGCCTTTCTGGCCGCCGGCAAGGATGTCGTGATGAGCGATCCCGGTCCCGATGCCGAGGCCAAGGCGCGGGTGATCATCGAGCAGGCCTGGCCCTATCTCGAAGGCCTTGGCCTGGCGCCGGGCGCCAGCCCGGACCGGTTCAGCTTCGCGTCAAGCGTCGAGGACGCCGTGGCCGAGGTCGAGTTTGTGCAGGAAAGTGCGCCGGATCGCGAAGATCTCAAGATCAAGCTCTTTGCCCAGATGGATGCGGCGGCCCCTGCCGACACGGTGCTGTCGAGCTCGTCCTCGGCCTTCATCCCGACCAATCTCCAATCCGAATGTAGCCATCCGGAGCGGGTGATCATCGGCCATCCCTTCGCGCCGAGTTATCTCATCCCGCTGGTCGAGGTCGTCGGCGGCAAACAAACCGATGCCGAGGTGCTGACCTGGTCGCATGCGTTTTACGAAGCCGTCGGCAAGAAATCGATGACGCTGAAGAACGAGATCGAGGCCTATGTCGCCAACCGCATTCAGCATGTTGTGTTCGAGGAGGCCGCCAGCCTGGTCGCCCAGGGCGTTTGCGACTACGAGGATATCGACACGGCCGTGGCCTATGGCCCCGGCCTGCGTTGGGCCTTCGCCGGCCCTGTCACCTGCTATCACCTGGGCGGCGGCAAGGGCGGCGTGCGTCACATGATTGACCACTTCGGCTGGAAGAGGGACGAGGACGCCAAGAACCAGCTCATCGGCTCGGTCGACAACATGTACGGCCATCTGTCGATGGACGAGCTGGAGCGTTGGCGTGACGAGAATCTGATGATCATGCTCAAGGGCTTGAAGCCGGTCCCGGCCAAGGACTGATCGCGTTCGCCCGATGACAGAACACGAGCAGGATGGCCGGCCGTGGTCGCGCGATTCCGAACCGATCCTGCTGTCCTTTGATGATCTCGACCGCTTTCTCGACGGCCTGTTGAAGGGTGAGAGGCTGGAGTCGTTCGACATCCTCGGCGGCGGCCGGCCAACACAAACATCCGTCTGACGCGCAAAGGCAATCCCGGTGACGATTTCGTGCTGCGCCTCTACCAGCGCGATCCCAGGCAGCGCGAGAAAGAGGTCGAGATCGCGGGGCTGCTGTGGAGCCGTGCGCCGGTGCCCGATCATCATGTTGGTCCAGACCTTGTTCATGTCGTCGTGGCTGTGGGAGCCATCGGTTCCATCGGCAAGGGATTGTGTGGCAATGACAATGCTGGCTGCCAGGCCTGCACTCTTGGCGAACGTGTGAATCCTGTTGTGGTTCATTGCATGTCTCTCGTGATCTCTGTGTTCCGGAGCCTTCGGCCATGGCAACCCGCGAAACTCCGGCAAGGCCGGACATGTCTCGAGGACAGCCACAAACAGTAAGGTGATGGCGTTGAATACGGATGCCGCTAGCTGCGGCGAGCATCGCGAATCGGCACGCGGTTAAGCCGAAGGGCGATCACGAGAAGGGGCGCGGTGGCCTTAGGAAAGTCTCGGGATGTGAGCCTGAGAGGCTGGCGTTGACCATGATGAACGTAACATCATCGTAGGACACACCAGTCCAGCTCAGTGTGGAGCTGATCATCGCTGAAGAAGCGAGGGGACAGCAGTGAGACACGCGACTGAGGTCGTCGCGCGCGCTCTGATCCATGCTTTCCGAGTGGCTCTCGCAGGCCGGGTCGTTCCCCGGAAGTTCGGCATGTCTCATGGCGGCCATGCCCAGCAGGATCAACACGGACAGCAGCCGCAAGACACGCTAAGTACCAAGGGCCGGAATACGAAACATCGACTGGTTCGAGGGCTCCATGAAATTGGACGCATCCTCGTCCGTCCTCGTCGTTGTTCAAGTGAAATTCAGCGACGGCTGCGTCGGTACGACTTGGATCCGGATGATGCGGCGTTGCTGGCAAATCCATTCTGACGCGCGGAACATCTTCTTATCCTCAAAGAAAGAGGGGCACCCTTGCGGATGCCCCTCATGCTTCGGTGCTTTCACAATCTCGTCAGATCAGGCTAGAGGGATCGTGGAAGTCGTAGCCGAGATCTTCGGCGACCGCCTTGTAGGTGACCTTGCCGTCATGGACGTTGAGGCCTTCCTTCAGGTGGGCATCGTCCTTACACGCCTGCTTCCAGCCCTTGTTGGCCAGAGCCACGGTGAAGGGCAGGGTCGCGTTGTTGAGCGCGAAGGTTGAGGTCCGCGCCACACCGCCGGGCATGTTGGCCACGCAGTAATGCACGACGCCGTGGACCCGGTAGGTCGGCTTGGCATGGGTTGTGGCGTGGCTGGTCTCGAAGCAGCCGCCCTGGTCGATGGCGACATCGACGAGCACAGAACCGCGACGCATTTTCTTAATCTGCGCATCGGTCACCAGCTTCGGGGCCGCAGCGCCGGGGATCAGCACCGCGCCGATCACCGCATCGGCGTTGAGCACATGTTCCTCCAGGGTGTCGACGGTGCTGTAGAGCACCTTGGCACGGCCTTCGAACATATCGTCGAGTTGGCGCAGGCGGGCGATCGAACGGTCGAAGATCGTGACCTCAGCACCCAGGCCTACGGCTATGCGCGCGGCATGGGTGCCGACTACACCGCCGCCGATCACCACGACCTTGCCGGGTGCAACACCCGGCACACCGCCGAGCAGAACGCCGGAGCCGCGCTGGGCCTTCTCAAGGCAGTGCGCGGCAGCCTGGATCGACATACGGCCGGCAACCTCACTCATCGGGGCCAGCAGAGGCAGGCCGCCATAGGCGTCGGTGACGGTTTCGTAGGCGATCGCGGTGCAGCCCGATTCGACCAGAAGCTTGGTCTGCTCGGGATCCGGGGCCAGGTGAAGGTAGGTGAAGAGAAGCTGACCCGGGCGCAGCATCTTGCACTCGTTGGGCTGTGGCTCCTTGACCTTCACGATCATCTCCGCCTTGGCGAAGATCTCTTCGGGCGTGTCGATGATCGTCGCACCCGCCTTCACATACATTTTGTCGTCGAGACCGATCTCACGGCCCGCACCCTTCTGCACCATGACCTGATGGCCCTGGTGACAGACTTCGCGGACCGATGCGGGCGTCATGCCCACCCGGTACTCGTGGTTTTTGATTTCCTTCGGCACGCCGAGAAGCATCACCGACTCCGTGTCTGTTGTTCCGAATTTCGGGGCAGCACGAATTGGGCAAGAATTGCCCTCCAGCGCCCGGAAGTCGGCTAGAAACCACGTTAGAGTGCCGAAATCAACTCAAGTCAGCCCTGCTCCCTGTGCAAGGCATGAACTGGACTCATCTATTTCAGTAGTTCGGGCCGCAGCATGCGGAAGGTGCCGCCGGCCACGGCGTAGTTGGCGTAACCCAGCCGGGCGATGATCTTCTGGGCTTCGGGGTCGAACCGGCCGTCTTCCAAAGCGCCGCCGGCAATGTGGATGCCGATTACCTCGCCGAACACCAGGGTGTTGGGACCATCCTCACCGTTCTGCTCGAACTCCACGGTCTTGATCGTGCGGCATTCGAACGATGCCGGACTCGCGGCCACGCGGGGTGTCTCGATCAGTTCGCAGGGCGCGAGGTCGAGGCTCACCAATTTGGTTTCGTCGACCCCGGCGTCGACCTCTTCGGATGTTGCGTTCATCGCCTCGCGCAGGTCCCAGGTGACCAAGTTGTGCACAAACTCGCCACGCTCGACCGCATTGCGCGCCGAATCCTTGAAACGGCCGGCACCGCCCGACGAGAAGAAGACGATCGGCGGGTCGTCCGCCACGGCATTGAAGTAGCTGTAGGGCGCGAGGTTGACGCTGCCGTCGTCGTTCAGGGTTGTGAACCAGCCGATCGGGCGGGGCGCCACCAGGGCCTTGAACGGGTCGCGCGGCAGGCCGTGGCCGTTTTTGGGTTCATAGAACATGGGGAACGGGTCCTCTCAGTCGACGGCGTACTTGGTGTAGCTCTGAATGTAGTAAGCAGTGTGGTGCATGGTCTGCCTGACCGAGTCGCGCTCCATCATGGCGTCGACCCAGGGGTTCAGGCGCAGGCAGTCATCGGGAATAGTCACGCTGCGGTAGTGGGTCAGTGTCGGCATGCGCTCGAAAAACGGATGATAGGTCATGTCCAGCCCCTTTTCGATCAGCGTCATGTGTGTCCGCTGGGCAAAGGGGTACACCTCCGCCGTGATCAGCTCGATGGTGCTCATGGTGGTTCTCCCGAGTCGCGCCCGGCAGCTTACCCCAGATTGTCGGTGACCAGAGCCCGCAGGTCGGCGTGCGGCCGCGCTCCGAGATAGCTGATAATCTCACCGGCACAGATGCCGCCGATGCGCGCCGCGCGGTCCAGGCTGGTGCCCTGGGTGTAGCCGTAGAGGAACCCGGCGGCATAGAGATCGCCCGCACCGGTGGTGTCGACCACATCGGCGGTGACCGGCTCCACGCTCTTGCGTTGACTGCCGGAGACTACCACCGAGCCTTTTTCGCTGCGGGTGAGTGCGGCCAGTTTGCAGTCGTTGGCCATTGCTGCTGCGGCTTCGTCAAAGTTCTCGGTCTGGTAGAGCGATTTCACCTCGACTTCGTTCGCAAACACGATGTCGACATGGGCACGGATGAAGGCGAGGAATTCATCGCGGTGACGGTCGACGCAGAACTGGTCGGACAAGGTCATCGAGACCTCCCGCGAGGCCTTGGCGGCAGCTTCTGCGGCAGCCGTGAACAGCGCGGGACCGGACGGCGCATCCCAGAGATACCCTTCGAGATAGGTCACCTTGGCGGCAGCCACGTCGTCGGTGTTGAGGTCATCAACACCCAGGCCGATCGCAGCACCCAGGAAGGTGTTCATGGTGCGCTGGGCATCGGGTGTGACCAGCACCATCGAACGGGCGGTCAGAGGGCCCTCGGTCGCCACCGGGGTCGGGAAAGTCACGCCCTGGGCGCGGATGTCATGGGCGAACACGCCGCCCAGCTCGTCGTCCCGCACCTTGCCGATAAAACAGCCCTTGCCGCCCAGGGCGGCAAGACCGGCAATGGTGTTGGCGGCCGAACCGCCGGAGATCTCGATCCCCGGGCCCATGCCGTCATAAATCCTTGTCGCCTCGGCTTCGTCGACCAGACACATCGCGCCCTTGTCGAGGTTGTTGGCGGTCAGGAAGTCGTCGCCGGTTTCGGCAATGACATCGACAATCGCGTTGCCGATGCCGAGGACATCAAAGCGGGTGTCCGTCATGTGTGATACGCCCATCATGTGCTGTTGGCGGTTCCCGCTCGATCCGGGAACGGCGGGCCGCGAGTATAGGGAGCAAACTACGCGCGGCAAGCCTTGCCGCTCTCTCGGACTCCAGCCCATACTCACGATCCTGCGAAGGCCGGGGAGGGCCTCTGAGATGACCGAGTTGTGGTGTCTGTCGGCCCTTGAGGCTTCCGATCTTCTGAAGAAGGGCGAGGTCTCGCCGCTTGAGATGGTGGAGGCCAGCGCGGCACGCATCGACGAGACCGATGACAGTCTCAACGCCATGCCGACCCGCTGCTACGACCGAGCCTGTGATCACGCGCGGCGCATGATGGATGGCAAGACGCCTGCCTACGACGGCCCGGGCGCTCTTCATGGCTTGCCGCTTGCGGTGAAAGAGCTTGAGGACGTCGCAGGGGTGCGGACGACCTATGGGTCGCGGTTTTTTGCCGACCATGTGCCGGAGACCTCCGACATCATGGTCGAGCGGCTGGAACAGCGCGGCGCCATCGTCATGGGCAAATCCAATGTCCCGGAGTACGGCGCGGGCGGTAACAGTTTCAACGAGGTTCTGGGTGTCGCGCGCAATCCCTGGGACCAGCAACGGTCGCCGGGCGGCTCGTCGGGTGGTTCGGCTGCGGCGCTGGCAGCCGGTCAGGTGCCCATCGCCACCGGCTCGGACCTGGGTGGCAGCCTGCGCATTCCCGCCAGTTTTTGCGGTGTTGTCGGCTATCGCCCGACACCCGGCGTTGTCGCCAAGGGACCTGATCCCGGCTGTTTTGCCGACATGCCGGTGGTCGGCCCCATGGCGCGGGATGTGCCGGACACGGCCTTCATGCTTGATGCCATGACCGGCACCGACCACCGCGATCCCCTGTCGCGTGCCGAACCGCATGTGCCCTTTCTCGATCAGGTGCACCGCGCGCTGGACAACGGTGATGTGCCGGGCCGTATCGGCTATTCGCCCGATCTCAAGGTCACGCCGGTCGATGCCGAGGTCGACGCCCTGTGCCGTGCCGGTCTCAGGCAGCTCGAAGTTCTCGGATGCGAAATCACCGACACCGATCTCGATCTTTCGGACGGGCCGGAGGCGTTCCACACTTTCCGGGCTCTGGGTTTTGCAACCGGCCACGAGCACGAGCTGCTCAGTGATCCCGACAAGCTGAAGCCGGAGAACCGCTGGAACACCCGCAAGGGCCTCGACCTTACAATCGAGGAGGTGATTCGCGCCAACCGTGCTCGGGGCGCCGTCTATCACCGGGTCACGGCCTTCTTCGCCGATCATGACGTTCTGGCCGTACCGTCGACCATCGTGCCGGCGATCCCGACCCATATGCGGTATCTCAAGGAGCTCAACGGCCACACCTTCGGCAACTATGTCGACTGGATCATCCTGACGTCGGTCATCACGCTCACGGCCTGCCCGGCGATCTCGATCCCCTGTGGCTTCACGGCCTCGGGCCTTCCGGTCGGGCTGCAGCTTGTCGGCCGCTCGCACAGCGACGGGCAGCTTCTGGGCTGGTCGGCTGTTGCCGAGCGCCTGTTTGGGCTGGCGCAGGGCTTGCCAATCGATCCGCGTGGTGAGCCGGGCCGTTATCCCGATCCGGAGCCTGAACCCCACGGCGATTGATTCGATCGGTGCGCATGACCATCTCAACGGAATGATTCATGGCAGGACGGACCCGCTGACATGATTTTCGCGTTATCCAAAGCCTTCGGTGACATGCGCGATCCCCAACTGCGCAAGGCGATCCTGGCAATCGCTCTGTGGAGCCTGGGTTTTTTTTTCGTGCTGATGATCGTGATGTTTGGTGGCCTTGATGCCGCCAATCTGGGTGCCTGGGTCGAAGGGCAGATCGACTTGGCGCCAACCTGGGTCGTGAACACCGGCGCCTTCATTCTGGGAGCGTTCGCGTTCACCGCGCTGTTCTGGTTCTCGTTCGTGATCGTGGCGCAGAACGTCGCGGCCTTTTATCTCGACAAGGTCGTCGGGCGTGTCGAGGAAATTGACTACCCCGGCCTGCCGGAGGCCGAGGGTTCGACGATTGCACAGGATGTCGTCTCGACGATCCGTTTCACCGGCATGCTTCTTTTGCTGAACCTCGTGGCCCTGCCGTTCTACATCCTAGGCCTGATGGTGCCGTTTGTGAGTTTCGGCATCTTCTATCTGGTGAACGGTTATCTCGTTGGCCGTGAGTATGCCGAGGTCGTCATTCTGCGTCGGATGACCCCGAGTGACGCGGTGGCATGGCGCAAGGCCAACCGCACCAAACTCTGGCTGGCCGGTGCGCTGATCGCCTTTGGCATGACCATCCCGATCGTCAACTTCCTGGGTCCTGTGATCGCGGCGGCCTTCATGACCCACATCTATCACGCCAACCGGGACATAACCGCCGCCTGAGCACAGCAGCAACAATTCCTTGCGCAGAATGCTCCACTGGTCCTAGAAGCCGCCACATTGTCACAACGGCCTCGATGGCCGATAGTCACGGTAAGAGAATCGGGAATGAGCAGCATGGAACGCCTTGGCGCTGTTTCCATCAGCCTGGCGCTGGTCGCCTGCACGGCTGGATCGTCACTTGATCGTGCCGATACTACGACCTATGTGGCGGCCGTTGAGGCGCCGGATGCGATGCTGATCGATGCGCCCGAAAGCTTGTTGCATCTCAGCGAAGGCGATCTTGTCGACACTATGGGTGAGCCGGAGTTCATCTGGGTCGAGGCTGACGCCCAGATGTGGCGCTACGACGCGGAAGGCTGTGCGCTCTTCGTTTATCTTTATCCCGATGGCGTCCGGCATGTGGACATGCAGGGCGGAGGTCTCGATGACAGCGCCCGTTCCCGTTGCTTCAGCGACATGTTGGCGGACCAGACCTGACGGCCGGTCGTGCGCCTGTGCACATCCAGACCGTTCTGGATGGCCCGCCCACGATCATCGACCGCAGTGAGGCGACCGAAGTCCAGGCCGACGAAGATTTTGCCCGGCTGGCCGAGTTTCGCGATGGCGCCATCTTCGCTGGCAGCTTCTCTGGCCACAGCAACGGTGACGAGATTGTTCAGGTTTTCGATGCCCGGACCACGTTGACGGTCATGGATCACGATGGCCCCGTCAGTCACGACATGACTGCAGGCATGCTCTTTGTGGTGCCCAAGGGCCGCTGACACCGCTCTCACGCGCCCGATGGCGTCACCGTCATGACCGCCACGCCCCAGCCCACCGACCACAGCTTCGCCGAGGACCCTCGCGAAGATTGATTGGTGCGCAGCTTGATCCTTCAGGTTCGAATCGGTGTCAAGCGCTTGTAGTGCAGGTGCTGGTAGAGGAAAGCTTCGACTTCGGCGATGCCCGGCAGGCCTCTGATTTCGCTGTCCAGAAGATCCAAGAGCTCGCTGTCGGAATGGCAGGCGACTTCGGTGAAAATGTCAAAGCGCCCCGCGGTGATCGCGACATAGGTAATGTGAGCCAGCCCGGCGAGCGCATCGGCGACCTGCCGCACCGGTTTCGCGCCGTCCACGCTCATCGCGATCCAGGCAACGCTCCCATAGGCGAAGCTCATGGGATTGATGATCGCCATCACGTTCATCACGCCGGATGCGATCATGTCGTTAACGCGTGTCCTGACCTGACTTTCGGAAATCTCGAGATTATCGGCGATGGATTGAAACGGGGCTCGGCCATCGCGTGACAGGGCATGCACGATGGCGCGGTCCGTCTCCGCGAGGGCGCGCGGTACGACGCCTGTTTCCCCGGAATCCTTGCGCCGGGCGGCATCGAAATGAGCAAGCTGATAGTGCAGGGAGAGATAGGGGAAGGACTCGACGGTGTGGATGCCGTCGAGCCGGCCGATCTCCTGCTCGATCACGGTCTGGAGTTCGTCACGGTTCCGGCAGATCAGCTCCGCGAAGAGACCGAATCGGCCCGTCGTGACCACGACGTAGTCGACCGCCGTGATCTCCAGCAGGGCGTGCGCGATGTCGGATGCGGGCCTCGACGGGTCGGTCGTGATGCCCAGCAGGGCGGCGCTTTCGTAACCCAGGGCGCGCGGGTCGGTTACCGCCGTGATCTGGATGATACCCTGATCGAGCAGATGGCGGACGCGGGTTCGCACGGTCTTTTCGGCCATGCGTGTTTCTCGCGCGATCTGGGCAAAAGACCGGCGCCCGTCCTCCTGCAGATGCAGAACGATGGCGCGGTCCGATTCCGAAAGATCGGCGACCTGCTTGAGGAACCGTTCGGCCATGGCGTGGGTCGGGCCGACCGGACCTAGCGGCCGACCAGAGCAATCGAACGCTGGAAGACCTCGCTGTCGGATTCGGCTAGCCGCTCCAACTCGCCGAAGTGATTCTCGTTGGGCACGTCGTGGCGCTCCATGACGCGGTTCTCCGTGCGATAGCGCTCGACATAGGCGTCGGACTGGCGTTTGAACTCAGGCGTCTCGTTGCCTCCGGCGACCACAAGCTGTGGCGCATCCGTGGTCGGCGCCAAGAACAGCGGACTTTCGCGTTTGGCTTCCTCGACATCCATCTGCGGCCCCTGGTTGATCGACGTATGGACCAGCGGCTCCAGCTCGAAGATGCCGGAGATCGGCACCCCGGCATGGATCGCGTCGGCCGGCATGGCGGGGTCATGGGCGGGCCAGTCCGTCGCCATCATCATGGCCGTGAGGTGGCCGCCGGCCGAATGGCCCATAACAGAGATCATCTCGCGGTCGATCTTCAGATCAGCGGCATTGTGCCATAGCCAAGTGATGGCCCGGCGGACCTGCGGTGCGATGTCGCCCAGGCGGCAATCCGGTGTCAGCGTGTAGTTGATCACCGACACGTTGACCCCGGCCTTCATGAAGGGTTCGGCCACGAAGCTGTACATCGCCTTGTCGCCGCGCTGCCAGTAGCCGCCATGGATGTAGACCAGCACCGGGCCGCCCTCGGCGCCACGGAACAGATCCAGCACCTCGCGCTCGGCCGGGCCGTAGCGCAGATCGAGCGCGACATCCGATTCCTCGCGAAACGCCGCGCAACGTTCCATCCAGCGGACCACCAGGGCATCGAAATCAGGCTCCTTGTTCCTGAGTTCGTACTGAAATTCCAGCTCCTCTGCATCCATGCCCCGGTACAACGCCATTATCTCTCTCCAGAATTGGTGGAACCCGAACCCTACATCCGAGTGTGCGACGAAACATGGCCTTGACTCAATAGCTTTCAACGAATTACGGTCATACCTACCAAACGATCTGCGAAATCCGTACCTCGAAGGGAGAGCGATCATGAAGGTGGGCCTGCTTCAGGAAGCCGAACTCATGCCCGGCATGGATGTTGCCACGCGCTACATGGACATGATCGAAGAGGTCGCGCTGGCCGACCGTCTGGGGTTCTCCTGCTGGGGCACCTCCGAACAGCACTTCTCTCCGCCGCGTTTTGCCGTTGCGGCGCCTGAGGTGCTCTATGCCGCTGTCGCCCAGAACACCGAGAACATCCGCCTGCGCGTGATGTGTGCGGTGCTGCTGTCCTGGAACCATCCCATCCTGGTCGCCGAGCGTCTGGCCACGCTCGACATCGTCTCGAAGGGCCGCGCGGAACTTGCCACGGCTCGGTCCAACAACGTCCACACCATGGAGGCTTTCGGGGTCGATCCCAAGACGACCCGCGAACAGTGGGCGGATGGGATTGAGGTGATCGCCAAGGCCTTCACCGATGATGTGCTCGAACACGACGGCCCGATCTGGAAGATTCCGCCGCGCGAGATCATGCCCAAGCCCGTGCAGAAACCGCACCCGCCTCTGTCCGTCGCGGCATCCAGTGTTGCGTCGCACGTCGTGGCGGGCGAACGTGGGATCGGCGCGCTGTGCTTCGAGAGCTACTTCGGCTTTGAGTACCTGCAGGAGTGCATCGACGGTTATCGGCAGGGTCTCTCCAAGGGAACACAGATGGCGCCGCGCCGCACCGAACATATGGGTCTTTATGTCGCCACCGCCTATTGCGCGGAGACGCGCGAGGAGGCCTGCCGCATCGCCTATGACGTCGCGATGGGCTACTATCAGTTCCTCGTCGACATATATGTCCCGCTCGGCAAGCAGGGCTCGTACGAGTATCTCGACGACAAGCTTCAGCGCCTGATCGATCACCGCGACGACTTCGACTACCTGCTGACCCAGACCCCCTCGATCATGATCGGCACGCCCGAAGACTTCGTCGAACGCATCCAGCGTCTCGAAGAGATGGGCATCGACGAGATCCTGATGCGCATCGATGGTGTCGCCCATGCCGACATCATGCGCAGCTTCGAACTGATCGGCCGGGAGGTGATCCCGAAGGTTTCGGCCAAGGTGGAGGCGGCCTGAGATGGCGCTGCAGTCCTCAGCAGTCCTGCCTGCCGCACCTGGCTTCAAGGAAGCCATGGCGGAGTTTCCATCCGGTGTGACCGTCGCAACCTGCCGCAACGCCCGCGGTGAATCCTATGGCGCCACGTTGTCGTCGGTGACCTCGCTGTCTCTTGACCCGCCCATGGTGCTGGCCTGCTTCGGTCGCGATTCCACCACACTGCAGGCGCTTTATCCCGGCGTGCCGTTCAACGTCCATGTCCTGGCCGAAGGGCAGCAGAATGTCGCGATGGCCTTTGCCGTGCGCAGCGGCGACAAGTTCGCCGGCGTTGCCTGGGACTCCCACCGCGCCGGCCCGCCGCGCCTGGATGGTTGCGCCGTGCTGCTGACCTGCCGTGTCGGCCATGTCATTCCGGGAGGTGACCATATGATCGTGACCGGCTATGTCGACCGTACCGAGATTGCGGACGAGACACGGCCGCTGGTCTATCATCGCCGCCGAATGGCAGCTCTGCCCGAAATCTGAGGAGACGTTCCGATGATCCGCACCTTAGTTATGTACGGCACCCCCGAAGACCCCGCAGCCTTCGCCAAGCACTATCATGAGATCCACATCCCGCTCGTGCGGAAGATGCCGCATCTGAAGTCCTGCGAGATCACCAAGGGCCCGGCCGCGATCGGCCCCGACGGTGGCGAGTATCATCTCGTCGCTATTCTGACCTATGACAGCCACGCTGACATGGAAGCCGCACTCGCCTCGGCGGAAGGCCAAGCCGCCGTCGCCGACGTCGCCAAATTCGCCAGCGGCGGCGTGACGCTTGTGACTGGCGAATACGAGACGGTCTGAACCGCCGAAGACCCCTGTCAATCCGGTATTGAGCCGGGGTCACGACCAGTTAGGCGGATGCTGCTGACCGCAGGGCGCGCCAGACCCGAAGGGGTGTCGCGGGCATGTCGAAGGCGGTGACGCCGGCCTGTGACAGGGCGTCCAGCACAGCGTTGGTCACGGCCGCCGGGGCTGCAAAGGTTCCGGCCTCGCCCGCGCCCTTGGCCCCAAGGGGATTCGTCGTGCAGCGGCTGGCGATGCGCTCGGATTCGATCGCGCACAGGGTGTGGGCCCTCGGCATCTCGTAGTCCATGAAGCTGCCGGTTACGAGCTGGCCGGAGTCCTCGTCATAGAGAATGGCTTCCATCAGAGCTTGGCCGATGCCCTGTACCGCGCCGCCCTGCACCTGCCCTTCCACGATCAACGGATTGATCTCGACGCCGATGTCGTCGACCGCGACATAGCGGGTGAGTTCCGTGCGTCCTGTCACCTCATCGATCTCGACCTCGGCAATGTGGGCGCCGAAGGGATAGGTGAAGTCCTCGGGGTCGTAGAAGCCTGTTTCGTCGAGGCCCGGTTCGCGACCGTCTTCGCCGAACCCTCCGAAGGTGTGGGCGGCCTGCGCCACCTTGGCAAAGGGCACGTTGCGGTCGGTCCCGGCAATGTTGAAGGCGTTATCCTTGAGTTCGATGTCGGCAACTGACGCCTCCAGCATGTGCGCTGCAATTTTCTTGGCCTTTTCGATCACCCGGTCCGTAGCAAGGCCGATGGCGGGGCCACAGATCACGGCGGATCGTGACGCGAACGTGCCCATGCCGCGCTGGATGCGGCTGGTGTCACCAAACACGACATCGATGGCGTCCAGCTCCAGGCCGGTCTTTTCGCTTACGAGCTGGGCAAACGCGGTCTCATGGCCCTGGCCATGGTTGTGGGTGCCGACATAAAGCGTCGCGGCCCCGGAGGGGTGAACCTGGAGCCGCGCACTCTCCCAGCTTCCGACCTGGGAGCCGACGCTGCGGGCATCCTCCGACGAACAGCCGCCGCAGTTGGCCGCATACATCGCGAGACCGTGGCCCAGCAGCTTGCCGTTCTGTCGTGCCGCCGCGCGCCGAGCTTCAAGCGAGGCGTGGTCGGTGCGGTCCAGGGCGCGGGCCAGAAGGGCCGGCGCATCACCGCTGTCGAGACGGCTGCCCAGGGAGGTCACATAGGGCAGCTCCGGTTCGGTCACGAGGTTGCGCCGTCGCAGTTCCGACGGGTCGACCCCGAGTTCGCGGGCGGCCTGGTCGACAAGCCGCTCGGTGACATAGACCGCTTCGGACCGGCCCGCGCCGCGATAGGCATCGAGCGGTGCAGAGTTCGAAAACACGCTTCTTACATCCACAAAGCTCGCGTCGATGCGGTAGGGGCCCGGCAGGACGAAGGTGCAGTAGATTGTCGGCACCGCGGCCGCATGTTGGCTCAGGTAGGCCCCCATGTTAGCCGTGATCGAGACCCGCAGGCCCAGGAAGTTGTGGTCCGCGTCGAGCGCCAGCTCGGCATGAGTCACGTGGTCGCGTGCACCGNTGTCCGACAGGAAGGCCTCGGTCCGGTCACCGATCCAGGCGACATCTCGGTTGAGCCGCCGTGCGGCCCACAGCACCGCCACGTCTTCGGGGTAAATGTAGGACTTCATGCCGAAGCCGCCGCCGATGTCGGGCGCGATCACATCCATCCGGGTTTCGGGAACACGGAAGATATCCTTGGCCAGCATGCGCTGAACCTCGTGCACAAGCTGGCAGGACGAGACGAGCGTCAGATGGTCCCGGCCCAGGTCGTAACGTGCCATGGAAACGCGAGGCTCCACCGACATGGGCGCGATGCGATGGTTGACCAGGTCCAGCGCGACGACATGGGCGGCGTTCTCGAAGGCGGCATCGGTTGCGGCCTTCTCTCCGTTGGTCCAGCGCAGGCTGGTGTTATCGGGCCTCTCCGGCCACACTGCCGGTGCGCCGGGTGCCATGGCATCTTCCAGCCGGGCGGCGGCGGGTTTTTCTTCGAAATCAACCGCGATCAGCTCTGCGGCATCGCGGGCGANGGCGTCCGTTTCGGCGAGGACGACGGCGATCGGTTGGCCAACAAAGCGTACTGTGTCTGTCGCCAGCGCGAACATCGCGGGTTTCCATAAGCGTGAGCCGTCGGTGTTTTCGAAGTCCCACTGCAACGGCAGAGAGCCTAGATTGTCGGCNTTCATGTCAGCGCCGGTCAGCACCGCCACCACGCCGGGCAGGCTTGCCGCGTCGCTGATGTCGGTGATCGTGAAGTCCGCATGGGCATGGGACGAACGCAGAAAACAGGCGCGCAGCACACTGGGTCCGACAAGGTCGCCGACATATCTTCCGCGTCCGGTGATGAACCGCCGATCCTCCTTGCGTGGCACTGCCGCGCCGATACCTTGTGCCGTCATGGAACCTCCTGCTGCTGTTGTAGCGCGCCCGAACCCGCTGCGACAAACTCTGGCGATGGCGTCGGCGGCGGTTTGTCCTAAGCTCGCACCGACACGATGGAGGACACCATGGCGGAACACGGCATCATTCTGCGCGGGGGAATGGTCATCGACGGCACGAACCGGCAGCGCTTTGCCGCCGATGTCGCGATCGACGACAACCGGATTGCTGCAGTCGGAGATCTCTCCGGCGACACCGCCGAAACGGTGATCGACGCCACGGGCCGGATCGTCTGCCCCGGCTTCATCGACGTGCACACCCATGACGACCGCATGCTGCGCGACGCCGGCGACATGACACCCAAGGTCAGCCAGGGCGTGACCACGGTCGTGGCCGGCAACTGCGGCATCTCTCTTGCGCCCTTCGTGGCGAGAGAACGGCCGACCGAGCCGCTCGATCTTGTCGGCGGCCAGGAGGACTATCGCTATCCCACCTTCGCGGGCTTCGTCGATGACCTCACACGGCAGGCGCCGGCCAGCAATGCTGCGTTGCTGGTCGGCCACGGCACCCTGCGTGTCGCGACCATGGATGACACTCAGCGCCCGGCCACCGCAGACGAGATCGCTACGATGAAAGAGAAGGTGGCCGAGGCCATGGCCTCNGGCGCCTGCGGGTTGTCGACGGGGCTCGAGTATCCGCCTGCCCGGAAATCCGAAACCGAAGAGGTGATTGCCCTGGCCGAGGTCGCGGCCAAGGCCGGCGGCGTCTATGCGACCCACATGCGAAGCTACTACACCGAGGCCCGCAGCTCATACGACGAGGCTGCCCGCATCGGGCGCGAGGCCGGGCTGCCCGTGGTGATCTCGCACTTCCACTGTCACACAAACGACCATCCGGAAATTTGCGTCGAGGCGCTGGGCTGGTACGAAAAGAGTCTCGCGGAGGGCCAGGAGATCGCAGCCGATGCCTATCCCTATGAGGCTTCTTCGACCTCGATCCTCCCCGATTTCGTCGAGAAGCGGACCAAGGTCCTGGTCACCTGGTCGAAGCCGCATCCCGAGGTCAACGGGCGCTATCTCCACGACATCGCCACCGAGTGGGGCATCGACGATCTCGTGGCGGCCGAGCGTCTGGCGCCGGGCGGAGCGATCTACTTCGGACGTGACGAAGAGAACGTGAAGCGCCTGATGACCCATCCCAACATCATCATCGGTTCCGACGGGATTCCCATGAACCGCCATCCCCATCCACGCCTGTGGGGCACGTTTCCGCGTGTGCTGGGCCATTACGCCCGTGCTCTCGGCCTGATGGAGATGGAGGACGCGATCCATCGCATGACCGCCGCCTCGGCCGACCGCTTCGGTCTCACCGGACGTGGCCGTATCGAGGCCGGTGCCGCCGCCGACATCGTGGTCTTCGATCCCGCAACCATCATCGACAAGGCCGACTTCATGGAGCCCGAACAGCCGGCCGCCGGCATCGACCATGTCTTCGTGAACGGCACGGAAGTCTGGAACACAAACGGACACACCGGCGCTAGTCCGGGCCGGGTTGTGGGCCAGAGGACGGGGTAACGCGGCCTAGTTTGGGAGGCAGCAACCCCATCCGCTGCGCCAGTACTTGTCGTCCGGGCACCAGACGCACCAATCGCCACTGCGACCCTCATAGCTCCCTGAGCCCTTGTGGACCAAGGACCCTGAGCAGTTGCCGCCATTGTCGACCAGAATCCAGATCGGCGTTTCAGCCGGTTCGTTGCAGAACCTGTCCATGGTTGGCACAGGGTCGATCAGCGTCACGCCCTCGGGGAGTTCCGCGTTGTGTTCCGCCATGGCCGCGCGCCAATCGAATGCGTCGTTTTCGCTCGCGGCGCTGTTGTCTGTTGGTTGCGCTTGATCGTCGGTCTCCCCGTTTTCGATAGTCGCCAGTTTTAGTTCCGCATCCTCAGTCAGGTCGTTGGTGTCTGTGAGTTCGTCGTGGAGGGCGTTGATCCGGCCCTCCAGATCTGCGCGATTGGTTTCATCAAAGAGGTCGAGTGATGTCTCGACGTAGTCCTCGACGAACCGGTTGGTTTTCTCGAGATCGAGGATGCCGTCCGTCGCCAGGTCATGCCAATTGTATGCAATGGCCATACGGATCGTCGAAGGCAGGTCACCGAGGGCGCCACCGATACCACGGAACGTATCGGTGTTGCCCATCCAGACCTGCAGCGCGAGCAGCGATGCGATGTCCTCGGCATCGGAGTACGGCAGGAAGTAGAGCGCCCCGTTCGTGTCGCGCAGCATGTATCCCACGCCGTTCCTTCGGAATGCCTCCATCTCGCCGATCTGGTTTTCCAGCACGTCGGCCACGGCATGCGCGTCTTCGATCATGGCTGCGAGCGCCTGGCGTTCGGTGGTGTCGGCTCGGGCAGATGTGTCGAGGGTNGCGATGAGGGCGAGGCAAGCGAACGCCAGTGTGACGCGCTTGCTCGAGTTGATTGTCATGGCTGAGACCTGTCCGTTGTCTTGTCTCTGGTCGCGCCGCCCATCATGCGCTTGAGCACCGGCACCAGAGCAATCAGGAGCCGCCTAGGCCGATCCAGCCGTAGTCGGTGAATGCGGTCCGGTAGATCGATTCGGATTCGGCGTCGGTTGCACTGTCGGGCACGGCCGCGATGCCGGCAGCCAGGCCCGCGAGATAGAAGCTCACCGAGGTCGCCAGCAGCCACAGGCCCATCGACAGGCCCAGCAGGCGCGTGGGTGCCAGGGCGGTCACCACGGCAAGCCCGACNGGTGACAGGGTCATTTCGGTTGCGGTGTAGAGGGCAAAGAACAGCACCAGCCATTCCCAGGGCGCCTTGCCGGGTGAGGCAAGGATGGCCAGGACCAGGCTGAAGAATGCCGCAGCGATCAGCAGATGGCCCAGTACGAACTTTATAGGCATCGAGGGATTCCAGCCCCGTTTGGAAAACCACGCCCAGAGTGCCGCGAAGGGCCCGCCCATCAGCAGGATAAACAGCGGATTGACGGACAGAAACTCGCTGGCAGGCTGGGTGATGCCAAAGGTAGTGCGATCGACCAGCCGTTCGGTGAACAGGATGAACGATGTGCCGACCTGATTGTAGGCGGTCCAGAACACGATCGAAGACGCCGTCAACACGATCATGGCGATCAACCGGCGGCGGGTTTCGCCTTCCTCGCGGAACGTCTCGAACAGCAGGTAGCCGAAGGCGATCAGCCCGGCCACTGCCAGCAGGTCACCGGCCAGCGCCTCGTGACGCACCAGCACGGCGGTCAGCAGCGCCACACCGACGCCCCCGATCAGGACCAGCCCGGTTGGATTGATGAAGCCCAGGTGGCGCACCTCCAGGAGGTTCGGATGGGGTGCGTAGCCCTTGCCGTCAAGCCAGCGCCGGCCAATCAGAAAGGTAATCAGCGAAATCAGCTTGCCGACACCGGCGATGTCGTAGCCGAAGGTCTGGCCGATCCAGTCCGCGATTAATGTGGCGACAAAGGCTCCGTTGTTGATCCCGAGATAGAAGATCGTGAAGCCCGATTCCCGGCGTGGGTCGTCTTTCTCGTAGAGCAGGCCCAGCAGGCTGCCGACATTGGGTTTGAAGAGCCCGTTGCCCACGATCAGCACGGCGAGCGACCAGGTGATCGTGGCCGGTGGCGAATAGAACAGAGAGAGGTAACCCAGCGACATGATCGCCGCGCCCATGACGATCGCACGCCGGAAGCCCAGCAGACGGTCGGCCAGGAAGCCGCCGAGCAGGGTCGTCAGCTAGGCGAAAGAGGCAAAGGTGCCGTAGAGCAGGGCGGCATCGGCATCGCCCAGCCCGACCTCGTGGGTGAGATAGAGAACCAGCATGCTGAACATCGTGTAGAAGCCGAACCTCTCCCACATCTCCGTCAGAAAGAGGACGTAGAGCCCCTTCGGCTGCTTCCTGCGCATGGCTGTTTCAGTGGTTATCCTGATCCCCTTGCTCCCAAGAGGGGGAAGCTTAGGCGAGCACTGGCGCTTTGAACAAATCGCGTGATCCCGCGCATGACCTCATGATTAAATCAAGATGTTCACGGGAGGGGCATGATGGCCAAGGTTGTGACGCGGTTTCCGCACAAGGTGACGAAGATTGACACCGTCTGGATCCCCATGCCCGACGGCGTGAAGCTCGCCGCGACGATCTGGCTTCCTGACGACGCCGAAGACAACCCGGTTCCGGCTATCCTGGAGTTCATTCCCTATCGCCGCCGCGATTTCACGGCTACAGGCGATGCGCTTCATCATCCCTACATGGCGGGGCAGGGTTACGCGGCGGTGCGCTGCGACCTGCGCGGCAACGGTGACAGCGAAGGCCTGTTCGACGACGAGTACTCCAGGCAGGAACTCGACGACGGTTACCACGTGCTGGAGTGGCTTGCGGCACAGTCCTGGTGCAGCGGGGCGACCGGCATGATGGGAATCAGCTGGGGCGGCTTCAACTGCCTGCAGGTCGCGGCCCTGCGGCCGCCATCGCTCAAGGCGGTTTACTCCGTTGCCTCGACCGACGACCGCTATGCCGATGACGTGCACTACATGGGCGGCTGCCTGCTCAACGACAATCTGAATTGGGGCACGACCATGTCGACCTTCGCCATGCGTCCGCCCGACCCCGACGTGGTCGGCGAACGCTGGCGTGACATGTGGCTGGAACGGCTCGAAAACGCGCCCAACCTCGTGGCGCACTGGCTTAGCCATCAGCGCCGCGATGGCCAGTGGAAACATGGTTCGGTCTGCGAGGACTACGAGGCCACCGAGGCGGCGGTTTATGCCGTGGGCGGCTGGGCCGATGGTTACACCAACACGGTTTTTCGCCTGGCCTCGGGCCTTAAGGCGCCGTTCCGTGGCCTGGTCGGACCCTGGACTCACACCTATCCCTGGAAGGGCACACCCGGCCCGGCGATCAACGGTCTGAAGGATCTCACGCGATGGTGGGATCATTGGCTGAAAGATATTGATACCGGAATGATGGATGAACCCGCCCTGCGTTGCTGGATGCAGGAGGCCGCGCCGCCGCAGACCTCCTACGAACACCGGCCTGGACGCTGGGTCGCCGAGGACAGCTGGCCCGCTGACGGCATCGAGCAACGGGCGTACTGCCTCAACGGCGACGGACTCAGCACAAAGGCCCGGAAACCTCAGGTCCTGCAGCACAAGTCTGAAGTTTTGGCCGGTGTGACCCATGGCGACTGGTGCCCCTACGGCTTCGAAGCCGAAATGCCGTCGGACCAGAGGGAGGAGGATGGCCGCAGCCTTTGTTTCGACACGCCGCCGCTGTTGAGGCGGACCGAGGTTCTCGGCCAGCCTGTCTTGGAGCTGGACCTTTCCTGCGATCAGCCCCAGGGCCTGCTATATGTCCGTCTGTGTGATGTCGCGCCCGACGGGGCCTCCACGCGGATCAGCTACGGCCTGCTCAACCTCACGCATCGCAACGGTCATGAGACCCCCGAGCCGGTCGACCCCGGTAAAACCATGCGCGTCGCAGTGGCTCTCAACGACTGCGGCCATGCTTTCGCCCAGGGTCACCGTATCCGTGTGACCGTCCAGACCGCATGCTGGCCCATCGCCTGGCCCTCGGCCGCTGCCGCGACCATCGCTGTGACCACAGGCTCCAGCATGTTTCGTCTTCCGGTGCGCCCGCGAAACGGGGCCGATTCACGCCTGCTGTCGCTTGGGCAGCCGGCCACCGCGGCGCCGTTTGTAACGACCGTCTGGCAGCAGCCCCACCGTAGCCGCACGCTGGCGCGCGATTTTGCCTCCGGTGAGACCGTCGTCCGCATGGTCAAGGACCGCGGCCACTACCGGATCGACGGCACGGGAACCGAGCTGAGCGGCGGGGGAGGCGAGACCTACACGATCCGTGACGGCGAGCCCCTGTCGGCCCGGGGCCGCGTCGACTATCACGCCACGCTCAAGCGCGGCGACGCCTGGGACACCAGGATCGACACGCGGTTCGAACTCACCGCGACCGAAACCGACTTCCTGCTCACCACCCATGCGGAGGCTCACGACAGCGGGGTGCGCATCTGGTCGAAGAGCTGGGTGGAGACGATCCCGAGAGATGGTGTGTAGGCGCTCTGCGCCGCACGCGGGACGCGCAGCTTCGTGCTTGTGGGTGTCTTGACCCCTCGCAAGCGACCTGAAAGGATTGCGCATAAGTCAAAAGCACTTTGCAGGGAGGCACTACAATGACGTCACAGAAACTTTCACGCCGCAACATGCTCAAGGCCACCGCGGCCTCGGCTGCTGCGGCCGGTATGGTCGATGGCCTGCTGGATCCGAACAGCGCCTGGGCCCAGTCCGACCGCCCGCTGCGCATCCGCACCAACCGCACGATCACCTCGACCGATCCCGGCTACATGGTCGGCGGTTTCGAGATGGTCCTGCAGTACGCCTGCCTGGCGCGCCTCGCCAAGTACATCAACAGCGGCGATTCGTGGGACTGGGAGCCCAGTGAGTTCGTGTCCTCGCTCGAGCAGGTCGATCCGCAGACCATTAGCTTCGAACTGAAGCAGGGGATCATGTGGTACGACGGCACCACCCATGAAGAGATCGGTGAGCTCAACGCCGAGGACGTGAAGTACTCGCTCGAGCGCATGCAGGTCTCGGAGTGGAAGGACAAGGCTGTCGCGCTCGACCATGTCGAGGTAACCGGTTCGCACTCGGGCATCATTCACATGAACCAGCCCTTCGCGCCTATCTGGCTGACCTGGCTGTGCGACGGCACGGGCACGATTGTCTCGAAGGTTGCGGTCGAGGCTGCCGGCGGCAAGTACGACGGCATCTTCAACTTCTATTGCGGCTACTACCGTGTTTCCGAGTGGGTGCAGAAGCAGAGCTACACTCTTGAGCCGAACCCCAATTGGGGCGGTTCCGCGCCGGGTATCTCGGATGTGAAGTTCATTATCATCGACGAAGAGAAGACGGCTGAAATCGCCTTCGAAGCCGGTGAAGTCGACATCACCGGCATCGCGATCGACGCCATTCCGCGTCTGCTCGAAAGCCCGCCTGCCGACTCCATCGTGAAGCAGTATTCCGGCACCCAGTGGTACTGGATGGGCATGAATACAGACCATCCGAATCTTCAGGACATCCGGGTCCGTCGTGCCATCCAACATGCCGTGGATGTTGATACTGTTCTTGAAGGTGCTTGGAACAATGTTGGTGTGCGCGCACACGGTATTGTGCCGCCAGGTCTGGTTGGGTATCGCGAAGAGGGCAAATTCATGACACCAGACCTCGATGCCGCTCGGGCATTGATCGCAGAGGCTGGTGCCGAAGGTATGACCGTAACACTCAAGACGATCAACGTCGCCGACCGTATGGCTGCGGCCACGATCATCCAGGCGAACCTTGCCGAGATCGGCCTCAACGTCGAAGTCGTTCCGCTCGATGCCGGCCCGTTCTGGGCACTTGGCCTCGAATCGGAAGGTGACGAGTGGCAGCGTCTGGAACTCTGGATCATGTCCTATCTCGACTCGCCGGACCCCAGCCAGATGACCCAGTGGTTCATCTCCGACCAGGTTGGTGTGTGGAACTGGGAGCGCTGGTCCGATCCCGAGTTCGACGAATTGTTCGCGGCCGGTCTCGCCGAGACCGACACGGCCAAGCGTCACGACATCTATGTCCGGATGCAGGAGATCATGGAAGACACCGGTGCTTACGTCTTCCTGATGTTCCCGCCAAACGGCGTGATGTATCGCGAAGGCCTGGAACCGGTCATCACACCGAACGGCTACATCTGGCAGGTCGCCGAGTTCGAGTGGAACGACGGCTCCGCCTGATTGATCTGATCGACGATCAATGCAAAGCCCCCGGCGGGAAACTGCCGGGGGCTTTCTTGTTCTTGCAGGCAGGTTGGCGCGAGTTCAGGTCTCGGTCACACCGGCGCCGTCGTAGATCGTCTCGTTATGAGCACCCAGAAGTCGCTGATGCCAGGCCAGACCCTCGGCGGAGAAATTCTCGGTCGGTTCAGGGATCATTTCAAAATGGCCGAAGCGGTCCTCGCCCTGGACCAGCATGGCAAAATCCCTGGAGCCGACCGTCTGCCTCATCTCAGGTGCGATGTAGTTGATCACCATGCCGACCCGTCGTTCATCCGACCGGTTCGGCCCCGACGCATGGAGCAGGCGGCCGTGATGCAGGGAGGCTTGGCCGGGGTCGAGCTCGGCCAGAACAGTCTTGCTCTCGTCGATGTCGATCACCGCTTCCTGGCCGCGGGTCAGGAAGTTCTTTTCGTCAAAGGTGTCGCGATGCTCCAGCAGGTCCATGCGATGCGATTGCGGAACGAACCGCATGCAGCCCTGCTCTTCATGGACGGCGCCCAGCGCGACCCACACGGCGACTTCCGCATCGCCCGACAGGCCCCAGTAACGCAGGTCCTGATGCCAGCTGACGAATG
>PBNE01000008.1 GCA_002722885.1 Rhodospirillaceae bacterium
ACCGCTCGTTCTCTTTCTCAAGTTCCTTCAGCCGACAGAGCTGACCGCCGTACTCCTTGCGCCAGCGGTAAAAGGTGACCTCGCTGACCCCGATCTGACGGATTGCATCCGACATCGTCATGCCCTGGCTGTGCAGAACATCAGACAGCCTCAGCAGACTCGCGATCTCCTCGGGCTTGTAACGTTTCCTCCCCATATCTGGCCCTCCTTCCCAAACATCAGGATGGGCCAATTCGCGGGCGGAGGATCAAAGAAGAACACAGCATCGCCCCTGTTTTCGTATCTCCACCGCAGGAACTCCAGGAATTCTGCCGTTTTTCGACGACAGTGGGGCAATTAGCCGCGAGTCAGGCCGCTATTCGATTCAAGCCTGAGAGAATCGGCCGCTTCAGGTGCGCTGGCGTAACGGCTTGCCGGAGACAATCTGCCGGTTTCGCAGGGCCTCGCGGTGGATGATGTAGAGGCCCGCCGCCACGATCACCGCCATGCCGACAAAGGAGGTGGAACTTGGGATTTCCGCCCAGAACAGATACCCCCAGGTCAAACCCCAGAGCATGCCCGTGTACTCAAACGGAGCCGCCACGCTGGAGGCGACCATGCGGTAGCCCTGGGTGATGCCATAGAACCCGGCCGCAGCGATGATCCCACATAACGCGATCAGCCCCAGATGGCCCATTTCGGGCATCCGCCATCCGCCCAGCAGGAACTGCAAGGCCTTATCGTCCCCGGGATCCAGCGCCAATGCCTGCAGCCCTGCGGAAAACACAATCCCCAGCACCAGATAGACAAAGGTCTGGGACACCACCATCGAAATACCGGTCTCACTCGAGCTCAGCTTCCGGGTGAGAATGATCGTGCAGGCGTAGATAACGGCTGGAACCACCGCGATCAGCAACCCCGGCTCGATTGCCCCCGAACCGGGCCTGAGGATCAGTAGAACGCCGCACAGCCCGACGATCACCGCCAGCCAGCGCCTGATGCCGACCTTTTCCTTCAACAGAAGGGCAGCCAGGGCAGCCACGATCAGGGGCGAACATAAAAACAGGGCCACAGCCGTCGCCAGCGGTACGGAGGCGATCGCCATGAAGTACGTGACATAAGCCAAGAAGAGGAGTGTGCCGCGGAGGATATGGAGCTTGGGCCGCGAAAACCGCAGATTTGCGAGCCCTCCCTCAAACACGACCAGCGCGAGGATCGGGAGAATGGAGAACAACGTCCGCAGCAACACGAACTGCGAGACCGAGTAGTAAGGCGACAGTTCTTTGACCACCACATCCTGGATGGAAAAGACGGCGATCCCGCCGACTAGAAAGGCGATGCCCAAGCCGGTGCGCTGCGGCACGGCGGCCGCCACTGTCCCGTCAGACGCCATCACGCCCTCGCACCGCATGTTTCGCCGCGACGTTGTCACGGACGACACCCGGGTTAAAGAGAATCCTGCAACTTGGCAGCCACCGCGCCATGCGGCACAACGGACCCCTCACCCAGAACGCGGAGCGGAACATGAACGAGCGGCAGGACAAGTACTTCAACGTCTCGTGGGACCAGCTCCACCGTGACACACGGGCGCTCGCCTGGCGCCTGAGCGAACGCGCCCGCTGGCAACGCGTCGTGGCCATCGCCCGCGGCGGCCTGGTCCCGGCGGCCATTGTCGCCCGCGAACTCAACATCCGGCTGATCGATACCGTCTGCATCGCCTCCTACGATCATATGAGTCAGGGCGAGGTGACGATCCTCAAGCAGGTCGTGGGTGATGGCGCAGACACGCTTCTGGTCGATGATCTCGTCGACACCGGACGCACCGCCCGTGCAGTCCGCGAGATGCTGCCCGAAGCCTACTTCGCCACGGTTTATGCCAAGCCCGAAGGTGCACCGCTGGTCGACACCTTCCTCACCGAAGTCAGCCAGGACACCTGGATTCACTTCCCCTGGGACACCGAACTCCATTACGCCCAGCCGGTCGCCGAACGCCTGGACACCCCATGACACCGGCTGCCGCCGCGATCCGGACTGCTGCCGATGGTTTCACCCCCGCCACCGGCCTGATCCTGGGATCCGGCCTCAACGTTCTCGCCGATGCCATTGAGCTCATCGCCGCCTTTGACTTTTCCGATCTCGAAGGTGTGCCCATCGCCACCGCACCCTCCCACCGTGGCCGTCTGACCCTTGGCCATCTCGCCGGCCACCCGGTCGCCTGTCTGCAGTGCCGCATTCATCTCTACGAGGGCGTTGTGCCCGCCGATCTCGCCATCCTGCCGTGCCTCCTGAAGGAAATCGGCTGCAACCGCCTGATCGTCACCAATGCCGCCGGCTCACTTGACCCTGCCATGCCCTCCGGCGCGGTCATGGCGATCACCGATCACATCAACCTGATGGGCGACAACCCACTGGCCGCCCCCACGACGAAGCCAACGGCGCCCGTTTCTTCCCCATGAACGACGCCTATGCGCCAGCCCTGCGCGCCCTTGCCCACACCGCCGCGTCAGACATCGGACTGTCACTTCATGACGGCATCTACCTCGCCGTCTCCGGCTCCAACTTCGAAACGCCCGCCGAAATCCGGGCCTTCCGCACCCTGGGCGCCGACGCGGTCGGCATGTCCACGGTCCCTGAGGTCATCATCGCCGCCCAGCACGGCATGGACGTCCTCGGCCTTTCCATGATCACCAACATGGCCGCCGGCCTCGCCACCGACGCCCCCACCGCCGAGGAACTCCACGACGCCACCGCCCGAACCGCCGAAGGCATGGGCCGCTTGATCGAGGGTGTTCTCGCGAAGCTGGACTGACACGCCACGGGTTACTTGCGGCCCGCAAGGCATCTGAATCCTACGGCGCCACCACCAATTTGCCGCGCGCCTTGCGGGCGGCGATGTCGCGGATGGCCTGTGCGGCGTCATCCAGCCCGTAGGTCTTCGAGACCAGCGGGTTCAGCGTTCCGTCCTCGACCCAGCCAAAGATCTGGGCAAACGATCGGTTCAGAATATCCCAGCCGCCCTCGTGGCTGCGGTAGCTGCCCCAGTGCACACCCACCACGGCGATGTTCTTGACCAGCACGATGTTGGCCGCGGCCTCCGGGATGCGACCGGCGGCAAATCCCACCACCAGCAGACGGCCGCCCCAGGCGATACAGCGCATGGACTGGTCGAAGATGTCGCCGCCGACGGGATCGAAGATCACATCGGCGCCGCCGCCGGTCAGTTCCTTCACCTCCTGACGAAACTCACCCTTGGTGTAGTCGATCAGGTGGTCGGCGCCGTGCTCCTTTGCAATCGCGAGCTTGTCCTCGCTGCTCGCGGTGGCGATCACCGTCGCCCCCATGGCCTTGCCGATCTCGACCGCCGCCAGCCCGACACCGCCGGACGCTCCGTGCACCAGCAGGCTTTCACCGGGCTTCATGCGGGCCCGTTCATCCAGCGCGATATGGGCCGTGCCATAGGCCACCGGCAGGGAGCAGGCAATCGCCCCGGGAATGGATGCCGGACGCGGGATCACATCGACCGCCTTGCAGGCGACCTTTTCGGCGTAGCCGCCCGTGCTCATCATCCCGATAACCGCATCTCCCGGCGAAAACGCCGCGACACCGGCGCCCACACTCTCGATCGTGCCGGCGACCTCCATGCCCGGAGAAAACGGCAGATCGGGCTTCACCTGGTATTTGCCCTGGATTATCAGCGTGTCAGCAAAGTTAACGCCGCAGCCCTCGCTGGCAATCACGACCTCGCCCGGCCCCGCCACGGGATCAGCCACCTCCTCCACGGCAAGCCCATCGGGCCCGCCCCAATCACGGCAAACCATCGCTTTCATGTCACAGAGTCCCGGTCATCTGAATCAACGGCGCAACGCTACACCAAGTCTGCCCCTCAGCGCACGATTGATCCCATTCTCTGCGCCGTTGTCGACACCGAGCCGACGGAGACATCACCCACCGCACCATCGGTGAAGTCGACATCGGCGAAGGCCACAGTCATGTTGACCGGCCCGCTGGCTGTCTCCAGCCCGGTCGCGGGCCAGATCAGGACGACCCTGGCAGCGCGGAAGGCCAAGCTCAGAAAACTGCCGTTGGCCGCCACAGCACCGGAATAATCGAGGATACGGAACTCGCCGGGTGACCGGATCGTCTCCGCACGATCCCTTTAACTGCGGACCTCAACGCCTCAATCGTCGTTGTTGCCATTGAGATGAATCACCAACCCGTTCTGTGGCACCACATCGGCCACATCGGTGCCGTCCTGCCGCGGGATAGCCGAAGTCGTGCCGCAGTCGAAATCGACCACAAGGATCATACCCGCATTCTGTACCGTGATGTTCGTCGTCATCAGGGCGGCAATGGGACTTCGACACAGCAGTCTCCAACGAGAGGGTGTAAGGGCACAAAGGAAGGTCACACGTCTTAGCGTCAGGTCTTCAACGCATCAACGCGCCAGACCTGCCACAGATCTCGAAGGGTGAACTAGGCCGGTGTCTTCATCCCGTGGAGATGCGCCAGCCAAGCCAGCGTCGCGCCGATCAGCATCATCAGGATCACTGGGAGCGGCGTATCACTGAGCGTATGGCCAACTACGGTCATCAGCGTGGCCCCGATCCCCATCTGCAGGGCGCCCGACAGGCCCGAGGCCGCGCCGGCGCGCGATGGATCAACACTCACGGCACCGGCAAATCCGTTCGGCATGGAGAACCCGTTCCCCACCGAGACCAGCCCGCAGATCAGGAAGAAAACCGCACTGGTCAGCCCGCCAACGAGGTAGACGCTCAGCAGGACCAAACAACCCAGCAACGAAAGCACCGTCCCCACCGTGATCATCCGGTCCGACCTCACCCGCCGGCCAATCCGCCCCGAGATGAAGTTGCCGGTCATATAGCCGCCGGAGATCAGGATGAACCACCAGCCGTATCCCGAGGCCGAGGTGCCGTAGACGTTGATCGCCACGGCCGAGGCGCCGCCCAGAAAGCTGTAGAACGAGGCCGTCGTGAACGCGACCTGGAAGGCATAACCCCGGAACCTCCGCAGGCGCAGCAGATAGCCGAACCCCCGCAGCATGTCCGCGAAACTCGATGTCACGCCGCGCTCGAAATGGGTCTCGTGCAGCCACAGGAAACAGGACCCGGTCACAAAAACGCCGAAGGCGATGACAAACCAGAAGATCGCCTGCCAGCCGAACCACTCATAGAGGTAACCGCCGATGATCGGGCTCACCATAGGCGCGATCACCATGGCAGCCGTGATGTAGGCCAGCATCTGGGCCGAACGCTCTCTGTCATAAAGGTCGCGGATGATCGCACGCGACAGAACAATTCCGGCCGAACTGCCGATCGCCTGCAGCACGCGTCCGACGATCAGCGGCGTGATATCCCAGGCAAACAGGCAGAAGAACGACCCGGCCAGGAAAAGCGTCAGACCGGCCAGCAGGACAGGCCGGCGGCCATACCGGTCCGACAGCGAGCCATAAACAAGCTGCCCCAGAACCATGCCGACCAGAAAGGCCGACAGCGACATCTGGGCGATGCCGAAGCTGGTGCCGAAATCCAGCGCCAGCCCTGGCATCGCGGGCACGACGATCTGCAGTGCGAACGAGCTGATCGCGGTGATCAGGATCAAAACCCAGAGTGGGGGTCGCCGAAGAGGATTGCCGGGCGGTGCATCGTCAGCGTCTTTTACGTCGCTGAACATTGTTCGGTTCATGTTCCAAATCTACCGGGACAAGGTGAGCGCAGCCACCATGGCACAGCACGAGGGCAAGGGCGAAGCCGCGCCGGCCGACGCGACACAGCGGCCGTGGCGTCGGCGCTTTCAGGCTGCGCTCAGTGAAAGTCTCGATCTCTACACGGAATTCTTCGCGCAATCCCCGGCGCCGATGATCGTGGAGGACTGGTCCGAAGCGTGTGCGCTCACCCAGGACCTCGTCGACCAGGTCGGTGCAGACAAGGTCGAAGACTATGTTGCGGCGCATCCGGAGACAGCAGAAGAAATCTGGATGGCCCAGGAGCACATCGCGGCCAACCCTGCCATGCTCACAATCAACCGGATGCCAGAAGGCGAAGACTACGAGGACTATATCGATGTCTTCGAACCTTCTCTGGCGCCCTCGATCGCGGGGGTCGCCGGCGCGCTGGCGCGCTGGCGAAAGACTCCCACGAATTTGACTGGCCGGAAATGGAAGCGACCGCCGGCGATAACTCGCGGATCGTCATCCGCGGCCGCATCTTCATTCCACCGGCGCACCGCGACACCTGGCGTGTCGTGCTTTCGACCTTCGAGGACGTCACCGCCGAACGCCAGCGCGAGGCGGATCTGATCGAAGCGCGTGACAGCGCCGAAAACACCAACGCGGCAAAATCCGAGTTCATCGCCAGCATGAGCCATGAGTTCCGCACCCCGCTCAATGCCATCCTGGGCTTCACCCAGATTCTGCAGAGCGAGGCCTTCGGTCCTCTGGGGGACCAGCCCTATCGCAGTTACGTCGACGATGTCATCGCCCGCGGCGAACATCTTCTGGGCCTGATCACCGACATTCTCGATCTTGCCGAAGCCGAAGCCGGCGCCCTTCAGCTCGAAGAAGCCGTGATCGATCTGAAGGGGCTGATCGAGTCGTCCATCCGGTTCCTTGGCGACCGGGCCCTGCGCCTGCGCGTGACCATCGACGCGGAGCTGCCCGACCCCCTGCCCGCGATTCGAGGTGACGAGCGCCGTCTTCGCCAACTCCTGCTCAATCTCCTCACCAATGCGATCAAGGCCTCAATCCCGGGCGGCGCCATCTCCGTCACCGCTGCAGTCGAGCCGGACGGCGAGCTTGCCATCACCGTCCGCGATTCCAGCACCGGCATGTCGCAAGATGAACTCGCCATCGCGATGGAGCCGCTCGTCCAGGGTTCGGACAAGGGCCATTCCCTGCGTGAGGGCTGGGGTGTCGGTCTGGCCATCGCACGCAACATTGCTGAAGGCCACGATTGTCGACTGGCACTCGAGAGCACCGTGGACATCGGTACGTCGGCAACCCTTTGTCTGCCCGCCGAACGTGTCCTTTCGGACTGAACGACAATGGCCGCCTGATTCCTTGGCGCCTGTGAGTTTTCAGCATCACGTCGGATGTTTGACATCGGAGGTCGTGTTTGGGCGTTGCCGGATTGAATTAGCTGGCTCAGTGTTCGCCCAGTTTGTCAACGGAGCCTCCTCCTCATGAAGACCCATGCTCGTGTTGTCGTTATCGGCGGTGGCGTTCTCGGCTGTTCCATCGCCTATCACCTCACCAGGGCCGGCTGCGACGATGTCCTGCTGCTCGAGCGTGCTGAACTGACTTCGGGCTCCACCTGGCACGCGGCCGCCAACATCCACGCGATGCATGGCAACGCCAGCCTCGCCCGGCTGCAGGATTACACGATCAAGATCTACGACCGGCTCGAGGAAGAGACCGGGCAATCGGTTGGCCTGCACCGCTGCGGTGGCATTTACCTCGCGACCAGCCAGGAGCGTTTTGACGAGCTGAAGATCCAGCGCGCCCGCGCCCGCTATCTCGGCCAGGAGTTCGAGATCATCGGCCCCGAGGAAATCGCCAGGCTCAACCCGCTGGTGAATATGGAGCGGGTCATCGGCGGCATGTGGGGCGCGAGCGACGGCCATGTCGACCCCTCCGGCGTCACCCAGGCCTTCGCCAAGGGCGCCCGCATGGGCGGTGCCGTGATCGAGCGGGAATGCCCGGTCAACGGCCTCCATCAGCGAGCCGACGGCGGCTGGGATGTCATCACGCCCAAGGGCAATGTCGTTGCCGAGACCGTGGTCAACGCCGCGGGGCTCTGGGCGCGCGAGGTCGCGGGGCTGGCGGGTTACACCCTGCCGCTGGTTCCCATGGAACACCAGTACATCGTTACCGAAAGCGTCCCGGAGATCGGTACGCTTGAGAAGGAAATGCCGCTCACCCGCGATCAGGATGGCGAATTCTACATGCGCCAGGAGCGCGGCGGCCTGCTGCTGGGCTGTTACGAGCGCAGCGGCGTGCACTGGGCTGTCGACGAGACACCGCTCGATTTCGGCATGCAGCTCTTCCCCGACGACATCGGGCGCATGGAAAAGAACATGGAGGCCGCGATCGACATCATGCCCTGCTTCGGCACCGCGGGCATCAAGCGTGTCGTCAACGGGCCCATGATCTGGTCGCCCGATGCGGCAGCCCTCGTCGGCCCCCAGCCGGGCCTGCGCAACCACTTTGTCGCCTGCGGCATGATCCCCGGCTTCTCGCAATCCGCCGGTGTCGGTTGGGCGCTGGCCGACTGGATCCTGGAAGGCGAGCCGCCGGTCGACATGATGCCGCTCGATGTCGCCCGCTTCGGCGAGTTTGCGACCAGGGGTTACACCCTGGCGCGCACGGCCGAGAACTATGGCAAGCGCTTTGCCATCGCCTACCCGGCTGAAGAGCGCGAAGCGGGCCGTCCCCTGCGCACGCCGCCGATCTACGACCTGCTCAAGGATGAGGGTGCGGTCTTCGGTGCCTCCTTCGGCTTCGAGCGTCCGCTGTGGTTTGCCAACGGCGGCGAGGAGCCGCGCGACATCCTCACCTTTCGCCGGCCCAACTGGTTCGAGGCTGTGGGCCGCGAATGCCGTGCCCTGCGCACCGCCGTCGGCATGATCGAGATTTCAGGCTTCGCGAAATACGAGATCACCGGCCCCGATGCCGAGGCCTTCCTCGACCGAATCCTTGCCTGCAAGCTGCCCGCAAAGCACGGCCGCACGGTGTTGGCACCCATGCTCAACAACAACGGCGGCATCATCGGTGACTTCACCGTCACCCGCATCAACGACGCCAACTTCTATCTCGTCGGCGCCGGCGCGGCCGAACGCTTCCACATGCGCCACTTCGATGACAAGATAGGCGACCACAACGTCACGATCACGCCGGTCACCGCCCAGCGCGCGGGTCTTGCCATCGCTGGGCCGAACTCACGCACGCTGCTGGAACGCCTCACCACCGATGATGTCTCCGGCGAGACCTTCAAGTTCCTCCAGACCCGCGACATGGAGGCCGCCGGTCTTCCCTGCCGCGTGATGCGCATCTCGTTCACGGGCGATCTGGGCTACGAAATCCATCTCCCCGCCGAATACCAGCGCGCCCTCTACCACGCCCTGCGTGAGGCCGGCGAAGACCTCGGCCTCACTCTGTGCGGTGCCCGCGCGCTCGACGCCCTGCGCCTCGAAAAAGGCTACGGCCGCTGGGGCAGCGAGTTCACCGCCGACACCACCCCTGAAGAAGCCGGCCTCGACCGTTTCGTCGCCATGGACAAGGGCGAGTTCGTCGGCCGTGCCGCCCTCGCCAAGGTCCACAACGAAGGTCCCCGCTACAGGATGGCCACCGTCATCGTCGATGCCAAAGACGCCGACTGTTGGGGCAACGAACCCGTGCTCAAGGACGGCGAGGTCGTCGGTGTCGTCTCCTCGGGCGGCTATGGCCACCACGTCGACAAATCCATCGCTATGGTCTTCCTCAACCCCGACCTCGATGACACCACCGACCTCAGCGTCGAAATCCTCGGCGAAATGCGTCCGGCCCAGGTCGTGAAGGAACCCCCGTTCGATCCGGAGAACGCGCGGCTGCGAGGGTAGAACAAGATAGACGCCATGAAGACTGTGGGCATGCTTTCTCCGGGATACGCAGAGGTTCCTCCGGGACACGTCGCCAATGTCGTGACCTGTCTTGAGATGTTCGAACGGCCCCAGTCTCGATCACCAGTAGATTTCTCGCCACCAGATATCCTGCAGCGGATGGATCGCGGCGATCTCGGCGCCTACCGGGCACTCTATAGGTTGGTGGTCCAGGACCTGCTCTGGTGGTCACGCCTGATGATGCCGGACAGTGAACTCAGCGCCATCCTGGCCGACACCGACGTCGAGCTCTTCGCCCCGCGCCGGAATAACCGTGATATCGGCATCCTGGAACTCGACTTCCGCGCGGGCGAAGAATGCGAACTCGCCTTCTTCGGGCTGGTGCCGGACGCCATCGGAGGTGGATTGGGCCGCGCGCTGATGAAACAGGCCCTGACGCGCGCCTGGGATCGCCCCATCAGGCGTCTATGGGTTCATACCTGCACCTTTGATCATCCCGGCGCGTTCGACTTTTACGTTCGTTCGAGCTTCACGCCCTACGCCTTCGAGGTGGAAGTGCACCCGGATCCACGATTGTCCGGCATCCTACCCCGCGACGCCGCTCAGCAGGTCCCGCTGCTCGATCCGGACGCCCCGACGATCGGCTGCTGGCCTCTGAGATTCGGGGCCTAACCGCTCAGGTTCTGCTCTGCGTCTTGCAGTGGCTCACGCCAGGTCACGGACGGCATCAGGCCAATTCACCATGGATCGGGCGGTCCGGCCATCACCCTTACCCCATTTTCCGCAGCACGGCGCGTGCCTCGCGCATCAGGGCGGTGATCGCCCGGCACCGGGCCTGTTCCTCCCGCGTCCACAGGCCGTGTTTCAGCGCGCGGGCGTTCCCAGCCGGCGCACCGGGACTGCGGCCGCCATGCATGCTGCAACGGACCCGGCCCCGAATCGCCGGCGCCGGGCATGGCGTGCCCCAGCGCGTCCGCGCACCGCAGCGTGGTGCGGCGTTCATGCTCTCGGTGTCGCGCCGGTGATTGGACCCCGCCATCACGCCGCCCACCTACCGTTCGGCGGGCGTCCGGATGCACGATCAGCTTGGTCACATCGGGGCGGTGCGGCTGGTTCGGCGGCGTGCCCCAGTCGAGCTGCACGTTGCCCAGAACCTCTTCACCGTCGCGAGCGACATGCACCGCCCGCCGGTCCGCCTGCACCGTGGGTAACACGGTCTCGCGCCAGAACGCCAGGCTCGCGTCGTGGCCGAAGGGCTGCACGAACCCCACCGCTGCCTCGGCCTCCACGCAGTCCGACAGCAGCCGGCAGAGCGCGGGTAGAGCCGCCTCACAGCCTGCGGCGTCGAGCCGTTCGATGATGGGTGCCGGTGTCATGGCCGCGATCATCCCCGTATGGCTGCGTCCCGCAAGCCCCTGCCGTGCTTGCCCGTCCCACGGCCGATGGCCCATAGTTCACCAGCACCCGTGGAGACACACGATGAGCGAGACGATCCATATCGAATTCTGCACGACCTGAAACTATAAGGCCCGGGCACTCCGTGCGAGAGACCAGCTCCAAGAAGCCTACGGCGTCACCGTCACGATTAAGGGCGGCCGATCCGGCTCGTTCGAAATCACGCGCGACGACGAACTCCTGTTCTCCAAACTCGAGCAACACCGCTTTCCCGAGGACGAGGAACTGCGCGCGCTGCTCGGCTGATACCGGGACATTCCGCCATGGCACGAGATCACGCATCGGACTTTGAACGCGACGGTGTTCTCGTCGGCGTCGACATTCTCAACTCCGACGAAGCGGCAACCTATCTTGCGTCGATTGAACGCTTCGAACGCGACCGTGCCGACGATCTTCCGGTCCAGGAGATCTTCCGCACCGGCGCCCATATGGTGCTGAGCGCGGTCGATGAACTGGTGCGTCACCCCAGCGTTCTCGACTGCATTGAAGCCCTGCTCGGTCCCGATCTCATGGTCTGGGACAGCGACATCCTGATCAAGGAACCACATTCGGAAGGCTACATCTCCTGGCATCAGGATTTACGCTACTGGGGTGTCGACAGCACCTACGCCCTCACCGCCTGGATCGCGCTCACCGACGCCACCCGCGAGATGGGCTGCATGCGCTTCCTGCCGGGGTCCCATCACGAAGGCCTGCTCGACCACACCGACACCTTCGAGGGCAGGAACATGCTTAGCCGTGGCCAGACTGCCGCCTTCGAGGTCGATGAAGCTGCCACGACATCCGGCGACCTCCGGGCCGGGCAGATGTCGGTCCACCACAGTCTCATGCTGCACGCTTCCACGCCCAACCGGTCGGACCGGCGGCGCGTTGGCCTCGCCATCCGCTACGCCACGCCGGCGCTGCGCCAGATCGTCGCCGACCGCGACTACGCCCAGCTCGTGCGCGGCGAGGACCGCCATGGCAACTTCCTGCCGGCCCCGCGCCCGGATTTTGGAGCATCACCCGACGCCGTGGCCGCGTGGCGGCGCATCACCGACGATCAGGCTGCCGCCTACTTCCAGGGCGTCGACGAGGACAAGAAAACCTGGACCGGCGGTGACGCCACCAGGAGCCCCGCGTCATGACCGAGCCGCCGCACGACGACGAAAAGGTTTCCTGGAAGAAACCTCTGGTGCTCGCACTGGTAGCGCTTGTGCTTGCCCTGATCATCGCCGGCCGTGCCTGCACCCCAGACGCCGAGGCCGCCCCACCCGCTCCCGTGGTCAGTCCCGGTTGACCATCCGCGCCGCCGACGCGAAGGTGCGCGCCCTCCATCACGCAGGAAAGAGACACTATGGCCACCAGTTCCACACGCCCCGACCTTCCGGAAGCCGTCGACGTCGCCGTCATCGGTGGTGGCATCATCGGCGTCTCCACCGCCTACTTCCTGGCGAAGAAAGGTGTGCCGGTCGCGTTGTTCGAGAAGGGCCGGATCGCCGGCGAGCAGTCCAGCCGCAACTGGGGCTTTGTTCGGCAACAGGGCCGCGCGCCCGAAGAACTGCCGCTGATAATGGAATCCCTCCGCGTCTGGAGCGGCATCGAAGCTGAGATCGGCGATCATGTCGGCTTCCATCGCACCGGTTGCCTCTACACCGCCCGCAACGACCGCGAGATCGCGGAGTTCGAGGCTTTTATCGATCATGCCAAGCAGCACCAGCTTGACACCTACATGATGTCCGCAGCCGAGCTCCGCGACCTCGTTCCCGACATGACCGGCGGCTGGAAGGCCGCCCTCCACACCCCGTCGGACGGCCGCGCCGAACCCGGCCTTGCCGCGCCCGCAATCGCCCGTGCGGCCCAGGCCAGAGGCGCTCATGTCCACACCAACTGTGCCGTGCGCGGTCTCGACTTCAAGGGCGGCAAGGTCGCCGGTGTTGTCACCGAACATGGCCGGGTCAAGGCGTCCCAGGTCGTGCTGGCAGGCGGCATCTGGTCGTCGCTGTTCTCGGGCAACCACGACATCGCCCTGCCTCAGCTCCGCATTCAGAACAATGTTTTCCGCACCACGCCGTGCAACGAGGTCTTTCCGGGCGCGATCTGGGCCGATGATGTCGCGATCCGCCGCCGCGAAGACGGCGGCTACACCGTCGCCCACGGTTACGAGGCCGACTTCCACATCGGCCCCGAAGCCCTGCGCTGGTTCTATGACTTCCAGCCCGCCTACAAACACGAGGGCAGCAATCTCAGGAAGCGGTTCAGCCTGCAGAGCCTCAAGGAGCTGATGACCCGCAAACACTGGTCGCTCGACGACACCACACCGTTCGAAGCAACCCGGGTGACCAATCCGAAGCCCTACAAGAGCGTCATCATGGAGACCTTCGCCAACCTGCGGCGGACCTTCCCCAGCCTGGCTGATGTCGGCATCGAGGAGACCTGGGCCGGCCTGATCGACGTCACGCCCGATGCCATTCCCGTGATCTCGCCGGTCGACGAGATTCCTGGCTTCTACATCTCCACCGGCTACAGCGGTCACGGCTTCGGAATCGGCCCCGGTGCGGGCCTCGTCACCGCCGAGATGGTCACGGGCGCGCCCAGCTCCGTCGACCTGTCCGCCTTCCGCTTCCGCCGCTTCGCCGACGGCACACCCAACCCCTTCGGCGGCGCCGTGTGAGGGGCATGACCGTCAGCCTCCCCGCACCAAAACTGCGCTTATCAGGCGTGAGATGTCCTCGCCATCCAAATCCGGCCAGCGCTGAGGTCCTACTATCACGGAGGCGATTTTTCATCTCTGCAGGAGATGCTGGGTGGACTGCAAGAGCCGGCAGTGAGCGGTGTAACAGTGGCAATTGTCCCTTTTCTGGGATTTGGACATTGAGTGCATGATAACCGTGCGCACGAATGGCAACACCACAGCGGAGATGCCGCATATAAAACGGGCCGCTGTTTGACCATACGTCCATCCGCTGATGGGCGGAGCTTTGTCGAAGAGGCAATACTACCCAACTTCTTTATTTAGGTGTTTTTTACTCCGGTCTTTCAGGCGAAAGTTGCTGGAAGTATTTGGTTGCGGTGCTTCACCTAGAAAGGGGTCATACTAATGAAGCGTGTGCGGAGTTGGCTTCTGTCCTAACTGTGATGAATGGTTAGGATTGCGGGCTTCACGGATGACCGGATCGATCGAAAGGCCGGCATTACAAAGTGCAACAGCAAACAGTTGTAGATGGACAAGGGCGGTCTGAGCGGCAAAGCAGGGCATCCAAAGGCTCAATGGCATAACGCCGTCATTGATCGTGCCGGCTTGGCACATTGCCAGCATCTTCAGCAGATGGGCTTCGTCGCGGCCGAGTTTAGTGGATGTGTGACAACGCACGTCGAGCGGGTAGGCACCAGATGCCAGTGTGACCCATAGGAGGGTATCGAATGCATGAAGTCCCCAGGGGGCAACACCTGCAACATGGAGGCCGGTTTTCCAGACGGGGTGGGTTGCCTCTGGCTCTCTGTGTGGGGCCGCCCACAATCTAAAGCTCGTAACAATGAGAGCCTCCACTGTCGAAAGCTGACCCATGGGCATGTCTGTTTTGTAAGCGGTTTCTACCTGATCAGGCTTCATGATTGGCTCCGGTTTGGAAAACAAACCTAGATGTTAATAGATAAGAATGCAAATCATTCTTAATTAGAAATTAATGTTTATCGCCGTTCACTCATCCCATTACAGGCCCGGAGAACAGCTTCCCGATTTGCGGCGGGCGTCACCACTTTTTTGAAAGAGGATCTTTCAGCGCGGCCTGATCCAGCATCGCTTCAGCCAAGAGCCGGACCACCAACCTCGAAGAACGCCTGAGGGGTCTCTCATCCCACTCCGGCGTTCCAGTTCCATTCGAATGTTATTACGCATGCGAGGTTGCAGACAGTCAGGATGTCGAAAGACGACTGCACGGTGCCTTTGGCGATAATCAGATTAACCCAAAACGAGAATTTTTTAGGATCAACCCCGGGCGGGTTCATATGATCCTCGAAGCGTTATCACTGAAAGACGTAGTCCCAGCGACGAATTTGTGGAAGACGAAGAAGACGTGGAGACACTGCGTCGTGCCAATGAGCGTCGACCTGTTTTCAGGTTTTCTATGGTCGACATCCCGGTCGGGGCAATTCTACATTTCATTAAGGATGAGGCAGTGACCTGCACTGTCGTCGACGACAAGCGGGTCGAATTTGAAGGTTCCATTACCTCTCTAAGTGATCCTGCGAGGACGATGCTGCACCGTCATGGCGGTAAGTTAACCGCAGCTCAGGGGCCGCTCTATTGGCTCTTCGAGAACGAAACCCTGACAGAGCGAAGATCCCGAATGGAGTCCGTGTTTTCGGAAGTCGCTGAGGTTTGACCCGCAGAAGCCTAGCAACTGGCTGCCGAGTGGTGGGAGAGCCGGCAGTCAGTGTGGTGTGGTGGTGGTCAATAAGTGAGCGCTTGGTCAGCCAAGCAAGGCGATTCGGTTCCGCGAAGCCGGCCAAATGTTTCAGGGTGTTATCACCCCGTTATCACAGCTACATTGAAAGCAGCCTCCCGACTCGCAGCTTCCTATCTAGTCCATTGATATTACTGAGAGAAATGGCGCACCCGGGAGGACTCGAACCCCCAACCTCCTGATTCGTAGTCAGACGCTCTATCCAGTTGAGCTACGGGTGCAATCAGTCACCGGCACGACGGCAAAGCGGCCGACTGGCGTGAGGCGCGGAACCTAGTCGAACCCGCGGCGCGCTGCAAGCCCCTGAAATCGCCCGGAATCCACCAAGATTTCGACCTTGTGACGGGCTTTTCGCTCGCGTAGTATCTGCGCCGCCGACGGTTCCGCAGCGGGTCGTGGGAGCGGGGAAAACCCCGGGGCACCCATTTTCTTTTGTCTTTCAGGGCGATAGGCTTCCCGTATGACAGTTTCGTATCGATTGATCGGGATGATCGCGGGCCTGGCTCTGCTCAGCGGATGCCAGGTCGCCGACGACATTCTTTGGCCCAGCCTTGCGGGCGAAGATCCGGCTGGCAGCTCGAGTTCGGCCGAGACCGATGTCGCATCCAGTGACGAATCCATCCTCATCGCTCCGCTGGCGGACGCCGGGCTGGGCCTGCCGACGGTCAACGCAGGCGCCTACGGCAACACCGGTACGACNGTCAGCGAAAGGGTCCGCACGATCGCCAGCGAGCTTGGCGTGTTGCAGGCCGCCGCACAGCAGAACGATGCAGCCTANCAGAACCAGCTTTCGCGCGCCGAGCAGAACGCCCAGCGCTACTACGCCACGATCGCGGCCATCACGTCACGCTTGCAGATCGGCACCACGCCGGGCAATCCGATCCTGGTCAGCCAGTACAATGTCGCCCAGACCCAGCTCGACCAGCTCATGAGTGATGTCAGCGGTTTCAACACGTTGGGTGCAGCGATCGCCTCCAACGCAGCGACCTCGGCCTACATTTCGGATGCCATCGATGCCACGCTCCGGCTCTCAGGCGCGGTCGAAGAAGATCACCGTCAGCTTCATGAACTGCAGAGCGTCAACAACCGCACCGTCGTGGGTATCGAAACCTCAATGAATGCACTCAACTCGGTTGTGAACCGTCAAAGCTCCTATGTGAACACCGAGCGAACCCGTATGGCCCAGCTTGCCGTCGCCATCAGCAACGGTCAGCTTTACGGCCCCGCGTTGGTTGAGTTCGGCACCCAGGTTGCGCCGACCGCGCTCAATGGAGACGTCTCACTCACCGGTCGCCAGCCCTTGGTTGTAATCCGGTTCGACCGTGATGATGTCGCCTATCAGGATCCGCTTTATCAGGCCTTCAGCGCAGCCCTGCAGCGCAAGCCCGATGCCGTGTTCGATCTCGTCGCCGTTGCACCGGCCGCCGGGACCACCGGCGATGTCGCGATCGCCAGTTCGACCGTCAAGCGCAACGCCGAAGAGGTGATGCGCACGCTGGCCCAGATGGGCCTGCCGGCCGACCGTGTCAGTCTGTCGTCGACCACGGCCGCTGACGCCGCCGTCAACGAGGTTCGCATCTTCGTGCGCTGAACCAGGCTGACATCCGGGTTTCAACAACATGATTCGACCGTATAATTGTCTCTCGCCGATCAAAGGGAGAGACCGTTATGCGCGTGTTCCTGCTGACACTTGTCGTGGTGTTCGCTGCAACATCAGCCAAGGCAGACAACTCTCTTCCCGAGACTGAGACCGCGGCCATTCGGACCGTGATCCAGGATCAGCTTGATGCGTTCAACAGGGATGATGGGGTCAGGGCCTTCAGCCATGCCTCGCCCGACATTCAGGGCATTTTTCAGACCGTCGAAGTGTTCATGACCATGGTCAGGAGTGGTTACCAGCCGGTCTACCGCTCGGCTCGTCACGAGTTTGGCCAGCTTCATGTCGTCGACGGCGAGCCGATTCAGGAGGTCTATGTCACCGGCCAGGACGGCATGGCNGCACTGGCTGTCTACACCATGCAACAGCAGCCTGACGGCACCTGGAAGATCAACGGTTGCAGCCTCTATCCCGTCCCGGACGTCAGCGTCTGAGCGCTACCAGGGCAACTCACGGCCATCGTGGNTGAGAAATCGGCCGCTTTGGTCCGGGCCGGCCGCGTCAATCTGACGCCGCATGCCCGTGGCACTGTCTTCGGGCAGCACAGGTGCATTGTCTCCACCCATATCTGTGCGGACCCAGCCCGGATGAAACGCCAGCACCGTGATTCCACGCGGCGCCAGGTCCCGCGCCATGTTCTGGACCACCATGTTGAGCGCAGTCTTGCTGGTCCTGTAGATGTGATCACCGCCGGAACCGTTGTCGGTGATCGAACCCATCAGGCTCGAGANATTCGCGATGATGCGTTTGTCGCCAGCATCAAGTCGCACGAGCAGAGCTTCGGCGACCCGAAAGAGCCCAATCACGTTCGTGCGGACCGTCCGTTCCCACATCGCATAATCAACATTGCCCACGTCCTGACGGTCACCACCGATAATTCCAGCGTTGTTGATCAGCACATCGACCGGCTCATCCTCGATCGCCTGGGCGAAGGCCATAATCGAAGCAGGGTCCACAATATCCAGCCGATGGATGACCGCGTTGTGTCCCAGCAACGTTTTGCGCAACGCATCGGCGCCTTCGGGATCGCGGCACGCGGCATGTACACGCCAACCATCCGCCGCGTACTGCCGCGCAAACTCCAGTCCGATGCCCCGGTTGGCACCGGTAACAACAACCGTAGGGGTCACCATGGCATGGCCTCCCGATTGTAACGCCGGAAACTCCCGCTCTGCTCCAGCCCCGCTTCCGCGATCATTTCGCGCATGCCCGCGACACTCTCAGACGGTTTGAGGTCCGAGGCGTGATCGGTCATGTCCGTTGCGACAAAGCCAGGCGTAAAGGCCAGAACCGAAATGCCCCGATCGGCAAGGTCGAGCGAAAGCCCCCAGGTCAGCATGTTCAGCGCGGCCTTGGTCGAGTTGTAAGGATAGTCTGTGGCTTTGGCTTCCCACCCGAAGCTGCCGTTCCCGCTGGAAATGTTGACGATCAGACGATTTTCACTGGCAGAGATGTTCTCGACCAGCGCCTCGGTCATCGCCATCACGGCAAAGACATGGACCTCGAATTCCTCGATCCAGGCATCGTCGGAACAACGGCCCATGGCCTCATCGTCGCCGAACCACAGTCCCGCATTGTTGATCAGAACGTCGACCGGTTGCCCGCTCAACAATTGACCCAGCGCGGCGATCTGGTCGCGGTTCCTGAGGTCGAGCGCGTGAACATGCAGGCGATCGCAGGCCAGCGCCTTGAGCATGCCCGACCCGGCCAGATCACGTGCCCCGGCATGAACGGTCCAACCGTCCTCGAGATACTGGCGCACAAACTCAAGGCCGATTCCACGGCTCGCCCCGGTTACGACAACAGTCGGCATGCTCGCCCCCTTTTTCGATCGTCAGGCTATGCCGGTGTGATCAACTCGCCAATCCCCATAGCTCTTCATATCGCCAAGACTTTTGGCAGCAACCATGGCCCGCCCGACAGCGCGTGTCAGACAATCCGCTGCCAGGCCACCGATCACCGCCAGACGGCCGGACCCGATCTCACGCGCATCCCGTGCCGTTGCCAATGAGAACACCGTGTCGCCATCGAACGGCGTGTGGATCGGCCGGATAGCACGCGCGAGGCCATCGTGGGCCATGATCGCGACACGTTGGGCCTGCGCCTTGTCGAGCGTCGCATTGGTCGCAACGACGGCAACGGTGGTGTTCTCGCCGGGAAATCCACCGACGACCGCATCGAGCGGCAAATCACCATCGGGAAGATCGCGGGGTGCCGATCCCATCTCGTCAGTTTGTTCGTAGGGTGCGGACCACAGGGTTGCCGTGCCGGGTATGACGGCCGAACCGACCGCGTTGACCGCCACCAGCACCCCGACCTGGAGACCGTCGTCCGAAACGCTGGATGCGCTGCCCAGGCCTCCTTTCAGATGGCCTGCCTTCGCGCCCAAACCTGCACCGATGTTGCCGAGATCGAAGGTCTTGCCGGCAGCGGCGACGGCACGACGGCCGAGGTCGCGGTAGGGCGGAAGCTCACCCCAGGTCTTGTCACCGCCATTTGCCAGGTCGAACAGGATCGCGGCAGGAACGATCGGCACAACCGCCTCACCCACACGAAAGCCGCGGCCCTGCGCGGTAAGCCAGCTCATCACGCCGCCCGCGGCATCAAGCCCGAAGGCAGAGCCGCCGGAAAGCACAACCGCATCCACATGGTCGACGAGACATGTGGGATCCAGAGCATGGGTGTCGCGGGTGCCGGGTGCACCACCTCTTACATCGACCGCAGCTACACAGCGCGGCTCAGGCAGAACCACCGTTGTGCCGGAACGAGCCCCAAGGTCTTCCGCATGACCAACAAGGATGCCTTCGACATCGGTGACCAGATTGTTTGGGCCGGGCCGGACCGCGTGCTCTGCCATGTTCTTCCCCATGTGGTGCTGCTTGCGGGCCTTGCCGCAAGCGCCAAGAATAGCGCGCGCCTCTATCCGAGCCACCCACGGAGATTGCCTCTCATGGTCCGTTTCAAGTCCTGCTGTCTGACCGCTGCCCTGTTTGCCGTTTTCGTGATGGCAGAGGCTCGCGCGGGCGAACCCGTGGTGTCCGAAGAGTTCATGGTGTCGACAGCCAATCCGCACGCCACCCAGGTGGGACGTGACATCATCATGCAGGGTGGCAGTGCGGTCGACGCAACCATCGCCGCCCAACTTGTCCTGACGCTCACGGAACCGCAGTCGTCAGGGATCGGTGGCGGTGCCTTCATGCTGCATTTCGACCAGCAATCCGGCGTGGTCGTCAGCTACGACGGACGCGAGACAGCCCCGGCATCAGCAACACCCGATCTCTTCCGCCATGCTGACGGCACGGTGATGGGTTGGCTCGAAGCCGCCGAAGGCGGCATTCCCGTCGGGGTGCCCGGCGTGATCCGCATGCTGGAACTTGCCCACCAGGAACAAGGCAACCTGCCCTGGGCCGCCCTCTTCGAACCAGCCATCAATCTTGCTGAGAACGGATTTGCAATCTCGCCCCGGGTTTTTGAAGTCGTTGGCTGGGTCGAGGGGCCCGAGCGGTTCCCCGCCTTCTATGCGTTCTACTTCAATGACGACGGTTCGCGGAAGCCGGTCGGCACGGTGCTGACCAACCCCGAACTCGCCGATAGCCTTCGTGCCATCGCATCAGGGGGCGCCGACGCCTTCTACCAAGGTCCGTTGGCCAAAACGATCATCGAGGAGGTAGCCGAAACATCGGTCAATCCCGCCGCGATGACCCTGGATGATTTTGCGTCCTACGAGGCCGTGGAGCGCCCCGCGGTCTGCGTCGACTATCGCGACTGGCACGTGTGCGGCATGGGTCCGCCCAGCAGTGGCGGTGTAACTGTTGCGCAGATTCTGCTGCTCCTGGAGCGCTTCGACATGGCGTCGGTCGCGCCGGGGTCGCTCGATGCCGTCCACCTGATCTCCGAGGCAGAGCGGCTGGCCTATGCCGACCGCAATCTCTACCTCGCCGACAGCGACTTCGTCGCCATTCCGCTGGAGGGGCTGCTTGATGAGAGCTATCTCGCCGCCCGCAGTTCCCTGATCGATCCTGAGGTTTCGATGGGCATCGCGGAGCCGGGCGATGTCGGGGGATGGGATGACGCCGCCCTGGCGCCCGACGACGGCGACCAAGGCTTTTCGACCAGCCACATCAGTGTGGTCGACCGCGATGGCAACGCCGTCTCCATGACCACGAGCATCGAACGCGGGTTCGGCAGCCGCCTGATGGCCGGGGGATTCATGCTCAACAACGAACTGACAGACTTCTCGTTCGAAGCCGAGGTCGACGGCGTTCCCGTCGCCAACCGTGTCGAACCCAGCAAGCGGCCCCGGTCGTCGATGGCGCCAACCCTGGTGTTCGATCTCGACGGCAACCTGATCATGGCGATCGGCACCGTCGGCGGGTCACGCATCATCTGCTATGTCGCCAAGACAGTGATCGCGGCGCTCGACTGGGGACTCGACATCCAGGCCGCCATCGAGCTTCCCCATCACGTCAACCGAAACACCGGCACCGAGCTGGAAGAAGGCACCGTCCTCGCCGACCTGATGGAAGGCCTCCAGGCACGTGGCCACGAGGTGAGCCAGCGCTCGATGACGACGGGCCTTGCCGGATTCTTTATCGAGAATGGTGTGATCAGCGGGGGCGCCGATCCACGGCGCGAGGGGACAGCCCTGGGTCACTGATCGCCTCGCCAGCATCCGATTGCTCTGTTAGAAGGCCGCTCAACCCGCGTCAGGAATCCACAATGAGCGAACGTTACCCCGAAGTCCGGCTGCGGCCGGGCGCCGACAAGCGCCTGTCCCACGGTCATCCCTGGGCCTTCTCCAACGAAATCGCGATGGATGCCGAGACCAAAGCGCTGCCGCCCGGCGGTATTGTGTGCCTCAAGACCGCCGATGGTGAAGAGCGCGGCGTTGCCATGTTCAACCCGCATTCCCTGATCGCGGCACGGGTCATGAGCAGGTCACCCCATGCCCGGATCGACCGCGCGGACCTTGCGGAGCGCGTTCGCCATGCTGCCCAGATGCGCGATCGGCTGTTCGACGTGCCATACTATCGGCTGGCGCATGCCGAGGCCGACGGCCTTCCCGGCCTGGCCATCGACAGGTTTGGCGATCTCGCTGTCTGCCAGGTCAACACGGCGGGCATGGACCGACTCGGCGACGATCTCGCGGGCGCGTTGATGGACGAACTGGGTATCGCCACGGTCATCCTGCGCGGCGACAGCCCCGTTCGAAAGCTGGAAGGCCTTGAAGATTCGATGCGTATCGTAGGGCGTGCGCCCACCGAAGGCATCGATGTCCTGGAGAACGGATTTAACTATCGGGCCAGTCCGATTGCGGGGCAGAAGACCGGCTGGTTCTTCGATCAACGCGACAACCGCGCCTTTATGGCTCGACTCGCCGAGGGCGCCTCGGTTCTGGACGTCTACACGCACACCGGCGGCTTCGGGATCGCCTGTGCAGCCCACCGGGCCGCGTCGGTCGACATGGTCGACAGGTCGGAAGTCGGCCTGGCCCACGCCATGGAGGCCGCCGTTGCCAACGACGTTGCCGCGCGCTGCAGCACGACGGCATCCGACGCCTTTGAGAATCTCCAGCGTCGTCGTGACAGGGCAGAGCTGTTCGACATCGTGATCTGTGATCCCCCGGCCTTCGCACGCAGCAAGAAGGACCTTGGCGCGGGCATTCGCGGCTATCGCAAGCTTACCCGCATGGCGGCGAAACTGGTGGCGCCGGGTGGTTATCTCGCCATGGCAAGCTGCTCGCATCACGTCGACCGGGATGCGTTTCTGTTTCAGGTTCTCCGTGGTGTGCAGGACGCCGGGCGCGAAGGCATGGTAATGCGAAACACAGGTGCCGGGCCGGATCACCCGATCCATATGCAGCTTCCCGAATCGGCTTATCTGAAGTTCGTCTGTCTCAGGCTCGATCAGGCAGGCTGATCCGGAATCGGGTTCCCGTCTCATCGCTGCGGATCAGAGTGAGATCACCGCCGTGGGCCCGTGTCAGTTCGCGGGAGATCGCCAGTCCAAGTCCGGTACCCTTGGCACCTTCCGCAAACGCCTCGAAGAGCTCCGCTTGCACACGTGCGGGGATGCCGGGGCCGGTATCCGTCAGATCGATCGTGACACCACCTTCGATGCGGCCAACCTCGACGGTGATGGAGCCGCCTTCGTCGCCCATCGCTTCTGCGGCATTGCGGGAGAGATTGAACAGGACACGGAACATCTGGTCACGGTCGGCATGAACCACCACCGCGGCGTCGACCGCATTTCTGTAACTCGCAGCCGTCATACCGCTGCCAACAAGAGCGTTGGAGACGTCATCTATCAGCGGCGCCAGCTCGAACCGGTTGAAGTGAAGATCAGGTTCGTCGGCCCGGGCATAACGCAAGGTGTCCTGGCAGAGCTTCACAGCGCGGTCGATTGCAGCCAGCACCACAGGCGCCTGGCGCTGCACCTCGGGGTCGCCTGACATGCTGAGGCGATCAGAAACCAGGGCGGCTGTAGCGAGAATGTTGCGCAGGTCATGACTGATCTTGCTGACTGCCGAACCGACGGCAGCAAGCCGCGTGCGCTGGCGCAGGGACTGGCGCAATCCGCGTTCCATCTCTGCCAGTTCCCGCTGTGCGATGCCAATCTCATCGCTGCGGTTGGTGATCTCGATCGTCCGGGACACATCCTCAGGCGCCTCACGGAAGGCGATCAGATCTTCCGTGAGGCGCTGGACCGGACGTACCATCATGCGCTGCAGGGCGAAAAAGACGAGACCGGCGGTGATAACCGAGATGAAGATCGAAAGACCGAGAATACGCCACGAAAAATCGATCATCGCGGATTTGAGCGGACCGGAAGCCATGGTGAGTTCGATCCAGGCGTCGGTGGCCACAGCACGAGGCTGACCGGCGATGCGAATGATCCCGTCGTCGGGGCCTGCCAGCGTTCGGAAAACGTCGATGATCAGAACCGGGACCGACTGGTCTGAGAGGTTGTAGGCAACCTCGACCGGTTCCGGCATGCCCAACATGAGGTAGGAAACAGATTCGAGCTTCAGGCCAACCGACTGAATACCGATATAGTCGAGAAGTTCAGCCTTGAGCTCCGGGGTGACCCGGCCGTCAGGCGCCGCACGCACGGTCAGGGTGGCCTGATAGGCCGCATCGATGGCCTCCTGCAGGTAATCGACACGAAACCGGGAGATCGACGGCACAAAGATCAGCACCTCGGCCACCATCACGAAGATGATCGTGAGCACCACGAGGCGGGCCGAGAGGCCACGCCAGAATCCGGGCATATCGATGCGGGAGCCTGCCATGGCGGCAGCCTAGTCCAGTTTATCCGCTGTTTGAATCGTGCCAATGTCAGCCAAGGTGGCGCAAGAATCGCACGACGCGTTTCATGCCGTCGCCAAACACCTTGGGCGTGTAGAACGACCCCGCGGCCCGTTTGTTGATCTCGCCCATCGTGGGATAGGGCGAAATCATGCCCGCCATGGCGCCTACTTTGAGGCCAGCCGAGATCGAGAGGATCCATGGCTGGATCAGCTCACCCGCGTTGGCGCCGACAATCGACGCCCCCAGGACCTTGCCCTTTTTCGTGGTGACAACCTTCACAAGACCCTCGGTCCGACGCTCGGCGATCGCCCGGTCGTTCTCGTGATAGGGAAAGCGAAGCACCGTGACCTCACCGTGCTGCTTCTTTGCATCCGCCTCAGTCAGGCCGACATGGGCCATCTCGGGGTCGGTGTAGGTCACCCAGGGCAGCGCCGAAAGATTGACCTTGGCGGGGACTTTCAGCAGCACGTTCCGGATGATGATGCCGGCATGATAGTTGGCGAGATGGGTAAACTGGAATCCCCCGGCGCAATCGCCTATGGCGTAGACCCTGCGATTCGAGCTGCGCAGCCGGTTATCGACCTTGATCCCACGCCGGTCATACTCAACATCCGCCGTTTCCAGACCGAGATCATCGACATTAGGCTGACGCCCGGCGGCCACAAGAAGGTGTGAGCACTCGACCCTGCCTTCCACACCATCGCGCTCATAGCTGATCGTGATGGCGCCGGCACCGCCCGACACGCCCTTGATGGCCGCGTTCTCGACCAGTTCAACACCGTCGTCGAGCATGCTCTGCTTGACCACCGCAACCAGTTCCTGATCGTCCTTGGGAAGGATCGGACCCATGTCGACGATCGTGACCCGCGAACCCAATTGGCGGTGGGCCTGGGCCATCTCCGAGCCAATGGGACCGCCGCCGATGATGACCAGATGGTCCGGCTTCTGGGTGTTGTCGAAGATCGTCTCGTTTGTGAAAAACGGCACCTGATCGAGTCCCAGGATCGGCGGCACCGCCGCACGGCTGCCCGTTGCGACAACAAAGCGGCGTGCGCGGATCGTGCGGCCGCCGGCCTCAACCTTATCCGGACCGGTAAAGCGAGCATGAGCCGTGATCACGTCAATGCCGAAACCCTGGTAACGCTCGACCGAATCATTGGGTTCGATGGTGGCGATCACATCCTTGATGTGCCGGTTCACGGCCTCGAAGTCGACCTCTGGCTCCACGGACTTGATGCCGATCCGGCCGGCGTGGCGCATGGCATGCGCGGCATGCCCGGCGGCCAGCAGCGCCTTGGACGGCACACAACCGAAGTTCAGGCAGTCGCCACCCATCTTGTGGCCTTCGATCAGGGCCACATCGGCGCCCATGTGGCTGGCGCCGTAGGCGGTGGAGAGGCCACCGGACCCTGCGCCGATCACGCAGACATCAAACATCTTCTCGGCCATGGAGTTCTCCTGGTCGTGTTCACAAAGGGATGGAAAGGATAGTCCGCTTTGCGCCGGCAGGTATCAGGTCGCCGCAGCGCCGTCCTGGCGGCCCTTGACCTTGCGCCAGACGATGGGCGCCAGGGCCACGATAGCGAGGCCGACCAGACCGATCAGAATCTCCTGATTGATCGCGTTATGCAGCGAGAATTCCTGGCCGCTGGCGAAGATATCGCCCAGTCCACTGCCGATGAAGTTATAGACCGCCGTACCCGGGATGATGCCGATGAAGGTTGTGGCGACAAACAGTCGCGTCTTCACGCCCAGGAACGCCGGAACAAGGTTGACGACGAAGAACGGAAACACGGGCATCAGACGCAGGAACAGCAGGTAGCTGACGGCATCCTTGTGGAAGCCTTCTTCCATACGCCCGACATAAGGATTCACCTTTTCGCGCAATGCATCACCGAAGGACGTACGCGCTGCCGTGAACAGGATTGTGGCCCCCATGGTGGCGCCGATCACCGTAAAGATGGTGCCGAAGAACCAGCCAAACAGAAAACCGCCGACCACGGTCAGCAGCGACGCAATCGGCAACGAAGCAGAGGTCGTGATGGTGTAGGCGACGATGTAGAGCAACATTGCCACAAGGAAGTTGCTCTCAACAAAACCCTGAAGGTCCATGTAATTGGCCTGCAGCGTGTCGAACGTCAGATACTCATGGCCGCCGACTGCGAAGAACGTGACGAGAATCGCCACCAGAATCGCCAGAGGCAGAAGCTTCTTGAGCCTGCCGCCTGAACTTCCGCGCGTCATATTGTCCTGATCGGTCATACGTTGAACCTCGATCACATCTGAACTGTTGCCGCAATCGCCTCCCACCGGTGAATTGCGCCCCGTCACGCATGAGACTATGAGGATGGCCTGGCGTCGCCAAAAGGCTGCGTCAATCGTTTGTGATGACAGGTGACGAGGTATCACGGTCGTGATTGACACGGTTCGGGCCGTCACCTATACAGCGCCGCCCGTGCAGACCCCTCGTCTGTGCGGTAGATTTCATGGAGAATTGACGGTGAAGCGCACTTTTCAGCCCAGCCGGATCATCCGGAAGCGCCGCCACGGCTTCCGCGCCCGCATGGCCACTGTCGGCGGCCGCCTTGTGCTCGCGCGCCGGCGCGCCAAGGGTCGCAAGCGCCTGTCAGCCTGAGTTTCATGCCTGGAGCCTTTGTGCGTCTGAAGCGAAGGCGGGATTTCCTTCGAGTGGCCGCAGCACGGCAAAAGGCCGTGATGCCGGGTATGGTGGTGCAGGCTTGTCCCCGCCCCGATGGCGGAATCGACCCGCGTGTTGGCTTCACGGCCAGCCGTAAGGTCGGCAATGCCGTGTTGCGCAATCGCGCACGGCGACGACTGAAGGCCCTGGTGGAGACCATGCTGCCCGAACAAGGTATGGATGGGACCGACTACGTACTGATCGCCCGGCAAGCCACGCCAGAGCGCAACTTCGCAGACCTGCGACAGGATCTGGAGACTGCCTTGAAGCGTTTGAGCCGAACCGAAAGGTCCCGCGCATGACGCGTCTGGTTCTCCTTGTTCTGCGCGCGCTTCTGGCGATCTATCGCTACGGCATCTCGCCGTTCACACCGATGTCATGCCGCTATCTGCCGACCTGTTCGGCTTACGCCGAGGAGGCCGTGATGCGCCATGGCCCATGGCGCGGCAGCTGGCTGGCACTGAAACGTGTTGGCCGCTGTCATCCGCTGGGCGGCCACGGTTATGACCCCGTTCCCGACCTGCCCGCCGAAAGAGCCGCCGTTCAAGGCGCCGCGACGCTGAGGAGCCACTGATGCAACCGGACCAAAAAAACATCTGGCTCGCCATGGCGATCATCGTCCTGATGTTCGTCGGATGGCAGTTCTTCTATGAGCTTCCGCGCATCCAGCAGGAGCAGGAGGCCCTGGAACGCCAGCAGCAACTGGCTGCCGAACAGGGTGGCGATCCGACCCTGCCTGAGCTTTCCGGCGTCGAAGGCCTCGAAGACGCCCAGGCCGAGGCCAATTTTCCCGACGTTCAGTTGACCCGTGGAGAAGCCCTGGCGCTCTCTGAACGCATCACCATCGACACACCCAGCCTGCATGGCTCGATCGCACTGACCGGTGGCCGGATCGATGACCTGACCCTGGTGAAGTACCACGAACGGGTGGATCCGGATTCACCGGAGGTCGTGCTTCTTTCGCCCGCGAACGGCCCTTCACCGTACTTTGTCGAGTTCGGCTGGCTGGCCGAGGAATCGGGTGTCGTCGTGCCGGACAACAGTTCGGTCTGGCAGGCCAGCGGATCGACGCTCACGCCCGATACGCCGGTCACAATGACCTGGGACAATGGCCAGGGCCTCACCTTCGAACGCACCCTCTCGGTTGACGATCAGTACATGTTCACCGTCAACCAGAGTGTGACCAACAGCGGCGGCGCGGCGGTCACGCTGTTCCCTTATGGTCTGATTAACCGCCACAACACACCTGAGATTCTGGGCTTCTACATTCTGCATGAGGGTCTGATCGGCGTGCTCAACGAGACGCTGGAAGAGGTCGACTACGACGACCTCAACGATCTCGAAGAGCCCAACCCGATAACCTATGACAGCACCAACGGGTGGCTGGGTATCACCGACAAGTACTGGCAGACCGCGCTGATCCCCGACCAGGGCGACAGCTTCAAGGGCCGTTTCCTGCACAACCTGCGCAACGGCACCATCGACACATATCAGGCCGACTATCTGCGCAGTGCGGTGACGGTCGATCCTGGCGCCACGGCCTCCACCGAAGATCTGCTGTTTGCCGGTGCCAAGGTCGTCACCGAGCTCGATGCCTATGCCGAGCAGTACGACATTCCGCTGTTCGACCGTTCGGTCGACTTCGGCTGGTTCTATTTCATGACCAAGCCGATCTTCTTTGTGCTGCTCTGGCTCAAAGGCCTGATCGGGAACTTCGGTCTCGCGATCCTGGCGCTGACCGTCATCATCAAGCTGCTGTTTTTCCCACTGGCCAACAAGTCCTACAAGGCCATGAGCAAGATGCGGAAGCTGGCTCCCGAGATGAAGGAGATGCGCGAGCGCTACAAGGACGACAAGCCGAAGATGCAGCAGGAACTGATGGCGATGTACAAGAAGGAGAAGGTCAACCCGGCGTCGGGCTGCCTTCCGATTCTGGTGCAGATTCCGGTCTTCTTTGCCCTCTACAAGGTGCTGTTTGTCACCATCGAAATGCGCCACGCCCCGTTCTACGGCTGGATCGAGGATCTCTCTGCACCCGATCCCACGGTGATCTGGAACCTGTTCGGCCTGCTGCCGTTCGATCCTTCGCAGTTCCTGCCGGCCTTCCTTCTGATCGGCGCCTGGCCGCTTTTGATGTCATGCACCATGTGGTTGCAGCAGAAGATCAGCCCGCAGCCGCCTGATCCCATGCAGGCCAAGATCTTCCTGTTCATGCCATTGATTTTCCTCTTCATCTTCGCGACCTTCCCCGCGGGCTTGGTGATCTACTGGACATGGAACAATCTGCTTTCGGTCGGCCAGCAGTACTTCATCATGAGGAAGGAAGGCGTCACCTAGGCCCCTGGCCTGACGCCAGCCCCGGCATGACAGACCCATCAAGCAGCGACGGCCCTGTGCCCGGTGCAGGCCGCCTGCTGTTTGCACAGCCCTGCCGGTTCGTGGCGGCAGCGCCGACACCCCGCGCCCTGCCCGCACCGACCCTGCCCGAAGTCGCCTTCGCCGGTCGCTCGAACGCCGGCAAGTCGTCGCTGATCAACGCGTTGACGAACCGCAAGGACCTTGCACATGCGTCAAAGACGCCCGGCCGGACCCGGTCCGTCAACATTTTCGATCTCGGCGATCGGATCCACCTGATCGATCTGCCAGGCTACGGCTACGCCAAGGCCGGAAAGGCCGAGGTCGGCAGCTGGGCCCGGACAGTCGACAGCTACCTGATGGGCCGCTCGACCCTGCGCCGCGTCTGTCTGTTGCTGGATGCCCGCCGTGGCCCGACAGACAACGACCGCGAGGCCTGTGAACACCTCGACATCATCGGCATGACCTACCAGCTGGTCCTGACCAAGGCGGACAAGGTGAAGAAGACCGAGCTACCGGGAATTCTCGAGCGGACGGCAGCAGAGCTCGGCAGTCGCCCCGCCGCCTTTCCACGGATCGTGACGACGAGTTCCCGCACGGGTGCGGGGATGGCTGATCTGCGCGACGAAATCGCTGCCCTGGCCGAATCCGGCCAATAGGACAATGCCCACGAAGGAATGGTTCCCTTCGTTCTCCGGAATGCGATAAACCATGGCCATGGACAAACGCGACATCGCCGGCAAGAACTTCGGGGTCACCAAGCACTGGTTGAGGACCGCCCACACCCTCGGCGAGGCCCTGCCCTATCTGCGTCAGTTCTCCGGCCATACCTTCGTTATCAAGTACGGCGGTCACGCTATGGGCGACGACAAGCTGGCCCGTGATTTTGCAAGGGATATAGTGCTGATCAAGCAGGTCGGCATCAATCCGATCATCGTGCACGGCGGCGGCCCCCAGATCGGCGCCATGCTCAAGAAGATGAACATCCAATCCGAGTTCGTCGACGGGCTGCGCGTGACGGATCGCGAATCGGTCGACGTCGTGGAAATGGTCCTGGCCGGATCGATCAACAAACAGATCGTCACGGCGATCAACGAAGAGGGCGGCAGGGCCATCGGCATCTCAGGCAAGGACGGGCGCCTAATCGAGGCGCGCAAGCTGCGCCGGACGAAGCGTGATCCCGATTCGAACATCGAGGAGATTCTCGATCTCGGCTTCGTCGGCGAGCCAAAGAAGGTGAACGCTGAGATCTTCCGAATCTTCGAGAACTCCGACGCGATTCCGGTCATTGCCCCGATCGGCGTGGGCCGCGACGGAGACACCTACAACATCAACGCCGACACAGCGGCGGGCGCGATCGCCGAAGCGGTCAACGCCACCAAGCTTCTGATGCTCACCGATATCGCCGGTGTGCTCGACAGCGACGGCCAGTTGATCTCCGAGATGAGCCGTGCCGAAGCCAAAGAGCTCTTTGCGACCGATGCCATCACCGGCGGCATGATCCCTAAGCTGGAGACCTGCATGAAGGCGCTTGAGAACGGGGTCGAGGCCGCCCATGTGCTCGATGGCCGCATCCCCCATGTTCTGCTGCTGGAGCTGTTCACCGCGGACGGCACCGGAACCAAGATCGACGCGTGAAGACGGCCTTAGACAGGCTGGCCGGGGTCGACACCTGGATCTTCGATCTCGACAACACGCTTTATGCCGCAAAACACAGCCTCTTCGATCAAGTCGAAGTGAGGATCACGGACTTCGTGGCCGACTTCCTGAACCTGGAGCGAACCGAGGCGCGCAGTCTACAGAAACAGTACTTTCTGGACCACGGGACGACCCTGAACGGTCTGGTCACCTTGCATAACTGCGATCCGGAAGAATTTCTGGCCTATGTCCACGATGTCGACTACTCGCCAATTCCACCTGATCCAGACCTCGACGACGCCCTGCGCCGACTGCCCGGGCGCAAGCTGATCTTCACCAATGGCGACATCCCCCATGCCGAACGTGCGATGGACAGGCTTGGCGTGGGTCATCATTTCGATACCGTCTTCGACATCGTGGCCTCGGACTACAAGCCCAAGCCTGAACCGGAAGTCTATGACGCGCTGGTCGACGTCCATGGCATCGAGCCGAGTCGCGCCGCGTTTTTCGAAGACATTGCGCGGAACCTGAAGCCCGCGAAGGACCGGGGCATGGCCACGGTCTGGATCGAGGGTGACAGCAACTATGCGCAATCCGGCGCCGATGAAGGCTACATCGATTTCCGCGCCCACGAGCTGACCCCGTGGCTGGTCGATCTAGTCCAGCACTTCGACAGGCGGTGACCTCATGAAACTCTACACCCGATTCCGCAACTCCGCCGGCGAGCGCGTGCGCATCGCCCTCTATCTCAAGGGGCTCGATTACGAGTACGTGCCCGTAGGCTCGCTGCTCAAGGGCGCCTACCAAGCAATCAACCCGCAGGGCCTGATGCCGACGCTTGAGATCGATGGCCGGTGTTTCGCCCAATCATCGGCCATTCTGGAGTTTCTTGAAGAACGCTATCCGGAACCCAACCTGTTGCCCGCCGATCCCGTGGATCGTGCGCGCGCCCGTTCGTTCGGCGCTCATATTGCAGCCGAAATGCATGCCCTGACCGTCACCCGCGTGCGAGCTTTTGTGGAGAGGGACCTCAATGCCGGTGAAGACGGGCTCAAGGCCTGTCTGCACCACTGGCTCGATCTGGGCCTGCGCGCGCTGGAGACCAGCCTGGAAGCGCGTGAAACGCCGACACCGTTCTGCTTCAGTGACACGCCGGGCTGGGCCGATCTTCATCTGGTGCCCCAGCTCGACAACACCCGCGGATTCGGCGTCGATCTGGCGCCCTATCCGCTGCTCTCGGAGATCGACGCACGATGTCGTGCGCTCGAGCCGTTCCAACGGGCGCACCAATCCGCACAGCCAGATTTTTCTGGCGACGGTTGACAGCCGCTCTGCCGGGGGTATCAGTGCGCGCCGCACACAAGGGGATCGCGCCATGGCCGACAATCTGCAATCCATCATCGACGCAGCCTGGGAAAACCGTGCCGAGGTGAGCGGCGACACCAAGGGCGAAGTCCGTGACGCGGTCTTCGAGGCCCTGAACCTGCTCGACAGCGGCCAACGTCGTGTCGCCGAGCCCGGCGCCGATGGCTGGACCGTCAACGAGTGGTTCAAGAAGGCCGTGCTGCTCTCCTTCCGCCTGACCCCGACCAAGGTGATCCCTGGCGCGCCGGGCAGCAACGCAAGTTGGTACGACAAGGTCGACAACAAGTTCGAAGGCTGGGACGAAGCCCGTTTCGAAGCTGCCGGTTTTCGTGCCGTACCGCACGCCATCGTCCGTCGTGCCGCCCACATCGCTCCCGGCGTGGTGCTGATGCCCTGTTTCGTGAACATTGGCGGCTTCGTCGACAGCGGCACCATGATTGACACTTGGGCCACCGTGGGAAGCTGTGCGCAGGTCGGCAAGAACTGCCACATCTCCGGCGGTGCCGGACTGGGTGGAGTTTTGGAGCCATTGCAGGCCTCGCCAGTGATCATCGAGGATAACTGCTTTGTCGGCGCTCGCAGCGAGGTCGTCGAAGGCGTGATCGTCGAGGAAGGCTCCGTGATCTCGATGGGCGTGTTCATCGGTGCCTCGACCAAGATCGTCGACCGCAACACCGGTGAGATCCACATGGGCCGCGTGCCGGCCTACTCGGTGGTTGTTCCGGGATCGCTACCATCCAAGGAACCGGGCGGGCCGTCGCTCTATTGTGCCGTGATCATCAAGCGTGTTGACGAAAAGACCCGCGCCAAGACCTCGATCAACGACCTTCTGCGCGATTGATGTCTTCCGCCATCGACCCCGTCGAGCTGGCAGCTGCCATGATGCGGCGGCCCAGTGTGACGCCGGCCGATGCCGGGGCGCTCGATGTGCTGCAGCAAGCCCTCGAGAACCTGGGTTTCACTTGCCATCGCCTGCCCTTTGCAGAGGTTGGGACCGAGGAGGTCGACAATCTCTATGCGCGTCGCGGCACAACCGGGCGCAACTTCTGCTTTGCCGGACACACCGATGTGGTTCCCCCCGGGGATGTCTCGGCCTGGTCGGTCGACCCCTTCGAGGCAGCGCAGAAGGACGGCGTTCTGATCGGACGCGGTGCCTGCGACATGAAGGGAGCGATCGCCTGTTTCGTGTCGGCGACGGAACGTTTTCTGGCTTCGGCATCAGACGAACACAGCATCAGCCTTCTGATCACAGGTGATGAAGAAGGTCCGGCCGTGAACGGCACCCGCAAGGTTCTGGACTGGTTGAAAGAGCGTGGCGAGACCCTGGATGCCTGCCTGGTCGGCGAGCCAACCAACCCCACGGCCCTGGGCGAGATGATCAAGGTCGGCCGGCGTGGCTCACTGAATGCGCGCATCACTGTGCGCGGCACGCAGGGCCATTCGGCCTACCCGCATCTCGCCGACAATCCCATCGGCCGTTTGGTCGGCATTCTGCACCAGCTCAACAGCACGCCGCTGGATGAAGGCAGCGAGCACTTTCAGCCTTCGACCCTTGTGACAACGACGTTTGATGTCGGCAATCCGGCCACCAACGTCATCCCCGCCGAGGCAGTGGCCGCTGTGAACATCCGCTTCAACGACCACCACACCGGCGCCAGCCTGACCGAGCACCTTCAGAAGGTCTGCGACGAAGCCGACGGTGATGTCGATCTGGCCGTGACGGTTTCCGGTGAGTCCTTCCTGCGCGAGCCCGACGAGTTTGCCGTGGTGATCGCCGATGCCGCCGAGGGCGTGCTGGGCATCAGGCCAGAGTACAGCACCACCGGCGGCACATCGGACGCCCGGTTCATCAAGGATCACTGCCCGGTCGCCGAATTCGGACTGATCGGGCAGACTATGCACAAGGTCGACGAACGCATCGCAGTTGAAGAGCTTCATCGCCTGACCGATGTCTACCAGGCCGTGCTGGAACGGTACTTCGCGGCGTGATCCCCAGCGGTCAAGAGATCTCCTCCTCGCTTCAGGGCGCCTGGCAGCTGATCTTTCTCGATCCGAATGCGATGGATCACTTCACCGTCACGATCGATGGCTTCTGGCGATCCTTCTTTGCCGCAGTGGTCGCACTGCCCTACTTCCTCGTCGCCATCATCTGGCCGGCCCCCGCACCGGAGGGCGCGCCATTATGGGAACCCAATGCGGTTCTGGCGACCCTGGGCTACATCCTGAGCTGGATCATCTTTCCGATCGTGGCAGCCTTTGTTGCACGCCAGTTCGAGCTCACGCAGCGCTATATCGGCTACATCATCGCGTTCAACTGGTCGGGCGCCCTTGTCGCCCAGCCCCTTCTGGTCATGGAGTTCATGGGCCATGCCGGTTTGATCGGCGCCAACACACTGGGCGCACTTCATATGCCCATCTTTGTCTTTGTCCTGTTCTACGGTTGGGCCATCGCACGGATCGCCCTGGGTGCCAGCACCTGGCTTGCCGCGGGGTTGATCTTTATCGCCAAGATGATCGACATGGTGATCGTCGCCCTGATGATGCAGCCCTGAGCGCTTGAATTTTCCGTCAACGCGGCAGAATCATAACAAACCGCCCTGACTGGAGGACTATGCAATGGCTGTCAGCACCCTCGCCGCCGCGACCCATGCGGATATGGACCACCGAGAGGCCAGGATCGATCTGGCCTGCGCCTTCCGATGGACCGCGCGCTGGAACATGCACGAGAGCGTGGCGAACCACTTCAGCATCGCGGTCAACGACGACGGTAGCGAGTTTCTGGTCAATCCGCGTGGCCGTCACTTCGGCCGCATAAGTGCGAGTGAGCTGCTGCTGACCAATGCCAATGACCCCAGCGTCATGGAGCGGCCCGATGCGCCCGATCCCAGCGCCTGGGCACTCCACGGCGGCGTTCACCGTCGCGTACCCCATGCCCGCGTGATCCTGCATGTCCATTCGAAGTACGCCACCGCACTCGCCAGTCTGAAAGACCCGACGATGCTACCGATCGAGAACAACACGATGCGGTTCTACGAACGCATCGCCTATGACCTCGGCTTCGACGGTATGGGCGTGGGCGACGAAGCCGAACGGGTGGCGGGCCTTGCCTGCGACAAGCCGATCCTGCTTCTGGGTAACCACGGCCTGATGGTCCTGGGTCCTGATGTCGCCCAGGCCGTCGACGACCTTTATCATTTCGAACGCGCCGCAGAGACCCTGATTACCGCCATGCAGACCGGCCGGGAGCTGTCTGTCGTCTCACACGCTGTTGCAGCCAAAACGGCACAGCAGTGGCAGGAGTACCCGGACCTCACCAAGAACCACTTCAAGGCGCTGAAGGAAATCCTCGACGAGGAAGAGCCGGATTATCGGGACTGATCAGTTTGTTTCGCTCGGCCCAACGGATGGCCCGCGTCACCGGTATCCCACCTCGACCAGATAGAGCCCGCAGGCCGGTGCGATGACACCGCAGGCGGCACGATCGCGGGCTTCGAGCGCGGCCCTAAGGTCTGCGGCGGACCACTTGCCCTCACCCACATGCATGAGAGAACCGACCATCGAACGGACCTGGCGGTGCAGAAAGGATCGCGCTCGGGCTCGAACCTCAATCAACTCACCGGTACGTCCGACGGTGAGCTCGTCCAGCGTCTTCACCGGCGACTTCGCCTGACACTGCGCGTCCCGAAAGGTCGAAAAATCGTTGTGGCCGACCAGTACCTGGGCGGTCTCATGCATCGCCCCTGCGTCGAGCAGACGCGGTACGTGCCAGGCCTGCCCCTGCTCCAACGCCAACGGCGAAGGGCGGCTGATGATACGGTAGAGATAGGCGCGTTCGACGGCGCTAAACCGCGCGTGAAACTCCTCGTCGACCTCTGCAGCATCCAGAATGCTGATCGGCTGCGGCCGCAGATGCTGGTTCACCGCCTTGCGCACCGTCTCGGCAGGCCAGTCCCGGTCGAGATCGACATGGGCCACCTGCCCCAGAGCATGCACACCGGCATCGGTCCGCCCGGCGGCAGACAGCGTCACGGACTCCCCGCAGAATGCGGTGAACGCCTCTTCAAGAGCTTGCTGCACCGAGGGCCCGTTGTCCTGCCGTTGCCAGCCAACGAGACCGGTGCCGTCATATTCGATGGTAAGACGGTAACGCGGCATGATCTCAGGCCAGTCTGGCGCCCGGCTCAAGACGCAGGCCGCGCAGGAACGACGCACCATCCGTGCGAGGCTTACCGGCCCGCTGGACCGTGACGAGGCGCAGCGCCCCGTCACCACAGGCGACGGTCATGTCTTGATCAAGCAACGTACCGGCAATACCGGCCCCTGAAACGGGTTCAGCCTCCAGGACCTTCACCGTGGTGCCGCCCAACGTGAAGAAGGCACCAGGCCAAGACGACAGGGCCCTGACTTTGCGATCCAGAACAGCCGAGGTCTTGCCCCAGTCAATCCGGCCATGGTCCTTGGCGAACTTCGAGGCATAGGTCGCCTGGCTGTTGTCCTGCGGGCGGGATGATGCTGCGCCCTTCGCAAGGTCATCGAGGACCTGAAGCAGCATGGTGGCACCCAATTCGGCCATCTCATCTTCCAAGCTGGCCGTGGTCGCGCGTGGAGGCATCGGAACGGCCTTCTGGGCAAGGATTGGGCCGGTATCGAGCCCCTCGTCCATCTGCATGATGGTCATGCCGGTCTCCGCATCGCCGGACAGGATGGCATGGGCGGCGGGTGCCGCACCGCGCCAGCGGGGCAAAAGCGAGGGATGAAGGTTCACACATCCGAGCCGCGGCGCCTCAAGAATGGCTGACGGCAGCAGCAGGCCGTAGGCAGCGACGACGGCGACATCGAGATTCAGGCCCCGAAACGTATCCTGTTCGACCTCACCTTTGAGTGACAGCGGCGTATGGATCGCCAGTCCCAATTCGTCAGCGCGCTCGTGGACCGGCGTGGGCCGTTCCTTGCGTCCTCGCCCCGCCGGTCGGGGTGGCTGACTGTAGACGGCGGCAATCTCGTGGGCAGACAACGCAAGCGCCTCGAGTTCGGGAACCGCGAACCGAGCCGCACCCATGAAGGCGAGGCGGAGAGGTGTCACGCGCTGTCGCGCAGCCGCGCCTTCTTCTGCTTGGTCAGCTTGCGCAGGATCATACCGCGCTTGAGTGCGGAGAGATGGTCGACAAACAGGATGCCGTCCAGATGGTCGATCTCGTGCTGCAGGCAGCGTGACAGGATATCGTCGGCGTGCAGGGTCTGCGCATCGCCGTTCTCATCGATGTAGCTGACATCGACCTCCGCCGGCCGTTCAACCTCAGCGAAGTGTTCGGGCAGCGACAGGCAACCTTCATCGAAGATCGCTATCTCCTCGGATGTGGCCGTGATCACAGGGTTCACTAGCCGGATCGGCTGGGGTTCCTCGCCCTTGCGCGCGACGTCGACCACAACAACCCGCTTGGGCACACCAATCTGAATTGCCGAGAGCCCGACACCTGGTTCGTCGTACATGGTGTCCAGCATGTCATCCATCAAAGCGCGCACATCGTCATCGACCGTCTCGACCGGTTCGGAGACAACCTTCAGGCGCGGGTCAGGAGCCCAGATGATCTGCAGGATAGCCATGGTTCGGTGGATCGTTTGATGAGATCGTTTCGTTGCTGTCGGGCCGCGCACTATAGTGGGCGGCGATGGCTTAGGTAAGGCCACGCTCGACCCCGATCAAGCCCCCAGCAGGAGCCCCGCGACCCCGTGGAGATCATCGACATCATCATTCTGGCGGCGATCGCGGGCCTGGCGGTGCTTGTGATCTGGAATCTCCACCGTTCTCATGACGGCAAAGATGACGAACTGGCCCGTCAGGTCGCAGACATAGCAACCCAGATGGCGTCGAGTCAGGCCGTGCTGAACGACCGGCTGAGCCAGATCACACAAACCGGACAGGCGGGCCAGGATGCTCTGGCCCAGCGATTGGCCGAGCAGGAAAAGAAGCTCACCGAACAGCTTGGTCAGCGTCTCGACACGATCCAGCAGCGTGTCGGCACCTCTCTCCAAACATCGACACAACAGACACTCGAGACTATGGGCAAGCTCCAGGAGCGCCTTGCGGTGATCGACGAAGCCCAGCGCAACATCGCCTCGCTCGGCACCCAGATCGTCGGGTTGCAGGACATTCTCTCCAACAAGCAGAGCCGTGGCGCGTTCGGCGAGTTGCAGCTTTCTGACCTGGTGAGCACAATCCTACCGCCCAGCGCCTACAGCTTTCAGGCGACACTTTCGACCGGTGTGCGTGCCGACTGCCTGCTTGATCTGCCCAATCCTCCGGGTTCGATCGTCGTCGACGCAAAGTTCCCACTCGACGGCTACCGTCGGTTGCGCGACGCCGCCACACCCGATGAGACGATCAAGGCGCAACGTCAGTTCCGCGACGATGTGACCAAACATGTGAAGGACATGGCTGAGAAGTACATCATCACCGGCGAAACGGCGGAATCGGCAATCATGTTCCTGCCCAGTGAGGCCGTCTATGCGGAACTCCACGCGAACTTCGAGGCCGTGGTCGAGGAATCCTACCGCCGCAGAGTCTTCATCGTATCACCGACCACACTGATGGCGACGCTGAACACTATCCGCGCCGTGCTCAAGGACGCCCGGATGCGCGAGCAGGCCGGCCTGATCCAGCACGAGCTGACCCGCATGCTCGACGACGTACGCCGCCTGGGCGATCGCGTCGACAAGCTCGACAAACATTTCGGCCAGGCGACCAAGGATATCCGGGACATCCAGATCTCGACCGACAAGATCGCCGGCAAGGCCGAGAAGATTACGGAGCTGGAGATGGATGATGAATCCGGTGATGCGGTTGTGGCCAAGCCTCACCTTGTGGAACAATCGGGCGGGGACTAGGGCTATGACCATCACGACGGGGAGTTGTGACCTTGGATAGCGCAGCCATCGGCGGATTTGCCGTCTTCGTTCTCGTTCTGGCGGTCATGGCGATCATTCTGGTCTTCATGGCCGTGGTCACCGTGCGCCAGGGTTTCGAGTACACGCTGGTCCGGTTCGGGCGGTACACCCGCACACTGAGCCCGGGACTTCATGTCATCGTGCCATTCATCGACCGGGTCGGTCAGAAGTTGAACATGATGGAAACGGTGCTGAACGTGCCCGAACAAGAGGTCATCACCCGAGACAACGCGATGGTCTCGGTCGACGGTGTCCTGTTCTTTCAGGTGTTGGAGGCGGCCAAGGCCGCTTACGAGGTGACCGATCTGGAAGGCGCGATCATCAACCTTTCGATGACCAACATACGAACCGTCATGGGCTCGATGGACCTTGATGACCTTTTGTCCAAACGTGACGACATCAACCACAAGCTTCTGACCGTGGTCGATGAGGCAACCTCGGTCTGGGGCGTGAAGGTCACACGCATCGAGATCCTGAAGATTCAGCCGCCGACCGATCTGGTGGCCTCGATGGCACGCCAGATGAAGGCCGAACGTGAGAAGCGCGCCAACATCCTGGAATCCGAAGGTGTGCGCCAGGCCGACATCCTGCGTTCGGAGGGCGAGAAACAATCCGCCATTCTCAAGGCCGAAGGCGAGCGGGAATCGGCCTTCCGCGACGCCGAAGCGCGCGAACGTCTGGCCGAGGCGGAAGCGTTCGCGACCAACGAGGTGAGCCAGGCCATCGCCGAAGGCAACATTCAGGCGATCAATTACTTCGTGGCCCAGCGCTACATCGACGCGCTGGGCGCCTATGCCCGAAGCCACGGCGAAAAGGTTCTGTTCCTGCCGCTCGAGGCCTCAACGGTGATCGGAAGTGTCGCCGGTGTCGCCGATCTGGCCGACAGCGCCCGCCAGCAACGCAACGTGGAGGGCTGAGCCATGCCATTTGTTGTCGCAGCCTTTGCACTCTTCGCGATCATCCTTGTCTTCAAGGCGATCAAGATCGTCCCGCAGGGCAACGCCTACACGGTCGAACGGTTCGGGCGGTACACCCGCACCCTGATGCCGGGACTGACCGTGATCTTGCCGTTCATCGATCGTATCGGCGCCCGCATCAATGTGATGGAAAACGTGCTGGAGGTCCCAGAACAGGACGTCATCACCTACGACAACGCCATGGTGGCTGTGGACGGTGTGGTGTTCTTCCAGGTCATGGAGCCGGCCAGTGCTGCCTATGAGGTCAACGACCTGCAACGGGCCATCGTCAACCTCGCCATGACCAACATCCGAACCGTGATGGGGTCGATGGCGCTCGATGAGTTGCTGAGCCAGCGTGACCGGATCAACCAGACGATTCTGGGTGTGGTCGATGAGGCGACGTCGACCTGGGGCGTGAAGGTTACCCGTGTCGAGATCAAGAACATCGAGCCACCGCGCGATCTAGTTGACGCCATGGGTCGCCAGATGAAGGCCGAACGCGACAAGCGCGCGACCATCCTGGATGCCGAGGGCGACAAGCAGTCGGCCATTCTGCGCGCCGAAGGCCACAAGCAGTCGGCCATTCTGGAAGCCGAAGGCCGTCGCGAGGCGGCCTACCGGGAGGCCGAGGCCCGCGAACGTGGGGCCCAGGCCGAGGGCAAGGCGACCCGCGATGTCTCCGGCGCCATCGAGCGCGGCGACCTGCAGGCGATCAACTACTTCGTCGCCCAGAAGTATGTCGATGCGCTCAAGGCCCTGGCCGATGCACCGAACCAGAAGATCCTGTTTGTGCCGCAGGAGGCGGCCGGGACCATCGGCGCTCTGGGCAGCGTGACGGAGATTGTGCGCGAGGCGTTCGGGGGCGGAGGCGGAGGTTCTTCAGGACGTACCATCCCGTCGGCCCAGGCCAGCACCGCGTCACGCAACAGCCCGCGGACCCGGTCGTCGGTCCCGTCGTCCGAACATCCCATGACGCTGCGCCCCGAGCCCGACAGCCCCTGGGATCCCTGAGAGTAGGAAGAAATCATGTTCGACACGCTTCTCTACTGGCACTGGTGGGTCATCGCCATCGTGCTGATCATCTTGGAGCTGACGATCTCGGGCGCGTTCTTCTTCCTGTGGCTGGCGGCCGCGGCGGTTGTCGTGGGTCTGCTCGCCATGATCCCGGGCGTGAACTGGGAAGTGCAGCTTTTCGTTTATGCGGCACTCGCCATCGTTTCGGTCTTCGGGTGGCGCAAGTTCAAGACCAAGGCGCAGGAAAGCGAACATCCCACGCTCAACAAGCGCGGCCACCAGTACATCGACCGCCAGTTCACCCTGAGCCAGCCGATCGTCAACGGCACCGGTAAGCTGATCGTGGCAGACACGACGTGGAAAATAACGGGCCCCGACCTGCCGGAAGGAACGCAGGTCACCGTGACAGAGGTCGCCGGAACGGCCCTTGTGGTACAAAAGGCCGACGACGCGGCCACATCCTGATCAGCAGAGCTCGATGGCCTTGCAGTAGTTCTGCATGGCGTTCTTGATCGTCGTTTCAAGGTCCGTGATGCGGGCTTCATAAGCCGACTGGAGACACGACATCGTATCGCCGCAGTCGTCTCGTTTGCTCAGAAAGGCCTGCGCTGCATCGGTCTGGTCACTGCCCGCGCCCATCATCATCGGAAGCTCTTCAACGACGCTTTAGAGCGTCGCCATCTTCATATCGAGATTGGAGAGCGTGTGACTGTCAGAGATCGCGTGCTCGGTCGGCGTCGTGGCTTTGGTGCAATCGAAGCTCTGGGCCCTAGCTCCTCCGGAGAAGGTCATCAGGACACCAAGAAGACCAACCATTCCGCCTGTGCGATTCATCTCTACCATCCCTGTTGTGATCAGATGTCCCGGCGCGCCTTCAGGGCGGCACCCAATGTGCCTTCGTCGAGAAAGTCGAGCTCGCCGCCGACCGGCACACCCAGGGCCAAGCGTGACATACGCACCCCGCTGCCTTCCAGCCTGTCGGTCACGTAGTGCGCAGTGGTCTGCCCATCGACCGTGGCGTTGGTTGCCAGGATGATCTCGTCCACACCCTGCCCGGCGCGCGCAACAAGATCGGCGATACGCAGGTCTTCCGGGCCGACCCCGTCGAGTGCCGAGAGCGTGCCGCCGAGAACGTGATAAATGCCACCGAAGACCCCTGCCCGCTCAAGCGCCCAGAGATCGCCGACCTCTTCGACAACGCAGATCACGCTGCGGTCCCGGCGCGGATCCGTACAGACGGTGCAGGGCTGTGCGGTATCGAGGTTGCCGCAGTCAGGGCAGGCTTTCACGGCATCCGTCGTCTGCTCCAGCGCTGTCGCCAGCGGGCTCAGAAGCGTGTCCTTGTTTTTCAGGAGATGCAGAACCGCACGGCGCGCCGATCGCGGACCCAGCCCCGGCAGGCGGGCCAGCAGCGCCACAAGTCTCTCAATCTCCGGACCACCCATGGATCAGAAGGGAAGGTTCAGGCCCGGCGGCAGGTTGAGACCGCCTGTGACCTCGCTCATCTTCTCCTTCACATGCACCTCGACACGCGTTCGGGCATCGTTGACCGCCGCAACGATCAGGTCTTCCAGCACTTCGGTGTCATCGCGTGTCACCAGGGACGGGTCGATCGAAAGGCTGCGTAGTTCGTGCTTGCCTGTCATCACGGCCTTCACCATACCGGCGCCGGAACTGCCTTCGATCTCGGCAGCCGCCAGGTCTTCCTGCACCTGGGCCATCTTGCCCTGCAGCTCCTGGGCCTGCTTCATCATCTTCGCGAGGTTCATGAACCTGTACTCTCCGTCTTGATGTCTTCGGGATCGTGGACCGCCACGACCTCGGCGCCGGGAAAGGCGTCCAGAATGCCTGCAACCCCGGGGTCGGCTTCGGCGTCCTTGATGCGCGCCACGCGCCACGCCTCTTCCTGTTCGACAATCGTGTCAGCGCCGGGCTGGGACGAAATTGCCACCATCCACCGGGCGCCGGTGATGGTTTCCAGGGTTCGCGCGAGATCACGTGACAGTTCGGGCGGCGCCAAGTCATCGGGCCGGAACTCAATCTTGCCGGGTTCGTAGGCCACGAGATGAACATTGCCGCGCAGCATCGCCCGCAGACGCGCCTCACGTTGGGTTTCGAGCAGAACCAGAAGATCTCCGAACGTGGCCGGCATCGACGCCTGATCACCTTCAGCGGGTGCAGGCGCCGGGGTCGGTGGTGGTGCCACCGGTTCCGGTTCAGGGAGCGAAACGGCCTCGGAAGCCGACGACGAAGGCACAGACGGCGCGGCGGCGGGAGCCGCGGCAGAACCGGCCGCGTTGAGCAACGTTCCACCGTTCAGAACCGTCTTCAGCGCCTCCTCGGGCGTCGGAAGGTCGGCGCTGTGAGCAACACGCACAAGGGTCATCTCGACGGCCTGCAGGCTATTCGGCGCCGTGCGGGCCTCGTTAATACCCTTGAGCAGAATCTGCCAGGCGCGCGTCAGATGCGGAACGGTGAGCTTCTGCGCCATCGCGCTGCCGCGCTCACGTTCAAACTCCGGCGCAGCGTAGCTCGCCGCTTCCGGCGCGGCCTTGTACCGGGTCAGCCAATGGGTGAATTCGAGCAGATCTTCCAGCACCACGACGGGATCAACGCCGGCCGCATACTGTCCGTCCAGATTGGCCAGCGCCTTGGCGATGTCGCCGCCCATCACGGCCTCGTAGAGGTCAAACACCAGTCCACGGTCCGCCAGCCCCAACATGTCGCGAACATCGTCTTCGGCTACCTTGCCCTGGCCCTGAGCGATCGCCTGATCGAGGATCGAGAGCCCGTCGCGAGCCGAACCGTCCGCCGCGCGGGCGATCAGCGCCAAGGCGTCATCGGAAGCTTCCGCACCTTCCTTGCCAACCAGTTCAGCGAAGTAGGTCTGCAACTCTCCAGCGTCGATCCGCCTGAGATCGAAGCGCTGGCAGCGGGACAGGATCGTAGCCGGAATCTTGCGCAACTCGGTTGTCGCGAAAACGAACTTCAGGTGTTCAGGTGGCTCCTCCAGGGTCTTCAGCAACGCATTGAACGCTGCGTTGGAGAGCATGTGGACCTCGTCCATGACGTAAATCTTGTAGCGGCCCATCACCGGCCGGTAGCGCGCCGCTTCGAGCAATTCGCGCATGTTGTCGATTCCGGTGTGGCTCGCCGCATCAATCTCCAGAACATCGACATGGCGGTCTTCGGCTATCGCGACGCATTGCTCGCAGACCCCACACGGCTCTGCGGTCACACCGCCGGAACCGTCAGGTCCGACGCAATTGAGGATACGGGCCAGTATGCGGGCCGTGGTCGTCTTGCCGACACCGCGCACACCGGTGAGCAGAAAGGCCTGGGCAATCCGGCCCGAGGCCACAGCGTTACGCAGGGTCCGCACCAAGGCGTCCTGACCGCGCAGGCCGTCCAGACTGGTCGGCCGGTACTTGCGTGCCAGTACGCGGTAGTCGGTGGCGGTGTCGTCCTGCTCTGCCATGGCTCCAATGACATATGGGCTCTGCGCCCCGCCCGGAGCGGCGCCGGAATGCCGGGAAACCGGCGGGCGGCATGGAAGACCGGCTCGACCCGAGTGAATCCCGCTACGGCTGCTTCCTTCCGGACCTGACCGGGTTCACGAGCCAGCCCGTCCGGGCCAGCCTTCCACCGCTGACAATATCGACCGCGCAAGGTGCGGCGCAAGACCCGAGGGTCGATTCAGCATCACGAGTCGCAGCGAATTGCACGGTTTGGGGCGGCGTGCCAACGTGATCACCATGACCGACCTCACCCACTACAGCGGCCAGGCCATCGAACGGGCCGGAGGACGGCGCAAGGACAGCGACTGGATCACTCAACAGCTTGCTTCGCCCGGCGCCCGCCTGGTGCCGATCTGGCGTGGTCTCAGCCTGCTGAATGGTGAAAGCGCGGCGCATATCCCGGCCGCAGATGCCTGGCATCTGCTGGAAGGCGCACCGGCCGAACCGGTCTTTCTGGGAATTGATGAGGTCGGTGCTCTGTTCGCCCTCGATCTCTCACATCTCGACGAGGATGACGCAGCCCGTCTTGCCCCCGGTGCAGCGTTTCAGGAGCTCTATGGCGTTGCGACCCAACTCGTACGGCGGGAGGCCTCCCTGCTCTCACACGCCGCCTGGATGATCCACTGGACCCGGCGGCATCGCTTCTGCGGCGCCTGTGGCTACCCCACCATGGGCCACGAGGCCGGCCATGTTCGCGCCTGCACCAACGCCGATTGCGGCATCTTGCACTTTCCACGCACCGATCCGGCGGTGATTGTGGTGGTAGAACACGACAATCATTGCCTTCTGGCCCACCAGAAGGGCTGGCCGGGACGCCTGCATTCGTGCGTCGCCGGCTTTGTTGAACCGGGCGAATCGGCTGAGGAGGCCGTGGTGCGCGAGGTGAAAGAGGAATCGGGCATCACGGTCCACTCCGTCCGCTCCTTCGGGTCGCAGCCCTGGCCCTATCCCTGCTCCCTGATGCTCGGTTTCTATGCGGAGGCCGACGACGGCATGATCACTTTGGACGATGACGAACTGGCTGAAGCCCGCTGGTTCAGCCGTGATCAGCTGCGCGATCCCGATCTCGACATCGAGCTGCCGCGGCACGATTCCATCGCGCGACGCCTGATCGACGAATGGGTCGCCAGAGGTTAGGTTCCGGCAACGAGCAACCTACGGAGCAGCGCCATGAGCCGCCTGGAGATTCATCAGATTCCGGTCCTTTCGGACAACTATGTCTACCTGGCGCACTGCCCCGAAACCGGTGACACGGCCGTGGTCGACCCTGCGGTCACAGGCCCCGTAATGGACACAGCCAAGGTCAAGGGATGGACCATCACCCATATTCTCAACACCCATCATCATGACGACCACACCGGCGGCAACCTGGAAATCAAACAGGCCACCGGCTGCACGATTGTCGGCCCTAAGGCCGACCAGGACCGCATTCCGGGAATCGACGTCGAGGTCGATGAAGGCGACAGCTACACGCTGGGCAATGCCGAAGCGAAGGTGTTCTTCGTGCCGGGCCATACCCGCGGCCACATCGCGTTCTGGTTCGCGGATTCCGATGCGCTCTTCTGTGGCGACACCATGTTCGCGATGGGCTGCGGACGCCTCTTTGAAGGCACACCGGCCCAGATGTGGACCTCGTTGCAGAAGTTCATGAACCTGCCCGGCGAAACCCGCGTCTATTGCGCCCATGAGTACACCCAGGCCAACGGCCGGTTCGCCCTCTCGGTCGAGCCTGACAACGAAGAGCTGGTCCGCCGGATGGCGGAGGTCGACGACAAGCGCGCCAACGACATCCCGACCGTGCCCTCGACCGTGGCCGATGAACTCGCCACCAATCCCTTCCTTCGCCCCGAAAGCCCCTTGCTCCAGAAGACGGTGGGCATGACGGGCGCCGATCCGGTGGCCGTGTTCGCCGAAACGCGGGCGCGCAAGGACAACTTCTAGGTTTGCACTCTACCCCGTCCCCGCGAGGACTTCGTGAGCATTCGGTTACAATCGGTGCATAGCTCGGCTGGGGTCGGGCCGGGCTGGTTGTCGCAGCCTTGAATCAGTGCAAGCGTTCGTTGGATTCACGAAATGGCCGAACATCTCGGCTGCACGCGGGGAGATCAAAAATGAAAGCACTTGTCCTCAGACTGATGCTGGCTGTTGCTGCAACACTCGGAAACCCGGCCGCTGCAGGTGAAGCCTCCGACGCGATCCATGCAGGCTCGCCAGAGTTCATTGTTGCCTTCAACTCTGGAGACAGCGCGAGGTTGGCCTCGTTCTACACGACCTCCACGCAGCTTCTGCCGCCCGGCCCCGAATTCATTCAGGGCCGCGAAGCCATTGCCGCGTTCTGGCAGAGCGCCATGGATATCGGGCTGAAGTTGACCGGTCTCGAACCCGTAGAGATCGTTCAGGCCGGCGACATAGCAACTGATGTGGATGTGCTGCATCTATCGGCGCCGGACGGCGAAGGCGGCACCGTTGCACTGTCGGACAAGTACATAGTGATCTGACTGAAGGACACCGATGATGTCTGGCGGCTGCACCGCGACATGTGGAACATGAACTCCTGATCCCTGGGAACAGGCCGGGACGGCTGCGATTCAGTCGTCCCCGGCAGCTTCCGCTGCGATGCGCGACGCTTCTGCCCGATAGGGATGCGCCGGGTAGGTGCCCAGGATACGCACCTCGCGGGCGTAGAACTCGAGCTCTTCCAGCGCGAGCCGCATGAGGCGTTCCTCAGGATGACCGTCCGCGTCGGCGTAGAACTGCGCCGCGCTGAATGAGCCATCGATCATGTAACTTTCGAGCTTTGTGAGGTTGACCCCGTTGGTCGCAAACCCGCCCAGCGCCTTGTAGAGCGCAGCGGGCACACTGCGAACGCGGAAAATCATGCTGGTGATCAGCGGCCCCTCATCCGTCGCGGGCACCACAGCCTCGCGTGCCAGGATCAGGAACCGCGTATGGTTGTGATCGGCATCCTCAAGGCCAGCCGACAGTACGTCGAGACCGTAAATCTCACCGGCAAGCGCCGAAGCGATGGCGCCATGTGCCGCGTTACCGGCTTCAGCGATATCACGCGCCGCGCCCGCCGTGTCCGCATGGGACATCGGCGCCACGCCGATCCTGCGCAGGGCCCGCCTGCACTGACCCAGCGCCTGAACGTGCGAGTGGACTTCGGTCAGGCCGTCGATGGTTGAACCGGGCACACCGAGAAGGTGGTGGTACACGCGCTGGAAGTGTTCGCCGACAATATGAAGGGACGAGTGCGGCATCAGCAGATGCACGTCTGCAACCCGGCCGGCCAGTGAGTTCTCGATCGGCAGCATGGCCAGACGCGCATCGCCGTTTTCGACCGCATGGAATACATCTTCGAACGACGCGCAAGGAAGCACGTCCATATCAGGATAAGTCTCGCGGCACGCCAGGTGCGAATAGGCGCCCGGCTTGCCCTGGAAGGCAATGGTGTTGTCGGCGGTCATGGTCTGAAGTTCCATTTGCTGAGCGGCATCAGGCGTCTTGCGCCAGAAGCGAACGAGCCCGCTCCAGATCGGCGGGAGTATCGACACCCAGCGGAATCGAGTCAACGCGCGCCACAGCGATGCTCATACCCGCTTCCAGAGCGCGCAGTTGCTCCAGTTTCTCGCGCCGTTCCAACGGACTGACTGGTAGCGTGACAAAGCGCTCCAAAGCGCTGCGCCGGTACGCGTAGAGGCCGATATGATGCCACAGCGGTCCGTCACCCGCTGGAGCCGTTGCGCGGGTGAAGTAGAGCGCCCTGCCCTTCCGGACCGCATCGTCCCACGCCACGATGGCCTTGACCACGCCGGGGTCTTCGCGCTCGTGATCTTCCCGAATTTCCGTCACCAGGGTCGAAATATCAGCCCGGGAGGTCTCAAGAGCACCGACGGCATCGTTGATCGCAGCGGGGTCGAGCGTCGGCAGATCGCCCTGAACGTTGACGATGATGTCGTACTGGCCGTCCTGGTCGAGGCGTGATAGAGCCTGACTGATGCGGTCAGAACCGGAAGGCAAATCGGGATCGGTGAGCACTGCCAGTCCGCCGGCGGCCGTGACGGCATCAGCGATGGCCTGTTCGGCGGCTGCGACGACAACTGGACCGACATAGGCCTCCATGGCCCGCCGCCAAACATGCACGATCATGGGAAAACCCGCGATATCGGCAAGCGGCTTGTCAGGCAGGCGCGTGGAGGCAAGTCGCGCTGGAATCAGGACAATCGGTGACATCAAAATCCGCCCTCAGAAGCGATGGTTTTCACGGGCTAGGGGTTGAACACGTGACGGTGACTTGGCTAATCTCCGCCGCGCCTTTCCGGGCTCCGCGATCCGGTGCGGAACCCCTCTTATTCGAGGTCGGTACACATGGATTCGCTCGAGTTCAACAAAATTGCCGCAGGCCTTCTAGTCGGGCTGCTTCTGGCTGTAGGCATCGGCAAGCTGAGCGACATTCTCTATGCACCCGACCTACCCGAACACGCTGCCCTAGAAACCGAAGCGGACGCCCATTCCGATGCGGATGTCGGCGGTGGCCTCGACACCGATATGGCCGATGAGGCCGACCCGGCGACGTCGGTCGCCGCGCTGCTCGCCGCAATCGTCGATCCGGCAGCTGGCGAGAGCCAGTTCCGGAAGTGCCAGACCTGTCACACTATTGAGGTTGGCGGTGAGAACAAGGTGGGCCCGAATCTTTACGGGATCGTGGGCGGTCCGGTTGAGCACAGCGACGGGTTCAACTATTCCGGCGCTCTGGCCGAAGTGGCTGACACCTGGACCTTCGAGAACCTGGACGCCTTACTGACCGATCCCGATGACTTTGCGCCGGGCACCAAGATGAACTTCAAGGGTATCACCGATGCCGAGGATCGCGCCGAGCTGCTTGCCTGGCTCAACACCCAGAGCGACGCACCGCTGGCATATCCCGCTGTCGAGGCGCCGGTCGGCGATGAGGCATCGGGCATGACGGACGAAGAGATCGCCGCACAGAATCCGGAGCTGCATGGTGACACCGTGGACTACATGGTCGACGACGCCGGCGACGCCATGGATAGCGCGGCCGAAATGGTCGAGGACGCGGTGAGCGGCGACGGAACCGATGACGCCGCCATGTCGGCCAGCGCCGAGCTCGCCATGATCGCCGCTGCGTCGCCGGAAGACGGCGAAAGCGAATCCCGCAAATGCAAGAGCTGCCACACCTTCGAGGAAGGCGGCGCCAACCGTGTTGGACCGAACCTCTGGGGCATTGTCGACCGCCCGATCGGCACCTTCGACGGTTACAGCTATTCCGACGCCATGGCGTCGGATGGCCGAACGTGGACCTTCGAACGCCTGTGGACCTATCTGAAGGATCCCAAGGCGGATATACCGGGTACCAAGATGGGCTTCCGCGGCATCTCCGACGAGGAAGAGCTCGCTTCGCTCATCGCCTATCTCCGCACGCTGTCGAACGATCCAGTTCCGCTGTCCGAAGCTCAGTAGAGCGCCGGGCAACTGGAGAGCGGTGTGACGGCGGACGAGAACCTCAAGCACAAGGATCTCGACGGCAAACGTATTGCCGCCGATATGAATGCTGCCTCCAACGACGATGTAGAGCGTCTGAAGGAAGGCGGCTGGGCACCGAGGCTAATCTCGGTTGTGATTGGCGATGTCGATGCTGTTGAAATCTATGTCCGCAACCAGAAGCGTGCGGCGGAGAAGATCGGCATCGCCTTCGATGAACGCGACTTTCCCGCGGACATCACCGAGCCAGAAATGATCGCGGCCATTCAGGCAATGAATGCTGACCCGCGTGTGACCGGCATCATCATCCAGCGCCCAGTGCCCGAGCAGATCAACGTCAAGCGCCTGCAGAGTGCGATCCACCCACTCAAGGATGTCGAGGGCCTGCATCCGGCCTCGATCGGCAACATCGTCTACAACGAAATCGAGCTTGGCCCGTGCACAGCCATGGCGTCGGTCCACATGCTGCGCAAGACGGGGCTTTCTCTCTCAGGCTTGGAAGTCGTTGTTGTTGGTCATTCGGAGATCGTGGGCAAACCCATCGCATTTCTGCTGATGGCCGAGGGTGCAACGGTGACCGTGTGCCACCACATGACCCGCAATCTGGCCGTTCACTGCAGGCAGGCCGATGCCGTTTTCGTCGCGGTCGGCAAGCCCGGACTGGTCACAGGCAATATGATCAAGCCGGGCGCTGCGGTGATCGATATTGGCATCAACCGGATTGAAGACGCTGCCGGCAACGGCCGCACGGTGGGCGATTGTGACTACGAAAGCTGCAGCGACGTCGCGGGCTGGATCACGCCGGTGCCGGGCGGCGTGGGGCCTGTGACTGTCGCCATGCTGATGCACAACACCGTCACGGCGGCCAAACGGCAGATGGAGTTCTACGGCAACACCTTCGCCGCCGACGCCTGGACCACCAGCCCCGACCAGAACGGCGGTCGCGGCTAGGCTGCGTAGCCGGGCAGTGGAACCAACCCGCCCATCTCCCTGGCCGGAAGTTCTCGAAGACTGATGGCGTAGAATCCCCGGCTGAGGGCCGTTGAGGCCATAAGGAATCACGCAGCCTCCGTTTCCCGGGCTTCGTGATAATCCGCCGATTGCATTTCCGTGAGCCGTGATGCTGTGCGCTGAAACTCGAACGAACCGTCGCCGGCGATGTAGAGACCGCCAGGCGGTGCATCGGCGGAGCAGAGAAAACCGCAGTGATTTTCGTAAAGCACATCGATCAGGGTGACGAAGCGCTTGGCCTCGTTACGCCGGTCGGCATTCATGACGGGAATGCCGTCCATAAGGATCGTGTGGAACGCTTCGGCAAGTGCCAGGTAATCGGCGCTGCCCAGAGGTTTGTTGCAGAGATCGTCGAAGCCGAACCTGGCGACTTGGCGCGCCTGCTGCGGCACATGGAGCATACGGCCCTGAACCTCGATTTCGGCCGGCTCAACATCGGCGTCGCCGACAAGCCGGGCAAAGGCGGCATCCAAGGCACGGGTCGCCGCCTCGTCCACGGGGACGTGGTAGAGTCCGGTTTCCGCGAGGAAGGCCATGCGGTAGTCCTGCTCCGCCTCCACGGCGACAACATCCAGCTTCTCTTCCAGCATCGCGATGAAGGGCAGGAAGAGCTGGCGGTTGATCCCGCCGGTGTAAAGGTCGCCGGGGTGCCGGTTCGAGGTCGCCACAACAACAATGCCGCGGACAAAGAGCTGCTCGAACAAACGGCCCAGGATCATTGCGTCAGCGATGTCCGTGACATGGAATTCGTCGAAGCAGATCAGCATGCCCGGCGTCGACACCTTGTCGGCGACGGCACCGATCGTATCGGGATCGCTGTCGTGTCGGCCCGACTGGCGTTCCTGATGTATGGTCCGGTGGACCTCCTGCATGAAGGCGTGGAAGTGGACACGGCGCTTGGTCTCAACGACGGCCGTTTCGAAGAAGAGATCCATCAGCATGGACTTGCCGCGCCCGACACCACCGTAGAGGTAGACGCCACGGGGCGTCTGGACCGTGGCATCACGCCCCAGCAGACGCGACAGAAGACCGCAGTCCCGCTTCACCGGGGTCGCAAGGGCCTGCGCCAACTGGTCCAACCGTTCCATGGCTGCAGTCTGCACGGGATCGTGGCGGAGTTCGCCGGAACGACAGAGTGTGGTATAGTGATCAAGAGGGCTGGATATCATGCACGGAACCGGGAGAAGAGGTCTTCGTTTAGACCAGAAGCCGGGGCCGTGTCACGGCGCAGACTTGACCGGACGCCCGTGCTGGCGTGGGATCGTGCCGACAAGGGAGTCCTTATCATGTCCAATCTCGATCTCTGCTACACCTCCGCCACCGAACTGGCGCGGCGCATTGCCGCAGGCGAACAGTCGCCGGTGGCGATTGTTGAAAACAGTCTGGAAAGGATTGAGGAGGTCAACGGCACGCTGAACTGCTTCTGCTTCACTTATCCCGATGAAGCCCTGGAGCAGGCCAAGGCGGCCGAGGCGGCGGTGAAGGCCGGCGACCCGCTGGGGGCTCTGCATGGCGTTCCCATCGCGATCAAGGACTTCACGCCGACCAAGGGCAAGACCACGACCCTGGGCAGCGTGGTCTACAAGGACAACGTGCCCGACGACGACGCCCAGATCGTGAAGGACTTGCTGGGCGCCGGCGCGATAATGGTCGGCAAGACCACGACGCCCGAATTCGCCCATGACGGCTTCACGCACAGCCCGCTGTGGGGCACAACCCGCAACCCCTGGAACCCGGAGCGAACGCCGGGCGGCTCGTCCGGCGGGTCCGGCGCAGCGGTGGCCTCGGGCTGTGTGCCGCTGGCAGAGGGCTCCGACATGGGCGGCAGTGTGCGCATTCCCGCCAGCTTCTGCGGCACCGTCGGCCTGAAACCCAGCCTTGGGCGCATTCCCATGACCGTGCTGCCCACAGTGTTCGACAACATCAGCCACTTCGGCCCGCTGGCCCGCACGCTGGACGATGCGGCGCTGTTCCTGGACATCGCCCAAGGGCCGTTCGAACCCGACATCATGTCGAACCCCGTCCCGATCGACATCACTCGTCCGGTGCCCGGCGACGTGACAGGGCTCCGGATCGCCATGGATATGGATTTAGGCATCTATCACGTCGACGACGAGGTCGCGGCCAATGTGGAAGCCTGTGCGGCCGCCCTGCGCGATGCCGGTGCCGTGGTCGAGGAGGTTGATCTGGGCTGGACACCCGATTGTGTCGACGCCTGGCTGGTCTACTGGAACGTCTATCTCGCCGCGTTCTTCGAGCAACATCTCGACACCCGGCGCGACGATCTCGATCCCACGATCGCCGGCATGTTCGATGCCGCGCGTAAGGTCAGCGCGATCGAGTTCAAGCGCCTGGAGTTTGTCCGCACCGCGCAATGGCACAAGCTGTGCCAGGTGTTCGAAACCCACGACGCCCTGATCTGCCCGACAACACCGGTTCCCGCGCCCTCGGCCAACAGCTCCGACGCCGAACAGCTCGGCATGCGCCCCGACGGCAAGATGAACTCGTCTGACATGACCCTGGTGTTCAACAACGTGGCGCAGTGCCCCGCCCTTTCGGTGCCGTCGGGCATACACAGCTCAGGACTGCCCACCGCGCTCCAGATCGTCGGTCACCGCTTTGACGATCTAACGGTCCTGCGAATCGGCGTAGCAGTCGAGAAAGCGCGGCCCTGGGCAGAAAAACGCCCTAAGCTCGTGTAGGTCTGTTGTCCTAGAGAGAGCCGATCAGCGCAGCAGTCGCCGGCATGGCATTGGCGACCGCCTTGAGGCCAGCGTCGTTGTTGCTGGCCTTCATGGTCGGGAAGATGATGTGGAAGGCCGTCGTGATGCCAAACTGGACCCGCGACAGAAAAAGAGCGTCGAATTCTATGGTCAGTTCAGGGCCCGGCGCAGCTTGGACAGCATCTGCTCGGCCTCCGTGCGCTCGGCGCCCGCAGGCGCGGTTTCCAGAAAGTCGTGAAAGGCTTCGATCGCCGCACCGACGTTGCCGCGATGGGCTTCGACCATACCGAGATCGCGCTGCAGGCCCTTTGACCCCGGCGCGATCAGGATCATCCGGCGGGTGATCTCCGCACCACGCTCCAGCTCGCCGTTCTGCAGGGCACGGGTGCGGATGTTGTTCTGCAGGCGCATCAGCATGCCTCGGTTGCCCGCCGGCTCGAACCAGGCGCGCTCCATTTCGGCGTTGGTGCCGAGAACCTTCTTGGCGAGGTCCCGCAAGGCCGGGGGATCGAGCACAGCGCCGTCGTCGAAGGGATCGACAATCAGCCGCTCGCCCTGGCCATCGAGGCGCAACAGAAAGTGTGACGGAAAGTTCAAGCCCTCAACCGCCCAGTCCATGCTCCGCGCGACATGGACGTAAAGAATTCCGAGAGAGATGGGGATACCCATCTTGCGGTCAATCACGCTCACGAGGTCGGCGTTGTCGGGGTTGTCGTAGTTCGAGCGGTCGCCCTGGTAGCCGTGTCGCTCGAACAGCACACGGGCTATCGCCCAGGCCCGCCCGTCCAGCGTGTTGCCGCGATGGCCGAGCGCCGCGACATCGGCCGTCAGACCCGCGAGATGACCCTGATAGCCGATAATGTCGGTCTCCGGATGATCCAGAGCGGACAGCAGCAGCGCCGTCTCGGCGAGATCGATGGCCGAATCGTCACGCTCGCCGATCACGGCGAGAGCTTTCCGAATGTCGTCGGGGCTGCGCACGGTTCCTGACGCCTCGGGCTTTTCAACGGCCGGGATCATGGCACATTGCGGCTCTGGCTTCACCCGTCATAGGCGCATGGATGGTATCGCGACGCGACAACACGGACCCCAGCCTTGACCTGGGCCCCTGCCCGCTCTGCGGCCGCGCGATGATCGACGGCGCCAGTGTAGACCGGCACCACTGGGTGCCGAAGGCCGAGGGCGGCAGGGAACAGACGCCCATGCACCGGGTCTGCCACAAGAAGATCCACAGCGTCCTGAGCGAAAAGGAGCTCGCGGCGAGTTATGCCACCGTCCAGGCGCTTCTGACCCATCCGGAGATCGCCAAGTTCCTGCGCTGGGTGCAGCGCAAGCCACCGGAATGGAACGACCGGCACCGGCGTGTGCGGCGCTGACCGGTCATTCCACCTCGAGCATGTGCCTGAGCCGCCGAACAGGCGAGGCCAGCAACACGAACGGCGCCACCAGACCACCGACCACTCCGGTCCAGATCACCGCATACATCTCGAAGGTACTGGCGAGGACACCGCCAACAGCGGCGCCAGCGGGCATCAGCAACCCGGCGACAACATGGAACGAGGCGTTGGCCCGGCCCAGGGCGGCCTGCGGCAGAACGGTCTGGCGTAAGCTAATGTCGTGGATCAGGAATCCAACGATCAGGGCATCGCTGAAGAGCTGGTGGCTGGCCAGGAGCAGGATCGAAGTCCAACCGTCATCCCAGGCCAAGGGCGCCAGAACCGCGATCACGCGGCCGCCGAACAACAGCACGATCATCGCGGGACCCAGGCACTACCAGCGGGCCACCCGCATCACCAGAAAGGCCCCGACCAGTGCGCCGATATCGCCCAGGGCAACCAGTGTTCCGTATGTGGCCGGTGAGATCACAAGAGTGTCGATGACGAAGACCATGTAAAGGCCGCCGTAGGTGAAGCCGCCGAAGAAAGCCTCCAGCGCGGCAACCCAGAATAGAGTTCGCACGACCGGTTCGGCTAGACAGACGTCAATGCCTGCGCGCAGGTCAGACCAGATGCCACGACGGCGCTCTATCACCTGCTCAGGGGATTCGCGTGCCTTGATGCGGAACAGAAACACCGCCGAGATGAGATAGGTGAAGGCATCGGCGAGAAGTGCGAAGGGCGCGGACAGCAATTGGACCAGAACACCTGCCAGGCTGGGCCCACCGATTTCAGCGATCGCGTCGGTGGCCTCCAGCCTGGCATTGCCTTCGGTGAGACTCTTGCGGCCGATCAGGGCGGGCAGATAGGTGTTGTCGGCGATCTGGAACAGCGTGGTGAGTGCACCCATGCCGGCTGCAACGATGTAAAGCTGGACCATCGACAACAGATCAAACCACGCCGCCAGGGGCACGGTGAGCAAGAGAGCGGCGCGCAGGAGGTCGCACAGGATCAACAGCGGTCGCTTGGCATTGCGGTCGATCAGACCACCCAGAAAGAGCCCGACCAGCACACCCGGCGCCATGGAGAGTGCCGCCAGCACACCGATCTGCCAGGGTTCAGCACCGATCGTGAGCAGTGCGGCCATGGGCAGGGCCGTGCGGCTGATGCGGCTGCCGAAGGCTCTGATCGCCTGGGCCGCCCACAGGTTCATGAAGTCGCTGTGACGCCAAAGGCCCGAGGTCGGCCACCAAGTCGGAAATCGTGTCATCGGGGCCGCTCACCTCTCAGGAGCGGAACAGGTCTATAGTGGGTCCACGCCCTCCTTGCCACCACGCGGCCTTACCGTGACTTCAACCCTACCTCCGGAGACCGGCGCGTCGAACAACCGCCGCTCAGCCATCCATCTTCTGATCGGCAGTCTGGTCTGTGTCGGGCTGGGTCAGTCGCTGCTGTTCACCGTGCTGCCGCCGCTGGCCCGTACCCTGGGACTGGTGGAATGGCAGGTCGGTGCGGTGTTCGCGTTCTCGGGGCTCATGTGGTTCGTCATGAGCCCGTTCTGGGGCCGAAAAAGCGACCGCTGGGGGCGCAAGCCGGTCGTGCTGCTGGGGATCACGGGCTACGGGCTCTCGATGGCGCTGCTAATCGCCGTGATCGAGGCCAATCTTGCGGGCTGGATATCACTCGCCCTGGCGTTTCCGTTGATGGTGCTGGTGCGCGGAATCTTCGGGCTTGTCGGCTCCGGCGCCTTTCCCGCTGCACAAGCCTACATCGCCGATCGGACGAGCCGTGCCGAGCGCACATCCAACATCGCGCTGATCAACGCCGCTTTCGGCATCGGCGTGGTGCTGGGGCCGGGCCTGGGTGCGCTGCTGATCGGTGCGGGCCTTCTGGCGCCGCTTTATGCCGTTGCGGCCATCGCCTTCTTCTCGGCCCTGATGATCACACTCTTCCTGCCGGAGAACCCGGTGACACGCCAGCAGCGGCAAGAACGCGCGGCCTCAAGGAAGCTCAGCTTTCTCGATCGCCGTATCCTACCGCTGGCGATCGCCAGTGTGGTCATGAGCATCTGCCAGTCCGCAACGATGCAGACGGCTGCATTCTTCACGATGGACCTGCTCGATTTGACGCCGGAATCGGCCGCGCTGAAATCGGGCATTGCGCTCACCATCTCGGCGGCCGCGTCGCTACTGGTGCAGGTGGTGGTGATCCGGCAGTTCGGTCTGGGGCCGAAGGTGCTGCTGATCTGGGGTGCCGCCATCGCCCTTTCGGGCTACGTCGTGTTTCTGCTGTCAGAGTCCTATGTGCCGGTCGTTCTGGCGCTGGTGCTGCATGGCGTGGGCCTGGGAATGCTGCGGCCGGGCTTGGGATCGGCCGCCTCGTTGACCGTGGGACCGGGCGAACAGGGTGCTGCGGCCGGGCTGATCATGGCAACCGGCCCGGTGGGCCATGTGCTCACGCCGTTTATCATCATGCCGCTTTACCAGATTTATATCTTCAGCCCCTACATTGTGACCGGGGTGCTCATGGCGGGCCTGCTGGTTTACATTCTGGTCAACCCCACGATCCAAGCGGTCCTGGGCAGAACGCACGTGTGAAGGAGAGCCAACCATGCCCGTGATCAACCGCATCGCCGAATTCCACGACGCCATGACCGAATGGCGCCGCGACATCCACGCCCATCCCGAAACCGCCTTCGAGGAAACCCGCACATCCGATATTGTGGCCAACCTGCTGGAAGAGTTCGGCATGGAGGTACACCGGGGCCTCGCCACGACCGGCGTTGTCGGCACGCTGAAGGCTGGCACCAGCGACCACCGAGTCGGCCTGCGCGCCGACCTCGATGCGCTCCATATCCACGAAAAGAACACCTTCGATCATCGCTCGCAGAACGATGGCAAGATGCATGCCTGCGGCCATGACGGACACACCACGATGCTGCTGGGTGCGGCGAAGTATCTGGCGGAGACGAAAAACTTCGACGGCACGATCCACTTCATCTTTCAGCCTGCCGAAGAGAACGAGGGCGGCGGCCGGGTGATGATCGAGGACGGCCTGTTCGATCTCTTCCCCTGTGACGAGATCTACGGCATGCACAACGCACCGGGCATCGAGGTCGGTAAGTTTGCCGTACGCGAGGGACCCTTCCTGGCGGCCTTCGACATCTTCGAGATTACCGTGACCGGCATCGGCACCCACGCGGCGATGCCCGACCGGGGGATCGACCCCATGATCCCCGCGGCCCAGATCATCTTGGGCCTGCAGGCAATCCCGTCACGCGAGACCTCGCCGCTCAACGCCGCGGTGGTGAGCGTGACCCAGGTCCATGGCGGCGACACCTGGAACGTCATTCCCGATACCGTGGTGCTGCGCGGGACCTGTCGCTGGTTCGACAAGGAGGTGCGCGATCTCTTGGAGCCGGCCATGAAGCGCATCGCCGACGGCATCGCCGCGGCGCACCGTTGTTCCGCCGAGTTGCGTTACGAGCGGCGCTATCCCGCCACCGTCAACACGCCGGAACACACAGGCTTTGCCGCCGGCGTTGCCGAAAACCTGGTGGGTGCGGGAAACGTCGACCGCGACTTCCAGCCCGATATGGGATCGGAGGACTTCGCCTTCATGCTGGAGGAAAAGCCCGGCTGCTACATCCTGATCGGCAACGGCCCAGAAGAAGGCGGCTGCCTGCTCCATAATCCGCATTACGACTTCAACGACGAGGTCCTGCCGCTGGGTGCAAGCTACTGGGCACGGCTGGCCGAAAGCGCCCTATCCAAGAGCTGATCAGCACTACATGCGTCTCCAAACGAGAACGGCACGGAACCGAATGTCGATTCCGTGCCGTTTGGTTTCGGCGATGTTGCCTGTCAGATCAGGCCGTGGCTCCGTCTTCCGGGCCTTCTTCAGGACGGCGCTGTTCGGCTGGGCGCCGGCTACTGGGTACGGTTGGTGAAGAAGGCGCTGGCGAAGGCCCAAAGCGGTTCGGGATATGCTCTAATCTGCCGCCTTCCCAGACGCCTTTGAGCCGCAGCGTGCCTGCCGGGCGGTTTCGATCTCCAGCCCGGCGGCCAGCGCCGCCTTGCGATCGATCGGAACGGGCTCGGTCTGATCAGCGCGCGGCATGACCGAAGCGGGGTAGTAGGCGATTTTGTGTTTGCCGGGATCGAGAACCTTGTCGGGTTCCAGTTCACGCTTGTTCGCACCACGCGGCTGGCACACCCGGCCATCGACGATTTCCAGGTCACTCCACCACTTCTGCAGCGGCACGCGGCGTCCATTTCCGACTTTGTCATCCATCCGCGCAATCCAGCTCCGGCTCCATGGCGCAGCAATTGCCAGCTTCAGAAATGCGTTGTGAACGAGCAGTCCCTCATGGTTGTAGGGGCAGGTCTTCATGCAGCGACCACAACTTGATCCCTTCGGGTTCGTGACCCGGTAACGGACACACCGTTCGACATCTGGCTTCCACATCTCATAGCCGTTGAACATGACCTTGTCGCCCCAGGAAATCGCATCAGAGGGACATTCGCGGGCGCATTTCATACATTTCGAGCACATGTCCTGCAGCCCGAAATCGACCGGACGATCGACAGCAAGGGGCAGGTCGGTCGTGATCACGGCGGACTTGAACCGTGGCCCCACGAACGGATTGAGCACCAGTTCGCCGATCCGCGAGAGCTCTCCCAGACCAGCCAGAAGAACAAGAGGTATCTGCAGTACCTGACCCTTGTAGGCGGAGTGGCAGCGCGCATCGTGGCCCAGGTCACGGAGCATGGCGGCGGCAACCGAACCGATCTGCCCACCTCTCATGTAGGCGCGGTAGCTCTGGGCGCCGCTGATCCAGTCATCGCCCGACGAACCTTCCATCGTGGCGTATCCCTGATCGAACAACATGACGATGGCATAACGATGATCGGGCTCGATTTCCTTGCCCTCTGGGTCATGCGAATACCAGGCGTAGGGCTTGGCTCCGCAGATACCGACGAGATCGGCACCAAGTGCGTAGCACAGCGATTTCACCGCTCGTGCATTGGCCTCAGGCTCGGTGAGCCCTGGAGCGTTCCGGGGTGCGGTCGCGCCATCCTGAAGCGGCAATTGCGCTTCCATCAGGACTTCCATGGCCTCGGCAAAGGGATGTTTGCCGGCAAAGCGCGGGACTTCCCGTTTCGCCTTGTCACCCAGGTCACCATGAGCGGCACGGCTGAAGAACCCTGCGCGGCTCGGCACGCGCGGGACCTCATCTTCGCGGATCAGCGTTGTCGGTTCCTTGACGCGGCGGATCCGTTCCATGGGGTAACGGCTGAGATGGGTCGGACGAAGGCTGTGTTTCAGCCTCTCCAACCCAGACACCGCGCCGCCGCGGCCGAACCAGTAACCCGGCCCGCGGTCGAAGATGCGGTGGCGTTTAGCATCAAGCGGCCGATCCGCCATGAGCGGAGCTCCAGTCGTCACGGCCGCCAGTCCAAAGGCCGCGCCCACGAAGGGATTAGTCAACTGTCCGCGTCGCACTTCGGCCAAGCCCGAGTCCACCGCAAGCTCCGCAAGGTCGACGTCGCTTGCGTCGGCAAAGTGCGCCTTTGCCGGATAACCCAACCAGCGCAGATAACCCGCTAGCGTGTTCGCGACTTCGCTGCCCCGGAGCGCGACATGGCTGTGCTCGGCGCCTTCGATCCAGGCACGCGCCGGGTTGTCCTTTTCGGGCAGGCGGGGATGTTCGATCAACAGAACGATCGCGCTGCCGTCATCCGTGGCGCAGATCCCGACCATGGACGTATCGAGAAAGTAGGCTGCTGCCTTCATTTGTCGCGCCAGCGCTTCGGGGCTGTGATCCAGTGGCGCGCGCTCTGTCGCCACATCGCCATCGCGCAGACTGGAAGCCAGTTCAAGGAATGGTTCGGCGCAGCGCGCCAACAAAGCGTCGTCGCGCACCTCTGCAGTGGATTTGGGTGGTGCGCTGTGCTCGCCAACTCCATCGCTGCGATCAATAAATTCCATGGGGAACGACCCGAGTTCGGGAGGCCGCTTGCGGACAGACAAGAACTTCATGCCGCGGCCTCAGACGAGTTCGCTTGCGGCAGGCCGCAGTGTCGCGCGTTGCGTATCGTTCCGAACCGCTCGAAGCCCTGGCGTGCGACATCGGCCAGCAGTTCGTCGCGGTCACGAAAATGCCTGTAGAGAGCTGCCGCACTCACCCCTGCGGAACGGGTAGCCTGAGCAAACGTAAAGCCGCCGGTCCCTTTGGTTCCGATCAGCTCCAGGGCTGCCTGAATCAGGGCCTCGCGCAGGTTGCCGTGGTGATAACCACGACGCGAACCCTCGTCTCCATCGTCCTTTTTGCCTGACCAAGCCATGTGAAGGGTCTTTACATCATGCGGCTGCGACGCCGGACTTGTGGAGAAGAGGTTGCCCGGCGCTAGCCGTCGAGCTTCGGGACATCGGGAAGCTGGCCGAACTCGATGCCATCGTCGACCAGCTCCTGCGCCTGTTCCTTGGTCGCCTGACCGTAGATGTTGCGCTTTTCGGCTTCGCCGTAGTGAATCTTCTTGGCTTCGTCGGCAAACTTTGTGCCGACGTTGTCGAAGTTCTGCTCCACGTGGTCCCTCACCGCCCGCATCATTGCCATTATCTGACCGGCCCGCTCCTTCTGGTGGGCGAGCATCACGGAATCGCCCGACGGAGCGGCAGGAACCTCGGCAGCGGGTGTGCTGACACCCTTGGCCGACGACTTGGTCGTGGAGACATTGGGGGCCATCAGGGTCTTTTCGATCGACGTGTCGCCGCAGACCGGGCACGCGATCTGGCCCGCTTCAGCCTGGACCTGAAACGTCGCATTGTCGGCAAACCAGCCTTCAAAGGCGTGGTCGTTGCCACATTTCACGTCAAACACGATCATGACGCTAGTGAACTCCGCTGCAGCCCGGTCGCGTGCCGGGCGTCAACCTAACTATATGGCACTGTCTCACCATGGAACAAGATCACGGCACGATGAGGCCAGCCGACGCCCGGCACAGGAAAATCGGCGATCCCAGCCCGTGGATCGTCCGTCATGCAGACCAGATTCCACCCAGTGGCACGGTTCTGGACCTCGCCGCCGGCGGCGGTCGCCATGCACGTTATCTGCGGGATCGCGGTCATCCCGTCGTTGCCGTCGATCGATCACTCGACGGTCTTTGCGACTTCGCCGACATGCCCGATGTCGAGCTGATCGAAGCCGACCTTGAAGACGGCAGTCCCTGGCCTCTGGCAGGGCGGGGCTTCGATGCGGTAGTCGTCGCCAACTACCTCCACCGCCCGCTCCTGCCCGCGATCGTGTCTGCAGTCGCACCGGGCGGTCTACTGCTTTACGAAACCTTCGCCCTGGGCAATGAACGGTTCGGCAAGCCCAGCAATCCTGATTACCTGTTAAAGCCGGAAGAATTGCTGGCCGCAGTCGCCGGCACGCTTCGTGTTCTGGCTTATGAGGATATCGTGGTGGAGCAGCCGAAACCGGCTGCCATCCAGCATATCTGCGCCCGACGGGACGCCTGAGATTTACTCGGCGGCGGCACGCTCTGTCTGAGCCGGCGAAGCGTACGGGCGATCGTGCTCGAGGGCGGGGATCGTCCCGCGCACCTTGGCCACCTCGGAGAGGTCGACCTCGGCGATACAGAAGCCGACATCGGTGCCGGCATCGGCCAGCACATCACCCCAGGGGCCGATGATCAGGGAGTGACCGCAGGTCCGGCGACCGCCGGGGTGATTGCCGGTCTGGCAGGGCGCGAACATGAAGGCGCCGCACTCAATCGCACGGGCACGCAACAGAAGCTCCCAGTGCGCATCGCCCGTGACCTTGGTGAAGGCTGCGGGGCAGGTCAGCAGCACCGCGCCAGCCTTGCCCAGATCGCGATAAAGATGCGGGAATCGCAAATCGTAGCAGATCGTCATACCCAGCGGTCCCCAGGGGGTCGGGGCCAGGACGGCCTTATCGCCGGGATTGAACATGGTCGATTCGCGGTAGCGGGAGCCATCGGGAAGATCGACATCGAACATGTGAATCTTCTCGTAGTCGGATGCCACCCGGCCCTGATCGTCGAACAGGAAGGCATGATTGGCGAGCGAACCGTCAGTCCGCAGTGCCGCGACGGAGCCGGCCTGAAGCCAGATGCCCTTTTCGCGCGCCACGTCGGCGAAGGCCTTCAATGCGGGGTGATCGACCGGACGATAGGCATTCTCGAGTCGGTCTTCTTCGCTGGCCGCCATCAGGGCGACATTCTCGGGCAGGCCGATCAGTTCAGCGCCGGCATCGGCAGCCTGGCGCACGAGATCGCAGGCCTGTTCGACATTGGTTATCATGTCAAGCTGCGCGTTGACCTGGACGCACGCGATCTTGAGCTTCGTCATGCGGCGATCCCCAGTTTGGCATCAAGGGTGCCATCATACTCCATGGCGTAAAGTTCGTCGCATCCGCCGATCCCCTCACCATCGATGAAGATCTGCGGCACCGTGTGGCGGCCACTGGCAAGCTCCATCATCTCGGCTCGCTTGCCGGAGCTCATCGTGACATCGATCTCCTCGAAGGCCACACCCTTGTCCTTCAGGAGGTGTTTGGCCCGATGGCAGAAGGGGCAGAACATGGTGGTGTAGATGACGATGTCGGCCATAATTTGCTCCGATGTTGGTGCGGCGAACCTACCAGCGTTCCCGTTTGGTGGGAAAGGTCCGCAAAAGGCTTAGGTGGTCTCGCGTACGACCCTTGCAAGGGTTGTGACGGCGACGTGATCGGCCCCGGCCCGGCGCAACGCCTTGGCACAGGCATCCACGGTGGCGCCGGTGGTCATGACATCATTGACCACGAAGACACGGCGCCCCTTCAGGTGCTCGGCATACCGTTCACGCACCGCGATCGCACCGTGCAGGTTTTCGATGCGCTGACGCCGGTTCAGCCCGCCTTGTGACGGCGTGGCGCGGCGAGGTCGTTGTAGCGCAAGGCGGAACGGGCCCGAACGAACGCGGGCGGATGGGCAAGGCAGCCGCCGCAGAGCGCGTCCGGTCCCCCGTCATGGCCGAAGGGCAGGCCGCAGGTGGCACATTGAGGATCGGACACCAGCTCCAAGCCGGACCAGCAATCGGGGCACAGGGCGCCGAGCTGATCGACAATCACGCCGCAACCAAGGCAGCGTAGCGGCAGAACCGCATCGACCACGCGACGGTCGATCCGGGAGACCGGAGCAAGAGCAGCAAAACCCGTCATCATGCTATCGGGCGACAAGTGGCCGGCACCGTCAACAGCGATTGCCCTCGCTGCGTGAAGCGGGCACAAGACCGGCCATGAACGAAATCGCCACCCCCTTCGACCAGCGTTCCGTGCGGCACCATCGCGACCGTGCCGCAGCGCACCCGGACGATGACACGGACTTTCTGTTTCATGATGTCTCGGATCGTCTGCTCGACCGCATGGACGACATCACGCGCCAGTTCCCGACCGCGCTGGAACTCGGCGCACGTCGCGGCCATCTGGCCGATGGCCTGAACGGCCGCAACGGGATCGAAAGGCTGTTCCAGAGCGACTGTTCGCCCGGTTTCGTCCAGCACCTCCGGCACCGTCGCCTCGCCGCTCAGGATGACCTGCTACCCTTTGCCTTCGGGTCACTCGATTTGGTGATCAGCAATCTGGCACTGCACTGGGTCAACGATCTTCCAGGCGCACTGTCCCAGATCCGGCGCGCTCTGAAGCCCGACGGTCTCTTCCTCGCCTCGATCCTGGGCGGTGAAACGCTTCATGAGCTGCGAGGCGTGCTGGCCGATGCCGAGATCGCCGTGACCGGCGGGCTGTCCCCTCGCCTCTCGCCCATGGTCGATGTTCGCGATGCCGGTGCGCTGATGCAGCGCGCGGGCTTTGCCCTGCCGGTGGTCGATATTGACCGTATCGACGTAACCTATTCCGATGCGCTGGCGCTGATGCGGGACCTCAGAGCGATGGGTGAGACAAACGCGGTTCTGGAAAGGCCCAGAGGCATGGCGCGACGTGATGTGCTGCTGTCGGCAGCGGCCCTCTATGCCGAACGCCATGCCAATGCCGAGGGCCGCATTCCCGCGACCTTCGACGTGCTGTTCCTGACCGGATGGGCACCCCATGAATCACAGCAAAAACCGCTGCGCCCGGGCAGTGGCCAGATCAGCCTGACACAAGTTTTGGGCGATAACGCCTGACGTTGCCTTCTGCTGAGATTTCGAACCGTCTACGCTGAGGACGTTCTTGGAGATGCTGTCATGACGGAACATGAACTCGACCATCTGATCAGCCCAGCCGACCGTGCAGCCGCATCTTCGAGCGCCACTGGATGGCAATCGGCTTTGCACATCAGGTCGCAGGCACGAGCGACGTCCACCCCTTCACGCTGGTCGACATTCCACTGGTCATGATGCGCGGCGACGACGGGATCGTGCACGTATTTCACAACATCTGCCCCTATGACGCCTATCCGGTGGTCTTTGATGATGCCTCCGGGCTCAAGGAGATCATCGCGCCCTAACATGGATGGCGTTACGACCTCCGGGGTCGATTGACGCGTATGCACTACTGGGACGGAACAGCTGAGCCCAGCCTGTCAGTTCTGAACGGTCGCAACGGGAACCTAATCGAAGTCCGATCGGTGATATGGCACGGCATTGTGTTCGTCGATCTTTCTGGCGAAGCCAGGGACCACAACGATTACATCGCCCCCCTTGAACGCTGCCTTGAGCAGTATGATCTCGACGACATGCAGCCAGACCACGATGCACGGGGGCGACCGGTGACTGCAGGGTTCGATGTGCCCTGCAACTGGAAGACCTTCACGGAAAACGACTGCACCAACGGGCTGCGCCAGTTAACCGTTCATGACATTTACCGCTTCTCGCCGGACATCCCGAGGGTCGATGGCTCCGGCACCAAGCGTTCGTTCGACATCATGGACAAACACCTTCTTGGCTATGGCTATCGTTTCGAGGATATGGCCCGCACCTACCCCGAGGGTCCGCTGCCACACCTGTGGCGCGACGGCGCACCTGATTGCGGCTTCTTTCTGAACCTGTTTCCTAACTTCTCGATTTCCGTGATGGCTCATTCCATCGGCGCGTGGTGCATGATGCCCGACGGCGCCGACATGACGCGCATGGTCACCGCCGATTTCTTTCGGCCCGAGGCAACGACGAACGAGCGTTTCCGGCCATAAAAGCAGATGCTGAACCATCCCTTCGCCCACGCCGGCCTGGAGGATGGCCGGATCGTCAAGGCGATCCAGATGGCCCGCCGGTCACTGGTCTGTCGCCAGCCGTTCTTCTCGCCGTTCTGGGGCGCGATCCACCATCACGTTCTCAATCTCGTGGTAGACGCCCTGGAAGGATCGCCGCACTAAAGCAGATCACACAGCATCGCGACGAGCGGTGCGTCGGCAGGCGGCATGGTATAGGCGCTCATACGGTTGGGCCGGACCCAGGCGAGCTCGTCGTGTTCCAGGGCCGTGACCCGTCCTTCCCAACGACGGCAGACGTAAAGTGGCATCAGAAGATGAAAGTCGTCATAGGCATGGCTGGCGAAGGTGAACGGCGCCAGACAGGCCTGGGTGACGTCAATGGCGAGCTCTTCCTTGAGTTCACGAATCAGCGCCTGTTCCGGGGTTTCTCCGTCGGCGACCTTGCCGCCGGGGAATTCCCACAGCCCGGCCATCGCCTTGCCTTCAGGCCGGCGGGCGATCAGCACGCGGTCGTCGGGATCGACAAGCGCACAGGCGACGACAAGCAGGCTGATCACTGCAGGCTCTCCGTCCAGAACACGCGGTAGGCTTCGCACAGGATGTGACGGCCGCGGGCCGGAGCGGGCAGAATCTGTTCACCGACCCGCCGCAGTCCCGCCTTGCTCAGAACACGGCAGGACGCGGGGTTCTCGACCATGGCAAACGCCTCGATCAGATCGAGACGCAGATAACTGAAGCCGAAGTTGACCAGGGCACGGGCCGCCTCGGTGGCATAGCCCTGGCCCCAGGCCCAGGGCGCGAAGGCATAGCCGAGTTCGCCGGAACGGCGATCGTCCGACAGCGTGATGTCGACGACGCCCAGCACGCCGGGATCGTCCTGCGGCACCACCGCAAAAACCCAACCGCCGCCGTCACGGCGCTGGTCAACCGACTGCTTGGTGAAGGCTTCCGCACAACCGGCGGGATAGGGGTGCGGAATGTTGGCGGTGTAACGCGCGACCTCCCAAAGCCGCGCAAAACGCGTGAGCGCCAGCGCGTGTGCCGGAACCAGAGGTTCCAGCAGCAACCGTTCAGTCCTGATCGTCTGCGGTTCGTCGACCTGCACACGCGCCCCTGTGTCGTCAGCCCGTGCGCATGCTAGTTCACAAGCTGCACGGTTTGAATCCACCTGAGACGGAAAAGATGTCGCGGGCAAAGGGCCTGTGCCGCGGTTTCAAACCCCAGCAATCCGCTCTACAGATGCATGCCACACCCAGCCTGGCATCCCAACCATGTCGAGACAGCAACCGCAACGGGATACCCCGTCCCGCCACGTTGACCGTGAAGAGGTCTCGGCCATCGCGCGGCTGGGCGTGCCGCTGGCCGGTGTTGCCCTGGCGGACAACGGCATGGCGCTGACGGATATGGCCATCGTGGGGCGCCTCGGCGCGCTTGAGCTGGCGGTCGTCGGCCTTTCGGCGGGCCTCGCCTTTGAGACACTCTACATTCTTCTGGGGCTGCTCACAGTCGTGGGCGTGCTGATCGCCGAAGCGGTCGGCGCAGATGACCGGCCGCGTATCATTGCAATCATCGGTGAGGGAATCAGGATCACCGTCCTGCTGTCTATCCCCATGGTCGCATTGTGCCTCGCCCTGCCCTGGTTGCTGACCCTGACACCGCAGGACCCGGGTGTTGCACTGATGTCCCGTGAGTATCTCCATGCCCTGGTCTGGACCTTCCCGCTCGCCATGGTCTTTGGCGTCCAGGCCGATGCCGCCTCGGCGCTCGATCGCGCGCGTTCGGTCTTTGCGGTGTCATTCGGCGCGGTGATCCTCAATGTGCCCTTGAGCTGGGTTCTTGTCTTCGGCTTCGAGGACGGGGGTGGTATCGGCATTGCGGGAGCGGGCTATGCAACCAGTCTGGTGCATCTCGGGATGGTGCTTGCCATGACGGTAATGCTGGTACGCGACAAGACGCTCGCCGGCGGATTCACGATCAAGGGATTTGTACAGGGCGACAGACCCGTGCGGCGCGACATCATGCGGCTCGGCCTTCCGGTTTCGGGCCTGTCGCTGGTCGAGAGCGGCTTGTTCTCCGTCCTGGCCGTTCTGGTCGGTGGTTTCGGTGCGGCGGTGCTGGCAGCCCACAAGATCGTCTTCGGCTTCGTCGAGTTCGCCGGCTCCTTCGGCTTTGCAATCGGCGATGCCGCGACGATACGTGTTGCCCGCGCCATCGGGGCGGAAGAGATTTGGCGTGCCCGGCGTGTCGGCCAATTGAGCTACCTGATCGGCGGCGGCCTTCACCTGCTGTTTGCAGTGTGGCTAGTGATCGACCCCGACACGATCGCCTGGGTCTTCCTCGGCAACCTCGATGACAGCAACGCCGAGGCCTATCGCTGGACCAGTCTGCTGGCCGGGATCGGCGCGGCCTATCTCTTCATCAACGGACTGCAGATCATCGGCGAGCACTCCCTCAGAGGGGTCAAGGACACGCTGGTGCCCATGTGGCTGGGCGCGGCTGGTCTCTGGGGTGTGGGCCTGTTGGGTGGCCTCATCCTCGCCTACGGCCTGGATCTGGATGCCTACGGTTTCTGGTATGGCCTGACCGTAGGATCGGCCATGACCGCCGCGCTCTACGGCTTGCGCTTCATGCGCCTGACCCGGAACCCCGGCGTCAGTCCCCTAGATAGGCGATGAAGTCCATCTCGACCTTGGCGTTGATCGTCATGCCGGCCACGACGCCGATACGCGCGGGTTTGGCGCCCGGGAACCAAGTGGCATAGGCCTGATTGAAGGCATCGAAATCATTGGCATCGGTGAGGAAGACACAAACCTTGATGATCCGCGACATGTCACCGCCGGCTTCCTCCAGGATGGCCTTGAGGTCTTCCATGATGCGGCGTGTTTCTTCGCCGATCCCACCGTCGACGATGGCGTCGCCCGCCTCGTTGAACCCAACCATGCCGGAGACAAAGAGGAAGTCGCCCGCACGAACGGCCTCGGACAGCGGCAGGCCTTCGACGGAAGCGCCGGCAATGTGGGTGATGGGCATGGATGTCTCCGCTTGGTGACGATGTCAAGTGGTCAAAGCCGTGATACGAGCTGCGACATAACGCGCCTCGTCATCGCTCATCTCGTCGACGGCAATGATCAGACGCTCACCGTCGGGGATAATCAGAACCTGCGGGTTTTCGGACGCCAGCGCATCCGAAAGTGAACCCGGGGTCATACCCCCGTCGTCAAAGGTCAGCACGGCGCAGTTTACCGGGTCGGACACGACCCGTTCATCGAGTGTGAAGCACATCGGTTGCGCGCTGACGCCGCCGGCCTCCGACAAACCGTCGCACAGGATGCCCACACGCGTGACCCAGCTTGCCAACCGTTCGTCATGGTCGCGCGCCAACCACTCTTGAAACGCCACCACGACAGCGACAACCGTATGGCGGTCCATCTTCAGCGGGCGACCGTACTTGAGGTAATCACCGGACTCATAGCGGGTGAAGTAGACGTTGCGCACCGCTTCGATCAAATCCTTGCACCCCACGATGAAACCGCCGGCATTGGGGCCGCCGAAGTACTTGGCGCTGACCGCCAGGAGATCCGCACCCTGCTCGATGAGACCCGGCAAGACGTCGGTGGGGTAGTTCATAAATGCGGCATCGACAAAAAGCGGAACACCTTTGCTACGGGCAACCCCGGCAACCTCCGAAATCGGAACAGAGCCCGCCTTAGGCTCGAGATGGGCGGGATAGAGGATCATGCCGGTCGAGCCGTCGACCGCCTCCTCGATCTGCTCGATGCGTGTCCCGTTCTTGCTGCCAACCTCGACCAGAGACGCGCCGGTCATGGTGACCTGGCGGTCATACTTGTAGCGATGCCCGCTCTGGATCAGCACGTTGCTCTTGAGGCCTGAGACGTCAGGCAAACGTTCAGACCGCGTGCCATCGGTTCCGGCCATCACAGCGGCCGAACCCAACATGATGGCCGCGGCAGCACCCGGCGTGACCAGCCCGGCCTCGGCGCTCAGCATATCGGCGATGCGCTGACCGGCGGCATCCAGAAGGTCTGGAAGGTCAACAAAGTGGTGGTTGACCTCTTCCATCGCCTGCCAGACGGCCGGTGAGAACCGTGAACCCCCGAGATCGGTGTAGACACCGCAGCCATTGATCACCGGCCTGACTCCGATGCGGTTGAAAATGCCGTTGTCTGTTGCAGCCATCGTTTGCCCCTACTCCAAAATGCCGCCCGGACCAGATCAGCTCCGATAGTCGGCGTTGATCTCTATGTAGCCGTGGGTGAGATCGCAGGTCCAGACCGTGGCCTTGCCCCGGCCGACGCCGACATCGACAACAATTTCGATGTTCCTGCCGGCCATGTGCCTGGCAACCGGCGTCTCATCATAATCCGGCGGCGGCGCACCGTTGCACGCGACGATATGGCCGCCAACAAGTATTTCCAGACTGGTTTCGGCAATCGCCTCACCCGACTTCCCGACGGCCATGACAATCCGGCCCCAGTTGGCATCACCACCGGCGATCGCCGTCTTGACCAGCGGTGAGTTGGCGATGGCGAGACCGATACGACGCGCCGCGCGGGCGGACTTGGCACCGGTCACAGCAACCTCGATGAACTTCTGCGCGCCTTCACCGTCCTTGATGACCTGATGGGCGAGATCGAGACAGAGCGCGTCCAGGGCCTTGCGGAACGCACGGAGTGCGGGCTCGCCCAGCCGTGTAATGGCAGAGTGCTTCGCCTGACCTGTGGCAAAGAGCTGCAGCGTGTCGCTGGTCGAGGTGTCGCTATCCACGGTAATCGCGTTGAACGACTTGTCCGCGGCAGACTTGAGCAGCTTCTGCAGGACATCGGCAGGCAGCTTCGCATCGGTAAACACGTAGGCCAGCATGGTCGCCATGTCGGGCGCGATCATACCCGAGCCCTTGGCGATGCCGGAGATGGTTACTGATTCGCCACCGATTTCTGTGGTGACTGACGCGCCCTTGGGGAACGTGTCGGTGGTCATGATCGCAACGGCGGCATCATGCCAGGCCCGAGGCTTGGCCAGCAGCTTGCGGTGCACACCGGGCAACGCCTTGACGATACGGTCGATCGGAAGCGTTTCGCCGATCACCCCGGTGGAGGCGACAAACACATCACCGGCCCGCCCGCCGACCAGCTTCGCCACGCCGGCAGCTGCCGCCTTCACGGCATCATCCCCGGCCTTGCCCGTGTAGACATTGGCGTTGCCCGAATTGATGATCAGCGCGCGCGCCTTGCCCTTCGGAAGGTGTTTGCGGCACCAGCGCACGGGGGCACCAGCGGTGCTGGACTTTGTAAAGACACCAGCAACGGTAGCGGGTCTGTCGAACACGGCCAGCATCAGGTCAAGCTTTGTGCTGGATGACTTGATACCGCAACGGCCCGAGCCTAGACGTACGCCGGGAACAGGCAGCATGTCCGGGAAGCTCTCGGGCGCCAGCGGCGACAGACTGGTCTGCAACGTCTTGGCCATCGGACGACTACTCCGTGGTTGGCGCCGGCATCAGGATCTCGATCTCGGCATCGGCCCGCAAGCGATCGAGCGTGTTGAGAATGGCGTCGCTAGCCATTTCACCGCGGATGTCGGCCTCAACCTCTTCAAAACTCGGCGGTGCGATCGGGCGACGTTCCTCCATCTTGATGACATGCCAGCCGAAGGCTGACTGGACGGGATTGGACACCTCTCCAGCCTGGAGCGCGTAGGCACCTTCCTCAAACTCCGGCACCATGTCGCCAGGACGGAACCAGCCGAGATCTCCGCCGTCGACGCCCGACGGCCCGATCGAGAGCTCCTTAGCAAGCTCGGCAAAGTCCTCACCCGCCCGTGCGCGTTCGACGATGGCCGCAGCGTCCTCTTCACTCGACACCAGGATGTGGCGCGCCCAAACCTCTTCGCCCAGCTCCTCGGCCTCGAGTTCCGCGATCCAGGTGTCGTAGGTTTCGCGCACCGCTTCATCGGTCAGGGCGTTATCAACGGCATTCTGCATGTAGATCTGCTGCAGAACGCTGAATTCGATCGCTGCCATCTCATCCAGAAATGCCTCGGTCTCGTCGATGCCATCAGCACGCGCCGCAGCCACGATCAACTTCTCGTTTACGACGCGCTCGATAACGGCATCCCAATACTCCTCGAGCGGGACCTCTTGATACTCGGGCGGCAGGCTGGCGATGTAGGCCACCATGTCGTCACGGGTGACCTCGACGCCATCCACCGTTGCGACGACCTCTGGGCCGTCCTGGCCAAATGCGGAGACAACACTGGCGAGGACCGCGAAAGCGGCGGCCGCGAGGCATTTCTTCATGGGCGGGGAACTCCGGGCTACTGGGTCCGGTTAGAGAACACATCACTCCGCCCCACACAACCCGGCAGGCTTCACATTGGCTGCGGTTCGGCGACGTTGACACTGCCGGGGCTGGACCCTATCTCTGCCCTACACGAACGCCCGAAAAACTCTGTCGTAAAGAGCGGAAAACGGATGATTTTCTCATGATGGGTTCCCTCGCAGGCCGGATCTTCGGATCGGCCAACCAGCGCTATATCAAGAAGCTGGGCAAGACGGTTGACCGGATCAACGCCCTGGAACCCGCTCTGGAAGCCCTCAGCGACGACAAACTGGCCGCCAAATCGGTCGAATTCCGCCAGCGGCTGGACGACGGCACCGACCTCAACGATCTGATGATCGACGCCTATGCCGTGGTTCGCGAGGCGGCAAAACGGACTCTGGGACAGCGACATTTCGATGTGCAGATGCTGGGTGGCATCGTGCTTCATGGCGGCAACATCGCCGAAATGAAGACCGGCGAAGGCAAGACCCTGGTCGCCACCCTGCCCGTCTACCTCAACGCGCTGACTGGCGACGGTGCCCATGTCGTGACCGTAAACGACTATCTGGCCCGCCGCGATGCCGAATGGATGGGGCAGATCTATCGTTTCCTGGGGCTCACTGTGGGCGTCATCGTGCCTGGCCTGGACGATGCCCAGCGCAAGGAAGCCTACGGCTGCGATGTCACCTACGGGACCAACAACGAGTTCGGCTTCGACTATCTGCGCGACAACATGAAGTTCTCGCTTGAGAGCATGGTGCAGCGCGGCCAGAACTTTGCCATCGTCGACGAGGTCGACAGCATCCTGGTCGACGAAGCGCGGACCCCGCTGGTGATCTCCGGCCCGACCGAAGATTCCTCGGAGATGTACCGCAAGGTCGACGTCCTGATCCCGAAGTTGGGAGACGATCACTTCGAAAAAGACGAGAAGCAGCGTGCCGTCTCGCTGACCGACGACGGCAGCGACTTCATGGAAGGCCTTCTGATCGAGGCCGGCCTGATGAGTGACGGAACACTCTATGACATTCAGAACGTCAGCATTGTCCACCATGTGAACCAGGCGCTGCGGGCCCACAAGCTCTTCACCCGCGACGTCGACTATATCGTGAAGGACAACAAGGTCGTCATCATCGACGAGTTCACCGGCCGCATGATGGAAGGCCGCCGCTATTCCGAAGGTCTGCACCAGGCGATGGAAGCCAAGGAAAAGGTCGAGATCCAGACCGAAAACCAGACCCTGGCCTCAATCACCTTCCAGAACTACTTCCGTCTCTATCAGAAGCTGGCCGGCATGACCGGCACTGCGATGACCGAAGCGGGCGAATTCTCGGAGATTTACAGCCTGGATGTGGTCGAGATTCCGACCCATCGGCCGATGGTGCGCAAGGACAGCGACGACGAGGTCTATCGCACGGTCAACGAGAAACACGAGGCGATCGTCGACCTGATCGCCGACTGTCACGAGCGAGGCCAGCCGGTTCTGGTCGGCACGGTCTCGATCGAAAAGTCCGAACTGATTGCGGCGATGCTTAAGAAACGCAAGATCAAGCACAGTGTGCTCAACGCCCGATATCACGAACAGGAAGCTCATATCGTGGCCCAGGCCGGACGGCTGGGTGGCGTGACAATCGCCACCAACATGGCCGGTCGCGGCACCGATATTCAGCTCGGCGGCAACGCCGACATGCGGATCGAGCACGAGCTTGAGAAAGTCACCGACGAGGCCAAGCGTGGAGCCGAGGAAGAACGCATCCGATCCCAAGTGGCCACCGAACGCGAAAGGGTGCTGGAGGCCGGCGGCCTCTACATCCTTGGTACGGAACGCCACGAAAGCCGCCGGATCGACAACCAGCTCCGGGGCCGCTCCGGACGGCAGGGCGATCCCGGTGCCTCGACCTTCCTGCTTTCGCTGGAAGACGACCTGATGCGCATCTTCGGCTCGGAACGGCTGGACTCGATGCTGCAGAAGCTGGGCCTGGAGGAAGGTGAAGCGATCATGCATCCCTGGGTCAACAAGGCGATCGAACGCGCCCAGGGCAAGGTCGAAGCGCGCAACTTCGACATCCGAAAGACGCTGCTGCGCTTCGACAACGTCATGAACGACCAGCGCAAGGTGATCTATGAACAGCGCCGCGACCTGATGGCCGCTCAGGATGTGTCGGAGACCATCGCCGACATGCGGCATGAGGTGATCGAGGACATGGTGGCCAACACCATTCCTGCTGATGCCTATCCCGAAACCTGGGAGACCGATTCTCTGGCCGAAGAGGTCCATCGGGTGCTCGGGCTCAACCTTCCGGTCAGCGAATGGGCAGCCGAAGAAGGCATTGCCGACGAAGAGGTTCTGGAACGCATCACCAGGGCCGCCGACGAGAAGGTCGAGCAGAAAGAAGATGCCTACACGCCCGGCGTCATGCGTGTTGCCGAGAAAAGCCTGCTGCTGCAGATCATCGACCAGAAATGGCGTGACCATCTGCTGTCACTCGATCATCTGCGCCAGGCCGTAGGCCTGCGCGCCTATGCCCAGAAAGATCCGCTGCGCGAGTATCAGCGCGAGGCCTTCACCCTGTTTGACGGGCTGCTGGACAGTATTCGTGAGTCCGTGACGCAGATGCTGATGCACGTCGAGATTCGGGTCGATGCCGCCGACCTCCTGGCACGCCGCCAACAGAACCAGCAGCAGAAGCTGCAGGAGACCCGTTCCGATCCCGCGCTCGCCGCACCGCCCGCAGCTCAGCAGCAGCGGATCGGTGACTGGGAACAGCAGGCCACGGTGGTGCGCAAGACCGATCCATCCGAGCGCAAGGCCAACGACCCCAACACCTGGGGAAAGGTGGGCCGCAACGAACCCTGCCCCTGCGGTTCAGGCAAGAAGTACAAACAGTGCCACGGCAGACTGGGTTCTGACGCCTCAGCGGTCGAACGGGTCGGCTAGAGAAATCTGCTAGCAGCCGCGAACGGTCAGGTCGATTCGAGCCGGGAACCGACAAAAAAGTCACGACAACCGATATCGATGACCGACGGTTTCTTGCCGTTGGCCAACCTGAGGCCGTGAAGCAGCCCGCGGACTGACGCGAGGTAGGGAGCCATGACAATCGGATCGCGGCTGCCATGCCCGGAAAAGAGCCGATCGGCGGGATCATTCGAACGTCCCCAAAACTGGGACTCGTATGTCTGAGCGAAGATTGAAGACAGAGTCTGGTCGTTCACAGTCGTGCCTGCTGGACGGAGCTAGGCTTCATCTCATTTCCAAGGTTCAGGCATCGCGATGCCGGTGCCCTCGAACACTAAAGGTCCCTGACCATCAGAAGGACATCGCCGCCATAGCGGATTTTGTCGTGGGGGACTGCAGGTTCGCGGGCACATTCCACATAACCCAGGGATCTGTATAGGCGCACAGCGCCCTCGTTCTCCGCAAAGACATTGAGACTCATTTGTTTGAAGCCCTTTGCCCTCGCCGCATCCTCAACCTCGGCGATCAGGCGGCTGCCGGTCCCATGTCCCTGCGCATCGGGATAAACGGAGACAGCCATGATGTAGTAGCTGCCGTCGGCATGCATCTTCATGAAGGGTTCGAAAAGGCCGTAACGGTCCTCCGACACGAGCAGGTCGGGCGGGCCGTCGCCCATGTCATCCATTGGAAAGGCGTGGATTGACCCGAGTACGTTGCCGTCGTCTTCCGCCACCAGGCAATGTTTGATCGCCGTTGTGCCATCCGGCCGAGAGAACAGGTGTTCAACGATCAGATGGGTTTCGCGATCCGGAATCGCTCGCTCGTACACAGCTTCAACCAGACCGCCCGACGCTTCCATCAGGGCATGAGCCAGATGCGGAATGTCGGCGACCCTTGCGGGCCTTAAGGAAATGCTCATGTCCGTTGCCCCCATCGACACTTTGCCCCGAACGGGTGTGATCCAATCTCGGCGACGCGCCGCGATCCACTTGCACCGGAGAACTGGATCAACTCAGCCCCTGGCGGCCCATATCCATGAACTTGTCGCGACGGCTTTGCAGCAAGGCTCCGGGCTCGGTTTCCTCAAGTTCATCCAGTGCGCGGGCCAACGCCTTTCCGACTTCAGTGATCATCGCCTGAGGATCGCGATGGGCTCCGCCAAGGGGTTCTTTCACAACCTCATCGATGACCTTCAGACCGGCGAGATCGGAGGCCGTGACTTTCATTGCCTCGGCGGCCTGTTCGGCCTGATCACCGCTACGCCACAGGATCGAGGCGCAGCCTTCCGGGGAGATCACGGAATAGATTGCGTGTTCCAGCATCATCACACGGTCAGCGACGGCGATGGCAATGGCACCGCCGGACCCGCCCTCACCGATCACGATGGAGAGGAACGGCACCTTGATCTGAAGGCAGGTCTCGATCGCACGCGCGATGGCCTCTGCCTGACCACGTTCTTCGGCCCCGATCCCGGGATAGGCACCGGACGTGTCGACCAAGGATATGATCGGCAGACTGAAGCGGTCCGCCATCTTCATCAGGCGCTGCGCCTTGCGATAGCCCTCGGGGCGGGCCATACCGAAGTTATGGCGGACTCGGCTTTCGGTATCGCTGCCCTTCTCGTGGCCCATAATCAGAACAGAGCGGCCCTCAAAGGTTCCGATGCCGGTGATCAGGGCATAGTCTTCGCCATAGAGCCGATCACCGGCCAGCGGCACAAAATCCTCGATAAGCTGGTCGATGTAGTCGCTGGTGTGCGGCCGCTCAGGGTGTCGCGCCACCTGCGTCTTCTGCCAGGGCGTCAGCTTGGAGTAAGTCTGGACCATCATGCGGTCGAGCTTGGATTCAAGCCGACCGACCTCCTCAACGATATTCACACCGTCGCTGTCGGAAAGCCGACGCAGCTCCTTGATCTTGCTCTCAAGTTCCCCGATCGGCCGCTCGAATTCGAGGTAGTGCTGCATGATGCTCCTGTCAGAACCGGTCCGCGTCAGTTTGGTACAGTCAGCCGGCGTTCGCGATCTCGGCCGCTTTGCGCACCATCACCTCGGCCTGCTTTATCGAGGCTATATCGATCAGACGGCCATCGAGCGACACAGCACCCTGGCCATCCTTCTGGGCCTGTTCCATAGCCTCGAGGATCCGCTTGGCCTGGGTCACTTCCTTCTCGGAGGGGCTGTAGACCTCGTTGGCGAGATCAATCTGGCTGGGATGAATGGCCCATTTGCCCTCACAACCCAACGCCGCGGCGCGGTTGGCCTGAGCGCGATAGCCGTCAGCATCCTTAAAGTCGCCGAACGGGCCGTCGACCGGGCGCAGGCCGGCAGCGCGTGCCGCCACGACCATGCGGGAAATGGCGTAGTGCCACATGTCGCCCCAGTGGAAGTCGCGCGGATTGTCACCGTCCATGTCGGTCAGAACACCGTAGAGCGGGTTCGGGCCGCCGATCGTCGTCATCCGCGCCTTGGTCGAGGCAGCATAGTCGGCAACGCCGAAATGCAGGCTCTCGTTGCGCTTGCTGGCCGTGGCGTTGGCCTCGACATTGGCCATGCCAAGCGCGGTCTCGATGATGAGCTCGAAGCCGATCCGCTTTTCGCGGCCCATGGCGTCTTCGACCTGGGTCACCAGCATGTCGACGGCATAGACGTCGGACGGCGTGCCAACCTTCGGAATCATGATGACATCGAGACGTCCATTGGTCTGTTCAATGACATCGACCACATCGCGATACATGTAGTGGGTGTCGAGGCCGTTGATACGGACCGAAAGAGTCTTGTTGCCCCAATCGAGATCATTGATCGCCTCGATTACATTCTTCCGGGCCTGCGGCTTGTCATCGGGCGCCACAGCATCCTCAAGATCGAGGAAAATGACGTCGGCATTGCCGTTGGCAGCCTTTTCAAACAGTTCCGCACGGCTGCCGGGAACGGCGAGCTCGCTGCGGTTCAGGCGCGCGGTCGCGGGCTCAAAGATGGTGAAGCTCATGGGTCGAAAATCCTCTGTCGGGGCGCTATGGCCGGTCGGTCCACCGGCGGCGCGTCAATGCACGCGGCGGAAGCGGCTGTCAAGCGAGTGGATGATGTTCCAATACCGAAGCCTTCAGGCGCTCTTCGAGGACATGGGTGTAAATCTGTGTCGTCGAGATATCAGCGTGGCCCAGCATGGTCTGGACCGATCGAAGATCAGCTCCGTGAGCCAGCAGATGGCTGGCGAAAGCATGACGCAGGACATGGGGGGAAACCCGTTCCGGCGCAAGCCCGGAATCCAGCGCCAACTGTTTCAGCATCTTGCCTACAGCCTGCCGCGTGAGGTGGCCCGACGCGCCGTGGGACGGGAACATCCAGGGCGACGGACCATCACGAACAGCGAGCCAGGCGCGAACCGCCCGCGCCGCGCCCTCACCGACCGGAACCAGTCGCTCACGCCCGCCTTTGCCACGAACGATGATGAAGGGTGTGTCATTCCGCAGCGCGCGGCCCGGAAGGCTGATGAGTTCGGAAACACGTAGACCACTGGCGTAAAGCAGTTCGATCAAGGCCGCCCGGCGGAGCCCTTCGATGCTCTGATCGGCGCGGGCCGCGGCCAGCAAGGCATCAGTCTCCGCCTCGGTGAGAACCTTGGGCAGGGGCCGGCCGGAACGCGGCGCTTCGACAGTGGCGGTGGGGTCGTCGGAACGGTCCCCTTCGGCGTAGAGGAACCTGAAGAACTGCCGCAGGGCCGAAAGACGTCGTGCAGCCGTGCGGCTGCTGGCCCCAGATCGGTTCAGTGCTGTGAGATACGCCCTGATGTCGTCGGTTGTGGCGTTAGCGAGATCGCGGCCGCGGCGCGCGACAAACGACCCCACATCGGCAAGATCCCGGCGGTAGGCCACTTGTGTGTTGGCCGAAGCGCCGCGTTCGGCCACCATCATCTCGAAGAAGCGCTCGCCTTCGGTGCCGATGGTTTGTGGGACGGGTGCCGTCATTACAGGCGGTCAGACGCCGTTGGCAAACGCCGCTTCCATGGCGATCAGGCGTGCCTCTCGGCCGAGCCCGACGCTCTGCAGGGCGGCCACAACAGCACCAAGGGTCTGCGGGTCGGCATCAGCCGGCCCACCCTGGCCAAGAGCCACCAGCGACAACAGGACCGTTTCTCCCAGACGCCCTTCGCGAGAGGCGGGATTCAGCGCGACCAGCAGACCGCCGTTTCTGAGTGCCTCTCCGCTGGCTTCAGCCTGGGGTGGCGTGGCAAGAACCTCGGCCATAAGCGGTTCAGCGGCACGGTCGTTCAGCGCTGCCATCAAAGCCAGATAGAGTTCGCCCTGAGCAGCGACACGATCGGGAGCCATGCGGGCGCTGGCATCCCACCAAGCGCGCATGCTTCCCCCCTCGTCGGGAAGCTGTTCGCCGAAGGCAAGGCGGTAGAGCGGCCAAAGGACCGCCGCCTGGGTCGCCACCACGGTGTCACTCCGTGCGCGATCCTGGAGGATCGGCCACCAGCGGGCAGCAGGTTGTGGCATGCCGGCTGCTATTAGAGCCATGGCCGCATCGCCCGAGAACCACGCCAGCTCGACGCTGGGAAGAATTGCCTGGATATCGGGCGCTGCTGCTCGCGCCGCAGCGAGGAACCCTGCCTGGCCGTTTTCGGCAGCCCCGTGGCGCAGCATGGCGGAATAGGCTTCGGCACGGCCGGCTGCCAGGGATTGCTGTCCGGCAGCCTGAAAGAGCAAGGCCCGCCCGACGGGCCCCGCCGTGCTGTTGGCGCGGGACAGGGCATTGAGAATCTGGTCGTCGTTGAATGACGCCTCACTGTAGAGCGACGCCAGAACAGCACCGTCCATGGCGCCGCCGGCCACCGCCGCCTCTGCCGCGATCAGACGCGTTTCCAGGGGCAGAGCCGCGTGTCCGGTGGTCGCGACCAGAAGGGGCGCAGGCGCGGTGGCAAGCGCTTCTTCCGAGAGCTGCGCGCCGGTGGCCAACACCATGGCAAACAGGAGCGGGTTAGCATCGGCAAAGCTGTCGAGCGACACCGGCTGGCCGCTGGCAAGGCCGCGATCAAGTGTCAGAAAACGCTCGTCGATTGTGGTTTCGGTATCCTGCAGCACAGCAATGCCAAGATCGGCTGCCGCCTGCTCACCGGCCATACGCTGGCAGAACACTAGCGTGAGCGCGATCATGCTGTCGTCGCTCGTTGCGAGGGCATCACGGGCGGCCTGACATGCTTCCCCGTTCCGACCTTCCAGCAGCAGCGCCTCGACCCGGCCCCGGTGACCATCGGCACTGAGCCCCCGCCGGCCTGCACTGGCAATCAGACCGGGCACGTCCCGTTGCAGACCCAGTGCGATCAGACGGTCGATCCTGGCACCGAGAAGATCGCCACTGTCGCCTTGCGGCGAGCTTGCAGCGGTGAGCAGGAGACGGCGTGCGAGGTCTGTCGCTGCAGACGATCCGTTGCCACCCTGCAGGCGCGGCAGCACGACAGCGACAAGAGCGGCATCACTGCCCTGCCACATGTCGAGACCGAAACCGCCAGCGCTGATATCGAGAGATCCGGCGTTGTCAGCACTCACGGCCTCCAGCACCTCGACCTCCAGTCCGGAACCCGAACTGCCGCCGGAGCCGGTGGCCTGATCCGAACCGGTGGATTCTGTCTCACCCAGGGGAATGATGCTGAGCGGCTCGTTGCTGTCGTCCGACTGAGCAAAGGCAGTGGTGGCCGGGAGTGCGCCGAGCGCAAGGCAAACCGCACCTGTGCGCAGAGCCTTAAGGGTCGAAACGGTCATTGGGAATGGTCTTTTCAACGTGATGGGTGGGCGGTGGAATATCCCATGTCGCCAGGAAGGCGACGCCGCCGACCACTACAGCAACCGTCAACAGCATGACCAATCGAACAAGAAAGCGCATGACCCCGCCGGTGCGTGCATGGAACGATATCGAGAATGTATGCTATCGTCGCATTATGGCGTGGATGCGGCAATTCCCCTGTCCCAACCTATCAACACAAGAATTGACGTGAGCGACAGCAACAATCCCAGACCGGATCGGACAATCGCCCTGGTCGGCCTGATGGGCGCGGGCAAATCGACCATCGGCCGCCGCCTTGCGGCACGTCTGGAGATTCCGTTTGTCGATGCCGACACGGAGATCGAACAGGCCGCAGGCTGTACGATCCCAGAGATCTTCGAGCGCCACGGAGAAGCGGAGTTCCGTGAAGGCGAGCGGCGCGTGATCGCGCGTCTGCTGCGTGGCAAGCCGAAGGTGCTGGCGACCGGCGGCGGCGCCTTCATGAACGAAGAGACCCGCCAGAAGATCAAGGCCAAGGCGCTGTCAATCTGGCTGCGCGCCGACCTGGAGCTCCTGATGAGCCGTGTTTCGCGGCGCGACAACCGCCCGCTATTGAAGCAGGGCGATCCCCGCAAGACCATGGAACGTCTTATCGAGGAGCGGTACCCCGTCTACGGCGAAGCCGACATGGTGATCGACAGCAACGAAGGTCCGCATGATGCCGTGGTCGGTCGGATCGTCAGTGAACTGAGAGCCCGCGAGGCGGCATGAGCAGGTCAGACGTTCTGAATGTCGCCCTGGGCGAGCGCGCCTACGACATCGTTGTGGGTGATGACCTCCTGCAGCGCGCCGGCGAATTGATTGCGCCAGTGCTGGCGCGTCCGCGCGTCGCCATCGTGACCGATGAAACCGTGGCCGGGCTTCACCTTGGCACCCTGCAGGATGCCCTGGACCAGGCAGGCATCCGCCACGATGCAATCATTCTCCCCCCCGGCGAACAGACCAAGGATTTCGGGCATTTTCAGGATCTGTTGAACCGGCTGCTCGATTTCGGCCTGGAGCGGCGCGACATGATCGTCGCCCTGGGCGGCGGTGTGATTGGTGATCTCGCCGGGTTTGCCGCCAGTGTGCTGCGCCGCGGTGTCGATTTCATTCAGATTCCCACGACCCTGCTGGCGCAGGTCGACAGTTCGGTCGGCGGCAAGACCGGGATCGACACGAGGCACGGCAAGAACCTCGTTGGCGCCTTCCACCAGCCGCGCCTGGTTCTGGCCGACACTTCCGTGCTCGCCACCCTGCCCCGCCGTGAACTGCTGGCAGGCTACGCCGAGGTCGTGAAGTACGGTCTCCTCGGCGATCGCGGCTTCTTCGAATGGCTCGAAAGCCACGGCACCGACGTCGTCTCGGGTAGTGCGCAAGCCCAGCGTCACGCCGTGCTGAAAAGTTGTGCCGACAAGGCCCGCATTGTGGCTGCCGATGAAAAGGAAACCGGCGACCGCGCCCTGCTCAACCTCGGCCACACCTTCGGCCATGCCCTGGAGATTTCCGTGGGGTTCGGGGCCAGCCTGCTACATGGCGAGGCGGTCGCGATCGGCATGCGCATGGCGTTCGGACTGTCGCAGGCCCTGGGGTTGTGTTCCGGGCAGGATGCCGAACGCGCCGAACGACACATGCGGACCGTTGGCCTGCCCGTTCACCCCGACGATCTTGGCCTACCGCGTCAGGACGCCGCCGTGCTGGCGGCGCACATGGCACAGGACAAGAAGGTTCAGGACGGGCGCGTCACATTTGTTCTGGTACACGGGATCGGTGAAGCCTTCCTGAGCCGCGATGTCGAACCCAAGACTGTCGAAGACTACCTTGCCAGCCTGCTCGACTGACCCAACCAGACAAAGCACTGTGTTGTCACACGCCGCAAACAACGACCTGTTCCCGACCCGGCTGCTCGCCGGCCTTTCTTCAACGAACCGGAACCAACGCCATGATTGGCCCGCTTGAACTGTTTCTTGTTCTCATCGTCGTCTGCATCGTCTTCTCAGCCGTGTTCTCCGGCTCGGAGACCGCGCTTATCGCAGCCAACCGATCGAAGATTCACAGCCTGGGGCTCTCGGGCAACCAGCGCGCCGTGAAGGTGACCGGGCTGATGCAGGATCGCGAGCGCCTGATCGGCGCCATTCTGGTGGGCAACAACCTCTTCAACATCGCCGCAGCGTCGATGGCGACCTATGCCTTCACCCAACTTGTCGGCGAGGCAGGTGTGATCTACGCGACGACCGCGATGACGGTTCTGGTGGTGATCTTCGCCGAGGTTCTGCCAAAGACCTACGCGATCCGCAACTCCGAACGTATGGCCCTGGCGGTGGCGCCGTTCATGAGCGGCGTGGTCTGGGTTACGCGGCCCGTGACCGCAGCACTGCAGGCTCTGGTGAGACTGATTTTCCGCATGGTCGGCGCCGACAACGACGGCGACGAGAACGTCTCCGAAGAGGAGATCCGCGGCACGCTGGCGCTCTACAAACACGAGGGCGGTCTGGTAAAGGACGAACATGCCATGATGGACGGCGTGCTCGACCTCTCGCAGGTTGAAGTCTCCGAGATCATGACCCACCGCAAGTCAATGGAGACGATCAACGCCGATGATCCCGCCGCCGACATCATTGAAGCGATCCTGAAGAGCCCGCACACGCGCATCCCGCTGTGGCAGGGCGACCCCGACAACATCGTGGGCGTTCTCCACGCCAAGAACCTGTTGCGCGAGCTGCACCGCAGGGGCGGCAGCATTGACGGTGTCGAGATCATGGAGATTGCGACCGAGCCGTGGTTCGTGCCCGACACCACCTCGCTCTCCGAGCAGCTCACGGCCTTCCGCGAGCGCCACGCCCATTTCGCCCTGGTCGTCGACGAGTACGGCACCCTGATGGGCCTGGTGACCCTGGAGGATATTCTCGAAGAGATCGTCGGAGAGATCGAAGACGAACATGACGTGGTTGTCGAAGAAGCGGCTGTGACCGAGGACGGCTCGATCATGGCCGAGGGAGCGGCGACGATCCGCGACCTCAACCGTGAGTTCGACTGGAGCCTGCCGGTCGACGAAGCCACCACGATCGCCGGGCTGGTCATTCACGAAGCACAACAGATACCGGATGTCGGTCAGGTCTTCGCGTTCCACGGCTTCCGCTTCGAAGTGACGGAACGGCAGCGCAACCAGATAACCCAGCTGCGCATCACGCCGCTGCAGGACAACAGCACCGACGCGGACGCCAGCTCCTGATGGGCCTTGTTGCCGCTCTGATCCCGGTCCTTGCGCCTATCGCGGTCGCCATTCTGGTCGGGATGGCCTGGGCACGCTGGGGCAAACCCGCCGATCCGGCCAGCCTGACCCAGATCATCCTGAACGTGGGCACGCCGTGCCTGGTGTTCTCGACCCTTTCCACGCTGTCCGTCCCTGCACTTGAACTGGGTGTGATGGCGCTGGCCGCAGTGCTGATGCTGCTGAGTTTCCTTGCGACAGGCTGGCTTCTGGTCAAGGCCGTGCGCCTGCCCAGCGGTGTCTACCTGCCGCCGATCGTGTTCGGCAATCTCGGCAATCTGGGGCTGCCGCTCAATCTCTTCGCCTTAGGCGACGCCGGGCTCGAACTGGGCCTGATCATGTTCGCGACCCAATCGGTGCTGTTCTTCACGATCCATTTCTGGCTGATGTCGGGCTCGCCGTCGCCGGCCATGATGCTGAAGACACCGCATATCTACGCCATCGCCGTGGCGCTGGCTTTCACGCTGACCGACACAACGCCGCCGGAGTGGCTTTCCAACACCAGCGATCTGATCGGCGGCATGACCATTCCGCTGATGCTGATCATGCTGGGCGTCTCGCTGATGCGCATGAAGGTGGTCTCGGTCGCGCGCCCCATGATGGCGGCGGTCCTACGCCTTGTTCTGGGAATCGCCGTGGCCTTCGTCCTGTGCGAGGTGCTGTCGCTGGATGGTACGGCGCGCGGGGTTGTCCTGATCGCCTGCTGCATGCCAGGTGCGGTGTTCAACTATCTCGCAGCCGTGCGCTACGACCGCTCTCCCGGCGAGGTCGCAAGCTACATCGTGATCTCCACGGTGACCGTTCTGGTCCTGCTGCCGGGTCTGGTCCCCCTCGCCTGGTGGATGGCGCAATGAACGCCGTCTCTGAATTAGACAGTCGCGTGGCCCTGATTACCGGAGCAAGCCGGGGCGTCGGTGCGGCCACCGCACGCGAGCTTGCAGCCCAAGGGGTGGCCGTGGTGCTGGCCGCACGCAGCGGCGATGCCGTGCGGCTGCTGGCCGAAGAGATCGAGCAGGACGGCGGACGCGCCCGCGGCGTGGCCTGCGACGTCAGCCGGTACGACGATGTCGAGGGTGCGGTCACGACCTGCTGCGAAGCTTTCGGCGGCATCGACATCCTGGTCAACAACGCCGGTGTCATCGAACCCATTGCACGGCTGAGCGAAAGCGACCCCGCAGCCTGGGGCCGCGCGTTCGATATCAACGCCAGAGGCATCTATCACGGCCTGCGGGCGGCGATCCCATTCATGGAACGTCAGGGCTCGGGCGTGATCGTGAACATCAGCTCCGGGGCCGCAACAGGCGTGCTGGAGGGCTGGAGCCATTACTGCGCGAGCAAGGCGGCGGCCCTGTCGCTGACCCGGTGTGCCCACAAGGAGGTTGCCGACAAAGGTGTGCGTGTGGTGGGCCTGAGCCCCGGCACCGTGGCGACCGAGATGCAGGCCCAAATCAAGGCCTCGGGTATCAACCCGGTCAGCCAGCTCGATCCTTCCGTCCACATCCCATCCGATTGGGTTGCCCGCGCCATCGCGTGGCTCTGCACCGATGACGCCCGAAGCCACGATGGCAGCGATGTCTCGTTGCGCGATGAAGCCATCCGGCAGCATATCGGGCTGACCACATGAAAAAGGGGTTCCACGCTGGGGACGTATGGGACGCACGGGGTCGTGGCTTCAGCATGGGGATTGTCGCGCCTGAGGGGCGCACGATCCACCTGACCGGCCAGGTCGCCTGAGATGCCAACGAAACCATCTTGGGCGACGGTGATGTGAGCCGTCAGACCGAGATGTGCTTCGACAACATCGAACGTCTGTTGCGTGACGTGGGCGGTACGCTGGACGATCTGGTCTCGGTGACAACCTGGTTTATCGACCACGAGCATCTGCCCTTGATCCAGGCTGTGCACGCCGCGCGGCTGGCAGGCGACCACCCGCCGGTAAGCACGTCGGTGATTGTGGCCGGTCTGGGCGACCCCGACTTTCTGACCGAACTGACAGCCGTGGCAGTTGCCCCGGAGGAGCGGTTTCACCCGCCTGGGGCTGCCGGATGACGACCCTCACGGCTTGCGCGACTTGGTGAGCACGCATTATGTTGCGCCGCACAATAGACACCGGACGTGACGATGCCCCTTTCCGAGCCTGTCGCCCGCGAGCACATCCACACCCGCGAGATCATCTGCCACGCCTATGAGCGTGGGGACGGTCTGTTCGATCTCGACGCCCATCTGACCGATGTGAAGACCTATGGCTTCGACAACCGGGACCGTGGCCACATCGAAGCCGGAGAGCCGATCCACTGCATGTGGCTGCGCCTGACGATCAACGCCGATTTCGTGATCCAGGCCGTCGAGGCGAAGATGGATCACACACCCTACAACTTCTGCACCCGGATCGAGCCGGACCACCAGAAGCTGGTCGGTGCGCAGATCGGCGCGGGCTGGAACCGCAAGGTGCGTGAACACCTGGGCGGCACCCACGGCTGCACCCATCTGCGGGAGATGCTGGGCCGCATGGCCACTGTGGCGTTTCAGGCCGTCTATGGCCGACGTCGCCGCAGCGGCGAGGAGATCGACAGCCCCCCCGACCAGAAGCCCTGGGTGATCGACGGCTGCCATACCTGGTCATCCGACAGTCCCGTGGTGAAGATGGAATATCCGGACTGGTACACCGGACCGGTTTCGGAGGATGCTGCCAAATAGGCAACTTCGGGGAAGCGGCACCATGAACGTTCCGGCCAGCCAGATCGCTGCGATCAGCCCGTCACGCGGCCGTGCCCGCATCGGTGTGATCACGCCCTTCACCAACACGAATCTCGAAGCTGATCTCGCGATTCTGCGCTCCGACGGTGCGTCATACCACGTCACACGCGCCGGCGGCTACGACATCGACGAGGTGCCGGATTCCGATCAGATGCGTCAGTTTGCGCTATCGGGTCTCGACGACGTGCTGGCCATGTTGGTCCCTGCCCGGACCGACATCATTCTCTACGGCTGCACCTCGGCGACGCTCTCGATGGGCCCGGAGTACGACCGCGAGTTCTGTACCATGATCGAGGAGAAGATCGGTGTGCCGGCTGTGACAGCGGCCGGAGCCATTGTCGAAGCCCTCGACGATCTGGGCGCGGGAACCATCGGATTCTGCTCACCCTACACCGAAGAGCTCAACCGCGAGGCCGCCGCCTTTCTGGGCGCGGGCGGCCACCAGGTGATCCAGTCCGCCTATGTCGGCGAGGATCTGGGCAACGACGGCCAGAACGCATTGACGCCAGACCGAGTTCTGCAGCTGGGCCTGGAGGCCAATCACAACCAGGCCGATGCCGTGGTAATGTCCTGCACCGACATGCGGGCGGTCGAGGTGATCGAAGACCTAGAAGCCAGAATCAGCAAGCCGGTCGTCACCAGCAATCAGGCCATGATTTACATCGCAATCAAGCGGCTGGGCCTGCCCGGCCGGGTGCCGGGCCTCTTAGGCGAACGCACCGGCGCTGCTCTGAGCGCTGCTCGTTAGACCTCCGACGGCGCTTTGGCATCGATGGCCAGCGCGTGAATGTCGGTCTTCATCTCATCAGCCAGGGTTTTGTAGACCAGGCGCTGGCGGGCCACACGATTGAGGCCGTCGAAGGCTGCAGAGACAACACGGACGCGAAAGTGGCTCTCGCCTTCGGGCCGGGCGCCGGCATGGCCGGCGTGAAGATGGGACTCATCGACCACGTCCAGCACCTCGGGCGCCAGGGCTTCGGTAAGTTTCGTCTGGATGGCTGATGCCACGCGCATGGTCCGTGTTCCCTGATTGCAACAGCGTAAATGTGGCTGCGCGCCTTAACTTGCAAGGGTCGTGCGGCCTTCCCATACTCTCACGATGGCACGATCACGCTCTCAACGCGCCCTGGAAGACGACGGCCCATCCGAACGGCTGTGCGCCTGGGAGGGCTGCAACCAGCCCGGCGAACACCGGGCCCCGCTGTCACGTCATCAGATCGGAGAGTTCCAATACCTCTGCATTGATCATGTCCGCGTCTTCAACCAGTCCTGGAACTACTTCGAGGGCTGGGACCAGGAAGAAATCGAGGCGTACCAGCATGCCGATCTGACCTGGCATCGCCAAACCTGGAAACCCGACGAACGGCTGATCCGCAGCCGTTCGTTCAGAGAGGCCTTCCTGAACGACGACTTCAAGGACCCGTTCGGTTTTATGAACGACGAGGCCGAGGGCGGCGGCAGTAAACAGGACCGGAGTGCATCGCGCGAGGATGCCGGCACAATGGCCGAGGAGCGGCGTGCGTTCCAGCTTCTTAAGCTCAAACCCGACGCATCGAAGACCACGATCAAACAACGATTCAAGGATGAGGTGAAGGCCTGTCACCCCGATCTGAACGGCGGCGACAAGGAAGCCGAGGAGCGCCTGCGCGACGTGATCTGGGCCTATCAGAGGCTGACCCGTTCGGTGCCTGCCTAGACGGCCATGCCTGCGGGATTTCCCTGCATTTGCGCCCCGCTTTCTTAGCCCCCTCTAGGCTTGTATCCCACAGGGGCGCCGTGCCAAGGTACGGCCCGCTCGAAGCGGCTGGTTTTGCCCCGCAGAAACGTCCACAAGCGAGCGAAACAGGCGCTCCGGATCTCCGATCCGGGAACGCTCCCAGACATTCAGACGACGACGTGCGAGAGATGGTGAAAGAACCCAGCGAAATCGGCCTGCTTCCGGAAGGTGACCCCGATACAACGGTGAACGCCGCCAAGGTTTTTGGCGTCGAAACCAGCATGGAGGTGCCGGCCTATTCGGAACGCACCGAACACGTGCCCGAAGTGGACGAGGCCTATGTCTTCGACCCGCAGACAACGCGGGCCATTCTGGCCGGCTTTGCCCACAACCGCCGGGTGATGATCCAGGGCTATCACGGCACCGGTAAATCGACCCATATCGAGCAGGTCGCCGCACGCCTGAACTGGCCGTGTATCCGCGTGAACCTCGACAGTCACATCAGCCGTATCGATCTGATCGGCAAGGACGCCATCGTTCTGCGTGACGGCAAGCAGGTGACGGAGTACCGCGAGGGCATCCTGCCCTGGGCAATCCAGCACCCCATTGCCCTGGTGTTCGACGAGTATGACGCCGGCAGGCCCGACGTGATGTTCGTGATCCAGCGCGTTCTGGAGGTACAGGGCAAGATGACCCTGCTCGACCAGAACAAGGTGATCCATCCCCACCGGTCCTTCCGTCTGTTCTCGACCGCCAACACGGTGGGCCTGGGCGACACGACAGGCCTCTATCACGGTACCCAGCAGATTAACCAGGGTCAGATGGACCGCTGGTCCGTCGTCTCGACCCTGAACTATCTGGAGCACGAGGAAGAAGAGAAGATCGTGCTCTCGAAAATGCCGGGTTACGACAACAAGAAGGGCAAGGACACCATCAAGCAGATGGTTGCCGTGGCCGACCTGACCCGTGGTGCCTTCATGACCGGTGATGTCTCGACCGTCATGTCGCCGCGTACGGTGATCACCTGGGCCGAGAATGCCGAGATCTTCGGTGATGTCGGCTTTGCCTTCCGGGTGACCTTCCTGAACAAGTGCGACGAGACCGAACGCCAGCAGATCGCCGAGTTCTACCAGCGCTCGTTCAACGCCGAGCTGCCGGAATCGGTCGTCATGCAGTCGGCCGCCCGCTGATACCAGAGCCGTGAGCCGCGACGAGAACATCGTGGAGCCGTTCAAGCGTGCCGTGATCGGCACGATGCGGGCGATGTCGCGTGACGATGAGCTCGAGGTGAACTTCGGCGTGCAGGACCCCTCGGTCAGCGGCCACGCCGCGCAACTGACCCAGCCGCCCCGCGATCTTGACCAACACACGGCGTCGATGACACGCGGCGAAGCCGACGCCCTGGCCCTGAAGTTACGCCACCATGACGCCAAGACCCACGCCCGACGCCGTCCGCTGGGTGAGATCGGTCGTGCGATTTATGACGCCGTGGAAGACGCCCGCTGTGAGAGCCTGGGCGCCAACCGTATGAAAGGCGTCGCCGACAACCTTTCTGTCGTGCTGGAAGAGCGTTGCCGCAACAAGGGCCTGCATCGTATCACTGATCAGGACGAGGCGCCGCTGGCCGATGTCATCGGACTTGTCGTGCGTGAGAAGCTGACCGGTGAAGCGCCGCCGCCCTCGGCCGCCAAAGCGGTCGAGATGTCGCGCGCCTGGCTGGAAGAGAAAATCGGTGACGACCTTGAGAACCTCCACGAGGTGATCAAGGACCAGGAGGCGTTTGCCCAGAGCCTGCGCAAGCTGATCTCCCATCTTGAGCTTCCCGATGAGGAAACCGACCAGACCTCCGAGCAGACTGATCCCGATGGGGCCGACGACCAGAGCGATCCCGATCAGGCCGAGGGCGAAGCCGAAGGCGAGACCGGCGAAAGCGGCAGCGAGGACCAGAGCGACGCCGACAGCTTCGATGAACAGGCCGCCGACGACGACGCCATGGCGGCTGATTCGGAAGAGGCCGACGATGACCAGATGGTGCCGTCGGGTGCCGATGACACCGATCCCAGCGGCCAGATGCGCCGGCCCGAGGACATGTACGGCAATCGGCGCGAGCCGACCTACAAGGCCTACACCCAGGAGTTCGACGAAATCATCGATGCCCAGGACCTGTGCGATCCCGAAGAGCTAACCCGCCTGAGGACACAGCTCGACCAGCAGATCATGCATCTGAAGGGCGTGACGTCGAAACTGGCCAATCGGCTGCAGCGCAAGCTGATGGCTCAGCAGAACAGGGCCTGGGAGTTCGATCTGGAAGAAGGCCTACTCGATTCCGCACGCCTCTCGCGCATCGTGGTCGACCCGCTGGTCCCACTCAGCTTCAAGATCGAGCACGAGACCGAATTCCGCGACACCGTGGTGTCGCTTCTGATCGACAACTCCGGTTCGATGCGCGGCCGGCCGATCGGCATCGCCGCGATGAGCGCCGACATCCTGGCCCAGACGCTGGAGCGCTGCGGCGTGAAGGTCGAAATCCTGGGCTTCACGACACGTACGTGGAAGGGGGGGCGTAGCCGTGAGAAGTGGCTGTCCGAAAGCAAGCCCACCGCACCGGGCCGTCTGAACGATCTACGCCACATCATTTACAAGGCCGCCGACGCACCATGGCGCCGCGCACGCAAGAGCCTGGGCCTGATGCTGCGCGAAGGCCTGCTGAAAGAGAACATCGACGGTGAGGCCCTGCTGTGGGCCCATGACCGCCTGATCGGCCGGCCCGAACAGCGCAAGATACTGATGGTGATCTCCGACGGCGCTCCAGTTGATGATTCGACACTGTCGGTCAACTCCGGCAACTATCTTGAGCGACATCTTCGCGATGTGATCGGCTACATCGAAGGGCTGTCACCCGTCGAACTGATCGCCATCGGCATCGGGCACGACGTCACCCGCTATTACCGCCGGGCGGTGACGCTGGTGGATGTGGAGCAACTCGGCGGCGCCGTGCTGGGCGAGCTGGCGTCCCTCTTCGATGAAGAGACGCCTGCGATGCGTGAGGCATCGGCCAAGGGGCGCCGCGCAGCCTAGGGCGTCTTGGCGAGCTGGGCCTCGAGGCCTAGGATCATCGTCTCAAGACCGAACGCGAACTCGTCCTCGACGTCAGGCTGTGTAATCTCGCCGACCAAAGACCGCGTGATCGGAAAATTCCCCGTGGTGAGTGCAGCCTCGAGGTCGGCACGTTCTTCATCATCATAGTCGCCCGTCCGGCCGGTGAGCTCGGACCAGGCAAAGGTCTCGGGGTATGCCAGAAGTTGCCGCGCGGCATAGACCGTCTGCGCGGCCTTGAAGCCGGCGTCGTGCAGAATCGCGTGGGCGGCCTCGTGCAGAGCGATCTCGTTGTCGGCGTACTCGGGGTGCATCACGTAGATCAGAAACGGCCCGGGGTGGCGATGGGCCAACGCGCGAAAGGCACGGCACAGGGCCTCGGCACGCTCCTGCCAGGTAACGCCGGCAGCCGGCAGATCACAGACCCCCAGAAAACGCCCGACCACCGCGTGCAGCAGGGCCTTTTTGCTCGGCACGTAGTGGTAGATCGCCATGGGATCGACACCCAATTCGCCGGCCAGACGGCGCATGGTGAGGTCACGGCCCGGCTCCGTATCGAGCAGACGCACCGCTGCATCGACAATCCGTGCGTGGGAAAGGTTGGTGCGCTGTGCGATGGTCGCCTCCATATGTCGCTTGACATTCTACGACGCAGAAATTATTCTACATTGTAGAAAACAGCGAGACCGCCATGACGCCTTTCAAGACATCGATAATCAGCCGCCGCGCCTTTATGGGCGGTCTCACCGCCAGCGTGATGACACCGGCACTTGCCCGTGCCCAGCTTTCGGCCAATCCGGATGTGATCGTGATCGGCGCCGGCGCAGCAGGCCTGGGTGCCGCACGCAAGTTGATCGATGAGGGGCACGAGGTTACCCTGATCGAGGCGGCCGACAGAATCGGCGGTCGGGCCCATACCGACATGACCACCTTTGGTGTGCCCTATGACATCGGCGCCCATTGGCTTCACACCGATTCCCGCAACCCCTTCAACGAGTATGGCCGCGAAAACGGCTTCGACATCTACCGCGCGCCGGACGAATGGCGTGTGTTTGTCGAAACACGAGAGGTCGACGGTGACGGTCTCTGGCGCACCTGGGATCAGATGTACGACGCTATCGGCGACAAGGCCGAACGCGGCTTCGACATCTCGGCCGCCAAAGCGACTGAAAACGTCAGCGGCGACTGGGCTGCCACCGCAGCCTTCGCGATCGGCCCCTGGAGCATGGCCAAGGATCTGGAAGACTTCTCGATCACCGACTGGTGGAGCGGCGCCGACGGCTCGGACTACTACTGCCGCGAAGGCTTCGGCACGCTGGTGGCGCACTATGGCGCCGGCATTCCCGTGTCACTTGGAACCACCGCAACGGCCATCGACTGGAGCGGCGATGGTGTCTCGGTCGAGACCAACAAGGGCACGCTGCGCGCCAAAGCCGTGATCGTAACGGTCTCGACCGGGGTTCTGGCAAGTGGCGCCATCTCCTTCACCCCGACCCTGCCGGCCGCCAAGCTGGAGTCCTTCCAGGACATCTCGATGGGGCTCTACAACCATATTGCCCTGCAGTTCTCCCGCGATGTCTTCGAGTTGGGCGAGGACGGCTATCTGTTTTACCAAATCGGCGATGACGGCAAAGGCTTCGGCACGCTGACCAATGCCGGCGGCCACGGCCTCGCTTATTGCGACGTCGGCGGTTCGTGGGCGGAAGAGCTGGAGCGCCAGTCCGTCGAAGCCCGGGTCGACTACGCCCTCTCCAAGCTCCGCGACCTCTTGGGCAGCGGCGTCGACAGCGCCTTTGTGAAGGGCGACGCCACATCATGGGGGCAGAACCCCCTCACCCTGGGCTCTTACGCCTCGGCAATCCCGGGCAGCGCCTCCAGGCGTCGCGATCTGCGCGCGGAGGTGGGCGACCGCATCTTCTTTGCCGGCGAGGCCTGCAGTCCCGATTTGTGGGCCACCGTGGCCGGAGCGCTCAAGTCAGGCCAGAGCGTCGCCAGGGACGTAGCGCGGACGATCTGAAGCCATCCGCGTTGTCTAGCCCAACGTTTCGTTGAAGAACGCCACCGTGCGTTTCCACGACAGGGCGGCGTCGGCCGCGTCGTAGCGGGCGCTGGAGGGGTTGGCGAAGGCGTGGTCGGCTTCATACCAGTGGACCGTGTAGGGCCGACCGGCCTCCGTCATCGCTGCCTCGAACCCTTCGACCATGGTCTCAGTGATCCAGCGGTCGCGGGTCGCAAAGTGACCGAGGACCGGGCCCTGCAATACCGCGAGCTCGTCGGGCGTGAGGTCGACATTGCCGTAGTAGATCACGGCGCCCTCGACCGCTCGTGCCATTGAGGCATTGAGAGACCAGCCACCACCGAAACACAAGCCCACAGTGCCGACTGTGCCGGTGGCATCGTCGCGGGCGCGCAGCCAGTCGATCCAGGCAGCCAGAATCTCGGTCGCCTCGTCGTCGTCAATCTGGTTCATTTAGCGGTTGGCCTGATCGGCGTTGCTCGTGACCTTGCCTTCATAGAGATCAACGGCCAGCGCTCCGTAACCCTGTGCCACGAAATCGACGGCGACGGCCTTGATGCTGACTTTGAGGCCCCGCCACTCGTGGATCAGAAGCACGCTGGACGCCGGCGCTGTGGCCGGGGCACCCCAGGCGGCCCAGACAGTGAGCCCTGAATCGGTGGAAATTTCGACCGTTTCGAGCGAGGATGCCGCCGCACGCGCCGCGTTGGGATCGGCCAAGACCGCAGCCAGGCTGCCGCCCGCAACTGGCGCCGTCATCAAGTGTCCAAGAACCTCACGTCGGGCAAACATGGTCATACGCTCCAAAACGGTTGTCTCTGCGGTCAGGCCACCCACTCACCAGACCACGATGAAGCTGACCGCGGTCACAAGCCTGTGTGCCGTGCTGGTGCTGACCGGCGCAATGGCGGCCTGCAACACCTTCACCCGCGACACCGGCGAGCAGGACATCACCGCTGTCGACATCGATCCGCGCAATCCCGGCGAGGTGCGCATCGGCGAACTGGTGTTCATGGCCGGCTATAAGCTGGAGTTCGACACCCGGTTTTTCGGCGGCCTCTCAGGCCTTTTCATCGACGACAACGGCAATCGCATGGTCGCCGTGACCGATCACGGTGACTGGATTTCTGCGCCACTCAGTCACGATTCCGAGGGCCGGCTGACGGGCGTGGGAACGATGACAATGAGCCCGCTGATCGGGCTCGACGGCGAGGCCATCGACACCATTCTCGAGCCCCAGGAACGTGACGCCGAAGGGCTCACGGTGATGCCCGACGGCCGCGTGATGGTCTCCTTCGAGCGGCGTCACAGGGTCTGGGTCTATGACGACCTGGCCTCGATCGAGGAGCCGCTGGAGCTCGAACTTCCCGATACCATCGTGCGCCTGCCGGGCAACGGGGGCATCGAGACCATCGAGTTCCTGTCCGACGGTCGCCTTCTGATGATTGCTGAGGAGCCGGTGGGCACCGGCATCACCATCGATGCCTGGATTCTGGACAAGGACCTGCGCTGGCGCTGTATCGGCTATATTCAGCGCGACGGCTTCCAGGTCACCGACGCCACCGCTCTGCCCGATGGCCGGGTGCTAGTGTTGGAGCGCTGGTATGCCGCGCCCGCCTCGCTGCGCATCCGCATACGCGAGCTGTCGCCGGAGATGCTCGACGCCAACACTCCGCTAGACGGCGAACCGATCGTGTTGTTGAAGCAGAACCTGATCATCGACAACTTCGAAGGCCTCGACCACCGCGTCGGGCCCGACGGGACGATCTATCTCTACATGATCTCCGACGACAACTTCGAAGCCCTGCAGGCGACCTATCTCTATCAGTTCCGCCTCGATCCATGAGCAAGGGATCGGCTAGGCTCACGCTGCGTGCCGCACGTGAGGATGATCTCGATGCCTATTTCACGATCTTTCGCGAGGTACAGGAACTGCATGTCGCCGAACGGCCGGACCTGTTTCAGCCGGCAGAGTTGACCGACGCCTTTCGCCATCACTTCGCCGATGCGGTGAAGCAGAATCACAAGGAAATCGTGATTGCCTGGCTGGGTGACGAGCCGGTCGGCGCCGTGCACTACGAGTTCTCCAGCCTGGACCCCACAGGGGTCTATCTGATTGACCACCCCATGGTCTGGATCGAATCCATCGGGGTCGTGCCGCAGTTGCGGAGGAAGGGTATCAGCCAGGCATTGATCGCCCTGGTCCGCGAAGTCGCGGCGCGACACGGCATTGCCGACATCGGTCTGGAAGTGTGGAGCTTTAACGAAGCAGCACGTGCAGCGTTTGAGGCTTCAGGTCTGACCGTCCATGCCCGCACCATGTGGGGCAAAACATAGGCCGGCAGCTGGCGGCTCACATCACGTTCCGTCATGACACGGCTTGACCGGGCCATCCATCTGCCTGCCTAGACCCCACGCACCAACGGACGACGTGTCAAGGATCCGGGTTGGATTGCCCCATCAAGTGGGGCGATGACCGGTTACGTTGAGGCGGCGCCGTTCGGGCCGGCCAGGAACTGCGGGGCGAAGGTTGCCATCAGGGCGCGATAGGGCACGAGCAGGCTCATGGCCATGACGGCCTTCACGGCGTAATCGCCGATGCCGAGCTGGTACCAGACCAGCCCCCACTCCGGGAAAAAGACCCAGAATAGCAGGTAGAAGAAGATCAGCGTATCAACGGCTGAGGCCACGGCCGACGAGACCAGCGGTGCATGCCACCAGGCGCCTTTGCGCAAGCGCTGGAAGATCGCGATGTCGAGAAGCTGGCCGGTCAGGAAGGCGGAGCCGGAGGCCACGGCCGTCAGGATGGCGACCTGGGAGAGGATGTTGGGCGCTTCGAAAGGCACCCAGTCCGAGAACACCGCCGACATAAGGACGCCGACAACAAAGCCGACGAACACGACCTTTGCCGCACGGGCGGGGCCGAAGGCTCGATTCGAAAGATCAGTCACCAGAAAGGCCACCGGGAACGTAAACGCACCCCAGGTCAGCCAGTCGTTGATCGGGAAATGAACCAGAACGTTGGAGATCACCACCACGAAGGACATGGCAGCAATCGGAAGGGCGAGTGTCATCGGACGGGCCATGGCCAGTCGGCTCCGGTTCAGATTGTCAGGGGCAGGCTCAGGCCGCAGCGGCGGCCTTGCGCTCCAGTGCCTTCTCGACACGGCGCTTCAGGCGCAGCGCACTGGCGGGCAGCTTGGCATCGCGCCCGCTGGTGAGGAAGGCATCAATACCGCCACGCTTTTCGACCGTGCGCAGGGCATTGGTCGAAACACGCACACGCACGGTGTGGCCCAGTGCCTCCGAAAACAGACTCGCCTGGATCAGATTCGGGCGGAACACGCGCTTGGACTTGTTCTCGGCGTGGCTGCGGTTGTTGCCAACCATGACGGTCTTGCCCGTCAGCTCGCAGGTGCGCGACATGGGAATGCTCCTTAGAATACGTCAAGGCGGCGCTGCCCTTCAGGCGCGCCCATCAATCCGGCGGGCTCTATACGCTGTAGTCTGGGTCAGGTCAACATCCCGGCGCGTTTCCGGACCTATCGGTCGTCCAGCAATCGCTGGGCGGCCCGGCGCAAGGGCATGGCGCCCGAGGCCACCTCGGTTTCCAGCGTTTCGCGCAGCACCTTGCGCTCCGAATCGGCAGCCAGACGGGCGGTTGCCAGACGCACGACCTCGTCCCAAAGCGCCGCAGAAGCCTGCGAACGACGTTTGTCCTCAAGATGGGCTTGGCTTGCTGCAAAATACTCATCCACCACAGCCCAGACAGCATAAAGGCCGTCCCCAGTGAGGGCCGAGCAGGCTTCGACCTTCGGCGTCCAGAACGTTTCGTGCGGTCGCACCAGAGACAGAGCGGCCCGGTGGTCGGACACAACGTGGCGCGCCGCATCGGCCAGGGCGCCATCGGCCTTGTTCACACAGATTAGGTCTGCCAGCTCCATAATACCGCGCTTGACGCCCTGCAGGCTGTCCCCGGCCCCCGGCGCCAGCAGCAGGAGGAAAATGTCGGTCATGGCCGCCACGGTCGTTTCGGACTGCCCCACGCCGACGGTTTCCACAATCACGAGATCGTACCCAGCCGCCTCGACCACCCGGATCACGTCGCGGGTGCGTCGTGCGACACCGCCCAGCTCTCCCCCCGAGGGCGACGGCCTGATAAAGGCGCGGGTGTCGGCCGCCAGCCGTTCCATGCGTGTCTTGTCGCCCAGGATCGAACCCCCGCCCAAGCGCGAGGACGGATCAACCGCCAACACGGCGACGCGACGACCTTTCTCCAGGGCATGCAAACCGAAGGCTTCGATGAAGGTCGACTTGCCAACCCCCGGAGCACCAGAGATTCCCAGCCGCCAGCTTGGGGCCTCTGGCGTGACGAGTGACTCAAGCAGTTCGGCAGCTCGGTCCTCGTCTTCTGAACGTGATGACTCGACCAGAGTGATCGCACGCGCGAGAGCGCGGCGGTCACCTGATCGGATGGCGTCGGCAGTGGCCCCGCTCAAGACAGCACCGTCACGCAGCCTGTTGCTCACCCCGGACAAGGTCCAGGATTTCGGCGGCGGCCTTGGGAATGTTGGTGCCGGGGCCGTAGACGGCGGAGACACCGGCTTCGTTCAGCATGGCGTAGTCCTGGGGTGGCACGACACCGCCGACGACAACACGGATATCGGTTGCACCCTGATCGGCCAGGGCCGCAATGAGCTGTGGAACAAGCGTCTTGTGGCCGGCGGCCTGGGTCGACACACCAATGATGTGGACATCGTTCTCGATGGCCTGACGGGCAGCTTCCTCCGGCGTCTGGAAGAGCGGACCGACATCGACATCGAAGCCGATGTCGGCAAAGGCAGTGGCGATCACCTTGGCACCGCGGTCATGGCCGTCCTGGCCCAGCTTCACCACCAGCATGCGCGGGCGGCGGCCCTGCTCGCTGGCGAAGGCTTCGACATCGGCGCGGATCGCCTGGAAGTCCTCATCACCTTCCCAGGCCGCGCCATAGACGCCCGAGATCGAGCGGGTTACGGCACGATGACGGGTAAAGACGCTTTCCATGGCGTCGGAGATCTCGCCCACAGTCGCGCGGGCGCGGGCGGCCTCAATGGAAAGCGCCAGCAGGTTGCCTTCGCCCTTGGCCCCTTCGGTCAGCGCGCTGAGGGCTGCCTGACAGGTGGTTTCGTCACGACTGGCGCGAATCGCCTCCAAGCGCGCGATCTGCGATTCGCGGACAGCCGTGTTGTCGATATCGCGGACATCGACCTGCTGAGGGTCATCGGCCTGGTACTTGTTCACACCAACAATGACCTCTTCGCCCCGGTCAACCCGGGCCTGACGGCGGGCCGCACTCTCCTCGATGCGGAGCTTCGGCATGCCGGCCTCGATCGCCTTGGTCATACCGCCCATCGCCTCGACCTCATCGATCAGGCCCTGCGCCTCGTTGACCAGCGAAGCGGTCAGCGCCTCGACGTAGTAGCTACCGCCCAGGGGATCAACGACGTGGGTGACACCGGTTTCCTCACTCAGAATGAGTTGGGTGTTGCGCGCGATCCGAGCGGCAAAGTCGCTAGGCAGGGCCAGCGCCTCATCGAAGCTGTTGGTGTGCAGGCTCTGGGTTCCGCCCAGCACCGCCGCCATGGCTTCATAGGCCGTGCGGACGACGTTGTTGTAGGGGTCCTGCTCGGTGAGCGAGACGCCCGAGGTCTGGCAATGTGTCCGCAGCATCGACGACTGCGGCTTCTGCGGGTTGAACGGCTCCATCAGGCGCGACCACAGAAGCCGTGCGGCGCGCAGCTTGGCGACCTCCATGAAGAAGTTCATGCCGATGGCAAAGAAGAAGCTGAGGCGCGGTGCGAAGGCATCGATATCGAGCCCGCGCGAGAGCGCCGCACGGACATAGTCGACCCCGTCGGCCAGGGTGAAGGCGAGCTCCTGCACCGCCGTCGCACCAGCTTCCTGCATGTGGTAGCCGCTGATCGAAATCGAGTTGAAGCGCGGCATGTTGCCCGCCGTATGCGCGATGATGTCAGCCACGATCCGCATACTGGGTTCAGGTGGATAGATGTAGGTATTGCGGACCATGAACTCCTTGAGGATGTCGTTCTGGATCGTGCCCGAGAGCTGATCCTGGCTGGTGCCCTGCTCTTCCCCAGCCACTACAAACATGGCAAGCACAGGCAGCACCGCACCGTTCATGGTCATCGAGACCGACATCTGATCCAGCGGGATACCGTCGAACAGGATCTTCATGTCTTCCACGCTGTCGATCGCCACGCCGGCCTTGCCGACATCGCCCACCACACGCGGATGATCGCTGTCATAACCGCGGTGAGTCGCGAGATCGAAAGCAACCGAAAGCCCCTTCTGGCCACCGGCAAGCGCCTGCCGGTAGAAGATGTTTGATTCCTCGGCGGTCGAGAACCCGGCGTACTGGCGGATCGTCCAGGGCCGGTTGGTGTACATCGTGCCGCGCACACCACGCAGATAGGGACCGAACCCCGGCAGGCTTTCGATGTCCTGCAGAGCCTCTAGATCGTCTGCCGTGTAAAGCGGCTTCACAGCAATTCCCTCAGGCGTCTGCCACACCAGATCGTCTGCAGACCGGCCTTTCAGCTCTTTTTCAGCCAGATCACGCCAATTCTGGGGCACATCACGCATCGAACGGGTCCTCAACATTCACTTCGCACTTGCGAGATGAGTATTGGACCGCGCCCGCCGCGTCGTCAATCCAGCACGATCTCCACATCGCGTGGCGCACCGTCTTCTCCGTTGATCGTATAGACGTCATCAGGATAGGCGGAGAAGGCCATCAGGCAATCCATCAGCGCTTCAGCCTCGACGTAGTCACCCGGCTTCGATTTCGGTCCCCAAAAGCCCTTCGGGGCCCTCAATCTCAGCAGCCGTTAGATAGAGTTCACAGGCCTTCTGGGTTTTCTCATAGGTGCCCTGGCCCATGGCGTACATTTCGCCCAGCGGTAGGGCCGCACGCACATCGCCCTGTTTTAGTGCAGCTTCAAAGGCCGCCAGGGCGAGGTCGTAGTCGGCAAGGGACGGTGTTGCCACGACCAGACAACTCAGCAAAGCAACCCATGACACAACGCGACCGGCCATCACCGGTTCATCCCCCGCTCCGTGGCCGTCAGGATGACGCCCGGTGCGGGTCGACGCAAGGACGAGTCAGAACGAGTCGTAAGCCGCGGTAAACCCGGTGAGTGACAGCGGAAGCTGGGCAGGCTGGCCGAAGGTGTCAACGACCGTGACCACGCCCTGATTGCCACCCTTGAGAGAGGCAACGACATCTGCGGTCATATCGACCTGTGTCATGCAGCCATCGGCAAAACAGGTGAGATACCCGACCGTTCCCATATCGACCTGATCGATTGCCAGGTTGAGTCCATTGGGAAGGAGCACGCCGAGTGGAACCGTCAGTCTCAGAAGCGGATCTTCACCGGGCGGTTTGGCAACCACAGCCGACATCACCCGCTCGAGACTGCTCTGCATGTTGACCGCCTGGAACATGAAGCATTCTTCGGCGCCGGACGGGCCGATGCCGCAATGGACTTCCCAATCGCCATGGGTTTCCCGCAGGGTCTGCGAGGGATCCTGCGCCCACAGTGGGCGAGCGGTGAACACCGCAAGGCCAAGACAACAAAGGAACACTACAAAACGCATCGAGGCACTCCCAGGCCGGATCAACGGCTCGGCGAACCCCCTCATGGGGCCACTGCGATGGCAAAAGTGTGTCACGCCGAGACGGCAACCGACAACGCCATCGGGCGGTCGATACCCTGTTCCCGGCCAAAACGCCATGATAGGTTCGCTGGCTGCCTTACACCGCGATTCTTCGAAGGGGTCCACCATGGACGACAATTCCTACAACTATCCCGATCGGCCCAACGATCTCGAATCCTTCTGGATGCCGTTCACCACGAACAAGGGCTTCAAGCAGGCCCCGCGCCTGCTTTCAAGCGCCAAGGACATGCACTACCAGACCCCCGACGGACGCCAAATTCTAGATGGCACGGCCGGCCTGTGGTGCTGCAACGCGGGCCACGGCAGGGAGAAGATTGCCGAAGCCATCAAGGACCAGGCCGACCGCATGGATTTCGCGCCGACCTTCAACATGGGGCACCCCGCAGCATTTGAGTTTGCCAACCGGCTGGTCGAAATAATGCCGGGCAATCTGGACCATGTGTTCTTCACCAATTCCGGTTCGGAATCGGCCGACACGGCCCTGAAGATCGCACTGGGTTACCACTACGTTCGGGGTAAGGGATCCAAGACACGCCTGATCGGGCGCGAGCGCGGTTACCACGGCACTAATTTCGGCGGCACGTCGGTCGGCGGCATCGTCAAGAACCGGCAGTTCTATGGCGGCCTGATTTCGGGCGTGGACCACATCCGTCACACCCACGATATCGAACACAACGCGTTTTCGAAGGGACAGCCCGAATGGGGCGCCCACCTGGCCGACGATCTTGAGCGTCTGGTGCAGCTCCACGACGCTTCAACCATTGCCGCTGTGATCGTTGAACCAGTCGCTGGATCGACTGGCGTGCTGGTTCCGCCCAAGGGTTACCTGCAGCGCCTGCGCGAGATATGCGACAAGCACGACATCCTGCTCATATTTGATGAGGTCATCACCGGCTTCGGCCGACTGGGTTCGAGCTTTGCGGTCGAGCATTTCGGTGTCGAGCCCGATATCGTGACCACAGCCAAGGGCCTGACCAATGCTGCCGTGCCCATGGGCGCAGTCTTCACGCAGAAGAAGATTTACGACGCCTTCATGGACAACACAGCCGCAGGCATCGAACTCTTCCATGGTTACACCTATTCGGGCCACCCGCTGGCCGCTGTGGCAGGCATTGCGACGCTCGACATCTACAAGGAAGAGGGCCTGTTCGAACGGGCAGCCGAGCTTTCGAGCTATTGGGAAGACGGCCTGTGGTCGCTGAAGGGCGGCGATCATGTCATCGACCTGCGCAATCTCGGCATCATCGCCGGGATCGAGCTGGAACCCCGTCCCGGCGTGCCGACAGCACGCGCCATGGAGGCCTTCCACAAGTGCTTCGACGAGGGCCTTCTGGTCCGCGTGACCGGCGACATCATTGCACTGTCGCCGCCGCTGATCGTGGAGAAGACACATATTGATCAGATCTTCGACACCATCGGCAGCGTCCTCAAGACCGTCGACTGATTGAGCCGGTACCGGGTTTCCAACGAAACCCGGTACCAGGCAGGCCGGTGGCCGCCAAACCAGCGCCGAGCGCTGCAGCACAGAACAGCAGGGTCAACCATTCGCTGGGTGCGAACGGCAGCAGCACAGCCATGACGGCAAGATAGCTGCCTTGGCACGCCAGCATGCTCAGGAGCCAGTCCGCGTTGCGGCAGGCCGCAGCCATGTAGCCGATGGCACAGGCCGCGATCGCGGGCATCGCATAAAACGTGCCCAACGCAGCTTCCGATTCGAAGGCAGGGCCGAACACCAGGGCAAAAAAACGAGATGGGGTCGGAGTTGACCGGCATGCCGGCCATCCAGCCACCGGCCGCCGCACCCCATCAGCGCGAGGCCCAACCCGCGATGCCGATGACGAGCGGCGTCGCGACAAGCTTGAAGAAAAAGAGACCCAAGGCCGGTGTCAGCGACCCTTGGCGATGGCGTCCAACTGTTTCTGCAGCGCGTCGATCTGTCCCTTCAGGGCATCGAGATCGCCGCGACTGGCGCCATCGTCACCGTCGGATGCGCCATTCGGCTTGCCACTGCCGTTCCCGTCGGGGGCCGGCGGCTGCCACATCTCCATGGCACGCTGGAACATCGCCATGTTGTTCTTGACCATGTCCTCAACGGCCGCACCATTGTCCTGCCCCGGGAAGGGGAACATCTGGCCGAAAGTCTTCGACATGTTGTCGCGCATTTGCTCCTGATTGCGCGCCAGGTTCTCCATGCTCATCTCGAGATAACGCGGCACGAAGTTCTGCAGGCTGTCGCCGTAGAACCCGATGAGCTGGCGCAGGAAGCTGATCGGCAGAAGGTTGGCACCCCTGGCCTCTTGCTCGACGATGATCTGCGTCAGAACCGAGCGGGTGATGTCGTCACCGGACTTGGCGTCATAGACAGCGAACTCCACGCCTTCTTTCACCATTTCGGCAAGGTGATCGAGCGTGACGTAGCTGCTCGTCGCCGTGTTGTAGAGACGACGGTTCGCGTACTTCTTGATGACGACGGTATCGTCGTCCTGCTTGTCGTTCTTGCGTGCCATTCCGGCCCACTCCGCAGCATGATTGGCTGCTATTATGACGCCAATGCTGCATTGCGAACAGAGTTTGTTGCATTGCGGTATTTTGTTTGGATCGCAATGGGCACAACGCGTGCCGAACCCGCTATAGTACATACCATGACAGCCAACGATGACCTGGAAAAACTCGCCAAGGATTTTATTGATCTCTGGCAGGATCATCTGGCGCAAGAGGCGGCCGATCCGGCGTTGGCGCGCTGGGCACAGACTTGGATTGCGGCCATGCCGACGGGAGGGACCAGCCATGACACAACGGATGGGACCTCGCCCGCTTCCACTGCATCTGGCGACGTCGGCCAGCGTCTTGATGAGTTCGCTCGCCGCCTTGCCGTCTGCGAAGAGCGGCTTGATAAGCTGGAACGCAAACGCAAACCGACCAACCAGCGCAAGCGAGGCGGACCGGATCCAGACGGCGATCGCAGCGGCCGACGCTGAAGTCCTGACGGCTGCCGTTGCAAGCGAGGCCACGACGCGTCTGGCTGACTTCGTCGCCGGCATCCGCGCCTACCGCGACCACCCCTATGTCCGACCCCGTCCGGAGGCAGCGACCCTCTGGCAGGACGGCTCCTCCAGCCTGCTCGACTACGGTGGAGACGGGCGGCTCGTGCTGCTCACACCCTCGCTGATCAACCGCTCGACGATCCTCGATCTGCTGCCCGGCGCCAGTTTCTGCGCCTGGCTCAAAGCGAACGGCCACCGCCCCCTCCTGCTCGATTGGGGTCCCCCCGGCGACGAAGAGCTGGAATTCAATCTCGACGCCTACATCACAACTCGGCTGGGTCCGGCGCTCAATGCCGCCTCGGCGCTCGCCGATGGACCGGTGCCGTTGATCGGCTATTGCATGGGCGGACTGCTGGCCCTGGCGGCCGCCCTGCGGCAACCCAGCGATGTCAGCGGCCTCGCACTTCTGGCAACGCCCTGGGATTTCCACGCGGAACGGGCCAGCCGGACAGGCATCCTCGCCACCGCAGCGGCCCCACCCTCAGGTCCCGGCACGCCACCCCTGCCCGTCGATCTGATCCAGGCCCTTTTCACCTTCCTGCAGCCCAACCTGCTCCAGGCCAAGTTTCGCCGCTTTGCCACTATGGATCCTGCCAGCCCCGACGCCGAGGCCTTTGTCGCTCTCGAGGACTGGCTCAACGACGGCGTGGAACTCGCGGCCCCGGCCGCCCGTGACTGCCTGATCGGCTGGTACCGCGACAACACACCCGGCAAAGGCGGCTGGTGCGTGGCAGGTGAACCGATCAACCCCTCAAGGCTGACCTGCCCAGCCTTTGTCGCCCTACCGACCCGCGACCGCATCGTGCCTCCCGCCTCCGCCAGCGCTCTGGCCGATTCCCTGCCCGGTCCCACCGTGATCGAACCTCGCGCAGGCCACATCGGCATGATGGTTGGCAGCCGCGCTGAAATGGACCTGTGGGTGCCGTTAGGCGATTGGTTGACCGGGTTGCACCGCGGCTAAGCCTTCGCACTTGCACAAGAAATTTTGCACCAGCGAAATAGAGATTCGTGCCCTATATTTGAATGCAACAGATTCACGCTCGATCAGGAGAGATCACCATGACCGATATCGTCATTGCCCGTGCCGCGCGGACGCCAGTGGGTTCGTTCAGTGGCGGGCTTTCGAGCCTGGCTGCCCATGACCTGGGCGCGATCGCCATCACCGGTGCCATCGAACGTGCCGGAATCCAGCCTGGCGATGTCGATGAGGTCATCATGGGTCAGATTCTGCAGGCCGGCGAAGGCCAGAATCCGGCCCGGCAGGCCTCAATCGGCGCGGGCATTCCGGTCGAAAGCCCGGCCTGGAGCCTGAACCAGCTTTGCGGCTCCGGCCTTCGTGCGGTCGCCGTGGGCGCGCAGCAGATCAGCCAGGGCGATGCCTCTGTCGTGGTCGCCGGCGGCCAGGAAAGCATGAGCCAAGCGCCGCACTGCGTGCACATGCGCAACGGCACCAAGATGGGCCCGGCCGAGATGGTCGACACCATGATCAAAGACGGCCTGTGGGACGCTTTCAACGGCTATCACATGGGCAACACTGCCGAGAACGTAGCCAAGCAGTGGCAGATCACCCGCGAGGATCAGGACAACTTCGCCGTGACCAGCCAGAACCGCGCCGAAGCGGCCCAGAAGGCCGGCAAGTTCAAGGACGAGATTGTCCCGGTCACGATCAAGACCCGCAAGGGTGAAACAGTCGTCGAAGACGACGAGTATATTCGCCACGGTGTCGAGTACGACTCGCTCGCCAAGCTGCGCCCGGCCTTCGAGAAGGGCGGCACGGTCACGGCCGGCAACGCCAGTGGAATCAACGACGGCGCTGCGGCCGTGGTCCTGATGACGTCCGACGAAGCCGCCAAGCGCGGCATAACGCCAATGGCGCGGATCGTGAGCTGGGCGCACGCCGGCGTCGATCCCGCGATCATGGGCTCGGGCCCGATCCCGGCGAGCCGCAAGGCGCTGAAAAAGGCCGGCTGGTCGATCGACGACCTCGACCTCGTGGAGGCCAACGAGGCCTTCGCTGCGCAGGCTTGTGCCGTCAACAAGGACCTCGGCCTTGATCCGGAGAAGGTCAACGTCAATGGCGGCGCCATTGCCATCGGCCATCCGATCGGTGCCTCGGGCGCCCGTGTGCTCAACACCCTGCTGTTCGAGATGCAGAAGCGCGATGCCAAGAAGGGCCTCGCCACGCTCTGCATCGGCGGCGGCATGGGTGTCGCCATGTGCGTGGAGCGTTAAGCCTCACATCAAGGTTGTCCACCGCCTGAGCGGTTCGGGCGGCCACAGACATGGAGTGTAGGGTTAAGCTACCGGGACATTCCGTTCCGCCGCCAACCCCGGAGCACCCGTGAGTTCTGTACGTTCGTCCAAGTGGCGCGCGATCCTGCTGCTTGTCTTTTGCGAGTTGGCAGCAATGGCGCTGTGGTTTTCCGCTTCTGCTGTGGTGCCATCCTTGGTGCTCGAATACGGGCTGAGCGGGCATGCGGCGTCCCTGCTGACAAGCAGCGTCCAGATCGGCTTTGTCGTGGGCACGCTTGCCAGCGTCCTTCTCGGACTCGCCGACCGGCTTGACCCACGCCGATTCTTCATGATTTCAACCCTGGTCGCCGCGGCGGCGAACCTTGCACTGCTGGCAGTGCCGCCGGATTCCATCGCCACGCCCGCCCTACGGCTCCTCACCGGCGCCTGCATGGCCGGGATCTATCCCGTAGGCATAAAGATGGCGGCGAGCTGGGCGGAGAAGGACCTCGGGCTTCTGGTCGGGCTTCTGGTGGGTGCTCTCACGCTGGGGTCGGCGGCACCACATCTCTTCAACGCCCTAGGCGGCATCGACTGGCGGTTCACGATCGCAGCCGCCTCCGGCGCGGCGCTGGCGGCCGCCCTGCTGATCAACCTGGTCCAGATCGGGCCGCAACATGGCCGGGCGGCAAAGTTCGATCCCGTTGTGGCGCTGCGGGCCTGGACGTACAAACCCCTTCGCCTCGCCAATCTGGGATACCTCGGCCACATGTGGGAACTTTATGCCATGTGGGCCTGGCTCGGAGTGTTCCTCGACGCAAGCTTCCGCCTGTCCATGGCTGACGACACAGCCGCGACCTGGGCCCGCTTCGGAACCTTCGTCACCATGGGTCTGGGCGGCTTTTTGGGTTGCCTTGTCGGTGGCCTGCTCGCCGACAGGATGGGCCGCACGACTCTTACCATCGCCGCCATGACGGTCTCGGGTGGCTGCGCCGTCATAGTCGGTTTTCTGTTCGGCGGGGCACCGTGGCTGCTCCTGCTGGTCTGCCTGATCTGGGGCATCAGTGTGATTGCCGATTCAGCGCAGTTTTCGGCCAGCATCACCGAGCTTTCGGACAAGGAGGGTGTGGGCACCATGCTCACTCTCCAGACATGCCTGGGCTTTCTGCTGACCCTGGTCACGATTCACCTGATGCCGCTGCTGACCGACGCTGTGGGCTGGACCTACACCTTTACGGTCCTGGCATTAGGTCCGGCCGTCGGTGTTCTGGCCATGACGCGCTTGCGCGCCCATCCCGACAGCACCCGGCTGGCCGGAGGGCGTCGCTAAAAGCAGCAAAACTGGCCCCAAAGCTGTCGAAATCGTGACTCCAGATGCGAAATTTGAGCGAAATCGCTCAAACCGTCTGGACTCGTTCAGGGCAAATCTCTACATGCCTCTCACAGGCTGTCCCGAGGGAGCAGCCTGCCATTTCTCCCAACGTTCAGACCGGAGTTTCGACCATGGGTCGTGTCGCCCTTGTGACCGGAGGCAGCCGTGGTATCGGCGCCGCCATTTCCATTGCTCTCAAGGACACGGGATATCAGGTTGCCGCGAACTATGCTGGCAATGACGACGCCGCACGCGAATTCAGTGCCGAAACCGGCATTCCGATCTTCAAATGGGATGTCGCCGACCACGACGCCTGCGCCGCCGGCGTCGCTCAGGTCGCCGAACAGCTCGGCACGGTCGAAGTTCTGGTCAACAATGCAGGCATCAGCCGCGACGGTTTCCTGCACAAGATGCCCGAAGAGAACTGGGACCGGGTGATCGATGTCGATCTCAACTCCTGCTACCACATGAGCCACGCCGTGCTGAATGGCATGCGCGGCGCCGGATTCGGCCGGATCATCAGCATCAGCTCGATCAACGGTCAGTGCGGCATGATGGGCGTGGTGAATTATGCTGCCGCCAAGGCCGGCATGCTGGGCTTCACCAAGGCGCTGGCGCTGGAAAACGCCGTCAAGGGTCTCACCGTGAACGCGATCTGCCCCGGTTACGTGAAGACCGACCTGATTGCTCACGTCAGCGACGAGGTCATGGACGGTATCATCAAGGGTATTCCCGTGGGCCGCATCGGCGAACCTGAAGAGATCGCCCGCTGCGTCACCTTCCTGGCCGATGACAACGCCGGTTTCATCACCGGCTCCACGATCTCAGTCAACGGCGGCGCCTACATGGCGTGAGTCTTGCCAAGGCGCTCGGGTTCAGGTCACCTGCGCGCCATGGCCGACGACCTTTTTGACCCCCGGCACTACATCGACGTTCGCCGCCCTGTAATGAAGGCGCGAACCCTGCCATCGTGGTGCTACACTGATCGCACGTGGTTCCAGAGAGAGCGCGAGCGTGTATTCGCGAAGGCCTGGCAGTTCGTGGGCCGTGTCGATGAGGTTCCCGAGGGCGGCTACTTCAGTGTCGAAACCATGGGTGGTCCAGTGCTCCTGATCCGCGAGCGCGACAAGGCGCTGCGCGCCTTTGCCAACACCTGTCGGCACCGGGGTGCACGGCTCGTACGCGGGACAGACACCGGTCCCCGCATTGTCTGCCCCTATCACGCCTGGAGTTACAGGCTCGACGGTTCGTTGGCCAGAGCGCCCGGCATGAAGAACACACGCGGCTTCAAGGAGAACGAGCACGGCTTGACCCCAGTCCGGATGGAGACCTGGGCCGGATTCATCTTTGTCTGCTACAGCGCCGAAACACCCGCTCTGAAGACCTATCTGGGCGACCTGCCGGAGCGCCTGGCGAGCCATCGGCTTGAGGATTTTGTTTGTGTGCGCCGGCGAACGTACGAGGTTGGCGCGAACTGGAAGCTGATCGCCGAAAACGCGATGGAAGCCTATCACACCGGTACGGTCCACGGCGCATCGCTCGGCCAGCAGGAGGCCCGGGAGCTAACAACATCCGGACATTGGGACTCTATTCAGGTGCTGGGCGAAGAATCGATCGGTGTTCTTCCGGGTGAGCAGGCACCATTTGCCCAGGTGCCGGGCCTGAGTGACGAGGCGGTGGCCGGCACGTTCTTCACCACGCTGCATCCCAACACCCAGTTCGCCTGTGTCCAGGACAGCATGTGGTGGAGCACCTGGAGGCCGCTGGCCGAGGATCACACGGTGCTGGAGGTCGGGCAGTGTTTTCCCCGTTGGACAGCGGAGCGCGATGACTTTGAGCAGGGTGCCGCACCCTACTTCCACCGCTGGGACACCGGAATCAACGAGGACAACCTGATCTGCGAAGCCCAACAGGCTGGCCTGAGTTCCTTACTTCATCGCCAGGGGCGGTTTTCGGATCGTGAACAAGCCGTTCATCGTCTCAACAACTGGGTTCTTGATCAGATGATCGATGATGGCCGGGACAGCCGACGTATCTAGTCCGTCGCAGGTGGCGCCGGACGGTCTGTCAGGCGCCGGCCAGTGCCGTAACCGGCAGGGAACAACGAGGGGAGACATCATGCCGAGACATGGGCAGAGCAGTGGCGCGTCACCGACGGGGACGGTTCCACCTTTACAATCACACTCAACGGCAACGGCAGCGCCACCAGCACCTGGCAGGATGGCGAGGAAGGTTCGTGGTCTGATGGCGGCGACCACGCATTGGTCACCTGGACCAATGGCTGGTGCGACCGCCTGGAAATCCACGACGGCGGCCACCGGAAAGTCGCCACAGCTTCCGGTGGCACCGAGCCCGATAACAGCTCTCCGGCCACCCCCGTCTAGATCGAATCGCGAAAGGCCCTAGTGCGACGCCAGAAAGGCGGCCATGTGATAGGCTGCCTGATCGGGCAGGTAGGTCGCGCGTTGTCCGACCGGGCAGGCACGGCGAGCGCGGCAGCCCAGATTCAGGCAATCAGCACCGTCCGGCTTGCGCATGTGATCAGCGCAGGCGGGAACATCGTAACCGTCCGTCGTGAAAGCCCCGACCAGACACGTCGTCAGGCACGGTTTGTCCGCGCAACTCTCGCAGGGGCTGCTGATCTCGTCGTACTCGGGCAGGCCCTCGACATCTTCGGCGAAGATCAGCGCACCGCGATAGGCATGCCAGAGGCCGTGTTCGGGGTGAATCAGCATGCCGATCGGTGAAGGAAACACCGGTTCGGCCCGCTGCGCCCAGCGTTGGAACGGTAGCCAGGGCGGTCCGTCGAACGGATAGACCGGAGCGGCACCCAGCTGTTCCGCGACAGGCGCCAAGGTGCGACGGGCCCAGGCGTTCATGGCATCAGGTTCGTCCTGGCGTTCCTGAGCGAACACCGGCCACATCATCGGCCCGGCATTGCCCACCATCACAACACAACGGGCGTCTTCTCCCAGACCATCACCAGCTTCCGGTGCAAAGCCGCCACGTGCCAGCAGACCCTTGGGCACCAACGCCTCGGTGATCCTGTTGTAATGCACCGTGGTCACGCCGGCGTGTTCTGCGGCCGGGTGACAGCCAGCGAGGGGCGTTGACCGAAGCTCTGGACCCAGGCAGCCAGAGCCAGATGATCGTCCCGCCATCCCATGTCGCCCAAGCGGAAGTCGACATACTCCAGCGCACAGATCACCGAAAGGTTGGCAACATCAACGACATCACCCATGTCCGCGGTCTCGCCTTCCAGGGTGTCGACCGCTCGCATGATCTTGCCCTTCTGGCGAGCGATAAAGTCGCTCCAGATACGCTCCTCGGGACGGCGGCCTTCCATCACCGAGGCCACGCCAGCCTCCATGATGCCGTCGGCCAGCGCATGACGGCGCAGGATACGGGTGCGTTCGGCCTGGTCGTCAGGGATCAGCCGCGGACCCGATCCCATACCGTCGAAATGGCTGACAATGACGATGCTGTCGTAGACCGCTGTGCCATCGGCGAGGACAAGCGCCGGGACCTTTTCCAGCGGATTGGCTCCAACGAGCCCGTCGTGCCCGGCCGGCGTGACCATCTCAATGGCCACCTTGTCGGCCAGGCCGCGTTCGTGGGCGGCGGCCAGCGCCTTGCGCGCAAAGGGCGAGGTCGGGCTGTAGAAAAGAGTCATCGTCATGGATCATCCTCCAGCGGCGGCTTTGGTACATTCCGCGTCATGTTAGGGTGCGATTGATGTACCAGGATGTCGCCGATCTCAATGCGTTTTATCGCGCTCCGTTGGGTCAGGTCTCGCGCAGGCTTCTTCTGGCCCGGATGCGGGCGCTGTGGCCTGATCTGAACGGCATGCGTCTGATGGGTCTGGGCTACGCCACACCCTACATGCGTCTCTTCCAGGAGGAGGCCGAACGGGTGGCCAGCTTTGCGCCGGCGCCGCAAGGCGTGATCCGCTGGCCGCTGTCGGGACAGACGCAGGTCTGCCTGACCGACGACTTCGCTTTGCCTCTTCCCGATGACTCCTTCGACCGTGTCCTGATGATTCATGCGCTCGAATACAGCGAGGCGCGCACCGCCATGATGCGGGAGATCTGGCGTGTTCTGACCCCGGGAGGCCGCCTGCTGGTGGTCGTGGGCAACCGCCGGGGACTCTGGTCACGCGCCGACCATACGCCGTTCGGGCATGGCTACCCGTTCAACGAATCCCAGATCGATCAGCTCCTGCGTTCCAGCATGTTCACACCGCTGGCGACCGAATTTGCACTCTATGTTCCACCCTCACAGCGCGGTCTTTCGGTTTGGTCCGCGCCTGCATGGGAACGGATCGGCCGAAAGTGGGGTCTGCCGCTGCCGGGCGTGGTGATGGTGGAGGCGACCAAGCAGATGTATGGCGCCTTACCCACTGCCAGACGGCGCAGCTTGCGCCAGCGCATCATGGTGCCCGGAAACGCGACTACCCAGCCTAGCACCACGCGAGACTAGGCTGCCTTGCGTCTCGATTTGCTCTTCGGTCTGGCTGGGCGGTGCAGTTCGAACACGGCCTGTTCGGCAAAAAGATTCGACTGCCATTCGAAGCCAGCCTTGATTGCAGCGACCTCGCGTTCCTTGGCGATGCCATAGGCTCGACCAACCCGGATGCCGCTGATGCGGATGAGGTCGAGGAAGTCGCGCACGGTGCAGGGGCGGATGTTCGCCGTTTCGAACCACGGACTCGAAAGTGTGCGGGTGTGCGGCATGCGGCCCCGACTCACCATCGACCACCGTGCACGCCAGTGGCCGTAGTTTAGGATCGAGACAACAGCCGTGTCGGCAATGCGCAGGAGCTGGCCCAACACCTCACGGGGATTGTGCACTGCCTGCATGGTGTGGCTCAGGATGGCATAGTCGAAGCTGTCATCGGGATAGTCGACGAGGTGCTTATCAGCATCACCCTGAACCACAGGAAGGCCGCGCACGACACAGGCATTCACGCCAGTCTGGCTGAGCTCCATGCCCCGGCCGTCACAGCCCTGCTCTTTCACGAGATACTCGAGCAAAGCGCCGTTGTCGCAGCCGACATCGAGCAGACAGGACTCTGGTTCGATCATGCTGGCGACCAGCGCCAGGTCCGGTCGCAGGCCGAACTGATTGTCACCGATGTTGAAGCGGTCGCGCGAACTGGAGAGCAGACTCATCGTTCAGACTCCCAGATCACGGGCAACGCTGTCGAGGAAACCGCGTGTGGTCGCAAAAAGATCAGGCTCCTCGAGCAGGAAGGCATCATGCCCCTTGTCGCTCTCGACCTCGACGAAGCTGACGTTACGCCCCGCACGGTTCAGCGACCGCACGACCTCCTTGCTTTCGGAGGTCGGAAACAGCCAGTCGCTGGTGAAGCTGACCAGCAGGAAACGGGCCGAGAGATTACGCCAGGCATTGGCGAGATCGCCGCCAAACTCCGATTCCAGATCGAAGTAATCCATCGCCCGTGTGATGTAGAGATAGGCGTTGGCATCAAAGCGCTGGACGAAGCTGGCGCCCTGATGGCGCAGATAGCTTTCGACCTGGAAGTCGGCATCGAAGCCATAGGACTTGGTGTAGCGGTCCTGCAGGGCGCGACCGAACTTGCGCCAAAGGGCCGGCTCGGAAAGGTAGGTGATGTGTGCGGCCATGCGCGCGACCGACAGCCCCGCCTCCGGCCGCTTGCCTTCCTTGTAGTAGAATCCGTCACACCAGTCGGGATCGGCCATGATCGCCTGGCGCCCGACTTCGTGGAAGGCGATGTTCTGAGCAGAGTGGCGCGCCGCACCGGCAATCGGCACCGCACTCACGACACGGTCGCCGTGACGCGCCGCCCATTCCAGGACCTGCATACCGCCCATCGAGCCGCCCACGACGGACATGATCTTCTCGATCCCGAGCTGATCCATCAGCATCGCCTGGACGTTGACCATGTCCCGAATAGTGATGAGAGGGAACGAGGTGCCGTAGAGCTCGCCGGTCTCCGGATTGATCGCAGCCGGTCCGGTGGTGCCCATGCAACCACCCAGGCAGTTCGGGCAGATGACATAGAACCGGTCGGTATCGATCGGCTTTCCGGGGCCCACCATACGCTCCCACCAGCCTTCCTTGCCGGTGATCGGATGAATCCCGACCGCAAACTGGTCACCGGTCAGCGCATGACAGATCAGAATGGCATTGCTGCGCTCGGCATTGAGAGTCCCCCAGGTCTGATAAGCCACGGCGACCGGACCCAGCTCTGCGCCGGATTCAAGTGTGATCGGCGCGCCATCGGCCAGCAAGACGCGCGGGCCGGGCAGGTTTTCCTGGATTTCGTGAACGGACGTGGCCGCCTGGGTCATGATGATCTCGCCCCGTTGCATGCGGGCTGTTGATACGGACTATGGTCTGGCGGAGCGTGTTCCGTGGGTATGCAGCGGCACGAGTTATGTCAATGTTTTCTTTGCCATTCCCGCCCCTGTCTCATAAACATCCGTGCCCTTGGGTCATCGGGACAACGTTCAATCGTGTCAGCCACCGACGATCAGCTCGCCCGGTTGCGTCAGGAAATCGACGCTCTCGACGATGCGCTTCTGGACCACGTCATGCGCCGTGTGGAGCTGGTCAATGGTGTCGTGGCTGCGAAGCGTGCAGCCAGAACGATCGGACGCTACCTGCGGCCGGGCCGTGAAGCCGTGATTCTGCGTCGCCTGGCCCGGGCCAACACCAGTTCCTTCCCGACCCCGGCCCTGATCCGGCTGTGGCGTGAGCTGCTCTGCGCCATGCTGCCAGTCCAGGGGCCATTTTCCGTGGTCGTGGGGGATGACACCATCCCGCTGTGGGACACAGCGCGCGATTTCTACGGTTCCGACACCCGGATGCACTCGGTCGCGGACGGCGTGGCCGCCATGGCCGCCGTCAGGGACGGTGAGAACGAGGTAGCGGTTGTCGCCGCGGACGACGAAATACTGATCCGTGCCCTCATGGCGCCGTCGGAACAACCCATTAGCATCGTCGCGTTCCTGCCATTCGTCGCCATGCGCCCGGAAACCGGCCAGCGGTGCCCGGCATTTGTTCTGTCACGTCATCGCCCCGAGGAAAGCGGTGAAGATCGGACCGTGCTTGTTTTTGACGCCGATCCCACTGATGCGCTGGGCGATACTGCCCTCGATGTGGCCACCTGGCGACGCTGGCCGGGCGTGTGGTGCGTGGAGATCGAGGGTTATCATGACGGCGGTGAAGATCGCCGTTTTTCGTGCGGCAGCTTGACGGCGACCGTGCTGGGGGCCTATCCCGCCCCGCTTTCCCTCTGATCGGCTGAAACCATGACAGCACCGCAACCCCGCCCGGGGATTCTCGATATCAAGCCCTATGTGCCCGGCAAAAGCGGCGGCGCCGATGGCGATACACGTCCGGTGATCAAGCTGTCGTCGAATGAGTCGGCCCTGGGCCCCAGCCCGCTTGCGGTCGAGGCCGCCAAGGCTGCTGCCGAGACCATGGTGCGTTATCCCGATGGCGGCGCGACCGGCCTGCGTGAGGCGATCGGCGAACGCTGGGGCCTCGATCCCGCGCGCATCATCTGTGGCAACGGCTCCGACGAACTGCTCGAAATGCTGCCGCGTGGCTATGCCGGCCCGGGCGATGAAGTGCTCTACAGCCAGTACGGTTTTGCGGTCTATCCGATCGCCACCAAGGCTGCGGGCGCGACCCCCGTCACGGCACCGGAAACGGACTACCGGACCGATGTCGATGCGATGCTGGCCGCGGTCACCGACAACACACGGATCGTGTTTCTGGCCAATCCCAACAACCCGACCGGAAGCTACATCCCGGCCGCCGAAGTCCGGCGCCTGCGCAAGGGTCTGCGCGACGATGTTCTGCTCGTGATTGATTCGGCCTATGCCGAGTTCGTCAGCCGCGACGACTACACAGACAGCGCGGAGATGGTTCATGAGAGCAACAACACCGTAATGACGCGCACGTTTTCGAAGATCTATTCGCTGGCAGGCCTGCGCATCGGGTGGCTCTACGGGCCTGCCGACGTCGTTGATGCCATGCACCGCATTCGCGGGCCGTTCAACGTGAACGCCATGGCGCTGGCTGCCGCATCGGCCGCCATCACCGATGAGGACCACGTCATCGCCGCCCGCGACCACAACGACCGCTGGTTGCCGCGCCTGACCCAGAGCCTGCGCGGCATGGGTCTGATCGTGCACGACAGCGTGGTGAACTTCCTGCTGGTGAGGTTTCCCGGCGGGGCAGAGCAGACACACGCGGCTGAGGCCTTTCTGGCCGAGCGGCGCATCTTCGTGCGCGGACTCGATCCTTACGGCATCGCCGACGGACTACGCATCAACATCGGCCTCGATCACGAGATGGAGGCGCTGACCGCAGCGCTCGCCGACTTCACGGGACAAGGCCATGACTGACGGCAAACTCTTCAACACCGTCGCCTTCATCGGCATTGGCCTGATCGGATCGTCCCTCGCACGCGTCATGCGCCGCGACGGCCTGGCCGAGCGTATCGTTGTCTGCGCCCGGCGCGACGAGACCCTGCAAAAGGCCCAGGACCTCGGCCTTGCCGATCATGTCACCAAAGATCCGGCCGAAGCGGCCGATTGCGCCGACATCGTGCTGATCTGCACGCCGATCGGAACCAATGGCGCCATTGCCCAAGCCATCGCACCGGTTCTCAAACCCGGCCAGATCGTCACGGACGTGGGCTCGGTCAAACAGGCCGTGATCGACGCCGTCTCGCCACATATGCCCGAGGGCGTTCATTTCGTGCCCGGTCATCCGCTGGCCGGGACGGAAAACTCAGGTCCGGAAAATGGGTTCGACACGCTGTTCGAGGGCCGCTGGGTCGTGCTCACACCGCCTGACGGCACCGATGATGGAGCCGTCGCGAAGGTCAAGACGATGTGGGAGTGTGCCGGATCGAACGTCGACGTGCTCGATGCCGCCCATCATGACTGGGTGCTTGCGATCACCTCGCATCTTCCGACCCTGATCGCCTTCAACATCGTCGGTACGGTGGCCGATCTGGAGACCAGCACGAAGCAGGAAGTGATCAAGTATTCCGCCACTGGATTCCGCGATTTTACCCGTATCGCGGCACAGGACCCCGTGATGTGGCGCGATGTCTATCTCCACAACCGCGAGGCGGTTCTGGAAATGCTACAGCGTTTCAGCGAAGACCTTTCGCGCCTGCAGCGGTCGATCCGCTGGGGTGAAGGCGAAGAGCTGGAAGACCTGTTCAAACGCAGCCGCGAAATCCGCCGCAACATCATCGACGCCGGACAGGCCTGAGCCCTCTAGAAACCTAGAACCCTACTTCGGGCGTGATCACAGGCGGCACCTCCATCACCCGGATGGGTCCAACAGAGAGCAGGCCGTGCTGGATCGAGATATCGACGGCCAGGCGTTTGGACCCGTCGTCTCCTGTTGCTGCCATGATGTCGAGCGCGGTGCCCGCCACCATGGCCTGACCGCGTTCCAGCTCACCCATCTCTTCCATGGCGTTGAGCAGTTCGCGATAGCCCACGACATCGGCCCGGAAGGCCCCGATGGGACGCAGTTGGGTGTCGAGCGACGCTGTCCCCTCCGCCTCAATGTCGAGCGGCGGCCAGTCGACATCCAACGCCTGAATCTCGATGATGCCGCCGGCCACACGCCAGGCCTCAAGCTGGCTCGCCAGGGAGCCATGGCCCGACAACTCACCCCACAGGCGCAGAGTCGCTGCGGCCGAAGGCACCTCAGACTGGAAGAACGGCGGCATCAGCCCGACGGGAAGGCCCACACCTGTCGCCAAGAGGTAGGCATCATGAGCCGCACCGCCTTCCGCTTCACGCACGTCGATCTCCAGGAGATCGGCGGTCAGGGGGACCTGGTTCTGCTGGTGGATCGCGCTGACACCCTCAAACCGGGCCATCAGAGCAGTCGCCCGGTCATCGGTCATTGCGATGCGTGCGGTGCCGCTTTCCATCATGATGCGGATCATGCGCAGGAGATATCCGTCGTCGATGATGACCGTCTGCTGGCTGGGCAGGTCGAAGGAGAAGCTAGCGAGTGTCCACGGTTTGAACTTCGCGATCAGCTCCGGCCCCTGCCAGATCGCCTCTCCACCACTGCCCTGCCAGCTGACGGCGGGATCACTGATCGTGATGTCGAGCGAGAAAGGAAAGCCCGAGGCCTCGGTGGCGGAATAGGTCCCGCTCCAGGCCTTGCCCGGTATCGGTGCCGCCCAATAGGCGACCCACTCGCCCGAACGCGAGGCCATGACGTTCCAGTAGACCGTGTAGGCAACGCAGACGAGGACCAGAAGGGCCAGAAAGACAACGAAGAGACGACGCATGATCCCCGCGTTATAGGCCCTTTGGCCCTGGGACCAAAGCACCGCCGACAGTGATTGCCAGCGCGCGAGGACTCGCCTAAATCACGGGCCATGAAAGCTGTCGGTCCTCCCTCCCCGATCCTCCACACCGAACCCAATGGCGACATCTGGGTCTTCGGTTACGGCTCGCTGATGTGGAAGCCGGGGTTTGACGTGCTGGAGCGGCGCAGCGCGCTGATCCTCGGCTACCACCGCACCTTTTGTGTTTACAGCCACTGGCATCGGGGCAGTCCGGAGAAACCCGGCCTCGTGATGGGCCTGGCGCCGGGCGGTTCATGCAGGGGCGCGGCCTACCGTGTGGCCGCCGACAACGCCCGCGCCGCCGTCGACTATCTCGACGCCCGGGAACGGGTCACCGATGTCTACAACCCCCGCTGGGTCAGCGCCCACACCGACAACGGCACCGTCACCGCCATCACCTATGTGCCGGGTCCGCGCGGCCACATCCAGTACGCCGGCAAGATCGACGCGGCCAAGGCCGCCGACCTGCTAGCCCATGGCGTCGGCAATTCGGGCCCGGGCTGGGAATACCTCGAAAACACCGTCGCCCACCTGATCGACGAAGGCATCCGCGACCCGTACCTGATCGATCTCAGAGACCGGGTACGGGAGATAAGGCGTTAACCTCCACTCAGCACCTCACGCGCATTTCGAGAAGCCACAGGAGGTGCAGAGATTGCAGCCTTCCTGGTGGATCAGGCTGGGCTGGCTGCAGCGGGGGCAAGTGTCGGGCAGGCGGCCGGCGGGCCGGCCGGCGGCGCGGGCGAGGATCTCGACATTGCCGCCTTCGGGCTGGATGAAGCCGATGTTGATCATGTGGGTTTCCAGCACCTCGCCGATCGCCGCCAGCAGGGACGGCACATAACGCCCGCCCATCCACTGGCCACCACGCGGGTCGAACACGGCCTTGAGCTCCTCGACCACGAAGCTGACATCACCGCCCCGGCGGAACACCGCCGAGATCATGCGCGTGAGGCCCAGGGTCCAGGCATAGTGGTCCATGTTCTTGGAGTTAATGAAGACCTCGAACGGGCGGCGGCGGCCGTCACGCACGGTGTCGTTCACCGTAAGATAGATCGCGTGATCGCTCTCGGGCCAGCGCAGCTTGTAGGTCTGGCCGGGCAGCACCTCGGGCCGGTCGAGCGGTGCCGTCATGTAGACCACACCACCGGTCTCATAAGCATCAGCCGGGGTGGTTGAGGCCGGTTCATCCAACGGCAGGCTCGACTGGGCACTCTCCTTGGCCGGTGCCTCCAGAACGGCGCCAGTGACATCGTTCGGACGGTAGGTCGTGCAACCTTTGCAGCCTGATTCGTAGGCCATCAGGTAGACTGACTTGAAGTCCTCGAAGGCGATGTCCTCGGGCACGTTGATGGTCTTGGAGATCGAGCTGTCGACATACTTCTGCACCGCCGCCTGCATCTTCACGTGGTCTTCCGGATGCAGGGTCTGGGCATCGACGAAGTAGTCGGGCAGCGGTGCGTCGTCACCCCGCATGCGACGGTAGAGGCGCACGGCATAGTCGGCGACCTCCTCGCTGCGGCGGCTGCCGTCGGGCATCAGAACGTTGCGTGTGTATGAGAAAGCAAAGACCGGCTCCAGGCCCGAGCTGACGTTGTCGGCAAAGAGCGAGATCGTTCCCGTGGGCGCGATCGAGGTGACCAGGGCATTGCGGATACCGTGCTCTGCAATGGCCTCACGCACATCATCATCGAGTTCCATCACGCTTTCACCGGCGAGGTAGGCATCTCGCTCGAACAGCGGGAACGGCCCCTTCTCCTCGGCCAGTTTTGCCGACGCCAGATAGGCCTGTCGCTGCAGCCGCTTCATCCAGGTCTCGGTGAGCTCCAGCGCACGCGGGCTGCCGTAGCGGGCCTTCATCATGATCAGGGCATCGGCCAGGCCAGTGACCCCGAGGCCGATGCGCCGCTTGGCCTGGGCCTCGTGGCGCTGCGCTTTCAGCGGAAAGCGGGAGACATCGACCACATTGTCCATCATACGCACGGCCGCGGCTACGGTACGGTCGAACGCTTCGGTGTCGAGCGCGGCATCATCGCGGAAAGGCTCGGTGATGAAACGCGACAGGTTGACCGACCCCAGCAGGCAGGCGCCATAGGGCGGCAGCGGCTGCTCGCCACACGGGTTGGTGGCCGCGATCGATTCACAATAGTTCAGGTTGTTCCGCCGGTTTATCCGATCGATGAAGATCACGCCGGGCTCGGCATAGGCATAGGTCGCGCGCATGATCTGATCCCAGAGTTCGCGCGCGCCGACGGTCTTGTGGACCATGCCGTCGAACTTCAGCTCCCAGGCGTCATCGGCCTTCACGGCCGCCATGAAGGCATCGGTCACCAGAACCGACAGGTTGAACATGCGCAGGCGGCCGGCCTCCTGTTTGGCCCCGATGAAGGCTTCGATGTCGGGGTGATCGCAACGCATCGTGGCCATCATTGCGCCACGGCGGTGCCCAGCGCTCATGATGGTCCGGCACATGGCGTCCCACACATCCATGAAGGTCAGCGGACCCGAAGCATCAGCACCAACCCCCTTCACCCGCGCGCCCTTGGGCCGCAGGGTCGAGAAGTCGTAGCCGATACCGCCACCGGCCTGCATGGTGAGCGCGGCTTCCTTCAGGTGATCGAAGATTCCGGCCATGTCGTCGGGAATCGTGCCCATGACAAAGCAGTTGAAGAGCGTGACGTTCCGCTCTGTGCCCGCCCCGGCCAGGATGCGCCCGGCGGGCAGGAACTTGTAGTCTGCCATCGCGTCGTAGAACGCCTCTTCATGGTCGCCACGGCAATCCTCGCCCTCGGCTGCAGCAAGCGCCTGCGCCACGCGGCGCCAGCTCGCCTCCACATCGCCGTCGACGGCGGAACCGTCGGAGGCTTTCAGGCGGTATTTCATGTCCCAGATCTGCAGGGCGATCGGAGAAGGCGCGTCGGTCATGGACGTCGTCCAGTTATCTGATGTCAGGAAAGCACCAGTCTAACCCAGGATGTTCCCTTCTCAAAGCGATGTTCACGACCCGTTCCCGGCGATCTTTTTACAGTGATGCCCGTTTTCCCCGTTCTTCATGCGCCGCCGGCCTCGTCGAGCAGTGTCCGTGTGCCGCCTTCAATCCTTGTTTCGAGCTCGGCCATGAAGGCCTTGCGCTCGAGTCCAGGGGGAATGGGGTCAAGAAACGCGATCACCGCACGACCGGGATGCTTCAAGAATCCTCGACGGCGCCAGAACAGGCCCGTGTTGAGTGCCACCGGCACGACCGGAATGTCCAGCCCGGTGTAAAGCGCTGCAACACCCGGATGGTAGCGCTGCAATTCGCCCGGAGCGACACGGGTGCCTTCAGGGAAGATCACCACCGACCGGCCCTGCGCCACCACGGCGCGAGCTTGCGTCACCATGGACTTAAGGGCTGAGGTTCCGCCACTGCGGTCTACAGCGATCACATCCATGGCCGCAACAAACCAGCCGACAACGGGCACCTGGAGAATTTCCTGCTTCAGGACAAAGCAGGCCTGCGGCAGGCACGCGGTCAAGGCATAGGTTTCCATGGCGGACTGGTGCTTTGCTGCGAACAGGAAGGGACCGTCCGGCAGCATGTCGAGCCCGCGCATCTCCAGATCCAGGTCCGCGATCACGCGCAAGACGGCGACCTCGAATCTGGAAAACCAACGGGTCACTCGGACCGCACGGGGACGGTCGAACGCAAGTAACGGGGACGCCACGATACCCACAACGAGCATGGCAATCACCGTGACGGCCAGAAACACCAGGGACCGAAGCCATGTCATGCGGGGGGCCAAACCAGACTGACGAGATACTTGGTGTACTCGTCGGCAAGCAGGATCAGTGTCCGCGGATGACGCCACCAGGTTTCGATCCTCACTGAATCGGGGAATACCGGGTGCGGCACGATGGTAATGCCGGGCATAACACGCCTGAAGAGGTCGAGACTGCGCGGCATGTGATAGTTCGCCGTCACCAGACGCAGCGACATACGGCCACCTGTGGCCATCCAGGCTGCGGTCTCACGCGCATTGCCCACCGTATGATCAGCGTCGTGGCCGAGGTCGATGCAACAGGCCAGTGTGGTCGGCGCCTGATCGTTGAGATCGAGAATCGTCGCGACATCGACGCCCGAGTAGACACCGGACACGAACAGGCGTTCGCCCAGTCCGTTCTCCAGCAACGCCAGGCCGACCGGAAGGCGCTCGCTGCCGCCTGTCAGTACAACAATCGCATCAGTTGCCGTGGTCCTATCGTCGACACCACGCGGCACATGGTCGACGAACCAGATGAAGCCACCCGTCCACGCCAGAAGCAGAAAGGCAAGAAGAGCCAGAAAACGCCAGGCACGGGGTGTCCGGCGCCGCCTCATGGCATGCGCACCAGCGTGAGCTGCACGGTGACCCGAGCCGTAATCATGGCGATCATCGCGGCCACCAGCGGAACCGCCATCAGGGCAAACCAGTCCGAAGCGCCCAGGGCCACCTGGGGCAGCAGGGGGGCATCAAGGCGCACCGCGAGGGATCGCACAATCATGAGGCAGAGCGCCGCAAGGCCCAGGCCCGGCGCGCCGCCGACAACAGCCAGCAGTAGGGCCTGATTCTGGAACAGACGCGCAACATAACTGTCGCGCGCGCCGACCTGGTGCATCACGGCAATGGTGTTGTGGTGCATCGCGAGCCCGGTGCGGGTCATGAAGATGACTGTAGCGACCGAGGCGAGGCCGATCAGAATCAGAATCACGGCTGCAATCAACTGCAGCGCGCCCGCCGTGGCGCGTACGGGTTCCAGCCAACGGCGACCGTCATCAACCCTGATCCCCGGCAGATCAGGCTCAAGGAGTCGCTCAGCGGCAGCCGGATCAAGCGCTCCAGGGGCCACGATCTCGACGTCGATCAGGGCCGGCAGGGGTAGCAGCGAGAGATTGAGGTCATCTCCGATCCAGGGCGCCAGAAGAGCAGCGATGCGTTCATCGCCCAGCGGCGCGACAGCGACGACACCGGGAAGTTCCTGAAGCCGCGTGACGGCGCGCGCCACGCCATCGTCGGCGACCTGGTCGGCCGGCACTTCGATGGTCAGGCGTACACTGTGGCTCAACCGCCACTCTTCGATTGCGCTGTCAAGCACCAGGGCAACGGCCAGGACCAGTACCGAAAGGAACACCATCGTGCCGATGATCCAGAGTACGAATCGCGCCGAAGGATCGGACGCAAGAGGAACATCGGAAACGCTGCGCCAAAGGTGCATCAGGATGCCGCGGCAGCAAGCCGCCCATCGTCGAGGCGCAGCACGGGATGAACGAAGCGTTGCGGCAGGTTGGTGTCATGGGTCGCGATGAACAGCGTCGTGCCCTGCTCGAACAGGTGCATCAGCCGCTCGGCCATGGCGTCGTCCAGATTGCCCGTCGGCTCATCTGCCAGCAGCAGATCCGGCTGGCCGATCACCGAACGGGCCACGGCCACACGCTGCTTTTCACCGCCGGAAATATAGGGCGGTTGCACATCGATCTTGTCGCCGAGGCCGACCCACTCCAGAAGCTGCAGGACATGACCGCGAACCTGGGCCGTTTCAGCCCCTGCAACGCGAAGGGATAGGGCCACCTTGTCGAACCCCGTGAGATGGTCGAGCAGGTGATAATCCTGGAAAACCACGCCGATGCGGCGGCGCAGGTCGGGAAACACCGACCGCGGGGCGCTGTTGATGTCGTGGCCGAACATGGTCATCAGGCCACGGGTTGAGCGACGGGCGAGGTACAGCAAGCTCAACAGAGACGATTTTCCGGCACCACTGGGGCCCACAAGGAAATGGTAGGAGCCCGGTGCCAAGGAAAGATCAATATCGTGAAGAACCTCCGGCCCACTCCTATAGCGCAACCCGACGTTTTCGAAGCGAACCACGTCGCAATCTCCGCTTTCATGCCTGTTGCCGTCGTGACGGGCGTCCCTTGCCAGTCACACCAGCCCCGCCTATAGATCATAGCAGTAAGGGCGCGTGACGCCACGCGAAGGGACATGAATCTTACCTGTCCGTCATGTGGAACAAGGTTCCGTCTGCCCGATGGAGCCGTGGGCGACAAGGGGCGCAAGCTACGCTGCGCTTCGTGCAAACATGTCTGGTTCCAGGCGCCGGAGACACATGTTGTCTTGCCGCCGGACCCTGCCAGCACTCCATCCGAAACAACACCGCCTGCGCCCGAACCTGCCGCCGAAGCCGAGCATCACGAGCCGGCCGCGCCGACGGCTGAAACTCACGAAGCTCCGCAACACGAGGTTGATGAAACCGCCCCCGAACCGGAGGTCCCTGCTGAGCGCTTCAGGCCGGTCCCTATAGACGAAGAACCGGAGCCGACGGAAAAGCCGGAGCCCGATGCGGCACCCATCCGGGCCATGCCCTATTCCGCGGCGTTGGCAGCCGAGGCCACGGTATCGCCGCAAGCCGAGGACGAACACAGCGAGGCAGACAGCAACGAAGCATCGCCCGACGAGACGGCTGAGCCCGCCTATGACATATCGCGTGTTGTAGCGCCCGACGCCGCACCCGACGAAAAGACAAAGCCCAAGAGCAGGGGCAGCGGTGGCAAGCTGTTCCTGATGCTGCTGATCCTGCTGGTCACCGCAGCACTGGCGGCCTACCACTGGCGCGCCGACATCATGCGCGTCGTCCCGACCACCGTGGACTACTACGAGCTGACCGGGCTTGTCGGACCACCAAGCCCCAGCGGCCTCGAAATCCGCGACGCCGGTTTCAGCGTGGAGATCGAAGACGGCCACTCGTTGATGGTGGTCAACGGAAGGCTGGTGAACACCAGCAGCGAATTCCAACGCCTGCCTGAGTTGCGGATCGAGATACTCGACGGCAGCAAAATGACGCTGCACGACTGGCGATTCAAGGCGACCGCCTCTGGCCTTGGCCCAGGCTACGAGACCTGGTTCCGAACGACCTATCCGGATCCGCCGCGCAGCACCGACGCGAACTATCTGATGGTGACCTTCGACGATGTCCGCTAGAGCGGACTTTCGACCACCGAAAGCTGCATCAGAACGCTGTCGAGCCAACGTTCGTGCTTGAATCCGACATTCCTCCGTGTCTCTACCTCCCGGAATCCCAGGGAACGGTGCAGGCCGATCGAGGCGTGATTGGCCGAATCACCGATGATTGCGACCATCTTGCGACGGCCTGCCAGACGGCACCGTGCGATCAGCTCCGCCAGCATGGCCCTGCCTGCACCCTTCCCCATATGATCGGGATTAACGTAGACGGAATTCTCCACCGTCGCCCCGTAGGCCGGACGCGTGCGATAGGGACCGGCATAGGATACCCCAACACGTCGCCTCGATCCACGGCAACAAACCATGGCAGGCCTGCCTCGACCACCAGCCGCCAGCGATCGCGCATATCCGTTTCACCGGACAGTTCGAGTTCAAACGATTCAAGACCCCATCTGACGTGATGGCCATAGATCGGCGTGATGGCGGCGACATCGCTGTCTACGGCATCGCGAACCACCACCGGTCATAAACTCCGTGAGCTAGAAACGGCGCAATAGTCGCTGCAGATACTCCTGTTCCTGCAGCGGACGGTGTTGCTCACCGGCGCGCTTGTAGAGTTCATCAAGAATCTCCCGTGCACGGATTATCGCACCCTGATCCGGCAGGGTGATGTCGGAGGTGTTCGAATCCCCGTCGCCGCCCATGTTGCGCCCCATGGGATCGCGCGGCGCGGCAAAGAAGTTCTGGCCGTCGCCTGTGGCATCCTCACCGGCCTGCTCCATCATCTGTTCCATAAGGCCATCGGCCCCCGAACGCAGGTACTCAAGCGTTTCGGTCTGATGGTCGACCGCCTGGCCCGGCCGATCGGCGTCGAGCTGGCGCACGGCGCGACCCATCGACCGATCAGCGCGTGAAAACTCGCGTGAACTTTCAAAACCGAACTCGTCCATGCGGCTCATCAGGTTCTGCAGAACGCCCTGCAGCTGAACCTGTGTGGCGGACTGGTCTTCGGTCTCAAACTCGCCGTTCTCGCTCTCCCGCAGCATGCCGAAGGTCTCATCGAGCAGCTCCTGCTGTTCGCTCATGAGCTGACGGATTGTGTGGATCACCTCCGCAGCCTGGGCCGAGATGTTACCGGTGAGGTCTGACAGGTTGCCGACCGAGATGTTCTCCATGATCTCCTCAAGCCGGGTCAGCAGGGTCTGCGCCTGATCATGCGAACCCGTGCGCACCAGTTCTCGAATCTGCTCGACCAGATCAGTCAGCTCCCGGCTGCCCACCGCCTTCAATGCATCGGTGGGATCAAACAGATCACCGGGATCGGTGCGCAAGCGGTTCGACAACGCCCGCATGTAGTCGTCCATGGCCAGACGCAGTTCTTCAAGCAAGCGTTCGATCTCCTGCTCGGATGCGCCTTCGGTCAAGGCCCCGAGTAACTGATCCTGCAGGTCACGGACACGCTGCTCGGCAAACGCCAACGGCCCTTCCTCGATGGCCAGCGCGGTATCCCACATCAGTTCGATCACCGACTGACGCGCAACCTCGGGCTCATCTTCGGCGTAGAACAAACGCTTAGACCCGGCAACCAGAGCCAGATGCACGCTGGCGTCATCCAGATAGGCATCCGGGGTCAGGGTCAGCCCTTCCAGCATGTTGGCCGTGAGCTCGGCGAAGTTCGGGTTCATCACCAGAAGCTTGCGCTGGTCGTTGATCTGGCGTGCCACCGGATGCATGAAGAACCGCTCCGGCATCTTGAAAAAATACTCCTGGCTCAGCGTTTCCTGTCCGGTCACGTCGGTGGCGCTGAGAACCAGTGAGACATCCATGCCGGCCCAGGGGTGAGACATGAAGTTGTAGAAAGCCGGCGCCTGCATGTCGGCGATCCCGACCTGGGCCAGCGGAACGGAAATCTCCAGGGCCTCGGTATCGTCTGTTCCCTCTCCCGTGCGGCGAATCGTGCCGTGAATGGCGCTGAGGCCGTAATCGTCACGGGCCAGAACGTCGAGCCGCAGGCTGGTGCGCAGGGTCTCGGTCGGCTCGGCGGTCAGCGTGACCATCGGCGCTTCGTCCTGAATCACGTCGATCGGCCAGGCGGCGATCTGGTTGCCCGCCTGATCGACGGAAAACTGGCTGCCACCATCGAAGACATGAACGATCTGATAACTACCAAGACCGGCCGGCTCGAAGACCACGATTTCTTCGTCGATGCTCAAGGTCGGCGCTTCATCGCCGCCACGAACCTGGGCGACCAGTTCACTGCCGGCAGGAATGGCAATCGGTTCACCCTCGGGACCCTGATCCAGGGCATCGAGCCAAAGCGGTGGAATGCCGGTGTATGCGGGCGGGGTGATCCACAACGTCAGTTCGCCGGCTTCTCCGCGAGCCGCGACCGATGAAAAGTCCGGTGCGAACAGAGCCGCGACATGAGCATCGGCCCGCGACCAGCCCGCGATCAGGCCCAGTGCAAAGACCATGATGGCGACCGAGCGCAGAGCCAGACGATCAGTCGAGGACACGTGGGATTGGGGCCGGCCGACACGGATGGCACGAATGCGTTCCGCCATGCGCGTGCGGTGAGCCTCGAACAGTGCCTGACTCTGGGGATCGCGCATGTCACCCGCAAACTCATCCTCAATAGCGAGGAGTGGACGGTGATCAAATCCGCTCTTGCTCTCCAGCCGGCGCAGGGCGGCGTCCTCATCGGGCCAGGTGACGCCGCGCAGATCACGCCAAAACGCCAAGGGGACCGCAAAGGCGAAAACCGCCAGGGTGAACACATGAAGAACACCGGGAAGCCATGACCACAAGCCCATCAGAACCAGGCCAGTAAACACCAGGAGCAGCGAGACACCACGCCAGGTCCGCTTCAGCAGGTCTTCGGCAAAGATGGCGGCCTTGGCCAGCATCAGCCTGCGCGACACGGCTGCCGGCCGGCGTTTGATGCGGTTGATGGATGGCGCCATGGCAGGGCTCCTTGAACCCGGCTAGGTTTGACCGGACTGTTATGCAGCGTCGGCGTCGGAACTCCAGTTCGGGAGGGAGTCCAGTGCCATCGCTTCGTCGTAGCTGGGCCGACGGCGTACCACGGTGAACGCATCACCCCGGACAAGCAACTCCGGAACCAACAGACGCCCATTGTAGCCCGAGGACATCACAGCGCCATAGGCGCCGGCGTGACCTATGGTCACAAGATCGCCAGCCTGAAGGAGCGGCAACTGGGCATCAACAGCCAGAATATCGCCCGATTCGCAAACCGGGCCGGCCACCGTGGTGGGTTCCAAAGCATCATCGCTGCGGTTCACCGGCCAAACCGGATGATGGGCATCATAGAGCGTGGGCCGGATGAGATCGTTCATGGCCGCATCGACAATCGCGAAGCGACGGTCACCAGCCTGCTTTATGGCGTTGACTCGCGTGACCAGAACACCCGCCCCGGCCACGAGCCAACGCCCCGGTTCAATCATGAGCTGGGCACCGGACCGTCGTGCGACATCATCAAGCAGACGCGCATACTCGCTCAGAGGAAGTTCCTGTTCGTCTTCATGGTAGGCAACGCCGAGGCCACCACCGAGATCAAGACGGCTGACCTCATGGCCCTCGGCCCGCATGGCCTCGGTCAAGGTGATCAACCGGTCATTGGCCGCGGCGAAAGCCGACACGTCCTTGATCTGCGAGCCTATGTGCACCGCAAACCCGATCGGGACCACGTGGTCCAGCGCGGTGGCTTTGCGGAACAGCGCCTGTGCCTCATCAACTGCCAGACCGAACTTGTCGGTCTTGCGTCCGGTCGAGATTTTCTCGTGCCCACCAGCGGCAACATCGGGATTGATGCGGAAGACGACATGGATTTCGCGCGACTGGGCTGCGGCGATCTCACCAATGCGGTCGAGTTCGATGGCGGTTTCGATGTTGATCTGGTGGATTCCGGCGCTGATGGCAAAGCCGAGTTCGTCAACCGTCTTGCCGACGCCGGAGAACACGATCCGGTCCGCAGGCACTCCAGCCGCCAGCGCACGGCGGATTTCCCCCTCCGAGACCACATCCGCTCCCAGGCCGAGCCGGCCGAGGAGTTCGATCACGGCAAGATTGCTGTTGGCTTTCACCGCATAGGCGATCCCGGTGCTGCTGGAGCCAACGGCATCCAGAAGCAGGCGGGCGCGGTGCTCGAGCGCCGAAGCGCTGTAGCAGTAGAACGGAGTCCCGACCTCGTCCGAAAGACGGACCAGACAGACATCTTCGGCGTGAAGCCGGCCCTCGCGATAATCAAAGGCGATCAATAGTTTCGCGCCCCCTCTTCATCGTCCCCATCGTCGCCCGGAGGCTTGAGAGGACCCTTTCGGCCACAGGCCGACAGGGCGGCGGCCAGCGCCAGCATCACTAAAACACGACGGGTCATGTCAGATACCTCCTGCGGGCCTCGGCGGCAGCGGCTACAACACGTTCGGGCGCCGTCCCGCCAAGGCTGGTACGGCTGGCGACGGACGCATCGACGGTCAGGACATCATAGACCGTGGCGTCGATGCGCGCCTCGACCGCCTTCATGGTCTCGAGTGGCAGCTCAGCCAGATCGCAATCGGCCTCTTCGGCCGTCTTCACGAGCGCACCGGTCACATGATGCGCCTCGCGGAACGGCATGCCGTGGGTCCGGACCAGCCAGTCCGCTAGGTCGGTTGCCGTCAGGAAACCATCGGCCATGGCCCGGCGCATGGCATCGGCATCGACGGTGAGACCGGCGATCATCGCGGTCGTGGCCGGGATGGTCAGCATCAGCGTCTCGGCAGCGTCGAACATGGGCTCCTTGTCTTCCTGCATATCCTTGCCATAGGTCATCGGCAGGCCCTTGAGCATGGTCAGCAGCGAAACAAATGCGCCGACGACACGGCCCGACTTGCCCCGGACCAGTTCGGCAGCATCGGCGTTACGCTTCTGCGGCATGATCGATGAGCCGGTTGTGAGGCCATCGGGCAGCCGAACGAAGTTCCAGGCCGGGCTGGTCCACAGAACCAGTTCCTCGGCCAGCCGCGACAGGTGCATGCCGATCACCGAGCCCGCCGCCAGGAACTCCAAGCAGAAGTCGCGGTCCGACACGGCATCCATGGAGTTGGCCGCCGGACGATCAAAGTCTAGAGCCTGCGCGGTCATCTCCCGGTCGATCGGGAAGGATGTCCCGGCCAGGGCGGCAGCACCCAAAGGTGACTGGTTCATACGTGCCCGGGCATCGACCAGACGGCCACGATCGCGCCCGAACATTTCCACATAAGCCAGCAGATGATGGCCAAAGGTCACAGGCTGCGCCGGCTGCAAATGGGTAAAGCCAGGCATCACCACATCGGCATGGGTTTCCGCCTGATTTATCAGGGCCGCCTGGAGATCACACAGTCCCGCTTCGACCGCATCGAGCGCGTCACGCAGCCAAAGGCGCATGTCGGTGGCAACCTGGTCGTTGCGCGAGCGGCCTGTGTGAAGGCGCCCGGCCGGCTCACCGATCATGTCCTTCAGGCGGGCTTCGACGTTCATGTGTACGTCTTCCAGCCCGGGATCAAAGGTGAAGGCGCCGGAGCGGATCTCGTCGGCGATCCGGTCGAGGCCGCCCTGGATCGCGGCCTCGTCCTCTGCGCTGATGATCCCCTGGGCCGCCAGCATCGCGGCATGGGCCTTTGAGCCCCGGATATCATGGAGTGCGAGCCTGTGGTCGAAGACCACGGACGCGTTGATGCGTTCCATGATCTCCAGCGGGCCTTCCGCGAAACGCCCGCCCCACAGCGGGTTGGCGGCGCTTTTGCTGTCGTTCGATGATGTCATAGCGCGCGGCTTAGAACAGGTTGCGCCCGGATGGAAGTCATTCGAGGCCGCGACAAGATCCAACAAGAGCGCTAAAGAGAGACTTTCCCGCCCGAATTAACGGTCTCACGGTGACAACAGACAGCCAGAACAGCGTCCCGCAGGGCCTGCTTTTCGTGTTCGGACGCGTCTTCGTGCCCTTCGCGCTGGGCTACTTCCTGTCTTACATGTACCGCACGGTCAACGCCGTCCTGGGGCCGATCCTGGGCACGGAACTGGGCATCGACGCGGTGGCGATCGGCCTGCTGACCGGCGCCTACTTCTTTGCTTTTGCCGCTGTCCAGATTCCTCTCGGCATGGCGCTCGACAAGTTCGGCCCGCGCAGAACGCAGACCGTTCTACTTGCCGTCGCGGCGGCAGGAGCGTTTCTGTTCAGCCAGGGTGACAGCACGCTGGAGCTGGCCATGGCCCGCGCCCTGATCGGCGTAGGTGTGTCCGGCTGCCTGCTGGCCTCGTTCAAAATCTTCGCCCTTTGGATGCCCAAGCAGAAGCTCCCGCTGGTCAACGGCCTGCTGCTGGCCTGCGGCGGCGCAGGCGTGATGGCCTCATCGTCGCCAGTGCAGGCGGCGGTCGAGCTGATGGGCTGGCGTCATCTCTTTCACATCATCGCCCTGGCGACTCTTGTCGTGGCAGTGATCATCTTTGTTATCGTGCCGGAACGCCGCGCCACCGGCGAACCGAACAACCTGGCGGATCAGATCCGTGGTCTCACCGAGATTTTCCGCTCGCGCATCTTCTGGTCGGTCGCGCCGCTGGTGATGACGGCACAGGCCGCGTGGATGTCGACCCAGGCGCTGTGGTTCGGGCCATGGCTCCGCGACATGGCCGGGCTCGACGCCGATGCGGCTGCCACGACCCTCTTCATCGGCGGCATCGGTATGGTGCTGGGTTACGCATCATTGGGATGGCTGACAGAACGATTGAGCCGCATCGGGATTTCCGTCGGCCTTGTCGCCGGGATCGCCACAGCCATCTTCATCGGGGTTCAACTGTTACTGGCGTTCAACGCAGCTCTGCCAGCCTGGGTTCTGACAGCGGCCTTTGCCTATACCGGGGGCGCACCAACAATCTTCTATGCCAGTCTGACCCAGAAATTCCCTGTGGCCATGGCCGGACGTGTCAACACATCCCTGGCGCTCTTCACCTTCAGCCTTGCCGGGCTGTTGCAACTGGCCATGGGCGCCATGCTGGACTTCTTCCCGGCCACGGCCGGAGGATACACCGAAACCGGCTATCTCATCGCCTTCGGTGGCTGGGCCACGTTTCAGATTATCTGTTTCGGCTGGTTTCTGCTGGCTCGACGACAGACCTGATCAGCGGTCCAGCCGTTGACCGACACCCTGCTCGACCGCCTTGGTGTAGCAGAGCGCGGCAAGGGCAAGATCGCCCATGGCCAGTCCACGAAACGCGAAGACAGTCCGCTCCTCATCGTTCAGGCGGTCGGGTTGTGCTCCCGTGGCAAGATCGGTGAGGTCACCGGTGATCAAGTTCTGCGGCACCATAGGGTCGGCCATTGAACGTTCCTGCTCGGCATCGTCGATGAAGATACGATCCATACGCGCGATACTGTCGGCATGCCACGGGCGCGTCAGATCGGTCATGGCGGTAAAGCTGCCAGACGACATCAGGTCGGCACTGACAAAGGACTCCTTAAGTGTGGTATGCGGCACTGACGAGACGATCAGGTCGGCACCACGAATGGCGTCTTCAGGTTCAGTGCAGCCTTCGGCCTCCAGTCCCATCTCGCGCGCCAACGCCACCAGCTTGTCACGGTTCGCCGCACCACGGCCAAGGGCGCGAATGCGCTTGAGTGGGAAAATCTGGCTGAACGCCTCGAGATGGCAGCGGGCCTGCAGGCCACACCCGAGGAACGCCAGCGTCTCGGCATCCTTGCGCCCCAGGTGATGCGCCGCCGTTGCCGACAGGCCGGCCGTACGCACACCGGTGATCCAGTCCGCATCCATGATGCCCAGAGGCAGACCGCTTTCGCTGTCGAACACGGTGATCAGGGCGCCGATGGTTTCCAGACCCTGCTGCGGATTGGCAGGATTCATGCCGAGGGATTTCACCGCCATCAGGGGCGGCTCGCTGGCCGTGGCCAGCATTGACATGTGGAGCTTTGCGTCACCGGGAAGAATCTGGGCTTTGGGTGTGTTCCAGGCCCGACCCTCTGCCCCCTGGCTTAACAGGCTCTCGATCATGCCGATGATGTTGGCCGTCGTGATACCCAGCGAACGAACATCCTGGCGGCGCAGGTAGAGAAGGCTCTCGTCGGTCATGGTGTGATCCCGTGCTTTGCGTGGCGATTCTGGTATCGGTCCCTTGTGGCAGGCACACTATCGCCAGACAACAATGTTGTCGTTCCGTCGTTGCCAACCGAGGAGAAAGGCCCTTTCATGGGCACATCCAGACCGTCAAGCTTTCGTATCAGGCTGGGAGGGCGCGTGCTTTCCGCGAGCCTTGTCGCCATACTCACGATGGACTGTACCGCCCTGCCGCGAGACACGGAACGGGTCGCCCTCGATGACGTCAGTACGATCCCAGGCCTGGAGACGGTTCGGGGTGCTCCCTCACCTCTCGGCGGCACCATACGGGACAACTTCGATGCATCGTTTGCACAGGAGAGCGCGGCCGGCACCTACCCGCCCGACGCCAACAGCACCGTTCATTGCGCAAGTCTCGTGCTCTCGGGCGGCGCCGACTATGGCGCCTTCGGTGTCGGTGTTCTGGCCGGCTGGACTGAAACAGGCACCCGACCCGAATTCAAGGTGGTCACGGGCGTCAGCACCGGTGCGATGATCGCATCGGTGGCCGTCCTGGGTCCTGTGTATGAAGAGGCCCTTCAGGAATCCTTCACCACCATCGATCAGGACGATTTTCTGACGCTGCGCGGCATCTTCGACATCATTCTGGGCACCGACGCTGTTGCCGACAGCAGGCCACTGCAACGCCCCATTGCCGCGATCTATGACATGAAGGTCATGCAGCGCGTAGCCGAAGAGCACAACCGCGGCCGTCACCTCTACATCCTGACAACGAACATCGACACGGAAGTTCCCATCCTCTGGAGCCTGGGTGCCCTGGCCAACGTCGGCACACGGGAAGCTCTTGATCTGAGCCGCAAGATCATCACGGCGTCAGTCTCACCGCCGGGAGTCTTCCCTCCGGTCCTCATCGACGCTGTAGTCAACGGTGAGCTATACCAGGAAATGCATGCCGACAGTGGCGTGGTGACCAGCATGATGTCCACTGGCGGGATCATAGACTTTACCGACACCGCACAAAGGCTGACCAGTGTCGAAGCAGCAGCCCATGACGTTCATCTGATCCGCAATGGCTTCGTCACGCCACGCCCACGTGTCGTTTAACGCAATCTTCCGACATCATCGGTGCGTCGACCCAGACCATGCTCAAATGGGCAGGCACCTTCGACACCGTTCGCATCTGCCTTATCCATGATGCCCGCGGCGATGACGTCTACCAGCTCAACATTCCGCCCGACTTTGAGCTGGCGACCGAAGACTACTTCGACAAGCAGGTCATGAACGACCTATTTACCGTGGGGCACCTGTTGGGTTCCGATCCCAGGTCCTGGCAGACCAAACCGCCACAGCTCAAGGGATTTTGAGGCTCTCAGCAAGCCAACCGGAGCAGTCCAGACAACAATCCCATGGGAAGAGTTAAGGTTGCGCCCAGGCACCGAACGGTTTTATCACGACGAGACCGCCACGGCTCAGATCGGCTTCATCCAGGTTACTGAGACCGTTGCCGTTGATCAGGCCGCTCAGTTCATCGACATAAGCTTGGCCACGTTCCGAATAGGCCGTCAGAGTCGCGGCCAGCTCCAAGCCGCTGACGGTCTGGCCAGCCTCGCGCAACCCACCACGCCGATCACGCAATCCCGAATAGGCCGCATGGCTGTTGAGATTGAGCATATAGGCGGCCACGGAATACAACGTAGTCGGGAACGATTTGATCCGGTAGTCGCCGAGTTCACCGCGCTGCTCCGACGGCACCATGCCGTCGTCTTCCCAGGTCCACTGACCGAACAGGGCATTGGCTTCGGTGGCAAAGCGCGACGTACCCCAGCCGCTTTCGATCGCGGCCTGGGCAAGCACTAGCGATGCCGGAATGACATCGACCAGGCGTTTGAGCCTCGCGATCTCATCGGGTCCAATCTCGGCATTTTCAGAACTGATCACCTTTTAGCGGAGCGCCAGTTCGGACAACCAACGTGCGTCACGTGTGCCAAGGTCCTGAGGATCTCTCAATGACAGGAGCCGTTCACGATCTTCGATGATCGTCTCATTGGCGCGCAGTGCCAGCGGCGCCATCGCCATCAGGAAGAGCGTCTTCTTTGTCTCCACATCAATCTCATCGCTCCAGCCCTCCGGCCAGTGCGTCAGGCCCATGCGCGGAACGACAGGGTAGATTTCTGCCCATGCGTCGCGGCTGTAGCCCAGTTCGTCGAAGACCATCATGGTCTCGGCGGCCGAAGAGACCGGAATGACCTCCCTTTGCAGGGCTGCAAAGCGTCCCAACATCAGCCCCAGCAGAGCGAGGCCGACAAACAGCACGGCGACAATGATGATGCCGCGTCGTCTGGGCGATGGAGATGTCATGGACAAAGTATGCCCGCCCTCTGAAACGGCGAGAACCCGGGCCTAGCGCGTCGGAACCGGTTCGTCGCCGGTGTAGTCATAGAAGCCCTTGCCGGACTTGCGGCCCAGCCAGCCAGCTTCGACATATTTGGCCAGCAGTGGGCACGGCCGGTACTTCGTATCAGCCAGACCGTCGTAGAGCACCTGCATGACCGAGTAGCAGACATCGAGGCCGATAAAGTCCGCCAGCTCAAGCGGACCCATGGGATGGTTCGCACCAAGCTTCATGGCGGTATCGATCGACTCCACGGTGCCGACACCCTCGTAGAGGGCATAGACCGCTTCGTTGATCATCGGCAGCAGGATGCGGTTCACGATGAAGGCCGGGAAATCCTCGGCGTTCGCCGGAACCTTCTCCAGCGTCAGCGTGAGATCGCGAATCGTACCGAAGGTCTCCGCATCGGTCGCCAGGCCGCGGATGAGCTCCACCAGTCTCATGACCGGGACGGGGTTCATGAAGTGCATGCCCATGAACTTCTCGGGCCGGTCGGTCGCCGCGGCTAGGCGGGTGATCGGGATCGACGAGGTGTTCGAGCAGATGATCGCTTCGGGCTTCAGCGTTTCGGTGAGCTGCGTGAAGATTTCCTTCTTCACAGCTTCATTCTCGGTTGCCGCCTCGATCACGCAATCGCACTGGGCGAGATCGGCAAACCCGTCGACCACACTGATCCGGGCAAGGCCCGCCGTCTTGTCGTCTTCGGCGATCAGACCACGGCGGACCTGACGGTCCATGTTACCATCGATGGTCTTGAGCGCATGATCGGCACGGGAACGGTCAGCATCGACCAGAGCGACGTCGTAGCCGGCCAGCGCGCAGACGTGGGCAATGCCCGAGCCCATCGCACCTGCACCGATCACGCCAATGCTCTTGATCTCCATCGACTGTCCTTTCGTGCGAGAACCGCGAGTGGCCTTCAGGGCCGGGCGCTGTGTTGCTCGCTTATCATGCCTGGACACCCTGGCTCTGCAATTCGCCCTTTAGTTCCGGCACGGCCTGGAAGAGGTCCGCGACGAGGCCAAAATCGGCAACCTGGAAGATCGGGGCTTCCTCATCCTTGTTGATGCAGGCGATGACCTTGCTGTCCTTCATGCCCGCCAGATGCTGAATCGCGCCGGAAATTCCGACGGCGATGTACAACTCGGGCGCAACGACCTTACCGGTCTGGCCGACCTGGTAGTCGTTCGGGACATAACCGGCATCGACCGCCGCGCGGCTCGCGCCCACGGCAGCACCCAGGATGTCGGCGACTTCCTCAAGCATCGAGAAGTTGTCACCCGACTGCATGCCGCGGCCGCCGGAGATCACGACACGGGCCGTGGTCAGTTCCGGGCGCTCGTTGTCGGACAGGGCCGCGCCTTCGAAGCTCGAAAGACCGGCATCGGACGCACCACCGACAGTCTCGACCGCCGCCGAGCCGCCTTCCTCGGCCGCAGCCTCGAACGAGGTGGTGCGGACGGTGACCAGCTTCACGGCATCGGTCGACTGCACGGTCGCCATGGCGTTGCCGGCATAGATCGGACGCACGAAAGTGTCTTCAGAGACGACCTCGGTGATATCGGAGACCTGCTGCGTGTCGAGCAGCGCGGCAGCCCGGGGCATGATGTTTTTGCCCGTGGTCGTGGCCGCGGCCACGACGTGGCTGTAGCCCGACGCCATGCCCGCGATCAGCGGCGTGACATTTTCGGCGAGCTGGGCTTTCAACGCGGCGTCATCGGCCACCAGAACCTTGGAGACACCGGCCACCTTGGCAGCCGCTTCACCCACGGCACCACAGCCTTCGCCGGCCACGAGGACGGTGATGTCACCACCCATTTGGCTAGCGGCTGTAACCGCGTTCAGGGTAGCCGAGGACAGAGCCTCGTTGTCATGATCGGCATAAACGAGAATAGCCATCTCAGATCACTCCCGCATCGTTGTGCAGCTTGTCGACGAGTTCGGACACCGAGCCGACCTTGATACCGCCCTGACGCTTCGGCGGCTCCTCGACCTTGATGGTGTTCAGGCGCGGTGTCGTGTCGACACCGAGATCGGTCGGAGTCTTCTTGGCGATCTCTTTCTTGCGCGCCTTCATAATGTTCGGCAACGAGGCGTACCGCGGCTCGTTCAGGCGCAGGTCGACCGTCAGTATCGACGGCATCTTGAGTGCCACGGTCTCAAGGCCACCATCAACCTCGCGGGTGACCTTCATGCCGCCATCGGCAACTTCGACCTTCGAGACGAAGGTGCCCTGAGACCAGCCCAACAGACCCGACAGCATCTGGCCGGTCTGGTTGGCGTCGTCATCGATCGCCTGCTTGCCGAGGAACACGATGTCGGGGCTTTCTTCCTCGACCACCTTGGCCAGCATCTTGGCGACGGCCAGAGGTTCGAGTTCACCGTCGTGCACCACGTGAATGGCACGGTCCGCACCCATGGCGAGCGCGGTACGGAGCGTTTCCTGGCTCTGCTCGGGGCCCATCGAGATCGCAACGACCTCTTCAGCGGTTCCGGCTTCCTTCATACGCACGGCCTCTTCGACCGCAATCTCGTCGAAGGGATTCATCGACATCTTCACATTCGCGAGGTCGACACCGCTCTGGTCCGCCTTGACGCGCACCTTCACGTTGTAGTCGATCACCCGCTTGACCGGGACGAGAACCTTCATCGCATCCGTCTCCAAGCGACTGGTTTCATAGAAAAGATCGGAAGATGAACGGTCGGAAACCGCTCATTTCGCAGGTGCGAAAACTAGGGCCCCGCCTCGGCACCTGTCAACGCGCGAAAGGGGCAAATTTGTTTCCGAATCGACAGCATTTGCATCGTTTGGCGTCCGCGAAGGTATCGCTCACCCGTTTTGTGTTCCGCCAGGTGCCCACAACACGTCATTAGCACCTCTGTCGTTCAGCCAGCGCGCCATGACAAAGAGATGGTCGCTCAACCGATTGGCGTATTTCACGGCCTCTGGATTGACCTCCTCATCGCCCGCCAGTTCAGTCATCAGGCGCTCGGCGCGACGGATCACGGTGCGCGCCAGATGGAGATTAGCAGCAGCCGGCGAGCCGCCCGGCAGGATGAATGAGGTCAGAGGCGCAAGATCAGCATTCATGGCATCGATCTCGTCCTCCAGCCGCTGGACCTGGTCGGCGGTGATGCGCAGGGCACCGGAGGCCTTGCGCCCGTCATAGGGCGTGCAGAGATCGGCGCCGAGGTCAAAGAGATCGTTCTGGATCCGCGCCAGCGTGGCATCATCATCACCTGTGGTGTGGAGCCGTGCCATGCCGATCACGGCATTGGCCTCGTCCGATGTTCCATAGGCGGCCACGCGGGTGTCATGCTTGGCGACACGGCGACCGTCGCCCAGCGAGGTCTTTCCCTTGTCGCCGCCGCGTGTGTAGATCTTGTCGAGTTTGACCATGGTTGTCTCAACCCTTGTCGGCCAGGAAGAACATCACGACGAGCATGACCAGCGCGGCAAACTGAAAACCGACGCGAAAGCGCATCAGCTTGTTGCCATGTTTGCGGTTGAACTCGCCGCCCTTCACGAAGCTGCCGATCCCCAGAAACAAGGCACCAAGGGTCAAGATCACGAAGATCAGGGCAACAATGGCAAGCCAGCTCATAAGGAGCCCTTTCCGGCCGGTGGTCGGCACGTCGGTGGGAAACAGCAGAGATAAGTACTGGCGCTGTCCTATGCCAGTGGGAACATCAACTCATTTCCGAAACAAATACGCAGCCACGTGACTCAAGTGTCCGTCCGGACCAAAAGAGACTCCAGCATGGCCCTATATGTTGCAAAGCCCGGGGCAACCGTTTCCGGATTCTTGCCTTCATCGTCCCAGCGGCGCAGGCGAACGGCATCATCGCTGAACGGCTGACTGCCAAATGTCCGCGCGTCCTCATCAGTCATAATGCCGCCCTGCAGGGACATCGTATGGATCGAGGCGTCCGATAGGCGCTCGCGATAACTCGGTTCGATAGCACAGAGATATCGCTTGGCATCGACATGCAGGCGCACGGGCTCGGTCACCTCTGGCGGGAAGAAGGACTCCAGCACGCACGGTGCGGCACGGTCGTGGCGCTTTTCAGCGACGGTCTCGTTGGCGTTGTCGGGATCGGGATCAACATAGTAGCCGACATCATGAAGAAGGGCGGCGGCCACCAGAGCATCCGGAGCGTCATCGCGCCGGGCGCAGGCTGCACACTGCAGCATGTGTTCACCCACCGTCACCGGCTCGCCCAGATAGCTCTGCTCCATGATCACGGCAAACAGGGCCTCGATCTTGTCGATAACGTTGTCATGGGTCAGGTCTGAAAGAAGCGCGGGTTTCATGACATCTGTCGTTCCAGCACGCGCAGCGTGCTCAGCATGGAGTCCTTGTCGGCGTAACAACCCTGAAGGTGGCGGCGGCCTGAGCCGCCGACGGTCTTGCGGCCGTGCAGGACCCGCTGGTTGTCGACCATGAAAAGGTCGCCGGGACCGGCCTTGAACATGACCTCCAGTTCAGGACGTTGCAACACCTCAGCAAAGCGTCGATAGGCGCGATAGAACGCCGGCATCACGTCGGCGGGCAGATCGAAAGTACTGATCGAACGGTTATTGAAGCGGACTTCGGCGATCTCGCCACGGTCATCAAGCGTGATCAGCCGGGCGCGGGCGCAAAGCTCCGTGTCGGCACTGGCAAATCGGAACGGGACGGCGTACCGCGTCAGAAGGTCGAAGGACGTTCCGTCCTCGTCACGCAACAGGGTCGCCGCCTTGAAGCCATCTACCACGACCGAATCCCCGCCGTCGTTTTCGCCGACCAGGCAATGCAGAAGCTGCAGGCCCGGTACCGGATCGCGATAGGGATTGTCGGTGTGGCACGACAGGCCCATGCCGGTGTTGGCCAGGTTGATGGGTTCGGGGTCGCTGCGGACTTCGAAGAAGCGGCCGTAGTTCGTCTCGCGCACGAAGCCGAAACTCTCGGCGACATCGATGAGCGTTCCTGGTTCCGATGGCACGCCGGTCAACAGCGTGAAGCCGAGGTCGCGCATGTCGATCAGCCAGGCGTGCCGGGCGCCCGCGTCCGCCATGACCGTATCGAACCCGTGAACGGGCATCGTGTCGGCGAGTTCGGCACCCCAGAGACGGAGCGTCGAAGCCGGCGGCGGTGCCGCGTGGCTCCGCAACCAGCCCAGATCGAAGTCGGCCTCATGGCCATCGGGCGCGAATCGGATGCGGAGCGAACCAACGCCGTTGGAGACGGATTCAACGACCGTCGTGTCATCAAGATCGGTGATTTCGAAAAGCTTCTGGCCGTTGGCGTGGCGTGCTTCCGCACTGGGCGAATTGTCGCGCAACCACAGGGCATGGACCGTGTCGCACCGCCCATCGCTCCAGGAAAGACCCAGCCGATCACCGGCATTGTCCCACGCGACTAGATCAACCATGGCTCAGGTTTCCGCTTCGAGATTCAGCGCATCTTGCTGCCGTCTCTCACCGCCTGCAATCGTGTTGCACATCGGCATCTTCAAATCGGTTAGAATGGTGGGGGATGTCTTGCGGAGCCGCTGTGGACGCAATCACACGAAGTTATGAGGAAACCCTCGTCGCCTACTTCGAAGAGGAGATTGAGGGTGAGGCCTATTTCAAGGCGCTCGCCGCGCATTTCAGCGAACCGGGTGCTGCCGAAAAGCTGGTCCTGATGGGTGAGGTCGAACGCTGTTCAGCCAATGTCATGCGCCCACTGCTTGCCAAATACGGTCTCAAGACCCGCGACGAAACCATGCTGCGCGAGAAGGCGGTGACCACCATCGGCCGCGACTCCGGCCGGTCCTGGTCGGAATTCGTCGATCACGTCGCCGGCTACTATCCCGTCTACATCGACACCTTCGAAGCGCTGGAGCGCATGGCCCCGGCCGAGGACCGCGCTGCCCTGGAGCGGCTGACCGAACACGAGCACGTCACGATCGCCTTTGCCGAGCGGGAGCGGGCCGGCATCGCCGACAGTGCCAAGCCGATGCGCGACTACGTCGCCTTGTGCGACAGCCAGAACTGAGGGTCAGCCCCGTCCCAGCTTCGAAAGAACCGCACCGGCAACCTCCATCATCTCATCCATAATGGTCGCAACCGGCTTCACGTCGTTCACCACACCGATCCCCTGGCCGGCGTACATGCACATGGCCGTCACGTCCCCGCTGATGGTTCCGTTGGGATCTTCCGTTGAGTAGCGCGGGATCGGATCGCCGTTGGCCTGATGGGCCACAACGTCCCCCTCGCCCGGCCGGTGGCCGGACGGTGGTTGATCAGCTTCCAGCCACATTTTCACCGTGTCGTTCATCAGTGCCCGGTGCGGCGCATCAGGCCAGCCAAGATCAAACAACGTTGAGTAGAAGGCATCCGTTTCTCGCGCCGCCAGCATCTGCACCTGATGCTCCGGATGCATGGCGTTCTCCTCGGACATCACGAACCGCGTACCGACCCAGGCAGCGCCCGCGCCCAGCGTCAGGACGGCGGCAAGGCCCCGGCCATCGGCGATGCCGCCGGCCGCAATGACATGTGTGTCGGGCACGGCATCGACCACGGCAGGCACCAGAACCATCGTCGAGACTTTCCCCCAAACGTGGCCGCCGGCCTCAACGCCCTGGGCGACCACAACATCAACCCCGGCATCGACCACCCGGCGCGCCTCTTCAGCCGAGCCGACCGTGTGGAAATGCAGAGCGCCGGCGCCATGAATGCGCTCGACCAAGGGCGCGGGATCGCCCCAGAAGGTCGAGATAAACGGGACGCCGGCGTCAAGCATGACATCGAGACTGGCGTGTTCGTCCTCACCCATCAGCGAGATCACATAGTTCGCACCGATCGGCCGGTTGGTCAGGTCGCGGACCGCAGACAGGGTCTCGCGTGTTCCGTGCTTGCCCAGCCAGGTGCCCGGAATAATGCCAAGGCCCCCGGCATTCGAAACGCCGGCAACCACTTCGGGCACGGCCGATACCGGGGCCTGCACGATGGGGCGGGAGATACCGAGCAGCTCACATGTCGGTGTCATCAGGCTGGTCATCACATCATTCCCTCAAATCAGGGTGACGACGTTAGACCATCGGGGATCAGTTGGCGTCCGACAAAAGGCGGCGGGCGATGACCTGGGCCTGAATCTCCGCGGCACCCTCGAAGATGTTGAGGATACGGGCGTCGCACAGCACGCGGCTGATCTCGTATTCCAGGGCATAACCGTTGCCGCCATGGATCTGCAGCGCGTTGTCGGCATTGGACCAGGCCACGCGGGCGCCAAGCAGCTTGGCCATCCCGGCTTCGAGATCACAGCGCCGGCCGGCATCCTTCTCACGTGCTGAGAACCAGCAGAGCTGGCGCGCGATCATGGTTTCGACAGCCATCCAGGCGAGCTTGTTGGCGACCCGCGGGAAGCCCACGATCGCGCGACCGAACTGCTGACGTTCGGTGGCATACTTCAGGCCGAGCTCCATCGCGGCCTGGGCCACACCGACGGCGCGCGCACCGGTCTGGATGCGGGCCGATTCGAAAGTCGCCATAAGCTGCTTGAAGCCCTTGCCTTCTTCACCGCCCAGCAGGTTCTCGGCCTTCACTTCGAAGCCGTCGAAACCGATCTCGTATTCCTTCATGCCGCGATAGCCCAACACCTCGATCTCACCGCCCGACATGCCTTCGGCGGGAAACGGGCTCGCGTCATCACCGCGCGGCTTTTCGGCCAGGAACATCGACAGGCCGCGGTAGCCTTTCTCGTCAGGGTTGGTCCGTGCCAGCAGGGTCATGACATCGGCACGGGCCGCGTGGGTGATCCAGGTCTTGTTACCGGTGACGCGATAGACATCGCCATCCTTCACGGCGCGGGTCCGCAGGCTGCCGAGGTCGGAGCCCGTCCCCGGTTCGGTGAACACAGCCGTGGGAATGATCTCACCCGACACGATGCGGGGCAGGATACGTTCCTTCTGATCGTCGGTACCGCCATTGATAATCAGCTCGGCGGCGATCTCCGTGCGGGTGCCCAGCGATCCGACGCCGATGTAGCCGCGGCTCAACTCCTCTGTCACGACACACATGGCGACTTTGGACATGCCCAGCCCACCATGTTCTTCAGGCACCGAAAGGCCGAAGACGCCGAGATCGGCCAACTCCTGCAGGATTTCGAGCGGGATGAAGTCGTCGTCGAGATGCCACTGGTGGGCGACCGGCTTGACCTTCTCCTCGGCATAGCGGCGGAACTGGTCGCGCACCATGACGAGATCTTCATCGAGGCCATCTTCGCCAAAGCCGCTGTTCTCCCACTCCACAGCCAGGATTTCGACTAGACGCTGGCGCGGCACATCACCGGCTGCCTTCATCAGGGTGGAGGCATCGGCGGTCCAGAAGGCGTGGAGATCATGATCGGAGACACCGAGATCGTGCGGGCGCACCACCTCGACCTGGCTCATCGGAATGCCACCAGCCAATTGTGAGAGATACTCGCCGCTGCCGATCTGCAGGGTCAGTTTCTCGACCTCACCGAACTTGCCGTCGGCATCGAGCGCACGCGCCCAGCAGAGAATCTGGCGAAACCCTTCGACATAGGTCGCCACCCAGGCCAAACCGTGCGCCGCATGCTGATGCTGGTCGACCAGTCCGGCATCGATCCTGCCGTCACCATCCACCACAAGATCACGGACACCACGACGGGCCGCCTCATAGTAGCCCTCCGCAGCAGCGAGAGCGCCGGCGCAACGCTCCATCAGATCATCAAGAACGGCCATGGCACCTCACAATCGATACGGTTACGCAGCGGAACTGCGGCCGGATCAGCCTTCCAGCACATCCTCCAGGGTCCGCAGACCCGGGCGCGGCGACTGCACGAGAACAGCCATGTTGCCGGGCTTGTGCTCGTTGGCGCTCATCTTCATGTGGGCGCGCGGGATGTCTTCCCAGGCGAACACTTCTGACATGCAGGGGTCGATGCGGCGCTCCATGACCAGCTTGTTGGCCTGGCTCGCCTGGGCGAGGTTGGCGAAATGGCTGCCCTGAACACGCTTCTGGCGCATCCAGACAAAGCGGGCATCGAAGGTGATGTTGTAACCGGTGGTGCCAGCGCAGAACACGACCATACCGCCGCGCTTCACCACGAAGCAGGAGACCGGGAAGGTCGCCTCGCCGGGATGCTCGAACACGATGTCGACATCGTTGCCCTTGCCGGTGAAGTTCCAGATCGCCTTACCGAACTCACGGCACTTTTTCATGTAGGCTCCGTAAGCTTCCGCGTCGGAGACTTCCGGCAGGCGACCCCAGCAATCGAAATCGTTGCGGTTGATGACACCCTTGGCGCCCAGCGACATGACGAAATCGGCCTTGTCATCATCGCTAATCACGCCGATCGCGTTGGCACCCGCTGTTGCGGCAAGCTGAACGGCAAAGCTGCCCAGGCCGCCCGAGGCGCCCCAGACGAGAACATTGTGGCCCGGACGCAGGACGTGCGGCCGGTGACCGAACAGCATGCGATAGGCGGTCGCCAGCGTCAGTGTGTAGCAGGCAGCCTCCTCCCAGGTCAGGTGCTTGGGACGCGGCATAAGCTGCTGGGCCTGGGCCCGGCAGAACTGGGCAAAGCTGCCATCGCCGGTCTCGTAGCCCCAGATGCGCTGGGTCGGCGAATACATCGGGTCGCCGCCGTTGCACTCTTCATCGTCGCCGTCGTCCTGGTTGCAGTGTATCACGACCTCGTCGCCGACCTTCCAGCGCTTCACCTTGGAGCCGACGGCCCAGACGATGCCTGAAGCATCGGAGCCGGCGATATGGAACTCACCCTTGTGAACGTCGAACGGGCTGATCGGAATACCGAGCGAGGCCCAGACGCCGTTGTAGTTCACACCGGCGGCCATCACGAGAACCAGCACCTCGTGGCTGTCGATCTCATGGGTCGGCAGCACCTCGACCTGCATCGCCGTATCGGGTTTGCCATGACGCTCGCGACGAATCGCCCATGCGTACATCTTGGCCGGCACATGGCCCATGGGCGGAATCTCGCCCATCTCATACAGATCCTTCACCGGCGCGTCGTATCCGCTCGGCATCGCCTCGGCTGGCTGAGCCATCCTTCGTCTCCACAGTCTCGTGTTTCGCTGTCCCGATCCCGCATGTTGCGTTGCAACACACGACTCGGGATCCCACCCTGAAAGGCATTGTTTTTCGGCTTTGCAGCGTTTGCAACTTTTTTTGCAACGCAGCATGATAGTTTCTCGAAACGACCATGTGGACGACCGTGATGAGCACCAGCGAGACAACCCAACCGGCCCGGCCCGAGCGTGACCGCCCGTGGTTGATGCGCACCTACTCTGGCCACAGCACAGCCGCGGCCTCGAACGCGCTCTACCGCACGAATCTGGAGCGGGGCCAGACCGGCCTTTCGATCGCCTTCGATCTGCCGACCCAGACCGGCTACGACGCCGATGAAGCCATCGCACGCGGTGAGGTCGGCCGTGTCGGCGTGCCGGTCAGTCACCTGGGCGACATAGAAACCCTGTTCGACCAGATTCCCATCGAGAAAATGAACACCTCGATGACGATCAACGCAACCGCTGCCTGGCTCTTCGCACTTTATATCGCGCTGGCCGACAAGCGCGGTGTGGCGCGCGGCGACCTCTCGGGCACGATCCAGAACGACATCGTCAAGGAATACCTCAGCCGGGGCACTTACATCTTCCCCCCCGGCCCGTCCCTGAAGCTCACGACCGACACGGTGGTGTTCTCGGTCGCAGAGGTCCCGAAGTGGAACCCGATCAACGTTTGTCCCTATCACCTGCAGGAAGCCGGTGCGACGCCGGTACAGGAGATTGCCTTCTCGCTCGCCAATGCGATCCAGATTCTCGATGACGTGAAGGCCTCGGGCACCGTCTCCGAGGAAGGCTTCGCCCGTGTCGTCGGACGCATCAGCTTCTTCGTGAACGCGGGCATTCGGTTCGTCACCGAGATGTCGAAAATGCGCGCCTTCACCGAGCTATGGGACGAGATCACCGCCGAACGTTACGGCGTCGACGATCCCAAGCTGCGCCGTTTCCGTTATGGCGTGCAGGTCAACTCGCTCGGCCTGACCGAGCAGCAGCCCGAAAACAACGTCTACCGCATCCTGCTCGAAATGCTGGCCGTCACGCTCTCGAAGGGCGCCCGCGCCCGTGCCGTGCAGCTCCCGGCCTGGAACGAAGCACTCGGCCTGCCGCGCCCCTGGGACCAGCAGTGGAGCCTGCGCCTTCAGCAGATCGTGGCCCATGAGACGGACCTCCTGGAGTTCGGCGACATCTTCGAAGGCAGCCATGAGATCGCCGCCAAGGTGGCGGAGCTCAAGGACGCCGCCCGTGCGGAGCTCGATGTCATTGCCCGGCTGGGCGGCGCGACCCAGGCGGTTGAGACCGGCTACATGAAGCAGAAGCTGGTGGAATCGAACAGCGCCCGCGTCGCCGCCATCGAGGCCGGTGAGATGCCGGTGATCGGCGTGAACAGGTTCACCGAATCGGCCCCCTCTCCGCTGACGTCGGGATCGGACGGCGGATTCATGACGGTCGATTCGTCAGCCGAGGACGAGCAGATCACCAATCTCCGGGCCTGGCGCGAATCCCGTGACACCGCCGCCGCCCAGGCCGCCCTTGACGACCTCAAGGCTGCCGCGCGCGAAGGGCGCAACATCATGGAGTCCTCAATCGCGTGCGCCAAAGCCGGCGTCACCACTGGCGAGTGGGGCCATGCCCTGCGTGAGACCTTCGGTGAGTATCGCGCACCCACCGGCCTTGCCGCGGCAGGCAGCAAGACCGGCGCCGAAGCCATGGCAGAGGCCCGCAGTCATGTTGAAGCCGCGTCGGAACGGCTGGGCCGCCGGATCAAGCTTCTGGTCGGCAAGCCGGGACTCGACGGCCACAGCAACGGTGCCGAGCAGGTCGCCCTGCGGGCTCGGGATTGCGGCATGGAGGTCGTCTACCAGGGCATCCGGCTCAGCCCCGAGCAGATTGCCGCGTCCGCTCTGGAGGAAAGCGTTCATGTCGTCGGGCTCTCAATTCTGTCGGGTGCCCATATCCGCCTTGTCGCCGAGGTTCGCCGCCTGATGGACGAAGAGGGTTGCGGCGACATCCCTGTCGTGGTCGGCGGCATCATCCCGCCCGAAGACACCGAGTCGCTGAAGCAGGCCGGAGTCGCGCGAATCTACACGCCCAAGGACTTCGAGATCACAGCGATCATCCGCGACATTGCCGATGTCGCGGGTGAACACTTGAAGAACGTCGCATGATCATATTGTCACACGTCCTGAATTTGACGTGACGACGCTCACGATTCGTCACGGTAGGTGGCGAATTTGCACCTATAACCCAGATTGCTGTGATCTGGGTCACGCACCCGACACGAAAACGGTGCCATGTATCAGTCACGGGCACCGCAGCGCCCGACAACTGGGGTAGCAGCATGGTTCAGGCAGCACTCAACAGTCAGAAGGACACGGTCGAAAATCTGTCTCGTGATGTTGCACGTCTTGAAAAGGAAGCCACCGATCTGCGTGCCGCCTTGCTGAACATGCTGATCGACACCGCCACGACTTCGGCCACCACAGGCAACGACGCAGTCGTCACCTGAAAGTTCAGAACTCGTAACCCTTTTCGTCGATCAGCGACGGCGCCCACGCCTCGACAAGCGTGCGATCAGCGTCGTTTTAGAGCGCTCGATAGCTTTAGCCGCCCGGAAGGAAGCCTGATTTGGCGCGCGGAAGATTGACCCGGGCGTCGATACCCACGGCCTCAAAGACCTCCCGCAGGTCCTCTTCCAGATTTTCGTAGGAGCACACCTTATCGACCGTGACCTTGCCGTCGATCGTGGAGAGATCACGGCCGAGCCACTTCAGAAACGGCAGGCTGTCGCCGAGCAGGAAGGTGGTGAAATCACAGGGATCGTCCTCGTGCGCCGTCCCGTAATGATAGTAGGAAGCTACACGGTCCCACGGATTGCGTTCAACGCAGAAAGTGAAGTAGTCGTCCCAGACGGCCGGCTTGATGACAGTGAGCAGCTCCGACGCTGCCATGTGGTTGAAAAACCGCAGCATGACCTTGTCCCCATTCTTCAGCTTGGCAAACCGGTGGGGCCCGTCGCAACCCTTCGGCGCTTTCATGTGTTGCGGCCGGCGGCCGCCCCCCTCACGGCGCAGCGCCTCATCCTCCTGCAGGAGCGGTGTGATGATGTCGCCCTCGCCACATTGACGCGACAGGGCGATCTCAACCGACGTGCCCGCGGTCTTGTTCGTCTTGATGAATATGAACCGATGCTTCTGGGAGAGAATCACGTCTAGCGAGCCCTCGCCACCAGGGTCATGCCCTCAAGCATCACGCAGCCGGCCAGGAACGCCGTCATACCGCCGACGTCATGGGGTGGGCTCACGGTGTTCACATCGACCGCCACGATGTCGAGCCCGGCCAGCGCCTGGAGAAGCCCCAGACCCTCGCCTGCCGTCAGCCCGCCCCAGGTCGGCGTCGCCACGCCCGGCGCACAACTAGGATCAAAGACATCCATGTCCCAGCACAGGTAAACCTTACGGCCGCCCAGGCGCTCATGGATGTGGCGCACGGTGGTGTCAAGCCCGTCGCGACGCATGTCGGCATCAGGAATCAGTTCGTAACCCAGCCCACGGGTGAACTCGAAGACGCCGCCCATGTAGGTCGGCCCGCGCGCGCCGATGTGGAGCGTGTTGGCCGTGTCGAGTCCCTCCTTAGCGGCCAGCGTGAAGGTCGTCGCCGTGGTGATGCGCTCCTGCCCGGTCACGGGATAGGTGTCCGTGTGGGCATCGATATGCAGAACACAGAGATCGGGGTGAACGCGCCGCCAGCCCCGCAGCTGCGGCAGCGTGACTGAACCGTCGCCGCCCATGGTCAAAGTCGACACACCACGGCTGGCGATGCGCCAGATCGCCTCTTCCATCACTTCGAAGGACGGCTCCGGCCTGCCGGGAAGACAGACGGCATCGCCGCAATCGATCACACCGAGTGCCTCGAGCGGATTGAAATCGGCATGGGGCGGTTGGAACGGCCGCACCAGCCCGCTCTGCTCACGGATGGCTGCCGGCCCCTGCCGCGAGCCGATCCGGGTGGGATGAACGCCGCAGTCGAACGGCATGCCCACAATCGCCAGTTGGCAACCCGTGAGGTCGTGGTGCGAGGGCGCATTCATGAAGCCGCCGGTCGGCTTGTAGATCGCCTCGTCGAAAATGGAATCGGTCATGAAACTGGCACCCCTCTCGGTCGCGATTCTACACTCGGCCCATGTGCGGGCGCTTCACCCTCAAAGGACCCCCCAACCAGATCGCGAAGATGCTGGGGCTCGACATCGTTCCCAATCTGGAGCCGCGCTTCAACATCGCTCCGACACAGGAGACCATCGCGGTGCGCATGGAAGACGGTGGGCGCGCACTTGTGAAGCTCAAATGGGGTCTGGTGCCTTTCTGGGCAAAGGACGCATCGATCGGCTCGAAGATGATCAACGCCCGGGCCGATACAGTGGCTGAGAAGCCGGCCTACCGCCATGCCTTCGCCAAACGGCGCTGCCTGATCCCGACTGACGGGTTCTATGAGTGGCAGTCACACGGCAAGTCCGCACCCAAACAGCCGCATCACATTCACCGGCCCGACGGCGAACCGTTCGCTTTCGCCGGCCTGTGGGAACGCTGGGAGAAAGGCAACGAGCCGTTTGAAACCTTCACCATCATCACGACGGATGCTCCCGAAAGCCTGACCGACATCCATCATCGCGTGCCCGTGATCCTGACGGCTGACGGCATGGAACGTTGGCTCAGAACGGCAGAGGAGGAGGCAGACGGCCTGGCGGACCTGTTGAAGCCTCTGCCTGATGGCGAATTGGTCGCCGAACCCGTCAGCACCACGGTCAACAATGTCCGCAACGACGGCCCGGCCTGCCTGGAACCCGCCAACGACACCGAACCGGAGACTGAGTCAAAACCAAAGGCCGCTCAGGGTGATCTTTTCGGCTGAACTCCGTCAGGAAACGGCTGAGTCTCTCTCCGCCAAGGTCTCAGCCATCGCGATGACCTCCTCCGGCGTGAGGCCCGCCTCGCGCAGACTTCGCAGAGTGAGCGCGCGATCGCGCTTGGCAAAGCGTTTGCCCTGGTCATCACGCAGCAGACCGTGGTGGGTGTATACGGGCTCGCTCCAACACATCAGCGCCTGGAGCAGGCGATGGACGTGTGTGGAGGGGTGTAGGTCTTCACCACGGATGATATGGGTGATGCCCTGCAGGTGATCGTCGTGGGTAACCGCAACATGATAGCTGCTGGGCGTGTCCTTGCGCGCCAGAACGACATCACCCCCAACCAGGGGGTCGACCTCCACGACACCACGGCCGTCTTCCTGCCATGTCAGTGGGCCAGCACGTGCTGCCGCCAGACCCGCATCGAGCCGCCAGGCGTGATTCTCGCCGGCCGCCAGTCTCTCCAGTCGTTCGGTCTCGTCCAGCGAACGACAGGTCCCCGGGTAGATCAACCCCAGCAGGCCATGGGGGGCGCTTTGCGATGCCGCGACTTCCGCCTCGATCTGGCGGCGAGTGCAGAAACAGGGATACGCCAGACCTTCATCCCTGAGTGTGTTGAGTACGGCATCGAAGTCATCAAAGTGATCAGACTGGCGGCGCACCGGGCCGTCCCAATCGAGACCCAACCAGGTCAGGTCCTCCAGCATCGCCGGCTCGAACGCCGGCTTGCACCGGCCGGTATCGATATCCTCAATGCGCAGGATGAAGCGACCGCCCAGCTCTCGTGCACGGCGCCAGGCCAGCAGCGCCGACCATGCATGACCCAGGTGCAAAAGGCCTGTGGGGCTGGGCGCAAAGCGGGTCACAAAGTTCATGGCACCACCGCCGCAGTCAGGGCCACCAAACCAAAGACAACGATCAGAGCGCCTGCGCCACGGCTGAGCCAGACCATCACCGGCGGTTTGATCCGTCGGCGCAGCAGACCCACTGCGCCAGTCAGAACCACCCACCATACCAGGGAACCCAGGAACACGCCTACGGTCCCACGGCCGAGAGAGCCGTGCCGCTGGTGATCGGACCCAGGCTGGCGAAGATCGCGGCAAAGGAGAGGATGGTCGTCGGGTTTGCCAACGTCAGGCCCTACATCGTGAAAAAACCACCGCCGACATCCCCGACGTCGCCATCAAGGTCGGGGCGGGTTTGCGCAGGATCGACCAACCGATCCATAGCAGCGCGACACCGCCAATCACCTGAAACCACATCTGCTGTTCGACCAGAAGGCATACAATGGCGGTTACGCCGAAGGCGGCCATGGCCGCGTACACACCATCAGCAGCTGCAACACCCAATCCACCTTCGAGGCCACGCGTGAAGCCCAGGACAAGGGTTCGGCGCACAATCAGTACGCCGATCGGGCCCATCGGCAGGGCAACCGCCAACCCGATGAGCAGACTCTTGAGAAACAGCGAAGCCATGACCGGTTGGTCTTAGCTCGAATCTGGCACCAGCGCGATGGTGAGCAACTCGGTCTGGAGCGGCCGTCCCCGAACATCACTGCACATCGAAGATCCCGTTCAGGAACCGGGTGACGTCTTCCAGAGCCCGCGTGCGCATGGCTTCGTCACGACCTATGAGATAGCCGTCGCTGTCGGTGCACAAGCCCAGAATCACCTTGCGCATGAACGGGCCGGTCATGGGAAAGCCCGTGTTGGAATCATGAACGGAGCCATCGGCCTCCACGACCAAGTCGCAGGGTGCGAGATTGCGGCCGATCGAACGCGGACCATCAAAACGGCCGTCCCACTGTTGATAGGCATCGGTGTAGCTGATCCGCGTGACTTCCGACCCGCCGGCCTCTAACGCCGCATCGGTCTCCGCACAACGCTCCGGATCGACAATCGCGTCACCGTCGCCCGAGACCGCCAGTACAGGAGCACGGGTCGCGCGTGTGTCCTCGAAGCGCGCGATACACGGGGCGCAGTATGCGATATGGGCCATGAAACGGGAGCCATCCGGAAGGAAGGTCTGGGCGACCTGCTCCTGAGCGGCATAGAGCGTCGCCATACCGCCATAGGAGAATCCCCAGAGGATGACACGCTCACCATCGACCTCCGGCATGGCGTCGAGCCATGCCAGCACGGCGAAGGCATCGGCGAGCACGGCCGCCTCGGTCACGTTCAGCAGCCGATCGACAAATCCTGTACCGAGATCACGGCATGCGCCAAAGACGCCGATCACCACACCGGCCGCGCCCATCTCACTCAACTGACGTGCGTAACGCGGTCCCCGTGTCGACAGGACGCCCGACGCTCCATGCAGGAAGACGACAGCCGGGACGGGGTCACCGGCCGATGCGGTTTCGGACATGAAAAGCGTTACCATCGCATTGCGCGCCGGGGCGTCATCCGGATCCCCCACATCGGCCAGCGTGAACAGCGTGTTGGAAGGAACCGTGGTTGCCTCCCCTGCCGCGCTGCGAACGAAGTCGACATTCGGCCAGGCCAGCACCGTCACAAGCAACCACCACACACCACGCATCATCACATCCCAGCTGAACCGACCAGGGGAAGGCTGGACTCCACACACCGATCCTGCAAAGTCTCCGACTTCCGCGCGGAAGACAAACACACGCCTGCGCCCCGAAACAAGAAAGAGCCGATCATGAGTTTGTCAGGTCCCGTTGTTCCACCCGCCAGCGGTGATGCCCGCCAACTTGTTGTGCTGCTGCATGGCTGGGGTGCGGACGGCAACGATCTCATCGGGCTTGCCCCGACACTGCAGCCCGCTCTGCCCAAGGCGCGTTTCGCCAGCCCCAACGCGCCGGACCCGTGCGATCAGAATCCGATGGGCCGCCAGTGGTACAGCTTCATGGACGACCGGCCCGAGGTCCTGAAGGCGGGTTACGAGCGCGCTGCCGGCCTGATCAACGCCTATCTTGACGACGAGCTGGAGCGGCTGGGACTCGACGACAGCCGCCTCGCGCTGGTTGGATTCAGTCAGGGCTGCATGATGGCGCTTTATGTTGCCCTGCGTCGCCAGAAGCCAGTCGCCGGGGTCGTGGGGTACTCCGGCATGCTGATCGATGCCGAGAATTTGGGTGCGGAACTCAGCAGCCGTCCGCCGGTTCTTCTCTGTCACGGCTCGGCCGATCCCGTGGTCCCCTATGCTTCGCTGCAGGAGGCTGTCTCCGGCCTCGCCGAGCACGACATCTCGGCCCAGTGGCACACCAGCCCCGGTGTCGGCCACGGCATCGACCCCGGCGCGCTCAACGCCGGCTCAGACTTCCTGAAAAACGCGTTCCGGGAGGCCAAACAGGACGGTTCATAACGGCTGCACACGATCGTGCACAATGGCGAGACCCAGGCCGTCACGCAGTATCTCTGGCAACCTGGGAGAGTCGATCCAGCCGCCGTCAGAAAACATGAGAGGTGTTTCGACCAGGTCGTCTCGGAGCAGTCGGGTGTCAAAGGCTCCCTCCTGATCGAGCGCCGGACGGAAAAGCCCTGCATGAAGCGCCAGCGCAGCTCGAGTGAGGATGCTGGTCTCGCCGACCTGCGCACCGACGATTGCGTCGATCCCGGCTTGCTGAGCGGCTCGTGCGAGTTCAAGAGACCGACGCAGCCCGGCTAACTTTGAAACCCGCAGATTGGCGATCCATCGCGCGGGGTTTTCGGCCAGTGTCAAAAGCTGCGCGCGCGTGCAGAAGCCCTCATCGACAATCACACGGCCCTGTGGCGCACGCTGTTCGACATGAGCCTGCCCAGCAGTGGCGAACTGCCCGCGAGTTTCACGCAGCAGATCGCCGGCGGCCTGGCCCGCGTCGAGCAGGTTCTGGTTCCCCTGAACCTTCCTGCCGAACAGCAGGCCATCGCCGCCCGCACCCTATGGGCCGGGCTTCACGGCATCATCTATCTTTCCCGCAACAGCGGCCTCGAACGCAGCGGCGCCGGCAGTGCCCGCGACCGCGCGCACCACTTTTCCCAAACCTACCTGGCGGGGCTCTCAGGCCGGACTTAAGACGACCGGACCTCCCGGTCAGTCGAACACCTCTACTTCGATGTGCCCGGCGGCGTGTTTGTAGACATAGGCCGTTGCCGTCAGCGACATCAGCATCGCCAGAGACCGTGTCAGGGCCATCGCGCCATTGAGAATGACCAACCCGACCATCGTGTGCTGCATGTCGGGCGGAAACGCGACGATTTAGAGCAGCAGGAACACGGCGATCAGCAGATGCAGCAAAATGACGATCAGGCCTATCGCCAGGCCCCGCGCCAGGTCATGAAGTCAACGGCAGCCCACGCCGGAAAGATGAGAAGAAGCCGCGCCGAAAAGAGGATCAGGATGAAGATGATCGGCACGACAGTTATCGCAACGGCCGCCGGCACCCCGAAACCGCTCATGAAATCGGCAAACACCAGCGGCAACCCAACGCCAAGCGCCAGAACACCGATGACGATGTAGTAGAATGCGGCTCGCAGGAGGTAGCCGATCATCAGACTTTTGGCCTGTTTCTTCAGCTCTTTGGCCTTGTCCAGGCCCAGCAGGTAGCAGCGATGCCATTGTAAGGCGACGATCCCGAACACCAGTTCCGTCGCCACCGTGGCGCCGTTGCCAACGTCACGACCACTGAAATCGATGAACGTCCACAGCGCACCGAACAAGACGGTCAGACCACCGGCGAACAGCAACACACCCTTCCCGTCGGAAAAGATGCCGGAAATAGCCTCCTTCAGAATTGCGCCAAAGCCGGGGAGTGCTTGTGTTGCTGCCATTTCGGAAACTCTCGCGGTTGATGATCGAAGACAGGTTCGTGACATACAATCAGCCACGTGTTCGGCCACAGTGGCCAACTCAATCCCACGTCACACCCATCGTCTCGCGCGGCCCCTGGGGCCGGTCGCCGGGTGTCGGGATGGCGGTCATCGCACTCCAGGTGCGCGCGGTCGCGTGGGTGGCAAGCGCGGTGATCGTGAGGCCCATGGCGGTGACCAGGATCAGCGCGATCAGATTGACGATGATCCCGGCACCGTCACCCCCCATGGTGCGGGACAACTGGGTCAGCGCTGCGTTGAGGATGGCGTAGCTCAGGACATAGGGTGCGGCGATCACCATCCAGGCGCAGGCGAGTTTGAGGCCGTAGCCGCGCGACAGCCTCCAGGCCGCGCCCAGCGCCGTATCGCGCCCGATCGCGGTGGGTGGCAGGACAGCGGCATAGCGCGCCAGCGGAATGGCGACCGGCAGGCCGAACAGCGCGAAGGTCAGGATCAGTGTGTCGACCGCCTCGAACCCGGCCTCGACCAGCCGCGCCTCGGGTGATTCCACCAGCGACTGCGCCATGGCCAGCGGGAAGACGATGATGATCGTGATCAGGAAAAAGACGCCGAGCGCGGCAATGCCCAGCGTGAGCGCACGGCCCATGAAGTTAGCCAGAAGAGGCCGCTGCCTGGCTGGCGCTTCGCCGCTGCTGGTGGGTGGCGCGGGTGGCCGCGCCTTGCCGGGGCCCAACAGGATGAGCCGGAAGATGTAGAACGAGAACCAGGAGAACGCGATCATCGTCGCGAAGGTGTAAACCGGCGTGGCCTGAAACACGGTCGAAAGATCGAACAACAGCCCCAGCGCCACCGCCACCACCGCCGGCCCCTTGCCCAGATCGAACAGCTCCGTCAGATGCCCGGACACGAAGCCATAGGCGTCGTGCACCAGGTCGAAGATGGTGAGGGGCTGGGCGGTCATATCTAGACCACGCCGGCCTCTTTCAGGGCCGCGATCTCGTCATCGGATTTGCCCAGGATGTCGCGCAGCACGTCGTCGGTATGCTGACCCAGGGTGGGCGGTGGGCGGGTGTAGACCGGGGGGGAGACCTCAAGGTTCACAGGGCTGCGGACCATCGGCACCGTGCCGGCGGTGGGGTGGTCCATCTCGAACTTCATGCCGCGGGCCTGGACCTGCGGGTCTTCGAAGACCTGCTGGAAGTTGTTCACCACGCCATAGGGCACGCCGAGTTTCTCCAGATTCTCAACCCACCAGGCGCGCGGCTGAGTCTTCATGAGATCGATCACCAGCGGGATCAGCTCGTCGCGGTGACGGATGCGCTGGGGATTGGTGACGAAACGTTCGTCATCGGCCAGTTCGGGTGTGCCGGCCAGTTCGCACCAGCGGCGGAACTGGCCGTCGTTGCCGATGGCGATGATGATCGGGTCATCGGCCGTGTCGAACACCTGATAGGGCAGCAGGTTCGGGTGCGCGTTGCCGTAGCGTTTGGGCGGCACACCGCTGGTCAGGTAGTTCATATTCATGTTGGCCATCAGCGCGACGGCGCTGTCGGCCAGCGCCATGTCGATGTACTGGCCCTCGCCCGTGTTGTTGCGATGCTGCAGGGCGGCCAGGATCGCGATCGTGCTGTAGAGCCCTGTCGTAAGATCGGTGATCGCCACCCCGGCCTTCTGCGGGCCGCCGCCAGGCAGGTCATCGCGTTCACCGGTGATCGACATGAAGCCGCACAACCCCTGGATCACGAAGTCGTAGCCGGCGCGCGGCGCATAGGGCCCGGTCTGGCCGAAGCCGGTGATCGAGCAGTAGATCAGACCGGGGTTGTCGGTCTTCAGGCTGTCGTAGTCGAGGCCGTACTTCTTGAGCCCGCCCATCTTGTAGTTCTCGATCAGGATGTCGGCGCGCGAGGCCAGCTCGTTGATGATAGCCTCGCCTTCCGGCGTCGAGATGTTCAGCGTGATCGACTGCTTGCCCCGGTTCGCCCCGAGGTAATAGGCAGCCTCGGCCGTGTCGTTACCCTCTTCGTCCTTGAGGAACGGAGGACCCCAGGTGCGCGTGTCATCGCCGCCGCCCGGTCGCTCGACCTTGATCACCGTGGCGCCGAGATCGGCCAGAACCTGACCGCACCATGGCCCGGCCAGAATGCGCGACATATCCAGTACAACAATGCCGTCCAACGCTGCGGCCATATCCATCTCCTTGAATCAACGAGTGCATCAACGAAGCGGCGGCATCCTAGAGCGGATCACGTTGGCGTTGAATCACGATGTGGTCCCTACGAGGCTCGCCTGCTTGGCATCGCTGCAAAGAGCGAACGCACCCAAACCGGATCCCAACGCCATATCTTGGGGTCCGATGTGATAGGGATGACAAATTAAGGTGTCATCCGTTGTGGCATTGGGTTTAAGATNCCGCACGTCCGGGGCCATGGGCTGCCGGACAAGGGAGTGCCGCAAAGGAGATTCGACCGGTGCAGTCACCGGAAGCCTGTCCAGCCCTGGTGCTCAATGCTGATTTCCGGCCGTTGAGCTACTTCCCTCTGTCTCTGTGGCCCTGGCAGGATGCGGTGAAGGCGGTGTTCATGGACCGGGTCCAGACACTTTCGGAATACGACCGTGTCGTACGCTCGCCCAACTTCGAGATGCGTCTTCCCAGCGTGATCGCCCTGCGCGAGTTCATTCCGCTGAACAAGCGACCGGCCTTCACACGCTTCAATGTCTTCCTGCGCGACCGCTTCAGCTGCCAGTACTGCGGCACACGCGGTGAAACCCGGGAGCTGACCTTTGATCATGTGATGCCAAGGAGCCGTGGCGGGCGCACGAGTTGGGAGAATGTCGTCGCCGCATGCAGCGCGTGCAACATGAAGAAGGCCAACCGTACGCCCAAGGAAGCCGGGATGCCGCCGATTATGGTGCCGGCTTCGCCCACGACCTATCAGCTGCGTGAAAACGGCCGGGGGTTCCCGCCAAACTTCCTGCACGAAGACTGGCGCGACTATCTTTATTGGGACAGCGAGCTCGAGACCGATTGATCGCCTGGCGACGTTTTGGGTCCGGCGATAAATGTGGAATCTGGCGTGACTTTTGCTCATGAGGCGCCATCGCGACGCCGTGTGACCCCAAGGCAGGCCTTCCGGCAGGGGACGCGTATCGAATTGAGAGGGAATGAGACATGGATGATACCCTGAGCATGTTCGAGACCGAGGTCACGGCACTGTTGACCGACTAAGGTCTCAGCGTCGTGGGCGCGATCCTTGTCCGGATTGTGGTCCTTTGGGCCGCCGGTTGGGCGAGTCGCGCGACCATCAAGATGCTGGCCCGGACCGACAAGATCGACGATACGCTGGCGATGTTCTTCGGCAGTCTGGTCAAGTATATGGTTCTGGCCTTCACGGTCATAATGGTGCTGAACCAGTTCGGCGTACAGACCACCGGCCTGATCGCCGTCATGGGTGCCGCGGGCCTGGCCATCGGCCTCGGCCTGCAGAGCACTCTGTCGAACGCCGCGGCCNGGGTCATACTGCTGTTGTTCCGCCCGATGAGCGTGGGCCAGTTTGTTGACGCCGGTGGCGTGCTCGGCACCGTGAAGAGCATCAATCTCTTTACCACCGAGATCTCGACCCTCGACAATGTCCAGATCTGGGGCGGCACGATCACCAACTAGAGCGTCTACGACACCCGTCGAGTGGATATCGTGATGGGCATCGGATACGGCGATGAAATCGACAAGGCCATGGCCGCGTTCAAGGCGACCTATGACGCCGACAGCCGCGTGATGCAGGACCGGAGCCGGCCATGTATGCCACCAGCCTGGGTGCCAGCTCGGTCGACATAACGGTGCGNATCTGGTGTGCCGCTGCGGACTTCTGGGGTCTCAAGACCGACCTCACCAAGTCCTTCAAGNAAGTTCTCGACGCCCAGGGAATCGAGATTCCGTTCCCGCAGCAGGTTGTTCACATGAAGCAGGAAGCTGCCGAGTAAGCAGTCTTTAGGCGCTGCCGAACAGGCGACACGACAGGAAATCGGTGACGGCCCTGAACTCCGCTTCGGCGGCAGGGCCGTCGAACCGTGCCCGCATGAAGCTGTGGATCATGCCTTCGGCCAACCGATAGGTGACGTCACAGCCGGCTTCAGCCATCCGCTCGGCATAGAGCTTGCCCTCATCGCGCGCCGCATCGATCGCCGCGACATGGATCAGCGCCGGCGGCAGATCGCCGTAATGCTCCGTCATCAAAGGACAGGCATAGGGGTTGGTGTGCGNCGCCGGGTCCGGCATGTAGTTCTTGCGGTACTTCTGGGTCGCGGTGGCGCTCTGCAGCGGCGCCTCGCCATAGGTCGTGAAGCTGGGCAGCGTGCCGTCGGTCCGGAAACCGGGATAAAGGACGGCCTGCCCGCAAAGCACCGGACCGCCTCGGTCCCGTGCCGCCAGCGCCACTGTGGCGGCCAGGTTTCCGCCGGCGCTGTCGCCGCAGACAGCGATGCGTGTGGAATCGATCCCGAAATCGGCCGCATGGTCGTGCAGATGACAGAGCACCGCATAACAGTCGTCATGGGCAGCCGGAAACGGGTTCTCCGGCGCCAGCCGATAGTGCGTACTGAGAACCACAGCACCGGTTTCCTCGGCCAGGCCCCAGGCCANGGTGTCGTTGGTATCGAGGTCGCCGACCATGAAGCCGCCGCCATGGATGTAGAGCGTCACCGGAGACACGTCGAGCGCGGCAGCCGGCCGATAGAGCCGCACAGGGATGTCCCAGACATCGGTGGGAATCGTGCTGTCCCGAACCACCATCCCCGCAGGGCGCGGTCGGTTGGTCGCTTGGCAGAAGGCTGTCCAGGTGGCTCGCTCTTCCTCAATGCCGGTCGAAGCAGGCACCCCCTCCAGCTCTTCCATCATGGGAATCATGTCGGGGTGGATGCCCCAGCGTTCGACCTCTCTGGCGACCGCGTCCGACATCACACGCGGGTCGACAACCAGATCGCCAGGCGGGTCCCCGNCTTCACCGCCCCGGTCAGGACCTCGTGGCCCGGCGTTTCACGGGCACCATGCTCGACAGCGGTATCATGGTGCTCCTGCTCTTCGGCGCGGAACCGCTCGACCGTATCGCGCAGATCCGCTTCGTCGTCGCCCAGCNTCTCGGCCTGCTCGGCGTAGTGCTCGTCGATCACGCTTTCGACCGCCTCGGTGCAGGCCATCGCTGCCTTTTCACCCAGCATAGCAGAACCGAAACCCAGCGCATATCCGGCGACGTGCCAGACCGGCGACAGGGCCGTGGGACGGACCCGCCGCTCGACCACAAGCCGATCAAAATGATCGAGATGTTTTTGTTCCTGATCGGCCATGTGCTGGATCACCTTGCCCGCAGGTGTGCCCCGCAGCACGGCGAGCTGGCCGTCGTAGATACGCTTGGCGCCATACTCACCGGCATGATCGACGCGGATCATCGAACGCACGAGATCATCCCTGGTCCCGTCGCCAGGCAGCAGATTGTCGCCGGTTCGTGTCTTGCGGGCGGCTGTCATGACGACACCTTCAAGGCTCGACGCACCGCAATCAAGGTCAGAATGCCCATCGCCAGCGAGATGATAAGGTTGTAGCCCGCCATCGAGATCCCCAGGAGCGACCAGTGCACCTCATCACAGCGCACGATCTCCTGTTCCCAGAGTAATGCCTTCAGCTCTTCGACGGTCTCGCCGACCAGATCATTTGCACCGCAGAACGGATTTTCGATCCAGTGTTGTTCGACCGCGANGTGATAACCGGCAATCCCGGCACCTGCGATAAAGGCCAGGCCCAGCGCCGCCGTCAGCCAGGTCGTCGCGTTGCCCCGGGCCCCGACGGCAACGATCAGGCCCAGGGCCAGCGAGGCGGCATGGGCCCAGCGCTGGGCAATGCAGAGGGGACAGGGCCGCAGACCTTCGACATGCTGGAAGTAGAAGGCACCGACCAACATGGCCGCGCTGACAGCGGCCAGAAGCACGCCGAGCAGACGGGGCCGATCCAGGACGGATGTGAGTGTGTTCATGGCCATCGGATCTGATGTGGCGCTGGTCTCATGGACCTACAAGAGCCATTTCAGCGCCACGACACCCGCGATCACGACAACTAAGGATACGGTCGCCGCCAGCGCCAGACGCTTTTCGATAAAACTGCGGATCGGCGGGCCGAAGTAGGTCAGCAAGGCCGCCTCAATCGCGAACCGAAGCCCACGGGACCCGATGGAGGCGAGAATGAAGATGCCGAGATCAAGCTGAGCGAACCCACCCGCCACCGTGACGACCTTGTAGGGGATCGGTGTAAAGCCACCGGCGAACACCACCCACGCTCCGATCATGCCGGCGTTGTCGAGGTATTCCTCGAAGGTGACGGCCTGGCCGAAGAATCCGGAAATCGGTGCCACCACGCTGGTGAAGAAGATCTCCTGGTCGGTCATGCTGGCCTGCGTTGCCGCATCCATATGCGCGAACATGGAGAGGATCGGCTGGCCGATGGTATCGAACAGCAGGTACCCGATGGCATAGCCGCCGATGCCGCCCACGACCGAACCCACCGTGGCAATGCCTGCGAACAGCCAGGCCCTGCGGGGCGCCGCAAACATCATGGGCAACAGCATCGCCTCCACCGGGATCGGGAAGAACGAGCTTTCGATCACGGCCACGCCCAGCAGCCACCACACCGCATAGGGGTGAGCAGCAAGCTGTATGGTTCGGTCGTAGAGACGTTGGATCATGGAACGCTCCGAAGGGCGCGCTTGATACCGTGGCCCGCCGTTTCTGTCATCCGCGTTCGATCCGCCCTACGATCCCCATCCGTGATGTTCGAACGTGAGGTCTTTTCCATGGCGCGTATGGCAGCCGTTCTTNTTGTCCTTTTTGCGGCGTTCCCGCATGACAGGGCCGACGCACACGACACCGACACGATCGTGCAGTACTCAACTCTGGATGCGCTGAAGGCCGGGCTCTACGACGGCGAGATGACCTATGGCGAAATGGCCGAGTACGGAGACTTCGGGCTCGGGACGTTCAATGCCATCGACGGCGAGATGGTCGGCTTTGACGGCCGTTTCTGGCAAGTTCGCGAAGATGGCTCGGTCACCGAAGTCACGCCCGATACGCAAACACCCTTCGCCGTCGTGACCTTCTTCGACCGAGATACNGTGTTCCCCCTGCCCGAAGGCCTCGACCTCTCGGCGTTGTCGGAGCGGCTCAGCCAGGAACTCACCTCGGCCAACACCCCGGTTGCGATCAGGATCGAGGGCACCTTCCCGACACTCACCGTGCGTGCTCCCCGGCNACAGAGCCAGCCATACCTGCCGCTCGCCGAAGCCCTGGCCAATCAGGCGGTATGGGATCTTGAGGATGTCGCCGGCACCATGGCCGGCTTCTGGCTCCCGNCCTGGCTGGGCAACATCAACGCGCCGGTCTGGCACCTGCACTATCTAAGTGACGACCGGCAACATGGCGGCCATGTTGTCGACCTNAGCACCGGCAGCGGTGAGGTGGCGCTCGACCCCTCGCCCCGCCTCACGGTCATCATGCCGCAGAGCCAGGCTTTTGNTGACGCCAAGCTGGGTTCACCCTGATTCGGGCCAAGCCTTCACCCCGAGGGCGGATGCCGCTCGCGCCAATGCCGTGCGATATCGAGACGGCGTGCAATCCAGACATCGTCGAAGCCTGAGACGTAATCCAGGAACCGCGCCAGCCCGGCCGCACGCGCCGGATGGCCAACCAGCCGGCAGTACAGGCCAACGGACATCATGCGCGGGTGCTCGGCACCTTCGTGATGCAGCATGTCGAACGCATCTTTCAGGAACGCGAAGAACTGCTCGCCCGTCGCGATGCCAGCGCGGGCGAACTGGCCGTCGTTGTTGGTCAGGCTGTAGGGCACTACGAGATGGTGTCCGCCCCGACCGTCACGAACCCAGTACGGGAGCTCGTCGTTATAGGCGTCGGAGTCATATACGAAGCCGCCCTCCTCGATCAGCAGACGACGGGTGTTATCGCTGGGCCCGTAGCGGCAGTACCAGCCCAACGGACGCGCGCCGAGCGTCTTCTCAAGCGACACGATCGCATCGGCGATCTGGCGCCGTTCCTCATCCTTGTTCAGGCGATAGTGTTCGATCCAGCGCCAGCCATGGCACAGAAAGTCAAAGCCTGCCTCGCGGANCGCCGCAGCAGCCTCGGGATTGCGCCCCAGGGCCACGACACAGGCGAAGATCGTGGGTGAGATGCCACGCTCGTTGAACAGCCGGTAGAGCCGCCACCAGCCGACACGGCTGCCGTATTCGAACATGGAGCGCGNGGCGTGATCAGCTTGGCACGGCGGCAAAATGGGGGCCGAAATTTCCGTCAGCGTGACCTCATCGTCGGGATCACCGTTCGAGATCGCATACTCCGAACCTTCCTAGTAGTTGATGACGAAGTTGAGCNCGATCCGCGCACCGCCGGGCCAGTCAGCCTGCGGCAGGTTGCGGCCATAGCCGACAAAATCGCGTTCTTGCGTCATGCCGCCATCCATCCGCCGTCGACCAGGAGATTGTGGCCTGTGATGTACGTCGCCTCGCCACTGGCCAGGAACACGGCCGTCGAGGCGATGTCGTGGGGCGGGCCTAGCCGTGGCCACGGCGTGCGGGGTTCGGAATAGGTCGAACGCTGCTCCTCGAACTCCGGGCCTTCGTTGCCGGTCACGATCTTGCCGGGGCCAATGGCGTTGCAGACGATGCCCTATTCGGCGCAGTCGGCTGCGATCTGNCGCGTCATGTAGNCGACCGCGGCCTTTCCCGTGCCATAGGCGACATCTCCGGGGCAGCTGATCATGCCGTGCTGGGACGAGATNTTGANCACCCGGCCTCGCACCTCATCCACCGGCTCCTGGTCCATCATGTGGGCGATTGCCCACTTGTAGCCGAAGAACACACCGGTGGCGTTCACCGCCATGANCCGGTTCCAGGCCTCTTCCGGGGTCTCGAGCAGGGGCGTTCCGGCATAGGTCGCGGCATTATTGACCATGATGTCGAGCCGGCCCCAGCGCTCCACCGCCTTTGCCACAGCCGCATCGACATCGGCCCAGACCGATACGTCACAGGTGACAAATGCCGCCTCGCCGCCGGACGCGTTGATCATCGCGTGGGTCGCCTCGCCAACTTCCAGCGGCTCGGCCTGCAGATCGGCGATCACCACGCGGGCTCCTTCGCGGGCAAAGCGCAACGCGATCGCGTGGCCGATGCCCGACGCACCGCCCGTCACCACCGCCGTCTTGTCTTTCAGACTCAAGGCCCGCCTCATCATCTTCCGCCACTCAAGCGCGCTGCTGTCACAGGCGCAAGTTCGGCCTTTTGCCGTTCGGCGGGACAGCCGATAACATCTCCGGACAATTTATCCGGGGAGACAGACAATGCCGAGAGTGCGCACGATCAGCCGAGACACATCCGCCGACGAGGCCATGGCGATCCTCTGGGAGGATGGCGGGGTGGTCTACGAGAATCTCGTCGACGAGGCCGTGATCCATCAGGTCCGTGCCGAACTCGATCCCTATCTCGAGCGCGCCTACAANGGCGAAGGTGAGTTCTGGGGTTACAAGACCAAACGCGTCAGCTCGCTGATCGCCAAGTCGAAGACCTATGGCGAGGAGCTTGCAACCAACCCCGTGATCCTGGCGGTGATGGACCAGATCCTGCTGCCCCACTGCGCCCGCTACCACCTCCACGTCACCCAGGCCGTGGCGATCGGGCCCGGCGAAGGCCAGCAGATCATTCACCGCGACGACGGCCTGATGCCCTTCCGCCATCCCGGGCCGCAGAGCGTGTGCAACACCATGTGGGCGCTGACCGACTTCACCGAGGAGAACGGCGCGACCAATGTGATCCTGGGCAGCCAGGACTGGGACGACGACACCTACCCCGACGAGAACTCCGAGATCANCCATGCCGTGATGCCCAAGGGCTCGTGCATGATCTATCTCGGCAGTGTCTTCCACGGCGGCGGCAAGAACGTGACCGACAACGAGTATCGCGTCGGCATGATCACCGGTTACAGCCTGGGTTGGCTGCGCCAGGAGGAAAACCAGTACCTCGCCGTCCCGCCCGCCGTGGCCAAGGACCTGCGCGAGGACGTGCAGCACCTGATCGGCTACCACCTGCACGATAACTTCCTGGGCTGGGTCGAAGGCCACGATCCCCATGTCGTCCTGGAAGACCGCTACAGCGACGTCATGCCCGCCGCCTCGGAAGGCGGCGAGTATGTCGAGCAAACCACCATCCTGAAAACCGCCGTGCTGGGTGAACCCACGCGGCATTAGAGCCAGAGCAAGTTCCGGAACGAAGAGTCTGGAGACTGGTCGATGCGCGTCGCAGTCGCTGGGATGGGTCGCATGGGGTCGGCGCTCGCCGACGCCCTGCTGCAAGGCGCGTTCGAGGTCATGGTCTGGAACCGTACGCCTGAGCGATGTGACCCGCTAGTGAACGCCGGCGCCGAACGCNNCGAAACACTGACCGACGCAGCCNCCGCCAGCGATGTGCTGGTGAGCTGTCTTGCCGGCCACGAGGCGGTGGCCGGGAGTGTCACCACTCCGGCGATGGGAGCGGCGCTTGCCAGCAAGGCTCTGGTGCAACTAAGCCAGGCGACACCGGAACAATCGCTCAGCTATGCCGATTGGGCAGAACGCCACGACGTCGGGTATCTGGACGGTTCGATCCTTGCTTATCCGAAAGACATGCGCGCGGGCGCCTGCGATGTCATCTATTCCGGCGAGCCTGCGGTCTATGAACGCTGCCTGCCCGCACTCATGGCCATGGGCTCGCAGCCGCGTTTGGTGGGTGAACACCCGGGCGTGGCAACCGCGTTCGATAAAGCCTACTTCGCGTTTTACTACGCCCATGCGGTGGGGCTGATTCATGGTGCAGCGCTTTGTCGTGCGGCGGGCGTGCCGTTGGACGCCTATCTCGACCTGATGGTAGAACACTATGACTGGCGCGCCGCAGACAGGGTCACGGCCGCAGCCCTGATCAGCGGCGACCGGAGCGCCTGCGAGGCGTCGCTCGACACCCACGCCTATGCCTACAACCAGGTGGCGCCGATCTCGGAAGCGGCGGGGGNGAGCACGGACCTGACCGTATGCATCGACCGCCTGTTCAGAAAAGGCTCCGAACTGGGTTTCGGCGATGACGAGATCGCTGCGCTGATCGACGTGTTCCATTCGCCTCGTTAGAGAAGCCGGCCATCCAGACTGGTTTCCGGCGACAGCCCGTTGTGCATCCATCCTCTCAAAGGGCGTTCGGCTTCAGGACCGTCTGCGACCAACTTCGCCCGGTAGAGGTAGGGGCCGGTTACTCGTGCAGGCTGGACCATTCCGTGAAGTGGATGCCGGCGAGATCCGCGAGCTGGAGGAATTCGGCGCGGTAGCCAAAACGGCTGTCGCCGCGGGCGGTGCCGGCGAGATCGACCACGTCTTCGAAGCCCTAGGTGTGCNGGAAGGCATCGTTGCGCTGGATCTGACCGCAGACCGCAACGGCGATCGAGAACCGCACATCGTCATCGGCCGCTTCGAGGCTCGGCAGGGTCTGCTCGGCGGCGATGGGNTGGGCGATGAGCTTGCTGGTGTCCTCGCCCNGAAGCTTGTAGCGGACCTTGAGGTAGGCCAACTCACCGGCGAACTGCGCGTCGGGTTCGGCCGCCGGCGCCTCGCCATAGTGCAGGTCGCCCAGCCAGCGGAACTCGGAGGACACCGGTACGATCTCGTAGATCGCGGTCACGCTGTGGCCGCTGCCAATTTCCCCAGCATCGACCGTGTCGTTGTTCAAATCTTCACGCGCCAGGATGCGGGTCTCGTAGCCCAACAGCCGGCACTCGGCGACCTGGGCCGGGTTGAACTCGACCTGGATCTTCACGTCGTTGGCNATGAGAAAAAGCGTGCCGCCAAGCTCATCGACCAGCACCTTCTTGGCCTCCAGCAGTGAGTCGATGTAGGCCGCGTTGCCATTGCCGTTCTGGGCCAGACGCCGGTGTAGCTCGTCGTTCAGGTTGCCGCGCCCGAAGCTCAGCACCGAGAGATAGACCCCGCCCTCGCGCTGCCGCGCAATCTCTTGCTCCAGCAGGTCGGGATCGGCGATGCCGACGTTGAAGTCACCGTCCGTCGCCAGAAGGATGCGGTTCACACCCTCCACGTTGACCCCTCGTAGTCCAGCCGGTAGGCCGTCTCCAGCCCCGCCGCCCCGGCCGCGGAGCCAACGGCCTGCAGGCTGTCGATCACACCCAGGATTGTCGCCTTCTCGTCGCCCGGCGTCGGCGGCAGGGCCACGCACACGCCGCTGGCATAGGTCACGATCGCCACGGTGTCGTCTTTCCCCAGCTCACCGACCAGCAGCCGCAGGCCCTGAACCAGCAGGCCCAGCTTGTCCGGCGCGTTCATCGACACCGACACATCGACCAGGAAGGCCAGGTTCGCCGCAGGCCGTTCGTCTTCAACGAGGCCATAACCCTGGATGCCGATATGGACGAGCTGCGAGTCAGCGTTCCACGGCGTCGGCACCACCGACACATGGGTGGCAAACGGCACGTCGGTCTTCGCCGGCCGTTCATAGCCGTAGTCGAAGTAGTTGATCAGCTCCTCCACCCGCACAGCGTCGGCGGGGGGAGCTGGCCTAATTCNATGAAGCGCCGTGTGCTGGCATAGGATGCCGTGTCGACATCGATCGAGAAGGTCGAGACGGGATCGTCGGCGACAGCATGGATCGGGTTGGGGTCGGCGGCCGGACTGCCCGGAGCAACAAAANAATCGTAGACGCCGCTGAAACCCTGCGCACGGCCCGCCGACACACGTTCTTCAACGATCATGTATTCGGCCGACTCTGTCGGCACGATGACCTCGGTCGCCAGCTCGGGCTCGGGCCGGGGCTGCTCCATCTCCTTGGTCACCTGATCCTCAGGCGGCGGGCTACAGCTCGCGAGCCAGAGGCCGCAGGCCACCAGGGCCAGCCGGCTGTAGTCAAACGCAAAATCACCGGTGATGTCATCGGAACCCTCCCCTGCTACGGCGCCATAACGCCGGACCGGGAGAANTCCAGCTCCGATCACGGCAGCCTTGGGGAAAGATTGGGGCGATAACGCGGCATCAGGGNACAGAGACGCTTGACCCCATCGCCCCGCAACGCCATGGTCCGCCCACGGTGCCTCTGTGGCGGAACTGGTAGACGCGACAGACTCAAAATCTGTTGTCCGCAAGGACGTGGGAGTTCGAGTCTCTCCAGGGGCACCACTTCCTTCACTAACTCACTGATGTGTAAGCGTTTTTTCTGTTTTCAGATCAGGTGACGTACGGGATGACGTACAATTTACCCCCCATCATATCCGTGTTCGCAGCGGCATCTATCACTTCGTCAGNCGTGTCCCTACTGACCTNCAGCAGCACTATCGTAGCGACAGGGTAANNATCAGCCTGCGGATCAGGTCTGCCGGTCGATGGGCCGTGAGACTAGCCGGGAANAGTCCCTTCGGCTAAGCCCCGCAGGGGCATGAAGGCAGATTGCAGGGGTCGCGCTTCCGGATAGGGTTAACAATCGGCGAGCAAAACGCGGGCCCGCCCGGCGGCGCCAACAGCCATCCTTTCTGCAAGAGGTGCCTCACCTCACGCAGGCATCGTGAAGGCTTCGTCGTCCAGGAAACGGCGCAGGACGTTTTCCGACACGCGGGCGACGTTGTTGTCCCAGCCGTTGTGCGGAAGGCTGGCGCCCCAGGCGATCGAGCCGACCGAAAATACCGCGCCACCGCCNGGCGTCTCGAAGAACGTCATGTCGGCCTTCACCTTGTGATTGTGCGGACCGTTCATCGAGCTGTGATGGAAGCCGGTCTCGTCGGGCACCAGATAGGTGTTCTCCAGATGACCCTCGGAACTGGCCACGATCAGCGTGTGCTGCGGTGTGCCGAGCACGGGATCGGCAGCATCGATCTCCGAACCGCTGGCCCCACCGCCCATGATCCCGAAGTCGCCGATGATCTCGTCGTCGCCGATGCCCTCGAAGATGAACGCCGCGCGAGGGTCTCGTGCCGCCGGTGTCTGCCGGTAGAAACCAGACTGATCGAAGCCGACGGCTACCGTCCCGACACCGACCAGCGCCTGCGGTGCCATGCCCAGACGGCGCCACAGGCCGCCGTATTCGCCGGTGAACTCGAGATAGTATTCGCCGGGTTCCTCGTCGCGGTAGCGGATACCGTCTTCGGCGCGGCGCAGCTCGATCACGCCGGGCATCTCGTCCGACATCGCGCAGCGCCAGATGAAGCCGTTGCCGCCGAGATAGGCCAGCCGTCCGCCGCGCGCGATATAGCTGCGCAGACCGTCCCACATCGGTGTCGTGAAGTACTCGGGGTGGGTGCCGGTCACCACGGCGCGGTAGTTCTCCAGCAGACCAACACCCTCGTGGTGCAGGTCCTCGTCTGTGATGACGTCGTAGGCGATCCCTGCGGCCTCCAGCCAGCCCAGGATGTGGGTGTCGGGATTGAAGCTCCACAGCGGTGTCTTGGGCGCCACGTTCAGGACCGGACGCAGCCGTGAAGCATAACGCACACCGCTGCCGTCCCAATGGTGATCGTAGGTCGAAAGGCCGAACTCCGGATGCTCCTGGAGGAAGGCATCCCCCTTGTCGAGCGTGGTCCAGAAAATCTCGGCGGCCTCCGCATAGCGCTCGTGCACCTGCCAGCGATAGTTGGAGTAGGCGAGATAGGTCACGGTCGAGGCCAGGAAAGCCAACTTCTGTGTCGCCGTNCCCCGCGGCGGACGGACAAAGAAGGTGACATACCATTCGTCGTCGTCTGCCCGGAGGCGCGCGGCATAGATCCCGCTCTTCAGATCGGCAGGGATGACGTAGGTGAAATCCGCCTCCCAGCCAGCGTCATAGTGGTCGTCGTCGTGAAAATGGACCGCACCGTATTCCTGGGGCGCCCGCTTCCAGTCCTGCTCGTGGCCCGACCAGTTGAATCCCTTCACACCACGCGACGGCAGGTTGACCGCCTCGCCGTGGAGCCCGTTGAAACCCACGTCGGTCACACGTTTGCGGCCGATGTCCCGCGAAAAATCCCAGGCCGCGACCAGCTCCCGCTCGCGTTCGTGGGCCATGGCATCCCAGCCCAGGGCGCGGCTTTGCGCGTGGCTCAGGACACGGGCGGTCAGGCGCGGACGGTCGAGCTTGCCGTTGAAATGCGCGCAGGCGCGGAACCGCCCGTTGACGCCGGGCGCATCAGGCAACGCCGCCATCAGCAGCGGACCCTCAGATGCGCTGAAGCGACCCGTGCCCGTGGCGCTGTTGGAGCCATCGGTCTCGAACGGCGAGGCCATGACATCCTGGTAGAGATCGATCGTATCCGTCGCGGCATCATAGCTTGCCGCGACAAGGTGCCATCGTCGTACCGCCATCGGCGTGCCGCAGGTCACGGTCGAGACNCCGCCGCTGCCGTCGCCGACACGCAGTGTTGCAGCGCCGTTGTCGTCAATCACCAGGGCGAAGCCCCTGCCGGTCTCACGATCCCAGTGCGCCACAAGTCCCTGCTCACCCTTGTCAGGCGTAGTGGGGAACACCCAGGCCTGGACCGTGAAGCTCTGTAACCCCGCCATCACATCGGACGCCAGAACCGTGACGTAGGAGCCTGCCGCCATCTCCTGTGTGCGGCCGGGGTAGGTGCCGGCAAAGGCCGCCGCGATCTCCTCCTCGCGATAGATCCCGTGGCTGGGTTCGTCATCACCGCAGATCACACGCACCAGATCGGCCTCGTAGCTTTCCGACCCATAGGTGCTGACCTTGACCTCCAGCGTGTCGCCGGGCGCGACGCTCCAGACATTCGTGTAGCCCGTCACCTTCTTCATGACTGTCTCCTGATATCTGTCTGACTTCAGTCGAGGACACGGCCGGTGGCGGCCTGCCAGCGCAGACGGAAGACCAGCCGGGCTGCATCGTCGTAGTCGCTGAAGGTTCCGCCCTCGACAAAGGACACGGGCTCACCGCGTTCGGCCGGCCAGCGGCCCACGGCCCATTCTTCTCCGCGTTTGGTGCAGACGATCAGGTGACGTTCATCCAGCGCCCCCGTGCGCAGACGTTTGACGACCTCGGCGAGGTCTGGGCTGTAGGGGCCACGGGGATTGGCGTCGAACTCTTCCAACAGGTCAGTGCGGTCGGGGTCGATGTCATACATGGTTCGTGTCCTTCTTCGGCTGGATCATGACGGCTTGGGTTCCACCGTCACGAAGAAGTTCTTGTAGCGCTCGGTCATGTCCCACGAGCCGTTGAAGCCGCGCGGAATCATAAAGNCGTCATCGGGTAGGAAGGTCTTGGTACGCCCGTTCTCGTCAGTGATGATGAGCGAACCTTCCNGAACGTAGCAACACTGATCGTAGGGATAATCCACGACGTGTTCGACACAGGGCGTGCACTCCCACACCCCGGCATTCACCNTGCCCTCGGGGTTGGTGAAGAAGATATGGCCCAGCTCTGTGGCGGGCCCGCCGCTCACGGTGTCGGGATCGATGAATCCCAGCGGCGTCATCCCGGTTTCGGGCGACCCGTCGCGCAGCAGACGCGTGATCGTCTTGGTTGCCATCGCCATCGTCCTCCAGATTGAACCCACATCGAGACAGGGGCCCCACACCGTCACGGCGTGAGGCTCCCGCTCAACATGAGACAGAACCGTCCGCTCAGAAACCGGCCTTCATGGTCTCGAACCGCTCGATGACCGTGTCCTTGTAGCGGAACTTGCAGTACATCACGCCGGAGTTCAGCAGTTCCGTGGGATCCTTCGGAAGCTGCAGTTCGGCGAGGCGGTCGTCGCTGATGTTGTCGAACGACGCGCTGTTCGAGTGCCCGATACCGTATGCGGAGACCAGGTACTCGCCGCTTTCGGGCGACAGCATCGAATCGAGAAGGTCGTAGGCCTTGTCCTCGTGCGGCGCGTCCTTCATCAGCACCAGGTCTCGACACCTTCCTTAGGCAACATCATCCGCACGGGAAGGCCCTGTTCCTTGAGGTCGGCAACGCCGCTGTTCCAGGTGAGCGCAGCCACCATCTCGCCGGCCGCCATGGCCTGGGTGATGTCGCTCTGCGACACGACATAGAAGCGCATCAGCTCCTTCTGCTCGGTCAGCAGGTCCATGACCATGTCGAGCTCATCGTCGCTCATGTTGCAGGGATCGACTCCCGCGTAGATCGCCGCGGTGAAGGCAGTCTCGTCGACGAAGTCGAACACAGCCATCTGCCCGGCATAACGCTCATCCCACAGCAGGCCATAAGAAACCTCCTCACCCCATTCAAAGAGATCGGTTCGGTAGGTCACCGACGTCCGGCCCCAGCCGAAGGGCATGAACCACTGCTCACCGTCGAACTGGGTCCCTGGCAACGTAGTGAGCGCCGGGAAGACGGTGGACCAGTGCTGCAGGCGGCTGGTGTCGATCGCCTGGATCAGCTCGGCGTCGCGCCATTGGGGCACCAGCGGGCTGCAGGGATGCACGAGATCGGGCTGGAAACCGGCCATAACCTTCTGGTACGCCTCGTACTCATCGGCATAGACGGCGTAGTTCGGCGGTGCACCGTTTTTCAGCTCGTAGGACTGGTAGAGTTCGGGGATGTCGTAGCCCGCCCGGGTGAACGACAGAACCTTATCGTCCTAAGCCGCGGCCTTGCCGCCGGTCACGGGATACGCGACGGTCGCCAGGCCGACAGCCGCCATGGCCTTACTGATGTCCCGACGGCTCAGCGTTCCCGCAGCCCGCCTGTCTTTGAATTCGTTGATCTCCGTTGGTGCCTCCCAGAAGCGAGTTGATTCGACATGATCTTGGCAATGATTTGTTTGCATGTCTGACATCATTCTCAGACAGCCTGTCACCCTTGGCAACCGCATGGCAAGGTCTTACCCGAACACATTAGGATGAGATGAGCAGCATGCTCACAATCAGGAAAGGAGATGGACCATGGACATCAAGGGCAGAAAGGCCGTCGTTTTCGGCGGCACATCGGGCATCGGACTCGCCACAACGACGATACTGGCCGACGGCGGCGCGGAGGTTGTTGCGATCAGCCGTGATCCCTCCAAGGCCGGTGCCCTGCCAGATCGTGTCACCACGCGCGCTTGCGATGTGCGCGACAGTGCGGCCATGGAGACCCTGCTCGCCGAACTCGCACCCTTCGACATTCTGGTCAGCGCAGCGACCGGCGGCGAGCGCGCCATCGGCCCGTTTGTCGAGATGGAGATCGACGGCTTCAAGGGCTCCTTCGACAAGCTCTGGGGTTACGCCAATGTCGTGCGTTACGGCGCGCAGCATCTCCGTGACGAAGGCTCGATCACCCTGGTCTCGGGCTCGCCTGCCCGCGCCTATCCCAAGGATCTCAGCGCGCTCTCGGCCGTCGGCGGCGCCGTCGAGGCGCTGGTCAAGACCGTCGCCCGCGAGATCGCGCCCGCCAAACGCATCAACGTCGTCTCACCCGGCGTCATCGACACGCCGATGATGGTGATCGAGGACCCGGCCGAGCGGGCCGCCGCCTACACCGGCATGACACAGGACCACCTGATTCCCCGCGCCGGCTTGCCCGAAGAGGTCGCCCAGGGCCTGCTGTTCGTGATCGCCAACGACTTTGTCACCGGCACCATCGTCGACGTCGACGGCGGCTGGCTCCTGAGCGACTGAGGCACCTCTGAACCATGCGTGACTGTCTGATTGTCGGTGGCGGGGTCTATGGCTGCGCTGTGGCCTGGCATCTGGCGCGACAGGGTGTCGGGGTCACACTGATCGAGGCCAATACGATCGCGTCGGGCGCCTCGGGCGGGCCGGGGCATCGGGGTGTCAGGGCGAACTTTCGTGATCCCCGTGAGCTGCCGCTGATGGCCCGTGCCCACGAGATCTGGCCCGTCCTGCACGAAGCGCTGGGCTGTGAATCCCTGTTCGAACGCACGGGTCAGCTCACCCTGATCGAGCATGACGAGGACCTTGCCGCAGCAGAAGCCAGGGTCGCGACCCAGAACCGTCTGGGCACGCCGACGGAACTAGTCACAGGCGACGCGCTGCGCGCGCTGGAGCCGGGACTTGCCCCCTTCATCAAGGCCGCCATCCATTGCCCCAACGATGGTGTCGCCGATCACGGCGCGACCACCAGGGCTATTGCCGAGGCNGGGTGCCGGGCCGGAGCCGACATCGCCGAGGGCGTTGCGGCACACCGCGTCCTCACCCGTGACGGTCGGGCCGTCGCCCTGGACACCAGCCAGGGCGAGATGCCCGTCTCGGACCATCTCCTGCTGCTGGCCAATGCCGGAGTCCGCAGCCTTGTCGCGCCGTGGTGTGATCTTCCGACCTGGAACCTGACGTCCCAGGTCCTGCTGTCACGCCCGTTCAGCGAAAATCCCGTGCGCCACCTGGTCGGCCANGTCAGCCGCACGCTCTCGCTCAAAACCGAACCGGGTGACCGCCTGATGATCACCGGCGGCCACATCGGCCGTTGGGATGATGAAACCGGACGCGGTCACGCCTTGCCCGAGGCTATCGCCGCCAATGTTGCCGATGCGGTTGCCGTTTATCCGGCGCTCGAAGGCATNGAAGTTGAGATTGCCGATGCCGACCATCTCGAAGCCGATTGCATCGACGGCGTTCCTGTCATCGATCGCGTGCCCGGGCTTTCCAATGCGATGTTCGCGACGGGCTGGACCGGCCATGGCTGGGCGATTTCGCCTGCGGTCAGCGAGCTTCTGGCGTCCTGGCTGATCGAAGGGGATCGCCCGGCGCTCTTAGCCCCCTTCAGTCTGGCGCGTTTTGGCTGAAACACGCTGGAACGAAACGCCAATGGCGTCGCTGCACCCAAACGCCCACAATAGTGTCGAGGACAACAATCGGGGACAAAGCCATGAACACGCGATCAGACGACGTCGCCGAGTTCGATGCGATCACAGCGACCGTGCAGCACTACATCGATGGTGCACGCGAGGGCAGCGGAGCCACCATGAAGGTTGCCTTTCATGACAATGCGCAGATCTTCGGCTACGGCCAGGGCGGTCTCTTCGCCGCACTGATCCAGGAGTTGTTCGACCGCGTGGATGTAACCGGTCCCGCGCCGGAAACCCAGGCCCGGATCGTCAGTATCGAGATATCGAAGACGGTTGCCACAGTGCGGCTGGAGCTCGACCAGTGGGCCGGCCGCCGCTTCACCGACTTCTTCACCCTGCTAAAGATTGACGGCACCTGGACGATCATGAACAAGGCCTTTCATCTGCATAGCCCCATCTAGGAAGCCATGACGCGCAGGAAGTACGACACGCTGGTGGTCGGCGGCGGCATCGTCGGCCTTGCATCGGCCCATGCCCTGGCGGAACGCGGCCAGCGGGTCGCGGTGGTCGAGAAGGCCGGAGTCGGCGGCGGAACCACCACACGCACCTTCGCCTGGCTCAACGCCTCGTCGAAGGTCGCCGACGAACCCTACCACCGGCTCAACGCGATGGGCTGTGCCCGTTACCGGGCCTTTGCCGNTGAGCACGTTGCGGAACGGGTCGGCTGGCACCAGACCTCCATGCTCTACTCCGCCAGCCGCGGCGACGAGGCGAGTTACACTGCACTCCGGGACCAGACCGCCTATCTCGAGCAGTACAGCTATCCGGCGCAGCCGGTCGAAGCTGCGGCTCTTGCCGCAATGGAACCAGCCGTCGTGTTCGACAACGACGTCACAGGCCTTCATGCGACGTCGGAGGCCTGGCTCGATACGCCCCGGTTCACGGCGTTCCTCGCCGAAGAGCTGCGTGCGTCCGGCCATGATGTCCTCGAACACTGCCGTGCGCAAACCCTGGAGCTTTCCGACGACGGCACGGTCAGCGGGCTCACCACGGATCAGGGCCTCCTGCAAACATCACAGATTCTACTGTGCGCCGGACCGGACACACCGCAAGTGCTGGCCGACCTCACGGGATACGACGCCTTCGCCAGCCGCTTTCCCATGNACCGCGTGCCGGGGCTGCTGGTGCAGACACCCCCGATCACCGGCGGCCCGGGGCTCAGCCGCATCATTTACTTCGAAGGTTCATCAGACGCCTTCCACATCCGCCCGGCAGCCAACGGCGGACTTCTGATGGGCGCCGACGATATCGACGGCCTTGTCGCCGAAGACTCGGATCAGGCCGACATGGAAGCGGCGGGCGCCAGACTGCTCGACCGCGCCCGCAAGCGCCTTCCCGGCCCACTCGCGGACATCACGGCGCAGGACTGCACGCTNGCCATTGGCGTCCGGCCCTACCCCCAAGACGGCAAGACTCTGGCGGGCGCCCTGCCCGGCTCCCGTGGTCTCTATCTCGTCGCCACCCACAGCGGCATCACGCTCGCGCCCGCGCTGGGTCACCTGATTGCTACCCTGATGGTCGACGGCGAAACGCCCGAAGCCCTGCAACCCTTCGCACTGGAACGACTTCCCGGATTTTCGTGATCGCGCCGTGCGCCGAGCCTGCCGCCTGTGCCATGATGCCGCGCAGCATCGAAAGATAGGGAGTCGGAACATGAGCAAGGTCGGCACCATCGAGAGCCTGTGGCGCTATCCGGTGAAGAGCATGCGCGGTGAAGAGATCGACCAGGCGTTCATGGGCTTCGGCGGTGTCTATGGCGACCGCCTCTATGCCTTCACCAGCGATGCGGCGGAGGCCGCATTCCCGTGGCTCACGGGACGCGAACAGCGCAAGATGGTTCTCTACACTCCGCGTTTCCGCCACCCCGACCGCGCCAAACTGCCGCCCAACATGACCGAGGCGATCGGGTCCGACCCCGCGCTGACCCCGCTCTACGGTAGCGAGGAGGGTCTGGCGCTCGACATCGAGACACCGGACGGCGCGGTGCTGGCGATTGACGACCCCGCCCTGCACGACCACCTCAACGAAGGCATCGGCCGCAAGCACGGCCTGACGCTGCAGCGCTCCGACCGCGCCATGACCGATTGCCGCCCGCTGTCGCTGTGCTCCCTCGCCACGGTCAACCAGCTCGCGGCCGAGAGCCGGCGTGCGATCGACAAGCGCCAGTTTCGCGCCAACACCTATCTCGATCTGGAGGGCGGCAAGGGCTTTGCGGAGAACGACTTCATCGGCAAGCGGCTGAAGATCGGTGAGCAGGCCGTGGTCACCGTTCTGGAACGCGACCCGCGTTGTGCCATGATCACACTCAATCCTGACAGCGCCGAACGCGACCCCGCCATTCTCACCCACGTCAGCAAGGTCCATGAAGGCTACACCGGCGTCTATGCCGCCGTGCTGGTCGAAGGCGTGATGAAATCAGGCGACAAGGTCGAACTTCTGGACTGACAAGGGCGGCAGCTTCCATCACANATGCGGTGTCTCGANAAAGGCTGCCTTGAAGCTCCTGGTGTAGGGTTCGCAAAAGGCCACGAAATCCTGATGAAGTTCAGCCACTCGGTAGTCATTCATNGCCTCCTAGCTGGCGAAGGTTGAACACAGCACCCATTCGTTGTGACCCTCAGCGCCAGCCAGATTGGGCAAGACNGAGTAACTCTGTACTTCTTTGACGCCATTTCTAATGGCCGCGACGTGATACTGCATGGTGGCCAAAACATCAGAGTCAGCCTTGTCATTGAAGGTCATCAACACCATTCGGGAAATCATGATCATTCCTTTCTGCGTTGATGCACGATTGGTCACAAGCTGGCCGGCTTGGGACCCGGAAATTTCATCGGTGACATCATGTCGATGGTCACAAAGCTAGCAGGCGCAGCCAGCACATCCGGAATACGGTTCACGACACTGGAGGCTGTCGCATGGCCGGTATCGATTCCCGTCAACGTCATCTCGGCGGGCGGCACGCCATCGATGCGCCAGCTAATCCCCTCATCCTCGTCGTCGCGCGACGAGGCGATCCTGATCGACCTCTTCCTGGACAGCCTTGCGGTCGACAATGGCTATTTCTTCATCACCACGCGCAGCCGCTGGGATGACCCGGAGATCGCTGCCTTCCACGACTGGGCTGAAACAACGTTATCGGACTGAACAGGCGCACAGAACCCGCACGGTACCGGCCTATCCGGAGCGCTGACCAAATCGAAGATCTGACAAGCCGGTCCAATCGGACCGATCAGAGGCTGCACAACTCCACTCAGTCCCAGATCGCAATGCAGCGGACCTCGATACTTTGGCGGTCCGGCGCGTCAGGCGCGGGCTCGGGGCCTTTGAAGGCCGAGTGAAAGCTGAAGGTGCAAGGCGCGTCACCATCGCCCACGCTGGCGTCTGACCGGGCACCGTCGGACCGGGCCATCTCGCCCGCAGAATCCCACTGCTTGATTAGGATCGCCTCGTCGCGCGTCACCTCGGGGAACCACCACCAGCCATGGTTGTCCCGGTGCTTGGAGAGGTAATTCTCGCCGACGCGGTCGTGATAGAAGATTTCGAAGACCACCAGATCATCCGGCGCAACAGTCTGTCCGTCGCATAGAGCCAGAGGATTACGGACAACCGGTGCGCTGTCGATGTTGCGCCAGACATTGATGATGGCGTAACGCCGTTCACCGGCGATGGCCTGCTTGACCATGCCCGGATCGAGCAGCGTGGCACCCGGCTCCAGATACCCCCTGAGCGTGTCGTTGGCGCTGGGTGGCTTGGCGAGGTCGCGCAGCCGGCGCGGCGCACTGTCAAGCGTGTAGTCGCCGTGCACGAAATGGATCGGTTCCTGAACCTGTTGTCCCCCGGCAATGCGCTGGCCGCTGTCTTTGCCCCGGGCGGAGCGGATGTTGTGGTCAAAGGCAAAAACATGAGGCGCGCCCGTCGCCTCGCGCAGGAGATCACAGCAGGCATCATAGTAGGACTCCACCACCTGCCGGTGATCGTAGAAGTCTGGCGTATCATCGCCCAGCGGCCTCTGCACCAGCTCAAAGCCATGGGCCTCCAGCGTCCGTGGCCCCGCATCACCTGGCTGCCGGCCATTGCACACCGGCACCTCATGGCCGGCATCCCTCAGCCCCTCGGTTCCGGCGTCGTTGCCGTCACGGTCACGGCGGGTGAACACTTTACCGTTGCCGTGGAGCGAAGACGGTGTGTCCAGCGCCACAGTTGTGATGGCACCAACAATGGTGCCGGGATCAGAAGCCATCGTGGCAGCGGTCTGCGGTTGAGCCATGGTTCCTCACTTCTGGGGCAAGTTCGCGGAGGCGTTCTCAGATGCTCCAGCTTTCAGTGAACGGACGCAACTCGATTTCGTTGCTCCAAGCTCCCTTTGGCTGGCAGTGGGCCGCCCAGTAGCCCCCAGCCACGGCATCCGGATTGGCCAGGCCCGAGGTGTCATTGTCGCCGTAGAGCTCACGCATCAGCGATGTGTCGAGGTCACAATCGAGCCGGATGTTGACGACATGCACGCCATCGGGCGCATGAGCCTTGGCGAGGCTCTGGCTCAAGGCGCGCAAGCCGAACTTGCCGATGGCATAGAGCGGATGTGTCGCCGAACCGCGCAGGGCTGCAGTCGCCCCGGAGAAAATCACCGTGCCGTGGCCGCGCCTGCACATCCCAGGCATCACGGCCTTGGCTGCCGCCAGCGCGCCGATTACCTCGAGATGGAGAATGACTTCCAGCGCCCCGTAGTCGATGTCGAGGGGAGCGCAGCGGGGAAAGCTGTCCCGGACGTTGTAGATCAACACGTCAATCGGCCCCATCTCGGCCGCCGCATCGTTGAGTGCGCCTTCGATGCTCTCCGGCTTCATGGCATCGCCCGCACGAAAGGTGACCGTCGCCCCGTTTTCGGACGCAGCGTCGATCGCCGCCTGGCTGCCGTCGTGTGTGCGCGAGACCAGAGCGAGGTCGCACCCTTCGGTGGCGAACCGCGCAGCCAGGGCGCGGCCCAGCCCTTCTCCGGCGCCGACAATGGCGCAGACCGGTCGTGTCATCTCGTCATCCTCTTCATTCATTCCGTGCTCCACCATCCGACATCCGTACGCCCAACGCCACGACGGAAGCTGTCGAGATAGGCGATGGCAGCCCCGGCATCGCATTACGGTAAATGCCGAACCTGAAATACTGCGTCGGCCCGGCCGCGTCGTCATGACCGATCGAGCCGGTCGCTCGCACGGTGAAGACCCCGTTCGCCCAGACCTCAACCAGCCCCTGGCCGTCGCGTCCACCCACAACGTGATAGAGCATGCCGACCCAGGCGCCATGAGGGTTGGGCAGCAGCGGCTCGGGACCCCATTCCAACGTGATGTAGGTGTCGCAGGCGTAATACCAAGGCTCAGCGAGGAAGGATTCGAAGCGCCGCGGCGGTGGGCCGGTGCGTCCGGCCAACGCGGCGGGGTCACGGTTGGCGGCGGCGATCATCACCCGACAGTTATTGTCCTGAACGGTGATGTGGAACACGCCATTGTCGAAGCGCTGCGCCAGAAACGGGCTGCGACCGTTTTCCTGTTTCCACTGGCCGACCACCCAGCTCGTACTGCCGCGTCGCTCCAGCTCACCGTCGATCCTGAAGCCGAAGGCGTACCAGGCGTCAGCCCCGAACGGCAGGCGTAAGTCGGTGTTCAGACGGATTTCATTGCGCTGGCAGGTTCGACCGCAGGCATGGTTCGATTCATTAACGCGGATCGCCAGGGATTGATCCCCCTCGCGCACGATCGAATCGTCAAACCAGGAATCGTCGGATTCGAGGTCTCTTGGCAACCACAAGGTAAGATCCTCGTCTTCAAATCCCTCGTGCAGAGCATCATGGGCCCTAGCCTGGCCGACCAGTATCGCATCCGGCGCCAACAGAGCCAGCATCAGTAGAATGACCAATGGACAAACAGCGTCATGATGCATCGGGCCAGACCTGAAAATCGTAGCTCTCATCATGTCTGTTGCGGACTTGGCCATGATGTCCCAACAGTCCAAGACACACGGCTTCAGTTTCCCGTGTTCACACCAAGGCCGCAAACGCCACTGAAGCTCAGGCAGAATCCCAGAGGTCATCCCCGCGGCGATCATGGGAAGCAACAACGAAGCCCCGGTAATCATCGGCCGCAACGTCATCGCAGATCTTCCGGTATTCCCCAAATCCACCGACGTAAGGCAGGAAAACGCGCGGTTTGCCGGGAATGTTGGTGCCGACATACCAGGAGTTCGCAAGGGGATAGAGGGTGGTATCTCCCACCTCCTTGTTGTGGCGCACCCAATCCTGCTGCGCGTCCGTTCTGGCCTCGATACGGTCAAGACCCTTGTCAGTCATGTAGGCAAGACAATCGCTGATCCATTCGATGTGCTGCTCAATCGCAGACATCATATTGGTCAACACAGACGGGCTTTGAGGGCCGGTCACCGGAAACAGATTGGGATACCCGGCCATGCCCAAACCAAGATATGTGTGAGGGCCATCTTCCCATTCCTTGCGCAGGGACCGCCCCTCCACACCACGGATATCGATGTTCAGAATCGGCCCAGTCATGGCGTCGAAGCCGATCGCAAAGACGATGGCGTCGAAGTGATAATCCGTCTCCGTTGTCTTGAGACCTTCGGCGGTTAGCCGTTCGATGGGGGCCGCGTTGATGTCGACCAGGCTGACATTCGGCCGGTTGTAGGTGTCGTGATAATCGATATCGACACACAGTCGCTTCGTGCCGAAGGGATGACTGGTCGGACACAGCAGATCGGCGACCTTGGGATCCTTCACCTTCTCGCGAATCTTCTCATGCGCGAAGTCAGCAACGATCTTGTTGATCGCCGCATCATTGCCGACATCGGTGAAGGTCGAGAGCATGGTAAAGCCGCCTTCGGCCCAGCGCCTCTCCAGCTCACTGCGACGTCGGTTGTCGGAGACGTCGTGGCCGGATTCGTGGGCATCCTCGCCGTTGTAGCCACTTTCGGACCAGCGCGCGTTTTCGCGGTAGGCGGCGTAGTTCTCCTTGATTGGCCGCACTTCCTCTTCTGTCAGAGGACGATTCCAGGCCGGCACCGAAAAGTTGGGTGTGCGCTGGAAGACCGTCAGATGCCGTGCCTGTTTGGCAATCTGGGGAATGGACTGGATCGCTGATGATCCCGTGCCGATCACCGCAACATCCTTACCCGTGAAATCGACCTCCTCATGAGGCCACAACCCCGTGTGATACCAGTCGCCCTTGTAGTCATCGAGGCCGTCGAAACTCGGCCGCTGAGGCACGGAGAGACAGCCGACCGCCAAGACACACCATGTCCCGCGGACCGCATCGCCTGTCTCGGTTTCCAGAACCCACTGGTTCGCATTGTCATCCCAGTTGGCGGACCCAACACGCGTGCCGAACCGGATGTCGCAGCGCAGATCAAAACGTTCCGCGACATGCGCTGCATACTTCAGGATTTCCGGTTGTGGCGAATAGCGCTCCGACCATTCCCATTCCTGTTGCAGGTCGTCGTCAAAGGAATAGGAGTAATCCATGCTGTGAATGTCACAGCGTGCTCCGGGATAGCGGTTCCAGTACCAAGTGCCTCCAACATCGCCGGCTGCCTCAAGAATCACCGCGGAAAGCCCCAGCTCACGGGTTTTGTGCAGCATGTACATGCCGGAAAATCCGGCGCCGATGATAACAACATCAAAGCTGTCAGCCCGGGTTTCGTCATCAGCCATGGCAACCGTCCTCGCTCGTGCAGCGCCATGCTAGTGCGTCATTCAGTCATACGAAACCACGTTGTCGCAGCGAACTCGTCGGAGCAATAGACCATGCCAGGAACGGAATCGTCGTAGATGTAGTAACCGAGACCGGCGGTCCGCTACGCATTCTCAAGCACGGCCGTCTGTTCAATCAACGAGACTTCGCTCTTCTTTTCCCGTTCAAGAGCGCCCAGCGTCAACGCGATCGCCAGAAGCGCCAGCGCAGACGTCGGGACCACGCTGATCTCTGCCCCGGCTGCCCAGGAAAGCCAGATCAGCACGTCATCGAGCCAAAGCGTGTTGAACTCTAGGATCGCCGCCTGTACCACGATCAGAGAGATCAAACCGACAAGCGTGCCGGTCAGAACGCCGCGATAGCGAAGCGCCAGATAGACCGCCGCAATCAGGACGCCGAACAGGATGGCGAGGGCAAAACTCAGAAGCACGGAATTCGCCTGTCTTTGAGACCCCGAGTGTGTCGTTCGAACCCGCTGACTACAAGGTTGATGCCCGCAACGCTGTGAAGCAGGTCCCGACTTGCGGGCATCATAGGCCCAAGCAGGAAAGAGACGAGGAACCCCTATGCCCCCGACCTTTGCCGTCTTCGAGCAGGCAGAACATCACGAACGCCTCGCCCGCGCACGCAAGGCCATGCGCCAGGCCGGCTTGCGTGCCTGTCTTTGCGTCGGTCTTGAGAATCTCTACTACCTCGGCGGTTATGACAGCTGGGTTGGCGTCAACAGCCCGCAGGCCATGATCTTCACCGATGGCGACGACGAACCCACCCTGGTCATGCGCAATGTCGACTTGCCGCTCGCCGTGGAAACCACATGGATCAGTGACATCCGGACCTATCACCTGCATCTGGAAGATCCCGCCGTGCTGATCGCCGACGTGATCGAAGAAAAAGGTGTTGCAGGCGAGATCATCGGCATTGAAGCCCAGGCCACGACGCTGAACTGGGATCTGGGACGCCGACTGGAGCGCGCGATCGCGCCGAGCCAACTGACCGATGCCACAACTCTTCTGGGTGACCTGCGCTGGATCAAGTCACCTACGGAGATTGCCTGTATCAAGCAGGCTTCCTCGATCGCCGAAGCGGGGCTGCAGGCCATGCGCCGGCACTTGCGGCCCGGTATCAGCGAGATGGCCCTGGCGGCCGAGGTCGACGATGCGCTGCGGCGGGCCGGTAGCGATTTCCCCTCGATTCCCATCGAACTCGCATCAGGCAGCCGCAGCGAGGGGGGCCACGGCACGCCCAGGGGCCGCCGGATCGAATCGGGCGACCTCGTCCATGCGGAGTTCGCCGGGGTCAGCAACCGCTACCATGCGGTCGCCATTGCCACGATGGCCGCCGGCGAGCCTGACTCCGAGCACCGCGAGCTTCACGATGTTGCTCTGGCATCACTGCGCGGCGGCATGGCGGCCATCAAACCGGGCGTTGCGGTGGCCGACGTCGAGGAAGCCTCGCTGGAGCCTCTGTGCGGAAGTGGCATGGATCGTCACGCCATGATGCGTTTCGGCTACGGCATCGGTGTCGCCTATCCGCCAGTCTGGCTCGAAACTCTTCAGATCAGCCGTGGTATCGACCAGCGGCTGGAGCCCGGAATGGCCTTTGTTCTCCACGCCTGCATCACGCCGCCCGGGTCCGGCGACGGCGTTATCCTGGGCGGGACCTGGCTGATGACCCAAGACGGCATCGAACTCCTGGTCGGCGCCGGCGACATCGATCTGGTTGTGACATGAAAGACCTTGCCCCCTGGACAGTGACCGGAGAATGCCTTCTGCATGACGGCTCACCCTGGCTGCAGCTTTTTGAGCAGTCTCTCGCCCTGCCCGACGGGCAGGAGGTCGAAGCCTATTTCAGGGTCGCAATGCGCGACTTCGCGATCATGTATGTTACCACACCCGCTGACGACGTCCTGACCCTGCGGCTCTACCGTCATGGTCCACGCCGGGTCGAGCGGGCCCTGCCCGGTGGCTTTATCGACGACGGCGGGGAACCGCTCGAGGCCGCTCAGCGTGAGTTGCTGGAGGAAACCGGTTTCCGGGCGTCGGACTGGAGTAGTCTCGGGAGCTATGTCATGAACAGCAACTACGGTTGTGGCCGATGCTACGCCTTCATGGCCTCTGGTGCCGAACAGGTCGCCGAGCCCGATTCAGGCGACCCGGAAGATGCCGAGCTCTGCCTCATCCCTCGCAAAAGGCTGCTGCAACATCTGCGGGACGGTGACATCGGCATCATGGGTCATGCCTCTGTCATCGCACTTGCGCAGGTGTTGGGAGCCAACGCACCCGTCAGAACCGGACATTAAAATCCGCCGGCTGGCTGTAGCTGCGGCAGCGCGGTTCGCGCACAGAGGCCGGATCCGGGTCGACAAAGAAATCGGCGGTCGCGTCCATCGCACAGTCAAACCAGAACGAGACCGCGTGGCCGCCCGAACGGAACACCAGATGACGGCTGTTCGAGAGAGTCTCGGCCGCCTCATCGGCATACGACGGCGGTGTCACGGGATCATAGCGGCCGCTCAACAGCAGGGTGGGAATGTCGCTCACCACCGGCCCTTCATCGGGCAGCGGATTGCTCGCTACCGGCCAGACATTGCACGACGGAACCAACGACCAAGTCATGGCGGCTTCACCGTAGAGACCGTAACGAGCGACCTCCTCGGCCATGGCCACGGTATCGAGCACAGGCGCCTCACGGCACTCGATGTTGGCAAAGGCACCCTCGATCATGCCGTCGGACGCATAACTTCCCAGTCCGTAGAAGTAGGTCA
>PBNE01000009.1 GCA_002722885.1 Rhodospirillaceae bacterium
CACCGAAGAAGGCCCCGGCCAAGAAGAAGGCTGCACCGAAGAAGGCTGCCGCCAAGAAGGCTGCACCGAAGAAGGCCCCGGCCAAGAAGAAGGCTGCACCGAAGAAGGCCGCCGCCAAGAAGGCTCCGGCCAAGAAGAAGGCTGCCGCCAAGAAGGCTGCACCGAAGAAGGCTGCTGCCAAGAAGAAGGCCGCGGCCAGGAAGAAGAAATAGGCACGATGCGGACATCACGGTAGCGCATGACGACATTTTCCCGAACAGACCGAAGTGTTCTGGGGCGATGGTGGTGGACCATCGACCGATGGACTCTGGCGGCCCTGATCGCACTGCTGCTTTCCGGCGTGGTGTTGATCATGGCTGCCAGTCCTCCTGTCGCTGACCGCATTGGCGCGGATGCATTTCACTTTGTGAGGCGGCACTTCTTTTTTCTGATGCCGTCCATCTTCGCCATGTTCGCCATGTCATTGCTGGGTCCCAGAGGGGTCCGGCGTGTTGCCGTGTTGATCCTTGTTGTGTCGATAGCATTGCTCGTCGTCACGCCACTCGTGGGTAACGAGATCAAAGGCGCACGCCGCTGGATCTCGCTGGGCATGTTCTCGTTGCAGGTTTCGGAGTTTGTGAAGCCTGCGCTTGCCTTGGTGGCAGCCTGGCTGTTTGCCGAGGCCAAGAGCAATCCCGGATTTCCGGGCTACTGGTTGTCGGCCATTCTTATGGCCGTCGTTGTCGCCCTGCTCCTTTGGCAGCCGGATTTCGGGATGGCGGCGACAGTTGTCACGATATGGGGCGGCCAGCTCTTCCTGGCCGGCCTGCCCCTCATTTTTGTTTTTGGACTTGTCGGCCTCGGGGTCGCCGGTCTTGCCGCCGGTTACTCCTTCATGCCGCATGTTCGCGACAGGATTGATCGTTTCCTCGATCCGGCTTCGGGCGACAGCTATCAGGTCGATACCGCACTTCGCGCGTTCGAGTCCGGCGGCCTTTTGGGGCGTGGCCCAGGTGAGGGCATCGTGAAGGACGTGCTGCCCGACGCCCATTCTGATTTCATCTTCGCCGTCGCAGGAGAGGAGTTCGGGCTGATCGCCTGTCTGCTGTTGATGGGATTCTTTGCGTTCGTGGCGTTGCGTGGCTTTACCCGCATGGCCGGCGAACGCGATCTTTTTATCATGCTGGCCGTGGCCGGTCTTCTGATCCAGTTCGCGGCCCAGGCCATCGTCAACATGGGCGTTTCGCTCAGCCTGCTGCCGTCGACCGGTATGACCCTGCCGTTTGTCTCTTACGGAGGTTCGTCTCTGCTCGGCATGGCGATCGGCATGGGCATGATGCTGGCGCTGACCCGCCGCCGCCCAGAACACGGACGCAAGACATGACCGGCCCAGTTGTCATTGCAGCCGGTGGGACCGGTGGTCATCTCTTCCCGGCGATTGCCGTTGCCGAGGAGCTGTTGTCGCGCGGCCGCGAAGTGGTGGCCGTCACCGACAAGCGTGGCGGCGATCTGGCGACGCGCCTTGAGGGTGTGGCCGTGCATCGCCTGCATGCGTCGGCCATGAGCGGTTGCAGCCTTTCGGGCAAAATTGTCGGCGCGGTCGCTCTACTGCGTGGCATGCTCGAGGCTCGCCGTCTCTTGCGCCAACTGACGCCCTCGGCCGTGGTCGGTTTTGGGGGGTACCCGACGGTACCGCCGCTGTTTGCCGCCAATCAGATTGGCGCGATGACCGTGATCCATGAACAGAACGCGGTTCTGGGCCGGGCCAACCGGATGCTCAGCAGCCGTGTGCGGCTGATTGCGACATCGTTTGACCGAACAGAAGGGACTGTCGGGGTCGAGACCCTGACCTGCGGCAATCCCGTGCGATCGTCGATCGCGAGTCTGCACGACAAACCCTACGACCCAGCAGGTCAGGATGGCCGGTTCCGTCTCTTCGTATTCGGCGGTAGCCAGGGTGCGCGTGTTTTCAGCGATGTCCTGCCCGACGCGCTGGCTGCGTTGCCAGCGGCGCTGCGCGCCAGGATCGAGCTGATCCAGCAGTGCCGTCATGAGGACATTGACCGGGTTCGCGCGCGTTTCGATGAGATGGGTGTTGCCGCAACGGTGGCGACCTTCTTCGATGACATGGATGCACAACTGGAACGGGCACACCTTGTGATCGGGCGAGCAGGGGCTTCAACGGTGGCCGAGCTTTCCGTGGCGGGACGTCCGGCCCTGCTGGTGCCCTATCCGCATGCGACGGACGACCACCAGACCGAGAACGCGCGTGCCGTCGAGGCGGCCGGAGCGGGTTGGCTGATGCCGCAGACCGGCTTCAGCGCCGAGGCACTGGCTGCGCGGTTGGAAGCCTTCATGACATGCCCCGACACACTGATAAGGGCTGCGGCGGCGGGCTTGGCGTGGTCACGGCCGGACGCCGCGGTCCGGCTGGCCGACGCCATCGACCGGCTGACCGGCAGCAACGGTCATCATGGCGGCCATGACATGCGGGAGCAGGCGGCATGAAGCAGTCACCGACCAGCATGGGCCCCATCCACTTTGTTGGTATCGGCGGCATCGGCATGAGCGGGATCGCCGAGGTGCTGCACAACCAGGGCTATCAGGTCAAGGGAAGCGACCTTGGCGAAAGCCCCAATGTTCTGCGTCTGCGTGATCTCGGTATCACTGTGTCGATCGGTCATGACGCGGGCCATGTCGGCGACGCGGCCGTCGTGGTCACGTCGTCAGCCGTCAAGGATGACAACCCGGAGGTGGCCGAAGCGCGGCGGCGCTGGATTCCTGTGGTCCGCCGCGCCGAAATGCTGGGTGAGCTGATGCGCCTGCAAAAGTCGATTGCGGCAGGCGGAACCCACGGCAAAACCACGACGACGTCGATGGTCGGCTGGGTTATGGAGAAGGCCGAACTCGATCCCACCGTGATCAACGGCGGCATCGTCAACGCCTATGGCAGCAACACCCGTCTGGGTCAGGGCGAGTGGATAGTGGTTGAGGCCGACGAATCCGACGGCAGTTTCCTTCGCCTTCCGGCCACCTCGGTGATCGTGACCAACATGGATCCCGAGCATCTCGAGAACTACGGTTCGTTCGACGAGGTGCGCGACGCCTACCACACCTTCGTCTCGAACATTCCCTTCTACGGCTTCGCCGCCCTGTGTATCGATCACCCGGAGGTCCAGGCTCTGGTAGGCCGGATCACGGACCGGAGGATTGTGACCTACGGCCTCGGGGCTCAGGCTGACGTGCGCGGGACCAATCTGGCGTTGTGCAATGGCGGTTATCGCTTCGATGTCGTGCTGACCGATCGGGTAACCCGTTCGTCACGGACGATCCGCGATCTCTACCTGCCGATGTGGGGCGAGCACAACGTGACCAACGCACTCTCCTGTGTCGTGGTCGCTCAGGAGCTCGGCATTCCCGATGACGTTCTGATCGACGCCCTGGGCAGCTTCGAAGGTGTGAAGCGGCGCTTCACACGCACCGGTGAGACCGGCGGTGTGATGGTGATCGACGACTATGGTCATCACCCGGTCGAAATCTCGGCTGTTCTGAAGGCCGCACGCGAAGCGTTCAACGGACGTATTGTCGCCGTGATGCAGCCTCATCGTTATTCGCGGCTGGCCGGTCTGTTTGATGACTTTTGCACCTGTTTCAACGATGCCGATGTGGTGGTTGTGTCCGATGTCTATGAGGCCGGAGAGAGCCCCATCGCCGGCGCAGATCGTGACAGCCTGGTCGAAGGTCTGCGCAATCGTGGCCATCGCCATGTCGAAGCTCTAAACGATCCTGAAGACCTACCGGCGCTTGTGGCGCGGCTGACCCAGCCCGGTGATGCCGTGATCTGCCTGGGTGCCGGAACAATCACTCATTGGGCCAACGCACTTCCCGACAACCTCCACGCGCTCCATGGCGCCGCCGATGTGCTGGAGGCCTCGTGATGGCGGCGGTGGAGAGTGATCCGATGGCCGGGCTTCCCGATATTAGGGGCAGCTACCGCTTCGACGCTGATCTGGCGAAGACGACTTGGTTCCGCGCCGGTGGTCGCGCCAATGTGTTGTTCCGTCCCGCCGACGAGGTGGACCTTGCGCATTTCATGGCGAACCGTCCGCTGGACCTGCCGGTGACCGTGCTGGGCGTGGGTTCGAACACGCTGGTGCGTGACGGTGGTCTTCCCGGTGTTACCATCCGACTGGGGCGTGGCTTCACCAGTGTGGCTGTGGATGGGGTCACCGTCACGGCGGGCGCTGGTGCACTCGATCTCCATGTGGCCAGGACTGCAGCACAGAACGGCGTGGCGGGACTCGAGTTTCTGGTCGGTGTGCCGGGTACGATCGGTGGCGCCGTGCGCATGAACGCCGGCGCTTATGGTCACGAGCTACGGGATGTTCTCGTGAGTGTGCGCGCGGTCGATCCGCGTGGTGGTGTGCATGTGCTGGAACCCGAGCACCTGGGCCACAGCTATCGCCACAGCACGGTTCCCGAAGGCTGGGTCTTCACGGCCTGCACCATGACGGGGCAGGCCGGCGATTCTGCCGAGATCATGCAGCGCATGGATGAGATTCAGGCGAGCCGCAGCGAGAGCCAGCCGATCCGCGAGCGGACCGGCGGCAGCACGTTCAAGAATCCGCCGGGCGCCAAAGCCTGGGAGCTGATCGACAAGGCCGGTTGCCGCGGCCTCAGGCGCGGTGATGCCATGGTATCCGAACAGCATTGCAACTTCCTGATCAACACCGGGAGCGCCAGCGCGACCGAACTCGAAGAGCTTGGTGAAGAGGTTCACCGCCGCGTGTTCGAAAGCCAGGGCGTGCGGCTGGAATGGGAGATTCGTCGCCTGGGCCGTCGTCCCGTGGCGGGGAGGGCGTCGACATGAGCAAGCACGTCGCCGTTCTCATGGGAGGCTGGAACTCCGAGCGGGAGGTTTCGCTGGTGTCCGGTCGCGACTGCGCCGACGCGCTCGAAGCCGAGGGCTATCGCGTGACGCGTATCGATGTCGGCCGCGACATCGGTCGAGTCCTGAGCGACATGGACGACAAGCCTGATGTTGTCTTCAACGCGCTCCATGGGCGCTATGGCGAAGACGGCTGCATCCAGGGCCTGCTTGAAATCCTGGGCCTGCCCTACACGCATTCCGGCCCGATGGCATCAGCGCTGGCCATGAACAAGGATGCTGCCAAGCACCTTTTCTCAGGCGTTGGCATCCGGTGCCCCGAAGGCCGCATGGCGCATCGTGATCAGATCGGCCAGCCGGCACCAGTCGAACGGCCCTTCGTCGTGAAGCCGAACAGCGAAGGATCCAGTGTCGGCGTCCGCATCGTTCTGAAGAACGACAATGATGATCGTCTGCTCGAGGACGACTTCAAGTATGGCGATGATGTCCTTGTCGAAACCTACATTGCCGGTCGTGAGCTCTCGATTGCCGTGATGGGTGGCAAGCCGTTGGCTGTCACGGAGATTCACACACCGGAAGGATTCTACGACTACAGCAACAAGTATACCGAGGGCGGCTCTTACCACGAGATTCCCGCGCCGATCGACGATGGCGTCTATAAGGAAGCGATGGGCATGGCGCTCAAGGCGCACGAGGTCCTGGGCTGCCGTGGGGTGAGCCGTGCCGACTTCCGCTATGACGACACCCAGGGTGAGCCCGGGCTTCTCTACATGCTGGAGATCAACACCCAGCCCGGCATGACCCCGATGTCGCTGGTGCCCGAACAGGCGGCCCATGTCGGTTACCCCTTCGGCAAGCTGGTGGCCTGGATGGTGGAGGAGGCGCGATGCGAGGCGTGACGCGCAAATCCGCGCCTGCGCGCGAGCGTCAGGCCAGGCCCGTGTGGCGCCGGGTAATGGCACGCTGTCTGCCGGTTGGCGCCCCTGTTGTGCTGGCCTGCTGCCTGATGGGCTGGGCTGTGATGAGCGGGGCCGCGAAGACCCAATGGAACGATCTGAGCGAGGAGTTTACGGCATTGACGGCCGACGCTGGCCTCTCCGTTGAGCAGGTTCTTGTGTCGGGCCGCAACCGCACCGATCGACAGACCCTGATTGATGCGCTGGGCATCGATGTCGGAGAGGCCATGTTGGCGCTCCAGATTGATGTCGCGCGTGAACGTGTTGCGGCCTTGCCCTGGATTCGGGATGTCACGGTCGAGCGGCGTCTTCCCAACACGCTTGTTGTTTCACTCGTCGAGCGGCGCCCGCTGGCGCTGTGGCAACACGACGGTGAAATCACGGTGGTTGACGCGCAGGGTGAAATCATCGACGGCGCAAGGCCCGCAGAGTTCGCCGAACTGATGCTTGTGGTCGGTGACGATGCTCCCGGCCATGCCGCCGAGCTGCTGGCTGTCATGGCCCGCGTGCCGAACCTGAAAGAGCGGGTTGCCGCGGCCGTCAGGGTCGGTGAGCGACGCTGGAATCTGCGCCTGGACGACGGCATCGATATCCAGTTGCCCGAAGATGGTCTGGAGCAGGCGTGGCTGGCATTGGCCGATATGGACCGCACGGAGCAGCTTCTGGCACGCGACGTTCAGGCGGTGGACCTCCGGTTCCCGGACCGCTTTGTGGTGCGCCTGACACCTGATGCCCGCGCCCGCATGGAACATGAAGAGACCGAGGGGGAGGACACATGAACGCGCCTCGTTCCGCTCTTCCCCGTTCCGGACTGATCGCTGCTGTCGACATCGGCAGCACAAAGACCGTGTGTTTTGTGGTCCGTGCCGACGACAACGCGGGCCTACGTGTTGTCGGTATCGGCTGTCAGGCATCCCGCGGCGTCCAGGCCGGAAGCATCGTCAACATGGAGGCCGCCGAGCAGTCTATCGCTGCTGCCGTTAACGCTGCCGAGGAAATGGCAGGCGACACGCTGCGCCAGGTCTGGATCAACGTCTCAGACGGTCAGCCTCGCTCACGCTCCGTCGCAGTCGATGTCACCATTGCTGGGCACGAGGTCGGCGACGCCGATCTGCGCCGGGTCATGCTGCAGAGCCGCCAGGCCATCGACACTGTTGACCGCACAATTCTGCACGCCATGCCGGTGCGCTACAGCATCGATGGAAACCGGAGCATTCGCGATCCACGCGGTATGACCGGTCAGCGCCTGGGCGTGAACATTCATCTTGTGACCGCCGCCGATGGCCCTCTGAGCAACATCGAATCCTGCATTAGCCGCTGCCATTTGGATGTCGCGGGACGCGCTTCGACACCCTATGCCTCGGCCCTGGCCTCTCTGGTCAAGGATGAGATGGACCTTGGCGTCACTGTGATCGATATGGGCGGGGGCACCACCACGGCTGCCGTGTTCTTCGACGGCGACTGCATCCATGTCGATGGCGTTCCGATCGGCGGCCAACATGTGACCAATGATGTTGCCCGGGTTCTTTCAACACCGGCCGAGAAGGCTGAAAGGCTTAAGACGCTCTACGGCAACGCGGTGGGCTGCGTCGATGACGAACGCGAAATGATCGATGTTCCGATGATCGGCGAGGGCGATGGCAACACCAGCCAGGTGCCGCGCTCAATGCTGACCAGCATCATCCGGCCACGCGTCGAAGAGACGTTGGAAATGATCCGCAGCCAGCTTGTCGCAGCCGGACTCGAAAATCTCGGCGGCCGTCGCCTGGTGCTGACCGGCGGTGCATCGCAACTGCATGGCGTGTGCGACCTGGCGGGCCAGATCCTCGACAAGCAGGTGCGCATCGGTCAGCCGATCTGGCTGAAGGGCCTGGCCCAGGCGACATCAGGGCCGGCCTTCACGACCTGTGCCGGCCTGCTGCGCTACGGCGCAGGGCGCCACGACAGCAACGAACTGGAATTCAGCGACTGGGCGCATGCCGGCGGCCTGATGGGCCGCTTCGGCAGGTTGGGTCAGTGGCTGAGGGAGAATTTGTGATGGACGCCCGCATCGCCCGGCGGGTTGATCTTTGTTGCCGACGGGCGGGCCGTCGGATTCCGGGTGTCACTCTCGCAACGGAGGCTTCCTTATGACGATTCAACTCGGGTTGCCCGAAACCCAATGCCTGAAGCCGCGCATCACCGTGATTGGTGTCGGCGGGGCCGGCGGAAACGCCGTCAACAACATGATCCTGAGTGGTCTGCAGGGCGTCGACTTTGTCGTCGCCAACACGGACGCACAGGCGATTGATCAGTCGCAGGCCGAACGGCGTATCCAGCTTGGCGTGTCGATCACGCAGGGTTTGGGTGCCGGTTCGCGCCCAGACATCGGCAAGGCCGCTGCCGAAGAGGCCATGGAAGAGATCATGGAGCAGCTCATCGGCTCGCATATGGTTTTCATCACCGCCGGTATGGGTGGCGGTACCGGTACAGGTGCGACGCCTGTGGTTGCGCGTGCTGCGCGTGAGCAGGGCATGCTCACTGTCGGTGTGGTGACCAAGCCGTTCCACTTCGAAGGCCAGCAGCGCATGCGTTTGGCTGAAGAGGGCATGGCCGAACTGCAGCAGTATGTCGACACGCTGATCATCATTCCGAACCAGAATCTGTTCCGGGTGGCCAACGACAAGACGACCTTTGCGGACGCCTTCAAGATGGCCGACGACGTACTTCACGCTGGTGTGCGTGGTGTGACGGACCTGATGGTCCAGCCCGGCCTGATCAACCTGGACTTTGCTGACGTGCGTACGGTGATGAGCGAGATGGGCAAGGCCATGATGGGTACCGGTGAAGCCGAAGGCGAGCGTCGTGCGCTCGAGGCGGCTGAGGCGGCCATCGCGAACCCGCTGCTCGATGAGGTGTCGATGAAGGGGGCCCGTGGCGTTCTGATCAACATCACCGGCGGCAGCGACATGACCCTGTTCGAGGTCGACGAGGCTGCGAACCGCATTCGTGACGAAGTCGATTCCGACGCCAACATCATCTTTGGTGCGGCATTCGATGAGTCCATGGCTGGCGGTATGCGAGTGTCGCTGGTTGCAACAGGTATCGAGGCCGAAGGTATGGCAGCCAACACACCGGGCCGTCCCGCGCTCACCGCGATCGAGGGTGGTCAGTCGGTCCGTGCACCAGCGCCGGCGCCCACGCCGATCATGACACGTGCCGGTCAACACGCGCTGGCTCTGGATACATCCAGCCAGCCCCAGGCTGAACTGCAGGAGCCCGAGGTGGTTCAGGACGTTGCGCCTGAGCCGGTGGTTGCCAACCCGCAGCCGGCCCCGGAACAGCCCGGCAAGGCCTTTGCGTTCCTAGGCCGAACCGCTCCGGAACCTGAAACGGCCCTGGCGGCAGAGACTGTCACCGAGCCGGCACGCACTGATGCCTTCATCGCCCCGTCTGCGGTGGAAGCACCGAAGAAGCCTGCTTCGGCTCCGGCCGCACCCAGCGCCTTCGGATCGGCGGCTCTGGTCAACAACAGCAACAAGGAGGCCCGCAAGCCGTCGCTGTTTGAGCGGATGACGGGTGCCGGCCGCAGCCACAAGGAGCCGGCCCGCCAGGAACCAGCGATCCGGCCCAAGGCGGCTGAGGCTCCGGCCGCACCAGAGCCCAAGCCCGAACCGGTCGCCGAAGCGCCCGCTCCGGCTCCAGTATCCGAGCCTGCAGCGGCAGAACCCGCGCCCGCTCCTGTTGCGGCTCCTGAGCCGCAGCCCGAACCGGAGGCAAAGCCTGAGCCCGTGATGGCTGCCGAACCGGCTCCTGCGCCGCAGACGGCAACCATGGAGGTTTCGACTGTCGAGGACGATGTGCTCGACATTCCCGCCTTCCTGCGTCGTCACAAGAACTGACGGCGTGTTGCAATGTGAAGTCAAGCACAGGAAGTATAACGGTTTTTTCGTGAAACATCCTGTAACAAAGAGTGACTTGAGCGCCTCGGGAGCGATTTGTTAGACCAGCTTCCGAGGCGCTCGCCCGCACCGGGCGGTTTGCCGTGTCGCAGCTAGCATCGGGCGGCCAGAGTCTGAAGGGACTTTGCCGTCAACGCGCAAGAACAACAATGGGGCCGATAACCGCCGTGTATCAGACCACCCTGAAGACACCGATTTCCTGCACCGGCATTGGCCTGCATTCCGGCGAAAAGGCCGTGATGATCATGCACCCGGCCGAGGCCGGCACCGGCATCGTGTTCGAACGCACCGATCTGAGCAATGGTGCACGGCATTTCCCCGCCCGCTTTGATCTGGTCGCCGATACTTTCCTTTGTACGACCCTTCGGAATGCGTCCGGCGCGACGCTGTCGACGGTCGAGCACGTTATGGCCGCTCTCGCGGGTTGTGGCGTGGACAATGTTCTCATTGAAGTGAGTGGCCCGGAACTTCCCATCATGGATGGCAGTTCCGAGGCGTTTGTTTTCCTGATTGAATGCGCCGGGATCGAGGCTCTGGAGGCCCCGCGCCGTTTCGTGCGCGTGCTGCGGGAAGTCCAGGTGCGGGATGGCGATAAGACTGCGACCTTGTCGCCGTCCGCCAATCGTTCCTTCCGCTGTGAGATTGTCTACGACAACGAGAAGATCGCCCGTCAGAGCGCGGCGTTGGATCTTGATGACGATGCTTTCAAATCTGATGTCTCCCGGGCACGGACTTTCGGCCTGATGGAAGAGATCGATGGTTTGCGTTCACAGGGGCTGGCTCTGGGTGGTTCGCTCGACAATGCCATTGTGGTCGATGGCGACCGTGTCCTGAACGAGGGTGGTCTGCGTTACGACAACGAATTTGCGCGTCACAAGGTTCTCGATGCGATCGGCGATCTGGCCCTGGCCGGCGCACCGATCCTGGGTTCATTCAACGGCTATTGTTCGGGCCACGGCCTCAACAACAAGCTGCTCACAGCGCTGTTTGAGAATGACGATGCCTGGTGCTGGGAAACGCAGCACACGGCTCCGGACCTGCTTGCCGCAACGGCCTGATCGCCGCACCGCTGCGATCTGTTCCTTGCCCGATATGATTATCTTCGACTTCGACGGTGTGTTGCTGGGAAGTGATTAGATCTCGTGCAGCAACGACGCAGAGGAATTAACTAAAGCGGGTTTTCCCTACACTGCCGAGGAAGTTGCCGAGCAATTTCTGGGTGTCGCGCTGGTCGAGATGCTGGAGATGATCGAACGGGATCATGGCCGTCCCTTGCCGCCGGGTTTCCTGCAACACCTCAAGGAAACGACGACAGCAAGGTTCGATGCAGAACTCGCCGCTGTTGAAGGTGTCGGAGGAATGCTTGAGCTCCTCGACCTGCCGCGCTGTGTCGCATCAAGCAGTGACCTTGCCCGTCTGCACCACTCCCTGGGTTTGGTTGGACTGTTGGATCAGCTCCCGCCCCACATATACAGCGCCGATCAGGTCGCGCGCGGCAAGCCGGAGCCCGACCTGTTTTTGCATGCTGCGGAAGCCATGGACCATGCGCCTGATCGCTGCCTGGTGATTGAAGACAGCCTCGCCGGTGTGGCTGCGGGCAGGGCGGCCGGCATGACGGTTCTCGGGTTTGTCGGGGCCAGTCATATTCCATTGGGCCATGATGAGCGCCTGCGGGAAGCAGGTGCCCACAAGGTCTTTGATTCCATGGCCGATCTTTCCTCGCTGATCGATGCGTTTGCCTGAGTCTGGTGTTATCGTGCGGGCGATTCGAGACGGCTTTTCATTCGATGAGGCTTGTATGAAGCGTGCGGCGCGAGTTCTGGCGCGAGCGGCGATGGTGGTAGTGGTTCTGGGGCTTGCGGCTTGTGGCTCCGACCCCGATCCCTATGTCGAGCGCTCTGTTGAGGAGATCTACAACAACGCCGTCGACCTGCTGCAGAACGGCAACTACGAAGATGCCGCCCGTGAGTTCGATGAGGTGGAGCGCCAGCATCCCTATTCACAATGGGCCACGCGGGCGCAGGTGATGGCTGCCTACTCGTACTATCAGAACAGGGACTATGACGAGGCGATCTTCGCGGCAGACCGTTTCATCCAGCTGCATCCCAGCCATGAGGATGTGGCCTACGCCTACTATCTGATCGGCCAGTCCTATTATGAGCGCATTTCGGATGTGAAACGCGATCAGCGGATGACCGAGCTGGCACAGGAAGCCTTCCGTGAGGTTTTGCGCCTGTTCCCGGACTCCGAGTACGGTCGCGATGCCAAGCTGAAGCTTGAACTGACCGGAGATCATCTCGCAGGCAAGCAGATGGATATCGGTCGCTGGTATCAGGGACGTGAAGAGTATGTGGCGGCGATCAATCGCTTCCACAGCGTGATCATCCTTTATCAGACGACCTCCCACGTGCCCGAAGCTCTGTTGCGTCTGGTTGAGAGCTATCTTTCCCTGGGCGTGGTGCGCGAGGCGCAGAATGCCGCTGCTGTTCTGGGCTACAACTTCCCCGGCAGCACCTGGTACGAAGATGCCTATTCCCTTCTCGGTGAACACAATCTAATTCCCCAGCTTTCCGAGGACAATGACCTGATCGTCGGCGAACTCGAAGGTTAGTCAGGAGACCGCCCGGCAATGCTGGTTTCACTCAGCATCCGCAACCTTGCCGTCATCGAGCATGTCGACTTGGAGTTCGGCGTCGGCCTGACCGTGCTGACCGGCGAGACCGGAGCTGGAAAGTCCATTCTTCTCGATGCCCTGGGCCTCGCCACCGGTCAACGGTCGGATGTGTCCCTCGTACGGCCGGGTGCGGATCGGGCCGGTGTGGCGGCCACCTTCGAGGTTGCACCGGATCATCCCGCTTCTCTGCTCCTGATCGATCGGGGTGTCGCCTGCGAGGGTGAGATCATCGTGCGGCGCCAGGTCGGCAGCGACGGGCGCAGCAAAGCCTTTATCAATGATGAACCGGTCGGTGTTGCTCTGCTGGGCGACGTTGGCGAGTTGCTGGTCGAGGTTCACGGCCAGCACGATCAGCGCGGCCTGTTGCGCCCGGAGATGCACCGCCAACTGCTCGATGCCTTTGGCGGCCACGGCAAGGCTGTTTCGGCCGTACGGCAAGCTCATACCGGCTGGGCGCAGGCCCGGGAAGCGCTGGAACGGATGATGGCCGACGAGCACAGTCTGGCCGAACGGCGTGAGACCCTAGCCCGGGATGTCGAAGAGCTAGAGAAACTCGCGCCGCAGCCAGGCGAAGATGACGAGGTATCGGCCCTGCGTTCGCGGCTGGCCAATGCCCAGAAGATCGCCGAGGCACTCAACACGGCTGCTGAGGAACTGGAAGGCGACGATGGCGTTGATGCGGCGCTTCGGCGGGCTGCCGGTGAGCTGGAGCGTATCCGGGACGTCGCAGGCGGTGGTGTGGATGATGTGCTGGCTTCACTGGATCGGGCGCTGGTCGAGGCAGTCGAAGCTGTGAGCGGCATCGTGGAGACCGGCCGGGCGCTGGAAGGTGAGTCCGGTAGGCTGGAAGAAGTTGAAGAGCGCTTTTTTGCTCTGCGCGATGCGGCACGCCGTCACCGGGTTCCCGTCGATGAGCTGCCCGTACTCCTGGATCGTTTCTCCGAAGATCTGGTGGCACTCAACGATCATGAGGGGTCTCTGGAGCGTCTGGAGCAGGCCGAGCGGGAGGCTGCAGATGCCTTTGGCCAGGCCTGCACGGCTCTGTCCAAGGCCCGTGCGAAGGCCGCGGCGAAGCTCGACAAGGCTGTGGCTGGGGAACTGCAACCGCTCAAAATGGTATCGGCACGATTCAGCACCAGCCTGCAGCCGCTGGAAGCCGAGGACCGCGGCCCCAATGGTGCCGAGCAGGTGGTTTTCCAGGTTGTGACCAACCCCGGTGCGCCGCCGGGGCCCCTGAGCAAGATCGCGTCGGGCGGTGAACTCTCACGCTTTATGCTGGCCCTGAAGGTGGCGGCTCAAAAGGGCACGGTTGAACGCACGCTGATCTTTGACGAGATCGATGCGGGGATCGGCGGTGCCGTGTCCGATGCCGTGGGTGAACGCTTGCGGGGTCTGGGCCGGGACGGACAGGTTCTGGTCGTCACCCATGCGCCACAGGTTGCCGCACGGGCCGAGCGGCATGTGCGGCTGGTCAAGAGCGGCGACGCCAAGGCCGTGGCGACAAGCGCGACCCAGTTGTCGGATGACGAACGCGTCGAAGAGCTCGCACGGATGCTGGCCGGGGCCGAGGTGACCGATGCTGCCAGGGCCGCCGCCCAAAGTCTCCTGAAGCCGGAGGCGGCATGACGGCGGATCTGCGGGACCATGAGGTCGATGATCTGACGCTGGAGGAGGCCGGAGCGGAGCTTGAGGCGCTGGCTGCCGAGATCGCCCGCCACGACGAGCTTTATCACGGCAAAGATGCACCTGAGATCAGCGACGGCGACTATGAAACCTTGCGCCGTCGTAACGAGGCGATTGAGGCCCGGTTCCCGGATCTGGTGCGTGACGACAGTCCCAGTCGCAATGTTGGCGCAAGCCCGTCATCCGGTTTCTCCCAGGTACGCCACAGCGTGCCGATGCTGTCTCTGGGTAACGCCTTTCATGATGAGGATGTGACAGACTTCCTAGTGAGGGTCCGTCGGTTTCTGGGCCTTGAAGACGATGAGCCGGTCGCTGTGGTCGCCGAGCCGAAGATCGACGGGCTGGCGGTTTCCATCCGTTACGAGAAGGGACGTTATGTACGCGCGGCGACCCGTGGCGACGGCCAGACCGGCGAGGATATCAGCGCCAATGTCGCGACCATCGGGGAGGTGCCGGAGCGACTCAAGGGCGAGGACGTGCCCGACGTGATCGAGGTGCGCGGGGAAATCTATCTCGGCCGTGATGACTTCTTTGCCCTGAACGAGACCCGCGAGGCGGCGGGCGAAGCGCGTTTTGCCAATCCCCGCAATGCCGCGGCAGGGTCCCTGCGCCAGCTCGACTCAACCGTCACCGCTTCGCGCTCGCTGCGGATCTTCCTCTACGCCTGGGGTGAGGCGAGTACCCTGCCGGCCGAAACGCATCATGGCGTGCTCGAGGCCTATGGGCGCTGGGGTTTGCCGGTGAACCCTGAAATCGCGCTGTGTCAGAACGCCGAGGAGCTTCTGGCGCGGTATGAAGCGATCGGGGCCATGCGCGCCGGGTTGCCCTACGACATCGATGGCGTTGTCTATAAGGTCGAGCGGCTGGACTGGCAGGAGCGGCTGGGATTTGTCAGCCGGGCGCCGCGCTGGGCCATCGCCCACAAGTTCCCCGCCGAGCAGGCACAGACTGTTTTGAAGGACATCCGCATCCAGGTCGGCCGTACGGGCTCGCTCACGCCGGTGGCGATGCTGCAGCCGGTCACCGTGGGTGGCGTCGTGGTGCAGAACGCCACGCTCCACAATCAGGAGGAGATCGCACGCAAGGATATCCGGATCGGGGACACGGTGGTCGTGCAGCGCGCCGGAGATGTGATCCCCCAGGTCGTTAAACCGATCCTCGACCAGCGTCCCAAGGATGCCGCGCCTTACGTGTTTCCCGAAACCTGTCCGGTTTGCGGCAGTCATGCGGTGCGGGAAATCAACCCGAAGACCGGCAAGGAAGATGTCGCCCGGCGCTGCACGGGCGGCCTGATCTGTCCGGCCCAGGCGACCGAACGGCTGCGCCATTTTGTCAGCCGGCTCGCCTTTGACATTGAGGGGCTGGGCGACAAGCAGATCACCTTCTTCTGGGACCAGGAGACGATCCGCAATCCCACGGATATCTTTGACCTCGAAGCCAACACCGCCAACAAGCTGGCTGAGTTCGAGGGCTGGGGCGAGGTGTCTGCGCGCAATCTCTACGCTGCCATTGATAAACGGCGGACGATCGGCCTCGACCGTTTCATCAATGCGCTGGGCATTCGCCATGTCGGCGAAACCACGGCCCGTCTTCTGGCACGCAACTACGGTGGTTTCGAAGCCTTCCGCGATGCCATGACCGCTGCAGAAGTCGGCGAGGGCGAAGCCTGGGAAACCCTCATCAACATCGACGGGATCGGCGAGACCGTCGCAGGCGCCATCGTCGACTTCTTCGATGAACCGCAGAACCGTGATGTCGTGGACGGCCTGGGCGAGCGGCTGACCATCGAAGGTCTGGAACAGGCCGACGATGCATCTCCCGTCACCGGCAAGACGGTGGTTTTCACCGGGTCGCTGGAAGAAATGACCCGCCAGGAAGCCAAGGCGCGTGCCGAGGCGCTGGGTGCGAAGGTCTCAGGCTCTGTCTCGGCTAAGACCGATATCGTCGTCGCCGGCCCCGGCGCGGGTTCGAAGCTCAAGAAGGCTGAAGAGCTGGGCCTGACCGTGATGACCGAAGCCGAGTGGCTGGAGCATATCGGGGTGGGGTGATCTTGCCTTTTCGGTGCCATAGTCCTTGTTCACGGTGTGCTCCACCTGTCGGGATGCGAAGGCCCGGCGCAGACGGAGCATTGAGAACGGAATGAAGCGATCAACAAGGCGAAATCTGCTGGCGACCAGTACGGTGGGGCTGGCGATGGCGCCCCTGCGGTCGTGGGCTGATCTCCTGGCGACGCCTGCACAGCCGGCGGGGCCGTTCTATCCCTTGGAGCTGCCGCTCGATGACGACAACGATTTCACGCCCGGGGGTTCGCGGTAGCGGTCGAACTGTTTGAGGGTAGCGACGAGTCTGTCGCGATCCAGCGCGACGGCCGTGTGGTTGTCGATGCCCACCATCTCCTCGCTCACGGCCAGGACATTCATGATCGCTTCGTCCACGGCCTGAATTACGGCCTCGAAGAACGGATCGAGCCGGTGATCGGGAATGAGATCGAAGCTGACGACGGCCTCGTCCCGGTCGTGGCGTTCTGATCCGGCGGTCGAAAACGCCATGAAGATGTCGCCGGACCCATGTCCCGAGATTGAGCCTCCCTTGCCGACACCCAGCGAGATGCGTCGGGCCAGTCGCTTGCACTGGTGTGAGATTAGTGGCGCATCGGTCGCCACAGCGGCGATGATCGAGCCAGTGTCTTCGCCATAGGGTTCGGGACCGGGCAGGTGCTCGGCCATGGGAATGCCTGCGATGGTGAGCTGGGAGCGCAGGCCGAAGTTGGCCTGCACAAAGGCGCCGACGTGGTAGATCTCACCGCCGTGCGCGACCTGCCGTGAGGCCGTGCCGGAGCCGCCCTTGTGGCCATAGAGCATCATGCCCGTGCCGCCGCCCACGCTGCCTTCTTCTATGGGACCAGCGGTGGCGGCCTCGATGGCCTGGAAGGTGTGTTCGCGAGTGACGTGGAAGCCGTTGATGTCGTTCAGCCAGCCGTCATAGGTCTCGCCGGCCACGGGCAGACCCCAGCTTGGACCGTCACCGTAGCTGTCCGCGTGCTTGTGCAACCACTCGATGGTGGCATCGCGGGTCACGCCGCAGGAATGAGTGTTGGTGATGGTAATCGGACCATCGGCCTTGCCGGCTTCCTCGATCCACCAGCTTCCGGTGAGCTCGCCGTTGCCGTTCAGGCTGTGCTGGCCGGCCCAGACCGCCGCATCGGGGCGCTTGAGCCCGCAGGGCAGGATGGCGGTCACGCCGGTGCGGATCGGGCCCTTGCCGACCTCCAGCGGGCCGCCAGAGCCCTCTATCAGGGTGCAGTAGCCGACCTCGACGCCGGGTACGTCGGTGATGGCGTTGTTGGCGCCGGGGTGGCCGTCGAAGGGGATGCCGAGCGCGCGTGCTCGGGTTTTGCCGGACGGCGTGGCGAGAAGCGGATTGGTCATGGCGGTTCTCCTTCAGACGGGCGCCAGCGTGCGGGCAACCCTTTCCAGCAGTCTACGGCGTTCGGCCGATGTGTTGACGGCAAATCGCTCGAAATCGGACGGGAGGTCCAGCCGCACATCACAGAACAGGCCCGCAGGATCTTCATGGAAGTGCAGGAAGGCACGCGACTTCACATAAAACACGCCGCGCTTCTTTTCCTTCATGCCACCCAGGGTGCGAAGCTCCGCCAGGAGGGGTTCCAGCGCATCGAGTGCCTGGACGGTCGCGTGCTTCAAGTCCGTGTCCCTGTCGCCGTCCCAGCCTCACATGCCGTCCTGCAGAGGGCGTGTGGCCGCGGCCAGCCAGGAGGCTGTTTTGGCGTCGAGCAGCGGTGTCAGCGTATCGCAGACATCAGCATGGTAGGCATCGAGCCAGGCGATCTCGGACTCGGTCATCGCCGAGGTGTCGATCAGGCGCCGGTCGATCGGAGCCTTGGTGATGGTCGACATTTGCAGCATCGGACGTTCGGTCTCGCCGGGGTCCTCTTCGATCACAACCAGGTTCTCGATGCGGATGCCCCAGGCGTCGGTGCGGTAGTAGCCGGGTTCGTTGGAAACAATCATGCCCGGCTTCAGGGCGACGTTGCTGGTCTTCGACACCCGCTGCGGGCCCTCATGCACACTTAGATAGCTGCCGACGCCATGGCCGGTGCCATGATCGAAGTCGGCACCGAGCTGCCAGACCTGGGCACGGGCGAGATAGTCCAGCGCTGCGCCGCTCGATTCCTTCGGAAGCCGTGCGGTGGCCATAGCGATATGGCCTTTCAGGACGGCCGTGAAGTGCGCACGCTGGTCGTCATCGGGTTCGCCGATGGCGATGGTGCGGGTGACATCGGTGGTGCCGTCGGGATACTGGCCGCCACTGTCGACAAGATAGAGAGAGCCGGGCTCGAAGCTGCGGTTGGTCCATTCGCTGACGTGGTAATGTACGACCGCTCCGTTGGGACCGAAGCCCGAGATCGTGTCGAAGCTGCCGCCGCGATAGCCATCAACTTCCGCGCGGAATTCGGCCAGCTTCGCAGCGGCGCTGATCTCGTCGACCTCTTCGTTGCGGCCCTCCCGGTTGGCATGGTCGAGCCAGGCCAGGAACCGGGTCAACGCCACGCCGTCGCGGATGTGTGCAGCGCGCGTTCCGGCGATTTCGGTCGTGTTCTTGCAGGCCTTGGGCAAGGCGCAAGGATCCTCTGCCACGGTGACGGAACCGCCCGAAGCCTCGATCCTGTTGGCGAACCAGGACGCACCGGTTTCCCCGTCGATCCGTATCGTGCGGCCCTCTGCACTGATCGTCTCGATCGTGCCCGGCAGAGCCTCGCGAGGCTGCACCGTCACACACTCCGGCAACCAGGCGTGAACCTCGGCAGTGACCTTGCGCCGGTCCGTGAACAGCGTGACGGCGCCTGACGACTCTACGGTGGCAAAGGAGAGGGAGAGCGGCGTGCAGGGAATGTCGCCACCGCGAACGTTCAGCAGCCAGGCGATCGACGCGGGATCGGAGATTACTACCGCATCGGCTCCCTCCTCTGCGAGACCGGCTGTAACGGCGTCGATTTTGTCCTGCGCGGCCTGGCCCGCGTACTCCAGGGGATGGACCTGCATGGCGGAAAGCGGCGGTACAGGCTGATTCGACCAGACGGCATCAAGCGGGTTGGTCTCACACGGCACCAGCGTACCACCGGCTTTCTCAACGGCAGCGTTCAGTTTCGTGAGTCCCGGCACCGTATGGAGCCAGGGGTCATAGCCCAGCTTCCGTTTGCCGAGGTTCTCCGCGATCCAGCCTGACGGCGGATCGTTGAAAAGGTGGCGTCGCTCCCAATCTTCGGTCCGGACCTGATCCTCGACTTGCAGCGTGTAGCGACCATCGATAAAGATCGAGGCCTTGTCCGCCAGCACGACCGCGACACCGGCCGAACCTCCGAAACCCGTCAGCCAGAGCAGCCGATCACTGCAGGCGGGAACATATTCGCCCTGATACTCGTCGGCGCGGGGTACGATGAAGCCGTCGATGCCCCGGGCAGCCATCTCACGGCGCAGGGCGCAAAGACGCCAGGCAGGGGCGGGTGGCCCGGCATTCCGGCCATCGTCCAGCGTGGCTGCGATGGTGTCCTTGAGGGCTGCGAGCTCGGACCGAAGGAGGTCGCTTGGCTCGGCCACAACCATGGCCATCCATGATTCGGGATCATAGCCCTCGGGCGCCGCCAGAACGCCCGCGATCAATGCCCTTACATCCGCCACGGACTTGCCCGCACAGGCAGCGGCGAGAAGTTCAGCAAGATTGCTGTCGCCGTGATAGGCGGAATCGGACGGCTTCGGACTTGTTGTCATGGCTTTTCCCTGATCTCCGGTCAAAATAGCGGCCAGCCGCAACGCCATGCAACAAAAGGCCGAAGCTTGTGAGTGCGATCCATCTCGCCCAGATCACCGATCTTCACATTGAGGCCGATCCGGGCAAGCTGTCCAAGGATCGCGATACCCTTGCTACGTTGTGCGCGGTGACTGAGCGTGTGCGTGAGGCGGCGTCCGATCTGGTGCTGGCGACCGGCGATCTGGTGAATGACGGCAGCCCTGTGGCCTACCGTCGATTGAAGCCGGTGCTGGATGGTCTTGAGCGGCCCGTTGCAGCGATTCCGGGCAACCATGATCTGGTCTCGGTCATACGTGAGCATCTGGCGGGTGGGCCGGTATCGCTCGACCCCGTCCATGATCTAGGAAACTGGCGAATTCTGATGCTGGACAGCACGGTTGAGGGAGAGGTGCATGGTCATCTCGGTCCGGAGCGCCTTGCCGCGCTGGATGAAGAATTGAGTAAGGCTGAGGGACAGCATGTCCTGATCGTGATGCACCATCAGCCGGCGCCGATCGGCAGCCCGCTGGACGACGTTGGTCTCGACAACGCACCCGATCTGTTTGACGTCATGGACCGGCATGAGCATGTGCGCGGCCTGTTGTGGGGACATATTCATCATATCCACGAAAGCGAACGACGCGGCGTTGCCCTGATCGGATCGCCGTCGACCTGCTTCCAGTTCGACGGCCGCCCGGACCATCCGTTCAGCATCACCGATGAGCCCCCTGCCTGGCGTGCGCTCACCTTGCAGGATGACGGCGGCATCGAGACCCGGGTGAATTGGGTGCCTGAAGCGCTCTAGATCTCCGAGCCCATCCAGGCGGCAACGGCTTCTGCGGTCTCGCTGATGGGACGGTAGTTGGAGAAGGTCGCGTTTTTGAGGCCGGCGCCTTGGTTTCCTGCTATCTGGCGGGCTGAGGCGGCGAGGTCGTTGGACCGTCCGACGGTCGGGTCGCCGCTCAGGCGGTCGGTTCCGGTTTCCAGCGGTGTTGTCAGCGCGGAGATCGAGAGCGGCATGGCGAGCGTGTCGCGCAGGGACTCAAGCGTTGCTGCGTGAGGCACATGAAGGGCCATCACGAACCGCTCGACCCCGGCCTTGCGATAGTTCGTGATCATGGCCGGGAGGTTGGCGAGAAAGACACGGTGTGCGGCGTCGTCTTCGAGGCCGGCGTCGAACCACATCAGCCAGTCGAGATCGAGCGCGGCATAGGGACGTCCGGCATCCTCGAGGCGCTGGGCCAGCTCTTCCACGACGCTGGTCTTGCCCACGCCGAAGACACCGGTGATCAGCAGCGCCTCGCTCATCCCTTCATCATGGTGAGCGTCGACCAGTCGCGCAGGTCGCCGCGCTCCACCAGGGTCAGGCCCGCGGCCTGATGCGCCTGCTGCACTGCGTCGGCCTGGCTCGACAGCATGCCCGAGAGGATCGTGATGCCACCGGGCTTCAGAACCCGGGCCAGGTCCGGCGCCATAGCGATCAGCGGATTGGCCAGGATGTTGGCGAGGATGAGATCATACGGCGCGCGGGCGTCGACCTCTGATGTGGCGTAACCGTCACCGGCCATGGCCGTGATGCGCTGGGCTGCGCAGTTGGCTGTGGCGGCATCACGGGCAAAGTCGGCGGAGGCCGGGTCGACGTCGAGCGCCAGAACCTCGCAGTCGTATAGCTTTACAGCGCCGATCGCGAGAATGCCGGAGCCGCAGCCCATATCCAGCGTGTTGGCGGGATGAAATCCCCGGTCTCGCAGGCTGCCGAGTGCCAGAAGGCAGCCTTCTGTCGTGGCATGCTCGCCGGAGCCGAAGGCGATCCCGGCATCGATCAGAATAGGGATGCGGTCGAGATCGGGCGGGCCGACGTGACTGCCATGGATCCAGAATGGCCCGATGGGCAGGGGCGGGAAAGCTTCGACCGTCTCGGCGACCCAGTCTCGTCCCGCGACCTCCTCGATGGCCAGAGGCATGACCGCCGCGGTGGCCCCCAGGGCCTGGGCAATCTGTGCCTGCAGAGTATCGATGTGGGGTTGCTCGTAGAACAGCGCGGCCACGGACCAGACTCCATCGGGCTCGAGTTCGAAGGTTGTCACCGCCAGCGCCCCGGCCTCTTCAAAGGCGGCGTCGGTCGCTTCCACCATTTCCTTGGCGAGTGTGACCGAGACCTGCCACGTGTTGGACAGCTCAGACATGGCAAGTCCTGTTTCCCTCCCCCCAATGTCGGGGAGGGTCAGGGAGAGGGGGAGCCCGAAGGGCCTCCGGCACTAACTCTGCTACCGGGCTTCGATGCGGCCTTGCCGCATACCCCCCATCCTGACCTTCCCCCGCAAGGGGGCAAGGAAAATGAGGGTTGTCTTTCGACATCGATGCCATCAGGCCGGCTCCACGAAGTCGGCCATGACTTTTTTCTGGCCGGCCTTGTCGAAGGCGATGTCGAGCTTGGAGCCGTCGACGGACTGGACCATGCCGTAGCCGAATTTCTGGTGAAACACGCGGGAGCCGATCTCCGGCACACCGCGGCCCTGACCAACGGGTACGAAGACCTCGTCCTTGTCGCCAAAGCGTTGGCTGCGCGCTTCGATGACGCGATGGTAGTTGCTTTGCCGCCCGCTTATGTTCGGCCGGTTCATGGCGATCTGCCAGAGCGCGCCATCGTTCTGAACGAAACCGTAGCCGGATGCCTCTGCCCGTTCGGTATGATCCTCGGGCAATTCGTCGACAAACCGTGACGGGATGTTCGACTGCCACTGGCCGTGCACGGTGCGATTGGCGGCGTAAAGCACAATCGCCCGCTTGCGCGCGCGGGTGAGGCCGACATAAGCCAGACGGCGCTCCTCCTCGAGGCCCGCATAACCGTTGTCGTCGATTGCCATCTGGTTCGGGAAAACGCCTTCTTCCCAGCCCGGCAGGAACACCGTGTCAAACTCCAGCCCCTTGGCGCTGTGAAGCGTCATAATGTTGGCCATGTCGTTGGTCTTGCCGGTGTCGACATCCATCACCAGGCTGACGTGGTCGAGGAACTCGTCGAGCGTCTCGAACTCCGTCATGGCGCGCACGAGTTCCTTGAGATTCTCGAGACGGCCGGGGGCCTGAACCGATTTGTCGACCATCCACATCGCGGTGTAACCGGATTCGTCGAGCACGATCTCGGCCAGTTCCGAGGGCGGCAGGCGGCTTGCCTCGGCGCGCCATCGGGCTATGTCCTCGACGAACTCGCGCAGCGTGGAGCGGCGCTGGGGCGGCAGTTCGTCCGTCGTGATGACTTGTTCGGAGGTGCTGAGCAGGGACTGGCCGCGTCCTCGCGCGATGGCGTAGAGTGTCTGCAGGGACTTGTGGCCCAGCCCCCGCTTGGGCGTGTTGACGATGCGCTGGAACGCGAGATCATCGTCACCCTGGCGGATCAGCCGAAAGTAGGCGCAGGCGTCACGGATTTCCTGCCGCTCGTAAAAGCGAAGACCGCCCACGACCCGGTAGGGCACGCCGATGGTGATCAGCCGTTCCTCGAAGGCGCGGGTCTGGTAGCCCGCACGCACCAGAACAGCCATGTCGTTGAGCGCATGGTCGTGGCGCTGCAGGTCCTCCATGGTCTCGCCGACCGTGCGGGCTTCTTCGGCCTCGTCCCAGACACCCTGGATTTTGACCGGCTCGCCCATCTCGTCGTCGACCGCTTCGGTCCAGAGTGTCTTGCCCAGACGGCCCTGGTTATGAGCGATCAGGGCCGACGCCGCGCCCAGAATATACGGGGTCGAGCGGTAGTTGCGTTCCAGTCGCACGACAACAGCGCCGGGGAAGTCATCCTCGAAGCGCAAGATGTTGCCGACCTCCGCGCCGCGCCAGCCATAGATCGACTGGTCGTCGTCGCCGACGCAGCAGATGTTCTTCGATCCCTGGGCCAGCAGGCGCAGCCAGAGGTACTGCGCGATATTGGTGTCCTGATACTCGTCGACCAGGATGTAGCGAAAGCGACGGTGGTAGTCGGCCAGCACGTCGGGGTGCTCGCGGAAGAGCTCGAGGCAGAGCAGCAACAGATCGCCGAAGTCGGCGGCGTTGAGCTCCGCCAGACGCTGCTGGTAGTCGCGATAGAGCTCGATGCCCTTGCCGTGGGCAAAGTCGCCGACGTCCTCGGCCGGCACCTGGTCGGGCGTCCAGCCCTTGTCCTTCCAGCGGGAGACGATGTGGTTGAGAACCCGTCCGGGCCAGCGCTTCTCGTCGATCTGGTTGGCCTCGATTATCTGCTTCATCAGGCGAAGCTGGTCGTCCATATCGATGATCGTGAAGTTCGAGCGCAGGCCCACCAGTTCCGCATGGCGGCGTAGAATGCGCGCGCCGATGGCGTGGAAGGTGCCGAGCCACATGCCCTCGGTGGGTCGGCCGATCAGCCCGGCCACACGCTCGGACATCTCGCGTGCGGCCTTGTTCGTGAAGGTCACGGCCAGAAGCTGGCCGGGCGCCGCGCGGCGGGTTGCCAGGATATGCGCCAGGCGCACCGTCAGCACACGCGTCTTGCCGGTGCCCGCGCCGGCCAGCACCAGAACCGGACCGTCAACCGCTTCCACGGCCTGACGTTGCTCTTCATTCAGACTGCCAAGCAGGTGCGATCCAGCTGACGGCGGCGGTGGGGGTGCGGAAGCTTCGAAGAGGTCGGTCATGACAGGCTGGAACCTATCATAAACATTCGGGCCTGCGAGCGGAGCTTCCGGGCATGGCTCGGGGTCTGTGGACAGAGCGCTCAGGCCCGTTCGGCGGCGGCTTCCGTCAGTGCCCGGTTGTGAGCTTTCACCAGAGATCGCTGGGTCAGGATGCCGGTTACCTTCGAGGTCTCCAGACCGTCGACAACCGGAATGAAGTCGTCGTCGCAGACCTCCATGGCTTCGAGCGCGCTGGCCAGCGTGTCGTCGGCCATGAGTACATGGCCGGTCCGGCGTGCGAGGTCTGCGGCCGTGAGGTCCCGGTCTTCCTCCGCGTCGCCGAAGAGGACAGAGCGCAGGTCTTCCATGGTCACTACGCCGACCAGAATTCCATTGTCGTCGACCACAACGAAGTTACCATTGGGATGGTCGTAGAGCCTTGTACGGATTGTGTCGAACGTATCGGCTGGGGCGAGGCTCGCAAATGCAGGCGACATGATGGTGCTGACTGCCTGGCTTCTGAGCAGATGGTGCGCATGGCCGCCCGAGAGGTCTATGCCTCGCCGTTCGAGAACCCACTGGAAGAACGATCGGCCGCCGACATGGTTCACCAGCAGAGACGCCAAGGCTGTCCCGATCATCACGGCAATGGTGAGGTCGAAGTTGGCCGTGAGCTCGAAGACGATCAGAATCGTCGAGATGGGCGCGCCCAGGACTGCACCGGCCACCGCGGCCATGCCGACGATAGCGTAGACCGTGTGGTGGCTTGCCATCTCCGGCATGAAGCTGGTTGCGATCAGACCGTAGGCGCCGCCGACCATGGCCCCGACAAAGAGCGACGGGCTGAAGACGCCGCCGCCGAAGCCGCAGCCCAGAGTGAACGCCGTCGCGGCGATCTTGGCGATGGCGAGCGCAATCATGAACGACAGCGCCAGCCCGCCGTTGAGTGCCAGATCTGTGCCCTCGTAGCCCACGCCAAGAACCTGGGGGAAGGACAGCGCGATGCCGCCGACCAGCAGGCCGCCGGTCACCGGGGCGGCGATCATCGGAATCTTCAGCCGTTCGACGCAGTCTTGAACGACGAAGATACTGCGCATTAAAACCCAGGCGGCTACCGCGGCCACGACACCCAGGATGCCGAAGGCGGGAATTTCCCAGAACGAAACGATGGCGTGATCGGACACGATAAAGGCGGGAAAGTCGCCGTAATGGATACGAGTCACGATGGTGCCGACGACAGAGGCGAGCACCACTGGTGCGAAGGCAGAAAGGCCGTAGTGACCGACCACGACTTCGAGGGCGAAGAAAACCCCGGCAATCGGCGCGTTGAACGAGGTGGCGACTGCCGCTGCGACGCCGCAGCCCAGCAGGGTCATGGTGGCGCTGCGTCGCAGGCCGAATTTCTGGGCGGCCAGGGACGCCATGGTGGCGCCCAGATGCACCACGGGCCCTTCACGGCCCGCCGATCCGCCGGTTCCCAGGGTCAGCGCGGAACCTGCGGCGGCAACCAGTCCGTCGCGCAGGCGAATGCGCCCGCCACGCAGGGCCGTGGCCTCCACGACATCTGCGACGGCGTGAAGGCGTCCGTCATGACAGAGGTAACGGCGTATCATACCGATCACGAGGCCGCCGCCGGCCGGGATCAGTAGGATCAGCCACCACGGCAATTCTGCCACATGGCTTGCCAGACGTTCGGTGGCAGCACCCCAGGTTGCGAGCTGTGTTCCGGCTATGAGGTGCCGGAAGGCAATGCAGCCCAGCGAGGCAGCCAGTCCGATCAGGACGGCAAGGCCTGCCAGCGTGGTCTGCTCGTTGCGGACCAGACGAATCAGGCGGTCGGTTGTGGTCGTCACCATCAGTTCTCCCGGAAGGCCGCTTTGGAGATGTCAGGAAAAACCGGGATCATCCGGCCTGGGGCGGTTCGTCATCGTTGTCGTCCGTGCCCGGATCGCTGGGCGTCGCATTCGAGAGGTGATGACTCATATCGCCAAAGCCGCGGCCTCCGGGCGTGCGTCTGCGCCGCGGCGGCCGTGATTCCCCGTTTTCGGCGAGCTTCTTGCGGTAGGTTTCCAGATCGATGACGTCGGCCATATGCGTGTTCTTGCGTGGTACGTTGTCTGGTATGACCGCATCACGGCAAGGTGCTCGGGACGCGGTGGTTTCGTTAGGGTGAAACCGTCACCACTTTAGAGCAGATTACGGTGTCGACCAACAACGGGGCGGTTGTCGACAGAATACGGAGGCATCGTTGCGCAAGTTTCTGTTGATTGTCGTCAGCCTCGTTGTTGTCGCGCTGATCGGCGCGGTTGTTGTCCTGATGACGCTCGATTTCAACCACTACAAGCCCGAGGTCGAGGCTGAGCTGGAAGCTGCGACCGGCCGGGACGTTACTATCGATGGTGATATCCGAGTCACCTTCATTCCAAATCTGGCCATTGCTCTCGAGGACGTCACCGTGGCCGGCGCGCCCGGTGGGTCGGGAGACGCCTTTCTGGAGCTTCCCGAAGTTCTGGCGGTGGTTTCGCTGTTGCCGCTGGCATTCTTTGATGTCGTGGTTGAACGTATACGGCTGATCGAACCTGTGGTGATTCTGGAAACCCGGGCGGACGGCCCAGCAAGCTGGGAGTTCGAGCCGGTTGCTTCGACCGATAACCCCGGCAGTGCGCCACCGCCGGTCAAAATTGAGTTGGTCGACATCCAGGATGGCCGGATCGAATGGCGTGATGCTGGGGAGAAGCGCGTCTTCGAAGAGGTTGATCTCTGGATCGTTGCCCTGGGCGCGGACGGTCCCTTCGAGGCCCGAGGAGCGTTTCATCTCGATGGCAAAGCCTGGGCGCTTGATGCCGACCTGGGTCGGCTTTCTCGTACCCAGCTGCCGGTGAATGTGGTGCTGGCTGCGGGCGACGATGTGTCGCTCAAGATCGCGGGAACGGTCGCACTGGATGCTGACCCCGTGGCCGTGGCCGGACAGACCGAGGTCCGCCTCATCCGTCTCGGTGATCTGGCCCGCCTCACGGGACACCAGACACTCCCGGCAGCCCTGCATGATATGCCGCTGCGCTTTGATGCCGGTGTCTCGGCGTCGTCACAGCTTGTACATCTCAATGATCTCGCCATCGAACTGGGCGAAAGCAATGTGACCGGCAGTGTTCTCGTCACTATCGGTGATGCGCCTGCCGCTGAGCTGTCTCTTGCGGTCAACAGGCTCGATCTCGATGCCTTGTTACCCCTGTTTGCGAGCACGGGAGAAGGATCAGAGAGTGCCGGGAGTGATGCGCCGTGGCCCGATACACTGCTTGTCGATGCTGATCTGCTTGTCGAGGCGGCGATCTTTCGAGGCGAACCGGTTCGCTACGTCCAGCTTTCGGCGGGCCTCGAAGAGGGAGTCTGGACACTCGAGCAGGCCAACGCGCTGCTACCCGGCGGAACATCGGTTGCGGCAAGCGGCGCTGTGACCGCGGAGGACGGGCAGGCGACCTTCCGTGGGCCCGTTGAAGTCATATCCGACAATCTCAGGGGCACACTGGCATGGTTGGGCGAGCCGATGCAGGAGATTGCCGACGAGCGCCTGCGCCGGCTCGACTTCAGTGGCGATGTCGTGGCCTCGTTGGACGTTCTGGCGGTGACTTCACTTGATCTTTCGCTGGATTCATCACGTCTGACCGGGGGTGTGGCAGCGAAGCTCGAAGAGGTTCCAACTATCACGGCCGAGTTCCGTCTGGACCAGATCAATCTCGATGCCTATCTGCCCGCTGTTGCGAGTGAACGTGAGGAAGGCGAGCCCTCCGGGGCATTGCCGCTGTCGCTTCCCGCACTGAGCCCCTGGCTCGAACGGGCCAATGTCGATCTGGAGCTTCATATTCAGGCGTTGACCTACAACGGTGTGTCCGTGAGCAGCCTGGTGGCCGATGGTTCTGTGCTGAATGGTGTGCTGGATCTCAACACGCTTGGCGCAGCCGATGTTGCCGGTGCGGCGATGCGGACGTCGGGCACCATTGATCCCGTGGCCGAAACGGTGTCGTTGCAGATCGGGCTTCAGGCGCCTGATGCCGGAGGCGTGTTGCGCCTGGCCGGGATTGACTTGCCCATAGATCCTGCAGAGCTAGGTGCCGTCGAACTGGCGGGCGACATCACGGGGGATGCCACCCAGGCCGTCGTTCGCCAACGTCTCAAGACCGATCTCGGGTCCTTCAGTGTTGACGGAACCCTGCTGGAGCCCTTCGGAGAGATCGGGTTCGACGGACGCGTCGGGCTGGTGAGCGGAAGCTACCGCGCCCTGGCGGACGTCATGGGCGTTGAGCTGCCGGAGGCCGTTGACTCCGACTTGTCCTTTGCCGCCGATGTGACAACCGATCTCGATGGGGCAGAGTTCGATGCTGTTCTGACCGTTCTTGATGCGTCCGTGCGATCAAGCGGTTCTGTGGAGGCTCTTCGGGACGCTCCGCAGTTTGACGTGCGTGCGCAGGTGCAACATGACGAGCTGGCCACCCTGTTGCGTGATGTCGGCGTTGATGGCGGTTTCCCTGACCTCGGGCCGATTGATCTCGGCCTCACCGCGGCAGGCACCCAGGACCTAATCGACATGGCCCTGGCACCTTCGGTCGTCGGGCCGTCGACGCTTCACGGCAAACTGAGCATGACATTGGGCACGGACCGGCCATCGGTGCGTGCGCGCCTGGAAGCGGGCGAGCTGGCACTTGATCCGTTTCTCGCTGTGACCTCCGGCGGTACTCTGGGCGACACGGACACTGGTCAGGCGCAGCGCTGGTCCAGTGAAGAGATCGATCTTGGCGTTCTCGACGCGCTGGATCTGCGTCTTGAATTGGTGGCCGAGCGCCTGCTGTTCCAGGGTATGGCGATTGAGAGTCCAGTCGTGGTGGCCGAAGCGGAAGGCGGTGTGCTCGTGATCGAGCGGTTAGACGGGCGCATCTTCGAGGGGCAGGTGGCGATCAACGGCGTGGTTGAGCCTGGTGTGCCTCACGCGATCGAGCTGAACGTCGTGCTGGCCGATGCCGATATGGCGCAGGCGATGCGCCACTTTGCCGAGAACGACAAGCTGACGGGCCGGCTGTTCCTTGACCTTGGTATGACTAGCGCCGGCTTGAACCAGCGCGATCTGATCCAGTCCCTGGCCGGCGATGGCAGTGTTTCTTTGCGTGACGGTGCTGTTCACGGTTTTGATCTTGGCGCGATCAGCGATCGTCTCGGCAGCCTGGATGACGAGCTCGCCATTGCCGGACTTCTGGCTCAGGCCTCGTCGGGGGGAGAAACGCCGATCACGGCGGCCGACGGCACCTTGCAGATCGACAATGGTGTGGTGCGTTCGGACTATATCGTCGTGGTTTTGGAGGGCGGGCGTGGCGACTTCCGCTTGGCGGCTGATCTGCCGCGCTGGTGGATCGACCTCGAAGGTGATGCTCGGCTTACTGACCACCCCGAGGCCCCCACGATCCCCATCGCCGTCAACGGCCCGATCGATGGCCCGGAGCAGGTTGTCGATACGCGGGGCCTTGAGAACTTCCTGGTTCAGCGAGCCGCGGAAACCGCGCTGCGAAAACTGGGTGAGGAAGAGCTGGGCGGTGCCGCAGGCGCCGTGTTGGATGTGATCACCGATGACAGCGGCGGATCGACAGCGGACGCCAATGTCGATGATGTCGAGGGTGCGCCACTTGAAACTGTGCCGTCCAAGCCGGAAGCGCCGGAGGAACCGCTGGACGCAGCGGGACAACTCCTGGAGTTGTTGACTGGTGATGAGGATACGGCAGAAACAGAGAGTCAGGAGCAAAGCGGTGGCTCGGGCGGCTTGCTTGATCTACTGAGTCGGTCATCCGGTGAAAGCAGTGCGCCCTACACACCGTCGGAGACACCGCAACAGGACGATCAGGATTTCGACACAGATGGCTTGCTGCTCGATCTGCTCGACGGTTTTGGCAATTGATCTGGATCATCGCAATCACGAATGAAATTCGCTTGCATTGAATTTGCAGCATGACTAATATGAGATTTCTAAATGCAAGTCATTCTCAATTGCAAAAAATAACGGAGTATCACCATGTCTCTTCGACGGTTTCTCGGTTCCCTCTCTGCCGCCGCCCTAATGACAATCGTTCCGCCGGCACTAGCAGACGGTGAAGTCAATCTGTACACCTCCCGTCACTATGACTCTGATCAGGTCCTTTTCGCTGCTTTCACCGAGGCGACCGGGATCACAGTGAACGTTATTGAAGATAAGGCCGGGAAGCTCATTGAGCGGATCAAAACAGAGGGAGTGAACAGCCCCGCTGATGTATTTCTCACTGTTGATGCCAGTAATCTGATGAACGCAGCGAGCGACGGCCTTTTTCAGGCGACGAGCTCTGACAGCCTCGATTCTCGTATTCCAGCGAATTTGCGTCATCCAGATGGGCTTTGGTTTGCTTTCACCAAGCGCGCTCGGGTGATCATGGTCCGCGAGGATGCAGGTGTTACCGGACTTGAACGGTACGAGGATTTAGCTGACCCGCGCTTTGACGACATGATCTGCATTCGCAGTTCCGGCAACATCTACAACCAGTCACTCGTTGGCTCCCTGATCGCTGCCAACGGCGAAGAGGCCACCGCCGCATGGGTTCAGGGCCTGGTCGCGAATATGGCGCGTGAACCGGAATCGAACGATACGGGCCAAATCCGCGCTGTTGCTGCCGGCGAATGCAGCATCGGTGTGGCCAACACCTACTACCTCGCCCGCTTGACCCGCTCCGACGACCCGGCGGACCGTGCGGTGGCAGCCGCGATCGATGTCATCCTGCCCAACCAGGATGACAGGGGCACCCATGTGAACATCAGCGGTGCGGGTGTGTTGAGCCATGCCCCCAATGCGGCCAATGCCGTGGCGTTCTTGGAGTTCCTTGCGAGCGACGAAGCGCAGTTGGCCTTTGCCGACGGCAACAACGAATGGCCGGCGGTTGAAGGCGTGGCCCATGGGTCGGTGCTGGACGATCTCTATGGTGAGTTCGCCCAAGACGATATTTCGGTGGCCACCTTCGGTGCAAACCGGTCGTCTGCACTCAACATCATGGAAGCCAATGGCTGGAAGTGATCCTATTAGCGTAGCGTCCCGGCGGCCGTACCAGGCTGCCGGGTGCTCCTAGGAGCGGAAGAAGGACTCCAGTCTGTCGTAGTCGATCGTGTCTTCGGCAAAGCCTGAGGACTGGTTGTCTCTGATCTCGGTCGCCGCTTTGATCATCGCATCGTAGGCCGTGCGGGTCAGAACGGCACCGAGACTGCTCCGTTTCACGCCGGTTTCAGCGATCTCAGCGACTGAAAACGGTGTGTCCGACATCTCGATCACGGCATTGACCGGGCATTGCAGCGCAGAGCACACCTCCCGCATGCTTTCCAGCGTATGAAGCCCCGGTGCGTAGAGGACATCGGCTCCGGCGTTTTCGAACGCCGCGAGGCGCTCAATGACCAACTCGAGCCTGGTCTCGCCCCACCGCAGCATCAGCACGGATCGTTTCGGCAACGCTTTCGGGGCTGTCGCCGAATCCTTTCTCCATATCAGCGGAGACCGTTAGGTTGGTCGCCGTGATGAGGCCCCGACAGCGCTGCAGCACAAGATCTGGCGTCACAGCGCCGTCGGGCAAACCTAAGCCGAAAGCCATGCCGGAGCTGGCAGTGGCGAGCGCCTTGAAGCCCATGGCGGCCAGAATTCTGGCGGAGCCCGCATCCCACGGATTGGGAATGACGAAGGCACCGGGCGTATCGTGCAACTTGCGGAAAAGTGGCTCCAGGAGCGTGATCGGCCATCATGGAGCCTGATCATCGCCCGGCCGGGACCTGGCGATCGCACGTGACAGAACGAGCACCGGCACGACACCGACGACAACGATGGCGAGCGCGGCTGTTGATGCTTCTGCCAACCGTTCGTCGGCGGCCAGTCGGTAGACGCGGGTTGCCAGAGTTTCGAAGTTGAAGGGCCGTATGATCAGGGTGGCCGGCAGTTCCTTCATGACATCGACGAACACCAGCAGGGCACCCGACAACAGGCTGCCGCGCAGCAGCGGGACATGAATGCGTGCCAGTGTTGAACCGAGGCCGTGGCCCAGCGTTCGTGCCACGCCGTCCATTGACGGCGTCACCTTCGTCAGTCCGGCATCAACCGCATTGTAGGCCACGGCCAGAAAGCGCACGACATAGGCGAACAGGAGGGCGGCGATCGATCCGGTCAGGAGAAGCCCTGTCGAGACATCAAAGGTGTCGCGCATGAAGCGGTCGAGACTGTTGTCGAACCAGGCCAGCGGGATCAAGACACCGACGGCGATGACCGAGCCGGGGATCGCGTAACCCATGGACGCCATGCGTGCCGCGATCCGGGGGGTGGGGCTTGTGACCATACGCGCGCCATAGCCCAGAATCATGGCGGCTGCGACGGCCAGCATGGCGGCGAGGCCGGCGGCCATCACGGAGTTCCCGACAAAGCCCAGGAAGGCGCCGCCCAGCAGTGGATCGCCCTTGGTCAGGGTGAGGTCGAGCAGGATCGCGCCTGGCAGGGCGAAGCCGAAGAAAACCGGTAGGGCACACGCAGTGATTGCGATGGTCGCCTTCAGACCTTTGAGTTGATGGCGCGGCAGGGGCAGGAAACGCCCCGTGTTGCTGGCGAACCGGGCCTTGCCGCGGCTTGAATGCTCCAGAACCATTACGGCGACGACAAAGATCATGAGAATGCTGGCGAGCTGGGCGGCGACCTCAGATGAACCGCGCAGGAACCAGGTCCGGTAGATGCCCGTGGTGAAGGTCCGTACGCCGAAGAACTCGACGGTGCCGAAATCGGCCAGGGTCTCCATCAGCGCCAGAGCCAGCCCGGCGGCAACGCCGGGCCGGGCCAGGGGAAGCGCGACCCGGAAGAAGCTGGACCAAGGGCCATGCCCCAAGGTACGGGAGACCTCGAGCGCGGCGACCGACTGTGAGACGAAGGCGGCGCGGCCGAGAAGGTAGACGTAGGGATAGACGACCAGCGAGAGCATGACGATCGCACCCGGCGTCGAGCGGATGGCCGGAAACCAGTAGTCATGGCGCGTCCAGCCGAACAGGTCGCGAAGGAAGGTCTGGATCGGTCCGGCGAACTCCAGGAGGTCCGTGTATACGTAGGCCAGGACATAGGCCGGCGCAGCGAAGGGCAGCAACAGTGCCCATTCGAAGACCCTGCGTCCGGGAAACTCACACATGCTGACCAGCCAGGCGGCACCCGTGCCCATGGCACCGGCGAGAAGGCCGACGCCGATCAGAAGTGCTACTGTGTTGATCAGATAGGTCGGCAGCACAGTGGCTGCGAGTTCACCCCACAACCCGCCACTGTCGGCAAACAGGTTAAGGGCGACCGCCAGGATCGGCAGCGCGACAAGGGTTGCCAAGGCCAGCGTGCCGATGGTCAGCAGCGTCGTGCCGCTGACGGGCAGGCGGCGGCGAGGTGCCGTAGCGCTCATGAGTGACAAAGCCGCCCCGTTCAGCCTGCGGGGCGGACCATGATCTCGGGCTTGACCCAAGCGTCAAACTCGTCGGCCGTCATCAGCTCAAGAGCGAGAGCGGCCTCCTTCAAGGTCGTACCTTCCGCATGGGCCTTCTTGGCGACCTTGGCCGCGTTGTCATAGCCGATATGCGGGTTGAGCGCGGTCACGAGCATCAGGGAACGCTGCATGAGCTGGTCGATCTGCTCGTTGTTGGCTTCGATGCCGGCAACACAGTTGTCCGTGAAGCTGACCGAGGCGTCGGCCAGCAGACGGATTGAGCGAAGCACGTTGTAGACCATCACTGGCTTGAAGACGTTGAGCTCAAAATGACCCTGAGCGCCCGCCACCGTGACGGCGGTGTGATTGCCCATGACCTCGGCGCAGACCATGGTCAACGCCTCGCACTGTGTCGGGTTGACTTTGCCTGGCATGATCGAGCTGCCGGGTTCGTTGGCCGGCAGGATCAGCTCGCCGATGCCGCTCCGCGGGCCCGAGCCGAGCAGGCGAACATCATTCGCGATCTTGTTGAGGCTGACTGCAATGACGTTCAGCACGCCGGACATCTCAACCATGGCGTCATGGGCGGCGAGTGCTTCAAACTTGTTGTCGGCGGTCACGAAGTCGAGCCCGGTCAGGCTGGCGACCTCAGCGGCGAAATGGGTGTCGAACCCGGCCGGCGAGTTGAGCCCGGTGCCGACAGCGGTACCGCCCATGGCAAGGCGCAGCGTATGCGGCATGGCACCCTTCACGCGTGTGATCGCAAGGTCGACCTGCTTGGCGTAGCCGGAGAACTCCTGACCCAGGGTGAGCGGGGTGGCGTCCTGCAGATGGGTACGGCCGATCTTGATGATGTCGGCGAAGGTTTCCGCCTTGGCATCGAGCGAAGCGTGCAGATGTTCCAGGGCCGGCAGCAGGGACTGGGTCGCCTCGGTGGCGACGGCGATGTGCATGGCCGTCGGGAAGCTGTCGTTCGATGACTGGCTCATGTTGACGTGATCGTTGGGATGCACGGGCGACTTCGAACCCATAGTGCCGCCCATGATCTCGATCGCACGGTTCGAGATCACCTCGTTGGTGTTCATGTTGGTCTGTGTGCCCGACCCGGTCTGCCAGACGACAAGCGGGAAGTGATTGGCCAGTGTGCCGTTGATCACCTCGCCGGCAGCTTGCTGGATCGCTTCGGAAAGCTTGGGATCGAGCCGGCCCGCACTCTCGTTGACCCGTGCGGCGGCCTTTTTGACCGTGCCGTAGGCGCGGATCAGCGGGTCCGGCATACGTTCGCCGCCGATCTTGAAGTTCATCAGCGAGCGCTCGGTCTGGGCACCCCAATAGCGGTCTGCGGCGACATGCATTTCGCCAATGGAATCGGTCTCGATACGGGTCTCGGTCATGGCCGTCATCTCGTCTGGTCGGTGTCCTGCCTGACTAGCACAGAATAATCGTCTTGTGATTTCCCTCTTTCCCGGGGCCGGCAAACGTCGCGCTTGTGAACACGATCAAGGACTGTTGGTAGCCGTGCTCTGCGGTTCTTTTGCCATAATGGACCGATTGGTCCATTATGGGTTGCCGGATAGTTGAGCAGCGTTCATTCGAAGCCGTGATGCACAGCCCGATATAGATGCGCGGGATCAGACGATTTTCAATAGCAACCACGGATTCCACGTCCATTTGAGGGGATACTTCATGACGTCACACCATCTCTTTCGCGCCACGCGGCGCGTCTTTCTGCAGGGTTTTGCCGCGGTCGGCCTGACCCTGGGACTGGGCATCGGCGCCGCCCAGGTGGCTGAACAGTTCGTCAACGCGCTCCCCGACGGCATTGCCATGGACGGTTTTGATGTCGTCGCCTACTTCGATGGCGGGCCGGCCAAGGGCGGCGCCGAACACAGCGTCGACTACAAGGGTCAGACCTGACTCTTGAGCTCGGCCGACAAAACGGCCGCCTTCGCCGCCGATCCCGTTGCCTATGAGCCCCAGCACAACGGCTGGTGTTCCTACGCTGTGTCTAAGGGTTACGGCGCCGAAGTCGACTTTGTCGATGGCTGGTCGGTGGTCAACGGCAAGCTCTATCTGAACTGGGACGCCGAGACGCGCGAGGCCTTCCTTGCCGAGCAGTCGAGCCGCATCGCGGCTGCAGAAGCCAAATGGCCCGAGCTCCACGCCGGCCTGCTGGACGGCTCCGCCGATATGTATACCCATGCCGGTGAAGGCGCTGACATCAGCCACCCTCAGCAGCTGAACTGATCACGGTTCAATGCTTAAGCAGACAAGGCCCCGCCGGATTGCCGGCGGGGCCTTGTTGCTTTGGGTGGGTGCTGTGAACTGCAAATCAGCCGAGATCGCTCGCGTCATGGCGTTCACGGATGAGGCTGGGGTCGCTGTCGGAGCTGCGGTTGACCCGGCGCCCACGCTGCACGGCAGGCCGTTCCGCAATCTCGCATTCCCAGCGCACGACGTTCGTGTAGGAGGCGGCATCCAGAAACGTCTCGGCATTGGCGTACGAGTTGCCTGCGGTGATCGCGCCATACCAGGGCCACACGGCCATATCCGCGATGGTGTAGTCCGTGCCGGCCAGAAAGCGGTTGTCCGCCAGATGCTGGTCGAGCACGTCAAGCTGGCGCTTGGTCTCCATCGCGAAGCGGTCGATGGCGTACTGGATCTTGAACGGCGCATAGGCAAAGAAATGGCCGAAGCCGCCACCAAGATAGGGCGCACTGCCCATTTGCCAGAACAACCAGTTCAGGCACTCCGTGCGTCCAGTGTGATTGGCGGGGATGAAGGCGCCAAACTTTTCGGCGAGGTAAAGCAGGATCGAACCCGATTCGAATACCCGTGTGCCCGGTTCCGTGGTGGTATCGAGCAGGGCCGGGATTTTCGAGTTGGGATTGATCCTGACAAAGCCGCTGCCGAACTGATCGCCTTCACCGATATCAATGTACCAGGCGTCGTATTCCGCACCGCTGTGCCCGACGGCCAGGAGCTCCTCCAGCATCACCGTGACCTTGATGCCGTTGGGCGTGCCCAGCGAGTGGAGCTGCAGCGGGTTCTTGCCGACCGGAAGCTCCTTGTCGTGCGTCGGCCCGGCAATCGGTCGGTTGATGTTGGCGAACGCGCCGCCGCTTTTCTCTTCCCAGGTCCAGACTTCGAGGGGTTCATAACCTGCGGGATGGTTCTCGCTCATGGCATCTGCTCCGTGTTGTCAGCCGCGGCAGCGGGTTGATAGGTCCTTCTAGGTGGCCCTCGTGGAGGTAAATTGAAAGGGGTGTCAGGTGCGCCGCTTTTCCTGCTTGTCGCGCTTGGCAGCGGCAAAGGCGCTTTCGGCCCAGGACATCAGTTCATGCGGGTCATCCCCGATCATCGCCGGGACGCTGTAGTAGAACATTAGGACATGGCGACATCCTTGCCCTGACGGCGGTAGAGGAACTAGCGACCGCCGCCTGCGAGGTAGAGGTCGCTGTTGAGGTCATCGCCTTTCAGCCACATCTCGCCATCGGTCAGCAGGGCAAACATGAGATCGTCCAGGAACAGGCCATGGCCACCGAACATGCCCTGTGCGCGGACCGGACCCATCGGGGTCAACGCCGCGACTGCGCGTTCGGCAAAGGCGTTCCGTGCTTCGCGGTCGGTCATGGCTGATCCCAGTTTCGCGCGGGGCGCCGCCGTTTCCTGGCCTGCTTCCGTTTAGCCGCGGCCAGGGCGCTTTCGGCCCAGGAAATCAGCGTGTCTCGATCGGTCCAGATCGCATCGGGCACGGCGTAGTAGGCAACCTCGATGGTCCGGCCCTCACGTTTGTAGGTGAATATGCGGGCGCCGGCATCGCGGTAGAGATCGCGGTTGAGATCATCGGCCTTCAGCCACAGCTCGCCATCGGTCAGGGTCCAGCCGAACATCACGTCATCGAGATAGATGCCGTGACGCCCGAAGATGATCCGGGTCTCGACGGGACCCAGGGGCATCAGGGCCGCGAGCACCTGATCGGCGAAAGCGGCTCTATTTTTTGCGGAAGGTGTCGAGGGCAACGATGTTGTCGGAATCGGCGTCGGGTGTTTCGCCGTCTGTCTCCTGTACCTGCGCAGGTGCATCGGACTCACTGGCCACCAGCGCACCGGTTTCCGGTTCCTCATCGGTGCCGGTCTGGGGTCGGAACTGGAGGCCGAACTTCACGCTGGGGTCGACGAAGGCGGTCACTGCGGCAAAGGGCACGTAAAGAAGCTGGGGCACCTGATTGAAACTGAGCCCGATCTGGAAGCCGTGGTCATCGACCACGAGATCCCAGAATTGGTGCTGCATCACCACGGTGATCTCCTCGGGATACTTGGCCTTGAGATCGTCGCCGACGCGGGCGCGCGGATGATCGGTGCGGAAGGTGATGTAGAAATGATGTTCGCCGGGCAGACCTTCCTGTTCGACGAGCTTGATGGCGCGCACCATCACGGTGTGCAGCGCATCGTCGACCAGAAAATCGTAGTCCAGTGAATCCGTCATCCGACGTCCTCGGCTCCTTCCAAATCGACCACAAATCGGGCCGGAGTAACACCTTCGTTCTTGTCGCGAGACGATCCTTGTGGCCTGTCTCACGGCGCCCTCAAACGCCGGGCGGGATGCCTCCGCATCCCTGATCGTTTGCTGCACGAGGCGGATCGAACGGCAAAACAGTGGAGGGCTTCTGTTGCCCGGTGCCCTCCGAACCGCGCTTATTGCTTACGCAGCAACAGCGAACGCCTCGTTATCGTTGGCGTTTGTGAATGACCCATCACGGCGGAGTCATACCGAGCGAAAACCGAACCTTTACCACGCGCGTCGAGCCTGGTTCGCCCCCGTAAATGGTGGAGGCGGCGGGTACTGCCCCCGCGTCCGCTACGCTTATTCCGAACGGCGTTTATCGCCATAGTCCGGCGAACCGGACCCCTCAGATATAGGTGATTGTGGGTACAATTGCCAATGTTGCTTGGTACCGACGCGGGCGCTCGTTAAGTTGCCGCCACAGTCGAAGGAAAGCCGGGACCGGGATGCCGATCACACCTGAACAGGCCGCAGAGATCGCCGCACAGCGCGAGGTGACGCAGAGCACGCGACGGGCCGTGGCACCTGAACTGGAAGAGGCGCTCTATACGCCGATCGAGGTGCTCGACCACGGTTTTGTGCGCGTGATCGACTACATGGGCGATGATGCCGCCATCGTGCAGGCCGCGCGGGTGTCCTATGGGCGCGGCACGAAGTCGGTCCAGAACGATGCCGGGCTGATCAACTACCTGATGCGGCACCGCCATTCGACCCCGTTCGAGATGTGCGAGATCAAGTACCATGTGAAGCTGCCTGTGTTCGTGGCACGCCAGTGGATCCGTCACCGCACGGCCAATGTGAACGAGTATTCCGCGCGCTATTCGATCCTCGACAAGGAATTCTACATTCCCGCACCGGACCAGCTTGCCGCGCAGTCGGTTAGCAACCGCCAGGGCCGTGGCGATGTTCTCGAAGGCGAAGAGGCCGCATGGGTGCTCGATACGCTGAAGGCCGATGCAGAAACCGCCTACAGCCACTACGAGACCATGCTGAACGAGGGCGAGAACGGCGATTCCGAGCGTCAGGGCCTGGCGCGAGAGCTGGCGCGCATGAACCTGCCGCTCAACGTCTACACCCAGTGGTACTGGAAGGTGGATCTTCACAATCTCTTCCACTTCCTGGCTCTGCGTGCCGACCCGCACGCCCAGTACGAGATCCGCGTCTATGCCGAAGCCATGCTGGAAACTGTGAAGCAGTGGGTGCCGCTGGCCTATGACGCCTTTGTCGACAACCGTTTGGGCGCGGCCGAGCTGACCGCGGGCCAGATCGCGGTGGTGCGGCGGATGCTGGCGGGCGAGGAGGTCACGCAGGAAACCAGCGGGCTTTCCAAGCGGGTCTGGTCCGAACTGCAGGCTGTCATCGCGGAATGAGCGGAGAACGGCGATACGACCATCAGGGTCTGCGCAGGGCAATCGCACTTGTGTTTGTGGCAAGCGGTGCCGACGACGCGACCTCTAATGCTGTTGCCGACATGCTGATCGAAGCCAATCTCTCAGGCCACGACAGTCATGGCATCCAGATGGTGAAACACTACCTGGAAGGCATGCACGATGATGGCATGAGGCTGGATGCCCGGCCCGAACTGATTCATGATGGCGAAGCTGTGCTGCGCATCGACGGGCATCTGGCACTCGGCGCGCTGACCGGGGCCTTTGCCATGGAGCATGGCATCGCAGCGGCGCGGCAGCACGGCGTGGCCTTGGTGGCTCTGGCGAACAGCCATCACCTGGGCCGGATCGGCTACTGGGCGGAGCGTTGCCTGCAAGACGGCCTGGCCTCGCTGCACTTCGTCAATGTCCATGGCCATCGGCCTCTGGTGGCAGCCTGGGGTGGCCGTCAGGCGCGGTTGGGCACCAATCCGGTTTGCATCGGTGTTCCGGGCACGGACGCGACGGAACCCTTCGTGCTGGACATGGCCACAAGCAAGATTGCCTTCGGCAAGGTTGGGGTGGCCTATGACAAGGACGAGACGCTTCCCGATGGCGCAATGATCAGCAAGACGGGCGAGATGACACGTGATCCCGCGACCATGATCGAGGACGAGTTCGGCGGTGCGCTTCTGTCCATGGGGGAGCACAAGGGCGGCGGGCTAGCCGTGGTCTGTGAGCTTCTGGCTGGCGCCCTGGCCGGCAATCGTACGATGGTGCCTGAACGCCAGCATGCCAACACGATCATCAACGGCATGCTGTCGATCATCATCGATCCCGATGCCTTGGGTGGCTTCGACGCCATGAAGGCCGAAATCGACGGGCTGTATGGCTACATCCGTTCCAGCGAACCGATGGCGGGTCACGACCGCGTTCTGATTGCCGGCGAGCCGGAGCGCCTCGCTCGCGCTGATCGTCTGGAACATGGCGTGCCGCTGGCCGATGCCGCTTGGGCCGATTTTGTGGAGGCCGCGGCAAGCCGAGGTGTCGCAGCGGCAGACCTGGAACAGGCCGTCGGCACATCCTGACGCGGAGAGCGAAGTTGCCCGTCGCGTAGGCTTGGGGCCACAATGGCCGTGTCAGGAAGACAAGTGTTCGGAGTTCCAGGGATGTCCGTGAGCCTCAGGGGCCTGTTGGCAGTGGTTGCCGCCGCGGTGGCCTGCGTTTCAGCAGCGCCGGCGGCCCATGCCGATTTCACCATCTGCAATGACTTCAAACAGTCCGTGCAGGTGGCTTATGCCAGTCACAACGGTCGGGACTGGGAGTCACAAGGCTGGTGGACCATCAGACCCAACCGGTGTACAGTACTAGAGCCTGGATCGCTGACCAATCGATTCTATTACGTGTATGCGCGCAGTGCGGACGGCCGCACCTTCTGGGGCGGCGACTACTTCTTTTGCACCCATGAACCCAACAGCTTCACGATCGTGGGCGATGTCGACTGCGACATCGGGTTTTTCGAGGTCGACACGGGCGACGAGGCGACCTGGACTCAGCGCCTGACACCGTGACGAATTACTGAATCACGATCTTCGGCGCGGCGCGGCTGTTGTCGTCGATGCTGTCGAGCACGACCCGCGCGATAACCCGGTAGGATTCGGCATGAGGACCGTCGGGCTCGGCCGCCACGATGGGATAACCGCCGTCCGACGTCTCGCGAATCCGGATATCGAGGGGAATCTCGCCCAGGAACGGCACGCCCAGCGAGGTCGCTTCGTCGCGTGCGCCGCCGTGAGAAAAGACATCCGTACGGTGGCCGCAGTTGGGGCAGGTGAAGTGGCTCATGTTCTCGACGATGCCCAGGATCGGCACGTCGACCTTCTTGAACATGTTGAGGCCCTTGCGTGCATCAATCAGGGAAAGATCCTGGGGAGTCGAAACGATCACCGCACCGGCCAGCGGTGCGCGCTGCGTCAGAGTAAGCTGGGCGTCGCCCGTGCCGGGCGGCATGTCGACGATCATGACATCGACCTCACCCCACTCGACCTGGCGCAGCATCTGTTCCAGCGCGCTCTGGACCATCGGGCCGCGCCAGACCATGGGCTGGTCCTCTTCGATCAGAAGGCCGATAGACATCGCCTTGATTCCATAGGCCTCCTTGGGCCAGAGCTTCTTGCCATCGGTTTCCGGCTTGCCGCTCAGGCCCAGCAGACGCGGGGCGGAGGGACCATAGATGTCGGCATCAAGCAGGGCGACCCGCTGGCCGAGGCCTGCGAGAGCCAGCGCGATGTTGGTGGCGGTGGTGGATTTGCCCACGCCGCCCTTGCCGCTGGCCACCGCCACGATGTGCTTGATTCCGGGGATTCCGTCACGGCCCTCTTTCTGGCTCGGATGGGCGGGTGAGGCTGCTTTCGGGGCTTCCGATCCCGCGGGCTTGTGGGCCGTGAGAACCGCTGTCACCGAAAGCACGCCCGAAAGCGCGTTGACGGCATCTTCGGCTGCCTTGCGCACCGGTTCCATGGCCTGGCCCTTGTCGGCTGGGACTTCCATGGCAAAACCGACATTGCCGTCATTCACCACCAGCCCCTTGACCATGCCGAGATCGGTGATGGATCGGCCGCTTTCCGGCTCAATTACGCCGCCAAGAGCGGTGCGTACTTCGTCTTGCGTCACCCGGGCCATGGGTACTCCTTCAACACTGGATGGTGATCTGCGACCGCCCTGTTAGGTGTCCGGTCGCGTTGCGGCAGTGAACGCACTGACATATAAGCCTTGATCTCATAGCAGCAACCCACACTTAAAGCCCCAGAAGCGTCAAAATGACGCCCGACGAGGCTCAGACGAGGCGGACAACATGCCCTGGAACAATCAAGGCGGCGGCTGGCAAGGCGGCGGTAATGACGGTGGTCCCTGGGGCCGCGGCCCATCAGGTGGCGGCGGAGCTCAGCCCCCCGACCTGGAAGACCTGATCCGCAAGATGCAGGACAGGGGCAAACGCTTCATGCCCGGTGGTTTCGGTGGCGCCAAGGGCATCATGATCGTTCTTGCGGTTCTCATTCTGGTCTGGCTGGCCAGTGGCATCTACCGCGTCGACACCAACGAGCAGGGCGTTGAGCTTGTCTTCGGTAAATGGGTCTCCACGACCGATCCTGGACTGGATTACAATTTTCCCGCTCCGATCGGCGAGGTCTACACACCGGCGGTCACAGAGATTCAGCAATTCACTGTGGGAACGACACCGACCCAGAGTCTTATGCTGACGGGCGATGAAAACATCATTGACGTGAAGTTCGTGGTGAAGTGGAAGATCCAGGATGCCGGCATGTTCCTCTTCAACGTGGCCGATCCTGAAGGCACCACGGTGAGGATTGCCGAGAGCGCCATGCGACAGGTGATCGGCCAAACGGCGCTTGCCACGGCTCTGGCCGAGGGCCGTGCAACCGTCGAGCAGGAGACCCTCGCCCTGATGCAGGGGCGTCTTGATGATTATGGCGCTGGAGTCCTGATCACCCAGGTCGAACTGCAGAACGTGGATCCGCCTGCAGCGGTGATCGATGCGTTCCGTGACGTTCAGGCCGCGCGTGCGGACCAGGAGCGTTCAATCAACGAGGCGCAGGCCTACCAGAACCAGATTGTCCCTGTGGCCCGTGGTGAATCACAGCGCATGATCCAGGAGGCCGAGGCTTACAAGGAGCAGGTGATCAACAATGCAGAGGGCGACGCCGCCCGCTTCCTCTCGGTCTACAACGAGTACGTTCAGGCCAAGGATGTCACAGAGCGCCGCATCTATCTCGAGACGATGGAAGAGGTGCTGCGCGACATGGAAAAGATCGTGATCGACGACGGCGCATCGGGCAGTCAGGGCGTTGTGCCCTACCTGCCGCTCGATCAGCTGCGACGCACGGCAGAGTAGGGGACAGAGATCATGGGATTCAAAACCATTATGGTTGTCGCCGGCGTTGCCATCGTTCTGATCGTTGGCTCGATGTCAGTCTTCACCATCGCAGAGTACGAACAGGGCATCGTGGTCCAGTTCGGTGATCCGCGCCGCGTGGAGACCGAACCCGGTCTGGAGTTCAAATGGCCCTGGCAGGACGTCATCTACTATGACAAGCGTGTTCTGCAGGTCGATGGTGAGCCCGAGCAGGTCACCGCGTCTGATCAGAAGCGCCTTGTGGTCGATGCCTTCGCTCTGTACCGCATCGTCGATCCGCTGATGTTCAAGAATGCGGCCCAGTCGATCGAGAACTTCCGGCCCCTGATGTTGCAGGCGCTAACCGCGACCCTGCGCGAGAACATCGGTCGCGTTCCTCTGGTGGATGTCGTGTCCGGCGAACGTCAGGCGCTGATGGACGAGGTCCGAGAGGCCATGGTGACCGCGACCAATCGGTTCGGCATTGAGGTTGTTGATGTCCGGATCAAGCGGACGGACCTGCCGCAGGAAAACAGCGAGGCGATCTATCGTCGGATGCAGACCGAACGTGAGCGTGAGGCGAGCGAGATTCGCGCTGAGGGTGAAGAGCAGGCACTGCGTATTCGCGCAGAGGCCGACAGAACCCGGACGGTTCTGATCTCCGAAGCTCAGCGGACGTCCGAGATCCTTCGCGGTGAAGGCGATGGTGAGGTCGTGCGGATCTTTGCTGAAGCCTTCGGTCAGGATGTCGAGTTCTTCACATTCTACCGCACCATGCAGGCCTATCGGGAAGCCCTGAATGCCGATGACACCACGCTTGTGATGTCACCAGACGGCGACTTCCTTCGCTTCCTAAACAGCTTTGAGGGCATGGGCGTTGGCGGTGAGGCCGGAACCGGACGTTCGGACAACGGCAACTGACTGGAAGACCGGGCATCCGACAGTAGGTTTCGAGCGTATCTAGCGTGCCATGACGGACCTGATCACGGCTGTCGCTATCGCATTGTTTATCGAAGGTGCGGCCTATGCGCTGTTCCCTCGTGCGATGAAGCGGGCCATGGTGCAGGTGCTGGCGCAACCGGCATCCACCTTGCGAGCCGTGGGGCTCGTGGTGGCGTTGGCGGCGGTGGTGTTTGTCTGGCTGCTGCGCGGATAACGCGCTGTTGCCCGGGTTTTCCTTGATGGTCTATGACGCAACTGGGTGATTTCGTGATGACGCAACGGATGTTCGGTTTCTTGTTGGCCCTGGTGATGCTGCCCTTTGTGGCGCATCCTTTTGCGGCGGAAGCCCGCGGAACTCCGGAGAGTTTTGCCGATCTGGCTGAAGCGCTGACTCCGGCAGTCGTGTCGATCTCGACCGAAAGTTACGTCGGAAACGGAGAGAGTTTCCACGGCGTTCCCGAAGGCACGCCGTTCGATGAGTTCTTCGAGGATTTCTTCAATCGTTACGGCGATGATGCGCCCCAGCAGAGCCTGCCGACCTCCTTGGGTTCCGGCTTCATCATCTCGGCCGAAGGGCATGTAGTCACCAACGTCCACGTGATCGAGGCGGCCGACAAAATCATCGTGCGACTGAACGACGACCGTGAGTATGAAGCCGAGGTTCTGGGCGCCGATCCCAAGACAGACATTGCCCTGCTCAAGATCGAGGCGGACGAAGATCTTCCGTTTGTATCCTTCGGCGATTCCGATGTTGTGCGCGTGGGCGATTGGGCGCTCGCCATCGGCAACCCGTTCGGCTTCGGCAGCTCGGTGACTGCGGGCATCATTTCGGCCCGCCAGCGTGACATCAACTCCGGCCCCTATGACGAGTTCCTGCAGACCGACGCGCCGATCAACCGCGGCAATTCCGGCGGCCCGCTGTTCAACATGGATGGCGAGGTCATCGGTGTGAACACGGCGATCTACTCGCCGTCCGGCGGTTCGGTCGGCATCGGCTTTGCCGTGCCGTCGAACATCGTTGAACGCGTCATCGACCAGCTTAGCGAGTTCGGACGCACCCGCCGCGGCTGGTTGGGCGTTCGTATCCAGAGCATTTCGCCCGAGATTGCCGAAGGTTTCGGCCTTCCGTCCGATGAGGGTGCCTTGGTCGCCAGCGTGACGCCGCATGGTCCGGCGGAGGTGGCGGGTCTTGAGGCCGGTGATGTCATCATCCTTTTCAACGGTGAAGACATCGAAGAGATGAGCGAACTGCCGCGCGCGGTTGCCGAGACCGAGGTCGACACGGCTGTCGAGGTCGTCGTGATCCGCGCTGGTGAAGAGATGACGTTTGAGGTTGTTCTGGGGGAGCTCGAAGAGTTTGAAGAACAGCTCGCGGCCCAGAACGGTGGTGGTGACAGCGGGGCCGACAAGACCAAGCCCAGCAGCGAGGAGTTGCTCGGCATGTCGCTGCGTTCGGCGACGCCTGATCTGGCGCAGCAGTTCGGCCGGTCGCCCGACACCGAGGGTCTTCTGGTTCTGGAACTGAAGTCCGGTGGCCCGGCGGCGCGCGCCGGCCTGCAGCCCGGTGACTTGATTCTCGATGTCGGCAAGGTGGCGGTCGAGACCGCCGAAGAGTTCGCTGCCGAGATCGTGGCCGCGCAGGAGCGTGATGCCCGGTCGGTCGTGCTTCGTGTCGACCGTGACGACAATCCCCAGTTCCTGGCTGTCCAGCTCGACGAGTGATCCCGGTTCAGTCGGGTCGGGCAAACTCGGCTTTGCTGTAGCCCTGGAAGAACAGCAGGGTCGTCAGGTCGCCGTGGTCGACTGCCATGTCGGCGGCTGCCACCGCAGCAGGGACGCCGTGATAGGCGACTCCGGTGCCGGCGTGAGACAGCATCGCGCAATCGTTCGAGCCATCGCCGACCGTGATCGTTTCTGACGGCGACAGGCCGTATTCGCGGGCGATCTGGTTAAGGAATGTCCGTTTGGCGTCCCGGTCAAGGATCGGCTCGGCAACCTTGCCTGTCAACACACCGTTTTCGGTCAACAGTGTGTTGGCATGGTGGATGTCGAAGCCAACCTGGGCGGTGACCCGTTGGGTGAACCAGGTGAATCCGCCGGAAACAAGGGCGGTTATCGCACCGTGTTGACGCATGGTCGCGATCAGGGTCTTCGCCCCTGGCGTGGTGGCGATGTCGTGGTCCCAGGTGTCCTGCAACAGGCTTTCGGGGACGCCCTTTATCAGTCCGACCCGTTCGCGCAGAGAGTCGCTGAAATTGAGCTCGCCCCGTATGCTGCGCGCGGTGATCGCGGCGACCTTGTCGCCCAGCCCGGCGCGGGCCGCCAGGACATCAATGCACTCGACGGTGATGAACGTGGAATCCATATCGCCAACCAACAGCTTCTTGCGCCGGCCATGGATCGGCTGCACCGCCCGATCGACAGCGTGGTCACCAACGACGTCGGCAAGCACGGACTCCACACGGTCTAGTAGACGCGACGGGACAATGATATCCGCAGCGCGGTCGGCTTGCAGCCACGATACAGAAACGTCGAGCCATCGTGCGGTTTCAAGCACCAGTGGCTCCAGGGCCGAATCTTCGGCCGGTGTGACGAGGGTGACGACATGGACCATGACGGGACCGTAGGTGGTGGTTGAGGCAGGGACAAGCGCTGCGGTGATCGTGCTGGGTGGCCCGACTGCATCAGGCAAGTCGGGGCTCGCTTTGCGCTTGGCTCAGGCGTTTGACGGCACGCTGATCAATGCCGACAGCATGCAGGTTTACTGGGATCTACGGATCCTCACGGCGCGGCCGATGCCGGACGATGAAGCAGCGGCACCGCATGAACTTTATGGCGTGATGGATGCCGCAGACCGCTGTTCCGTCGGCCTGTGGCATCAGATGGCGCGGCAGGCGGCTGATGAGGCTGCCGGTGCGGGGCGGCTGCCCATCCTTGTCGGCGGCACCGGGTTCTATCTTCATGCCTTCCTGCATGGGATATCTCCTATACCGGAAACACCATCTGACATTCGCGCAGCGATGAGCGAGCGCATGGCCGCATGCGGTCCGGCCCCGCTTCATGCCGAGCTCCGCTCGTGTGACCCCGACCTCGCGGCGCAGCTTGAACCCGGCGACAGCCAGCGTATCCAGCGTGCTCTTGAGGTCTTTGAGGCGACCGGAACCCCCTTGTCGCAATGGCAAAGGAAACCACGCGAAGGCGGCTGGGAGGGCCCCGTGCTGAGCTTTTCTCTGGTGCCGCCGCGCGAGGCGCTTTACCGGCTGTGTGACCAGCGCTTCGGTATGATGATCGAGGCCGGTGCGCTCGATGAGGTGCGGGATTTGATGAAACGCTCGCTCAATCGGTCGCTGCCTGCCATGCGCGCGCTGGGTGTGCCGCATCTGATGGCGCATCTCGAGGGCTCGCTGTCACTCGATGACGCGATGGAGCGAGCGAGGACCGGAACGCGTCGTTATGCGAAGAGACAGTTGACCTGGTTTCGCAACCAGATACCTGATGCGGAACAGGCCGAAGGGTTCGGCTTTGATGGTGCCGGCGAGCGAATTCTGGAGGTTGCGGCCCGGTTTCTGGAGCGAATTTCGGCCTGAAACCCGGAATTTTGGTCGAAATTGGTCCGAATGGGCCGGAGATGGCTTGATTCCGCTTGATCAGCCTTTGCACTAGCGCTTAGTTTCCGCCCCCTGCAAGGGCGCATGGCGAAAAGCCGTGGTGCTTTGTCATGCCTGAGATGAGGTTCAAGGCTCTTGCGGATTCCCTGCAACGACGCAACGCATCCCAGGGTCGACAGGCTGGCCCCGCACTGGAGGACGACACCGTGGCTCAGGACCGTATGACCGGCTCCGAAATCCTCATCAAAGCTCTGACCGATCAGGGCGTTGACGTCGTATTCGGGTATCCCGGCGGTGCGGTACTGCCGATCTACGATGCCATCTTCCAGCAGAACCACCTGCGCCACATCTTGGTTCGTCAGGAAGGCGGTGCCGTGCATGCGGCCGAAGGCTACGCGCGCTCGACCGGCAAGGTCGGCGTTGTGCTGGTGACCTCGGGTCCCGGCGCGACCAACTGCGTGACCGGCCTGACCGACGCGCTGATGGATTCCATTCCGCTGGTCTGCCTGACAGGCCAGGTGCCGACGCACCTGATCGGTAACGACGCCTTTCAGGAAGCCGACACCGTGGGCATTACGCGGCCCTGCACCAAGCACAACTACCTGGTGAAGAGCATCGAGGATCTGCCGCGTGTTTTGCACGAGGCGTTTCATGTCGCCAGGAGCGGTCGGCCCGGCCCCGTGGTTGTGGACCTGCCCAAGGACGTGATGACGGCGCTGGGCGACTATCTGCCACCCGCGCGTGTGCAGCACCGCAGCTACAATCCGCAAGTCAAGGGCGACCTCTCCCGTATCGAGGAAGCGGTCGAGCTGCTGGCCAAGGCCAAACGTCCGCTGATCTATGCGGGTGGCGGCGTCATCAATGCCGGTCCGGCGGCCTCGCAGTTGCTGACCAATCTGGTCGACATGAGCGGGTTCCCGACCACCCTGACCTTGCTCGGCCTCGGTGCCTTGCCGGCGTCGCACAAGAACTTCATCGGTATGGTCGGCATGCATGGTTCGCTCGAGGCGAACATGTGCATGCACGATTGCGATGTGATGTTGTGTGTCGGCGCGCGGTTCGATGATCGGGTGACAGGGCGAGTCGACGCGTTTTCGCCCGACTCCAAGAAGATCCACATCGATATCGATGCCTCGTCGATCAACAAGAATATCCCGGTTGATGTTCCGATAATCGGTGACTGCGGTTATGTCCTCGAGGATCTGATCAAGGTCTGGAAGTCCCGTCAGGTGACGCCCGACGGCAAGGCTCTTGCCGACTGGTGGGACCAGATCAAGGGCTGGCGCAAGCGCAACTCCTTCGGTTTCAAGACGAAGGACGACGTGATCAAGCCGCAGCAGGCGCTGACCGCGCTCAACGACCGGCTCAAAAAGCGTGATGACGTCTACATCACGACCGAGGTTGGACAGCACCAGATGTGGGCTGCTCAGCTCATCGATTTCGAGAAGCCGAACCGCTGGATGACTTCCGGTGGTCTGGGCACTATGGGTTATGGCTTGCCGGCCGCGATGGGGGTGCAGACCGCACATCCCGATGCGCTGGTGATCGACGTTGCCGGTGAGGCCTCGATCCTGATGAACATTCAGGAGATGTCGACGCTGGCTCAGTATCGTCTGCCGGTGAAGGTCTTCATCCTGAACAACCAGTGGATGGGCATGGTGCGCCAGTGGCAGGAGTTCTTCTTCTCCGGCCGCTACTCGGAAAGCTACATGGATTCGCTGCCTGATTTCGTGAAACTGGCTGAGGCATTCGGTGCGGTCGGCCTTCGTGCCACCAAGCCGGGTGAACTGGACGGGGTGATCGACGAGATGATCGTTACGCCGCATCCGGTGATTGCCGACATCGCCGTCGATCCCAACGAGAACGTCTATCCGATGATCCCAGCGGGCGCGGCGCACAACCAGGTCACCATGAGCCCGGACGATGAGGTGAAACTCGACGCGGAGCACAAGAACGACGGCATGGTCCTCGTATAGGTCCCTGCCGCGCCTCTCACCGCTCCCTCCATGACCGGTCGTTGCCAACCCGACCGCTTTCCATCAGGAACCATCATCGTGACGTCCAACACACACAGAAAAGCCACCATCGCCGTCATCGTGGATAATGAGCCCGGTGTACTGGCTCGGGTCGTGGGCCTGTTTTCGGGCCGCGGCTACAACATTGATTCGCTGACGGTCAGCGAGGTTGATGAAGCGGCTCACCTGTCGCGCATCACTATCGTGACCAACGGCACCGAAATGATCATCGAGCAGATCAAGGCGCAATTGCAGCGCCTGGTGCCGGTACACAGGGTCAGCGACCTTTCGGCCGAAGGTGCCTATGTCGAACGAGAGCTCGCACTCGTGAAGGTCGCCAGTTCCGGCGAACAACGCGTCGAGGCGCTGCGCATTGCCGACATTTTCCGGGCCCGCGCGGTCGACAGCACGATCGGCTCGTTCGTGTTCGAGATCACGGGTTCGATCGAGAAGATTTCCGCTTTTGTCGACCTCATGCGCCCGCTGGGCCTGGTCGATGTTTCCCGGACCGGCGTCGTCGCGATATCGCGCGGCCCCGACGCCATCTGAATCCAACAACAAGGATGAACACCATGCGTGTCTATTACGATCGCGACGCCGATCTCAATCTGATCAAGTCGAAGAACGTGGCCGTCATCGGCTACGGCAGTCAGGGCCATGCCCATGCGCTGAACATGAAGGACAGTGGCGTCGAGAACCTCGTAATCGGCCTGCGGGAGGGCTCGTCGAGCCGTGCCAAGGCTGAAGGCGAGGTGCTCAAGGTCATGACGCCTTCCGAGGCCGCCGCCTGGGCTGATTTCGTGATGGTCGTGACGCCCGACGAGGGCCAGCGCAAGCTCTACACGGAAGACTTGGCACCGAACATGAAGGAAGGCGCCACGCTTGCTTTCGCGCATGGGCTCAACATCCACTTCAACCTGATCGAGGCCCGTTCGGACCTCAACGTCATCATGATCGCCCCCAAGGGCCCCGGCCACACGGTGCGCGGCGAGTTTGCCCGCGGCGCCGGTGTGCCCTGCCTGATCGCGATCGATCAGGACCCCAGCGGTCAGGCTCAGGAGATCGGTCTTTCCTATGCTTCGGCAATCGGTGGCGGCCGCGCTGGCATCATCGAGACGACCTTCCGCGAAGAATGCGAGACCGATCTCTTCGGTGAGCAGGTCGTGCTCTGCGGCGGTCTCACCTCGCTGATCATGGCGGGCTACGAGACTCTGGTCGAAGCCGGCTACGCGCCGGAGATGGCCTATTTCGAGACCTTGCATGAAGTGAAGCTGATCGTGGACCTGATCTACGAAGGTGGCATCGCCAACATGCGCTATTCGGTTTCGAACACCGCTGAGTACGGCGACTACACCCGTGGTCCGCGGATCGTCGGCGACGAGGCCAAGGCCGAGATGAAGAAAGTTCTTGATGAAATCCAGTCCGGCAAGTTTGCGCGTGACTGGATGCTCGAGAACGAGGTTGGCCAGACCAGCTTCAAGGCGACCCGCCGCCGTGCGGCCGAACACCCGATCGAAGAGGTCGGCGAGCGTCTGCGCGGCATGATGCCGTGGATCGCTCAGAACCGTATGGTCGACAAGTCGCGGAACTGAGCCCTTTTTCGGCGCAACTGCCTTGGTTGCGCCGTTTTCGGGCCCTAATGTGCGGCGCATCACGTCTCTGGTGCTGCGCCGCACGACTTTCTGGTTAAGGCCGAACCGCGTTCATGGTATGAAGAGCGTGGTGCAGGTGCCCAAAAACACTAGGGAATCGCAGTGTGAGCCGGCAGTTTCAGGTTATGTTGCAGTGCAGTGTTCAACTTTGGCTTGATGGGCAAACAAGAACTGGTCCGGCGGAATCACAACGATCCGCTTCTGGGAGATAACTGAACAACCATGCTGTCCCGTTTTTTCTCATCCGACATGGCGATCGACCTCGGCACGGCCAACACGTTAGTTTACGTAAAATCGCGTGGCATCGCGCTCAACGAGCCCTCGGTCGTCGCGATCGACAACCGCCGTGGGCGACCGCAGGTTCTGGCGGTGGGCGAAGAGGCCAAGTTGATGGTCGGCCGCACTCCGGGCCATATCGAAGCGATCCGGCCCCTGCGTGATGGTGTGATCGCCGACTTCAACGTTGCCGAAGAGATGATCAAGCATTTCATTCGCAAGGTGCACAACCGTTCGACCTTTGCGCGCCCCGAAGTGATCATCTGCGTCCCGTCCGGTTCGACCGCTGTGGAGCGACGCGCGATCGAGGATGCCGCCCTGCAGGCCGGTGCCCGCAAGGTCGGCCTGATTGAAGAGCCCATGGCCGCGTCCATCGGTGCCGGGCTTCCGGTGACTGAGCCAACCGGCTCCATGGTTGTCGATATCGGCGGTGGCACGACCGAGGTCGCCGTGCTCTCGCTGGGCGGCATTGTGTACTCCCGCTCTGTGCGTGTGGGCGGCGACAAGATGGATGAAGCGATCATCCGTTACATCCGCAACACCCATAACTTGCTGATCGGCGAGTCGTCAGCCGAGCGGATCAAGAAGTCCGTCGGCTCGGCCAGTCCGCCCGATGATGGTGAGGGTCCGACCCTGGAGATCAAGGGCCGTGATCTGATGAACGGCGTGCCGAAGGAGCTGGTGATCAGCCAGCGCCAGATCGCCGAGAGCCTGGCCGAACCCGTTGGCCAGATCATCGAAGCGGTGAAGACCGCACTTGAACAAACGCCGCCGGAACTGGCGGCCGATATCGTTGACAAGGGCATTGTGCTGACCGGCGGTGGTGCGCTGCTGGGCAATCTCGACAACGTGCTGCGTCACGCCACCGGCCTGGCGGTGTCGATTGGTGATGAGCCGCTGTCGTGTGTTGCGCTGGGGACCGGCCGTGTGCTTGAGGATCGCAAGACTCTCAAGCAGGTCCTCTACAGCGAGGCTGGCTGAGGCGTCCGTTCACCGGATAGGGAAGGGGGCTGCAAATGTGGAAGTCGGCGCTTTCCCTGAGCTATGTCGTCCAGCGCTTAGTCTTTCCGCTGTTTGTCGGCCTGGCGATCGGTCTGATGGTGCTCAGCCGTGTCGAGCATCCCGCCGTATCCACGGTGCGTGCCCAGGCCGTGGATGTTCTGGCGCCCGTGATTGAGATCGCATCACGCCCCATGGCGGCTCTGGATGCCGGTATTGCCGAAGTCGATCATTTCTTTGATGTCTACGAAGAAAACGAGCGCCTGCGGCTCGAGAACGAGCGGCTGCTGCACTGGCAGACCGAAGCCCGTCAGCTTGAAGCGGAGAATGCCGATTTCCGCGGCCTTCTCTCTACTGTTGCAGAGCCCCGCAATGCATTTGTGACGGCCCGGATTATCGGCCTGTCGAGCGGCAGTTTCGTTCGAACAGCCCTGATCAACGCCGGGTCTGCTGATGGCGTTGATGTCGGTCAGGCCGTTGTCACGTCGTACGGTATGCTGGGCCGTATCATCGAGGTTGGCACACGCAGCTCCCGCATCCTGCTCCTGACCGATCTCAACAGTCGGGTCCCGGTTGCGCTCGAGTCGTCACGTGACCCGGCCATTGTGGCGGGCGACAACTCCAATGTCCTCTCTCTGATGTTTGTCGCCGATAGCAGCGAAATTGTGGCCGGAGACCGGCTCGTCACCTCCGGTGAGGGCGCCATGCTGCCGCCGGGTATTCCGGTGGGCGTGGTCACGGGTCTTGAAGACGGCGTCTGGCATGTCACGCCGTTTGTTGATCCTGCCGTTATCGAACATGTCCGTGTCCTCGACTACGCCCTTCCGGGGCTGTTACCTTCGACCCGGGAGGCCGGTGCGACAGGCGAGCTGTGGTGATGGAAGGGGATGTCCGCAAGCTGCGCAACGCCATTGTTGCGCTGGCTCCACCGCTGACCGGCATTATTCTGGTGTTGGCGACGGCAACGCCGCTCTACATCAGCCATATCGGCACGGTCATGCCCCAGCTGGGCGTGATCGCTGTCTTCTTCTGGGTGATCTACCGGCCCGATCTGATGTCCTATGGGGCGGCCTTTTCTATTGGCATCGTGGCTGATCTTGTGACCGGTGCCCCGCTCGGTGTGACGGCACTTATACTGATTGTCGTGCGGCGGGTGGCGATGGCGAAGCGGCGCCACGCTCTGGGCAAGCCCTTCCATGTGTTGTGGTTCAGCTTCGCCCTGATTGCTCTGCCGGCCGCCCTGTTCGGGTGGCTCGTGGCGAGTGTTTACACGCTACAGGCCCTGTCGATCCTGAATGTGCTGGCGCAGGCCGCCATGACTGTCCTGGTCTTTCCGCTCATCGTCTGGTTGCTGACCCGTTGTCAGGTTCTTCTGCCCATGCCTCAGATTCCGGCAGTCGCCCGAGGCTGACATGCGCCAGGACATCGACCAGCGCAAGCAGTTCACGCGCCGGGCGCTCTTTCTGGCTGGCGGTCAGTTTCTGCTTGTGTCCGGCCTCGTGACTCGGCTCTATCAGCTTCAGGTCGTCGACGCCTCTGACTACGAGGTTCTTGCCGAAGAGAACCGGATCAATGTTCGGCTCCTGCCCCCCTTGCGTGGTCTGATCGTCGATCGATTCGGCGAAGGCATGGCGATCAACCGGCGGACCTATCAGCTGGTCCTGATCTCCGAACAGACCGACAGCGTTCCCGAGACCCTGGAACGCATCGCTTCCCTGATCTCACTCTCCGAACGTGATGTGCATGATGTGCTGCGCGAAGTCAGCCGTCGCAGTGACTTTGTGTCGGTGACCGTGCGTGAAGATCTTTCCTGGACCGATGTCACGAAGATTGAAGTCAACCTACCTGCACTCCCGGGCGTTCTGATCGAGACCGGTCAGAGCCGCTTTTATCCATATGGTGAGCTGGCGGCCCACCTCACCGGTTATGTCAGCGCCGTTTCGGAAGTGGAACTTACCGGGGAACGCCTGCTGGAACTTCCCGGCTTCAGGACCGGCAAGAACGGTGTTGAGAAGGTGTTCGAGCTCGATCTCCGGGGCTCGGCCGGCACACGTCATGTCGAGGTCAACGCCTACGGCCACGAGATTCGTGAGCTCAACAGGATCGAAGGTGATAGTGGTGATGATCTGCGCCTGACGGTTGATATGGGCCTGCAGGCCTTTGCCGCACGTCGGTTGGGCGAAGAGACCGGTTCCGTCGCAGTGCTCGACCTGCTGAACGGTGATGTCTTGGCTCTGGTCTCGACGCCGAGTTTTGATCCTAACGCCTTCAACTACGGGCTCAGCAGCGAGGTCTGGCAGGGCCTACTGAACGATCCGCGTACGCCGCTGATCAACAAACCCATCGCCGGTCAGTACCCGCCTGGCTCGACCTTCAAGATGATCGTGGCCCTGGCCGCTCTCGAACATGGTGTCGTGACGCCGGATGAAGACATTTACTGTCCCGGCTTTTACGAGCTCGGTAATCATACCTTCGGGTGCTGGCGCCACTGGGGTCACGGCCATGTCGATATGGTTGAGGCCCACAAGGTGTCCTGTGATGTCTACTTCTACGAGATCGCGCATCGCGTGGGCGTCGACAACATCGCGGAGATGGCCTCCCGCTTTGGTCTCGGCATGGAAACGGGCATCGAGCTGACTGGCGAAGAGTCCGGCTTGATTCCGACCAAGGCCTGGAAGGAGGCCGTGCTTGGCGAAGGATGGCTGGGCGGTGAAACCGTCAATGCGGGCATCGGCCAGGGTCATGTTCTGGCAACACCGCTGCAACTGGGCGTTATGGCAGCGCGCCTGGGTAATGGGCGCGTCAGGGTCAAGCCACGCCTGGCACGGTCTGCTGCGTCACCGGCTATCCCACTCTTTGAGCCGTTGCGTGTCAACGAGGAACATCTCGAGGTTGTCCGCCAGGGTATGTATGACGTGGTCAACAACCCCGACGGCGGAACGGCCTTTCGCGCCCGGATAGAGGATGAGGGAATGGAGATGGCGGGCAAGACCGGCACGGCACAGGTGCGCCGCATGACCGCCGCCGATCGCGAAGCCAATCGGTCACTCGAGGAGATCCCATGGAACGAGCGTGATCATGCGCTGTTCGTAGCTTATGCGCCGCTCCAGGCGTCGCGCTATGCCTGTGCCGTTGTGGTTGACCATGGTGGCGGCGGCTCGACCGCGGCCGCTCCGATTGCGCGAGACGTGCTGCGCGAGGCCCAGCGGCGGGAGTCGGTGCGCTGGCCTATGGGCGAAGATATCGGCGACCCGCTTGGCCAGGACGTCTGAAACATGGTGGCGTGGGGAGACCGTTTCGGTACAGAAAGCCTGACGATCGGCCAGAAACTCGGCGGCATGAGCTGGGGGCTGGTCGCGTTGATCCTGCTTACGGCGGGACTTGGCTTCGCCATGCTGTACTCGGCTGCCGGCGGCGACCTGCGACCCTGGGCTTTCGCCCAGATGGTGCGGTTTGCCATGGGGCTGATGCTTATGGTGATGATCGCCTTGGTCGACATCCGCACGCTCCATCGTTTCTCCTACGCGGTTTATGGCGGTGCGCTTCTCCTGCTGGTTGCCGTTGAGTTCAAGGGCAGCATCGGTATGGGCGCACAGCGCTGGATCGAGATCAGCCTGCCGGGCTCCCAGTTCCAGCTGCAGCCCTCGGAGATTATGAAAATCGCGCTGATGCTGGTTCTGGCGCGTTACTTCCATGGCCTCAGTCCCGAGCAGGCGAGCAAATGGACCAGTCTGCTGTTGCCGCTGGTTCTGATTGCTCTGCCGACCGCTCTGGTCCTGCGCCAACCCGATCTCGGCACCGCCATGATGATCGTTGCCGGTGGTGTGACCCTGATGTTTCTGGCCGGTATCGCGCTGCGTTGGTTCGTCGGTGCCTTCATCGTGACGCTGGGCGCGCTCCCCGTCGTCTGGAACATGCTGCACGACTACCAGCGCCAGCGTGTCGAGGTGTTCCTCGATCCCTCACTCGACCCCTTGGGCGCGGGCTGGAACATCACCCAGTCCAAGATCGCGCTCGGTTCCGGTGGCCTGTTCGGCAAGGGTTTTCTCGAAGGCACCCAGAGTCATCTGAACTTCCTACCGGAGAAACAGACCGACTTCATCTTCACCATGCTGGCCGAAGAGATCGGCATGGTCGGCGCTCTTCTGCTGATCGCCCTCTATCTGCTGATCATCGCCTATGGCTTCGGTGTGGCGCTGCGCAGCAGCAACCAGTTTGGCCGTCTCCTCGCCCTGGGCGTGGTCGTGGCCTTCTTCCTCTATGTCTTCATCAACATCGCCATGGTCACGGGCTTGGTGCCTGTCGTCGGCGTACCCCTGCCGCTGATCTCCTACGGTGGTACGGCGATGCTCACCCTGATGGTCGGCTTTGGCCTGCTGGCCAGTGTCCATGTGCATCGCGATATCCCGATCCCGCGCAGGCCCAGTGGCGGAACTCTCTAGCGGAAGAGGTTGGTGTCAACCTGATGCCATCAGTTCGGGTTCGAACGGAAAGTCGGACAGCAGCACCGGCTCGCCGTCGGTGACCAGAACCTGCTGCTCCAACTTCACACCATCGGGGCCACCGGTCTCGCCTATTTAGCTTTCGACACACAGGGTCATGCCTGCTTCCAGCACGATGCCGCCTTAATCCTGTGTCGCCAGAACGTCGGGCGTGTAGCAGTTGGGCCATTCATCGCACAGACCGACCCCGTGAGCGATGAAGGGGTAGCAGTTCTCCTGGTATTGTGCGGGTACCTTCCAGGCTTTAGGCGCGATTTCATACAGCGTGACCCCCGCTTTAAGAAGGGCGGTGTTGTGAAGGATTTCCTCGTGGGCGATACGGTACATGTCGCGCTGGCGTGCAGAGGGTTTGCCGGGCCCGCAGTGATAGGTGCGGGAGATATCCGCACAATAGCCAAAGGGGCGGATCATGTCGGTGTCGAACGCTACGAGGTCTCCGTCTGCAACCGGACGGTCGGACGCTTCCTGAAGCCAGGGGTTCGTCCGCTAGCCCGAGGTCAGCAGACGGCATTCAAGCCATTCACCGCCGTAGGCAATGTTGGTTTCCGCCAGAACCGCTTAGAGCCCATTTTCCGTGATTCCAGGCACGAGAGCATCCCGCATGCGGACCATGCCGTGTTCGGCGACTGCACGGGTGATGCGCATACATTGGACTTCCTCGTCGGACTTGACCGCACGGGCACGCTCGATCGGTTCCTGGGCTTCGTAAAGCACAAACCCGGCGTCGGGCAGGGCTAGAGTCAACGGCGGCCCGCAGTGATCCATGGCCACCCGTCGGCTGCCGCCACTGTGTTGCCTCACGATCTCGTCGAGCGCGGTCGGCGCATCTTCGCTCATCACAATCGAATGCTCGTAGACCTGATCGGGCTGAGGCCCGGCCATGAAGCGGCCCTGGTACTGCGGATAGGCCTCCAGGAACTTCTGGAGATAGATGTCGGGCACGATGGAAACATTAACCCGGCCGTCACGAACATAGTAGAGCGAAGTGCAGGAATTGAGCGGCTGCTCCACGGCATAGGCCTGCTGCAGATAGGCAGGGTCGCCATTGAAGTCGGCGAATCCGTAGTGATAGCCGTAGACCGCCGCGATTTTCTGACCGGTGATGTCGTCGAACAGCGCGAGATCGCTGCCGTTCGCCGCAACATAGATTTCCTGATCGCCCATGTAGACGTCGGATGCCCCGACATCGCGGCCTTCCTAGCCCCAGTTGAGGCTCTCAAAGGCCAGCATATCGAACTTGCCAGCTTCGAGATCGCTGTAGCGGTCGGTCGCCGAGTTCGGGACGAGTTCGAAGTGGTACTCGTCCTGGACCTCGTTCATCGCCAGAACCATGTCGGCCACCATGCCGCCGACACCGGGTGCCTCGGGTGTGTTGGTCACATAGGGCGGGAAGTACTAGGCCCCGATCTTCACGGTCTGCTGCGCCGATGCCGGCTGCAGCGCCATGATGGCGTTGACGGAGAGAACGGAAAGCATGCTCACAAGGGCACGCATGACGGCCTTCTTGGTGGCTGCGATGCCATCAGTGTGTCTTCATAGGCCTGACTTGTCAGCTTTCACGACGCGTGTTGTGCGCAATCATAGTCCTCATACGTCACAACGCCTCGACAGCCCCCGTGGGCTCTGCTATACGCGCGCCGCTGTGGGCGCATAGCTCAGTTGGTAGAGCAGCTGACTCTTAATCAGCGGGTCCAAGGTTCGAGTCCTTGTGCGCCCACCACAGCTTTCCTTGTGACAGACGTATTTGCTCCTGGCTGATGCTGTTGCAGCCGGGGCGGACGCCATCGGTTTCTGCTTCAGTCGCCCGTGAGCACACTGCGCATCCAAGGACATTCTTTCCTCCCTTGCCGGCCTGTTTGCCGCCACGTTACTGGCGGCCACGATCTTTCCTGCGCAGTCCGAAGCGGTGCTGGTGACGCTGCTGGCTCTCGGTGATCTCTCGCCGGTTCTGCTCGTAATTGTGGCAACCGTCGGCAACGTGCTGGGCGCTGTCGTCAACTGGCTCCTGGGCCGCTGGATGGAGCGCTTCCGCGAGCGCCGCTGGTTCCCGGTCCGGGCAGAGACACTGGATCGCGCCACGGGATGTTATCGGACGTGGGGTCGCTGGAGCCTGCTGCTGAGCTGGGCACCGATTGGAGGGGATGCATTCACTGTCGCGGCTGGCGTGCTGCGTGAACCGCTTTGGAGCTTCCTGCTCCTGGCGACCATGGCGAAAGCGGGCTGCTACATCATTCTGATGGCGATCACGCGCGGGCTTCTATGATCGCAGGTTTCGCGGCGATCAGTCGGGCATCGTGAAAGGCTTGGGGTCGAGGAAACGACGCAGGACATTTTCGGAGAGGCGCGCGACATTGTTGTTCCAGCCGTTGTGGGGAAGGCTGGCGCTCCAGGCTATGGAGCCGGTGGAAAACACGGCGCCACCGCCCGGTGTTTCGAAGAAGGTCATGTCGGCCTTGATGCGCGGGTTCTGGGCGCCGTCCATGGCGCTGTGATGAAATCCGGTCTCGTCGGGCACTAGCCAGGTATTTTCCGAGTGGCCCACCGAACTTGCCAGAACCAGCGTGTGGGGTGGTGTGCCGAGCAGAGCATCGGCAGCGTCGATCTCGCCGCCACTGGCACCGCCGCCGAGGTAACCGAAGTCACCGATGATCTCCTCCTCCCCGATGCCGTCGAAGATGAAGGCGGCGCGGTCATCGAAGCTCTCCGGCCTGCGCAGGTAGACACCGGAGGCATCAAAGCCGACGGCGACGGTGCCGACACCCACCAGCGCTTGCGGCGCCATGCCGACGCGGCGCCAGAGCCCGCCGTATTCGCCGGTAAAGCCGAGGTAGTACTCGCCGGGTTCTTCATCGCGATAGCGGATGCCGTCTTCGGACCGGCGTAATTCGATGGCGCCGGGTGCCGTGTCGGACATCGCACAGCGCCAGACAAAGCCGTTACCGCCGAGATAGGCCAGCCGTCCGCCGCGCGCGAGATAGCTGCGCAGGCCATCCCACATCGGCGTTGTGAAGTATTCGGGGTGGGCGCCGGTCACCACCGCATCGTAGTGCTCGAGCAGACGGACGCCTTCGTGGTGCAGGTCCTCGTCGGTGATGACGTCACAGGCGATGCCGCACATATTGAGCCAGCCGAGCACCAGCGTGTCGAGATTGAGATTGTAGCCGCCTAGCGAGGTCTTCGGGGCGCAGTTGAACACCGGTCGCAGCCTTGAAGAATAGCGCACGGGGCTGCCATCCCGGTGTGTGTCATAGGTCGAGAGGCCGATCTCCGGATGCTCGTGCAGAAACACGTCGTCCCTGTCGAGCGGTGTCCAGGAAAGGTCGGTCACTTCAGCGTAGTACTCATGCTGATGCCATTGGTAGTTGGCATAGGCCATGTAGGTCACGGTCGAGGCGAGAAACGCCAGCTTCGCGGTCCCCGTGCCGCGCGGCGGGCGCACGAAGAAGGGCGTGTAGGTCTCATCGTCACCTGCCCGCAGGCGCACGGCATAAACCCCGTTCGGCAGATTTTCAGGCACGGTGTACGAAAAGTCCGTATCCCAACCGGCGTCGTAGTGGTCATCGTCATGGAAGTGGATTGCGCCGTATTCTTGGGGTGCGTGCTGCCAGCTCTGAGAGTGGCCCGACCAGTTGAACCCCTTCACGCCGCGTGCGGGAAGGTTCCGTGTGGTGCCATGGAGGCCGTTGAAGCCGGTATCAGTGATTTGGGAGCCGCTGATGCCACGGGAGAAATCCCAGGCCGCCACAAGAGCGGGTTCCCGCTCGTGTGCAGCGCTATCCCACGCCAAAGCGTTGCACTCATCTTGTGAGAGGGCCCGGCCGATCAGCCGCGGTCGGTCAAGCTTGCCGTTGAAGTTGCAACGGGTCCCTCTGCCCGATGGTGCAGGCAATGCCGCCATCACGAGTGCCCCGGAGGCTGTGCCGAAACCTCCTTTGCCCGTGGCGCAAGAGGAAACATCAACCTCGAAGGCNGGGCCGTGGAAACGCTGGTAAATCGCGATAGCACCGGTTGTGGCGTCATAGGACGCTGCCACGAGATGCCAACGCCGTTTAGCAAGGGACCGATNGCAGGCTACCGTTGCTGGCGCTTCCATGCCGTTGCCGATCCGGAGCGCTGCCGCGCCCTTGTCATCGATAAACAGCGCGAAGCCTGTTTGGNTGTCTTCGTCCCAGTGCGCAAGAAGCGTCTGTTCGCCGTCGTTGGGCAGCGTAGGGAAGACCCAGGCCTGGACCGTGAAGCTCTCCATCGCCTGAAGGTGGGGTGAGGGAGGGACGATNACGCAGGAGCCACCATCGGTCTCCTGCGTGCGGCCGGGGTAGTTNCCGTTGAACGGTGCGTCGAGCTCCTGTTCGTGAAAGATGCCGTGATCGGGGTCGTCGTCACCACAGATCACCCGTACCAGATCGGCGCGGTAGCTCGACGGACCGTAGGTGCTGACCTTGACCTCCAGCGTATCGCTCGGCGCTACGCTCCAGATGTTGGTGTAGGCAGCGATCTCCTTCATCAGGCGACCTCCTGGCCGGTCACAGCGTGCCAGCGCAGCCGGAAGACCTTGCGTGATGCGTCATCGGCGTTGTCGAACACGGCACCTTCGATGAAATCCAGCGGCTGGCCGCGTTCGAGTGGCATTCTGGCGACGGCCCACTCCCGTCGCGGTTTCGTGCAGACCACGATGAAGCGTTCCTTCAAGGGGCCGATGCGCAGACGGTTGAGTGCCAGAGCAAGCTCATGGCTATGGGGCCCGTCTGGCTTGGCGTCGAACTCCTCGATCAGGTCGGTGCGGTTGGGGTCGATCTTGTGCATATCACTACCGTCGGTCTNAAAAGAGGAAACTCACCAATTCAGATCATCCGACGACGATGCTCTCAAGTGAGCCGAACACATTTGTGATCGGCTCATTGGTATGAGAGCAGCAAATCCACGGAGTCGAAGTCAGATTCTCTGGCACTTTGTGTATAGGTAGCTGTCGGGAAACGGGTAGTGTCAATGTCATGTTAAAGGGCTGGTTGGGCGAAAAGAAGACAGCATTGGCAATTTGGTGGGGCCTAGATCAAAAGGTCTATAGCNGCCTTCATGACGTCATAATTCCGTCACGCAATGGAACGACGCAGATAGACCATCTCGTCTTATCTCGATACGGCATTTTCATCGCCGAGATCAAGAACATTAAAGGTTGGATATTTGGATCAGAGTATCAGGCTAAGTGGACCCAGGTTCTCTATCGAGAATGCAATCGTTTCAGAANCCANTTAGATAAACATTCAGGTAGAAGAAGATACTTGTAGGGTTCCTGAACCTGGACGAACGTTTCGTCCACACAGCGATCTNCTTTGTCGGAGACTGTGAGTTCAAAACGGAGATGCCGCCGAATGTGCTTAAGTCTGGACTCGCCAGATAAGTGAAGAGCTTCAAGAATGAGACGCTCTCATCATAAGGTNTTAGCGCGGTTCGTCACCAGTTGAGCAGTCTAGTGAACAATGCCTCGGTAACGAAGGCGGAGCACCTAGCATCATTGCGCCAGACGCACTCATCAAACACCACTTGTCCGAAATGCGGATCTAAACTCGTTGAGCGGACAGCGCGCAATGGTCCGAGAGCTGGCTCCAAGTTCTTGGGGGNCTCCAGCTATCTCAAGTGCAGGTTCACCAAGAACATCTGACTAAGGTAACTGCCATCCATGTGTGGCTTTTGTGTGTGGTATTGGTGCTTTCTGAGCACTTTAATGCATTGAATTTGTTAATTTAAATAGAAATGGCGGAGAGGGCGGGATTCGAATCCTTGGTACGCAAAGCGCACAACGGTTTTTGAGTTTGATCTCGGACGTGATGCGCTGTTGCGGCTGGTCCGTGGCGTTCTTGCCAGTACGCCTTTTCAGGAAGTTTCGTGGCATCTGATACGGTTGTGTGTCGCGCGGTTATGCGGAGTTGGTTTGCAATGAGGTTTGCAATTGCAGCCCGTCTGGGAGATGCCGCCTCCAGATACCTGAAATCAGCATAGTCAGAGCTGCGGCTCAGCGGCAATGGGNAGCCACCTCAGTCACCAAACCGCTCACTGGCGGCTGTGGTAGCTCTACCATTCGGCAGCCAGCATCTGGGCCTCTACGAGCTGGTTCCTGTTAAAGCTGTTTGGATTTGAAAGCCTGCGTTCCGGCATTAGCACGGCATCAAATGTCCGAACGCCAGCCCAGAGGCCAGAAGTGCATCTCGTCACGCCTTTACGAAGGTCTTACGAGTTTCGCTGAGCTTGAGCGACGCATCGAGGCGCNGGAACTGCGCAAGGATCGCGGCGACGCTTTCGAGGTTTTCGTCGAGGCATACCTGGCGACACAGCTCACCGCACAGGCNGAAACAGTGTGGCCATCAGGCAGCAATTGAACCTTACGGCATCCGATTACGGAGCCGATGGGGTACGCTTCCCTTTCACTCGTGAGGCTCAGCCGTCCCATGCACCACCAGAACCTGCTCGTCTTCGATATCGAGACCGTGCCTGATCCAGGTCTGTATGAAGGCACCGGATTCCCGAAGCCGCCATTCCATGTCGTGGCAGCAATCGCCATCCTGGAAGCCGAGATGGAGACATCGCCTGACGGACAGGAACGTTACTTCCTGCGCGATCTTCGCTGCGGCGGTGAAGCGACCTCAAGTGAGCATGACCTGGTCGCCGGCTTCTTCCAGCACATCCAGCGCTCGCAGCCACGACTTGTCTCGTTCAACGGACGTTCGTTCGATCTACCAGTATTGAAATACCGCGCCATGAAACACGGCATCTCTGCCCGCTGGTTCTATGGAGCCGCCAGACGTTATGACAACTACAGCTATCGCTTCTCCGACGAGAACCACTGCGACCTGTTTGATGCGCTTGCCGACTTCGGTGTCTCAAGAGGCGTCAAGCTCGACGACATCGCGCGCACCTGCGGCTTCCCTGGCAAGTTCGGGATCGATGGCTCGATGGTCGCCGAGATGGTCGCTGAAGGCCGCCTGGGCGAGGTACGCGACTACGGCGAGACCGACGTCCTCAACACCTACCTGGTTTACCTGCGCTACCGCTTGCTGACGGGACACCTCGATCGCGAAAGGTACAACGAAACGATCTCCCAGGTCGTGACTTACATCGAAGCGGAAGGCGCTGACCGGCCACACCTTGCGGGCTTCATGGAAGCGTGGGGTGAGGCTTCAGGCAACCACTTCCTCCTGACCTGAGCGCATCGCGCTTCGGACGCCGTGAAGTCGTCTGGTGACGCGTCACCAAAGCAGCATTCCATCAATGAGTGGGTTTCGATTCCCCTGCAGGCGCTCAATCACATAATTACGCCACCGCTCTGTCTCGTCCGGTGGGTCTGACCTATGCCAGTCGATCAGTAGCTCATCGAGCCCGTGAAGAGGTAGCCCATAGGCGTAAACCATGTAGAGGACAGATCGTGCCAGATCGCCCTTCATATCGTCACGGGGCTCCACCCTAGCGTCAGGGGCGCTTGCTCGTTCGTAGTCAGGGCAGAAGATTTCAAATCGTCGCTCATCAGGTTCGACTGTCCCATAAGGCACATCGCGTCTGCTTGAGTTGATGCTGCTCAGAACCGGCCAGAGATTGTGCAGGTCAGCTTCCGCGAAACCGTACTCCGGGAATGGGCAGGTGTTGCGGTCATCGCAGCCAAAACTCTCCGCCATCCATTGCGCTGGATAGGCATGTTCGACCGTGAGCCCCTGGCCAGTAATGCTGAGTGACATTTGTGGGCCGAACTCCACGCCGCAATACGCTGTCTCCCCGCCAAACACATAGAATATCTGCCAGAAGTATGTATCCCGCGCGGCATCATAGCTTGGGATGGTGGATTGCTGTGCGTTGGTGATCGTCGCAAAGAGCATCACTGCCAGGAACCCGACAGCACGAACTTGGTTCATTTCAGCCCCCTTGATCGCACGTCAGCAGCCTGCATTGTGAGTTAGCCCCCATGTAGCGGCAATGACCACCCACCTCAGTCATCACCACACCACGCTCACTGCCGGCTCTGGTAGTCCTCCCACCACTCAGCGGCCAGCCGCTGGGCTTCTGCGATTTGGTCGTGGGTCATCTCCGAGGCGATTTCGTCGAGAGCTACACGGGCAACTTCGTTCCCCTTCTCAGCGGCCAGCAGGTACCACTTCATCGCCTCAGCGTAATCCTTCTCAACGCCCTCGCCGAAGTAGTACATCGCACCGAGGAGGATCTGGGGCCAAGCATCGCCCTGCTCAGCGAGTGGTAGGAACTCCTCGAACGCAGTCCCGTAGTCGCCACGGTCATAGGCGGCCAGACCATCGTCAAAGTCAGCCCATGCCGGGGCTGCCAGAAGCAAGACTGTGGAAAATGCAAACAAACGTCTCATGTTGCCGCCTCCAGATAGCTGGAAGCAGCTTAGTCACAGCTGTGGCTTAGCGGCAATGACCACCCACCTCAGTCACTAGCACACCACGCTCACTGCCGGCTCTGGTAGTCGTCCCACCACTCAGCAGCCTGAGGAGAGTGTGGTGCCGTCCGGCATCACACTATTGCAGAACTGGGCACCCGTCATCGTGGCGCTGCTGAGGTCGGCATCGATAAAAGTGGCACTGCTAAGGTTGGCACCGCTGAGGTCGGCATAGTTGAGGCGAGCACTGCTGAGATCAGCATTCCTGAGGATGGCATCGGTGAGGTCGGCACCGAAGAGGGCGGCACCGCTGAGGTCGGCA
>PBNE01000010.1 GCA_002722885.1 Rhodospirillaceae bacterium
CCTCAGCAGACCCACGGCCTCCTCTGCTTGTAACGTTTCCTCACAATATCTGGACATCCTTACCAAACATCAGGATGGACCAATTCGCGGGCGAAGGATCACAAGGCAACATGCCGTTCAAAGCACATCAAGCCGACGACGGCTCGACGACCAGTGATCCTGATAAGCTGCGTTCGGCGACCATCCCGGGATCGACGACAATCGTTGTGAATGCGGCTTCGACGATGGCAGGCCCGACAACACGCTGTTCGGGTTCGAGGCTCGACAACCTGGCGACCGGGACATCGTGCCAGCCGGTTCCGGAAAAGAAGACGCTGCGCCGCTGTTCCATCGTCCCATCGTCGCTTCCGCCTGCGACGAGACCGATCGGCTTGTCACGCAGGCGGCAGGCCACACGGGCATGCCAGGCGATGATCTCGATATCGGAGTCCGGATCACTATGGGCGAACAGGGCCTCATGCCGTGCGTCGAAGTCGGCTCTGAACTGCTCGACGTCCTCATCGCTGCGAAAGGCGCTCTGACGCAGCGGAATCTCGATCTCCCATATCTGGCCCGTGTAGCGCGCCTCAGCAAAGAGTGTGGTGGTAACCTCCTGCGCGTCATGCCCGGCATCGGCGGAAAACGACTCACAACGAGCGATCAGAGTGTTTAGCACGGTGTTTGCACCTTCCAGGTCGAAGGCGCCGCAATGGATCACATGGATGTCGGAATGCTCCGCAGAGAGCTCGGCGATATGGCCGCCTGCGGCACTGAGGGCCGCGCCGGTATCGGGGAAGATGGTTCGCGGACTGCCCAGCCGCGCCGCGATCGCCACAGCATTGATACCGGCCGCACCGCCGCCCGCGACCAGGGTGGCCGCAGCAGGATCCAGGCCCTCACCCACAGCGCACTGATCGACAATGCTCACCATGTCTTCGGTAAGGACCGCCATGATGGCTGCGGCCGCTTCTTCGGTCTTGATGCCGAGCGGTGTTGCAACATGCCAGGATATCACATCCCTAGCCGCTTCCAGGTCGAGCGGGCGACCGTGGGCAAACGGTGCCTCGGCATCGAGGTAACCCAGAACGAGGGCCGCATCGGTCACGGTTGCGCCGTCACCGCCCAGCCCGTAGCAGGCCGGCCCCGGCACTGCACCGGCACTGCGCGGCCCGACATGAAGCAGGCCGCCGCGATCGACCCGGGCTAAGCTGCCGCCACCGCTTCCGATGCTGCGGATGTCGAGCGACGGGAAACCCGTCATGTGACCGATGTAGGGCTGCCCGACCCAGCTCTCCCGGGTCCAGGCCATACGGTCACCGGAGACAAGGCTGACATCGCAGGTTGTGCCGCCAACATCGATCACGATGGCATTGCCCTCGCCGGTCTCATCCCGCGCGTAGTGACGCCCGGCCGCCGGCGCCATGGCCGGCCCCGAACGCAAGGCATGGATCGGGGCCGCGGCGACCGCACCGGCGTCAAGCAAAGCACCCTTGGACGTGACCATCAGCAACCGGCCGGCCAGCCCGGCCTCGCGCAGCCGGGCTTCGAGTTCATCGAGGTAAACGCTCATCAGCGGTTTCAGGCTGGCATCGAGCGCTGACGCAGAGGCCCGCCGATACTCCCGCAGCGACGGGTTGATCTGGTGCGACAGCGTGTAGGGCAGACCAGGCAGATGGCGTTCGATCAGGCGGCCGACGGCGAGCTCGTGTTCGGGATTGGCGGTCGACCATATTAGCGACACGGCAATGGCCTCGACATCCCGCCCGGGCAGGTCTGCAAGCATGTCCACGACAGCCGCTTCATTGAGGGGTGTCAGGATGGCTCCGGCATGGTCGATACGCTCGGGCACCTCGAAGGTGAGATCGCGCGGGACCAGTGGATCGGGATAGGGAATGGTCCAGTCGAAGCGCCCCAGCCCCATGCGTCCGGCCTCGCGCATGACCAGAATGTCGGGATGGCCTTGTGTCGTGAGAAGGGCCGATCGCGCCGTCGTGTTTTCCAGCACGGCGTTGGTCGCGATTGTTGTTCCGTAGACAAAGATCTCGACCTGCGACAGCAAGGCCCCCGGTGTGGTCTCCCGCGCCGAGGCAGCCACCCCGACGGCATCGAGAACCGCGCCTGCCGGGTCATCGGGCCGGCTCGGCGTCTTGTGAAGATGCAACAGGCCGTCGTCGTCCTCCAGAACGAGGTCGGTGAAGGTGCCCCCGGTGTCGACAACGATCCTCATGGCGTGGCGGCCCTGCTTCGATGAGCGGCTGTGGCGGCATCATCGACATCACCATCGGAGCCAAACACAACACCGTAGACTTGCTGCGCCCGCTCCCGGCTGATCAGCCCCGCCGTAACGTCGCGCCGGACACGGTCAGGATCGCGGTCGAGCGGCGATCCATAACCACCACCCCCGCAGGTGTCGCAGACGACCAGGTCGCCGGGCGAAAGCACGAAATCGCCAACACTGGGAAGTTCCTCGACCTGACCGTCCTGCCGCTCAATCCGCTGGCTAGCGCTCGAACCGGACACACCGCCGCGCACACCCTGGCCGGGATTTTCCGTGCCGTCGCTGGCATAGATCATGCGCACGTCAGCCCCGTTGGTCCCGATGGTCATGCGGCAGCCCGGCGCACCGCGGTGACGCCCTGCCCCCTCGGTGTCGGGCACAAGACGACGCTCGTGAACAATCAGCGGGAAGTTGAGCTCGTCGATCTCGACACTGTCCATGAGCCAGAAACCCGCCGTGCAAACGTTGCCGAGCATCAGCCAGCCATCCTCGCGCGGCCCGGCGGGACCGCCGGTATCGCCCAGCGCCAACTGATTGACGAAGGGCTTGTTGTCATAGCGGGGATCATGGCCAGAGATCACCGCACCGCCTGGCCCTTCAGTTGACCCCGCTTCGGCAAGACCGATACCGTCCGCGATCTCGGCCATGGCGCAATGCACAGCGTTGGCCAGGCGATCGGCAACATTGGTTGTCGCGACCGAGCAGCTTGTCGGGTGGCGCGGAATGCCGACCACGCAGTTCTCGCGCAGCCTGATGTCGATCCGCCGGATGCTTCCCGCATTGGGCGGGATGTCCTGACCCAGGCTGTTGAACAGGCCGACCAGGGAGGCGGACCGGGCGCAGGCTTCGCTGAGGTTCAGGCCGCAAGGCAGGCAATCGGGGTTGTCCGTGATGTCGACCGTGATGCGTTGGGCCACGGGGTCGATCTCGACCGTCGCGCGAATGGGGACGCCTTCCTCAGGCGTCCCCGGAAAATGGTCATGACAGGTCTCGCCGGTCGCACGCCCGGCGGGCAGGCCTGCAATGGCTTCAGCCATCATGCGGTCGCCGTAGTCAAGCCACGATCCGATGTAGTCCTTGAGCGCGTCCCAGCCGATTTCCTGGCCCAGGGCCAGCATTTCGCGCTCGCCGACCCGTGCTGCACCCAGCAACGCAAGAAAGTCGCCGTGCCACTGGTCGGGAACACGGATGCGCATGCGGCACAGGCGCACGATGTCCTCGATCGTTTCGTAGTTTTCCTGGACCTTCACGGCCGGGAACAACAGCGCACCCTCTTCGTAGATATCACGTGCGGTCGGCATGTAGGTCGTCGGGCTGGCGTTGCCGATGTCGGCCTGGTGCGCCTTGCTGAGCACCGTGAAGTGATGGATGCCGTTCTCGTCGATCACCGGCACGAGGATCGAGAGGTCGGCGGCATGCGAGTTGCCGTGATAGGGCGAATTGTGAAGGAACGCATCGCCGCGTTTGAGCACGTGATGGTGAGCATGCATGGTCCGCGACATCTCATCGGGGCCAACCATGACGTGGATTGGAATGCTGTCAGCGACCGTGACCAGCTGGCTGTCGGCGGACAGAAGGCAGCAGGAGCAATCGTGACCGCTGCTGATGACCCCCGAACGCGAGGTCCTAATCAGCGCGGCCTGCATCTTGTGCACGATGCCGTCCAGGCGCCGCGCAAGCACGCTGAACCGTGTCGGGTCGAAGCTCACGTGATCGTTCCCCGTATCCTTGTCTCACACCTGTAAGAGAGGCCGGGACAAAAAACAGCCCGGCGCTTCAAGTCAATCCTAACGTAAGCGCACTGAGTGTTGTGTGACAACAAGGCGCAAGCCCGTTGATTGGGGGCCTCGATCGTCAGGACCGACATCACCTCCCGCCCGCCGGTGACGACATAACGGCCCGACGGAATCGGAAACATCAGGGTCTCCATGATGTAGCCGCGCTCCTCGACCCACCAGGCCTCGCTATCGTGCCGCCAGCCTGCGGGGTCGAGGCCTTCGCTCTCGACCAGAACGTCATAGTCGGTGAGGTGGATGCCGCGCGGACCGGGATCAAGCGGCCAAAGGCCCCACTCTTCCGCGCCCGTGCCTGAGGTCGACAACGGATCACCCAAGGCCGCGACATACTAGATCGGCGTGCGGATGCAGACATCTTCGGCCTGGGCCGTCGCGTGCCAGAACGCGAGCGTCACCATGGCGGAAAAGACGAGACCCAGGGTGCTGTGCCCCGCTGACTTCAAAGCCATTACCATCACGCAAACCTCCATCGGAACAAAATCATCCTCTTCACGGCATGTTGTAGCGATCCATCGATCCCGACGCCAATAACAGCTTGCTGATCGCACCCGTGCGGCGGACAGACGGGTGGGCTACGATGGCAGCTCCGCCATGCTGAGGAAGACAACATGACGATCCAGAGGGCTGTTCTAAGCGCGGCCGTTGTAGGGGCGACGCTCTGGTTTCCCGTCGCCCAGGGCGGCGACATGCTGACCGGCGATGACATCAGCGCCATGCTCACTGGCAGCACCTTGCTGGGAACGGCACTGGGTGGCGGCGACTACAAGGAGTTCTTTGCAGCCGATGGAACTATTACGATGACAACCAAGGACGGCCTTTATGAGGGACAGTGGTCGGTCGCCGATGACCGGGTTTGCGTTGTGATGGTTCTGCCTCCGATCGACGATTGCTGGAGTGTGGTTGTTGAGGGCGACGCGATCACGCTGATCGGGCAGGATGGCCGCATCGACTATGAGAAGACGATCATCGCCCGGGGGCAGGACAGCTCGGATTGACGCCTTGATGACGACCGGAAGGAAACGCCAACATCGTCGGTCGCGTGAAGGAAATGGTCGTGCGCGGCGGCGAGAACGTTTATCCCCGCGAGATCGAGGAGTATCTTTACCGCCATCCCGCTATCGGCATGGTTCAGGTCTTCGGTGTGCCCGATGACAGGACGGGCGAGGAGATCGCGGTCTGGATGGTGTTGCGGGAAGGCCGCGAAGCGACGGCCGAAGAAATCATCGACTTTTGCCGCGTCCAGATCGCTCACTTCAAGATTCCGCGTTATGTCGAGTTCGTCGACGACGTTCACATGACTGTCACCGGCAAGGTGCAGAAGTTCAGAATGCGCGAAGCGATGGCCGAGAAACTCGGTCTGTCCGAGACCTGAACCGCTTGACCAAACGCACCCTCAGCTCAGCAGGTCAAAGCAGAAGAAGACTAGAGCCGACAGCAGCGCCGTCGCAGGAACCGTGATGACCCAGGCCGCCAGAATGGTGAGAACGTGGGACCGGCGCACCAGCTTGCGATGACGAATCTCTTCAGGTGCGACACGCCGCTCGGCCTCGACATCCGCCGGCTTGTAGCGGGTCACCATCGCACGGCGGCGTTTGCTGTGTTTGGTGTAGTACTCCCGGAAGAAGCCTACCCCAAACACCGCACCGACAGCCACATGGGTCGAGCTGACCGGCAGACCCAGCCACGAAGCGATGATCACCGTGATGGCCGCCGACAACGCCACGCAGTAGGCGCGCATGGGGTTCATCTTCGTAATCTTCGCACCGACCATGCGGATCAGCTTCGGCCCGTAGAGGAAGAGACCCAGGCTGATGCCGAAAGCGCCGATCACCATGACCCACATCGGCACGGCGACCTTGCCCGCGATATCGGAGAACTCGACGGTGTGGATGATCGCCGCCAGCGGTCCGATCGCATTGGCGACGTCGTTCGCGCCGTGAGCGAAGGAGAGCAGCGCAGCCGAAAAGATCAGCGGAATGTGGAAAAGTTTGCGCAGGGACTGGTTGCGGTTCGCCATGCCCTGGGACTGACGGCGGATCAGCGGCCTGACGATGATCCAGGTCAGGAAGAATGCCCCGAGGCCGATCCCCACCACGGTCCAGGTGTCGGGTGTCCAGATGCGCTTCAGGCCCTTGATCGCGAGATAGCTTGCAAAGGCACCGGACATGATGCTCACCAGCACGGGGATCCAGCGCCGAGCCGCAGCGATCTTGTCGTCCTGGTAGATCAGGTTGATCTTGATAAAGGCCAAAAACAGGGCCGCAATCACACCGCCCATGAGCGGTGAAATCACCCAGCTTGCGGCGATGGCGCTCATGGTGCCCCAGTTGACCAGCGCAAAGCCCACCGCCGCGATGCCCGAGCCCATCACGCCACCCACAACCGCGTGGGTGGTCGACACTGGCGCGCCGATGAACGTGGCAAGATTGACCCAGATCGCCGCCGACACCAGGGCCGCCATCATCGCCCAGACGAAGGTTGTGTTGTCGTCGACCAGGGAGGGATCGATGATGCCCTTGGAGATGGTCGAAACCACGTCGCCACCGGCTATCAGCGCGCCCGCACTTTCAAAGATCGCCGCGATGATGAGAGCGCCAACCAGCGTAAGTGCCCGCGAACCGACCGCGGGCCCAACATTGTTGGCAACGTCGTTGGCGCCGATGTTGAGCGCCATGTAGCCGCCCAGCACGGCAGCCACCACGACAAGAACACTGTCGGTCGCCACTCCGGACCAAAGTCCCGCGATGAGACCGCTGATCACGAGGAACAGGATCGCAACGCCATGATTGACGACACCGGCGGCGGATTGATGCACCGCCGCCTCAACATGAGCGATCTTCGCAAGGTCTTTGTCGAGCGTTTGTTTTCGATTACTCATGGCCTCGAGGCTCCATGTGGTGGAACTACCTGAGTCGATAGCAAGATGGACGGTTCGGGATGATGGGCAGCAAAACCGCGAAGATGTTCGGCGACGTCGCCGGAACAGTCGGCGAGCAGCTTGCCTAGAGAACGATCATCGACGAGTTCAGAGGCTTCACCGAGGTCGCACCAGCGCCTGACACGAGTGGAATCTTCGGACCACGTTTCGGCCTGTGACCGCACCAGAAGCGGAAAAACGACCACCTCGCAACGCAGGGCGTAACCTTCCGGCATCTTCTTGTCATAGGCGTAGCGTCCAAGCGGCAGCTCGGCCGCCGTGCCATCGACACCAGCTTCCTCAGCGGCTTCACGCTCGGCTGCCGCCACGAGCGTTTCCTCCTTTTGCGCCCAACCCTTGGGCACCCCCCAACGGCCGCGTCGGCGCGAAGACACGAGCATGATCCGAATGTTCCCGGCCAGGTTAACGAAAGGCAGAGCACCGCCCTGCTGAGCATCTGGGGGAAATAGATTCATGAGCAAGAAGCCGACGGATGCGACACCAAGAAATCACTCTCATGACGAATCAACGATGGGCTAACTAAACGAATGTGCCCATGAAGTCACGATCCTGTGCGAGGGTCTGTGGATGACCCACAACGGCGACGACAGGCAGCACCGATCAATCAGACGGAGCCGCTACCAAATTCCCTTTCTGTCGGCGAAAGCGCCGGAATACCCGCTGCGGCAGCACCCAATTGCAGGAAACGACGGCGTTTCATCACCCGCTTCTCCCTGATTCCCGAAGTCAGTCTTGCACGCCGGTCTGGAAAGGCCATTCACAATTGCGCTCCGATGTGACGACCGTTCCACCATCACGCATTTCGCCTTAGGCTCGCCTGTCAGTTCACAGAACAAACTGCCGGGGGGCACCATGATTCAGCATTATCTGCGCGACCAGATCGACTGGGAGCAGCCGTTCACACCCGAAGAGTACGCCGACCGTCGTCGCCGCACCCGCGACGCCATGGCTGCTGCCGGACTCGATGCACTCTATGTCACCAATCCGGCCGACCTGACATGGCTCACCGGCTACGATATGATCTGGTACCATCTGGAGAACCTGACCGGTCTTCTGGTACGCACCGAGAACGACGACACGCTGTTCTTCGATGGCAAGGGCCACACCACAATCATCTCGACCACGCCGGAGATACGGGAAGTCTGCTGGCTGAACCACGAATCGGTCGGAAGCGAATGTGGCCAGATTGCCGACGCGCTGGCCGATTACGGTCTGACCAACGGCAAGGTCGGCTACCAACCCTGGGGCTACGCGCCCCACGGACGGACCTACGACACGATGAAGGCGGTTCTGGAATCACGGGGCGCGACCGTGGAAGAGCATTCCTTCCTGGTCGAAGAGCTGCGTTTTGTGAAGACACCGGCCGAGGTTGCCGTGGTGCGCGAAGCCGCGCGTATTGCCGATGAGGCCATGGCCGCCGCGCGTGACGCGATTACCGTGGGTGTCATGGAAACCGAACTCGAAGCCGTGATCGTGTCCACGATGGCGAGAGCCGGCGGCGGTTATCCCGGAATTCGCACCATGATCGGATCAGGCCCCCGCGCCGGCACCCATCACAGCCCGCCGACACACCGCCGGATCAGGCAGGGCGATCTGGTGTTTGTCGACTTTTGCGGCGTGCTTCACCGCTACCACGTCAACATCAACCGTACGTTCAGCCTGGGCGAACCGGATCAGCGATGGACCGACATGATGAACATCTCGGCAGGCTGTATCGACGCCATTGTCGAGACCTGCAAGGTCGGTGATCCCCTGACCAAGGCCCAGAAGGTGGCCGATGACTACACCGACAGCGCGGGCCTGCGGCCCTATGTCTGGTTTGTCGGTGGTTATTCGCTGGGCATTGCCGTGCCGCCGGACTGGTGCGGCAGCCACTGGGTCAGCCCGCGCCAGAACCTGGGCGACCGCTTCCTGACGCCGGGCCAGGTGTTCAACATGGAGAACCAGTTCGACGTCTGGGAAGACTGGCCCGGCGGCTCCGGCGCAGCCTACATCGACAGCTTCCTGGTGACAGACAGCGGACTGGAGGTGCTGTCAAAGCTGCCCCGCAACATCGTGGTGGTGTGACAGTCACCTGGCCGTCCGGAATAACCCGGCCAGCATTTTCGCGCGGGGCACCATGGAGGAATAGAGGACGTGCTCCTCGTGGGTATGCGCGCCATCGCCCATGAGGCCGAGGCCGTCGAGGGTGGGGATGCCGAGAGCACCGGTAAAGTTGCCATCGGAACCGCCGCCCGAAGGGCCGTGGCCGGGGTCAAAGCCGATCTCCCTGGCAATGGCTTCAGCCTGTTCGCAGAGCGCCATGGTGCCGTCGCTCGCCTCGAACAGGGGGCGCACGACTCCCGGCTCGACCGTGACGGTGCAATCGGGATTGAAGGGTGTGAGGCCCGCCATGTTGTCGCGGATCTCGTCCATGGCTTTGGCGAAGGGCGCGACACAGAGGACCTGGGCGTGACATTCGATGGGCACCACGTTGACGAAGGTGCCGCCTTCAATGGTGCCGACGCTGTAGGTGATGCCCCGGTCGCGGTCGGTGAAGTCTTCGATGACAATGATCTGGCGCGCCATCTCGGCGATCGCGCTGCGGCCGCGTGTAAGCTGAGACCCGGCGTGGGCCGGTTTGCCGGAGACATGCACGGTGAAGCGCAGGAAGGCGTATCGGCCGGTGACCAGCCGCCCGGTCTCACCCTTGGCCGGTTCCGGCACAAAGACATGACGATGGGCGCGGGCCATCTCCTCTATGCGCGCGCGGGTCGAGGGGCTGCCGACCTCCTCGTCCGGAATGAACATGAAGGTGACCGGCAGTTCCGGCGCTTCGCCGGCGCGCAGAAGCTGGCGCAGGGCGTAGTAGGCCGTGAACATGCCGCCTTTCATGTCGTAGATGCCGGGGCCGTAGACCTTGTCGCCCTCACGGCGCAACGGAAGCCGATCTTCCAGCGTGCCGACCATGTGGACCGTATCGAGATGGCCCAGAACCAGAGTACCGGGTCCGTCCTGTTTGCCCGGCACGCGGCCGATGACGATGTCGCCGAAGCCGTCGGTGCCGGGTTCACGGCTGACCTCGGCACCCAGCCGGGCCATGGCGGCCTCGGCCTTGTCCATCATCAGGTTCACGCCATCGACATGAACCGTGGGACTTTCGGTCAGCACCCAGTCGGTGATGCCTTCGAGGATCTCATCGGCGTCGAAAACGGGTTCGTTGTGCCCACCGGTCATGCGACTTCCCAGCTCCGGGCTTCGCCGTCGTAGTAGGGGCCGGGATTGCCCCAGACCGTGGTGCGCCACATGACGCGGTCGACCGTGTCGGCATCGAACCAGGTGGCGCTGTGGATGGTGCAGCGGTTGTCGTAGATTACCACGTCGCCCTGATCCCAATGATGGGCATAGGTGAAGGCAGGCTGGGTGAAATGTTCCATCAGACGATAGAGCAGGTCACGACCCCCGCCGGTGACCCCGGGTTCCATGCCGACGAAGGGTCCGTTGCGCCAGTCGATCTGCTCGCGCTCGCAGAGGTAAAGCGCCTTGCGTCCGGTCACGGGATGGGTTCGCACCACGGGCTGCGGCTGGGGGCCGTCACGCTCGTTGAGCTCCTGCGGTGGATCGCCCACCATCACAGCATCCTCGCCATAGCCCTTGAACGGCGCGACATGTAGCGCCAGCAGGTCTTCGACCTGCGCCCTAAGATCATCAGGCAAGGCCTCGTAGGCACCGACACCGTCGGCATAAAGCGTCTGGCCCTGGTCGCGCGGCGCCGGCTGGTGCGCGTAGAAGAGCGAGATGTCGGGCGGCGGGCGGCGGAAGCTCTGGTCGGTGTGCCAGCCGCGCCGGTGAGGAAACTGAACCGGCAACGCACCGTCTTCGGTTCGTGGCGGATCCGGCTGTTCGGGCGGCGCGAAGTTCATCGGCGGCATGTTCGAGATGCGGATGATGTGCGACGACGCGGGATGCAGGAGGTTCTGGCGGTTCGAGGCTGTGGCGTAATCCTCCACCTCGTCGCCAAAGGGCCGGCTGAGGCGGATCAGCAGCTCGGGATCGTCGGAGATGGACGAAAGTCCCTTCAGCAGCAGGAAGCCATCGGCATCGTAGAGCGCTTGTGGAAGCTGGCCCGGATCGGCCTCGACCGCAGCAACGAAGGCTACGCCATCGCTGACATCAACAACGCCACCGAAGCGGGCGCCGGGCAGAGGCTGAATGTCGCAGCTGTGCACGTTCTTCATCGGATCAATCCCTGGGCCAGTATCGCGTCGCCAGCCAACCGCCGTCGACAGCGATCACCTGACCGTTGATGTAGCGTGCATCGGCCGAACAGAGAAAGGCAACGACCCCGGCAATGTCGTCGGGCTGGCCCACACCCATCGGCGTGTTCTTGATCATGGCCTCGTTGTACCAGGCATCGTTGTGGATGCGCTCGGCGGTCATCGGTGTTTCGATGACACCGGGGGCGATGGCGTTGACATTGATCCCAAGCGGACCGCAGTCGGCCGCCATCTGGCGGGTCAGCTGCGCCACGCCCGCCTTGGCCGCGGCATAGGCGGCAGAATCCGGAAATCCGATCAGCCCGAAGACGGAGCTGATCTGGACGATCTTGCCGCCCGGACTGGTGAGGTGCTTGAGCCCTGCGCGTGACATGCGAAAGACCGACGAGACGTTCATGTCGATCACTCCGTCCCATTCCTCGTCACCGGCCTGCGCTGCACCACCGCCACGACCGCTGATGCCCGCGTTGTTGACCAGAAGGTCGAGGCCACCATGGGCGGAGACAGCCTTGCTCACGATCCGCTCCGGCGCTGCACGGTCCGCCACGTCGGCGACCATGGTCCGGAAGTTGGAGCCATAGGCCATCGAGGCGGTTTCGGAGAGTTCCGCCTTCTTGATGTCGACCGCCAGAACGGATGCCCCCTCACCCGCCAGCCGCAGTGCCGTCGCTCGGCCGATACCACCGGCCGCGCCCGTGACAATCGCGGACTTGCCGGCAAAGCGGCGCCCTGAACTCACGCGTCGTCTCCTGCCTGCGCGGCCCAGGCGCCGGCAATCTCGTTGCCACGGGCGAACCAGACGCCGGGGAAGGTCTGCATCCAGGCGATGAACTCCCGCAACAACGCGATGCGCGACGGACGGCCGATCACCTGGGGATGCATCACGAGATCGAACAGGCCGCCCCAGGCGTGGATCTCGCGGAACTCGTCCTGCCAGATCTCCATGATGTGGCTGTTGGTGAAGACCGGTCGCGGACTGCGGATCGAAAACAGCAGGTAGATCGCGTCGTCCAGGCTCCAGTGCCAGGGCAGCTCAATGACGCCGGGCGAGCCGTCCTCCAGCCGATGCCGGTAGGGATTGATGTGATCCATCATGGAGCTGTCGTACTTGAAGCCCCGGTCGGTCAGCAGGCGAACCATGTTGCCGCTGGTCTCCCCGGCCGGCGACCGATACCCCTTGGGCACAACCCCGACGGTCTTCTGCAGGGCCTCCAGGCCCTTATCAAGCTCGGCTTCCTCGGCTTCGGGGTCTTCGGGATCAATCCATTCGTGGAGATAGCTGTGGTGGCCGACCTCGTGACCGCATTCGAGGATCGCCTCAACGCGGCCCGTGTGGTTCTCCGCCGTCCAGCCCGGAACGAAGAAGGTCGCGGGCACACCGGCGTCTTCCAGCGTTTCCAGGATCTTCGGAACGCCGAGGTTCGCGCCGTACTTGCCCTGGCTGAGCGTCCCCGGCCGTTTCCAGTTGGCCCGGTCGCGTCCGATCCACAGTGTTTCCGCATCGAAGTCAAAGGAGAGCATGACGGCGCAGCGGGCGCCGTTGGGCCACTGGACTTCGGTATCGACAATCGGTGTGGCCATGGAAGGCTCCTTCAGGCGGGGGTAGCGGTCTCGTCACGGGCCTCGGCTTCGCTGACGGCGATGGGGATGCGGCGCAGGGTGCGCCGGGCCGAGGGGTCGAAGTCGGTCCGAGCGTGCTGCAGCGTGATGTTGTTCCAGACCAGCACGTCGCCGTGCCGCCATTGATGGCGATAGCCGATGGCGGGATCAGCGATCACGTCGACAAGCTTCTCGATCAGGCTGTCGGTCTCGTCGTGATCCATCCCCTCGATGGCTGCGGTGGTGTGGGCATGCATGAACAGGACGGTGCGGCCGTCCTGATCGGTCTTCGTGAGGGGATGCCAGCAGCAGGGCGCGTCGGCCGGCGCATCCTCGGCCAGCGTGCGGCGGTTGTAGTCACCGCTGTAGTCGAAGAGCTGCAAGGACTGCCGCCCGTCCAGACGCATCTTCATGGCCTCAGGCAGGCGCTCGTAGGCCAGCGCGACGTTGCTGAACAGCGTGTCTCCCCCCTTCTCCGGCACTTCGATTGCGTAGAGGCAGATCGCGCGCAGGGGATGGCGGAAGAAAGTGTGGTCAGAATGGAAGTGCAGAATGCCGCCGCCGAGGATGCCGTCCTCGCGTACGTTGGAGACATGGGTGAAGTCGCGCGCCTTCATATAGGCGCCACGATGGGAGATCGGGCCGAACAGGGTCGCGAAGCGGATCTGTGCGGCTTCGTCAATCTCCTGCCCGCGCAAAAACAGGAGATGATGCTTGTCAAAGGCCGCACGCAGGTCCTCAGCGACATCATCCTCCCATGCCGTATCGAGATCGAGCCCGATGATCTCGACCCCCAAAGACGGTGACAGTGGTGTCATGGCGAGGGCCATGTCTTCCCTTTCCCCCAACAATCCATGGCCTATGGTAGCCACGTGTAAGCTTAGATGACAGCCGGGAGTGCGTCATGGATTTCACCTTCAGCCCCGACCAGATGGCGTTACAGGCGCGGGCGCGAGCCTTCGCCGAGGACCGCCTGTTTTCCCATGAGCAAGAGGTGCAGCACACGAACGCACTCTCCGACGCAAGCCGCACGGCGATCCGAAGAAGGCAACACTCTTCCTGCTCTACAAGGGCATGGCGGGCTTCGAGATCGTGAAGACGCCCAGGGCCCTCTACAAAGGGCCCAGCGAACACCCTTGGGTGCAGCTCACGGACCTCCGGGTTCATGAATCGAAAATTCTGGGTGGCATCGGCCAGGGTTTCGAACTCACCAAGGACTGGTTTGTCGAACAGCGTGCCAACATCGCCGCACGCTGTATCGGCGTCGCCGTACGCTGCGCCGAAATCGCCGCCGCCTATACGGAAGAGCGCGAGGCCTTCGGCCGCAATATCCAGGACTATCAGGGCATCGAATGGAAGCTGGCCGACATGGCCGTCGAGATCATGGCAGCCAAGGCCCTGCTCTATCGCTGCGCCAGAGTATGACAACGGGCTCGACCGCAAGGCTGCCCATGCCCGCATGAGCGCTGTGAAGCTGTTCTGCACCGAGATGGTCTGGCGCATCTGCGACCAGGCCCTGCAGATTCAGGGCGGTCATGGCTACATGATGGACAACCCCGTGGCCCTCCACTACACGAGTGTACGCGCTGAACGGATCGTCAAGGGGACCAGAGAGATCCAGAAGGTGATCATCGGCGGCCAGATCAAGAAGCGCGGCATCGGCGTCTACACAGGCCTGATGGCCCATCCCAACATGCCGGGAGGAAACGCATGACCGACCACATCCAGACGGAAATCAATGACGGCGTCCTGGAGATCAGGATGAACCGGCCCAAGAAGAAAAACGCGCTGACACCGGAGATGTATTCCGCGCTGGCCGATGCCCTGCTCGGTGCCGACGATGATCGCCGGATCCGGGTGGTATGGATAACCGGCATGGGTGATGCCTTTACCAGCGGCAACGACATCAATTCCTTCATCAGGGAAGGCCGAGACGCCGACAGCGGGCTGGATGCCGACCGGTTTCTCCCTGCCCTCGCGACGGTCGAAACCCCCTTCATTGCCGCGGTCAACGGTATGGCGATCGGCATCGGTTCGACCATGCTACTGCACTGCGACATGGTCCACGCGACCGAAAACGCAAGCTTCTGCTTCCCCTTCACCAATCTCGGCATTTTTCCCGAGGCGGCGTCGACCATGGTCCTGCCCTTTATCGCGGGACACCAGAAGGCCATGGAGTTGTTCCTTATGGGTGAGCGCTTCGACCTCGAGACCGCGTGTGACGCCGGCATGATCAACCACGTTTTCGCTCCGGAAGATCTGGAAGCCGAAAGTCTCGCCATCGCCAAGAGGCTGGCCCAGAAGCCGGCACGAGCCCTGCGCATTACCAAGAGGCTGGTGCGCCGCGGCTACCCCGACCTGGTAAAAGCCATGGAAGAAGAATCGCCGCTCTTCACCGAGATGATGCACGCTCCGGAGGCTCAGGAAGCGTTCAACGCCTTCCTCGAAAAGCGGAAGCCGGATTTCTCACAATTCGATTGATGGCGTAACCGCCCCACGCGAACCTTAACCCAGAAAATCAATGCAGGGTTGGCGAAGGAACAACACCATGCTTTGGAGACGATATCTTCTGATCGGCTTGGCACTTTCGCTTGCCGCTTGCGCCCAGCCGGCGCGTGTAGGGCAGATGATCCATCATCCGACCGAAACCCAGGTCGCTTCGGTCCCCGACAATGTGAAGGGCGGGATCGAGCTGGTCGACGTGATTGGCGGCCAGGAAACCGATCCGCTCTCGATGTCCGAAGTGGGCAATCTGGAGTTTCGCGAGGCTCTGTGCTCGTCCTTCGATGTCTACGGGCTGATCGGTTACGGCGATGACGTGCCTCTGGCGATGACCGCTCACCTGATCGAACTGGAATAGCCCCTGGCCGGCTTCGATGTGGAAGTCACATCGACCGTTCAGTATGTCGTGACGCGCCGGAGCGATGGTGTGGTGTGTTGAATGAGACTATCGTGACGCCATACACGGAGGACTTCTCCTCGACCTTCCTGGCCGCCGAGCGCCTGAGGCTGGCCAACGAGGGTGCGATAAGACGCAACATCGAAACCTTCATTAACGCACTGATCGAGAAGTCATCAGGCTTCTGAGCAACCTGCGGATCAACTCAAATCAGTCCGTCGTCACGCACGTCCTGGAGGGCGTCACAAAACGCCTGTCCAATGGTGTCGATGTCTTCGGGCGTGTGTTCGGTCGAGGTGAAGAAGAGATGGATGCCCGGCACGATCACGCCGCGGGCCATCAGATGGACATAAAACTCCTGCTCGGCCTCGTGATTGGAGCCTTCGAAATCGCGTGATGTCCTGATGCCGCGCTTGAAGTGCATGTGAAAGATCGAGCCGGCGTTGTGGAGTTCCGCACCGATCTGGCGCTCCTCGCAAAAGCCATTGACGATCGCGGCAAGCCGGTCGGCCTGCTCGTTGAGCTTGGGATAGATGGTGTCCCGGTGGTCTCGCATGTGGGTGAGTGCGGCGATCCCGGCGGCCATGGTGAGCGGGTTGCCGGAGAATGTTCCGCCCAGGAACACGCCCTCGGGGTCACCCCAGGTCTTGCCCAGTGGTGCCATCACATCCGATTTGCCCGACAGCGCGCCGATCGGCATGCCACCGGCCAGCGCCTTGCCCCAGGTCATGAGATCGGCGTCGACATCGAAGTATTCCATGCCGCCACCGAAGCCGAGCCGGAAACCGGTCACGACCTCGTCGAGCAGATAAAGGACACCGCATTCGCGGCAGACATCGCGCAATTCCTGGAGGAACGGCCCGACATCGGCGCGCGGAACGCTGTTCTGCACCGGCTGGACCATGACCACGGCCAGCTCGGCCTTGTGCCTGCGGATCAGATCAAACGCGGCGAGGTCGTCATAGGGCAGCACCAGCATGGTGTCGTCTCGGATGGTGTCAGGCACGCCGTTGCCCAGCACCTTCGCGGTCGGTTCACTGCGCGGACTGGCCGGGTCGGCCTTGACCAACGCGTAGTCGTGCGCGCCGTGGTAGCAGCCGTCGAACACAGCGACCCGGTTCTTGCCGGTGTGGGCACGGGCAATCCGCATGCCGTACATCGTGGCTTCCGTGCCGGAGTTGCAGAAGACGGTCTTTTCGGCGCCCGGTGCAGCTTCGCGGATCAGTTCGGCAAGCTCGTGCTGACGGTCGTTCTTGAGCACCAGATGCCAGGTCCGGCCCAGTTGCTCGTGCATAGCATCTTCAACCACCTTGGGCCGATGCCCCAGAACGTGAGGCCCTGCCCCCATGGTGAGGTCGAGGAAGGTGTTGCCGTCGACATCGGTGACATGCGCACCTTCAGCGGAGTGGATGTAGAGCGGCGACGGCATCTCGAAGGTCGGCACAATCTCCACGGGCAGCAGATCGGCGCTCTTTTCGTTCATGGCCGCTGAGGTCGGCGTCATCTCCGCGAGCTTACGCCGCGCTTCAGCACCCCTGGTTCCCACATCCACATTCATCGCAATCTCCCCCTTCGGGCCGCATCTGACATCCATGCTAGGCCCATTCGGGCTTGGCCGAAACGCCTGCACCTCTAAAGTAAGCCCCCAAGGGGAGCGACCTGCCATGATGCTGACACCGACCGAACTCGACCGGCTGACGCTGCACACTGCAGCGGAGCTGGCGCGCAAGAGACAGGCGCGCGGCCTGAAACTCAATCTTCCGGAAGCCCAGGCTTTGTTGTGCGACGAATGTCTGGAAGCGGCGCGTGACGGCCGGTCGCTGGATGATGTCATGGCCTTTGCCGTGACCATTCTGACCACCGATGACGTGCTGCCCGACGTGCCTGAGCTCCTGGGCCTGCTCTCAGTCGAAGCCATGTTTGAAGACGGCGCCAAGACTGTCACGGTGTGGCAGCCGATCCGGCCCGGCAAGGAGACGCGTGAGGCCGGCCTGCGACCCGGCGCCATCCTGGCCGAAGACGGCGAGATCGAACTCAACTCCGGTGTGGACAAGACGACGCTGGTGGTGCTCAACACCGGGGACAGGCCCGTGCATGTTTCGACCCATTTCCACTTTTTCGAATGTAACAGGGAGCTGGAGTTCGACCGCGCGGGGGCGTTCGGCTACCGGCTCGACCTGCCCGCAGGCGCGACCGCACGGTTTGACCCCGGTGAATCCAAGGAGGTCATCCTGACCAAGATCGCGGGCACCGGCGAGGTGACCGGACTGAACCGCCTGACCGAGGGCTCCATCCATGATCCCGTCGTGAAGGCGGCCGCGCTGCGCCGGGCGCGCGAACGCGGCTTCCGGGGGGCCTGAGCCATGGTCACGATGACACGCGAACGCTACGCCGACATGTTCGGCCCCACCACCGGCGACCGTATCCGCCTGGGCGACACCAATCTTTTGGCTCGCATCGAACACGACCACATCACGCCAGGTGAGGAATCAATCACCGGTGTGGGCAAGACCCTGCGCGACGGCAACGGGATCGACGGTGGCGCACTCCTGGCCGACGGCGCGCTGGAGGTCGTGATCTCGAATGTCGTCATCATGTGCCCCGTGCAGGGCATCATGAAGGGCGACATCGGCATCAGGGATGGTCGCATCTGCGCCATCGGCAAGGCGGGCAACCCCGCGATCATGGGCGGGGTGACGCCGGGCATGGTGATCGGGCCGGGCACCAAGCATTTCAGCGGCCAGGGCATGATCGCAACGCCCGGCGGGGTCGATGTTCATTCCCACTACGGCCAGCCAGACGAGATGCGACATGCCCTGTCTTCGGGACTGACCACGATCATCGGCGGCAGCTATCCGGGCTGCTGGTCGATCGACAGCGGCGGCGACTGGGCCAACGCCAAGATGCTGAAGGCGCTGGAGGCTTTCCCGTTGAACTTCGGCCTGTTCAGCCGTGGCGGAGCGAATGCCGGTGCTGCCATCGAAGAGCAGATTTCTTCAGGCGTCATCGGCGTGAAGATCCACGAAGATCTCGGCGCGATGCCTGCGGTGCTGGACACCTGCCTGAGTGTTGCCGATACGCTCGATTTCCAAGTGCAGCTTCACACGGACTCGATGAACGAAGCCGGGTTCTACGAGAGCACCATGGAGGCCATCGCGGGGCGTACGATCCACATGTACCACACCGAAGGTGCCGGCGGCGGCCACGCGCCCGACATCATCCGCTGTAACGGCGAAACTCATTGCCTGCCGTCATCGACCTCGCCGACCAATCCGTTCACGCTGAACGCCTTCGGCGAACACATGGACATGATGATGCTCTGCCACACCCTGCGCGGCGACATCGAGGAGGACGTGGCCTTTGCCGAAAGCCGGTTGCGGCCCCAGTCGATGGCGGCCGAGGATGTGCTGCACGACCTTGGCGCGATCTCTATGGCAGGTTCCGATGCCGAGGGCATGGGGCGCGTCATGGACGTGATCGCCGGGATGTGGCGCCTGGCCGACAAGATGAAAACTGAACGCGGCCCGCTGCCGGACGAACCCTTCGACAATGCCGACAATGCCCGCATCCTGCGTTACCTCGCCAAGACCACGATCAACCCTGCTATCACCTTCGGCATCGCCAATCACATCGGCAGCCTGGAGGTCGGCAAGATGGCCGACATCGTGCTGTGGAACCCGGCATTCTTCGGCGTGAAGGCCAGCCAGATCATCAAGGGCGGAGCGCAAATCTGGAGTGCGATGGGCGATTCCTCTGGATCGCTCTTCAACACGGAACCGACGATTTACACCGAAAGCTGGCATGCCCTGGGCAGTGCGCCCAACACGCTTTCGGCGATCTTCGTGCATCCCAGCGCGCTGGATGCCGATGTTGCCGGTCGCTGGGATGTCGCCAAGCCGCTGGTCCCGATCAGCGGCACGCGGACGCTGGGCAAGGCCGACATGGTGCGCAACAACGCCCTGCCGGAGATCACCGTGAATCCGCAGACGTTTGAAGTCTTCGCCGACGGTGAACTCGCTACAACGGCTCCCTCGACCAAGGTGCCACTCGCGCGGACCTACTTCCTGCGCTGATTCCGGCGAGAGAGTCGTCGCAAGAGGTGGCCCGGCCATCGACTGACAATTCTGTTGGGGCCATGCAAATCGCGCTGGACACCGATGCCGTTCAAGCATGTGATCTTTGTGCGAATTGTGTGGATTCGCAGAGCCGAATCCTGCATACGCGCGCGCCTGCCAGCGCGAAGGGCAGCTTCGTCACAACCCCCACCGCCCGCTCCCTCGTGATTCCGGGCTGACAAGGACCACGCGATGTTTGCAGCCATTGCTTCCGTCTGGGCTTTGCTCGTTGGTGTGTCGTTTCTGATGGCCGGTAGTGGCCTCCAGGGTTCGCTCCTCGGCATTCGCGCCTCGGACGCCGGGTTTTCAGGCCTGATGACTGGTCTGATCATGTCCGCTTATTTCGCCGGCTTCGTCGGTGGCTTTGCCATCGTGCCCAGACTGGTGCGCAATGTTGGACATATCCGGGTGTTCAGCGCCTTGGCCTCGATCGCGTCAGCCATCGCCGTGCTGCATTCGGTGTTTGTGGATCCAATCGTCTGGATCGGCCTGAGAACCCTGACCGGCTTCTGCTACATCGGTATCTACATTATCGCCGAGAGCTGGCTGAACGACCGGTCAACCAACGAGAACCGTGGCCAGATTCTCTCGGTCTACATGATCGTCATGACAGCGGCGATGGCTGTGGGCCCCCTTCTCCTGAACATCGGCGACCCCAGCGGCTTCGACCTCTTCATTGCAGCGTCGGTTCTGGTGTCCCTGTCCCTGGTACCGGTTTCCCTGACGACCTATTCCGCACCGAAGTTCGAGGAGCAGGACCGTCTTGGCATCCGGGAACTGATCAAGATTTCACCCCTGGGCGTGGCGGCAGGCCTGACCAGCGGCGCGACCGCGGGAGCGCTTGTCTGGCTGGCGTCAGTCTATGGCGACAAGATCGGCATGTCGCTCAACACGATTTCACTGTTCGTAGCGGCATCCATCGTCGGCGGTGCCGTGTTGCAGTGGCCTATCGGACACCTCAGCGACCGCTTCGACCGCCGCCGCATCCTGACCATTGTTGCGTTCATCGGCGCGACCTGCGCTGTCGGCGCAACTTTCGTCGGCACCGAGAGCTCGACGATCCAGATGGTGGCTGTTGCCTTGGTAGGAGCCTTCGTCGCGCCGATCTATTCGCTGTCGATTGCTCACACCAACGACTTCCTGACGCCGAAACAGATGGTGGCGGCCTCAAGCGGGCTACTGCTGGCCAACGGAATCGGGGGCATGATCGGACCGACCGTAGCCGGTGGCGCCATGCAAATGCTCGGACCGTCGGGTTACTTCTGGTTCCCGGCCGCCACGATGGGCGCTCTGGGTACGTTCGCGCTCTATCGCATGACCCGGCGTGCGGCCGTCCCGCTCGAAGAGCAGGGGCAGTACATCAGTATGCCGAGGACCTCAGGCGTGTTTGCCAAGATTGCGCTGCGGGATCAGATGGACCGCGACATCGCCGACATGTCTCGGCGCTGACCGCACAAGCGTCAGTCTTCCACCTCTGCCCGTGGCCCTCGATCACCAGGCTGCTAAACTTGTTTGAGCCGGTCGTAGTAACTCGAAGAGCGCTGAACCGCATCGGGAATGCTCATCCGGCAGATGATCTCGTGTCAAACGGTTCATTTGCTTGCACAACCGTCCCACACTCGGGCTAAGCTCGCCCATCAAAGCAGGGTCCTGTTTGATCAGAGGCAGGTAACATTGTCATGGCTTATGATTTCGGCTTCACACAGGAGCAAACCATGGTGCGCGACAGCCTCCGCGCCTTCATTCGTGATGAGGTCTACCCCCACGAGGATGCGGTCTATACCGCCGGCGATGTCACGCCGGAAATCGAGCAGGAGATCCGGTCGAAGTCACTCGAACTGGGGTTCTGGAACGCGCATTTTCCCGAAGTGGTCGGCGGCGGCGGCATCGACAACATCACCTATGCTCTGATGTCCCAGGAGCTGGGAGTGACGACCTGGGGATTGATCTCGTGCGTCATGGGCGGCAGCCTCATCCTGTGCGCCTGCACCGACGACCAGCGCGCGGTCTATCTCGATCCCGTGGTCCGCGGGGAAAAGCTGGATTGTTTTGCTTTGACCGAACCCGGTGCCGGATCCGACGCCATGGGAATCAAGACCCGTGCCCGCCGGGATGGCGACGACTGGGTCATCAGCGGCAACAAACATTTCATCTCGAATGCGGACCGGGCGGACTTTGCCGTGGTCTTCGCAGTGACCGGCGAAAACGAGACGCCTCGCGGCAAACGTAGCCGAATCACAGCCTTCCTGGTCGACAAGGGGACCAAGGGGTTCGAGGTCGAACTCGGTTCGAAGCCGATCGGCAACCCCGGCCACAACGTCAACAACCTCTATTTCGACGAATGCCGCGTGCCCGCCTCCCAAATCCTGGGTGAGGAAGGCAAGGGCTTCGACATCGCCGGCGAATGGCTGGTGCCGGGCCGCGTGATGGTCGCAGCCAACTGCTGCGGCAAGGCGCGGCGGACGCTGGACCTGAGCCTAGAATGGGCCGCCAGCCGCAAACAGTTCGGCCAGACCATCGGGCGGTTTCAGGGCGTGAGTTTCAAACTCGCCGATATGGAAACAGAACTCGAGGCGTCCGAGTGGCTGACCTATGACGCGGCCTGGCGGCTGGACCAGGGCACGCTCACCGATGCCGATGCCGCCATGGCCAAGCTCTATGCCAGCGAAATGCTGGGCCGGGTGACAGACGAAGCGATCCAGATCCATGGCGGCATGGGCATGATGGACGACGTGCCGATCGGCCGGCTGTGGCGCGACGCCCGGATCGAGCGCATCTGGGAAGGCACCAGCGAGGTCCAGCGCCACATCATTTCCCGTTCCATCCTGCGTCCGCTGGAGGCCTCCTGATGCTTAATTTCACGCCCTCCGACGAACAGGTGATGCTGATCGATTCCGTGCGTGCCTTCATCGAGAAGGAGCTGCGCCCTCATGAGGACATGGTCGAGGAAACCGGGGCCGTGCCGCCGGAGCTGGAAAAGGAGATCCGGCGCAAAGCGATCGAGGCCGGTCTCTACCTGCGCCACCTGCCTGAAGAGTGGGGTGGCCTGGGGCTCGATCATGTGACCCAGACGCTGTTGACCTTCGAGTTCTCCCAAGCTTCGTCTGGCCTCACGGTCTGCACGGGCGGACCGACCTACATCCTGACCAAGTGCAAGGGAGAACAGGTCGACCGCTACCTCAACCCCGCCCTGCGCGGCGAACGGGCCGAGGCTTTCGCCCTGACCGAACCCAATGCCGGGTCCGACGCGCGCAACATCCAGACGCGGGCCGTGAAGGACGGGGAACACTGGGTGATCAACGGCCGCAAACACTTCATCAGCGAAGGTGACCTGGCGGATTTCTTCATCGTACTGTGCGTGACCGGCGAAGACGAAACACCGCGCGGACCACAGAAGCGCATCACCAGCTTCCTGGTCGACAAGGGCACACCGGGATTTGACGTGCGCAAGATGGAGGCCGTCTGCACCCGCGGCTACAACCCCACCGATCTCACCTTCGACAACGTCCGGGTCCACGAAAGCCAGATCCTAGGTGAAGAAGGGCAGGGCTTCGACCTCGCCAACGAATGGCTTTATGCCGGGCGCATCGCCATGGCCGCCTACTGTGTCGGCCAGACCCGCCGCGTGCTGGCCATGACCAACGACTGGGCCGCCAACCGCAAGGCCTTCGGCCAGACCATCAGCCGTTTCCAGGGTGTGAGCTTCAAGATCGCCGACGTGGCGACGGAGCTGCGGGCCGCCGAGCTGATGACACTCAGGGCCGCATGGAAGTTGGATCAGGGTACCTGCACACGCATGGACACCAGCACCTGCAAGCTTTTCGCCAGCGAAGTGCTGGGCCGGGCGACCGATCATGCGGTGCAGATCTTCGGTGGCATGGGCCTGATGATGGAACTGCCGATCCAGCGCTACTGGCGCGATGCCCGTGTCCACCGTATCTGGGAAGGCACCAGCGAGATTCAGCGTCACATCATCAGCCGCGACCTCTTGCGCCCGCACGAGCAGAACGCCTAAATCAACAACCAACCCGGCAACCGAGTTTCTGTGATGCTGACCGAGATACGCCGTAAGAACCTTCAGCGTGCGTTGAACCCCAGAAGCGTCTGCTATGTCGGCGGTTCTTTCCTGGAGATGACCATCCGGGGCACACTGGAATCGGGGTTCGACGGCGATGTCTGGCTTGTGAATCCCAAGACCGACGAGATGGCCGGTCTTCCCTGCTTCAAGTCGGTCGACGACCTCCCCGGTGTCCCGGATGCCACCTTCATCGGGGTCAACCGAACGGTCACCAACGCCACCCTGCCCCGGCTCAACGCCATGGGTGCGGGCGGCGTGATCTGCTACGCGGCGGGTTATTCGGAGATCGGCGGCGACGGCCCCGAACTCGAGGAGGACCTGAAAGCTTCGGCCGGTGACCTCGCCCTGGTCGGCCCCAACTGCTACGGCATCGCGAACCAGCTCCAAGGGGTCTCCCTGATGGCGATTCCCAGCGACGGGCTGCGGGTCAAACGGGGTTGTGCCTTCATCGGCCAGAGCGGCAGCCTCTGTCATGCTGTCACCCGGAACGCACGGTCCGCTCCGCTGGCTTACGTCATCTCCTGCGGCAATCAGGCCGTGCTGGATATCGCCGATTACATCGACGTCCTGATCGACGATCCCGTCATCACCTGTTTTGCATTGTTTGTCGAAGGCCTGCCGGATATCCCGCGTTTCAGCCGTATCGCGCTGCGCGCGCTGGAGGCAGGAAAGCCAATCATTGCCCTGAAGTCCGGTGTCTCGGATCTCGGCGCCTCGATGGCGATGAGCCACACGGCCTCCCTGGCGGGCGATGACGAACACTACCAGGCCCTGTTCGACCGGCTTGGTATCATCCGGGTCACGACACCGGTGGAGCTGCTGGAAACCGCCAAGTTCGTCACCCACACCGGTGTCCCCGCGGGCCGCAGACTGAAGGGCTTCACCTGTTCGGGCGGCGACAACGAGATGATTGCCGATCTCTCCGCGCCCTACGGGCTGGAACTGCCGCAGCCGACCGAAATACAGCGGGCGGCGATGCAGGAGCATATGCAGCTCTACACCAGCATCTCCAACCCGCTCGACTTCAACACCACGAACTGGGGCAACTACGACGTCCTGCTGAAGCTCTTCACCGAGGCCCTTTCGGAAAACGCCGACCTTGGCCTGTTGGTGATCGAAAGCAGTCAGGCCCACGAAGAAAATCTCGGCACCCGGGAGGCTCTGGAGGCTCTCCGTGACGCCGGCAAGGCCACGGGTGTTCCGGTGGCCCAGACCAACCATTTCTCCGAAAATTCCAGTGCGGCAGACCGCGAGGCGCTGCATGCCACAGGCCTCACCATGATGCAGGGCATGCGCGAGGGTATGGGAGCGATAGGCAAGACCTGCACCTTCGGGGAACGCCAACAGACCGTGATGGCGCGCGACAGCCGGGACGACCTCGCCATCCCCGCTGTTTCGCCTCTGCCCGATGGTGTTCACGCGCTCGACGAATGGGCTGGCAAGCAAGCGCTGAAGGCTCATGGCCTGCCAGTGCCGGATGGCCGCGCCGTGGCGGTCGGCGATGCGGCACTAGCGGCCGACGAGATCGGCTTCCCCGTCACCCTGAAGGTTCTGTCCGACACCATTCTGCACAAGACCGATGTCAGCGGTGTGGCGCTTAACCTGGCGGATGCTGCGTCCGTCGAGGCGGCTGCCACTGACATGGTTTCACGGCTGGGCATCGACCGCGTCCTAGTGGAACCGATGGCGCCCAAGCCGGTTGCCGAACTGATCATCGGTGTGACGCGTTCTGAACAGTTCGGCCAGGTACTCGTTGTGGGTGCCGGCGGCGTGCTGGTGGAACTCTACAAGGACGCCGAATGCCTGCTGCTTCCGGTCCATGAGGACGACGTGCGCGCGGCCATCGGACGCCTGAAGATCGCGCGCCTGTTGGGGGGTTTCCGCGGCGCACCCAGGGGAGACCTCGACGCCCTGGTGGCGGCGGTGATTGCCGTTGCACGTTACGCCACAGACCACCGTGATACCCTTGCCGAACTCGAAATCAACCCGCTCTTTGTCCTGCCCGAGGGCGAGGGTGTAGTGGCTGTCGACGCCTTGATCAGAGAAGCCTGAGGAAGAAGAACATGAGTGATGTCGTCCGCACCGAGCGTCGGGGGAAAGTCCTGGAGATCACCCTCGACAATCCACCGGCCAATGCCATCGGCCGCGAAGCCACGGTAGGTCTGTCCAAGGCCTTTGTCACCCTGCGTGATGATCCGGACCTGCTGGTCGGCATCATCACCGGCGCCGGCGAGAAGTTCTTTTCACCGGGCTGGGATCTGAAGGAGGGGGCCGCCGAATTCGACGCCGTCGACGCCGGTGATGCCTCTGCCGACACCACGGATTACAAGAACGACGGCGGCTTCGCAGGGATCACCGAGATGTGGGACCTCTACAAGCCGGTGATCGCAGCCATCAACGGCTATGCCGTGGGCGGCGGCTGGGAGATCGCCCTAGCCTGCGACATCCAGTATGCCGTGCCCCACGCCACGTTCTTCATCCCCGACGTCCACATGGGCTTCATCGCCGATGCCGGCGCGATCCAGATCCTGCCACGCCGCCTACCCCATTCCATCGCCATGGACATCCTGCTGACCGGCCGCCGTATGGGCGCCGAAGAGGCCCTCAAATGGGGCCTGATCAACGAGATCGTCGAGCCGGAGAAGCTGATGGACCGCGCGCGCGAAACCGCCGATCACCTGGCCGAAGGCGGGCCGCTGGCGCTCCAGGCCAGCAAGGAAGCGGTGCGCCACACCATGCACATGTCGATTCCTGACTGCTTTGCCGCGCTGCGCGGCGCCGACAACAAGGGCGGCGACCTACCGATCTACACCCGCATGCTCAACAGCGAAGACGCCAAGGAAGGCCCCCGCTCCTTCGCCGAAAAGCGCAAGCCGGTGTTCAAGGGAAAGTAGTGCCTAGCCCGCACCCCGCACGAAGGTCTCGCGGCCGCCGCTGACGTTCAGGATGGCGCCGGTGACGTAGCCTGCCTCTTCGCTGGCCATCCAGAGCACCGCCGTGGCGATTTCCTCGACCTCGCCGACACGGCCCCAGGGAACACCGCGCTGGCCCATGGCGATCGCTTCCTCTTGGCCCATGCCTTCGTCCCAGATCTCTGTCTTGATCAGGCCGGGCCGGATACAGCAGACGCGAATTCCATCGGGCGCGATCTCCTTGGCCAGGCCCAGGGTGAAGCTGTCGAGGCCACCTTTGGAACCGGCATAGACGACGTCGTTGGGCAAGCCGCCATAAACGGCCGAGATCGACGAGATGTTGATGATCGCGCCGCCCTTACCGCCCTTCCGGGTCGACATGCGCCGGATCGCCTGCTGGCAGGTCAGCACCGGGCCCAGAAGGTTGGTGTCGATGATGCGGCCCACGACATCGGGATCGTGTTCGGCCACGGGCACCTCGATCGAGATACCGGCGTTGTTCACCAGCACGTCGACGGTGCCAAGCTGGCTGTCGACCTCAGCGAACAGGGATTCAATCTCAGCAGGGTTGGAGACATCGGCCTTCACGGCGATGGCGCGTTGTCCGGCCTTGTGGATGTCTTCGGCGACCTCTTCGGCGCGGTCGGCCGCAGCCGTGTAGTTGACCGCAACATCGTAGCCGCGCTCACCCGCGAGCCGCGCGATGGCAGAACCAATACCGCGGCTTCCGCCGGTGACAATCATGATGGGCGCATCAGCCATGGAAACTATCCCTCCGTCAGTCCAAGCCGCTGACGCAACTGTGCCATGGCTTCCCTGTCTTGTCTTTTCTGCTCCAGCATCCAGGCTCGGAAGGGGGCGATCTTCGGTTCATCGGAGCGTGACGGCAGACAAACCACAAAGTAACCACCCTCCGAACGCAGGAAGGTATCAAAGATTGGCACAAGACGGCCGCTGAGCACATCATGAGTCGCCAGCGCGCGGCGAGCAAGCGCGATGCCCTGCCCTTAGACAGCCGCATCGATCGCCATGCTGATGAAGTTGAAGTGGGGCCCCTTGGTGCCGTCGACCTTTGTCGCCATGGTGCACGCCCACATCAACATCAGAAACCGAAAGATCGATATGCTGACCCTCTGCCGCGACCCGCAGATCGATTTCGCGATGCTCCTGCGCAAAGGTGCCCAAACGATGAACAAGCCACTTGGACGCGAAGTTCCGCGAGGCACTCACGGTGAGCACATGTGGCATGCGCGGGCGGCGCAGATCGGCCGTCGCTGCGGCCAGCCGGTCCAGGCTTTCGCTGACATCGGGCAGCTAGCGTTCCCCGGCCGGAGTCCGGACTAGTCCCTGAGCCGTGCGGTCGAACAGCACGATGCCGAGCCAGTCCTCCAGGTTCTTAACGTGGCGACTGATTGCCCCCTGGGTCAGGTTCAGCTCCGAAGCAGCTAAAGTGAAACTGAGGTGACGCGCGGCAGCCTCGAAGGCCCTGAGGGCATCCAGCGGCGGGAGATCGCGGGCCATGGAAGGCTATGAATTTTCTTCATGGCCTTCGGAGTAAACTTGGTTTGTGCGGCGCTGTCACGTGACTAAATGGTTGTCTCCATCCTGATGGAGGCAACGATTGCTTTGATCCATGATATTTTTGACTACCTCGACAGCTCGCTTCCACACCACCGTCGTGACCACGGTGACCGCACGGAGCGCCTGATCCCAACCGCCCTGCTGTGGCGCCGGCGGGCAGTGACCCGGCGCCATCTCTCCTCGCTCGACGACGATCAGCTGCGCGACATCGTCCGTAGCCGCCGCGAAGCGTTGCCCGAAGCTGAAAAGCCGTTCTGGCAGTGAAAATGCTCATCGCGCTGCCCCCGATAGGAGCAGCGCGATGAAGCTGCTGGTTAGACCGGCTCGCGGCGTAGGGACTGGGCCATGCAGTGAATGCCGCCACCGCCACGCGTGAAGACATCGACATCGGGGTCGTAGACCGTGAAGCCATGGGCCTTGAGTTTGGAGACCAGATCGGTCGCATGCGACGGCGCAAGAACCTTGTCATTGCCCAGCGACATCACATTGCAGGCCAGAGCCATCGTGTCCTGATAGTTCACGGGAACGATCTCGATGTTCTTCGACTTCAGCCAGTCCACGATCTCAGGGTCGGTGGTCTCAAGACACACGGCACAGAGCTTCTCGGCCAGCATGCAGACCATGAGGTCGATGTGGACATAGTGCTCGGCGATGGTTGCGATGCGGACTTCCCAACCTTCCTTTTCGAACCAGCCCCGAACCTGTTCGGCGGACTGCTCCTGGGTGCGTTCGCCGCACCAGCCGATCAGCACGGAACCGGGTTCGATGATGTCGAAATCACCGCCCTCGAAGGAACCGGCGGTGACCATGTCGTAAATCGGAATCCCCATGTCCATGTAGAAACGGATCACGGGGCCATACTCGCCACGGCGCCACCATTGCGCCATCTGCGTCACGACGGCACCATAAGGCGTCATGAACGACGAATCGCGGGCATAGACCTGGTAGGGCAGGCCTTCGTCGGCTTCGAGCCAGTGCACCTTCACACCGGCTGATTCGTAAGCATCGACCATTTCGCGGTGCTGCTTCATGGCAAGCTGCTTGTCGAAGGTGTCGCCGCGCTTCAGCGTCGCCTTCGAGATCGAGCTTGTGGCCAGCCAATGATAGTTGTCCGCCGGGCCGAGCAGAACATCGGTCAGCGCACCGTACTCGGAGTTGCAGCCCCAGTCGGTCAGGACGGGGGTGTTGCCTTCGGGGTTGCGGCAGCGAAGCGGGTTCATGGCGATCCTCACGGGTCAGACAGGTTGCGTTGGCCAACAACGTCGGCCGGACCATGCGTGAACGCAAGGGAGAAGAATTCCATCCTTGCGTGAGAAAAACTATCGCTTGATTATGAGATCCATGAGACGCCTTCCCTCACTCAATGCCCTACGCGCCTTCGAAGCCGCGGCCCGGCACCAGCATTTCGCGCGCGCTGCGGCCGAGCTCAATGTGACCCACGGCGCGGTCAGCCACCAGATCAGAGCACTGGAGGACAGTCTGGGCACGGCGCTGTTCCGCCGCAGTGGCAACCGGATCACCCTGACCCCAGAGGCCCAGCGACTTCTTCCCGTTCTGACCGAGAGCTTTGACCGCATCGCCGAGATCACCGGAAGCCTGGGCCAGGATGACAGCGCCGATCACATCACCATCGCCTGTGCTCCGGCCTTGGCGGCCAAATGGCTGGTCCCGGAGATGGCCGATCTCACGGAACGTCACCCGGGCCTTACGATCGATATCGCCCCGCGCCAGGATCTGACCTGGCTGGAACCCGGCAGGCGTCCGACCGAGGACATCGGCGACATCATAATTGCCTATGGCCGGCCCGATCCCGCCGCACCGGGATTTCTCGCGTTGCCCGACAACGCCTTTTTTCCGGTCTGCAGCCCCAGGCTGACACACGGGCCACGGGCTGTGAAACGGCCCCAAGATCTTCTTCGCCATCCCCTTCTTCACGACGACGACGGCACCGGCTGGCGTCGCTGGTTGGCCGAGGCCGGGGTCGTATCGCCCCATGACCTGCGCAACATGCGCCTGGGCAACGCCAGCCTCACGCTGGATGCGGCCGCCGACGGGCTGGGGATTGCCCTGGGCGATACGATCCTCGCAGAAGCCGACCTTGCGGCCGGCCGCCTGGTTGCTCCGTTCTCGACGCGTGTCGCCGCGCCGGGCGCCTACTTCCTGCTGCGCCCGGCCCTTAGCCGCGACAGCAGCACCCGCGACACGGTCGCGAACTGGCTCGCAGACCGACTCCGCGCACGGCTAACCTGATCCTTTCCAGTCGTGTTGACACCACCGCTGGCGGGCCGATGATGCGCCGCTCAGCCAACGACAAGGACGCATCGATGCCCAGTAGCAATCTCACCCGCGGACAGGCCCTGATGCAGCTCGTGAAGGCCTACGGCATCGACACGGTGTTCGGCATGCCCGGCGTGCACACGCTGGAGTACTACCGGGGCATTGCCGACGCCGACATGCGCCATGTCCTGTTCCGCCACGAGCAGGGCGGCGGCTTCATGGCTGACGGATACGCACGCATCTCAGGCAAGCCTGCCGTGTGCTGTGTGATCACGGGGCCCGGCGTGACGAACATCGCGACGGCCGTGGGCAACGCCTATGCCGACAGCATGCCGATGTTGGTGATTGCCAGCACCAACGGCAGCGGTGACCTGGGCGCGGGCCGTGGACGCCTGCACGAGATCACCGACCAGCTTGCCGTGATCAAGCCCTTGACAGCCTTCGCCCAGACCATTCACGACGGACGCCAGATCCCTGGCGCGATCAACCGCGCCTTTGATATCTTCGAAACCGGCCGTCCCCGCCCCTGCTACATCGAACTTCCGATCGACAAGATTGCCGAAGCGGCCGAGTTCGCCGTTGAGGCCGCACCCATCGCACGGCCCATGCATCCCGCCGAGGACTCTATCGAACGCGCCGCCGAGGTGGCTCAGGGTGCGAAGGGGCCCGTGATTATCGCCGGCGGCGGCATCATTGACGACGGTGCCGCGCTGCAGGCCCTGGCCGAAAAGCTGGGCGCCGCGGTGGTGCTGACCATCGCAGCCAAGGGTGCCATCCCCGACGATCACCCGCTCAACGTCGGCGCAGCGCTGGTCACCGACCGCGCGCACCGCTTTGTCGAGGACGCCGATCTCGTGATAGCTGTCGGCACGGAACTTTCGGAAACCGACATCTGGATCGATGACGATTTCCTTCACTTGGGCGGCAAGCTGATCCGCATCGACATCGACCCCGCCAACCTGTCGCGCGACTATTCACCCGATGCCGCGATCCTGGGTGACGGTGGCCTCGCCATGCAGATGCTGGCAGACGCACTGCCCGCCAACAACGGCAGCGCCGGGTTCACAGGCTCATCCGTGGTGGCTGACCTGCGCAAAGCCTACATCGAAGACATGCTGAAAGGTCCGGTTGCACCGAAACACGCCAAGGTTCTCGACGCTCTGCGCGCCGCCGTTCCCGAGGACGGCTGGATGATCACCGACGCCACGATGATCGCCTATTTCGCCAACGGTTACTGGCCGACCTCGACCCCGCGCAGCTACACGCATCCCAGCGGGTACTGCACGCTGGGTTCGGCCATGCCGTCAGCCGTCGGCGCCAAGATCGGCGTTCCCGATCGTAAGGGTATCGCGCTGGCCGGCGATGCCGGTTTCCTGTTCACAGCCACCGAACTCGCGACCGCCGTCGACGAGAAGGTCGCGCTTCCCATCGTGGTCTGGAACAACGACTGCCTCGGACAGATCAACGAGGGCATGGTCAGCCGGGACATCACGCCAATCGGCGTGAAGCCGGGCCGCAACCCCGACTTCCCGGCCTTCGCCAAGTCCTTCGGTGCCTATGGCCACAAGGCCACCTCCCTCTCGGACCTCACCGGGGCCGTGAAGGATGCCTTTGATGCCGACGGTCCGACGCTTATCGAAATCCACGAAAACGCAGACTTCCTGAGCTAGACCGAAGCTCCGACCATCAGGTCGTGTAGCTGGGATCCTTGGCGTCGAGGATGCGGCGGACGGCCCGCCAGTTCTCGTCGGCAGCGGCGAACTCCGGGTCGTTGCCAACCTCAATGGTACGCGCCAGCGCTTCTTCGGATGGCATAATCATTTCCTGCCCCGAAGCCATCACATCGACCTGCACCTTGCAGGCGTTTTCGATGTTGTAGAGCGTCAGGAAGGCGTCGGCTGCCGTGGGGCCGCAGACCAGCATGCCGTGGTTTTCCATAACACAGACGTTCTTGTCGCCCATGTCTGCAGCCAGCGCGTCGCATTCTTCCTGCCCGGAGGTCTGTACATCCCACGGGTGGTAGGCGATCTGGCCGTGATAGAACATGGCCTGCTGGGTGATCGGCAGGATGCCGCATTTCATGCAGGCCACGGCCATACCGGCACGGGAATGGGTGTGAAGCACCCAGTTCGCATCGGGCCGGGCCTTCAGGATGGCATGGTGGATCGCATGGCCGGCCTTGTTCACGGGCCACTCGCCCCGGATCTTGTTGCCTGCGTAATCCATGACGATCAGGCTCGAGGCCGTGATCTCCTCGAAGAACAGGCCATAAGGATTGATCAGGTAGTGACCGGGCTCATCGGGCAGGCGGGCCGAAATATGGGTGTAGATCAGGTCGGTCCAGCCGTAGCGCACGAAGGCTCGATAGAGTGCTGCGAGATCGCAACGGATCTCCCACTCTTCGGGACTGATTTCAGAGGGGTGAAGCTGGGTGACACTGGCCATGGGTCCTGCTCCTTGTGATCCGGGGTTCGATGATGAGTTGTCGGGAACCCTAACACATCTAAATTCCGCCAAGGAACACGTAATGCGCCTTCTCGAAACCGGTGGGACCGGCTTTGTCATGAGCCATGTTCTGCTGAACTGGCTGCAGCAGAACCCGGACGGTTCCGCAACCTCGGTCGACCTTGCACCGCCTGATGCCGTGGCCCAGCGCTTCTTCGCGCCGGTGCGGGACAGGCTGGAATTCATCACCGGCGACGTAAGCGCGCCCGATCTTCTGGACACAGTTCCCGATCCCACATCCATCAGCCACATCGTCTGCGGCGCGGCCATGACACCCACCCGCGGCACCACCGAAAGGAGCCAGGCGGCGATGATTGCCGGCGTGAACCTGATGGGGCCCGTTCACTGTCTGGAGTTCGCCCGCGCACTTCCCGACCTCAAGCGCATGGTTCACGTCAGCACCGGCAGCGTTTACGCCGACGATGGCCCCGAAGACGGTTCTCCTCTGTCGGAGGACGGCTTTGTGTGGTCCTTCCCCGACTCACTCTATCCCATCACCAAGCTGACCGGAGAGCTGCTGACGAACCGCTGGAAAGCGCTGTTCGACCTGCCACTGGGCGTGGTGCGACTGGCCAGCGTCTACGGCCCCATGGACCGTTGGACCCCGGGGCGCGACTTTGCCTGTGCACCGAACGTGATGGTGCACAAGGCACTCGCCGGCGAGCCCTGGACCATCGCTGGCTCCGATGCCGTGGGCGACTTCATCCATGGCGGTGATGTCGGCCGTGCGATCTGCGCACTTCTGGCCGCTCCGGCGCTCAACTTCGACACCTACAACAACGGCTACGGCGCGCCGGCCAAACTGACGGAGGTGGCAGATCTCGTTGTCGACGCGATTGCCGAGGCCTCCTGGAGGAGTGTTGAAGGTCGTGGCGACATCAATGGCTACCCTGGACGCACGAGAGGAACCTGGGGCGCCTAGAGCATCGACCGGCTGACGCAGGACACCGGCTGGGCATCCATGCCCCTGGCCGATGCCCTCACCGATTACGCCAACTGGGTGAAAACCGTCGAGTCTGCCTGAGGCAGGCCAATCAGTCTGACGCACAAAGGTCCTGCAATCGCGGATCGACCCAAACATCCAGGCTCAGCTCGGTGTCGGGCCTGACCAGTGCTGCCGCAATGTATTCGGCGAGCATCGCACTGGGTTGTTTGGCTGAGCGGACTTGTGGTGTCTGCGCGAAACCACGCCCGACAGCGTTGTTGATGAGATTATGGGTCTGTTGCCTGCAGGGCTCCTGCTCTGCCAGTTCCACAGCCCGGCCCGCCAATCGCGCCAGGTCCTCGTCCAACACAAGTGTCATCACGCCGGAGGCATAGACATGCTTGAAGGCGTCACAGCCGCCTCTCAGCGTTGCGATGTCAGGGTAGATCCCCGTCATAGAGTCGAACCTGTCACGTGCCGTTTCCTTGAGCCCGTGAACGACACCCACTGCTGTTGCCACCAAAAGCAGGAGGATCACACAGGAAACTCTCAGTGCGGCCAGAGTGCGTCTCAACCACACTCCTCTTCGAGCCGGCAAATATCAAAGCTCTCTTCACACAGATCAAACGACTGGGCGGCTGTGCGGTCGCAACGTCGGGTGCAGGGTTCCATACAGTCGTTGCACTGGTAGTAGCCGCCACCACCGCATTCCAAGGAGCATTGATCGGCGCGGCAAACCTCATGGCAGGCGGCCACGAGATCGCTCATCACGGCTGGCTCCACGGCCGCCTTCGGGACATGATCGATGACGAAGAGGCTGAGGATATCGCGTGCGGTGTCGAGGCCATCAAATCCGCAACGGGAGACAATCCCAGCGGGTTTCGTGCGCCAAGTTACACCATGTCCCATCGCACCATGAGTCTGCTGCAGGATCATGGCATCGGCTATGACGCCTCGCTGTTCGGCGACGATATCCCCTATCTGATCAAAAACGAGCGCGCCACGATGGTCGAACTGCCCAGCCACATGGCACTCCATGACTGGACCTAGTTTGTCAGTTTCCCGAATTTCGGCGTCCGTTAGTCGATCAAGACGCCGTCGGAGGGCTATCAGGTCCATGTCGAGGAGTTTGACGCCATGTGGGACACGGCGGCCTGCGGGTCTCTGTCTGGCATCCGTTCGTCAGCGGACGTCTGGCGCGGGCCATGCAGATCGAGCGGCTGATCCGGTATATGCAGGACAAAGGGGGGAGTGGTTTGCCCGGCTCGACGAGATCGACGACCATGTGAACGGGCTGGTTGAGCGTGGGGAATGGAACCGCGTCGACACACACTGCCTTTCTGGACCCACGCTGACACCCGAGGACACCATGGCCGACATGAAACAGCAGCTCCTAGACTGGATCGAGGAGGACCGCACCAAACTCCTGGGCTTCTTCAGTGAGTTTGTGGCGACCCCGACACCCAATCCGCCCGGCGACACCCGCGAAGCGGTCAAGCACATCCGACGCTTTCTAGACGAACACAAGCTGGAACACCGCGTGATCGATCCTGAGCCACTGTTTCCCAATGTCGTGGGCAGCTTCGATGGTGCCGGTGACGGCAAACACCTGGTGCTGAACGGCCATATCGATTGCTTCGGCGCCACCGATGAAGGCTGGAGTCATGGCGGCCCTTGGTCCGGCGCGATCGAGGATGGTGCGGTGTGGGGCCGTGGTTCCTGCGACATGAAATGCGGCACTTCCACGTCGATCTTTACCTTTATGTATCTGAATCGAATCCGGGAGCATCTGAACGGCAAACTGACGCTGACCTGTGTCTCCGATGAGGAGGTCTTCGGCCCCTGGGGGGCACGCTATCTCATGGAGCACCACCCTGAGGTCCACGGCGATTGCTGTCTGAACGGCGAACCCTCAAGCCCGTTCTCCATCCGCTTCGGCGAGAAGGGGCCGTACTGGGTGACCTTCCATATCCGGACCAAAGGCGCTCACGGCGCCTACACCCACGCAGGCGGCAGTGCGAGCCTTGTGGCGATGGCGTTCTGCCAAGATCTGCGGCAGGCGATCGACGCCATCGACGTCGAACCGCCCCACAACATCGGCACCGCCCTGGAGGAAGCCCGCAATACGTTGGACCGCGCCATGGGCGAAGGGGCCCACACGATCATCCAGAAGGTCACGTGCAACATCGGTGTGATCGAAGCGGGCGAGAAAGTCAATGTGGCGCCCGGCAGCGCCCGGATTGAGGCCGACATCAGGCTCCCGGTCGGCTGCGATAAGGATACTGTCACCCGGGTGATCGAGAACGTGCTGGCACGGCATCCTGACGTCACCATGGAAGAGCAGAACTACATGGCGCCCAGCTGGTGTGACCCCTATGGCGAGATGGTTGGCATCCTGCAAAACAATGTGGAGTCCCTTGCCGGCTACCGCCCCACACCCATCGTCAGCCTGGGCGGCACTGACGCGCGCCTGTGGCGCTACCGGGGCATCGGTGGCTACGTTTACGGCCCCTTCCCCTATGGCATGGGCCAGCGCGACGAGCACGTCCCCGTCGACGATTACTTCCATGTGGTGAAGAGCCACGTGCTGTCGGCTTATGATTACCTGAAGGCCGCCTGACCCTCCCACTCCAACAACAAGAAAGTCTCTTTCATGCCTGCCATTTCCGCTGATCTGATCCTCAAGAACGGCCGCTTCGTCACATTTGACGATGACGGCTCGACCGCCGAAGCGGTTGCCTGCTGGAACGGCCGCATTCTCGCTGTCGGCGACGAAGGTGAGGTAAGCGCGTTCGCAGGCCCATCCACGAAAACCATCGATCTTGGCCGCAAAACCGTCATCCCCGGCCTGATCGACAGCCATTGCCACCCCGATGCCCATGCCATCACCTACACCCTATGGAACGATGTGAAGTGCGATTCGACCGGTTCGATCGACGAACTTCTGGCGTTGGTGAAGAACAAGACATCCGCCATGGACGACGACGGTATGTTTCTGGCCTGGGGCTGGAACGATAAGAAATGCGGCGGCTACCCGACGATTGACCAGCTCAATGCCGTGAGCCACGGCAGGCCGGTCTACATCGGCCGGACCGATGGCCACATCGCGGTCGTGAACCAGGCCATGCTGGACTGGATGAACATTCCGGCCGATGCCGAGGATCCGCCCCACGGCGCCTATGATCGCCACCCGGAGACCGGAAAGATGACCGGCCTTCTGCGCGAGATGACTCACAAGGTCATACAGCGACGCATCTACGAGAGCCTGACACCACGAAACTATGCCGAAGGGCTCAAGGAGGTCTTTGCCATGTATCACCGGCATGGCGTGACTTCGCTCCACAACTCGCTCACGCGTCCGATGGCAGTTGAAGCCTATCAGATGCTCCGCGACGAAGGCGCGCTGACGATGCGCATGGGTATCCTGGTCAACGGCGACGACAAGAAGATGGAGGACGACTACATCGCCGCTGGCATCCGCACCGGGTTCGGGGATGAGTGGATCAAGGTCGTCGGCATCGAGTGGTGTCCCGATTGCTCCACCTCAGGCCGCACAGCCGCCTATTATGAGCCCTACATCGGCGAGCCGGTTCCGGGCGAACCGGTGCCCAACATCGGCATGTTACTCTACACTGCCGAGGATCTGACCCAACGGGCCATCCGGGCGCATAAAGCCGGACTGCGCATTTGCATCGAGGGTGTGGGCGACCGGGGAATCGACTTTGCGCTCGATGCCATCGAGGCAGCGCTCGAAGCCCATCCCATCGAGGATCACCGCAGCCGGGTCGAGCACTGCTGCTACGTGACACCTGAGCTGGTGCAGCGCCTGAAGAAGCTCGGTGTCACCAACAGCTCAGCGACCGGTTTCATGTACGACCTGGGCGATGCCTACGTCTCCAACCGGGGCAAAGATGCCATGAAACGCATGTGGCCACACCGTGCCCTGATCGACGCCGGTGTTCCGGCGCCGGGCCATTCCGACGCCCCAGTCTGCGGCGTTAATCCCTGGGAGGTTTTTTGGAGCCTCGTGAACCGCACAAGCGATACCGGCGGTTCCCTCGATAAAAGCCAGGCAATCACGGTGACCGAGGCGCTGCAGACCTACACGATCCTGGGTGCCTGGACCGGATTCGAAGAGGACCTCAAGGGCACGATCGAGGCTGGAAAACTGGCGGATTTCGCAGTCTTAGAACAGAATCCGTGGGAGAATGACCCCACCGCTCTCCGGGATATGGAGGTCGCCATGACGCTGGTCGACGGCAAAGTCGTCTACGAGGCCTGAGCGCGTGAATCAGCTCTACATCAGAGAATTGAAGCGGTCCAAATCCTCGTATCAATAGGCGGTCGATACGACGATATAGATCACCCCGACCATCGCAAAGTCGGGCCCGGAATCATCTGTAGCCCGCAAATCAACCTGCAGGACAAGCGGGATTGTATCCAGTGAGCTGAAGCGGTGGATGCTGTCAAAGCCCACTGCCAGCAGAACGTTATGTTTGGTTTCCGGATCGAACAGAGACGTTGCAAGGCCTTGTACAGTGCCTGTCGCGTCAAGCATGGTCAGCCGACCGTCCGGCCCGGTGCCTTGGACATCCAGCAGGATGTCATCATCGAACGGCAGTCTGATCACGATGGGCACGGTCTGGTTGACAATTTCTCAGGGTTGAAGCGGCGACAGCGCCATCACATCGGACGAATAGGCGACGACAAACTTCTGAGGAACCGTCGGTCCCAAGCCTACGGTTGCACTTGCGCGTGGGCAAAATAGTCTCCTGCGTTAACTGATCAGTGCAACGCCATATACGTGAACGGCGCGACGGCTATAGCAGCAAAGACCTTGAGAACCCGCTTGGGCGAACGTCAAGGACTCATCGTCGGCTCCTCCGTTGAGCCCAAGGAAACGCAGATCCAACGAACGAGCCTTATCAACTGACTGGCTTGTAAACAACTCATACCAATTTCAAACACGATGTCCCAGCTACTCTGCTGCGAGCAGGTGACTGCGCGCGCCCAGCACGTCATCAAACGCGTCAACGTAGCTGTCGAGGTCCTCGTCGGTCATCGGCAGACACAGCAGCATCGAGTTGCGCCAAGTCATGCGCTGGCCGCGGGCCAGCAGATCGTAGAACAACAGCTCGCCCTTGATCTTGTTGTCGCGCTCTGAATCGTGCTCGTCACGCAGCGGACCTTCACAGCAGTGGACCTGCATGATCGTCCCCAGACCCGTGACACACATTGGCAGGCTGTGCTTGCGGATCGTCTCGTTCAGGCGGTCACGGAAGGTGTCGCCGCGCGCGTTGAAGCTCTCGGCGACCTCCGGCGTGTAAACCTGGGTCATGGCCGTGGACCCGGCAGCATGGGTGATGACGTTGTTGTTGAACGTTCCCGCATGCCCGATGGCATTGGCCGAGCGCGGGTCGTAGCGGCTCATGATGTCTTCTCGGCCACCAAAGGCCCCGAATGTCGTACCGCCTCCGATGTATTTGCCCATGGTCGTCATGTCAGGCGTGATCCCCAGGATTTTCTGCAGGCCACCTCCGGAGAGACGGCTGGTCACGACCTCATCGAAGATCAGGATGATGCCGTGTTTCGCGGTCACGTCTCGCAGGGCTTGCAGAAACGCCTTTTCGGCCGGGATCATGCCGCCTGCCCCCTGCATCGGTTCGATCACCACACAGGCAAGTTCATCAGCGTTTTTGTCCACCATCGCGACGGTGTCATGGGCATTGTTGAACGGCGCCATTACGTAGTCGAACGGTGCGTTGATGTGTGAACCGCCATGGGCAAACATGAAAACACCGCCGTGGTAGGCACCTTTAAAAACCATCACCTTGGATTTGCCCGACACCGCCCGGGCGGTCGAGATTGCCATCAGGTTGGCTTCCGTACCGGAATTCGTGAAGCGCACCTTGTCGAGTGAAGGGAACCGGTTAACCAGTTCCGCAGCCAGGATGCGCTCGTAGCGGTTCGGTCCTCCCAGAACCGTGCCGTCATTCACCGCACGGGTGATCGCATCCACGATCTTCGGGTTGGAATGGCCGAACAGTCCGGCCCCGAACTCACCGACGAAGTTTGTGTACTTGTGCTCATCGATGTCCCAGACAAACTGGTCTTCACCACGGTTGATCGTGAGCGGGAACGGCGGATAGAACAGCACGGTACGCGTGTTGCCGCCCGGCATGGCACCGGCGGCCTTTTCATCCTCCGCCTGACTCTTCGGATTGGCGGCAATAAAGTCATCAACCGCAGCCTTGAGCGCGTCCTTCAGATCGGCTTCCAGTGCAACATTTCTGAGCGTGGCCATGTCATTCTCCCCATTCCCGATGCCGCCGGCGACATCGAATCATCTATCGTTCCACATCGTACCGTATTGCCGGCGAGTCGATACAGGACCTTCGGAGCGGGACATCCTCCTTGGCTGTTCCGCCAACGGTGTGGTTTAGTGCCGGAACTCAGGATCAAGGAACAGGCTCGCGATGTCCGACATGTTTCCCGACCTCTTTTCGCCGCTGACGATCAACAACGTCACGCTGAAGAACCGGATCTTCTCGACCGGGCACATGACCACTCTTGTGTCAGGCTACAAGCCGAACGAGGAACTCGCGGCCTATCACGAGTCCAGGGCCAGAGGTGGCGCAGGGCTGGTGATCATCGAGGTTGCCCTGGCTCACGAGTCGGCGGTCTACACGTCACACACCATTGCGGCCTATAATGACGATTGCATTCCTGGGTACCAGCGTATCGCAAGGGGTGTCCATCAACACGGCTGCAAGGCGTTCGGCCAGCTGTTCCATCCCGGACGCGAGAACTTTGAGTCGCTCGACGGCAGTGCTCCGGTGGCCTATGCGCCATCGGCCGTGCCCAACGAACGGTTCCATGTCATGCCGCGGCCAATGTCGCGCTGCCTGATCCATGACGTCGTCGACGGCTTCGGCGATGCTGCCGTGCGCCTGCGCGAGGGCGGGCTGGATGGCGTCGAAATCGTCGCCAGCCACGGCTACCTGCCCGCACAGTTCCTGAACCCAAACGTCAACCTGCGCGAGGACGAGTACGGCGGCAGTCTGGAGAACCGTGTGCGTTTCCTACGCGAGATTACCGACAACATTCGCTCGAAGGTGGGTGACGACTTTGTCGTCGGCCTGCGTATCTCCGGTGACGAGCAATCCCATGACGGTCCCGACATCGAAACCGTGGTCGACGCCATCGCAATGCTCAATCAGGGCGGCGGACTCGACTACTTCAACGTGATCGCAGGATCGTCGTCCTCTCTGGGCGGATCAGTCCATATCGTGCCCCCGATGTTCATTGAAACCGGCTACGTCGCCCCGTTTTCCGCAACCGTGAAGCAACGTGTCGATGTCCCGGTCTTTGTTGCTGGAAGGATCAATCAGCCCCAGCAGGCCGAGGAGATCGTGGCCACGGGCCAGGCCGACATGATCGGCATGACCCGCGCACAGATCTGCGACCCCGCGATGGCGGGCAAGGCCGAGACCGGTCGCGTCGATGACATCCGCGCCTGCATCGGCTGCAACCAGGCCTGTATCGGCCATATGCACATGGGTGTCGGCATTTCCTGCATTCAGCATCCGGAGACGGGGCGTGAGCTGGTCTATGGCGCGCGTAAGCCCAACAACGGCAAGAAGAATGTTCTTGTGGCCGGTGGGGGGCCCGGCGGCATGAAGGCGGCAGCCGTGGCCGCCGAACGTGGCCATAACGTCACGCTCTATGAAGCTTCCGGACAACTTGGAGGCCAGACACTTCTGGCCCAGGCCTTACCCGGCCGGGCTGAATTCGGCGGCATCGTGACCAACCTGACCCGCGAGATGGAGCTGGCCGGCGTCACAGTTGTTAAGAACAACGCGGTGGACCGGGCTCTGGTCGAGTCCAAATCACCAGACACCGTGATTGTCGCCACGGGCGCAACGCCCGCGCTCGTCGACATCGAAGGCGCCGAAGAAGCACACGTCGTTGAAGCATGGTCGGTGGTCAAGGGTGAAGCCAATGTGGGCGGCAATGTCGTGATTGCCGACTGGCGCTGCGACTGGATCGGCATGGGGCTGGCCGAACATCTGGCACGCAACGGCTGCAACGTCACACTGGCGGTCGACGGCTACATGCCGGGCCAGACGATTCAGATGTATGTCCGTGACCACTGGGCCGCAACGCTCCACAAACTCGGTGTGAAGGTCATTCCTTATGCCCGAATTTTCGGTGCCGATGCCGACAGCGTCTATCTCCAGCATGTGACGAGCGGCGAGGCCATCATCGTCGATGAAGTCGATACCCTGGTCACCGCCCTGGGCCATCACTCGGTCACCACCCTGGCTGACGAGCTCGAAGACTGGGACGGCGAACTGCATCTGATCGGCGACTGTCTTGCACCACGGACGGCTGAAGAGGCCGTTCTCGAAGGCCTTAAGGTTTCGGCAGACCTCTGATGGTGCCGGACGAAGCCAGGGCTGTTTTGACCTTCTGGTTCGAGGAGATGACGCCTGATCACTGATTCAAGCCTGATGTTTCCCCTGATCGCCGCTGTGCTGAACGATTTGCGGCGCTCCATGAGCACCTTTGCTCTTCAGGTGCCCCACAAACGTGGCTCTCGACCAGCCATGGCCGTCTGGCCGCAGTGATCGTGTTCGACCAATTCCCACGCAACATCTTTCGCGGCAGCCCGGAGGCGTTTGCCACCGACACGAAAGCGCTGTCACTGGCTGCTGAGACCATCGATCTGGGGCACGACCGTGAACTGACCGTTGACGAGCGGAAGTTCCTTCTCATGCCCTTTCAGCATGCGGAAGACAGGGAGGTACAGGCACAGTCTGTCGACCTATTCGAACGTCTCGGTGACGACAACACGCTCGCGTTCGCACAAGCGCACAAGGATGTTATTGATCAATTCGGACGCTTCCCACATCGCAATGCGATCCTTGGCCGCCAATCAACGGCAGAAGAAAAAGTCTACCTCGAACAGCCGGACGCCGGTTTCTAAGGCTCTACAGCCTCGACGTCGGGCGGTCCAAGCACCGTGCAGTAAAGGTGATTCTCCTCGAGTTCTGCGCAGGCCTCTTGGGCCTCTGTCTGACTCTGCAGCGGTCCAATCTGAAGGCGGTAGAACCTGCCCTGGTCTGTGCCGAGATCCTTCATAACCAGAACCGGTACCAGGGAGGCCAGGACATCCGGGTTATCCTTGAGAAGCTGGTCCCAGCGGGCCTGCGCTTCTTCCATGTTGCGGAAGGAAGCCAACCACAGGCGATAAGGGCCGATGTCATCGGCGTCACCCAGCTCTACGGTGCTGTTGTCGAGCGGAACCATAACGACGTCATCAGCATCTTCAACGTCGCTCTCTTCCATGACCGTATCGATCGCGGCAACTTCAATGGACTCCTCAGGTGCCGGCTCCGGCAAGGTTTCGGCCTCGATTTCTCCTTCCGTTTGAGTCGCGGTCAGCTCCACCATATCCGGCGAGACGGCGTCGGAGTCCTCGGTGACCTCCACGGTCATCGACCTGGCATCAGCATCGTCAACGACCTCAACCATCTCCTCCGCTTCGGCTTCTTCCATGGGATACAGCAGAGGATCGCTGGTCTCGGCAGCCATGGCGGCATCCTCAACCAGCGCATCGGCAGTAGTACTGCCCGAACCGATCGGATCGAGGGCGCCATTGAGCTCGAGCAGGACGGCCTTTCCGCTGGCAACCAGCTCGTCGACGCGTGTCGCATTATCGGTGCTGGTCTGGGCCAGCGCGGTGCCGGTCAGCATGGCTGAACCGGCGATCAGGGCGAGATATCGTCGTGTCATGACCCGAGATTAGCCAGTTACAAGGGAACAGGCCAGTACGACACTTGCCACCCTGTCCCCGCCTGTTTATCAGAGCGCAACCAGCGACTGAGCGAAACAAAAGACCATGAACGGACTGCTTGGCGAACTCATCAAGGCAACCGACGAGGCGGGCTCCGTCATTATGGCGCTCTACGGCAAGGTCGATGCGCGCCAAAAGGATGATCGGTCTCCTGTGACCGCCGCCGATGAAGCTGCTGAGAAGGTCATTCTGGCGCATCTGGCCCGTCTGACGCCCGATATTCCCGTTGTGGCCGAGGAACAGGCCTCCCAGGGCCTGGCGCCGGAGTCCGTCGGCAGCCGGTTTTGGCTTGTCGATCCGCTGGACGGCACCAGGGAATTTCTGAGCAAGAACGGTGAGTTCACCGTCAACATCGCGCTAATCGGAGACGGTGTTCCGACGGTCGCCGTCGTCGGAACACCAGCCAAGGGCATGCTTCACGCCAGCGATGGCGACCGGGCCTTCCGCCGTGGCAGCGATGGCACGCTAAAAGCGATCGCGGCACGTGTCGCACCGGCGGATGGTGTTGTGGCGGCGGTCAGCCGTTCGCACCGGAATGAAGAAACTAACACGTTCCTGCAGGGCCTCACCGTGAGTGGCGAGAAGGTCGGCGGCAGCTCCCTGAAGTTCTGCCTGGTCGCCGAGGGCGAGGCTGATGTCTACCCTCGCTTCGGCAGGACCATGGAGTGGGACACCGCAGCCGGCCATGCCGTTCTGCGTGCCGCGGGCGGGCGAGTGTGCCGGGTCGACGATACCGACCTCGGCTACGGCAAGCCGGGCTTCGAGAATCCGTCTTTCATCGCCTGGGGTCGCAAAGCCTGAGCGAATAGCGATACGATCGGGCCATGATCAAGGAACAGACGATTGAACGCCTGAAAGAGATCGTCGGCCCGCAGGGCTGGCTCTCCGATCCGGACGACACCGAACCCTACACCCGCGACTGGCGGCGCAAGTGGCCCGGCAAGACGGCACTGGTGCTGCGACCGGCCACAACCGGCGAACTGGCCGAGGCGGTCAGGGTATGCGCCGAAGACGGCCTGCCGATGGTCCCACAATCGGGCAACACGGGCCTGGTCGGCGGCAGTGGCCCGCGCGAGACCGGCGACGATGTCGTCATCAGCCTCAACCGCATGACAGCGATCCGCGCGATCGACCCGTTGAACAACACGATCACGGTCGAAGCAGGTTGTATTCTGGCCGATATCCAGCAGGCCGCTGCGGATGCCGACCGCCTCTATCCCCTGAGCCTGGCAGCGGAGGGAAGTTGTCGGATCGGTGGCAATCTCTCGACGAATGCCGGCGGAACCAACGTGCTGCGTTACGGCAATGCCAAGGAACACGTTCTAGGCCTTGAGGTTGTCCTGCCCGACGGACGCATCTGGAACGGACTGCGTGGCCTGCGCAAGGACAACACCGGCTATGACATCAAGCAGCTCTTCTTGGGCAGCGAGGGCACATTGGGCATCATCACGGCAGCCGTGCTGAAGCTGTGGCCCCGACCGCGCCAGACGGTCACAGCCTGGCTTGGCGTGCCGCATGCCCATGCGGCCGTAGAAGTCCTCAACCGGGCGCAGGCCGGAACCGGCGGGCAGGTCACGGGCTTTGAGTACATGGTGGCCGATGCGCTGGCGCTGACCTTCGACAAACTGCCGCAAAACCGATCGCCGCTGGCGGGCGAACACGCAGGATGTGTCCTGATGGAGGCGACGTCGGGCCAGGACGGCGATGGCCTACGCGCGGCGCTCGAAGCGCTTCTGGCCGAGGTGATGGAGGCTGGCCTGGTGGACGATGCTGTGATCGCCGAGTCGGAAACCCAGGCCCGAGCGCTGTGGCAGATCCGTGAGGACATGCCGGAAGCACAGATCCATGCCGGGGGCGGGCTGAAGCATGATGTGGCCGTGCCGGTCTCGCGCGTGGCCGAATTCCTGGACCAGGCGACAAGGACCGTGCAGGAACTGGCCCCGGACGCCCGGATCATCACCTTTGGACACCTGGGCGACGGCAATCTCCACTTCAATCAGTGCGCCGCCACGCTCGAAGCGCTGCCGGACCTGCTGGCAAAGGAGCGTGAGATCAACGATGCTGTGGAATCACTCGCCGTCGGTATGGCCGGATCGTTCAGTGCCGAGCATGGCGTCGGCCGGCTACGGATGCGCCAGATGACTCGGTACAAGTCTGATGTGGAGCGCGATCTGATGACCACGGTGAAGCAGGCGCTTGACCCCCAGGGGCTCTTGAACCCCGGCAAGGTCGTCTTGCTCGACGATCCTCAGTCTTGAGAGATGCGTTCATGACAAAGGCGCTGAACACAGAGCAGATCGAGAACTTCCGGCGCGACGGCTTCCTGGCACCGGTTGCGGTGTTCGGCGAGGACGAGGCCGCCAAGGCACGCGGAAAGCTGGAAGCAGCAGAAGAGACGTGGCCCGGTAGCCTGGCGGCGGCAAACCGGAACAACGGTCATCTCGTCTATGGCTTCCTGGACGCTCTGGCTCACGACCCGCGGCTGCTGGATGTGATCGAGGACCTGATCGGCCCGGACTTCCTGGCAACGACATCGGTGCTGTTCATCAAGGAGCCGCAGCATGAAGGTTTTATCAGCTGGCACCAGGACGGCACCTATATGGGTCTAGAGCCTGACGACGGCGTGACAGCCTGGATTGCACTGACGGAGTCGAACCTGGAGAACGGCTGCATGGCCATGATTCCCAGCAGCCACACCGGAGGCATCAGGCCACACCACGACCGGTTCCGGGACAACAACCTGCTGACCCGTGGCCAGGAGATCGAAGGTGTCGATAAAGGCTGTGCTGAGCCGCTGATCCTGAAACCCGGGGAGGTGTCATTCCATCACAGCCGGACGATCCATGGATCACAGCCGAACCGGTCGACGGACAGACGGATCGGCTTCGCTGTTCAGAGCTTCGTCCGCCCCGAAGTTCGTCAGGTCAAGGCGGAAGGGTTTGCGCAACATGGCCGGGGCCGAACCGATCGTTCGACCATGACCCTGCTGCCCCGAGCTCAGGCCGACATGGCGCCTGATGATGTGGCGCGCCGCGACCGTGTGAACGCTGTGCTGGCCGATATCCTCTACGATGGCGCCGAACGGCGGCGAAACTACTAGGCCGATGGTGTGGGGCAGCTTCGGCAGCTTGTGATACAGATGAGCGAACGCAGCTGCCAGAACGATGACGATGGATGCAATGTCGAAAATAGCGTGCATGGTTGCCCCAAAACAATCCGGGCCGCGCCCTTTCGAACGCGGCCCGGAAAGGTAGCCGTTAGGCCCGTATCAGATCATCACTCGAAGACGATCTCGACACGGCGGTTGTTCGGCTCGCGGACACCGTCAGGCGTCTCGACCGCGAGGTCGTTCTCACCGAACCAACCCACCGACATCAGGCCAGCATCGATACCGTGACCGACGAGGTAGTCAGCAACGCTATCGGCACGACGGCGCGACAGGCCAATGTTGTACTCGGCAGAGCCCGAGGTATCCGTGAAGCCGGCAATCGAGATCACGGACGGACCCTGCATCGCGGCCTCAGTAGCGACGTCATCCAGGAAGCTCTGCGCCAGCGGCGAGAGATCCGAACGGTCCCAACCGAAGTAAATGATGAACTCGGTCGCGTACTCGACAATCTCAATCTCAATCGGCTCTTCCATCGGCATGGTGAGTTCTTCCATGGCCGTCAGATACTCAGCGCGGCACTTGCCCATTTCGCGGGGCTGATGAACAGCCACGGGGCCATCGTGCTCGGGGCCTTCTTCGGCCTCCTCGACCCAACAGTCATACTTGGTCTGCGCCAGAGCGGCGAGCTCAGGGTGCTCGCTGCGGGCACCGTCATTCAGGACTCTGTTCAGACGGGGATTCTCGCTGTTGAGTTCAGCAAGAAGGGCCTCGTCGTCGATCGACCAGTTGTTGGGATCCTCAGGCAGAACCACTTCGCCCGACCCAGCCATTTCGGCCTTGTCGCGGAAGAAGCCCGCATCAACCCAATCGTAGAAACCAGCTTCCTTGTACGCCAGCTCGACATAACCGGCGTGCAGAGCCTTTGTGAAGGCGCTCCCGCCGGTCTCCATCTCGGCCACCCGGTCGATGGAGATGACCGTGGTGCAAGCAGACAGCGCAAGGGCTGTAGCGCCAGCAACAAGGGCCTTCATCGAAAAATTCATTCTTTATTTCCTCTGGAATACTACAGATGTAAAAACTGCATCTTGTCACAGTAAATGACACAATCAGGTTCTGTTGCGCAAGGTTCGCAAAGAGAAACCCGAAGCTCTACAAGCTCTTTTTGCAGCGCACGCAGGGCCAAAACTCCAGCTGTCGTCGTACCTTACGTACAATCTTGCGTGAATGTGGCAAAAATAAAAGAGTTCAGCGACACGCCGGCGCGCTTTGTGCGAATCGTCACACTGGTGCGATTCTGGCACCATGGTAATAAAGGCCGGGGTCGAGACGGGACATCTGATGCCCTGTCCACACGGTTGAGGTGGTTCGGGGGTTATCCATGATTGAGGTGCGCAATCTGCGCAAGTCCTTCAAGGACCTTGTGGCGGTCGAGGACGTGAGTTTTCTGGCGCAGGACGGTGAAGTGACCGGTCTGATCGGCCCCAACGGCGCCGGCAAGACCACGACCATGCGCATTCTCTACACCATCATGCAACCGAACAGCGGTGTGGCGCTGATCGACGGTTTCAACGCTTCGACCGATCCACAGGAGGTCCAGAGCAGAATTGGTGTGCTGCCCGACAACCGGGGACTTTATCCCCGCCTGACCGCCCGCGAGCATGTCCGATACTACGGCCGCCTGCACGGCATGGACCGCGACGAGCTGGAGCGGATCATCGACGAACTCGTCGAAACGCTGGGCATGAGCGCGGAGGCCGACCGGCGCACCAAGGGCTTCTCCAAGGGCCAGACCCTGAAGATCGCCCTGGCCCGGGCCCTTGTGCACAAGCCCCACAACGTAATACTGGATGAACCGACCAACGGCCTGGATGTCGCTTCGAGTCGGGCGGTGCGCGATCTGGTGCGCCGGATCCGCGACGAAGGTCGCTGTGTGCTTTTTTCAAGCCACATCATGTCGGAGGTCCAGGCGCTTTGTGACCGGATCATCGTGATGGGCTACGGCCGAATCGTGGCCGAAGGGACACCGGACGATCTGGCTACAATGACAGGTCAGGTCGACCTGGAAGAGATCTTCGTGGCGATCGCCAAGGAAGAAGCCGAGATGAAGAAGCGCAACCAGCTTGAGGCGCTCAAGGGGGAGGTTGGCGATGTGGAATAAAATCTGGGTCATCGCGACCAAAGAACTCAATGACAACCTGCGCGACCGTCGTTCGACGATCCTGTCCCTGCTCTATCCCCTGATCGGCCCGGTTCTGCTGGGTGCGCTGGTGCTGTTGGTGGGTTCCTCGCTGACCGCGCCGAAGGTGGCCGAACATGTCGTGGTCGTCCAGGGTTCGGACATGGCACCGGAGTTCGTGGCTTTTGTTCGAGAACAGGGCGCCGATGTCGTCGAAACCGACATTGAAGACATCACTATGGCCGTGCAGTCGGGCACCCACCCCTCGATTCTTGTGTTCCCGGAAGGCTATGACGAGGCCTTCGCCAACGAACGCAACGCCGAAATCAAACTCTTTATCGATTCGTCGCGGCTTTCTTCGATCATGTCGATCGGCCGCACGGTGGAACTGATCAACCGCTTCAACCGAACAGTTTCCGAAGAGCGCCTTAAGGCCCGCGATGTCGAGCCCGAGATTGCACACCCGATCACGATGAAGAGCATCAACGTAGCGGCTAGCCTGTCGATCAGTGGCATTTTCCTGAACATGATGGCGCCGTTTCTGATGTTCAACATCTTCATCGGCGGCGTTTATCTCGCGATCGACACCACGGCCGGCGAACGCGAACGCGGCTCTCTGGAACCGCTGCTCGTGAACCCGGTGCCACGCTGGCAGTTCATGCTGGGCAAATTCATTGCCTCGTTTGTTTTTACGGCCGTCGCGGTGCTAACCGCCATCATCGCCTACAAGGTGATCTTCTCGGGACTCGATGCGCTGGGTGTGGGCATCAAGGTGAATCCGGGACTGGCTGATTTCTCGCTCGTCTTCCTGCTGTGCGTACCGATCATGCTGATGGCAACCGGCATCCAGATGATCGTCGCGACGATCTCGCGCAACTTCAAGGAGACCCAGACCTATTTGGGTCTGCTCCCGCTGCTGCCGTCACTACCGGGCATGATCATGGTCTTCATCCCGATCCAGCCAAGCGCCTGGGCGATGATGATCCCGACCTACGGCCAGACGATCCTGATCAGCCAGCTGGTGCGGGGTGAGACACCGGAGGTCAGCCATATGGTGATGAGCATGGTTGCAACCACGGCCTTCGCCCTGGTCCTTGGCATCATGGCCGCCCGCGCCTACAGCCGCGAGAACATGGCCTTCGCAAACTGATGAAGGATCTGCCTATTCTCGCCGAAGAGTACACCGGCCATCTGAAGGCGGCGCGTGAGGCCCTTGCCGAGTTGGACATCGATTGCGCCGTGCTGATGGGCCAGGAGCTGCAATACTGGCTGACCGGCTACGACACCCTCCTGGGTGCGGTGCTGCCGCAGGCGCTGATCCTCACACCGGGGCAGGAAGCTGCCGGCTTTGTCTGGCAACGCACGGTGCCAAGCCACCCGCTGCCGCTTGCGATCTACAAACGAGAGCCGGACTGAAGGTCAGCTATGAGGGGCCGAAACCGTCACGGAAGAAGGCGAGCCAGTTGCCGCCCATGATCTTGGCCGTGTCGGCCTGGCTGAAACCCTTGTCGAGCAGACCCCGGGTGATGTTCGGAAAGTCGGCCGGGGTCTGGAACCATGTCGGCCAGTCGGGCCAGCCGCCACCGGCGGTCTTGGCTTCACCGCTGTCGATTTCCTTTGACCAGCGGCCGCTACGCATCCAGTCGAGGTAACCCGACGAAAGCTTGCGGCACATGTCGGTGCCGATGCCGACGTGGTCGATGCCGAGTTTTTCGACGGTGTCTGCGATCATGCCGCAGAAGGCATCGAGCGTGGTGTCCGACCCGCCGATGTGGAACGGGTAGGTCGAGAACCCGAGCATGCCGCCGGACTCGGCGAGTGCCTTGAGCAGGTCGTCGGACTTGTTGCGGATGCCCTTGTGGAAGCTGAGCGGATTGGCGTGCGTGATGGTGATGGGGCGTTCGGAAATCTCGATCGCCTGGAGCGAGGTGAGCTCTGCGGAATGGCTCATGTCGATCAGCATGCCGACCCGGTTCATCTCCTTGATGACCTCGCGGCCAAAGCGGCTGATCCCAGCGTCGACCTTCTCGTAACAGCCCGCGCCAATCAGGCTCTGGTTGTTGTAGGTGAGTTGTATGATCCTGACACCCAGTTCATGAAAGACCTGGACCAACGCCAGATCGTCCTCGATCGGCGAGCAATTCTGGAAGCCGAAGATGATGCCGGTCTTGCCGAGCCATTTGGCTTCTTCGATATCTGCGGCACTGCGCACCGGCATGATGATGTCGTCATGGTTTTCGAACAGGCGATGCCAGCGGCCGATGTTGTCGAGCGTGGTGCGGGCGTCTTCCCAGAACACCAGCGTGATGTGGACGGCGGTGACACCGCCCGCGCACAGCTCTTCCAGGAGTTCGCGATCCCAGTTGCTGGCTTCGAGTGCGTCGATGACGATGAGGTCGTCGTGAAAGCTGCGGTCGGTCATCGGGTATTTCTCCGGGCGGCGATGGCAAGGGCGTGGGCGTCGAAGCCTTCATAGCGGGCGAACGTTTCGGTCTGGTTCGCAAGGGCATCGTAACCCTCTGGCGTGAGTTCGGCGATGGACTGGCGTTTGATGTAGTCCATCACGCCTAACGCAGAGTGGGTCGCGGCCTTGCCGCCGGTCGGCAGCACGGCGTTCACACCGATCATGAAATTCGCCATCGAGAACGGTGCATCCTGACCCAGCAGGACTTCACCCGCGTTGGTGACCGCGTCGAGATAATCATGGGGGACGGTGCTGGCGATCTGGAGATGTTCGGCGGCGAATTCGTTGACGAAGGCGAGCGCATCGTCCCGGTCAGCCGCAACCAGAAGTCCGCCGTTCACACCCAGGGCGGTGGCTGCGAAAAACCGACGCTCTTCGCTCAGGCTCCAAAGGTGATGTTCGATCCGTTCTGCCGTCGCGCGGGCCAACGTTTCATCCCAGGTCACCAGGAAGGTGGTGGAATCATCGCCGTGTTCGGCTTCGACCAACAGATCGAGGGCCAGACGATCCGGATCGGCCGTGCCGTCGGCCAGCACCATGCTTTCGGACGGACCGGCGGGCGGGCCGGTTGCAATCGCCTCCGCACAAAGCTCCATCGCCGCACCGATCCACGGTGACCCCGGCCCGACGATCTTGGAACAGCGGGGAACGGTCTCCGTCCCATAGGCCACCGCAGCCACACCCTGCGCCCCACCGGCGAGATAGACCTCCGAGACGCCTGCCTCGCGCGCGGCAACCAGCGTGCCGGCATCGCAAGTGCCATCCGGCCCCGGCGGCGTGATCACGACGATCCTCGGAACACCGGCAACCTTGGCAGGAATGGCGGTCATGAGTGTGACGGACGGAAACGATCCCTTGCCGCGTGGCACATAACAGGCCACCGCCTCGATCGGGACATAGCGGTCGCCCGCCATGACACCGGGGCGGACCTCGATCATGTCGAGCCGCGGGGGTTTCTGCTGCGCGTGAACCGCGCGGATGTTTTCGGCCGCTTCGCGTATGGCGGCGACCATGGCGTCGGGCACGGCATTGTAGGCGGCTTCGAAAGCCTCGTGTGCCACCCTTATCTGTTCAGCCGCCATCGTGACCTTGTCGAAGGCGCCGGCGAACCGGACAAGCGCCACGTCGCCCTCGTCACGCACCGCCTCAACGATGGGGCGCGCCCGGTCGAGATAGTCACCGACATCAATCAACCCACGGGCGCACAGCGCAGCACGCTCAGCAGCCGACAGGGCAGCGAGATGAAGAAGACGAGGGCTGGGCAGATCGGTCATGGTCAAAAGCCTGGTGAGCGCGCGCTGCTTCTAGAGCAGGTCCGCGCCGCTGCAAAGCCGTGCGGCATCAATCGGGCTGGTAGTCAGCAAACTTTTCAAGCACCACGGCCATCTGCTTCCTGGTCAGCAGCTTCGGCTTGCCAGCCTGCAGGGCCTGCCAGTACTGGCGCGCGAGGCTCTCGACTTCAACGGCCAGCGCCAGGGCGCTTTCAAGATCGGCACCGACTGCGATCATGCCGTGGTTGGCGAGCAGACAGGCCTTGCGACCCTCAAGAGCGGCAAGGGCGTGGTTGCTGAGCTCCTGGGTGCCGAAGGTGGCATAGGGCGCACAACGGATATCATCGCCGCCGGCCATCGCCACCATGTAGTGAAAACGCGGAATGGGTTTACCGAGACACGCCAACGTGGTGGCAAAGGTTGCATGGGTATGAACGATCGCGCCGGCCTCGGGACGGGCGGCATAGATATCGCGATGAATGCGCCATTCACTGGACGGACGCCGTCGACCCTTGGCCGTTCCGTCGAGTGCCACGGCAACGATGTCGTCCGGCGTAGTCTTGTCATAGGGCAGAGCCGAAGGCGTGATGAGGAAGCCCTTGCCCGCGCGGGCGCTGACATTGCCAGACGTGCCCTGATTGATGCCGAGACCGTTCATAGAGCGCGCCGTCACGATCAGGTCACGGCGCAGGGCCTGGCTGTCACGCGGCACGGGCATGCTCCGGAAACAGACCCGCAAGACCATCTGTGGAGGCAGCACAGACACCGCGTTCGGTGATGAGCCCGATGACAAGGCGCGCCGGCGTGACGTCAAACGCCGGATTGCCGACAGGCGAGCCATCCGGCGTTAGCTGCACAGCCGAGACTTTGCCTGCTGAATCCTTGCCCGCGATCACCGCGACCTCTTCGCCGTTGCGCTCTTCGATCGGTATGTCCTCCCCTGACATCAGTGTCCAGTCGATGGTCGGAGACGGCAGGGCGACATAAAATGGCACGGCGTTGTCGTGAGCAGCCAGCGCTTTCAGATAGGTACCGATCTTGTTGCAGACATCACCGTTGGCGCTGGTGCGATCGGTTCCGGTGATCGCCATGTCGACCCGCCCATGCTGCATCAGGTGGCCTCCGGCGTTGTCGACGATCACCGTGTGGGGCACGCCATGGCGGCCCAGCTCCCAGGCCGTGAGCGCCGCACCCTGGTTGCGCGGCCGGGTCTCGTCGACCCAGACATGCACAGGAACGCCGGCATCATGCGCCTTGTAGATCGGGGCGAGCGCCGTGCCCCAATCAACGGCAGCGAGCCAGCCGGCATTGCAATGGGTCAGGATGTTGACCGTATCGTTTTTCGTCTCGTAGAGCGCGCGAATGATCGGCAGGCCGTTGTCACCGATCGATTCACAGATCGCGGCATCCTCGTCGCAGATCACCGCCGCACGGGCATAGGCTGCAGCCTGGCGCTCGTCCGGCGGCAGAGGGCTCAGGAGCGTTGTCATCGCATCAAGCGCCCAGCGCAGGTTGACGGCGGTGGGCCGGGTCGCCAGCAGGGTTTCGTGGGCATCCTTCAGGTTCGCATCAGACGAATCATCGTACATGGCAAGCGCCATGCCATAGGCCGCCGTGGCTCCGATCAGCGGCGCGCCGCGCACCAGCATCGCCGAAATGGCATGGGCTGCGGATTCGACCGATGAAAGCGCCGTTGTTTCGAAAGCGTGAGGCAACCGGGTCTGGTCGATGATCCGGACAGTCACACCATCGTCGTCACACCAGATCGTGCGAAAGGGAACGCCGTCGACCTTCATCAGGTACCGTCAGCAAAGTTGAGCTCGACCGACACGCCATCCGGATCCTCGATGAAAACCTGGTGTATGAGCGTTTCCGGCACACCGTGGGATTCAAAGGCGATATCCCGTTTGCCGAGCCATTTCGTGATTTCATCATAACCCTTCACGGCAAAGGCGACGTGATCGACAGCGCTCTCGCCTGTTCTGGGATCGTCGGTGACCGTGACATGCAACAGGGGCGCACGCCCGGCGTAGAGCCAGGCACCGGGACTTTCGAACGGCGGGCGCCAACCGTCTTCAAAGCCCAGGACATCGCAGTAGAAGGCCCGGCAGCGGTCGAGATCGGCCGTACGGATGTTGATGTGATCGACACCGTGAACCGGCATGCCGCGTCTCCTTACGTCGTCTGACGTCAAGCTTAAGCGATTCGCCTCGAGACCAAAACATGCGTCGCCAGCGGACAGAGCGATGCCCATTCGATCCGCGACCGCCTGGCACATGAACGAAACACCCGGCCGGTAATTGCCGCCCATGAAATATCCTTCTAAAAATTTCATATGGTCGAACACGACGTCCGGTCAAGCACGGATGAACTCCCGGCGCGGAAAGGAAAGCAGTGTCATGGACAGATCAGAGCAAGCCGACATTTCGCTGGCGCCTGTATTCGGGAGCGAGGGGTTCACCTGCGGCGACAACTTCGCCCACGACTGCGACCTGGCGAAACCGGGCGACTACATCACCGGTTATGCCGCGGATCAGGCGATCTTCGCCGTCCGCGGCGACGACGGCGAGGTTCGGGCCTTCTACAATGTCTGTCAGCACCGAGGGCACCGTCTGCTCGAAGACGGCTGTGGCACCAAACCTCATCATCTGGTCTACCCTTACCATGCTTGGCCGTATGACCTGGGTGGACGGCTACGCCACGCGCGGGGCGCCGAAAGAGCTCCAGCGTGTGCCGATATCGCGTTGAAGGAAATCAGGATCCAACGGCTCGCCGGACTCTGGTTCGTCAATCTGGACCCGAATGCGGCCGATCTTGAAGAAACCGCCCGGGGCCTGGCAGGACAAATCCTTGGCAAAGCGCCGGACCTCCCCGCCTTTCAGGCGCTTTGCCAAGGCACCTTCTCCATAGATGGAAACTGGAAGGTTTGCATTGAGAGCTCTCTGGAGTGTTACCACTGTCGCCCGGCCCATCCCGGATGCTGGATGGCGGTCAGTAAGCGGCATGGCTGTTGTACCCGACATCGGTCGTTCGAGCGTCCAACGATACGGACGGATCGCTGATCACAACCATTGCCTTCCGGCCGACGGCGGCCGGCCACAGCACGGCGACATAAAGGCTCTACGGTCCGGCATCACTGGCCGGGGATCACGACCGGCTCTACGACAGATGGATCGACACCCACTTTGTCCACGAGGACCTGGAGTTGATCGAATCGGTTCAGGCCGGCATGGCGAACAAGGGTTTTCCGGAGGATGGCTCGCGAACTCCGACGCATACGACAGCGAGCATCTGATCGGCGAGTTTGAGGACTGGGTCCTCCAGACAATGAACCCCTGAGCAATCCGTCGGCCGGAAGTCTGTAACCCTCCGCGGAGAACAGCCCGCGAAAACACGCGGGCCGACCTGCCAGGGCGTCGCTCATCTGACCGTTGACACCAAACCGGTGATGCCTGAGTTTTCACTCGCGATTCTCCCACGCCGGACTCCAACCATGGCCGATGACCATCATGCCAGTCGATCAGATCATACGCCTGGGCCTGCCCAAGGGCCGCATGCAGGACAATGTCTTCGCCTTGCTCGAGGACGCCGGCATTCATATTCGCTCGGGCGGTTCATCCAGCACGCGTGACTATCGCCCGAAGCTGTCGCTACCCGGTTTCGACGCCAAGCTACTGAAGCCTCAGAACATCGTGGAGATGCTGGATGTCGGCAGCCGTGATCTCGGCTTCGCTGGCGCCGACTGGGTCGCGGAAAAAGAGGCTGACCTGGTCGAGCTCGTCGATACCGGTCTCGATCATGTCCAGCTTGTGGCCGCGGCACCCGTGAAGCTGCTGGTCGATGGCGCCCTGCCCGGCCAGCATCTGGTGATAGCCAGCGAATACGAACGGTTGACCCGTGACTGGATTGCCCGCGCGAACCTCGACGCGACCTTCGTGCGCTCCTATGGCGCGACCGAGGTGTTCCCGCCCGAAGACGCCGACTGCATCGTCGACAACTCGGCGACTGGCTCGACCCTGCGCGCAAACGGTCTTGAAATCGTTGGCGAGGTCATGACCTCGTCGACCCGCCTCTATGCCCATCCGGCCTCACTGGAGGACGCGGACAAGCGTGCCGCCATCTACAGCTTCGTCATGATGGTGGGCTCCGTGCTGGATGCCCGCCGGCGCGTGATGGTCGAAGTGAACGTGACCGCCGACGATCTGGAGGCCGTGATTGACGTGCTGCCGAGCATGCGGGAGCCGACCATTTCGCCGCTGCACGGCGCCGGGGGGTTCGCGATCAAGTCCGCGGTGCCGCGTGACGAACTCGCGCAGGTCATCCCGCGTATCAAGGCCCAGGGCGGCACCGACATCGTGGTCAGCCCCATAGGCAACATCGTGTCGTGAGGATCCCATGAGCACCCGCACCGCAACTGTGACCCGCAAGACCCGCGAAACCGATATCAGCGCCACCGTGACGCTGGACGGCACCGGCCAGGCCGAGATCGCCACCGGCCTGCGCTTTCTGGATCACCTGCTCGATGCCCTGACCCGGCACAGCCGGATGGACATCATGCTGACCTGCACCGGCGATCTCGACATCGACGATCACCACACCGCCGAGGATTGTGGCCTGGCTCTGGGCGAAGCCTTCGACCAGGCGCTTGGCGACAAGCGGGGCATTCGTCGCTTCGGCGAAGGTCATGCGCCACTCGACGAAGCGCTGGCCCGCGCCGTGATCGATCTTTCGGGGCGCCCCTATGTCTATGTCGATCTGGGGCTGCGCCGCGAGAAGGTCGGCGATATCGCCACCGAGATGATCGGCCATGTCCTGCAGTCCTTCGCCATGGCGGCCAATATGACCCTGCATGTCGAGCTGATCCGCGGCCAAAACGATCATCACCGTGCCGAAGCCGCCTTCAAGTCGCTGGCCCTGGCCCTGCGTCAGGCCGTCGCGCCGATGGGCCATGACGAGGTCCCCAGCACCAAGGGGGTGCTGTGAGCGGCCGCGAGGTCGTTGTCTGCCGCACCGGAACCGCCAACATTGCTTCCGTTCTGGCAGGCCTGACGCGGGCGGGCGGCGCCCCGCGCATGGCGACTGATCCCGACGACATCAGAAGCGCAAGCCATGTGATGCTGCCAGGCGTCGGCTCCTTCGGTGCGGCGATGGCGAACCTCAACGAAAGCGCCATGGCCGAGCCCCTGCGCGAGCGTATGGCGGCCGGCAAACCGACCCTGTCGATCTGCGTCGGGCTCCAGCTGTTGGGATCGACGAGCGAGGAATCGCCCGGTGCCAAAGGCCTGGGCCTAATCGAGGCCGACTTCACACGCTTCGCCGGATCCGTGCGTGTTCCCCAGTTCGGCTGGAACCGCATCGAGGCCGACGAACACTGTTCTGTGCTGGCGAGCGGTCATGCCTACTTTGCCAACTCCTACCGACTGACCGAAGCGCCCGAAGGCTGGAACGCCGCCATGGCCGACCACGGCGGACCGTTTGTCGCCGCCCTGGAGCGCGGGCCGGTGGTGGCCTGCCAGTTCCACCCGGAGCTTTCCGGTGCCTTCGGCCGTACGCTCCTTTCCCGCTGGATTGCCATGCCATGCTAACCGCTCGTGTGATCCCCTGCCTCGATATCGACGACGGCCGTGTCGTGAAGGGCGTGCGCTTTCAAGGCCTGCGCGATGCCGGCGATCCGGTAGAGCTTTCGATATCCTACGAAGCGCAGGGCGCTGACGAGCTGGTCATGCTGGATGTCTCGGCCACGCCGGAAGGGCGTGGCAACGCGCTGGTTACCGTCGCGACCGTACGGAAAGAGCTCGGCATCCCGCTGACGGTAGGCGGTGGCGTTCGAAAGGCAGCCGATGCCGGGGCTCTGCTGGAAGCCGGTGCCGACAAGGTCGCGGCCAACACGGCTGCGGTGGCCCGGCCCGAATTGCTTACCGAGATCGCCGGCCACTTCGGCAGCCAGTGCGCCATCGTCGCGATCGATGCCGCCCGCAAGGCCGACGACGACGGCTGGGAGGTCGTCACCATGTCGGGCAAGAACTGGACTGGGATCGACGCCATCGGCTGGGCGCAGGAGGCCGTGGAGCGCGGCGCGGGCGAAATCCTTCTCACGAGCTGGGACCGCGACGGCACACGTTCCGGCTATGACACGGTTCTGCTGAAAGCCATCTCGGACGCCGTGCACGTGCCGGTGATCGCGTCGGGTGGCGCAGCAATCCCCGAACACCTGGTGGAAGCGCTCGAGGCCGGCGCGGACTCTGTGCTGGCAGCCTCGATCTTTCACGACGGCGACTATAGGGTGGCCGATATCAAGCGGGTGATGGCCGCAGCCGGCATCCCGACCCGCATGGACTCCCACGAGACCTGATAGCCATGGCCACCACGGACACCCAACCCAAGCGCTTGCCGATCCTAACGTTCTGCGCCGGACACATGGCGGTGGATTGGCCCCATGGCGCGTTCTGGGTGCTACAGCCGCCCATCGCCCTGGCGATGGGTCTGTCGCCGTCGCAGATGGGTCTGATGGTCGCGCTCACCGCCGTCGGCGCGACTCTGAGCCTGCTCCCCGCGGGTATGCTGAGTGATCACACACGCCGCCGCGGCCCCGTGTTCGCCGGGACATTTGTGTGGGTTGTCGTGGGGTACGGTCTCGCCAGTCTGGCCCCGGACTTCTGGACCCTGACTCTGATGCTCGCCATCGCCGGGATGGGAACCTCGGCCTGGCATCCGTTGGCGACCGGGACACTGACCCAGACCATGGCAGGCCAGCGTGCCCGGGTTTTGGGCATCCACGCCATGGGCGGCACCCTCGCGGAGGTCTTCGCACCGCTGCTGACCGGCGTGCTTCTGCTCTATCTCGACTGGCGTGAGGGACTGGCGCTTGCCGTGATCCCGGCAGCCGTTGTGGGCATCATCTTCTTCCAGGCTCGCGATCGCCTGACGGTCGAAACGGCGAGTGCCGCGCGTCTTGGCGACCTCAAAGAGATGATGCAGCAGTGGACCAGCAAGACCGGTCTCGCGCTGGTCTCGATGATCAGCATCTACAACATGGCCGTGATGTCCGTTCTGGCGATGGCCACGCTCTACATCGTCAACGATCTCGGCTTCTCCGTGTTCTGGGGTGGCGTCGCTTTCTCAGCCATGATCCTGGCCGGAGCCGTGTTCCAGCCTATCATGGGCCATCTGTCGGACACGATGGGTCGCCGCAAGATCTTCGCGATCTCGCTGTTCGCGGCAGCACCGCTGGGCTTTGCCATGCCGTTCATCGGGTCACCCTGGGTCGCGATAGGCTTCCTGATCGTCATGATCGGGGCATTCTACGGTGTCCGTTCGGTCGTGCTGGCCTCAGCCGTCGACTTCGCGGGCAAGCGTGAGGGCACGACGCTGGGCCTCGCTTTCACGCTGATGGATGGTGTGGGTGCCCTGGGCGCCTTCCTGGGCGGCTGGGCCGGTGATTTCGATCTGGCCTATGCCTTTGCCCTGGCTTCGGGTTTCGCCATGATTTCCGGAACGATCGCGCTTGGCTCGACCTTAGCCTTCCCGAAGATTCAGGCGGAACCCGCGGAATGATCATCCCGTCGATTGACCTGATGGGCGGTCAGGCTGTCCAGCTTGTGGGTGGCAAGGAGATGGCCATCGAGGCGGGCGATCCACGGCCCATCGCCGAACGCTTCCGGCTCGCCGGCGAGATCGCCGTGATCGATCTCGATGCCGCATTGGGCCAGGGCGACAACCGTGCCCTGATCGAAGAGCTCGTGACCCTGGCGCCCTGTCGCGTGGGTGGCGGTATCCGCGATGTCGAAGCCGCCATCCGTTGGCTCGATGCCGGCGCGTCTAAGGTGATCCTGGGTACCGCAGCCAAACCGGAGATCCTCTCGCAGTTGCCCCGTGAACGCGTGACCGCGGCGCTCGACGCCGTGGAAGGTGAAGTGGTCACCCACGGCTGGACGACCAAGACCGGCGCATCGGTCAAGGACCGGATGGCGGAACTGCGTGATCTCGTGGGCGGCTTTCTCGTGACCTTCGTGGAGCGCGAAGGGCGCATGCAGGGCACCGACCTCGATGCCACCCGGCGCCTCAAGGACGCGGCGGGTTCCGCAGAACTCACGGTCGCAGGAGGGTTCACCACAGCCAACGACATCCGTCTGGCCGACCAAGCCGGGGCCGATGCCCAGGTCGGCATGGCACTCTATTCCGGCGCGCTGCACTTGGCCGATGCCATTGCAGCCCCCCTCAAGAGCGACCGGCCGGACGGACTGTGGCCCACGGTGGTGTGCGACGAACACGGCCGCGCACTGGGCCTGGCCTATTCGGACCGCGAAAGCCTCACCGCAGCGGTGGACCGTGGTGTCGGGGCCTATCACTCGCGCCGACGCGGTCTCTGGGTGAAGGGCGAGACCTCCGGTGCGACCCAGGACCTGTTGAAGATCGACCTCGACTGCGACCGCGATGCCTTGCGTTTCACCGTGCGCCAGTCCGGCGATGGCTTCTGCCATCTCGACACCTGGACCTGCTGGGGCGAGGACGACGGCCTGCCCGCCCTCGCCCGCCTGATCGCCGAACGCCGTGCCTCCGCCCCCGAAGGCTCCTACACACGCCGCCTGTTCGACGAAGCCGGTCTGCTCGATGCCAAACTGCTCGAAGAGGCGCAGGAGCTGGTCGAGGCCGAAAGCTGCGATGACGTCGCCCATGAAGCGGCCGACGTCATCTACTTCGCACTTGCCGCCGCCGCCCGTGCCGGGGTCTCGCTTTCCGACATCGAGCGGGAACTCGTCCGCCGGAGCCGGAAGGTCACCCGACGCAAGGGCGACGCGAAGCCGTCAGCCTGACGACGCAAGAAGCAATCCCGCCAGAAGAAAGCATGCTGCAGCAGCCGTGGAGGCGACGGTCCTGACGTTGTTCCAGAAGGACCAGCGGGGGACATAGGTCCGCCAGGAGTCAGCAGCCTGCTCGGCCTGGTCGCGCAGGGCTTCCAGCCGATGATTCATCGCAATGTTAAAGGCAAAGGACACGCCGATCAGATAAAGCGGCGCACTGGCGATCAGAAGCGCAGAGGCCGGGCCGACCGGCTGCACCAGCGCAACGGAAGCGAGTAGCGCCGACAGAACGACCATGCCCTAGAGAAGGACCATTGTGGCCGAGCGATAAATTTCGCGATTGAGGGTCTGCATGACCTCTATGCCTGCCGCAGGGGTGGCCAGGCGCAGAGCACGCATCATGAAATCGGAGAAAATCAGAAAGAGGCCTGCAACCAGACCACCGGCAAGGGCGGCGATCTGGCTGCCGATCAGGATGAGAGTAAGGGTCATGACATGTCTCCCAGGCGCCGGGTCAGTAGGAGAGCGCCGGGGCGCGGTGTAGATAGGTGAGGTCACAGATCTGACGCAGCATGAAGTCGGCGACATCGGCGCGTGACACTTTCAGCTTCGGGGCCGGCTCGGCAGCGGAAAAACCGCGTCGATAGCGTCCGGTGCGTTCGCCGTCCGTGAAGTTGCTGGGCCGCACCAGGGTCCAGTCGAGACCGCTGGCCATCACGAGGCGCTCCTGGTTCTCATAGTCGGCGTGCAGGCGCCGCATCACGAGCGGGAAAATCAGATAGCGGTAATGGAACGGCAGCAGATCACGGCTGTCACCGGCCCCAAGGCCGGACGGGCAGACCAGACGCCGGACATCGCTGGCCTGCATCGCCCGGATGATCGTGTCGGTCCCCGCAGCGCGCAGGCCATCGCCGTTGAGCAGCGGCATGCCCAGCGCACAGACCACCGCATCCCGACCTTCGATGGCCTGGCGCACAGCGGTGCCGTCGAGGACGTCACCTTCGACAACATCGAGATCAGGATCCGGCGTTTCGAGCCTGGCCGCATCACGGCTAAAGGCCGTGACGCGATGGCCCTCGGCCGGGGCCTGAGACACGAGGTGTCGACCCACGCCGCCTGTGGCGCCGAAGATGGCGAGATGCATGGTTGGCTCTCCTGTTTGTTATAATTGACACTGTGTCAATTGACAAAGCAGCGAATGGAAATATCTTTACACTATGTCAAGTATCGAAATCAGCACCCGCGAGAAAATTCTTCAGGCGACCCTGGATCTGCTGCAGCACGAACCCGGGGTCGCCGTGCGCATGGCCGATATCGCGCGGCGCGCCGGTGTCTCTCGTCAGGCGCTCTATCTCCATTTCGCCACGCGCACCGACCTCCTGATCGCCACAACGTTTCACCTCGATGCTCTCAACAACAGCGAGGCAAGACTTAAGTTCAGCCGGCAGGCAACCACCGGTCTGGAGCAGCTGGATGCCTTCATCACCGCATGGGCCGGCCATCTTCCCGAGATCAGCGCCGTGGCGCGTGCCCTGCTCGCCTTGCGCGCCATCGACGACGCGGCCGCAGCCGCCTGGGACCAACGCATGCAGGATATGCGGGAGGGCTGCGCCGCGGCCGTCGAGGCCATGCACCGCGATGGTGATCTGACCCCGGAGCTCTCCCCGGAGCGGGCAGCGGACATTCTCTGGACCCTGTTGTCGTTCCAGACGTGGGATCAGCTCACGCAGACCTGCGGCTGGACGCAGACTGCCTATCTCAAGACGATGAAGGAGATGGCACGGCGCGTACTGATGCGCCGGGATGGCACGCCTTAGTCAAAAAAAATCGCAGGATTCCGCGCCCAAGGGCTTGATCCCAGCGGGAAAAGCCTTAAATCGCCTGCTAGCACTCGCTGTAAGTGAGTGCCAAAGATCAATCAACAGCGAAAAAAATAGCTCAATCAGGAGGTTGAAGCATGGCGTTCCGACCGCTGCACGACCGCGTCCTTGTCCGCCGCACTGACGGTGACGAGAAAAGCGCGGGCGGCATTATCATTCCCGACACCGCCAAGGAAAAGCCCATGGAGGGCAAGATCGTCGCTGTGGGCCCCGGCGCCCGCGACGGGGACGGCAAGGTCCAGGCCCTCGACGTGAAGAAGGGCGACACCGTCCTCTTCGGCAAGTGGTCCGGCACCGAGATCAAGCTTGATGGCGAAGAGCTCCTCATCATGAAGGAGTCCGACATCATGGGCGTGATCGGCTGACCGAAGCGATAACTGGAGAGACACAGAATGGCTGCTAAAGAAGTCAAATTCTCTGCTGATGCCCGCACGCGCATGCTGCGTGGCGTCAACACCCTGGCCGACGCCGTTAAGGTGACGCTGGGCCCCAAGGGCCGCACCGTCGTTCTCGACAAGTCGTTCGGCGCACCCCGTATCACCAAGGACGGTGTCACGGTCGCCAAGGAAATCGAACTCGAGGACAAGTTCGAGAACATGGGCGCCCAGATGGTCCGCGAGGTTGCCTCGAAGACCAACGACATCGCCGGTGACGGCACGACCACCGCGACCGTTCTAGCTCACGCCATCGTGCGCGAAGGCGCCAAGGCCGTGGCCGCCGGCATGAACCCTATGGATCTGCGCCGCGGCGTCGATGCAGCGGTCCAGGCCGTCATCGCCGATCTCGGCAAGCGATCGCGCAAGATCAAGTCGTCGGACGAGATTGCCCAGGTGGGCACGATCTCGGCCAACGGCGACGCCGAAGTCGGTGGCATGATCGCCGAGGCGATGCAGCGCGTGGGCAACGAGGGTGTCATCACCGTCGAGGAAGCCAAGTCGCGTGAGACCGAGCTCGAAGTCGTGGAAGGCATGATGTTCGACCGCGGTTACCTCTCGCCCTACTTCATCACCGACGCCGACAAGATGAAGACCGAGTACGAGGATGCCGCTATCCTGATCCACGAGAAGAAGCTGTCGAGCCTTCAGCCTATGCTTCCGATCCTGGAAGAGGTTGCCAAGTCCGGCCGTCCGCTGCTCATCATCGCCGAAGACGTCGATGGCGAGGCACTGGCGACCCTGGTGGTGAACCGCCTGCGTGGTGGCCTGAAGGTCGCGGCGGTGAAGGCCCCGGGCTTCGGTGATCGCCGCAAGGCCATGCTGGAGGACATCGCGATCCTCACCGGTGGCCAGGTCATCTCCGAAGACGTCGGCATCAAGCTCGAGAACGTCACGCTCAACATGCTGGGCAAGGCCAAGCGCGTCATCATTAACAAGGATGACACCACCATCGTCGATGGTGCCGGCAAGGCCAGTGACATCAAGGGCCGCTGCAACCAGATCCGTAGCCAGGTCGAGGGCACCAGCTCCGACTACGACCGTGAGAAGCTGCAGGAGCGTCTGGCGAAGCTCGCCGGCGGTGTTGCCGTTCTGAAGGTCGGTGGTTCGACCGAGGTCGAGGTGAAGGAGCGCAAGGACCTGGTCGAGGACGCGATGAACGCGACCCGCGCCGCGGTCGAGGAAGGCATCGTTCCGGGCGGCGGCACCGCCCTACTCTATGCCACGCGCGCCCTCAACAAGCTCACGCTTGACGATGCCGACCAGCAGGTTGGTGTCGACATCGTGCGCCGCGCGATCCAGGCTCCTGTGCGCCAGATTGCCGAGAACGCCGGTGTCGATGGCGCCGTCGTGGCCGGCAAGCTGCTGGAGCAGAAGGATGCCAACCACGGCTTCGATGCCCAGAGCGAGACCTACAAGGACCTCGTGAATGCCGGCATCATCGACCCGACCAAGGTCGTGCGCACGGCCCTGCAGGACGCCGCCTCGGTGGCCGGTCTGCTGATCACGACCGAGGCCATGATCGCCGAGGCGCCGAAGGACGACGCTCCGGCCGGCGGCGGCATGCCCGACATGGGCGGCATGGATTTTTGATCCAGCCCGTCATCGCGTTATCATCGGGGCCGCAGCACCACGCTGCGGCCCCTTTGTTTTGACTAGACATCGTCAGGAGAGCCTAGCGACCTAATCCTCCAGCACCATCGCATGATGGGTACCGACAGCGGCGTTGACGCCGTCGGCCATGGCGAGGGTGACGTTTTGGAAGGGGCGGGCGATGTAGTCGGCGGCGTAGACGCCGGCTACGCTAGTCTGGTTCCAGAAATTGGTTTCGAGATAGGGGCCGAAGTCCGCGTCGACCGTGGCGCAACCCAGCTGTTCGACCAGATCGCCGTTGGGCCGTGTGGCTGACAGGGTGAAGACACTATCGGCGGGAATCGAGCGACCGTCGACCAGGCGCACAGCTTCGACGCTGTCGCCCCTGCCTTCGATGGCCGCGACGGCGTCATCCTCCATCGCGACACCGCGTGCCTTCAGGGCAGAGCGGTCATCGTCTGAGAGGTCGACGCGGTCGTCAGGAAACAGCGTGACCTCTCCGCGCCAGTCCGGCAGCACCAGCGCCTGCACAAGAGAGGCATGGTTGAACCCGATGCCGGCGAGCCGCTGGCCGCTGACCTCGTAGCCGTGGCAGTAGGGGCAGTGATGCACGCTGCGGCCCCCGCGCTCCGCAAGTCCGGGAACATCGGGCAGGTCATCGGAAACACCATGGGCCAGGATCAGGCGCGGTGCAGCGATGGTGTCGCCGGTTTCCAGCGTCAGACCGAAGCAACCGTCTGTGGCCTCTGCGGAGGCCACCACGCCGTCGATTCGGTCGAGGCCAGGATAACACTGCACCCCGGCAACAAGAGCGGCGTTGACCGCGGTGGGCGCGTGGCCGTCCTGGCCGGGAATGCCGTGGACGGCCTCGGCCATGCGGTTGCGCGGGCGGTCGCCGTCGATCAATAGTACACGGCGCCGCGCCCGCACGAGCTGCAGGGCGGCGGCAAGACCGGCAAAACTGCCGACGATGATGACGATCTCATGGTCCATACTATCGTCTCCGTTCCTTACCAAAACGCTATCACGGAGGACCAGTACAACGAGATGAGCAACGACGAGCCCCTGGTCATCAGGGGCCTGGCCACACCGAAGCGGCGGCTGTGGATCCCGGCCGTCGGCCTCCCGGTCGGCGTGGCGGAGGCCACAGGGATTATCGGCGAAGGACCTGGGGTTACGCCTTCGAGATCGGTTGTACGCTGGTCGTGTTGAGCCTGCTGTTTGTCTTGGTCTGGAGCACCCAGGATTGGTTTGCGACCCATGTCCTGACCATCGACGGCACCGGCGCGACCCATGATCGCGGTGGAAGACATGTAGTCGCCTTCAAATGGAATGAGATTGCCGATGTGAGGCGGCTCAGGAGGTGGCGCCGGGAGATGATCGGTATTGTTCCTGCCGACACCGGAAAGGTCATGGACAACGCACCCACCCTGCTGCGGCCGTTTCTCTAGTACGACCTGAAACGCGGACAGCCGCCGTTCCTGATCATGTAAACGGAGCCAAACGACGATATCGACGCCCTCGCGGCCCGGATTGACGGCTGGTGGGAGGCAACATCTGTCTGACAGGTCTTGAACCGGCTGCCACCGGGCGCTCTACTCAGGTCAGCATTCGGGGAGGAAAGCATGTACAAGATCGATCCCGCCAAGACGGAGCTTGCCGAGGAATTCAAGGCCAATCCGTTCGGGCCGCACAGCGCCGAACTGCAGAAAGTGCTGAATGTGATGCGCTGGGAGCCGATGGAGGGCAAGCATGTTCTGGTGAACACCGTGCCGCACAAGGAATGGTGCCTGGCCCAGCTTCCCGGCAAACGTGGCGTCCCGGTGACCCTACACGAGGACGTGAAGTTCACCGACCTCGGCGAAGCCGAATGGCACATCTTCAAGATTCGCTGGAAGAAGCATACGGGCGTTGAGTTGGAGGGCTGACGCCGGGTCATGGGGTTCGATTACCAGCGGCGCATCCTGGGATACGCCGACCGGATCAGTGTCCGGGCGGGCGAGGATGTCGAGTTCAAGATCAGTCTTGAAGGACAAGACACCTTCGACTTCAAAATCGTGCGGGTGGTGTGCGGTGTGGAGACGCCACGAGGCGCGCCCTACAAGGAGGTCGAGATCGAGACGGCGGCCGACGGCGCGTATCCCGGCCGGGCGCAGCGAATCGATGCCGGATCCTATGCCGTGGTTCCCGCCGCGCTGGTGCTGGACCGGCTCCGGAGCTTCACCTTTCAGGCCTATGTGATGCCGACCCTGCCGGGCGACGGCCGGCAGACCCTGATCAGCCGAGGATCCGGCCCGAAGCGTCCTGGGTTTGCCGTGATCCTGGATGGCGACGGCGCGCTCGCGCTGATGATCAGCGATGGCAACGAGATCAAGACGGTCTCGACCGGCATCTCGATGCTGCCGTGGAAATGGGCCTTTGTTTCGGCGAGCTATGACGCCGAGACGGGCGAGGTCGAGCTGTGGCAGGAGCCCGACGAGCGTTATGTCGAGGCCGACAGCACTGCGCACGTCTATGGCGAAGCGCCCAAGGGGGCGACCTTCGCGGCCGACCACGACCTCCATCTCGCGGCCTGGCAGGTCGGCTGGCACGAGGACGGGCGGCCACGCATGGCGGGCCTGTTCAACGGCCGGATCGACAGTCCGCGTCTAGCCGACAAGGTCGTGATCTGCCACGAGATGTCGAAGCTGGCGCGTCAGAACCCGGTGAAGGCGGACTGGGTGGTCGGCGCCTGGGATTTCAGCCGAGACATCCCGACCAGCACCTTCCCCGATCTCTCCGGCAACAACCTTCACGGCCATCTGGTCAACCTGCCGACGCGCGCGGTGACGGGCTACCACTGGGACAGCTCGTGCCACGACTGGACCAGGAAGCCCGGGCACTACGGCGCGATCCACTTCCACGACGATGACCTCTATGACGCCGGATGGGAGACAACAGTCACGTTGACTGTCCCGGCAGACCTCAAAAGCGGCATCTATGCCGCGCGCTGCCGGGCCGGTGACGACGAGTGTTACGTGCCGTTTTATGTCCGGCCCGCGGCGGGGGCGAAAAAGGCCAGGATCGCGTTCCTGGGCTCAACCGCGACCTACATGGCGTATTCCAACAACCATTGGCAGCTGGACGAAGAAAAGGCCGAGGTGAAGCGCGGCCGAATCATCGCCTACACCGGCGACGAGATGTTCCTGCACGAGCGACGCGACCTCGGGCTATCGACCTACGACACCCATCGTGACGGCTCGGGCTCGATCTACAGTTCGCGCCTGCGGCCGATTGTTCTGAACTTCAACGTGAAGTCGATCATCTGGAGCTTCAACGCCGACACCCATGTCACAGACTGGATGGAGGCCATGGGTTTCGACTTCGATGTCGTGACCGACGAGGAGATTCACTACGAGGGTGTCGAAGCCCTGGCCGACTACAACGTGATCGTGACCGGCGCCCATCCCGAATACTGGACCACGGAGATGTGGGATGCCCTGACCACCTACTTGGATGGCGGCGGGCGCATGATGTATCTGGGCGGCAACGGTTTTTACTGGCGGATCGGCTATCACCCCGAGCATCCGGGCACGGCGATCGAAATCCGGCGGGCGGAATCGGGCGCACGGTTCTGGGCATCGCGGCCGGGCGAGTATTACCAGAGCTTCACCGGCGAGATGGGCGGGTTGTGGAAGCGGATCGGCAAGCCCCCGCAATCGCTTGTCGGCATCGGCACCTTTGCAACGGGCTTCGACCGCTGCGGCTGGTTCGTGAAGGAGCCGGGCGTGGCGGAGAACCCGCGTGCGGCCTGGGTGTTCGAAGGGATCGACGACGAGGTCATCGGCGACTTCGGCGTACTGGGGGACGGGGCTGCCGGCATCGAACTCGATGGTGTCGACGAAAGCCTGGGCTCGCCACCCGACACGATCGTGCTGGCGCGCTCCACGGGCCATTCCGCGTACTACATGCAGAGCCCCGACGAGATCGTGTTCAACCACGCCGCGGTGACCGGTGATACCAACGAACGAGTCAGGGCCGACATGATCTATTCCACCCTCCCCTCGGGCGCCGGGGTCTTTGCCACCGGTTCGATCAGCTGGGCCGCAAGCCTGGGCTGGAACGGTTATGACAACAATGTCGCGAAGCTGACCGGCAATGTTCTGCGTCGCTTCGAAGCCGATGAGGCTCTGCCATGAACCGTATCCTTTCCTACACCGACAAGCTCTGGGCCCGGCCGGGCGACACCGTGACGGTCCATGCCAGTGGAGACGGTGTCGACGAAGCCAGGGTCTCGCTGGTTCGCATGATCTGCGGTGACGACAGCCCCAAGGGACCGGGCTACCACGAAGAGGCAACCGAGGCTCCGGAACAGACGGTGCCTCTGGTCCATCAGCCGGTTCACGCCGGCTCGTGCATCGTGGCGGACGACTCGGACCCCCTTGGCGATCTCGCGTCGTTCACCGCAGAGATCACGATCTGGCCGACCACGCCCGTGAGCCACGAGCAGGCTTTGATGGGCTGCTGGGACGCCGGAAGCCAGAGCGGCTGGATGCTGAGCATCGGGCACGAGGGTTTGGCGCTGACCACCGGGGACGGCAGCGGCACTGTCAGCCGGACCGCGACCAAACACCTGCTGACCGCGCGAGAGTGGTATCGTATCGCGGCGAGCCATGATGCCGAGTCAGGCACGGTTCAGCTTCTGCAACAACCGCTCAATCCGGACGGCCGGGCCGACGCAGAACGATCTCTGTCAGGCATACACCAAACCCCGCCCGCCAACGCCGACGCGCCCTTCCTGGTCGGGGCGGCCTGGGGCGGTCCAGGTAACGCGGATGGCCTGAAGCCGGTCTGTTGTTTCAACGGCAAGGTCGAGGCGCCGCGCCTCTCCGACCGGCCGGTCGACAATCTCGCCGGGACCCTGGATGCCGCCACTTGCCTGCTGGCCTGGGATTTCTCGCGCAAGATCATGAGTCTTTCTGTCGAAGACGTGTCGGGTCGCGGACGGCATGGGCGCTGTCTCAATCTGCCGACCCGCGCGATGACCGGGGCGAACTGGACCAGCGACCAGCACGACTGGCGTCATGCTCCTGACGAATACGGTGCGATCCATCTGCACGACGACGACTTGGGCGATGCCGGCTGGCAACCCAGCGCCTCGGTAACCATCCCAAAAGGCCTCAGGAGCGGGGTCTACTGCATCAGGCTGGAGGGTGGCGGTGCGGAAGACGCGCCGCCAGTGGTGGTGCAGCCGGCCAAGGGCGCGGCGACCAACCCCATCGCCTTCCTGTCGTCGACGGCGACCTACCAGACCTATGCCAACATGCATCACAGTACCGACGATCCCGGCGCGGAGATGCGGGTGGCGAGCGCGACGGTGTTGTCCGATGACGATCTCTATCTCTTCGAGCACCGCGAACTGGGTCATTCGCCCTATGACACCCACAGCGACGGCAGCGGCGTCTCGGTCGCGAGCGCACGGCGACCGATGCTGGGCTATCGCCCGAAGGCCGGCGTGTGGAGTTTCAACGCCGACACCCATCTGACGGCCTGGCTGGATGATAAGGACTTCTCCTGGGATGCGATCAGCGACCACGCACTGCATGAGGAAGGGTTGGACCTGTTGACGCCCTACAAGGTCGTCGTGACAGGGGCTCATCCCGAGTATTGGTCGACGCCGATGTGGCAGGCGATGACCGCCTATCTGAGGGGCGGCGGACGGCTCATGTACATGGGCGGCAACGGCTTTTACTGGCGCATTGCCTTTCACCCAGACGCCCCCTGGGCCCTGGAAATCCGCCGAGCCCAAGCCGGCGCACGTTACTGGATCGCCGATGCGGGCGAGTACCACATGGCGTTTTCCGGCGAGATGGGCGGTCTGTGGCAGCGGGTCGGCATCGCACCACAGAAGCTGGTCGGGATCGGAACCGTGGCGACCGGCTTTGACTCCTGCAGCCACTACGAACGCCTGCCCGACAGCTTTAACGGCCGTGCCTCCTGGATCTTTGACGGTGTCGGTCCCGATGAGAAGATCGGCGACTTCGGCCAGCTTGGCGGTGCGTCGGGCCTGGAACTCGACTGGATCGACCGCAGCCTGGGCACGCCCGACCACTGTCTGCGCCTTGCTAGCTCAGCCGATCATTCGACACAGTATCTTCAGACCGTCGATACGATAACCTTCAACCACACCGCCGTGGCCGCACCGGTGAACCCGGCGGTGCGCGCCGACATGGTGTTCTTCGAGACACCCAACGGAGGCGGCGTGTGGTCGACCGGCTCGATTGCCTGGAGCACGAGCCTGGCCTGGAACGGCTACGACAACAACGTCGCGCGGATCACCGGCAATGTGCTGCACCGGTTCGCCGACGAAACACCCCTGCCACCTGCCTGAACCGAGGATTGCATCATGGAACGACGCCTTCTGGGCTACAGCGACGAGATCAGTGTCCAGCCTGGACAGACCATCAACATCAAGGTCTCCAGTGAAGACGAAGGCCAGTATGACCTGCGCATCGTCCGTATCCGTTGCGGCGACGACACACCCGAAGGCCAGGGCCTGAAGCAGCGGGCCATCGAGGCCGATGTGAACGGGAGCTACCCCGCGCGCCATCAGGCGACTCAGGTCGGCTCGTTTGTCAGCGTCGACAAGCCTGAAGCCTTTGCGCTGGAGAGCTTCACCATTCAGGCGCTGATCTGGCCCACACTGCACGACAAGGACGAGCAAACCGTTCTGGGGGCCTGGAATGGGGCAACCGCTTCCGGATACCGCATCGTGGTTCGAGACGGCCAGGCGATTCTGGAAGTCGGTGACGGCAACACGGCCGAGAACCTGGCCTCGGGCGCTAAAATGCACGAACGGCGCTGGTACTTCGTGGCAGCCAGCTTCGATGTCGAGACCGGCGAAGCCGTGATCGTGCAGGAACCGCTGGTGCGCTATGCCGGTGACAGCGACAAGGGCAATGCCAACGGCACCATGGCCGTGCGCCCGGGCCAGGGCGGCCGGTTCATGATTGCCGCACACAACAGCGGCCTCGATGGCCCTGTCATCGCCGATAGCCTCTACAACGGCAAGATCGACACCCCCTGTGTCGTGCGGCGGGCCCTGTCCCGGGCTTCGAAGGAGTGTCTCAAGACAAAATCAGTGCCCCGAGACCTCTCAACCGATGTCGTCGCGCTGTGGGACTTCAGCCGCGAGATGGACGGCGTCGTGGCCCATGATGTCAGCGTGAATCGGCATCACGGAGCCATCGTCAACATGCCGACACGAGCCATGAAGGGCTGGAACCACGACGGCAGCGAGATGGTCTGGACCCACAAGCCCGAACACTACGGCGCCATCCACTTTCACGACGACGACCTCTATGACTGCGGCTGGGAGACCGATGCTTCCTGGACCGTGCCCGACGGCACCAAGAGCGGGACTTACTGCGTGGAGCTGACCCAGGGCGATCAGTGGTTCTACATCCCGTTTTATGTCCGGCCGCCGACGGGCAAGCCGACGGCGAAGATGGCGCTGCTGATCGCGACCTGCAGCTACTACGCCTATGTGAACAATCATATGTCCTTCGACTGGGGCACGCTGGGCGAACACAGCTCCAACACCTTCACCATGTTCGATCTTGAGGACATGCATCTCCACATGCATCCCGAACATGGCCTGTCGATGTATGACAACCACTCAGACGGTTCCGGGGTGGCCTATGCCTCACGCCTGCGGCCTTTCATGCATATGGGGCCCCGCGACAGCCTCTGGCAGTACAACGCCGACACCCACATCACCGACTGGCTTGAGGAAAAGGGCATCGAATTTGATGTCATCACCGATGATGACATGCACGAAGAGGGGGTGAGCCTTCTGGAGCACTACGATTGCGTGATGACCACCACACATCCCGAGTACTACACGACCGAGATGATGCACGCGCTGCTGAACTACCAGCAGAAGGGCGGGCGTTTCATCTACATGGGCGGTAACGGCTTCTACTGGCGCGTCGCCCTGCACCCGACACTGCCTGGTGTGATGGAAATGCGCCGTGCCGAAGACGGCATGCGGAGCTGGATCGCCGAGGGCGGCGAGTACTACATGAGCTTCAGCGGCGAGCTGGGCGGCCTGTGGCGGCGCAACGGCCTGTCACCGGAGGTGATCTGCGGCACCGGGTTCGCCGCCCAGGGGTTCAACTTCGCCAGTCATTATCTGCGCACCGAGGCCAGCGAGGACCCGCGCGCGTCCTGGATGTGGGACGGCATCGGGCGCGACGAGAAAATCGGCGATTTCGGCACCGTGCTGGGCGGGGCTGCGGGCAGTGAGATCGATAGCATCAGCCACGAAGAGGGCACCCCGCCGCATGCCCTGGTCGTGGCGGAAGCCACGGAGTTCGGTGTCGATGTGCATTGGGTGAAGGAGGAGTTCAACCACTCCCACTCCGCCGTCAACGGCGAAAACTGCCCCCATGTCCGCTGCGACATGGTGTTCTATGAAACACCGAATGGCGGTGCTGTCTTCTCCACCAGCTCCATCGCCTTTGCCGGCTCGCTGGCGCACAACAACTACAGCAACAACATCAGCCGCCTGCTGGAGAACGTGGTGAACCGCTTTATTGATCCCGAACCGTTCCCCGAGCCTTAGAGCTGATCTCTCCTGTCAGTGACATCCCGGCTCAGCCACCTGGCTGCGGTGAAACCGAAGGCACAACGCAGACTAGCCGAACCACCCCTCGGTCGCTTCGCGCCAGCGTTTCATGAAGGGCTACATGTCCTAGGGGTCGCGCGCGGTGGTGAGGCTACCTTCGGGAATCGTGAACCAGGGATGTGCCCTGTCGGTCCAGATGTGACCGATCGGGCTGATGACTGACTTGTCGTCGAGCGAACCGGCCTTCACGGACACGACAAAGGGATCGCGTCGGCTCGTGTGAAACAGGCACGCGCCGCAGTCGGGGCACAGGTGACAGTCGAGCACCGAACCGCTGTCGGTCGGGACCAGATCTTCAGAGCGGACCAATCCAAGTCGAGATTGGTGTGATGGACAAGCATGGAGATCCCGAACGCCGATGACGACTGTGCCTGACATTCCTTGCAATGGCAGCATTACATCGTGAGTGGCGCGCCACCCACGGCGTAACGCACAAGCCCACACTGGCACCCACCGAGAAGCGGCAGAGTCTTTCTATGTTCAATCACTTTTGACCACCCGATGCCCCAATGGCCCAAATATGGCGGAAGATTTGGGCCAGAGAGACACAAATTTGTCGAAAACCCGGCGTCGCGGCGCCTATCATGACTCCAAATCCCGCTGATTCGCGAACAAACGCTCTTCGGCGGGGTGGGGTAAGAAAAAGACATCTTGTACAAGTGAGACAACAACATGGTGAGACAACAACATGACTGACGACATCCGCAAACTGAATGCAACACGTCGTGCGGTTCTGGGTGGCGCAGCCGCCGCCGGTGCCGCTGCGGCAATGGGCCCGACCATTCTGGGCGGCAGCAAGGCACAGGCTTCAGAGCCACAGCGCGGCGGCACGCTTCGCATGGGCATCGGCCACGGCTCGACGACCGACTCGCTCGATCCTGCGACCTACGAAAATGGCTTCTCGTCCGGCATGGGCATGGGCGGTCTGTTCAACTACATCACCGCCGTTGACGAGACGAACCAGCTCGAGCCGGAACTGGCGGAGGATTGGTCCGCTTCGGCCGATGCCGCGACCTGGACGTTCAAGATCCGGAAGGGTGTCACCTTCCATAACGGCAAGGACGTAACGCCGGACGACATCGTCGCCAACCTGAACTATCACCGTGGCGAAGACTCCATTTCGGCTGTGTCGAGCCTGTTCGAGCAGGTCGACGACATCCGCGTTGATGGCGACAGCGTTGTGATCTCGCTCAATGCCGGCAACGCCGACTATCCCTACAGCCTGTCGGATTATCACCTCGGCATTCAGCCCAGCGACGGGGAAGGCAACATCGCCGATCCGGCATCGGGGATTGGCGCTGGCAGCTACATGCTGGTCGACTACGAACCAGGCATCGAAGCCACGCTGGAGCGTAACCCGAACTATTGGAAGGATGATCGCGGCTGGTTCGACGAGGTCATCATGACCACGATCGCCGATCCCAGCGCACGTCAGAACGCCCTGATGTCAGGCCAGGTCGATGTCATCGACCGTGTCGACACCAAGACCGCGCATCTGCTGGAACAGCATCCGGCGGTCGAGCTGGTCGAAACCACCGGCACGCTGCACTACACGATGCCGATGCGGACCGATATGGCCCCGTTCGACGACAACAACGTCCGTATGGCCCTGAAGTACGCGATCGACCGCGACGAGATCATCGACAAGATCCTGCGTGGTTATGGTGTGGCGGGTCAGGACTCGCCGATCACCCCGGCCAACCGCTTCTTTGCCGACGATATCGAGCATGCGGCCTACGACCCCGACAAGGCACGCTGGTATCTCCAGCAGTCCGACCTCGATGGCCTGCAGGTCGATCTCTCGACCTCCGAAGCTGCGTTCGTGGGCGCGGTCGATGCAGCGGTGCTCTACAAGGAGCACGCAGCAGCGGCCGGCATCGATATCAACGTCATCCGCGAGACGCCAGACGGTTACTGGTCCGACGTCTGGATGCAGAAGGCCTGGTGCACCTGCTATTGGGGCGGCCGCCCGACTGAGGACTGGATGTTCTCGATGGCATACTCCGCAGATGCGCCCTGGAACGACTCGTTCTGGCATCATGACCGCTTCAACGAACTGCTCCTGCAGGCTCGCTCCGAGCTCGACCAGGACCTGCGCCGCGAGATGTATCGTGAGATGCAGGAGATCGTGGCCACCGAGGGCGGCGTTCTGGTCGCGGCCTATGCCAACAACGTCGATGCCGCATCGACCGCTCTGGGCCATGGCCCGAACGTCGGCGGCAACTGGGGCATGGACGGTGCGCGCCTGATGGAGCGCTGGTGGTTCAACGATACCAGCGCGTAAGCGTTCCGTATCTCAAAACGTTAGGGGGCGTCGTGCAAGCGGCGCCCCTTTCTCTTGGCTCTTCGGTAGGCGGTGCCGTCCTTATGAACGAAGTGATGACCACCCTTCCCGTCCGGCTGCAGGTGAAGGTCGATGTCGGGGTAGTAGCAGACGTCATCGGAGCTGCGACTTCCGACCTCCAGGTAGACGACATCGCCGGCGCTGTTGTTCACGAGGTGATGGCCGTCGGCAGCACCGGCCGGAAAGGTGGCCACCATACTGGCTTTGAGCGGCGTTTCTCCGTCTTCCGTCACCAAGGTGGCGTCGCCCGAGACGATCCAGACGAACTCGTCCTCGTGACTGTGCCAATGGCGCTGGGTCGACCACGAGCCCGGCGGCAGGGTGACGAGATTGACGCCGTACTGGGTCAGCCCGCCGGCATCGCCCAGTCGGACCTTGCGGCGCACATCGCACTGGCCATCATAGGGTGACGGATAGTCGGCACCCTGATGATGGGGAACATCGTTGGGTTCGATCACGGTGGTGCCCCTGGTCATGGCTCAATCCTCTCCGGTTTGTTTGACGGCCGGATTGCCCGCCGCCAGGCCGCCGTCGGCCAACATGGCAATCCCGGTGACATAGCTCGCCTGATCGGAGGCGAGATAACAGATGACGTTGGCAATCTCGGACGGTGCGGCCACACGGCCCATAGCCACACGCGACGACAGGGCCTCATAGCCCGCATCGACCGAGCCTGCCGACCGCACGGCCAGTGCCTGCAGCATGTCGGTATCGATCGCGCCGGGCAGCACCGCGTTGACCCTGATATCGGGTGCGAACTCAATGGCCCAGGCCTTGGTCATGGACACCACCCCGCCCTTGGATGCGCAATAGATCGAACTGCCGTGGGCGCCCTGAACCGCGCGGACCGAAGCAATGTTCACAATGGCTCCCTGCGCCGCACGCAAGGCCGTCAAGGCTCGCTGGGTGCAGAAGAACGTGCCCTTGAGATTGGTATCGATGATCCGGTTCCAGTCGGCTTCCGTCAGGTTTTCCGTGGGGCCACCACCCCCGGAACCAGCGTTGTTCACGAGAACATCGAGCCCTCCGAGGGCTACGACAGCACCGTCGACAACCTCCTGGCATCCCTGGGCCGTGCTGGTGTCTCCGGGAACCCCAAACACCGGGTCTCCAATCTGTTCGAGCGCTGCCCCGACCGAGCCAGCAGTGCGGCCATTGACGGCCACCGTGGCGCCTTCGGCCAGGAACTGTTCGACGGCCGCACGGCCGATGCCACGTGTACCGCCCGTGACCAGGACTTTTTTTCCTTCAAATCTCAAGACGATCGGCTCCCTGCCTCATGATTCCAGAATCATGCGCTCGCGCCGATAGGGCACATCGCCCTGCCCCGACGGCTCGGCATCAAACTCGCGGGCATAGAGGTGACCATCGTGGACAGCCGCGGCAATGGTCTGTGGCGCCAAGCAATCCCCGATCATCGACACGGTTTTGATGTCGGCGAGTTCCATGATGTCGGGATGTTTGGCAAAGCGATGGTAGACAGCCTCGTTGGGCAGACGGGCCGTGACCAGGACCACATTGGCGGCCTCCACCTCCGTCTCACGACCGGTGTAGTTGCAGGAAATCCAGCAGTGCCCCTTTTCGATCGCCGTGAGATTCTTCTGGGTGTGCAGCACGGCACCACGTTCCAGCAGACGCGTCTGGATGAACGCCTGCTCCAGGGTGAGCGTGGTGAACTCCGAGACCAACGTCGACGGGGTGACAAGAACCACCTCGAGGCTGTCATCAAGGAGCTTTTCGGCCAGCAGTCCCCCCATGGTGTGGTGATCATCGTCGAAGATGAGAACGGGGCCGTCTATCACACGGCCGTCCATGACATCGATCGGTCCATGGACGTTGCCCCCGCCTGCTCCGGGGATGGTCGAACGGTTGGTGACGCCGACACCATCCCGGCGCCAGGTTGACCCCGTGGCGAAGACGACATGGGGGGCGCCGAAGTTCATCACGTCGTTGTCGTCGAGCAGGCTCTCCAGATAGACATCGACGTTCGTCAGCTTGTTGAGCTGTCCGATGCGCCAGTCGCGCACACGGGCCCATGCGGCCAGACCCGGCAGTTTGGATTCGAACGTCACGCGACCGCCAAGCTGCTTTTCGCGTTCGGCCAGGGTGACGGGATAACCGCGTTCGCCAAGCACACGGGCCGCTTCGAGCCCCGCCGGCCCGCCCCCGACAATCAGGACCTGATCATCGCTACCTTTGGGCGGAACGGTCTCGGGGTGCCAGTCACGGCGCCATTCTTCGCCGACGATGGGGTTCTGCGTACAACGGATGGGTACGGCCTGGATGTTGCCGGAAACACACATGTTGCAGCCGATACACTCGCGTATGTCATCAATGCGTCCGTTTTCGATCTTCTTCGGAAGGAAAGGGTCGGCGATGGCCGGCCGTGCCGCGCCGATGAAATCCATGATGCCGGACTTGATCACACGGACCATGCTGTCGGGACTGGTGTAGCGGCCCACGCCGACGACGGGCTTGGTGGTGAGCGCCTTCACACCTGAGATGACGTCTTCCTGGAAGCCTTCCTCACTGAAACGGCTGGTCTTGGAGTCGTGCTCCCAGCCCGAGACATTGACATCCCAGAGGTCGGGAAGCTCGGCGAGCATCTCGACGACCTCACGGCCCTCCTCCTGCCACTGCAGGCCATCCGCGCCCATCCGCTCATCCACGGCAAAACGCAGGGCCAGCGCAGCCTTGTCACCGATCGCCTCACGTGTGTCTTCGAGAAGCTCGCGCAGCAGACGCACCCGGTTCTCGAGCTTGCCGCCGTAGGCATCGTTGCGGCGGTTGTAGCGCGGCAGCAGGAAGTGCATCGGCAGTGCGATATTGTGGGCGCAGTAGACATAGACAATGTCGGCCCCGGCCTTCACTGCACGCTTTGCGGCTTCCGAGTGCCAGCGACGAAACTCTGCAATGTCATAGAGATCCATGCCGCGCGCTTGGGGCAGCGTGGCGTATTTGTTGGCCTGGTGGCTGGGCGCCAGCGGCGCGATGCGCGAGGTCAGATTCGCACGGGACAACCCGCCGTGGGCCAGCTCGACGCCGAACAAGGCGCCGTGCTCATGAACCTTCTCGACGGCCAGCGCAAAATCGGGGATGTCGCTGTCGTCCCACAGGCGCATGGACGACACCGGCAGTTCATCGGAGGTCGGGTGGATCATCACCTCTTCGGTGCAGACGACGCCCCATCCCCCCTCCGCACGCTGGCCGCGCAGGGCCGCATGGGCGTTGGGCCAGTTCGAGCCCATGCCGGTGCAGTGCGGCACCTGGAAGAAGCGGTTTTTGGAGGTGACAGGCCCGATCTTCACGGGCTCGAACAGGATGTCGTAACGGGGATCTCGTGACATAAAGACCTCACTCGGAAACAGGAAAGGAAACCTAGCCCCATTGACCCCGCTGCGCACCCCGACCAGCATGGTGCAAAGAAGTAAGGAGCACCCCATGCCGATCATGACCGAGGAAGACGTACGCTATAACCTGCTGATCAAGACTTTCGCGTCGGAGCCGGAACCCGGCTTTGAAAGCGAGAGCGAGCAGGAGTTCGGCTGGGGCCAGAGCTGGGGTTGCCGCAACGATGTAGGCCGTCTGCGCGCCGTGCTGATGCACCGGCCGGGCCACGAACTCCACACGGTCGATCCCGCAAAGAAGATCGAAGAGCTGGGTGCCTATGGCGACCCCGAGCTGGGCTGGTACTGGCGCGGCTCCACCCCGCCGGACCTGCCCGCCATGCAGACGCAACACGACTCACTGGTGAAGGTCCTGGAGGAGAACCAGGTCAAGGTCGTGATGCTCGATGACTGCGCGCTGGGCCGCATGAAGAGCTGCTACACCCGCGACGTGGTGGTGGCCGTGGACGGGGGAGCGATCGTCTGCCGTCTGGGCCCGCGCGTGCGCCGTGGCGAGGAACAGCCGGCGACCCGCACGTTGGCCAAGCTTGGCATGCCGATCCTGCGGACGATTCATGGCACCGGAATCATGGAAGGCGGCAGCTTTGCCTGGCTCAACGAAGACACCGCCGTAATCGGCATTTCCAGCCGTGTTAACAACGAGGCCGCCGACCAGTTCGAGGAAGTTCTGAACCGGCAGGGCGTGGAACTGCTGCGCATGCAGGTGCCCGGTTTCCGACTCCATATCGACGGCATGCTGGTGATGGTCGACGTCGACACAGCGCTGATCAACCCGATCCTTCTGCCCTTCGAATTCATGGAAGAGTTGAAGTCCCGCGGCATCAGGCTGATCGAACTCAGCCCGGAAGACGCACCGTTCACGATCAACTGCCTGGCCATCGCACCCGGCCGTGTGGTGATGAGCGAGGCCAGCGAGCGAACGCTTGAGAAGCTCGACAAGGCCGGAATCGAGACCATCAGTATCGATTACGAAGCCGTCTGGCGTGGCGGTGGCGGAATCCACTGCTCGACTGCCCCGCTGGCCCGCGACCGGCTCTGAGCATGGCCGAGGAGCTTCCCGGCCTGGAGCGGCAACCCGACGCGATGGAGCGTATCGCCGTGGAGGGCGGCGAGGTCATGACCTACAGCTTCGGCGACGGTGATGAAGTGCTGCTCCTGGCCAATGGCGGCCCCGGCATCCCGTGTGACTATATGCGGGACAGCCACAGTCACCTCGCAGACGAAGGTTATCGCGTGGTGACGTGGGACCAGCTCGGTGTGGGCCGATCCGACAAACCGACTGACAGGGCGTTGTGGACCATCGAGCGGTATGCCCGGGAGCTCGATCAGGTGTGCACCGGGCTGGGCCTAGGGCCGGTGCATCTTCTGGGGCAGTCCTGGGGCGGCTGGCTCGCCATCGAATACGCGCTGACCTTTCCCGAAGGCGTGAAGACCCTGACCCTGTCGAACACTGCCGGCGACCTGCCCCATCTGGTCGAGGAGCTAAACCGATTGCGGTCTGGGCTGGGGCCAGAGACAGTCACCATGATGATGAAGCGGGAGGCCGAAGGCAGCATCGATCATCCCGAGTACCTTGCTGCCGTGGAGGTGTTGAACTGGCGTCATGTCCACCGACTGGAAAAAATGCCGCCAGCCCTGCAACGCAGCATGGATGGCATGGTGTTCGACATCTACAACACCATGCAGGGGCCCAACGAGTTCGTGTACATCGGCAATTTGAAGGATTGGAACCGGGTACCCGACATGCACCGGATCACACAGCCGGCCTACATCATCGTGGGTGAACACGACGAGCTGACGCCAGACTGCGCGATGAAGATGCACCACGCGCTGCCCTGCAGCACGATCCAGGTCTTCAAAGATGCTTCGCACTCGACCTGCTTCGAAACGCCGGAGCCCTACTTTGAAGGCCTGCTGTCCTTTCTCGGCAAGCATCATGGCTGACCAACTGCCCGGCGTGGAACGCCAGCCCGATGCCATGACTCCGGTTGCCGTGGAGGGCGGCACAGTCATGACCTACAGCTTCGGCATGGGAGACAATGTCCTGATGCTGGCCAACGGCGGTCCCGGGCTGCCCTGCGACTACATGCGCGACAGCCACAGCCATCTTGCCGATGAAGGTTACCGCGTGGTGACCTGGGATCAGCTCGGCACCGGGCGTTCAGACAGAATCGACGACAACGCACTGCTCACCGTGGAACGGTATGCCCGCGAGATGGAATGGGTTCGCCGAGCGCTGGACCTGGGGCAGGTCCACAGTCTCGGCCAGTCGTGGGGTGGCTGGTTAGTGATTGAACACGCTCTTACCTTCCCCGAAGCCATGCGCTCGCTGGTGCTCTCGAACACCACGGGCGAGGTTCCATACCTACAACAGGAGCAGAACCGTCTGCGAGAGTCCCTGGGATCGGAGACCATGACCATGATGCTGCGCCGGGAGGCCGAGGGCAGCACCGATCATCCCGAGTATGTGGCAGCGACAGAGATCCTGAACTGGCGCCATGTCCACCGCCTTGAAGCGATTCCACCCGCCCTGCAGCGCTCGATGGATGGCATGGTGTTCGAGATCTACGAGCACATGTGGGGACCGAACGAGTTTGTCTGTACGGGCAACCTTTCGGCCTTCGACCGGCTCGCCGACATGGCCGCCATCACCTGCCCTGCGTTCATCATCGTCGGCGAACACGACGAGCTGACCCCGGCTTGCGCCATGCGCATGCATCACGTTCTTCGCAAAAGCGATATCAGGGTCTACCGCAGCGCCTCGCACTCGACATGTTTCGAAACTCCAGGCGCCTATTTCGCGGATCTCCAGGCGTTTCTGGAAAGCGCCTAGACCCGTCGATTTGGTCCTCTACACCATTCAAACGCCCGGTGTTCTGCTCTAGTCTCCGCACAAGAATCATGAGCGCAGACACATCCACAGTTTCGCCGGCCGACCGCGCGGCAGATTTGTTGAACGAAGGTCGAAGGTTAATGGGCCTGCGGCGCGCTCAATAGGCGATTCCCTTGTTCAATCAGGCCTATGAGCTGGCACCGGACAACGCCGAGATCCGTTTCCAGATCGGCTCGGTGGCGCGCCTACAGGGTGATCTCCCGCTGGCGCTGCAACACATGAGCTACTGCCTCGAGAAGAGTCCGGAACGGCCTGAGGTCTGGCTGCGTCTGGGTGAAATTCTCTCCTACAGCAGGCGTCCGGACGAGAGCGTCGCCGTCATGCAGGGTGCGGTGCAGCGCCATGCCGACACACGGGCCGCCTGCCGCAAGGCCCTGTTCGGCGGGCTGACCGACGGGCGAACGGGCGAACGGCTGGCCAAGAGGATAGCGGCCTTGCCCCGGGCCGAACACGGGCCCATATCCTGAGCAGACGAAGGAGATCCGGCATGACCGACAAGATCGTGAAGTCTGATGCGGAGTGGCGCGAACAGTTGACGCCCGAGCAGTACCAAGTGACCCGCAAGAAGGGCACCGAACGCGCCTTCACAGGCGAACATCACGACAGCAAGAAGACCGGGACTTATCGCTGCATCTGCTGCGATGCACCGCTGTTTGAATCCGGAACCAAGTTCGATTCCGGTACGGGATGGCCGAGCTTCTGGGAGCCCATTTCCGACGAAGCCGTGGCGACCGAAAGCGACCAGAGCATCTTTTTCATGCCGCGCACCGAAGTGCTGTGCGCACGCTGCGACGCCCACTTGGGCCATGTCTTTCCGGACGGGCCCCAGCCGACAGGCCAGCGCTACTGCATGAACAGCGCCGCTTTACGCCTGGACGAAGAGAACGCCGAGTCCGACGCCCCGCAGTGATCCGCCTCAACCTGTTCTGCGCCAGCGCCCGAGCATCAGAACAGCGGTCATGCCGAAACCCGTGGTCATGCCGATCCAGAGACCCAGCGGCCCCATGTCGAACTCATGGGCCAGCAGCCAGCCACACGGGATGCCTGCAAGCCAGAACCCGACCGCTGACATGAACATAGGAACAAAGGTGTCCTTGCGCCCCCGAAGCGCGCGGGAGATCACAACCTCGACAGCCTGAACGACGACAAACAGGGCCGCAATCCAGCGAAGCTCACGGGCCAGAACAAAGGTGGTATCGTTCGCAGGGTCGTCAGGATCGAGAAAGATCGAGGTCGTCAGATCGGGTGCCAGCACGATCACTACCGAAATCGGCAGGACCACAGCAACAACGGCAACCTCAGCGAGCCATCCGGCGCGACGCGACGCCGCAACGTGGCCGCCGCCCAGTTCCTGAGCGACCCGAACAGACGCTCCGTGACCGAAGGCAACAGCCAGCGAAACGCTGAACATCATCACACCTACGAGGACATTGTGAGCGGCAAGCGCCGTCGCCCCGAAGTTTCCCATGAGCAGGAAGGTCACCTGGAACATTGACCCTTCCACGACACGCACGGCCGCCACCGGAAGGCCCAGGCGAAGAAGTTGCCGCCACATGGCACCATCGAAACGGAACATCGTGCCGAAGGGCGAAAACTCCGAAAGTTCGGGATGACGCACGATGTAGATGATGAGCGCCAGAAGCTTGAGCCAAGCCACGGCAACCGTCGCAACGCCCGCACCGACGACACCCAGTGCCGGCAGGCCGGCAAACCCGAAGACCAGCATGATGTTGAGGAGAAGGTTGAGCGGAACGGCCACGACCATGATCAGGGTGATGATCAGTGGTTTGGACAGGCCCGTGACCACCTGACGCAGCACCATGAACATGAAGGTTGCAGGAAAGTGCCAGATCATGGCCTGAAGATAGAGTCGACCAACGGCCAGAACCTCGGGATCCTGTCCGGTCAGGGCCATCAGATCGGTCAGAAACCAGCCCAGCGCCATCCAAGGGATACTGATGACGAGCGCGATCCAGAGTCCCATGCGGACGCCCGTGGCCACGTCATCCTTCACACCGGCGCCATAGCCGTGGGCAACCACGACGCCGACAATCATCAGCAGACTGAAGCCGACGTAAGTGAACTCCCAGATCAGACCGCCGGCCAGACCGACGGCGCCGAACGCCAGACTGCCGAGCCGTCCGACGACAAGGATATCGGTGAGGTAGATCCCGAGTTCGACCAGAAATGCGGCCGCCAGTGGCAGCGTGACCCGGAACTGAAGGCGTACCTCGTCACGCCAGGACGAGGCACTTTGTGCCTTGAACACCGGTGCGACGGAGTTCACGAAGACGCCGGGACGACCAGAGCGTCCAGCGCCACAACACCATGTTCGAAAACACGCAGGGGGTTAACGTCGAGCTCGGCCAAGTCGTCGCCCAACTCGTGCGCCAGAAGCGACAGCGACACGACCGCATCAACCAGGGCATCCATGTCGGCAGGTGGCGCGCCGCGCGCGCCAGCCAGCAACTTCCGGGCCTTCAAACCACTCAGAACCTTGCGGACCTCCCAAGGTTCGGCGGGCGCCAGCATCGCGGCCACATCATCCAGAACCTCGACGAGGACACCACCGGCCCCAAGCAGGACCATGGGGCCAAACTGCGGATCATGCACGGCACCGGCGACCATCTCGACACCATCCTGCGCCATGGCAGAGATCAGAACACGGGGGCCCAGACGCGTCGACATGTCTTCCCATGTGACGCGAACCGCCTCAGCATGCGCTAGGCCAAGTACGACACCGCTGATATCCGACTTGTGCGCAATGCCGGTCTCGGCTGTCTTGAGCGCCACGGGAAAGCCAATCTGTTCCGCGGCGGCCACCGCCTCATCTGCGCTGTGGGCGATCCTATGCTCCAGAGCAGGAATGCCGTAGTCAGCCAGCAGAGCGAGGCCGTCGGCTTCATCCCAATCTCTGCCCTCCCGCAGCCGATCGCACCAGCGGCTCTGCCGGGCTTCATCAATGGCGGGAGTGGTCCCGATGCCGTTTGTCTTATAGTCACGATAGGCAAAGGCATGACGCGCCGCTTTCAGGGCCGGCGTGGTTCCATCAAGAACCGGAATGCCGCGACAGTTCGTCAGTTCGTTGGCAAGCTCGCGATGATCGACTCCAGAAAAGTTGGTCGCAATCGCAATCGGTTTGGATGACGTGGCAGCAACAGCAGCACAGGCCTCGGCCAGCGACGTGCTGTAGCTGTCCTTCTGGTTGAGATCGAGGAAGTAGAGGCCCAGGGCCGTGGCGGGATCATCCATGAGTGCCGCGAAGCAATCGTGCGATATCCCGTCGTGGTCATAGCCGGTACCGAAGGCATCAAGCGGATTCTCCGGTTCCAGACCGTAGTCGAGTCGTTCGGACAGACGTTTGACCGTCTGCGGCCCGATTTCAGCAAAAGTAACACCAAGATCATCGGCGATGTCAGCAACCAGTTCGCGCTCACCCCCGGAGTCATGGATGGTCGCCAGCGCGCCCGGCGCGACTTCAGCCGCTCGCTCCATCAGAAGGGCCGTTGCAACGAGCTCATCAAGCGTGTCGACACGCAAGACCCCGTGGCGACGGAACAGAGCATCCATGGCCCGGTCGTCTCCTGCCAGGGCTCCGGAATGACTGACCGCCATGCGCACCGCCATGTCGGATCGCCCTGCCTTCAAGGCGACCACGGGAACTCCCTTCTTCTGCGCTTTCTGCAGCGCAGCCACGAAGGCTTCGGGATCGCGGATCGTTTCAAGAAATAGAGCCAACACGCGGCTTGTGCCGAGTTCGAGGTGATAATCCATGTAGTCGGCAACAGTGGTCGCCATCTCGTTACCGATCGAGCCCGCAAAATTCAAACCCATGCGGCTGCCGATCATGGCACCGAAGACGGAACCTGACTGCGCAAGCACGGTGATCCGTCCCGTACGGCGGGCCTGGAACGGATAGGAGTTGATGTGAACACCGGCTTCGTAGTTGCAGAATCCCATGCAGTTCGCACCGAGCCCCCGGATGCCTGCTTCCCTCGCCATGGCGCGAAGCCGATCCATCAGATCGGGGGTACCGTCATCTGGAACGACACAGCTACCGAAGACGGCCACGGACCGGGCCCCAGCCTCGATCGCTGCCATCATCTGTTCCTCGACACGACCATCACCGACCGCGAGCACCGCAAGATCGGGTGGCTCCGGGAGGTCGGCCACGGCATCGAAACAGACACGCCCGGCAACCTCGTCATACTTGGGATTGACGGGATGGATGGCGCCGTCGAACGCGAGCTCATCGAGCTTGTTGATGACCGACAACGCGGTGCCGTGTGCGCGTGGAGAGGCACCGACCACCGCGATTGAGCGCGGCACGAGCAGAGGAGTGAGAGGATGATCTATTCGGATACGATCAGGGGGCATCGTCTGAGCCTTTCAGCCTTGCGGATCAGATCACGTGCCGGCGATTGTTCAGCCGATCGATGACAAAGGCCTCGACATCCGCGAGATAGTTGGCGCGAAAACAGCCGGTCCACCAATAGAAATGAGGCTCATCTTCACCGGGACACAGGAAGCCATCGCCATCAGCGTCGCGGACGGTTTCCACGACCACCTGGGGATGGCGCGAGAGAAAGGACGCGTCGGATGGCGGCGCCCAGGTGTCGCCTTCATAGAGCAGGACATAGCCGGACATGTCGTCCACCCCGGCCAGTTCCGTCTTCCACTTGCTGTACTCGATATCGAGGAAGTTGCTTCCCTCGCCTTCGGCTTCCAGCCAGGCAAATCCGTAGCCCGGCGCACTGACGATCACGGAGTTGAACTTCTCAGACGCACGTTCCGCCGTCAGCAGTGCAGTGCTCGCACCGCCGGAATGGCCGATGACAAAGATGTTCTGCGCTGGCACACCTGCTGCCAGGAGACGATCGAGAATAGCCTCGTTCTCGATTGAGCGCGCCTTGCCCATCGCGTTGCGGTCTTCCGCCTCCTGTGAGCATAGATAGAAGATGACCACGTTACGACCGTCGATGCCCGCGTATCCCCATGTCTTGATGAACGTCGGCATGGTATCGGGAAGACAATCCTGGAACTTGCCGCCCCAGTCCGTGCCATGGTTGTAGACCATCATGATGGTGTTTTCGGGATCGACCAGCTGGGTCCGCAACTCCGAGGCCAGGCTCACGACCTGTTCCGATGTGGCATTACCATTGAAGTACTTGCCCACGGGTTCGTTGACACTACCCGTGGTCTTGCACGCCGTGAGGGACAACAAAAGAGCCAGAAACATGAACCGCAACACACTCTCCCGCATCTAAGGAACATCGATCGAATAGCAGCTTTCGCGTGCAAGTCCTACTTCCGAGCGGTAGCGGGGCCTTCGCCCAGGCGGCGGCCCCGCTCAAGAAACGCTGCGGCTGAGGCTGCGGCCTCCTCTTCGAAGGAGAACTGATCGCAGAACCGCCGCAACTTCTTGCGCTCGTCTTCACCGAAGAACTGGAACGGAATCGTGTTCCGCGCGGCCGGACAGGTGACGCCCCTGGCCGGCAGCATGTACATGTCCGTCAGAAGTGTCTGTCCGGCGTCGACATCAGCAATATCTTCGAGATTGGCCTCGTGGAATCTTACACCGTGCTGGTCATCGAGGAGCCGGCGGTCGTCGGTGCCTCTGGCCCGCATCTCGAAGATGTACCAGAGCGCCTTGCCGGCGGCACCGTGCTCCAGGAATGGCTCGGAATCGAAAATTACATTGGGATAGGCAGCATCCAGATAGAATGCCCAGGCGAGACCATTTTTCACGAAATCGAAGCGGTTGTAGAAGCTCCAGAGCGTATCGAAGACGTCGCGTTTGAGCACAACAACCTCAATCTGACCGCCTTTGGCGAGCAGCATCTCGATATTCTCCAAGAGGCCCGCTTTGGCCAGCAGGTGCGATGTTTCAGCGTGGATTGTCGTGGGGGTCTGGAGATCGCGATCAAACTTGCCACGCCAGAACTCGTTGACACGCGAGACATTGCCTCGCGAATTGAACAGCGTGAAGTGAGACAGATCCGGCGCGTCGACGCCGAAGGTCGTGAAACCTGTGCGTTCGTGCCAAACCGCAGCGTCAGTCAGGTTCTGCTTGAAGAGTTCTGCCAGGTACGCCGTACCGCTGCGGCCAGTCGTAATGGTAAAGACGAAACGACGGGCCACGAGGTTCAGCGTCCGCCGTTCACGTCGTAACACATGCCGGTGCAGAACGAAGCGTCATCGGATGCCAGGAACACAGCCATCGCCGCCACTTCGTCGGGCTGGCCGATCCTCTGCAAGGGCGAGTTGTTCTTCGAAAGCTCCTTGACCGCTTCCAGGCCAAACTCGTTGCCCGAGAAGATATCGGTCTCGATCACGCCGGGGCGGACACAGGTAACCCGAATGCCCTGGGGGCCGACCTCCTTGGCCAGACCGAGCGTGAAGGAATCCACGGCGCCCTTGGTCGCGGTGTAGATCACATCGCCAGGCAGGCCACCGGTGCGTGCGGAAATCGAGCCGATATTCACGATCGCACCGCCCCTGCCACCCCGCGTGGTCGACATGCGCCTGACCGCTTCACGGCAACTGGCCATCAGGCCCAGAATGTTGACGTTGAAGACCTTGAGGTAGTCGTCCCAACTGGTGTCCGCATAGTCGGCCTCGTGATCAATGCCAGCGTTGTTGATCACGGCGTCGGGGGCGCCCCATTTCTCATCGACCGCGTCGTAAAGTGCGAGCAGGTCGCTCTCGACACCTTGGCTGGCCTTGAAGGTGAAGGCCTCCCCGCCTGCCTGCTCAACATCCGAAGCAACCTCGGTGGCCTTATCGGGGGACCCGTTGTAGTTCACACACACGCGCCAACCCTGATGGCCTGCACGACGCGCGATCGCCGCTCCAATACCGCGGCTCGCTCCGGTGACAATAACGGTTTTGCTCATGACTTGGCCTCCCTAACCACGACGGTGCTCCAGTCCCATCGGTTCCAGCCTGACACCTTCACGCAGATGACGATAGTCGAGTCCGACGAGGCGGCAGGGGTGTTCTCCGGGTGACTCGACCACCAGGGTCTTCCTTGCGATGGGGTCATAGTCGGCGCGGTAATGGACCGTGCTCTTGACCACCAGAATCTGCTGTTCGGTCGGCTCGACACCGATGTGCCGGAAACAAGCCTGATCGAGGTTCTGGAAGCGGTGGCTGGACACCACGACCTTGACATCGCAATCGGCATCCACAACCGAGAGCAGTGCCATGGGGCCAAGGTTGGTCCGCGTGCCGCGATACATTTCACCGGTACAGTCAAACACGCCGTCACCGAGCCGCTCGACCTTGAACCGGCCGCGGAACGGCGTCTGCCCTGGGCGTCCGGACTTACCGCCCAAGGGGGCATCGAACTCCGCGCCCTCACCCTGTGCATGGGCCTCACGCGTGACCTCGGCATCCCAGAGAAGCCCCAGAGCCGCACGCTGAGCGTGGTTGCGGACAAGCGCTTCGAGAACACCCACCGTGTCGGACGTACCGCCCGCTCCGGGGTTGTCCTGTGCATCGGCCAGAACGATCGGACCGGCTGGTGCCGACATCGCCTGCCTGACCGCCTCGTCTTCTGTCAGCATCGTGTTGTCGAAGCGGTCTTCAGCCGCGATGAAGGCATCCATGATGCGTTGCGCCGCAGCCTGAGCCCGTTCGGGATCGGGATCATAGGCCACCGAAGTCGGACCGCACTCGTGAATGTCGGCCGGAGGAAAGGCAAGAGCCAGGTCGGAACTCGCAAGACCGTCGAGCTGCTGGTTCAGAACCAGATCGTAGAAACCGCGGCAGGGTTCCGCATCGGTCCATTGCGCAGGCAATGGAACCAGAAAGGGCGAGCGGGCGAACCCCTTGTGCAGCGTTTCGCCACCGAGCAGGCGTATCAGCAGGCGGTAACAGCGTTCGCCCGTGATCTCCATGTCGACATGGGGGTAGGTCCGGTAGATCGTCATGGCCGATGACATCTGCACCATGCGTTCGGTGACGTTGGCGTGGAGATCAAGCGTGTTGACCACGGGAATATCATGACCGACGACACTGCGGACCCGTGCCAGGGTCTCGCCTTCCCCGTCCTGATGGTGTTCGACAGCCATCGCGCCGTGCAGATCGAGAAACACTGCATCGAACGGGCCCTTAGAACGCAGATCCTCGACCATCATGCCGGTGATGCGTTCGAAGGCGTCTTCCGTGACATAGGATGACGGTTCTGCGGAACACCAGAGCAGCGGGACAAGCTCGTGGCCGTCGGCCAACGCGGACTGGATGAACCCCTCCAGACCCAGATTGAGCCCTGCGACCGCGGCGATCATATCGGGCCCACGGGTCAACCCGGGCCAGGCGTCGTGCATCTCAAAGTCGGCAAACGCCGCGTTGGTTGAAGCGAAGGTGTTGGTTTCATGCTGAAAGCCGCCAACAGCGATGCGGGCCATGGTTGTCTCCCTGTTTGCGGCTGATGGTGTCACCCGGAAGGGCGGACGTCCATCATGTCAGCGGTTCACGATGGGCGCCTTCGCGCAGGCGCCGGACGGTTCCCTGCTCGGCGTCACGATCCTGCTGTTGGCCTGCTATTTCGACCATTTTTGTGTCTCGGAAACCCTGAAACACGGGGGCGGGCTGACCTTCGGCGCGCAGGGCGCGGACACGGGCGGGGTTCTCGACCTTGCGTGTGATGTGATCGGCGTGCTGCAGATCGAGTTCCCGGATCGTGAACGGCTCCAGCGCAATCGCACCAGCGGCACGGGCCTCGGCGATCAGCTCTTCACCGGCCGGCGTACGGGCGATGAAGAGGTTGGCACCGTCGCTTTCGGCATGGCTCGGCTTGCCGTCGATCATGACCCAGGCATCCGGGCAAGAAACATCGGACAACTCACCAATCGCATCGGGACAGATCTTGCACCGGAACTGTATGTCGTACTCCCATGGCACATCATCGCTGTACCAGACCTTGTCATAGGTCAGGTCATGGGTACTGCCGTCATGGGTTTCGATGTGAGTCGGGCCGGGCCAGCCGTTGCCGCGCCAGCGGAAGAGCGTGACATCATCGGGCTCCAGACCATGATAGCGGGTGATCTTGTCAGCTGTGTGGGTTGTCGGTAGACCGCCACAGAAGATCGTGATGAGGTACGGAATCTGTTCTTCAACACGCGGATCAATCCGACCGAGATTCCGGATCGCAGCCACGTCGCAGGGTTTGGCGAGAACCGCCAGGCGCTCACCCTGATCAAGCAAGCGGCAGATGTGGCGCAGCGGTGCAGCGGGTCCATAGCGGGACTGCGCACCGGAACGAACCTCCTCAACCGTGCGGCTGACCAGCGCATCGGTTTCAGTCGGTGACGTAGCGGACGCGCGGACGTGAACGACCGCATCGACCTTGCCGGTCTCCAGTAGAAAGCAACCCAACGCCGTCATCGCGCCGCCTGCTGCCGAGCTGAAGCGCAGGTCTTCATTCGTCGACCAACCTCGCGCCATGGTGCGGATTGGGCCCCAGATGTCGTGAAAGGTGCCTTTGTCGTCTGTCTGTGCCGGATCCGGCCCCACCAGCGTGACGCCGGGACACACATCACGGATGCGGGCCATCAGATCATCGTCGAGCGCAGACTTGGTGACCGGCCGCATTCGGCCTGCCGACGTGAGGGCCATTTCGACACGATCAAGACCGGCGAGGCTTTCGCACAGACCGCAAGCCGCACAGAGGCCGTAGGAGACGATCGTGTCGAGATCTGCGACCTGACCGAACTCGTCCTCAGCCATCGCCGATCACCCGTTCGTACATGTAGACAGTCCCGACGATTTCCATGCCGACCCGTTTCTCCATCCTTATGGACGCCGCGTTTTCTTCCGGACGTAGGATTTGACCAGCGGATCATCCGCTTCGGCCTCCACGTTCTACGAACCCCTGGGCACCCCACGCCCTGTGCTCAAGCTAACTTGCCTTGAGCGTGAGCGCCATGGTTCACCGGGATCAGGCGACCGGTTTTGAAGCCGGTCGCAAAGCGTCGAAACCTTCAAAATCCGCAGGATCGAGAAAGCGTGTTACGACATTGTGCATCATACGGGCCACGGGATTGTCATAACCGTTGACGGGCAAGGCTCCTGCAAAGGCGATCGAACCAGTCGAAAAGACTGCACCGCCGCCGTCACACTCGAAAAACGTGATGTCGGCATGCACCTTGGGGTGCTGATCGTTCATGACAGGCTGGTTCGAAGTCAGCTCCTCAAGCACCACAAGCATTCCGTCGCTGTGGTTTTCGGAGCGCGCCAGAATCAGGGTGTGTAGCGGTGTGCCGAGGGCAAAATCTGCCCGGTCGAGTTCAAGACCCGCCGCGCCGCCACCAACCAGCCCCTGATCGCCGATGATCTCGTCGTCGATACCCTCGAAGATGAAGGCCGCCCGGGGATCGTGGCTGTCGGACAGGCGCCGATAATAAGAAGAACGGTCGAAACCCTGAGCGGTGAACCCGATACCGGTGAGCTCCTGTGGGGTCCGCCCGCTGCGCCGCCACAGTCCGCCGTACTCGCCGGTGAAACTCATAAAGGATTCACCGACCTCCGAGACCCAGGAGCGTGTACCCCCTTCGGTCTTTCGGCATTCAATCACGCCCGGCAGTTCGGGATGATAGGCAATCCGCCAGTAGAAGCCATTGGCGCCGGTGTAGATCAGGCGGCCACCCCGATCGATCCAACCCTCAAGAGCATCCAGCATCTCGACCGTGTGATACTCGGGATGGGTTCCGGTGATGATGGTGCGATAGCCCTCCAGCACGCGGAGCCCCTCGTTGTGGAGCTCCTCATCGGTGATCACATCAAAACCGAACCCGGTCTTCTCGAGCCATGACGTGATGTGGGTGTCGGCCGCAAGTCCCCAGACCCTGACCTTGGGTCGCATGTTGAGTGCCGGACGCAGCCGCGAAGAGATGCTGACACCGCTGCCGTCGCTGTGGGTGTCGTAGGTCGAGAGGCCGTACTCGGAATGGGCCTGCAGGAAGCAGTCCGACCGGGTCATCGTAGTGGCCCGGAACTGCTTCATCTCAACCGCGTCGTTGCGAAAATGCCGACCCGAGTTGGCATAGGCCATGTAGGTCGCCGTCGGCAACAGGAAGCAAAGATCTGACTGCCGCGTGCCACGCGGCGGCACCACGGCAAACGGGATGATGTCTTCGGCCTCACCTGCCGAAACCTGCAAGGCGTAAAGAGCACTCGGCGTATCATCGGGCACGGTCCAGGCATGACACTCCGGCCATGCCGCGTCATAGACGTCATCATCGTGGAAGTGGACCGCACCGTACTCGTGCGGTGCGTGGCGCCAGCACATCTCGCGGCCCGACCACGCATGTCCCCGAACGCCGCGCTGCGGTAAATGCAACGTCTCACCATGATGACCGTTGCCGGTGATGTCGATGACCTGTTCACCGTCAATGCCACGGGAAAAGTCCCAGGCTGCGGCAACATCATCTCTCACGGATCCGGCCAATGGATCGCTCTGGACACGAGAGACGTCAGCCGCATCAAGACAGCGGGTAACGATGCGGGGAGCCTCAAGACGCCCGTTGAAGCAGCCGGCGTGGACACCGCGTCCATCCGGATGCGCCCTGTGCCAGGCCGCCATGATCAGCGGACCGGTTCGGCCTGCGGGATCGAGCAGAAGTGTCTTCGTGATTTCGACGCTGCGACCGCCATCAAGCGGGGTCTGACGGATTGTGACCGTGTTTCCGGCCGGATCATAAGACACGGCCAGGCTGTACCAGGCGCGGGGCACCATCGACGCCCCGGTCGAGACAAGCGTGCTGGCCTTACCATCGCCGACAATCAGGCCCGCCGAGCCATCATCGGCAACAATCAGGCTGGCGCCGCAATGTTCCGTCTCCGACCAGGTTCCGAGGAGACCCTGCCGGCCCTTGCTCGGTGTGGTCGGCATCACCAGGGCCTGCAAGGTAAAGCCGCCAGCGGCGTCAAACAGGTCCGATGACGGCACCATGACGTGAGACCCGGCATGGATCATCTGCGGTTTGCCGGCAAACGTACCGTTGATCGCAGCGTCTACAGGCTCCGCCTCGAAAGGCGCCCCAGCAGGATTGTCGTCCGCACAGATCAACCTGACGACCTGTGCGTCATACGCCTGTGGCCCATCGCAACTCACGTGGAACCGAATGGTCTCGCCGGGCCTGACGGAGATCTTGTCCGAATAGCCGTTGAGCGGGCGTTCTCCTATTTCCACACAGCCTCCGCCACACGCATGAAGTTGCCACCCAGTATGCCTGCTACATCCCTTTCGCTGTACTGGCGGCGCAGAAGTTCCTCGGCCAGCTCTATGATCTGCGAGGGATGGGCGCAGGCCATATCAGGCTCGTTGTACTGATACTCGGGCCAGTAATCACGCGCCGTCGCCACAAAATCACCCAGGTTCTCGCCGTCCTCCTCCTCGAAAGCGTAATCGAGGCCGATGCCGACATGTTCGGCGCCGATCAGGTTGGCATAGTGATCCACGTGGTCAGCCAGCGTCGTGGTGCGGATGTCGTTGTCACCCAGGAAGATCCCGATCCCGACGATACCGACAACCCCGCCAGTGGCCGCACAGACCCTGGCCTGATCATCCCAGATGTTGCGCTCGTGATCGTGCAGCTCCCGTGCATTGGAATGCGAAAAGATGCACGGCGCGTTCGACGTCTCCATGGCTTCCATGGTGGTGGTGTACGCGGTGTGCGAACAATCGACCAGGATGCCCAGACGGTTCATCTCGCCGATCACGTCCCGTCCAAACGCCGTCAGACCGGTATCGCGGTCGTGGCATCCCCCGCCCGCAAGGTTGTTCTTGTTGTAGGCAAAGAGCATCTGCCGCACTCCAAGCGCGTGGTAGGTCTCCACCATGTCGAGGGATCCGTCGAGCATGTCCATACCCTCGAGATCGAAGGTCACCGCGAGGTCTCCTGTTCTCTTCGCCGCTCTCACCTCTTCGACGCTGGTCACCAGACGGTAGCCGTCCGCGGCGAGGATCCAGCGACGAAAGGCGCCCAGGGACTTGACCGCATCGCGCCAGTCCATGACGTCGTAGCCGACGTTGATGCTGAGATAGTCGACACCGGCGTCCTTCCAGATCGAGAGCTTGCTGAGATCGACACCGGGGTCGGGTCCGAAGCCGGCGTGGTCATCCCAGATGACATGGTCGCGAAACAGCTTCTCGGCGATGGCGCGCGGACTGTCCGGCATGGGGAAACTCCTGGCTGCGTTGAGATCAATGTTAGTGCGGATTGGGGGCCGTTTCGACCGGCCCGCGCTTGTGATGGTGCGCCGCCACTGGCATCGTTGGGCAAGGGGCACACAAGGGGTCGATAGAACGCCCATGGCGATCAACAAGCCAGGCTTGAGCGCGATCATGCTGGCGGTAATGCTGATTGCCGCACCCGGCAGGGATGCCGCTGCCCAGACCCTGAGTGAGACCGTGGCGACGACCTACCAATCTCACCCCACAATCGCTGCTGCTCTGGACGAACTCCGCGCCGACGACGAAAAACTGGCCCAGGCCTATCAGTACTGGTGGCGTCCGGAGGTCAGCGGCACGCTTGAGTACGGCCAGGAGCACATTGATTCTGATACCGACGAGCAGCTGGCGTCGGGCGGCGTGGCGATATCCGACTACACCGAAGAAGATATAGTTCAGCAAGCAGAGGTGACCGCGACGCTCTATCTGTGGCGCGGTGGCCAGACATCGGCGGCGATCGACAATGCCCGGGCTACCGTCGAGGCGCAGGAAGCCACCTTTGAATCGACCGTCCAGTCCACGCTGTCCAAGGCGGCTCAGGCAAATGCCAACGTTGTGTTGCAGGCGGCCACGCTGAACCTGGCGTATGAGCACGAGACGGACCTTCGAGCGATCAAGGACACTGTCGGCGACCTTCTGCATGCGCGGCAGGCGACCACCGTGGATGTGGCTCAGGTCGAACTCGCGGTGATCGAGGCTCAGAGCACGCGGGCTGACGCCTTGGGGGAACTTGAGGCAGCGCGCAGCTCCTTCAACGCGTCGACGAGAAGTTATCCCACGGAACTTCAGCACTGGCCGCCCTTGCCCGCTCTACCCGACACGCTGGATCAGGCGCTTGAGATCGCCCGGGTCGAAAGCCCGAACATCAGGGTGGCCCAGGCCGAAGTGCTGGCTAACGAAGCCGCCGTGCGGGAGGACGAGGGCGCACTTCTGCCGACCTTGAGTGTGGTGGGCGACTACACGCTGGAGATCGACCATGCCCGGTTTCAGCACAGCACCGACCGCGCGGAGTATTCGCGCACCGGAACCGCGAGCCTGATGCTCGAACTGTCGATCCAGCTCTATACGGGCGGCTCCGGCTATTCTGCTGTGCGTGAATCAAAACGGCTGGTCAGCCAGTCACGCAACAAGCTGGTCGCGGCAGAACGAACGGTGACAGACAACGTCACCGCAGTCTGGCAACGCCTGGAAGCGGCGGAGCGGCAGATCGAGATCGGTCATGCTCAATGGTCCGCTGCCGCCGATGCTCTCTCGGGGCAGGAGAAACAATTCGAACAAGGCCTGCCAACTGCGGCATCACACTCGCATCCAAGGGAACCGTCATGACCATGCTTGAGACATTCAGGGACATATCAGGTCACATCTACATTGATGGTGCCCTGCGCAAGGGCACCGGCACCGACGGCTGTGATGCGATCGATCCGGCGACAGAAGCCGTGAACGGCCGGATTACCTTCACGAGCCCCGTCGAGGTCGATGAAGCCGTGGCCGTGGCCCGGCGTGCGCAGAAGATCTGGAACCGCATGAACGGACTGGCACGGTCCGAAGAACTGCACGAGGTGGCGCGGCGCCTGCGCGAAGCCATGCCGAAACTGGCCGAGGCCGCGACCCGCGAGATGGGCAAACCCAACAAGGAATCAGCCAACGAGGTCTGGTGGGCGGCTTCGACCTTCGACTACTACGCCGAGATCGCACGCCACGAGGCAGGCCGGGTTGCGGGACCCATTGTCGATGGCGACTTTCATGTTGCGACCAAACATCCACTTGGTGTGGTCGGCATTATACTGCCCTTCAACTTCCCGTTTGTGCTGTTCGGCTGGGAGGCGAGTGCTGCCCTGGGCGCGGGCAATGCCGTCATCATGAAGCCCTCGGAGCTCTGCAGCTTTTCATCCCTGCTGCTGATGGAGTGCTTCGATCACCTGCCCACGGGTCTGGTGCAATGCATCCCCGGCGCCCTTGAAACCGGTAAGGCGCTGGTCGGCCACGACGGGGTCGACGGCATTGCGTTCACCGGCTCTGTCGAAGGTGGCCGCGCTGTGGCACGGACCTGTGCCGACAGCTTCAAGCGTGTCCTGATCGAAGCCAGCGGCAACGACCCCTTCCTTGTGATGCCCTCCGCCGAATTAGAGATCGCCACACAGGCCGCCGTCTTCGCGTCCTTCGCCAACTGCGGTCAGGTCTGCACGTCAGCCGAACGGCTCTATATTCACGACGCCATTCACGACCGGTTCGTCGATGAGGTCACGCAGCTGGCCTCAAGGCTGCGCATCGGCAACGGACTCGACAAGGTCGACATCGGTCCCATGGCCGCGCAACGGGAACGTGACCGCTTCGAAGAGATCCTGGCGCGTGCGACAGCCGAAGGGGCCAAGGTCGCGCTCGGCGGCAGCCGGCCCGCCGGCTTCAACCAGGGTTTCTTTCACAGCCCCACGATCCTCACCGACTGCACCCCGGACATGGAAATTCTGAACAACGAGAGTTTCGGTCCCGTGATGCCGATCTGCAGGGTTTCGAGCTTCGATGAAGCACTGGACCTGGCCAACAGGTCACGCTTCGGTCTGGGTTCCTGCATCTTTACCAACGACCTGGGTGAAAGCATGCGAGCGATCAACGAGCTGGAGGCGGGCATGACATGGGTGAACGCCACGGCCCTGCAGGACAGTGATGCCGGGCCGTTCAGCGGATGGAAACTCTCAGGGACGGGCAGCCAACTTGGGTCCGAGGGGCTGGATCAGTTCCGCCGGACCAAGTTCAATATGGTCGACCATGAGAACAAACCCGCTGACTTCTGGTGGTTCCCCTACCAGGACGAAGAAGCCTACACAGGCTGAGCTGTTCAGCCACCGAAGACAGCCTTCACGGAGTCTTCGGCGTCGACATCAACCAGATCAAAGTGGAACGCGGTGCCGCCACCGCCATCGGCCACAATGTCGGTGCCGTTCAGCCAGCCCGCATCTTCACTCAGCGCAAACACAATAACCTTGGCGAGCTCTTCCGGCTGGGCGTTGCGTCCGCCCGACTGTTCCATCTGGCGGTCGAGGATCTTGGTGCTCATGGACGCATAGAAATCCTTGAGGATCGGCGTTTCCACCGCCCCTGGGCTGACCGAAAGTGACCGTACGCCATAGGGCCGCGCCAGCATGGAACAGGCGATGGCATAGGTCACGACGACTTCCTTGGAGAAGTAGTAGGCCTCCGGCCCCTCGAGCGGGTGTTTGCGCACCCAGGCAAGGCCATCCTCGTAGGACCTCTCGCGGATCAGTTCACGGATCAGATCGAGGTTCTCTCTCCAACCCGAACCGGCGTCGGACGCCACCTGGACAATGGCGCTGCCGGGCTGCAGCCGGGGCATCAGAGTCTCGGTGACCTGACGCAGGCCCAGCACGTTGACCCGCATGACCATCTCGCCGTCCAGGCTGCCGGGCACACCGGCAACATTGGCAAGGCCGTGCAGCGGTTCGTCGAGGTCGGCAAGCGCGGCATCGATCGAGGCAGGGTCGGTCAGATCGAGCCTGCTAAACCCGTGGAGACCGGCCCCGTCGCCGTTGCGGTCAAGGCCGATGACCTTCGCGCCCCGCTCGGTCAAAAGGCGGGCCGTCGCCGCGCCAATGCCGGAGTTGGCACCGCTGACGACAATCGTCTTTCCTTCGAATCTCATGAGTCCATCCTGACAGGGGTGTAACGGCAGGGCAGATGACGCATGCCGTTGATGAAAAGAGCATTGATCTCCTGCATGCCGTCGAGATCGACTTCGAGATCAGGCAGGGCTTCGAACAGTGTCTTGAAGAAGTGATACATTTCGCGCCGTGCCAAATGCATGCCGATGCAGTGATGCACACCACCGCCGCCGTAGCCGACGTGGTCATTCGGCGTGCGCCGGATATCGAAGCGCTGGGGGTCTTCGAAGACCGTCTCGTCACGGTTGGCCGAGGTGTACCAGAAGACGACCTGTTCGCCGGCCGCAATCGGCTGGCCCAGAATCTCCGTATCCTCTGCCACCGTGCGCCCGAAATGCACCACCGGGGTGCCGTAGCGGACAATCTCCTCGAGCGCCGTTCCCGCCAGCCCGTCGTAGTCCTCGCGCCAGTCGCGCCATTGATCCGGATGTTCGGCAAGAAAGCGCATGCCCTGCGCGATCGAACTGCCTGTGGTTTCGATGCCCGCGGTGATCAGCAACTGAAAGTAGATGCCTACATCCCGGTCAGTGAGCTTCTCACCATCGGCATCGGCCGCAATCATCATCGAGACGAGATCGTCTCCCGGCGCCTTGCGTTTCTCGCGGCACAGTGCTTCGCCGTAGTCGTTGAGATCAAAGAAGGCCTTGAGCGCCTCCTTCTCGTCACCGACCTCCTCGTCACCATAACCCTGCGCCTCAATGCTCATCCGGGCGAGCCAGTCGCGGATCTCACCCTGCGGCACACCCAACATGTCGCAGATGACCTTGGTCGGCAGTTTGCCTGCGACATCGGCGGCAAAGTCGCATTCACCCCGTTCGCTGATGACCCCGATCACGGTCCGGGACGATGCCTCGATCTGGCCTTCTATGTCGTTGAGCAGCCGTGGTGTGAAGACCCGGGCGATGATCTTGCGCAGACGCGGATGAACCGGAGCGTCCTTGTTGACCATCCCGGCGACTTCATAAGCCAGTTCCGGCGATTCCATGGACGTCGCCATGCCCGTACCGAAGCCTGAGACAAACAGCTTGTGGTTCTTGGTGATCTCACGCGTTTCCTTGTGGCGTGTGAGTGACCAGAAATGGCCGTCCTCACCGTGCATCTTTTGCCGCGCCACCGGGCGCTCTTTTCGAAAGCGCGCCAGAAGGTCGTGCTTGTCGGGCCGCCGCCAGAATTCGGGGTCGGAGAGTTGGATATCGTCAAGGCTCTCTGTCATGGCAGTATCCGCTCGGCTGTCCGGCTAAGGGGTCGACAAGGGCTTGAGATTAACATGGCTCGGAACAACGGGGTCTATGTCTCCTTCGGGACATCTGAGTTCAGCCGATGACGTCGAGGAAGCGCGCAAACAGCTCCGACTGCGAGTGAACACCAAGCTTGCGATAGATATTCTTGCGGTGGTTCTTGACCGTGCCCACGGAGATCGCGACGGCCGCTGCCATCGACTTCGACGAGTGTCCGCGCAGCAACAGCGCCACGATGTCGCGCTCTCTCGCCGTGAGCGCGGCAAAGGGAGGCTGCGCCAGTACCTGGGACAAAGCCCGCGCATCACCAACGACGGTGCCACCCTCCCCCTCAGGCTCGCTGACAACCTCGCCGAGCCACTGGCACCGGACGAGCGCCGCAATCACGGGCAGCAAGAAACACGCACGCTTGTGATCCCGTAGTGAGAACATTGGCGATCCGCCATAGCGGCCCACCGACACGGCGAGGAAGGAACGATTCTCCGTTGTGGCATAGAAGGACAGCTCGTCGATCAATCCGGTTCCGACATAGTAGGACCGGAAGTATTCGGACTGTCGGAAGTTGTCGGTCTGGACATCCTGCAGCCGGAGAACACAGTCGGAAACAATGTCCTGGCTCGCGACATAGAAGGGATCGAGCAGATAGGCTCCCCTCATGTAGACCTCTGTCGCCACCTTCCTGCGTTGCGCGTCATAGTTCTCAAAGACGTGCCTCGGACGACTCCCCGCCTGCCAGGCGAAGACGGCGGTGACGTCGTTGGGAACAACCTCGGCCACAAACGCAGCGATAGCCTGGGGACCCTCGCAGGTTCCGGCAAGGGCGACGGCTTCGCCAAGGGTTCGTGCCCCACCAGGACTGAGCTGGCCTGTTGTGTGAGACGAGACGGTCAACCCTGCCTCAAGTCACCAATGGCCTCTTGGATGGGTGTCCGTCCGTCGGTCAATTCGAGGATTTCGCGGCGCACCGATGGTTGTTCGATCAGCGCAAGCAGGACCCGCGCCACAGTTTCGCGGTCGACGTCGCCATAGGTGATAGCCCGCCCCAGTGAGACCGTGTCTCCGCCCGGCCCATCCAGGAGCTTGCCCGGCCGCAGGATCACCCAGTCGAGGTCAGACGCGGCGACATCCGCATCGGCCCGCTTCTTCTGCGCCATGTAGTGCTCGAAGGCATCGACGCGCTCCCTCAGTCGGCCGGCTTCGGGAAACGCGGAGACCAGATAGAAGCGGGTGATTCCAAGAATCCTTGCCGCCTCAATCGCCCTGCCCGGGCCGTCACCGTCAATGGCCGTGGTCCTGTCGAGACCGCTGCCGGCCGCACCGGCCGTGAAGACAATCACATCAGCGCCCTGTGCCGCATCGGCCAGTTCCGAGGGTGTCATCTCGATGATGTCGCCCAGAACCGGAGAAACACCGTTGCCGCTCATGTCCGTGGCCTGTTCCGGCTTTCGATGAAGCCCGATGACCGTGTGCCCGGAGCCGACCAGAAGCCGAGCCAGCCTTCGGCCGACCCCACCAGTCGCTCCAATGATAATGACGTTCGCCATCGCGGTGTTTCACTCCTCCCGTCGGAGTCGGGCACGGTCCACAACTTCAGGACAGTGGCTGTGCCAGCTTTGCGGCACGGCACCCGTCCGGCCCTGCCCCACCTCTTGTAAGAAATCCAAACTACATTAAGAATCACGCCCAATCACACCACACGAACGTCTTGGGAGGGACAACCATGGCCATGCTCGACACCTTCAAGGATCTTTCCGGTCACATCCATATCGACGGCGCGCTGCGCAAGGGCAGCGGTTCGGACGGCTGCGACGCGATCGATCCGGCCACCGAAGAGGTCAATGGTCAGCTTGCCTTTACCAGCGTCAGCGAGGTCGATGAGGCGGTGGCGATCGCCAAGGCCGCCCAGCCGGCATGGGCGCGGATGAACGGCCTGGCAAAGTCTGAAGAGCTGCACGAAGTCGCCCGCCGCTTCCGCGAGTTGTCGCCCAAGCTGGCCGAAGCGCTGACTCGCGAGATGGGCAAGCCCTACAAGGAATCGGCGGATGAGGTCGAGTGGACCGCCACGGCGTTCGACTACTACGCCGAAGCATCACGCCATGAGGCCGGCAAGGTGGTCGGTCCTGTGACCGATGGCGACATGCATATTGTCACCAAGCACCCGCTGGGCGTGGTCGGCATCATCCTGCCGTTCAACTTCCCTTATGTTCTGTTCGGCTGGGAAGCCGGTGCGGCGCTGGGAACGGGTAACACCGTGATCCTGAAGCCCTCGGAGAACACCACCTTCTCGTCCCTGCTGATGATGGAATGCTTCAGCCACCTGCCCAAGGGCGTGGTGCAGTGCATCCCCGGCGCGATCGAGACAGGCAAAGCCCTGGTTGGTCATGATGATGTCGACGGCATCGCGTTTACCGGCTCCATCGGCGGTGGCCAGGCCGTGGCCCAGACCTGCGCCAAGACCTTCAAGCGCGCGTTGATTGAAGCCAGCGGCAACGACCCGTTCCTGGTGATGCCCTCGTCCGACATGTCGATGGCGACCCAGGGTGCTGTGTTCGGCGCCTACCTCAACTGCGGCCAGGTGTGCGCGGCGGCCGAACGGTTCTACGTGCACAACGATGTCCATGACGAGTTTGTCGAAGGTGTCGTGAACCTGACCAAGAGCCTGCGCATCGGCAACGGCTTGGAAAAGGTCGATATGGGCCCCCTGGCCTCCCAGCGCGAGCGGGACCGTTACGAAGGCATGCTGGCCCGCGCCATCGACGAAGGCGCAAAGGTGGTCCACGGCGGGGGCCGCCCCGAGGGCTTCAACCGCGGCCATTTCTGCGATGCAACGATCCTGACGGACTGCACACCGGACATGGAGGTCATGAACAACGAGACCTTCGGGCCGATGATGCCGATCTGCCGGGTCGGCAGCTTCGACGAAGCGATGGAACACGCCAACAACTCCAAGTACGGCCTTGGTTCGTTTGTCTTCACCAACGACCTCGCCGAAACCATGCGTGCGATCAACGAACTCGAGGCGGGCATGACCTGGATCAACGCCACCGCCCTACTCGATAACGACGCCGGCCCGTTCGGCGGGCGCAAGATGTCAGGCACCGGCCGCCAGCTCGGTTCGGAGGGCCTGGAGCAGTTCCGTCACTCCAAGCTCACCATGATCGACCACGAGAACAAGGCAGCGGACTTCTGGTGGTTCCCCTACAAGGACTCCGAAGCCTACCCGGGTTGATGCTTGACGGATATCATCGTAGACGAAGGGGGTGCGCCTGATCCCGCATCACCTGCGGCGATCAACCGTTTCTTTAGAGCCGCGCAGCTTCACATTCGCAATGAACGGGGCAGCACAGCGCAGAAACTGTGCCGTGACATCGTCGCTCATGCGCCGAGACACGTCGGCGCTCATGCCATGCTGGGCATGATTGAACTTGCGGTACACAACAACGCCCAAGCAGCCGACCACTTTCGAACAGCGCGCCGGTTGCAAGCCGACCACGCCTTTCATCTGGGATTGGCCCTGATCGCCCTCGATCACGACGGCGAAGCTCTTGCCGTGCTTCTGAAAACCGTTCGAGACCATCCAGAACGCGCTGAATCTCGGGCTCTTCTGGGACTGGCATACGCGCGGCTCGGCGCCCTGTACAACCGATGTCCTCACCGGTGGCGTGCCCACCCCCAGTTTCGACAGCTCCGCCGACAGTCTGACCGGGCAGAGCGGCTCGACCGACAACTTCGACAGCTTGGGCACGGGAAGCACGACGATCTCGTCCGCGGGTGGAACATCAATTGCGCCGGAAGACAGCATAGAAATCCTGGAGGTTGGCGGCGCCGAGCGGACCAACAGTGGCACGACGCAGGATGACCCCTACAATGTCCACGTATCGGTTTCGGATGATCCGAACACCACTTGGGTTGCGATTATCGACGGGTCTTCAGGCCCGATAGTTAACGAGGTTGTTCCAGCACTTCCGGAGTGAACCGCGCGACTCAACTGGTGACGTCACGAGAAAATCGGGCGAGTATCGCATCGAATCTTTAGGAACCATGGTATGTCACGTGCGCAGATGGCCGGAGACGGTAAGGGTGGACTGACCCGTCATGTGCCGATCCATACGGCACACCACACAGCCTTGCTGGTGGTGGACGTTCAGAACTACACCTGCATTCCCGGCGACGGCGAATACAGCCATGTCGATACCGAAGATATCCCCGCAGACTTAGCCTATCACTTCGATCGCCTGCAAAACACCACCCTGCCCGCGATCAAGAGGCTGCAGGAAGCCTGTCGTGGGTCCAGTATCGAGATTCTCTATACGGTCGTTGAGGCGCTCACCCGGGACATGCGTGACTTGGGCCTGGACTACAAGATCTCAGGCATTGGCGTGCCGAAGGGATCGCCCTGGGCCGGGGTCCCCGATTCCGTCGCCCGGCTGGACGACGAGATCGTCATACCGAAGACGTCATCCAACGTCTTCATGTCGACCAACATCGACTATGTTCTGCGTGCTCTTGAGATCGAGCAGCTGATCATCTGCGGCCTGCTGACCGATCAATGTGTGGAATCGGCGGTGCGTGACGCCTGCGATCTGGGATATCTCGTCACCGTGCCTCAGGACGCCTGCGCGACCATGACGCAGGAACGGCACGATCAGTCGCTTTCGATGTACAGCGGCTACTGCCGTATTGTGGAGACCGACCAGGTCGTAGACGAAATCGCCGCGTTGTCGCGCCAGGCTGCGGACTAGTGCGCATGGATATCGGTAAGGTCCCGGCGGGGCGAAATCCTCCCGACCAAATCAACGTGGTGATTGAGGTTCCGCTTGGCGGCGATCCCGTGAAGTACGAGTTCGACAAGAAGTCCAGTGTGATCTTTGTCGACCGCTTCCTGCATACGTCGATGCGCTATCCCTGCAACTATGGCCTCGTCCCCCACACGCTGGCGGACGACGGCGACCCCGTGGATGTTCTGATTGCCGCGCGCGCACCAGTGATCCCCGGAGTCATCGTGCGGGCACGCCCTGTTGGTGTGCTCTTGATGGAAGATGAGGCCGGGCTCGACGAAAAGCTGCTGGCCGTGCCCGTGGATGCGTTTGTTCCCGTACTATTCCAATGTCTCCGAATACACGGACCTGCCCCATATCCCGCTCGACCAGATCGCGCACTTCTCCCAGCACTACAAGGATCTCGAACCGGACAAATGGGTCAAGATCCAGCGCTGGGGCGGGGCCGACGAAGCCCGTACCATGATCACCAACGGAATTGCCGCAAACTCGCGCTGAGCCAGGCCCCGATGCTTGCACCCACCGCACGTTTCCCTAACGTGTGGGCAACAGCAGGGGAAACACCATGACCAAGACCATTGTTCCGGCCTCCGAAGGGCGCAGTGTGCGTGTCGCCAAGGGCCAGTCAATCACGGTCCGCACGCCCGAGGGCGGACAGGCGGCCGATTTCTTCGCCTACAACGCCGAAAATGTTGGTGAATGGCTTTCTCCGCCGCACACCTGGGTCACGACGTTTTCCCTGAAGCCCCGGCCCGGCGATGTCTTCATCTCGCGGTTCCGGCGTCCGATGCTGAAGATGACCCATGACACGGCCGACGGTGTGCACGACATGCTGCTCGCGGCCTGTGACCACTTCCGTTACGAGTTTTTCGGCCACAAGGGCCCGCACGCGAGCTGCTCCGACAATCTGCAGATCGCCATGCGGCGCGAGGGTTACGAGGTCTCCGTGATCCCGCAGCCGATCAACTTCTTCACGAACATTCCCGTCGACGAACGCGGTGGGCTGTCGGGTCCGAAAAACTCGGTTCCGCCCGGTGCCGAGGTCACGATGGAGGCTCTGATCGACCTGATCTGTGTCGTCTCGTCTTGCCCCTTCGACATGAAGGCCCAGGGCTGGGAAATCAACGCCAACGATGCTGTCACCGAACTGGAGATCGAGGTTCACTAATGGACGTCGTGAACGAGTCGATCGTAGGCGCCGGCCAGCCATGGACCGGCATTGTTGAACCGGGACAGCACCTGCGGATCACCGATCTGGAAGGCCGCCAGGGCGTCGATTTCCTCTGCTACAACGCCGACAACCCTCTTGAGCGCTACCACGCGCCCAACACCTTGAAGGCCGCGGGAACCTTGCGGCTGACCACAGGCCACACTCTCTATTCCGATGAAGCCCGTCCGATCATGACCATGGTCGCCGACAGCGTGGGCGGCTATCACGACACCATCGGAGGATGTTGCAGTGCCCACAGCAACGAGATGCTCTATGGCGTGAAGGACTGCCCGGGATGCCGCGAGAACTTCCTCACCGGCTTGGAGCAGCATGGCCTAGGCCGGCGCGATATCGTTCCCAACGTCAACTTTTTCTGCAACGTGCCGGTCGTGAACGACGGTGAGCTTGCCGAACGCTCGTTTGTTCCCCTGCCCAACGGCGGGTCGCATCCGAGTGATCACGTGGAACTTCGGGCCGAGATGCGGGTGCTCGTCGTCATTTCGAACTGCCCGCAGATGAACAACCCGTGCAACGACGGTCAGCCGACTTCCATCAGGATCGAAATTTTCGAAGCGGGCTGAACCGGGCCTTAGTCGATTCCACCTCCACCATCGTCGCCGCCGCCAAAGTCGTCCATGTTCATCAAGTGCGCCATGGCGATGCCGTAGACGACGCCGTTGTTGTCAACCGCCACCTTACCGCGTGTCTTGAATGCGGTGACCACGATCATGATTCCGATGAACAGAGAGGCTCAAAGCTCCTCGTCGTCGCCACGGCGCAGGGCGTGTTCAACACTGCCGAAACTGGCAAGCCCACCCAGGATAAAACATGCGCCCAGAAACAGCCCCAGCCAAGTGCGCCAGATGAAGCGTCGCTTGAACCGCAGTTCTCCGCTAGGACGAACTTCTTGGGCCTCCCCGGCAGTTCCAGCGATTGCGTCGACTGTGGCTTCCCGTGCGGCATCCGCGCTGCCGGCCATGCCACCACCGAGAGTGGCTCCAGTCACAGCGCCCCGGACACCGGCCGCGCGCGCGGCCCGGGACGATCCCGATTAAGATGCCTGTCCCGGCTGCGAAACACGATCCGGCGCCACAGCGCCATTCACGGGTGGAGGCGGTGACCCCACGTTCGCATGGGCCGCCTTGAGGTCACAGGCGCTGACCATGCCAAACGCCAGACTTGCCGCCTCATCGGGGCGAAGGTCCTGCTCGACTTCAAGTCAGTAGAGCGTTCCCTGTTGCCCGACAAAACTGAAACATCCTGCAGAGCCTTCCGTCATCACATGAGGTGGCAGACATCGTCGCCCAAGGGCTCCGGCAAAGAGGTGGGATGGTACAGGGCACTGAACACCTGCTCATGGCTGAGCGCACCCCGATCGATAGGGCCAAAGACCCCATCGGATTAGCTCTAGTCGTCTAAGATTCCCTAGGTTTCCACGGTGACAGTTGCAGCCATCGCCAAACCCTCCACATCAGACCATTGAGGTGATCACGAAACCGTGATCACCTCAATGGTCTGTACCCGTATGAAGGGGCATGCAAAGTAGTTTGTGCGATATGCGGGCCCCGAGGCGTCTGAGAATCAGACCTCTTCGTCGACCGGGGGCTCGATGCCGACGAGTTCTGCCAAATCGACCCCGAGCAGGATCAGCACGACGAGAAACGTCATGACCAGGACGCCGGTCAACAGGCTCCGTTCCGGCTTCAACAGGCCGTCCTCATCGCGCGCGAATGCACCGACAACCCGGGCAACAACCTTGGAAAGAGTGATCATGACGCAGAACTCCGCAAACGAGAAACGTGATGCGGTCCTATGCCGCAGCGCGCATGATACTCGCTGCGCACAAGAATGAAAGAGCAGGCGCGACGACCCTTACCAGCCGATCTCAACGGCGGGGATCGCATAGACACCGCGCAACAGCTGCCCATCCGGGGTGGCGACACGGGCTTCATGGGTCGGCACAAAATCATCAGATTCTGAGATCTCGATCTCTGCCGGCTGGCGAAAGATCACGTAGTCCGCAACATCGCCCTCTGCCTGACCACGCCACAGGGCTAGGGTCTCATAGGCACCACCGGCCATGCCAAGACCGCCCTCTACGGTCAGATCAATCTCACCGTCCGAACCATAACTTCTTCAGTTCCCCTGTGTACCCTGATGCTCCAGCCACCAGAACGGCTCGGTTCCCCAGCACACCATTCTTTCATCGCTCTATGAAAGCTCGATTGTCTGAGCAGAAGCGGCAGAGCCCATGACAGCAAGACACGCCAGGGCAGGAAAAACGGCAAAACAGCGGAACACCATCGTCACTCCTCAGACATCGGACAATGGGGGCGCGCAAGCATGCGATCGTTGAACGCCGACACGTTAGAAAACTGATCTAACAGACCAATGGCCTTGGCCCAGTTTGCAACAAAACCGACAATGATATCGGTCGCCGAAAAGGTGTCGCCCACCATGTACTCGTGCTGGCCAAGATGATCATCAAGCGTCTTCAGGCCAACCTGGGCTTCCCTGTGCGCCTGCGCCCCAGCTTCCTGGCTTTGCTGGTCTTCCGAATAGATGAACGCGTTGCGCGCCATCGTCCAGAGATGGGCCTCGACCTCCGACAGAGTGAACGCGCACCACTGGTCGTGAAGCGCACGCTCCCATGTGCCAGAGGGAGCAATCAGTCCCTTGTCAGCATGTTTGTCAGCAAGCCAGGTGCAGATCGCCACCGACTCGAACAACGGTCGGCCATCATCCTCGATCGCCGGAATCTTGCCTTGCGGATGGACACACTTCAGCTCGTCGGAGCCGATCAGATCTTTGCCGGATCGCACATCGAAGGGAACGTCAAGCTCCTGAAGAACCCAGCGCACACGCTGGGATCGCGAGGGCGGCCACTCGTAAAGTTTCACGGTCATTGCGGACTCCCCTTCAATGATCGTTGTCGTTGTGAGGCGACACGTTAATCAAATGAAGCAGACGAGGCGATCACAATTCGTGCAATGAAGCGGCCAGGAGCAGCTAGCCATTGCCATCGGCCCTCATCTTCCGTCTTGGGCACGGTGCGCCTGGAGGAGGACACAACATCAGTCTGGAACAGATACGCCGTCAGCAGGCCCTTCGCGGCCAAGGGGGGCCGGCGTGGACCGGTGTCTAGTGTGACGGCGATGATCTCAGAAAAATGGTGCCTGGGGACAGAATTGAACTGCCGACACCGTGATTTTCAGTCACGTGCTCTACCAACTGAGCTACCCAGGCACCGTGCCGTAGCGGCGCGCCTGTTTAGGAAATTCGACTTGGCTTGTCCAGCACCGGACTCACTCGATGTCGCTGTCGTCATCACGGCGCCGCTTGTTGCGGAAATCGGCGTGGATCACGTTGCCCGTGTCGATCCCGGCTTCGGCCATGATCTCTTCCAGAAGCGTCTGTTCTTCTTCGCCCAGATCCACACCAACCGGTGCCATCGGCGGGCCGGGAATAACATAGGGTTCATCACCGCCGACCCAATGGGCAAGGTCCCGCATCCTGCAACGATCGGAGCAGAACGGCTTGTAGCGTGTGGCCGCGGGCTCACCGCAGATCGGGCACGGCTTGGAACCTAGTGTGCGGGTGGACATGCGAACTCACTGTGGCTGGACCTTTACGAGCCTACCAAGCGGCGGCCCGGGATCAAGCTCACAAGCTCTGTCCGACATCAAACCGGTCGTGCGGACGGACCTTGTCAACCACCAGTTCAATCCGCCGGCCGACCCAGCGGGCGATCGATGCGCCGTCGTCATCTCCCTGGAAAGCGCGCGCGACCTCGGGCGATGCTCTGATCTCGAAGCTTGCGCCGCCTTGAGACCGCGTCTCCTGCCGGAGCCGCCTGACCAGCGCGTCTGTGGCGCGCTCAACCGGCGAGCCCATGGCGCCGGCAAGATCGGGGCCCTGGCGCTGCCGCGCGATCTGCACCAGCCCGAAACGGGACGGACCATCGAGTGCCGTTTCGCGGGGATCATGCTGCAAATGACGGCTCAGAGACTTCATCAGTGTTGCACCGTCGTCGCGGTCTTTCATGTTGAGGAAGTCAATCGCGATCAGTCCAGCCAGATTGCGCAGCCGAACCTGACGCGCGATCACCGGCACGCAGTCCAGGTTGATGGCAAGAGCATCGCCAGGCTTCTCGCTGGCAGCAGCACTGTCGACATCGATCGCCGTGAGTGTTCGGCCCGGTTCGAAGAGCAATTCCACGCCGCCGGTCAGCCGGATTCGTTCAGCAAGCGCCCGTTCTATCTGGTCTTCGACACCGGCTGATTCGAACAAGGGCTCCACGCCCTGATGCAACACGATCTCACCGGTATGTTTGCGTTGCTTGAGCGGGACGACATCCGAGGGGGTGTCGGCGATCACCCGCGCTTCGGGATATCGGCCGGCCAGCCCGTGCAACAACGGTTCGGAGCGGCTGATCAGCCGGGGCGGATCGACTCTCATGGCATCCGATGCCAGCGCACCATCGGGGTCATCAAAGCGACGCGTTAGAACCGGTCCCTTGTCGTCATGGGCATCGGCCTTGATCTGGACGGCGACCCAGGCTCCTTCCTGCACGAGCTTAGAAATCGCTTCGCCGCTTCGTTCAACATCGGCTTCCTTCGCGCGAAGGAACCCCTCGACGTTTTCTCCCAGGTCGACAAACGCTGCCTTCAGCCCCGGCACCACACGGGTTACGCGCCCGACGAACACATCGCCGACACGATGCCCCCTGGCGGGACGGTCGATGTGAAGTTCGGCCAGTCGATCGCCTGCCATCAGCGCGATCCGCATGGCCCGCGGTGTGGTTTCGACAAGCAGCGTATCGATCTCGTCAGCCATCTGCCCTTCCACCTCAGCCAGGCCGGATCCCGGCGGCCTGCAACAGTCCCATGGTCTCATGGAGCGGCAGACCCACCACGTTGCTGTAGGAGCCGTTCAGAAAGGACACAAAGGCTGCCGCCCGGCCCTGAACGGCGTAGCCGCCAGCCTTTCCATCCCACTCACCGCTATCAAGATACCAGTCGATCTCCTGATCCGAGAGACGTTTGAAACCGACCCGGGTGGTGACATGACGCTGCCACATCCGCTCACCGGCCACGACACACAAGCCGCCATAGACGACATGTCGCCGCCCGGACAGGAGACCGAGACAATGCCGGGCCTCCTGCCTGTCTGTGGTTTTTGGTAGGGCACACCGGCCCAGGGCCACGACCGTGTCGGCAGCCAGAACCACGGTATCGCTCTCTCCCGATGCAACGGCACGAGCCTTGGCTTCGGCCAAGCGGCCTGCCAGGGCACGGGGCAGTTCGGACTTGTGCGGGGTCTCATCGATATCGGCAGGCACAATACTAGCCGGCGTCACGCCGATCTGTGCCAACAGATCGGCCCTGCGCGGTGACGCCGAAGCCAGGATCAGGCGCGGTTCAGCCATGGCTCCGTTCGCGATCGAAGGCCAGGCTGGCGATGTTGTGCGCGGTCCCGGCGCTGCCTGATGATCCAAATGCCATGAGATACCCGACCGGCCGTTGTCACAAAGGTTGCGGGATCATGTCACGATCCAGTACCGCCTGACAGCACAGCCACGGTTCAGATCGCAGAAAGTGTCGCAGCGGGAAAGCGGTCGCCGATGCGCTGGCGGATATGCTCCCGAACCTGCCTGTAGGCATCAAGAATCGTCTCACGACTGCCCTCAATTGACGTCGGATCGAAGGTCATCCAGTACTCCACCTCCAGCGCGGCGTACCGTGTGAGCTCGATTGCGCGGTGCTGGGCTTCCGGCGACAGCGTAATCACGAGATCGTAACTCTCGGTCTCATCCTCGAAGTCGTCGAAGGTCTTCGGCTTGTGGCGCGACATGTCGATGCCGATTTCGTCCATCACAGAGACCATGAAGGGGTCGGCTTCGTCATAGGGCCTGACACCCACTGAATCGACGAACACCCTGCTGCCGAACAGGCTCTTCATGATGCCTTCAGCCATGGGCGACCGGACGGCATTGAAGTTGCAGACGAACAGGACTGCGCCGGGGAGATCGGACATGACCTCAGCCCCGGATGTGAAGAACACAGATCAGAGTGAAAATCCGACGCGAGGTTTCCTCGTCGATGGTGATGCGGCCATCGAGATTGTCGCGCAGCAGCTCGGCTCCTTCGTTGTGAAGGCCACGCCGACCCATGTCGAGAGCCTCGATCCTGGACGCCGGCGCATTCTTTATGGCCTCGAAGTAACTTTCACAGACGGTGAAGTAGTCTTTGACGATGCGACGGAACAGCTTGAGCGGAACCACGACCTCGCCGAGATCATCGGCCTTGTCGTCCCGCACCTCAAAGACAAGGCTGCGCCCGTCCCGAATGGAAAGGCGTACCTTGTAGGGTCCCGGTGGCATGTCGACCGGCTTGAACAGGTTGTCTTCAAGGAGGTCGAAGATCGCGACCCCCATCTCGTGCTCGACCTCAGGGCTACGGCGCACGACCAGACGGTCATCAAGTTCAACATCGATGATCCGTGCTTGGGGGTCGGATTCGGGTTCGGCTTCGCTCATCACCCTGTCCAAACGACGGCGAGCGCCCGTGGCCCTGCCCGCGACGTGGTTGCGCGGCTAGAGATCAAACACAGGACTGTGGCGCGGACGGTTGTCGGCCATCTGTGGTTCACCAATATCCGCAACACGACCGACGATGGAGTCGGCTTCGATCTGGATGTGCCCGCCACCGTGGAAGACCAGCGTGATTGACACGCCACTCTCGGTCCGGGCTTCGCTGACGATCGTCATAAGCTCAGCCTTGTCACCACCGCCCAAACCGCCAAGATCCCAGGCCGTGGCTGAGGACACACCGTCAAAAACCAGGGCACATTCGACCTGCAGCAGATTGTGGCCGGTCATGGCGTCGTGCTCCTGCTCGTAACAGAAACGGCGGAACAGTGCAGCGAAACGCCGTTCCTCATCCAGGAACGTCACCTCCGAAAGTGGCATCAGCGCGTCCTGGAGGACGGCCGAAAACACCTCCAGATCGTCGTCGTCGCCTGCCTTAAGTTTGAGAGCCGATGTTTCCATTTAACCCGCCAAACGTTCAATCCTTGCGCCACACGATGCCAACTTGTCGACCAGCCGCTCGTAGCCGCGATCGAGATGGTACACGCGATTGACAATTGTCTCACCCTCAGCCGCCAGCCCGGCAAGAACCAGACTGACCGAGGCGCGAAGATCCGTCGCCATCACAGGCGCACCGTGCAGGCTCTCGACACCCCTGACGATGGCTGAACCACCATGCACCTGGATATCGGCGCCCATACGCATCAGTTCGGGAACATGCATGAAGCGGTTCTCGAAGATGTTTTCATGGATGTGAGATTCACCTTCGGCCGTTGCCATCAGGCTCATGAACTGAGCCTGTAGATCGGTCGCGAACCCGGGATAGGGTGTCGTAGTGATATCCACCGCCAAAAGCCGGCCGTTAGCACGGCAAGCCGTGATGCCACGATTGGACGGTTGTATCCCGACACCGGCCGCCTCCAGCGCCTGAACGGCGTCGCCCAGAAACTCGGTCGATGTGTTCAGAAGTTCGATCTCGCCATCTGTCGCAGCAGCCGCCATGGCATAGGTTCCGGTCTCGATCCGGTCCGGAATGACATGATGGCTGGCGCCATGCAGGCTTTCCACACCGTTGATCCTGATCGTGGCCGTGCCGGCACCTTCAATATCAGCGCCCATGGCATTCAGACAGATTGCAAGATCGGCGATCTCCGGTTCCTGCGCGGCCTGGCGCAGCACGGTCATGCCCTGCGCCAGGGTTGCCGCCATCATGACATGCTCTGTGGCACCAACAGAGATCATCGGGAAGGTGATATCGGCGCCTTTCAGACGACCGGGAACCTCACCCAGCAGATAACCGTCTTCCAGGTCAATCCGTGCACCGAGCGCCTCAAGGCCCATGATGTGAAGATCGACGGGCCGGGTCCCGATCGCACAGCCGCCCGGCAGCGAAACCTTGGCCACACCGGAGCGTGCCAGCAAGGGGCCGAACACAAGCACGGAGGCGCGCATCTTCCGGACAAGGTCATAAGGTGCCGTGGTCGAGGTAATCTCTGGGACATGGAGAGTCATCCGGCCAGTCCGGCGCGGATCGTCCGAAACCGTGGCTCCCAGAACCTCGAGAACCTGCTTCAGGGCAGCCACGTCAGCCACGTCAGGCATGTTTTCGAGAGTCAACGGCTTGTCGCTCAACAGCGCGGCCACCATCAGTTTCAATGCCGCATTCTTTGCGCCTGTCACGGCGATCTCACCCTTGAGGGGCACACCGCCAGCAATTCCAATTCGATCCAACGATCACACTCCGCATATCAGGCGCCCACATCTCATACACTGGCGGCACGACGGATCAAAACAATGGCGGGGATAGGGCGAAATTTGGTCGTGGACTAAGGCCCGCAGGCGTTGAGCCTCGCGCGTCGACAACGATCCGCACGGAGCCACCGGGCAAAACGCGAATATCAGCGATGCTGCCCTTCACAGTGATCAACTGGCCGGGCAACAACGAGGCTGCAACCGGATTGCCCGACCAGACCTTAAGGTCATGGACAGCACCATCAACACCAAACTCATCCATTTTGACGAGGATCAACCAAAAGTCATTCTGCGGCGAAAGCACGACTTCGACCGTCCCTCGCCATCGTGCTCAGACACCGAGCATGGCCACGCCCGGAGCCACCTCTTTCCCGTTTGAGGCATCTTCAACGATGCTGTCTCGCAGGGAAAAGAAGTCCAGCAGATCGGCCATGGCCGGTATCGAGACACCGGCACAACCAATCAGGAGCAAAACAATACAAAAGCGGCGTAAACTGCAGAACATCATCTCTGCATCAGCAATTTTCACGCCAGTTTCGAGTCGGAATCCTTGTCCAATGACGCCTCCTGATCGGTGCGCTCACGAACCTGATTCTTGCGCCGTTTCAGATTGACGCGCAACGCGTCGGCAAGCCGCTCCGCCTTGGCATCTGACGGCTTCAAACTGGGTTTTCCGGGGATTTTTCCCATCTCCGAATCAGCCACCCGAAACCCCTGCTCAATGCTTGCTTCGCTCATGCCACTGTGGCAGGTTCCGCGCCGGTTTCAAAGCCGCCGTAGCTCAGTGGTAGAGCGCACCCTTGGTAAGGGTGAGGTCCTCAGTTCAATCCTGAGCGGCGGCACCATTTTTTTCTCCTGACAATCGGCCCCGTTCAGAACTCGATCCGCGGCAGAGGATCGCGGCTAAGAAGCATGTCGGAGGCCTTTTCGCCGATCATCAGCGTGGCAATGTTCAGATTGGCGGAGATCATGCGTGGCATGATCGAAGCATCAACCACCCGGAGCCCCTCGAGACCGTGAACCCGGAGCTGGTCATCGACCACGGCGCCGGGATCGTCGGCACGACCCATGCGGCATGATCCCATGGGGTGGTAGGTCGTCCCGCACGTCGCCTGTATGTAATCAAGCCATTCATCATCAGTTTGGCAATCCGGGCCGGGCGTCATCTCGAAGCCGTAGTAGGCCGCGAGCGGATCGGCGGTCAGAATCGCACGGCACAAACGCAGGCTGGCCAGCAGAACACGACGGTCGTTCTCCGTGTCGAGGTAATTGGGTTGGATCTCCGGCGGTTCGTTGGGATCGGAGGACAGCGCCCTGACAAATCCTGTGCTCTCGGGACGATGCTGCCAGCCCGCGGCTGTCATGCCGGGCTCCCGGTCGAGCTTCATGTTGCGCAGGACGTCGTAACTACCCGGCGTGAACGAAATCTGGATGTCATCATCGGCGATGGCGGGATCGGAACGCCATGAGGCGTAGACCAGGGAGGGCTGCAGGCTCAGAACACCGCGCCGCTGCACGGCATATTTCAGAACCTCCCAGGCCAGCGGCAGCCCCCGGGTACGCTCGTTGAGCGACAGTGCGTTTTTTACCCGCGCGGTCACGGTGGAGTAGCAGTGATCGGCGAGGTTCTGACCGACAGAAGGCAACGCATGAACGGTGTCAATGCCGAGACCGGCTAGGTGACCGGGCTCTCCCACACCGGAGCGATGCAGGATCTGTGGCGAGTTGAACACGCCCGCCGAAAGGATGATCTCGCGGTTGGCCCGGATTTCGTGGCGCCGGCCACCCTGCAGATAGGTACAGCCTACCGCGCGCTTGCCATCGAAGATGAGCCGTTCGACCAGACACTCCGTCCTGACATCAAGGCGGCCAGTCTTGCGGGCCGGATGAAGAAAGGCCCGCGCCGGACTCACCCGTCTGCCGCAATCCACGGCGCGCTGGGCCACTGAAACACCGCTCTGACTGGCGCCGTTGTAGTCGGGATTGCGCGGAATCCCGAGCGACTCTGCGCTCCGGATGAAGCCATCGATCAACGGATTCTGCCAATCCAGATCAGTTACCGTGAGCGGTCCCTCACGTCCGCGATAGGTGTCGTCACCGGTACCAACTCGCGTCTCAAGCCGCTTGAAGTACGGCAGGACCTCGGCATAACTCCAGCCCCGGTTTCCCAGCTGCGCCCAGGTTTCGAAGTCGCTCGCCTGGCCACGGTTGACAATATGTCCGTTGATCGAACCGGATCCGCCCAGGGTCTTGCCCCGTGGCTGGGATACACGCCGCCCGCCGGTCCAGTCACCCGGCTCTGTTTCGTAGAGCCAGTTGATCCTGGGATTGTTCACCGTCCTGATGAACCCGGCCGGAATGTGAATGAAGAGGTTGCGGTCAGCGGGACCGGCCTCGAGCACACAGATCCTACCGACATTCGCGTCCGAAAGGCGCCGCGCCACCACACAACCGGCGCTTCCGGCGCCAATGATCACATAGTCGAAGATGTCCGCCATCGTCCTTTGCCCGCGCACGCCATTGTCCCAGCGTGACGGCAAAACGCTTCACTCTTCAAGACAGAACGACTGGAGGAGCAGTGCAATCTCGTCATCGATGAACTGGAGTTGCTCCTCACTTGTCTCGACCTGGTTTCTGAGCGCCTCGATGTCATGGTCAGTTCCCGCATCGCCTTGTTCAGACGTCGACGCCGTCTTACCGATCGCGTAGCGCAGTTCCAGCAACCGCGCCGCAACACCCTGCCGCCGGCCGGCCAGCGCATCGAGGCGGCCAGCCTGGGCGGAATATAATCGTCCGTCGTCCAGCATCGCCATCACATCCGACGGATCGCGCACTTCAGGCCATGGTCCGACGCAATCAGCATGGGAAGGCGACGCCGTTGCAAGAATGCCGACCACAAGCGGGGCTGCCAAAAGACGTGTCATGCAGGCATGCTAGAGCAGATACACCGACCATCACCATCATGACGCTGGCCAACCGACTCTCACGCGTCCCGCACACGCAACTGGTCCAGACGCCGATGCCGTTGGAAGCCATGCCGCGCCTCGTGGCCTGCACAGGTTGCGATCTCTGGGTCAAACGGGACGACTGCACGGGCCTTGCCATGGGCGGCAACAAAGTACGACAGCTCGAGTACTATCTCGGCGAAGCTGTCGAGCAGGCGTGCGACACCGTGTTGATCACCAGTGCAGTGCAATCGAACTTCGTGCGCCTTGCCACTGCCGCGGCCAACCGCCTGGGCATGACATGCCACATTCAGCTTGGAGACCGAGTGCCGTTTGATGATGTGTTCTACCGGACCAACGGCAATGTGCTGCTGGACAAGGTTCTGGGTGCAACACTGCACAGCTATCCCGAAGGCGAGGACGAAGCCGGCGCCGACCGTAGCCTGAAGAACCTGGCCGACGACCTCAGCCGCAAGGGAGCCCGGCCCTAAATCATTCCCCTGGGATCGGATCATCCGCCTCTTGACGCCCTGGTTATGTCGACGCGGCCAGAGAACTGCTGGCCCAGTGTGAGGCCCAGGACATCCGACCCGACGAGATTGTTGTGCCGTTCGGCAGCGGCAACACTCACGCTGGCCTCCTGTTCGGCTTGCGAGCCCTGGGCTCGGAAATTCCCGTCTTCGGGGCGTGCGTTCGCCGCAGCGCCGACCAACAGGCTCCCCGAATCGCGGCAAGGTGCCAGGCCATCGCTGACTTGCTTTAGATGCCCCGGCCTGTCACGGATGATGACGTGATGCTGAACAATGACGCCCTGGATCCCGGCTACGGACAGTTGAACGACATCACGCGAGACGCCATCAACCTGGCCGCGACCCGAGAAGGGTTTCTGCTAGACTCCGTCTACTCAGGCAAGGCCATGGCGGTGTTCCTGAAACGGGCAAGACAAGGTGGTCCGAATTGATGCAGCGTCTTTCTTCACACCGGCGGTGTCCCGGCCCTGTTCGCCTATGATGAACGCATGCTGGATGAAACTGGCGGTTCCGGGGTATGACACCACCATGAGCGAAGAACTCGACGTCAAGGGCCTCGCCTGTCCCCTGCCCGTGCTAAAGGCCAAGAAGCGCCTGAAGAGCATGGCCAGCGGCGATGTCCTGGTGGTGCTCACAACCGACCCCAGCTCCGTCAAGGACTTCGCCGCCTTCAGCGAACTCACAGGCCATGCGCTTCTGTCCAGCACCGAGGGCGACGGTGTATTCACCTTCGAACTGAAACGCGCCTGACACCTCTTGCGCTCCATGGCGCAGCGGCTTATTTCTCGTCTGGTCACTCACGGGGAGCCCATCGGGGGCTGAGAGGTGCGCTGCGCCGACCCGTTGAACCTGATCCGGGTTATGCCGGCGTAGGGATTGAGGCGACGGGCTCTCCACAGAACCCAGACACCGGTCCCTCCCGCACCACCCGCCGGAGGATGTCATGTTGCGCCGTATCACGCTGATCGCCGCTCTGTTTGCCCTGATGGCGCTGCCCGCGCGAGCCGAAACGCTGACGATCTACACCTATGATTCATTCGTCAGCGAGTGGGGGCCCGGGCCTGCCATCGAAGAAGCCTTCGAAGCACGCTGCGCATGCGAGATCGAGTGGACCGCCGTCGACGACGCCGCGCTGCTGCTGTCACGCCTGCGGCTCGAGGGTGCGATGACCCGCGCCGATGTCGTTCTGGGACTTGATACCAACCTGATGTCTGAAGCACAGAGCGAAGGCCTTGTGCAGGAGCACGGCATCAGCCTCGCCGGACTGGAAATGCCCTTCGACTGGATCGACACCGTCTTTGTGCCGTTCGACTACGGTTACTTCGCGGTGATCTATGACAGCGTTGCCTGGCCGCTCCCACCCACGACATTGGATGACCTGATGACCGGTGGTGACGAACCCAAGATCATCATTCAGGATCCACGCACCAGCACACCCGGCCTAGGCCTGCTTCTCTGGATCAAGGCGGTCTATGGTGATGATGCCGCCAACATCTGGACCCAGTTCGCACCCCGGATCCTGACGGTGACCAAGGGCTGGAGCGAAGCCTATGGTCTGTTCCTGGAAGGCGAAGCACCCATGGTGCTGAGCTACACCACGTCACCGGCCTACCATCAGATCGTCGAAGGCGACGACCGCTACAAGGCCATCATCTTCCCTGAAGGCCACTACATGCAGGTCGAGGTCGCAGCGATGGGCGCCCACACCGATCAGCCCGAACTGGCCCGCATGTTCCTGTCCTTCATCGGCACACCTGGCTTTCAGGAGACGATCCCCACAGGCAACTGGATGTATCCCGTGATCGGGCTGGATTCGATGCCGGCTGAGTTCCAGGAGCTTCCCAGGCCCGAAACCTCGATCCTGCTGCCGCNCGAAGAGGTCAGCTACAACCGTTCCGCATGGACTCAGGAGTGGCTGGACGCGCTGAGCCAGTGAGTGTGCGGCGATGAGGCGCTGACATGATGGTCGGACACCGCACGCTGGTGTGGCCGGGGGCGCTGGCGCTCACCGCGACGCTCGGGCTGGCNGCAATGTCCCTTGGGGCTCTGCTGACCGCTGCGCCGTCATTCNGGACCGACAGCGTGCTCGACGCCTACACCNTCCGGGTGCTCCGCTTCACCGTCTTGCAGGCGGCGCTGTCGACGGTGCTTTCGGTGATCTTTGCCCTTCCGGTCGCCCGGGCGCTGGCCCGCCGCTCGAACTTTTGGGGNAGGACGGTGATTGTGCGTCTGATGGGTTTGCCGCTGGTTCTGCCGGTGATCGTTGCCGTGTTCGGCATTGCCGCCGTGTGGGGACAGAACGGCACGATCAGCCACCTGCTGCAGCTTGCCGACCTCGACGCCCTCAGCCCGCTCTATGGACTCACCGGCATCATGATNGCNCATGTCTTCTTCAATATGCCGCTGGCCGTCCGCCTTCTGCTCCCAGTCTGGGAGGCTGTTCCCGGCGAGANATGGCGGCTTGCGGCTCAGCTCGGCATGCGGTCGGGGGCAGTCTTCCGTCTCATCGAAGGACCCCGACTGCTGGCCGCGGTGCCGGGTGTGGCCGTGCTGATCTTCCTACTGTGCTTTACGAGCTTTGCGGTCGTTCTCGCTTTGGGGGGCGGTCCAGGAGCGACAACCATCGAGGTCGCGATCTACCAGGCGCTGCGGCTGGATTTCGATATCCCGCGTGCCGTCGCCCTGGGCGTGTTGCAGGTTGTGGTCTGCGCCGTCATCGCCACGGCGATGGTCCGGTTTGCCCGACCGGTTGCCAGCAGTGCGACCGAAGGCCGGGCTTCGTTGAGGCCCGACACGGCCGCGATGGGTGGCAAGGNCTGTGACGCACTCTGGATCACCNTGGGTGTCCTGTGGGTGGCCGGTCCNCTGCTCGCCGTCGTGATGGAGGGCCTGNCCGGACCTGTCATCGACGTGCTGTCACGGNCCGCCGTCTGGCAGGCGCTGGCGCGAAGTCTCGGCGTGGGATTCGGTGCCGCCGTGTTGGCCCTCGTGCTCGGCCTGCTGCTGCTNGCGACCACCCGNGATCTNGCTGTGCGCGGCNCCCGCGTGGCTTTGGCCAATCGCCTGGAGACCGCTGGCAGCCTGACACTCGTNATCTCACCCGTTGTTCTGGGCGCGGGTCTGTTCGTGCTGCTGCTGCCTGTCATCCCGGTGNTCGACTGGGCCTTGCCCCTGGCCGCGCTGGTCAATGCGGTCGTGATGACGCCCTACGTGCTGCGTTTGGTGGGACCGGTGCTACGACGCACGGCCGAACACCATGACAGGCTTTGCGCCAGCCTGGGCCTGAACGGCTGGGCGCGGATCCGGCTTCTGGAGTGGCCCGCCGCACGGGGTGTCGTGGCAACGGCCCTGGCACTCACCGCGGCCCTGGCAACCGGCGATCTNACCGCCATCGCTCTCTTCGGAACCGAGCGAGACGCNACCCTTGCCCTGCTGCTCTATCGTGCTCTGGGGAGNTACCGTATGGATGAGGCCGCNGTCCTGGCCCTTCTTCTGGTCCTGTCGTGTCTGGCGGTCTTCGTCATCATCGAGGGAGTGTTCGGTGACCGATCACGGCCTTGAACTCAACGACATCCGATTCAGTTATGGCTCCTGGGAGGTCCGTTACGAACTCGTGGTCAACGCCGGCGATCTGGTCGCCCTCATCGGCCCCAGNGGCGCCGGCAAGAGCACGCTTCTGTCATTGATCGCAGGCTTCGAGACCGCCATAGGCGGATCTATCTCGGTCAACGGCGACGACATCACCGACCTGCCCCCGGCCNAGCGACCTGTCACAACCCTGTTTCAGGAGCACAACCTCTTTGCCCATCTGTCTGCGGCGCAGAACGTGGGGCTGGGGATCTCGCCATCACTCCACCTGTCCGCAGGCGACCGCACCGCATGTGACGCGGCACTCGCCAAGGTCGGCCTGAACGACAAGACAGAGCGCCTNCCACGGGAGCTGTCNGGCGGCGAACGACAGCGCGTGGCCATCGCGCGAGCCCTGGTGATGCGCCGCCCACTGCTCCTTCTCGATGAACCTTTCGCAGCGTTGGGTCCGGCGTTGCGCCGAGACATGCTCGATCTGGTCAATGCCCTGCGGCGCGAAACCGGCATGACCATCGTGATGGTGAGCCACGACCCGGCCGATGCCCGCCGTGTGGCCGACAGAACAGCCTTTATCAGCGACGGACGGATCACCGCATTCGGCGAGACCGATGAACTGTTGAGCCGGAAGACNCCACCGGAGCTGGTTGACTACCTGGGCTGACGCGTGTTGCGGAGCCGGGCGGGCTCGGGCAACGTCTGGCCCGGTTCCCAAACAGTCGCGAGGCCGGAATGCACCTTCACTTNACCGCCGAAGAGTTCGCACAGCGCCAGGCGCGCGTTCGCTCGGCCATGGCAGAACAGGGCCTGGATGGCATGCTGCTGTTCCGCCAGGAGAGCATGTATTACCTNACGGGCTATGACACCGATGGNTTCGTGCTCTACCAGACGATGTTCATGGGGGCCGACGGCACCATCACGCTGCTGACACGCTCGGCGGACCGCGCTCAGGCTGCGTTCACCTCCACCATCGAAGACGTGCGTATCTGGGTCGATTCCGGGGATCAGAACCCGGCTCTCGACACACGCACGATGCTGGAAAGCCACAGCATGCAAGGCACGCGCATCGGTGTCGAGTACGACGCCTATGGCCTGTCCGCCCAGCGAGGCAAGCGGCTTGAGGCCGCGCTGGACGGCTGGTGCGACNTGGTCGACGCTTCAGACCTCATCCGTCTGNTGCGTCTCCGCAAGAGCCCGGCCGAACTNGCCTACATCCGGGAGGCAGGCAGCATCTGCGATGCCATGCGTGATGAAGGCATCCGCCTTTCCGTGCCCGGCGCCTTTGAAGGCGACATCAGGGGCACTATGCAAGCCATCGGCTGGNCGCGGGATGGCGACACCCCGGCCCATGTCTGGCCGATGGGAAGCGGGCNCTCGGCTCTTCTGGTCCGCTATAAGGCCGGTGGACGACACATCGGCGACAACGACCAGATGTTCCATGAGTTCGCCGCGTCGTACCGCCACTACCACGCCGCGATGACGCTGACGGTCGTGACCGGCAAACCGGACCCGGTCCACAACACGATGTTCAGGGTCTGCCGCGATGCCCTGGAGGCCTGTGAGGCGGCGTTGGTCCCCGGCAACACGGTNGGTGATGTCTTCGAGGCGCACCGTCAGGCCTTCATNGCCGGCGGCTTCGGCGACAGCTTTCTCAATGTCTGCGGCTACACCATGGGCGCGGTCTATGCCCCGACCTGGATGGAGGACCCGCTGATCCGTGAAGCCGATCCGATGGTTCTGGAGCCCGANATGGNGTTCTTCNTGCACATGCTGATGGTCAATCGTGAAAAGGGCCTGATGATGACCCTGGGCGAGCAAGCGATCGTGACCGACGGCGCGTGTGAGCCCATTACCCACGCACCGAGGGAGCTTCCGGTCAATCCCTGAGCGAAAGTCCGAGCGCCCGCCGCAGAGCGAACTTCTCCGGTGCCGCCACAAGGTCACTGGCGAAGACNTCATCAGGATCCATGAANGTCAGTTCGACCGGTTCATGGGCNGGAACAACCGGCTCTCCGTCGCCGGTGACCCGAAAATAGATCGGCGTGTAGGGCTTTCGCGTCCAGGGGCTGATCCTGGTTCCGGGATCATGGAGTTCTTCGGCAACGGTGATCTCCATCGTCGCCTCCTCCCGGAATTCGCGAACCAGCGCTTCTTCGGCTGTCTCACCGGGCTCGACCCCGCCGCCGGGAAATTTCCACGCAAAGACCGAAACAATCCACTCGGCCGAAACCAGAACCTTGCCCTCGCGCAGGAGCAGGCCATAGGCGCGATAATTCTGGGCATTGGCCATCAACTAGGTCCGATCGGGTGGGTGGCGGGGCCGTCGTCTTGGCCTATGCTAACGCTTCCGCCAAACAAACTCTGCCGCCGGAGTGATGATGTCGTTTCATACCAATGTGCTTGAAACCATCGGCAACACGCCGATGGTCGAACTGACCAAGTTCGAGACCGGCCCGTGCCGCCTGTTCGTAAAGCTCGAAAACCAGAACCCGGGAGGTTCGATCAAAGATCGCCCTGCTCTCTCCATGGTAGAAGCAGCCGAAAAGTCCGGTTCGATCAAGCCGGGCGGAACATTGATTGAAGCGACGGCCGGCAACACCGGCCTTGGCCTTGCCTTGGTCGCCAAACAGAAGGGATATCGCCTGATCCTTGTGATCCCCGACAAGATGAGCCAGGAGAAGATCTTCAATCTCCAGGCCATGGGTGCGGAGGTTCTGCTGACCCGTTCGGACGTCGGCAATGGCCATCCGGAGTACTATCAGGACATGGCCATGCGTTTGGCCGCTGAGACCGAGAACAGTGTCTTCATCAACCAGTTCGGCAACGACGCCAACCCGCTGGCGCACGAGACCGGTACAGGCCCCGAGATTTGGGCGCAGATGGGCCACAAAATTGACGCCATGGTCTGCGGCGTAGGGTCCGGCGGCACGATTACCGGGCTCGGCCGGTTCTTTGCCAAGGTCAATCCGAACCTCGAGATGGTGCTGGCCGACCCCGTGGGTTCCGTGCTGGCCGATTACATCAACAAGGGCGAGATGGGCCCCCTGGGTTCCTGGCTGGTCGAGGGCATCGGCGAGGATTTCATACCGGATGTCAGCGATCTTTCGCTGGTTTCGTCGGCCTACACTGTCTCAGATAAGGAAGCGTTTCTGACCGCCCGCGAACTGCTCGAATACGAAGGCATTCTGGCCGGGTCGTCGTCCGGCACCTTACTGGCCGGCGCTCTGGCCTACTGCCGCGACCAGACCGAGCCGAAGAATGTGGTGACCCTGGTCTGCGACAGCGGCAACAAGTACCTCTCCAAGATGTACAACGACTACTGGATGCTCGATCAGGGTTTCATCAAACGGAAGCATCATGGCGACCTACGCGATCTCATCGCGCGCCCGCACACCGACCGTGCCGCCGTCACCGTGAAGCCCAACGACACCCTGGCCACCGCCCTATCACGCATGAAGCTCTACGACGTCAGCCAGCTTCCAGTGCTCGACGAACAGCGGGCGGTCGGGATCATCGATGAGTCTGATATTCTCTGGGCCATTCATCACGAGCGGGAGAACTTCCAGGATCCGGTTTCGAGCGCCATGTCCGCCGAACTGGAAACGGTCGAACGCACCGCGAGCATCGAATCGCTGGTGCCGATCTTCCGGCGCGATCTCACGGTCATCGTGGTCGACGGCGACACCTTCCTGGGCCTGATAACTCGGATCGATATGCTCAATCACCTGCGCCGGGGCCTGAGCGAGACGTCTTAGTCGCGATCAGAGACCCAGATCCGGCCGTCGTTCCGGTGCATCGAGCCAGGGGCGGCGCTGTTCCAGGGCCGCGCCGACACGGAAGACGGTGACATCGTCATACGGTCGGCCGACGATCTGAATTCCTGTGGGCAATCCCCGATTCGTAATGCCCGAAGGCACGGCCAGAACGGGCGAGTTGCCGTACATGTTCCACAAGATCGTCATGGCGCAGTCTGTGTCCGTGACCTGTTTGCCGTTCACCGTGATCGTGTCCTTCTGCCAGCCATCGGCAGGCGTTTCAGGACACGACACCGTGGGCATGATGAAGGCGTCATAGCGGCTGAACATCGGGCCGAAATGATCGCGCCAGACTTCGCCCGCAACGTCGAGCGAGCGTCGGAACACGTCGCCATCGTAACTGCGTGCTGTCTCGACCAGCTGCGGGAAGTAGTCACTCACGATATCCCCGTGTTCGGCTAGGCAGGTTTCCAGGAACGTCAGCGCCAGGAACTCCTGGCCGCCGTGACCCAGCCGGATCGCTTCGCCGGCCCAATCGACGGGAATCTCATCAACCTGCGCGCCGGCATCTCGCAACGCTTCGAGAGCCAGATGCGTCTCGCGCACCACGTCGGCATCCATTTCGTAGTAGCCCATGTCGATCGAGAACCCGATCTTCAGGCCATCGATTCCCTCCAGAGAATCAGGGATCACAACACGGTCCTGGAGACTGTTGTGATCCCTGGGATCGGGGCCTGACATCACATTGGCCATCAGCGCGGCATCGGCAACGGTCCGGGTCAGGGGGCCGTGGTGCAGGTAGTAGAGATAGCTAGAGGCGCCAAGCTGCGGAATGCGGCCGAACGGCGCCTGATAGCCGACAACACCGCATTGTCCGGCCGGCTGACGGATCGAGCCCGCGCTGTCGCCACCTGTTGCAATGGTGGTGGCGCCGGCCGCCAGAGCAGAGGCCGAACCTCCGGAAGAGCCTCCCGGCGAGATGCCGTGTCGCCAGGGATTGTGCGTGATTCCCCAGATGCGGGATTGCGTGGTGAACAGCCAGCCGAACTCCGGCGTCGTCGTCCTGGCAAAGAGGTTCGCGCCGGCATCAAGAAGCCGTTCGATCTCTGGATCCGTCTCTTCGGCGACACGATCCTTGTAGATCATGGAACCGGTCGTATAGCGCTGCCCCGTGATCGCGCTGGTATCCTTGACCACGAGCGGCAGCCCCTCCAGAGGGCCCGCTTCACCGGCACCATAGGCAGCTTCTGCCGCCCTACCCCGCTCCCGGGCCTCCTTGTGATAGAGATCGCCGAAGGGGTGAACCGATTCGGCAACTGCCTCACCGCGGGCAATTACCGCGTCGAGCAGTTCGACCGGCGACAGGCTGCGGTCCCGGAACCGTGCCAGGGCTTCTGTGGCAGAAAGGTAAGTCAGATCATCTGTCATTGGGCACCTCCAAGGAGCAGTCTGCACGGACCACGCGGATCGGCAACCGCTGACGGCTTGACTAGGACAGGGTTTGCGGCCCATGTGACGCCAGCAACAGGAAAGCTGCCATGTCCGACACATCCCGCCCCAATCGCACCGGTTTCGCGACCCGCGCCATTCACGCCGGCCAGCAGCCCGACCCCACGACCGGCGCGATCATGACGCCGATCTACGCCACCTCGACCTATGTTCAGGACAGCCCCGGTGTTCACAAGGGTTACGAGTACTCCCGTTCCCAGAACCCGACCCGAATGGCCTTCGAAGCCTGTGTCGCGGACATGGAAGGTGGAACCCGAGGTTTTGCCTTTGCCTCAGGACTGGCGGCATCGGCGACGATCCTAGATTTGCTGGATTCAGGCAGCCACATCGTGGCCGGCAACGACCTTTATGGCGGCACTTATCGGCTATTTGCCGACGTGCGTCAGGCCAGCGCGGGCCACAACTTCACCTTCACCGAGATGGTCGATGAGGAAAAACTGCGCGCGGCCATCACACCTGAGACCAAAATGGTCTGGATCGAAACACCGACCAACCCGCTGCTGACGGTCGTCGATCTCTCGATGGTCGCGCGTGTGGCGCACGAGGTCGGCTCGCTGGCCGTGGCCGACAACACCTTCGCCACGCCCTGGGTGCAGCGTCCGCTGGAGCACGGCTTCGATATCGTGGTCCATTCGGTGACCAAATACCTGAACGGCCATTCCGACATGGTCGGCGGCATGGCCATAATCGGTGAGAATCAGGAACTGGGCGACCGCATGGCCTATCTGCAGAATGCCGTGGGCGGCGTCGCGGGCCCTTTCGACAGTTTCCTCGCTATGCGCGGCCTGAAGACCCTGCATCTGCGCATGGAGCGCCATTGCGAAAACGCGATGGCGATCGCGCGCTATCTGGAAGGTCACGACAAGGTGGCCAAGGTCTATTACCCGGGGCTAGAGAGCCATCCGCAACACGACACGGCCAAGCGTCAGATGGCCGGGTTCGGCGGCATGGTGACGGCCATTCTCGATACCGATATTGACGGTGCACGCCGGTTCCTGGAACGATGCGACCTCTTTGCTCTGGCCGAAAGCTTGGGCGGTGTCGAAAGCCTGATTGAGCACCCCGCGATCATGACCCACGCCTCGGTGCCGCGGAAGATCAGAGAGGAAATCGGTCTGACCGACAGCTTGGTTCGCCTTTCGGTCGGCGTCGAGGATGGCGATGATCTCATTCGCGAGCTGGAACTCGCCCTGGCAGCCATCTGACCACAACAGCACAAATCCCGTCGTGTCACGCCAAGCGCTGATCCTGCTGGCCTTTCTGGCCCTGATCTGGGGCTCGACCTGGCCGATCATGAAGATCGCCGTGCTGGCCTTCGAGCCCTGGACGTTCCGGGCCTATTGCGGCGTTCTGGGCGGTTTGGGGATGCTGCTGGTTCTTAAGCTGATTGGACAGCGCATCACGCTGCCCACCGACCAACTCCGGCTTGCCTTGCTCGTCGCCCCGTTCAGCCTGGGCGGTTGGTTCGTGTTTTCTGCACTGGGTGTGGGACTTATGGGATCGGGCCGCGCCGCGATCATCGCCTACACCATGCCGCTCTGGGCCATCGTCTTCGCGCGCCTCATCCTGCAGGAACCGATCACGCCAGCGCGCACGGCCGGACTCTTGGCGGGCCTTGCAGGCCTCGGTGTCCTTCTGAGCCACGACTTCACACGGATCTCCGATCAGCCACTGGGCATTGTCTATATGCTTTGCGCCGCCATCGTCTGGGGCTTGGGAACCGTCTTCTTCAAGCGCGCGACATGGCGCGAACCAGTCGCGGTGATCGTGGCGTGGCAGCTCCTGGGACTCGGGCTGCCCGTGACCTTCATCGCGTTGCTGACCGAAACGCCCCTGCCCGATGCCGATGCCATGGCCTGGCTGGCGCTTGCCTTCAACATCGTCTTCAGCACCGTGGTCGGTTATGTGTTGTGGAACCGGATCGTGCTGCTGATGCCCGCCGGAGTGGCCGCCATCGCAAGCCTTGTGGTACCGGTGACCGGGGTTCTGATGGGAGCCATGCTGTTGCATGAAGCCGTGGGTTGGCGTGAGATGACCGCCTTAGGTCTTGTTCTAGGCGCCATCCTTCTGGTGATGAAAGAGCAGCCCCGTCTGAAGGGGACATCGATATGACCGTGGTTTTTGTCGACGGGGCGCCGTGATCCGGCACGACGCTGATGCGTAGCATGCTGTGCAGCGCCCCGGGCTACCACCCCGCGATCTCCGAGGGCTGTTACATCCGGCATCTCTGCCTGGGCTACGAAGAGATGCTGTTATCGTGGGATCGGCACGGCCGCTACTACTTCCATGACCGTGAGGACCTGACGAACTTTTCGGGGATGCAGGTTCGCCAATACCTCGATCATCTCCTGACCCGTTGGCCGGGCTGCCAACACGCCATCATCAAAGAACCGTAGCTGACCAGCCACTTTCCGGCGTTGGCTCGCCTGCATACAGATGCATTGTTTGTCGTCATGGCGCGCGATCCGCGTGACATTGCCGTGTCCCTCTTCGAGGTTGGCCAGAAGCTTACGATGAAGGGCTAGAAGAACCCGCACACGCAGGACAATCCTCGCAAGACAGGCAAATACATCCATAAAGCCTATGTGACGCTCTTCCGAAGCCCCAGATCCCGGTGGGGCGGGCGGCTGGCCTGGGTCCGCTACGAACGCGTGGTTCAGAATCCCCAGAGCGTGATCCGATAGATCGGCGGGTTCAGCGGTCTCGACCTCAGCGGCTATGATCCCAACGCTCCTTGGCCCGGCTGGGACGACGGCCAGGTGGAACACGTGCAGTTGGGCGGCAGCTACGTCTCGCAACATTGGGGACAACCCGTCGCCGATGCCCGTATCGGGACCTGGAAAGAAGTTCTAACGCCCGAACAGGCGGATGCAATCCTTGAGGAGTGCCCCGACATCGTGCAGATGTTCGGATACGGCAAAGACGAACAGGAAACCGAGGACACGACACAATGAGCGTTGATGGTATCGCCGGCGAAAAGCTGCTTTCCCTGATCCAGAGGATCGAGAACCTGGAGGAGGATCGCGCCAACATCGCGGCCGATGTGCGCGAGGTCTACCGCGAAGCCAAAGGCCTAGGTTTCGACCCCAAGATCATCCGCCAGCTCGTCAAGCTGCGAAAGATGGAAAACGACGACCGCCAAGAACTCGAAGCCCTGATCGATTCCTACAAGGCCGCTATCGGCATGTCCTGATGTCTTGAAGGCAGGGCTTGGGTTCCGGCCCGCGCTCATGCACCATGGGCTGATGAACGACACCCATCTTGTCAGCGAACTGCGCCGCCGCCTGGCATTGACGCGCCTCTCCCAGAAGAGACTGGCGACCATGGCCGGGCTCAACGAGACGGCGGTGCGGGACATTATCGCCGGGCGGTCGAGGCACCCGCGACACGACACCTTGCAAAAGCTGGCCAATGCGCTGGATTGCACTGTCGCCGATCTGATCGATGAACGGGGCGGACCCGTCGCCCGCACAGGCGAAGACGCCGACGCATTTCTGCTCGTGGCCCGCTACGATCCTGATGCCGCGCAGGGCCGTGCGTCACTGGTTCATCAAGAGCACGGCGCAGCCGATTTTGCCTTTCAGGCGTCCTGGCTTGCCACACTGACCAACACGCCAGTTAACCAGCTCGCCATGATCGCAATGAACGGCGATGGCATGGCCCCGACCGTCTCGGCGGGCGATTCGCTGCTCGTCGACCTGACGGAATGGTCACCGGGCGCCGACGGCATCTATGTCTTGTGCCGTGACGGTGGATTGCTCGTGAAGCGGCTTGTTGTCGACCCCATGCGGCAACAGGTCGTGATCGCCAGCGACAACCCCGTCTACCCTCCCCTCGACCCTGTTCCGGTGACCGGTCTGGACCTTGTCGGACGGGTCATCTGGATCGGCCACAAAGTCTGATCTGGAGTCGTCTAGGTGGTTGCCAAGTGACCACCAGAAGCCTTTAATGGCTCCGAACGCAGGCCCCGCCGCATCTGTACGCCGCCTGAAGCAGCCCACACTCATCCTGACAACGACAAGGACGCACGACCATGACTGTGATCCCCAATTCACCGCACGCGCGCGATATCGCCTCGGTCATTCACCCCTTCACCAACCTCAAGAAGCACGAGGAAAGGGGTCCGCTGATCATCGAGAAGGGTGACGGCATCTATGTCGAGGATCTCGAAGGCAACAAGTACATCGAGGGCCTTGCCGGTCTGTGGTGCACTTCGCTGGGCTTCAACAACGAACGCCTTGTCGAAGCCGCTGCCAGCCAGATGCGCAAGCTCCCCTACTACCACGCGTTCTTCCACCGCGGCTCGATGCCGTCGATCGACCTGGCCGAGCGCCTGATTGAGATGTCGCCCTCACCAATGTCAAAGGTCTGGTTTGCGAACTCCGGCTCGGAAGCCAACGACCACATGGTGAAGTTCGTCTGGTACTACAACAACGCCCGCGGCAAGCCGGAGAAGAAGAAGATCATCGCTCGCCAGGGCGGTTACCACGGCATTGCGGTGTCGTCCGGCAGCCTGACGGGCATGCCCCTAATGCACGCGGGCTTCGATCTGCCGATCGCGAACATCATGCATACCGGCTCACCGCACTATTACCACTTCGCCGAGGAGGGCGAATCGGAAGAGGACTTCTCGACCCGCCGTGCCAACGAGCTGGAAGAGATGATCCTGGCCGAAGGGCCCGAGACGGTTGCGGCCTTCGTCGCCGAGCCGATCATGGGCGCCGGTGGCGTGATCATGCCGCCGGAGGGCTACTTCCAGAAGATCCAGGCCGTGCTTGAAAAGTACGACGTGCTCATGGTTGCCGACGAGGTCATCTGCGGCTTCCACAGGACCGGTGAGGTCTTCGGCTGCCACAAGTACGGCATCAAGCCCGACATCATGGTGGTCGCCAAGCAGCTCAGCTCGGCCTACCTGCCGATCAGCGCCGTGATCCTCAACGAGAAAGTCTATGGCCCGATCCGCGATCATTCCGATGCCAACGGTGTGCTGGCGACGGGTTTCACCTATTCCGGTCATCCCGTGCCGGCAGCCGTCGCGGTCGAGACGCTGAAGATCTACGACGAGATGGACATCGCGAGCCATGTTGCCCGTGTTGCTCCGGCGATGCAGGAACGCCTGCACGCCCTTGCCGACCACCCGCTCGTGGGTGAGGCTCGCGGCACAGGCCTGATCGGCGCTCTTGAGCTCGTGAAGAGCAAGGAGACCCGTGAGAACTTTGACCCATCGGTGGCCGCCTATTGCGGCGACCGCTGCCTGGACCACGGCCTGATCCTGCGTGCGGCCGCCGGCACCTCGGTTGCCGCCTGCCCGCCGCTGATCATCACCGAAGACGAAATCCACCAGATGTTCGACCGTTTCAAGCTGGCGCTCGACGACACCTGGGATTACGTCAACAAGGAACAGCTTCTCGCCGCCGAGTAAGACCGCAGAAGCGAAGGTTGAGAACCGCCGGGCCCGCAAGGATCCGGCGGTTTGCTTTGGCGCGTCAGCTGTGTTCGGCTTTGGCTATGAACGATGTGCTCACACAGGCAGATTTTGTGGGCGTGAAGCGCCCCTTGATGAGGCATGGTGGTTACCGGGCCCATGCCTACACGTCAGAGCCTGTCTGGGAGGCCGAGAAGGAACGTCTTCTGAGCCGTTCTTGGCTCGTCGTGGCCAGAAGCGACCAGTTCTCCCGTACCGGTGACCACCAAACTGTCGAGATTGCGGGCACGAGACTTGTCGTGGTTCGTGGACGGGACAGCACCATCCGCGCCTTTCACAATATCTCCGACACCGGGGCATGTGGGTCGCCGAGGGCTGTGGCCGTGCAGCAAGCTTTGCCTGCCCTTATCACCTCTGGACCTAGGACCTGGAGGGACAGCTGGTTATGGCGCCTGAGATGGAGCGGACGACGGCATTCGAACTGGCGTCAATCCGGCTGAAGCCTGTGCGGTGTGAGGTCTGGGAGGGCTTTGTCGCCATCAATTTCGACGAGGGGGCTCCGCCTTTGGCACCACAGCTCGAAAACCTCCGGACAATCACCGCGCCGTGGAACATGGGCGACATGGTTACGGTCCACTAGAAGGCCTACCCGACCACCTGGGACTGGAAGGTGATGTGGGAAAACGCGATCGAAGGCTACCACACCTCAGCGCTCAACAGGTCCAGTGCGGCCGACGCAATCCCCACACGCCTGAGCTGGGTGAGTGAGGAGCTTGACGGGCATCCCTGGTCGGACCTCCACCATCCTCTTGTGGACGACCTGCCACCACCGTTGTCGGATTGGCCCACGCCCCTCCCCGGCCTGCCAAAGTTCGCCAATGAGGTGATGGTCTTCTTCCATATCTGGCCGTGCTTCGGCTTCTATCTCAACCCGGAAAAGCTGACGTCCTACACCGTTGAGCCCGTTGCGCCCGGCCGCCATCGCTTTGTGTGGCGCGTCCTGGCACTTTCACCGATGGTATGCCGACCGCATGGACGAAGGCGGCGAGCGCACCTCAGAGGCGAGCGGGTGAAAAGGTTTCCTTGGTGATGCCGAAGGACGTCAGACCGTCGGCGATGTCGGTCTCAAGCATTATGGCGGCAGCATAGGCTGACAGACCCGCCGACGTCTGGATGCCGGCTCCGCCCTGGCCGACGTTCCAGAAAAACCCTTCCAGCTTCGGGTCAAAGCCCGTCACCGGCAGTCGGTCCGGCACAAAACTCCGCAATCCGGCCCAGCGCGCTTCCATCCGAGTGATCTCCAGCGTCGTCCATTCCATGATGTTGTGTGCCGCCATCGCGAGATCCAGTTCCTCGGGCTGGGCATCACAGGGATCACAGGGTGTTTCATCGGCCAGGGAAGCCATGATCAGCCCCGCATCGGGCTTGAAGTAGAAGCTCTCACCGTCATCAGCCGTCATGGGCCAGTTGCTGTAGTCGACGTCCTCAGGCCCCCTGAAGCGGAACGCCGTGCGCCGCATGGGTTGAAGGCCGACAGGATCGGCGCCCGCCATTTCTCCCAGCGTATCGCCCCAGGCTCCGCAGCAGTTGGCGACGACCGGAGCCTGGAATGTTCCTGCCCGGGTCTCGACATGCCAGACACCATCGCGGCGTTCGAGAGACAGAACCTCAGCGTCACAGACCAGCTCAACCCCGCCCTGACGGGCGCCACGCAGGTAGCCGCCATGAATGGCATGAACATCAATATCACCGGCACCTGGTTCCAATATGCCGCTCTTGACTTTGTCCTCACGCAACACCGGGCAGTGGTCCAGGCAGCTCGCGAAATCGATCGGATGGAGGATGGTTCCCATCACATGAGCGAGGCTTTCCTCGTCAAAATGCGGGTGCTCGGTATCATGACCCATGAGGAGAAGGACTGGACGGTTGTTGATCAGTGGCACGTGCGTGAAACCCTGCGGCGGTTCGTCGATGAACCGACGGGTTTCCTCCGACAGCGCCTGAATCTCCGAGCCGCCGATCACATCTGTGTAATGCGCGGCGGAACGACCGGTGCTGTGGTATCCCGGCTGTTCTTCCCGCTCGATTATCAGAACCCTTCGGTGCGGCGCCAGACGATAGGCCAGCGATGCGCCAACAGCCCCCGCACCCACGATGATCACGTCATACTCAGCCATGGAGAGCTCCCCTACTCTGCCGGTCCTTCCGCCGGCCCGTCGACCCTGACGGCTTCACCGACATCGGGCAAGACACGGGTGAGATTTAGCACCAGACCGAGAAGCGGCGGCACCAGGGTCAGGGTCAGAATCGCGGAGAGCGACAGGCCGCCAACCACGACGGAACCGAGTCCGCGATACAACTCCGAACCGGCACCCGGGAACATCACGAGCGGCATCATTCCGAACACACTGGTCAGCGTGGACATGAAGATCGGCCGGATACGGTTGCGGACAGCCTCCTCGATAGCGTCCTCAGGCGCCATGTGGTCTTCGCGAATGTGGTGCAGGGTCTGATGGACCAGAAGAATCGCATTGTTCACGACGATCCCGATCAGAATCACGAAACCCAGCATCGTCAGCATGTCGAGCGGTTGGGTTTGGAAAATGTTGAGCACCAGCAGTCCCAGCACACCGCCGGCCGCGGCCACAGGCACCGATAGCATAACGACAAGTGGATGCAGGAAGTTCTCAAACAGAACTGCCATGACAAGATAGACGATCACCAGCGCGACCAGGAGATTCAAGATCATGGCGTTCCAGGTCGCCGTCAGCTTGTCGGCTGTTCCCGAGAGACGAAGCTGAACACCGGGCGGCAGCCCTTCACCGCGCATATCGTCGATGATGTCGGCCTGGATCATATCGATCCCGGTTTCCAGCGGCACGTCAGACGGCAGTTTGATCACCAGGGTCACGGTCCGGTTCTGCTCCAGCCGTCGAATCTCGATCGGCCCGTCAGTGACATCCACATCCGCGAGCGACGACACCGGCACAATCAGACCGTCACGCGTGACGACGGGCAGCTCACCGATGCCTTGCGTTTCCTCAATGTGGCCATAGGGGCCAGTGAGTGTCAGATCGATCTCCTGGCCGTCGAGAGAAATCTCCTTGACCCGCAGGCCCGAGTTAAAGGCATCGATGCCCATAGCGAGGTCACGGGCAGAAACACCGTTGTCGGCAAGAAGGGTACGGTCAGGCACGATTCGTACCTCAGGTACACTGCCCGATGTCGACGGTTTGGGACGGACCTGGGTTTCATCGGAATCGAGAAGCTCCCGAACCTGCTGCTCGACGTCGACCGCGATCGCAACGATGGTATCAAGGTCGGGGCCCGACACGTTGAGATCAACAGCTCGATTGCCACCCAGACCGCGACCGAAGATACTGGGCTGCGAGAAATAGACGGAGGCACCGGGCTCCGCCTCGACCGGCTCTTCCATGACCTCCTTGAGATCCTGGATGTAATCACCGTCAACCGCAGCAGCACCAATCCATGTCCAGCCGACGCCGGAGCCGAAGTAGAATCGGTCGAAGATGGCGGTTCCGTCTTCGGCGACAACCAGTCCTTCCTCGTTCTCAATCTTCCAGTACGGCCTTGTCGCGTTTTCAACACGGGTCGCGATCTCGTCCATGGTATCGAGGTTGTAGCCTGACGGCGCCGTCACATAACCCGAGAGGAAGTTGCGATTACCGTCCGGCAGGTACTCGAGTTCCGGAAGGAAAATGGCCGCCACCAGCAGAGCCGTTCCGCTCACACCGATCACGATCAACAGGGAACCCATCCGGCTGCGGGCGACATAGCGCGTAAACCTTTGGATTGTGCCGGAGACAACATCTGCGAGCGCATCTAGTGCACGCAAGCGAAGGCGAACCGTCTGGTCCGTCGACTTGGCGAACAGACGGGCGCAGAGAGCCGGAATCAGCGTGATGGCCACGACCAGAGAAAGCACGACGGAAACCGAAATGGCGACGGCGATATCACGGAAAACCTGACCGGCCTCCATCTCCATGACCAGGATCGGTACAAAGACCATGACCGTGGTCAGCGCTGAAACCATGATCGCACCCCAGACCTGACGCGCGCCCTGGAAGGCCGCCTGACGCGCCGGCATGCCTTGCTCTCGCAAACGATAGATGTTTTCCAGAACAACAATGGCTGCATCCACGACCATACCGACAGCGAATGCCAGGCCTGCCAGAGAGATCACATTGATCGACCGCCCAAGTGCCGCCATAGCGACGAAGCTGCCGATGACGGACACGGGAATGGCAATGGAGATGATCAGCGTCGC
>PBNE01000011.1 GCA_002722885.1 Rhodospirillaceae bacterium
CCGTCGCCCACGTGCAGGTGAAATGCCCGGCGCGGTTCCGTGAGCGGATAAACGATGCCTGCTAGGTCGCGTCCGGCCATGGTCAGTATCCACGCACCGGATCGGTGATGTTGACCAGCGGCTCGCCCCTGGCAAAGCGATCGAGATTGTCCAGGAACACCTGCGTGCTCAGCCGGTCGTAGTCGTCGGCGGTGATCATGCCGCCGATATGCGGCGTGACATAGACGTTCTCCATCTCCCAAAGCGGGTGGCCCTCGGGCAGTGGCTCCTCCTCGAAGACATCGAGCGAGGCCGCGCGGACGTGCCCCGACTTCAGCGCCGTGATCAGCGGTTCCTCGGTGATCACATGGCCACGCGCCATGTTGTGGATGATGATACCGGGCTTCATCGCGGCGATGGCGTCGGCACCGATTAGGCCGTGGGTCGCATCGGTCAGCGGCGTTACAACGATCACATAGTCCGACTTCGCCAGCACCTCGTTCATCCGTTCGGGTGGCACGACCTCCTCGACGCCCCCGCACGGCTCGGGACGGGCGCGGACGCCGTAGACCGTCATGCCCAGCGCATGAGCAACCCGGGCACAGGCCCGGCCGATCTTGCCCAGGCCGACCACGGTCAGCACCCCGCCGGTTGAATGGAACACGTCATGGGGCTCCCAGACCTGCTGCTTCTGCTGGTCGTTATAGCGAAAGAAGTGGCAGTTGATCGCGATCAGCCGGCCGATCGCGAACTGCGCCATGCCCTCGTCCTGTACGCCGCCAGCGTTGCAGACGTGCACCTTGTCGGGATCCCAGGGTGCCAGGTGGTTGATGCCTGCGCCCGAAGCATGAACGAACCGCAGCGATGGTTGTGCCAGCAGGGCCTCGCGGGGGTAGGGCTTGCGTTCGAATCGTTCGGTATAGGCGACGTGAGGGTCGGCCACGGCCGCCTCAATCAGGCCCGCGAAGCTGTCGCACAGGGTCAGCTCGGCGTCAGGGTGTCGCTCGGCAATCAGCCCCGCGATCACCTCGGGCCGTGGTGCGTGAACCAGAATGCGCATCGTGTCGGTCATGGTCTGTCTCTGTCTCGCGGGCTCCGACGGTAGCCGCAAACCGTCCCGCCCCGGAAGTCTTCCGCCTTCGAACTTGTTGAACATCTCATCTGCAGCGTTCAGGACCGTTCGGCATTGGGGGCACTCATCATGATTCGCAAGTTTCTCGTCGTATTCGTTCTGGTTCTGGGGTTCGCTGCAGCGAACACGGACGCTCAGGCCGCGAGATAGCGATCGCGTGCCTCGGTGTCGTGCCAGCCGATTTGGGCAATTACATAGGCGCTCATGGTTGTTTCCTTCCTGGTTTCGACTCTTCTGGCGTCCGGGCGCTGCTTCGGCGATGCTGCCGGGGCCGCCCCATCCTGAAGGACCGATCATGACCGACAAAGCCTACGCTGGCGACATTCTGCCCAACGATGCGTTCAACGCTCTCAGGAACGAGCCCGATGCCGTGCTGGTTGATGTGCGTACCGAACCGGAATGGCAGTTCGTCGGCTTTCCCGATCTCTCGTTGATAGGCAAGCGTGCCGTGCTAGCCCAGTGGCAGACCTTCCCGGGCGGCCAGCCGAACGCCGACTTCGCGGCGGACTGTGAGGCGGCGGGGCTGAAGAGGGGCCGGCCGGTCTATTTTCTGTGTCGCTCCGGCGTGCGCTCCATGCACGCGGCCGCCGCCATGACTGCGCTCGGTTTCGGGCCCTGCTACAACATCGCTCAGGGATTCGAAGGCGATAAGGACACCGAAGGCCATCGCGGCCGCACCGGTGGCTGGAAGGTCGCCGGTCTGCCCTGGCAGCAGGGCTGAGCGAAGCACGGTTTCTCGGGTTTATCCCGCAGTTTCAACACGTTATAGCCACCATTCTGGGTCTTGAAAGCGCCGGAACCGTGCCTATATCCAGTGTGTGCTCGGCACTCGCCGATGACGGGGGTGCGGACGGGCGCGGAGGTCCCGCCACCATAGGGGGACCGCATCAAACCGCATGTAGCTCATTGGAGGATATGCACAATGACCCGTTTTGATCTCTCTCCCCTGTTCCGTACGACCGTCGGTTTCGACCGTGTGATGAACGCGCTCGAGGCCAATGCGCGCGCCGCCGATGAGGGCTATCCGCCCTACAACATCGAAAAGGTCGACGAGAACGACTATCGCATTTCTATGGCCGTCGCCGGCTTCGGTGAGGATGACCTCAACATCGAGATCAAGGACGCCTCCGTCACCGTCTCGGGCGAGATCGCCGAGAACAGCGACGAGGGCCGTTCGTATCTGCACCACGGCATCGCCGGCCGCAGCTTCAAGCGGACCTTCCAGCTTGCCGCCCATGTTCGGGTTTCGGGCGCGGCGCTGGAGAACGGTCTGCTCCACATCGATCTCGTCCGCGAGGTGCCCGAGGCGCTCAAGCCCCGCACCATCGCCATCCGCTCCGGCTCCGCCTCGAAGCAAATCGAGGCCGAAAAGCGGGCTGCGTAAGGGCCATCTGACAGCGAGTGACTGAACGGAGAGAGCGTCGGGCAAGAGCCCGGCGCTCTTTTTCGCATCTTGATACGAAGAACAACGAATCCTATCTATCCCGCACGTGGTGATTTGTGCCGACCGGCTTTCGGCCACGTTAAAGAACTCGCTAAAAGGTGGCGGCGGGTTCTCCACTGGGTCTTTACGGACAGCGTCACGCCGGACGATCTCGTCCGTGAGACCCGGGGCTGGGTCGACCAGGGTGCCAGTATCCTGGGCGGATGCTGCGGTCTGGGCCCCGAACACGTCAACGCACTGCGCGCTGCGCTTCCCTTCATGACACCGGCCGCCTGAAGGACCACAGCCATGCCCGCCTGGAAAGACAAGCTCGACAGGGGTGACATCCTCATCATCGACGGCGCCATGGGCACGGAACTTGAGCGGCGCGGTGCGGAAATGCACAAGCTCACCTGGGCCGGCGCCGCGCTGATCAAGCATCCCGAGATCATTGTCGACGCCCACGCCGACTACATCCATGCGGGCGCCGAAGTCATCATCACCAATACCTTCGGCGCCTCGCCGCACATGCTGAACGCCATGGGCTATGGCGACCGTGCAGCGGAGCTCATCAGCGGGGCAGTCGATCTCGCCAAACGTGCGCGGGACAAGACCGGCAGGGATGTCGCGATCGCAGGGTCGATTTCCACCATGGCGGCGGGAGGCGACCTTGCGGACCCCGGAAACCGCCACTCCGACGAAGAGATCGAAGACAGCATGAACCTGATGGCCCGCGCCCTGGCCGATGGCGGCTGCGACATGATCGCCCTGGAGATGATGCAGGACACCATACGTGCCGCCACTGCGCTTGAAGCCGCCAAGGGCACGGGCCTGCCGGTCTGGCTCGGCCTGACCTGCGCCCGCAGCAAAGACGGGTCAGAACTCGTCGCCTTCGATTACCCCGATATCCGGTTCGACGACGTGGTCGATGCCCTCATCCCGATCGGCCCCGATGTCGTCAGCGTCATGCATAGCGACGTCGACGTGACCTCGGTCGCGCTAGAGCGGGTCAAGCGTGATTGGTCTGGCCCGCTCGGCACCTATCCCGAAGCCGGCTATTTCGAGATGCCGCACTGGAACTTTGTCGACATCATCGAACCCTCCGATCTGGTCGAACGCGCGAAACAATGGGTCTCACAGGATGTCACTATACTTGGTGGCTGCTGCGGCCTTGGCCCCGACCACATTCGCGCGCTTGACGCCGCCCGTCCCCAACTTGAAGCCGCCCGAGGAGTAGGCCCATGAGCCGTCATCAGAAGATCTCGTTCACCGGGTCGCAGGGCGTGGCCCTGGCCGCACGGCTCGATCTGCCTGTCGGTCCGAATCCTTATGACTTTCTGCTGGGCGGCCTCGGAGCCTGCACCTCCATGCCCCTGCGCATGTAAACCGAACGCAAGCAGTGGCCGCTCGACAAGGTCACGGTCACGCTCTCTCACGCCAAGGTCCACGCCGACGATTGCGCCGAATGCGAATCCACGCTCGGCAAGGTCGACATCATCGACCACACCATCACGCTCGACGGCGATCTCGACGATGACTAGCGCCGGCGCCTGATGGAGTTTGCCGAACGCTACCCCGTTAACCAGAACCTGACGACCGAAAACATCATCCGCGACACACTGGGTGATTGATGGGCTAACAATCTGTGCGACCCCGGTCGATTGCCGGGAGAGTCGGAAAATCGGCCAGCGCGGATGTTTGGAAACGCATCATGACGTCTCGGATGGCGTCGGGCGGCTCAATTCACCACGTCGCAGCCCGAACCGGTCGCCGTCCCGACCGCTTTCGAAAGCGCATGGTCCCTGTCCCGGCACTGGAAGTCCTCCTAGACATGCGTGCCACCGATATCGGTCGCGTTGTCGCAGATCGTCTGAACATGGCTACCGCAGATCATGTGGCCTTTGCAGGTCACGTCCCATGAGTCATCCGATGCCGATGTCGTGGTGCAGTTGCCGGCATCTTCACCGTCACCGCAAGTCAGGGTGATGATCGTGTCATCGCACTGGAAGGTCAGATCATCGGCCCGGACTTCCTGCAACAGCCAAAAGTTGCGGGCAGCCACGGCACACAAGCTCGGCCAGCGAAACACGGTTCTTGCCATCGTCATTTCACTCCACCTTGCTCGGTCCCTGGCGCACCACCTTGGTGCCGAAACCGCGCCCTTTCATTACGGCGGCATCGCCAAACTTCTCGCGTACCGCATCAAGCGCTTTGTCCACCTTGCTTTCGGACGGACCGACGCCACCGAAGAGGTCGGCTTGCACCACCTGGTCGGCAGGAACGAGATCATGGGTGCCGATCCCGATCAGGCGGAAGGCGCGGCCGTCCGCCTCGCGGCTCAACAGCGGCTCGGCAGCCTGGAACATCTCCTCGGCCGACTGTGTCGCGCTCTTCAGGTGTCGGCTGCGCGTGATGATGCGAAAATCCGCCGTCTTCAGCTTCAGGGTCACGCCTTCAACGGCAACCCCCGACTTCTTCAGGCGGCGGGAAACCGTTTCTGCCAGCTGCCAAAGGATCGGCCGCAGCCGGTCCGCATCGGCAATGTCCTTGTCCAAAGTGGTTTCCGACGACACGCTCTTGGCCTCGCCCTCGGGATCAACCCGGCGGTCGTCCTCACCCTGGCTGCAAAGCGCCAAGCGGTGACCGATCTTGCCGTAACGTGCCGTCAGTTGGGCCTCGTCCAGTCGCGCCAGTTCGCCGATCAGGGTGATGCCGTCGCGTGCCAGGGACTGTTGCATGGCCTTGCCCACGCCCCACAACAGGCTGACCGGCTTGTCCGATAGGAAGGTTCGCGCCTCGGCCCGGCCGATCACGGCAAAGCCACGCGGCTTGTCGAGATCAGAAGCGATCTTGGCCAGGAACTTGTTATAGCTCAGCCCAATCGACACGGTGATCGACAGCTCCTCTTCAACCCGTCGCGCGAGCGCCGCCAGGGTCGTCGCCGGGCTACCGTGATGCAGCGATTCCGTCCCGGCGAGGTCCATGAACGCCTCGTCGATCGACAGTGGCTCCACCAGCGGCGTCAGGTCCTGCATCATGGTCCGGACACGCCGTCCGACATCAGAGTATTTCTTCATGTCGGGCTTGATCACGACGGCGTCCGGGCAGGCCTTGAGCGCTTTGAACATCGGCATGGCCGAGCGCACGCCATAGGTCCGCGCGATGTAGCAGCAGGCCGCAACAACGCCGCGATGGTGACCGCCCACGATCACCGGCTGATCGCGCAACTCCGGCCGGTCGCGCTTCTCGATCGTGGCGTAGAAGGCGTCGCAGTCGAGATGGGCCGTCGACAGCCCGTGCAATTCGCCGTGACGCACCAGGCGCAGCGAGCCGCACTCCGAACAGGTCTCGGCATCAGGGGGCGGTCGAAAACCGCAGTCTCGGCACAGGGTGTCCACAGCTCCGATCATACGCCCGATGCCGCCGGGATCGAACCACAGTCGTGGTGTGGTAGCGTCACATCATGAGTATAAAGCCGATCAGTGCCGCCGATACCAGGCGTGCCTCGAAGCATCAGGTCCCCGGCTGGGCACGGGGTGTGTGGAAGCGCTTGCGCATCCGCCTCGATGGCGAGGTCGAACGCCGCACGCGCATCATCTGGATTCAAACCCCGCTGCTCTTCGCCGACATCCGTTCCCCCGCGCCTTCCGACAGCGCGCGGGAAGCCGAAGGCTTCGCCGGCCATCTCGAGATCCGGGGGCAGATCTTCTCCTGGCAGCGGCCCATCGATCTACATCCGCCCAGGGACCCCGGCGATGAGGGCGCCATGTTCCGCGACGGCGATGACATGATCGAAGTGGGAATCCACGCCAACTACGTTGAGGACTGGAAGCTCATCGGTACACCCGCTGAGCATCTGGCGATGACACGTGGTGCCTACGCCATTTGTTCCGAAGGAGTCACCTGGCCGGGTGACGAGCCGCTCGAGGTCGCGGTGGTCAGCGACGGCCATGTCATCCATGCCTGGCGCGGACCGGGCGGCAGCGGTCTGGCCTATCACCTCCTCAACCGCGACACCGACACGCTGAAGCCGCGCTATACCCTCGGTGCCGAGCGCAAGGAAACCGGCCGTGGCGGCTGGCGCATCTGGTCGACCGATATGAACAGCCGTCAGGTCGAGGCGCTCGGCGACCTGCTGGACTAGAGCTGCCGGTCCATCTTCGGTGGCGCCGGATCTTCACCCAGCTCCACCGCCGCCTGATAACCGCTGTAGACCGCCGCGGCGATGATCCCGGGCACAAAGCAGTCACCGATCTGGATCACGGAAGGTGCATTGTCATGTGATGTAAGATCGTGAAAAAGCTGATCATTCGGCTCGCGCCGGGTGATCGGAACGACCCAGTCGGCGGCAAGCTCCCGCGTTTTGCCGGAAAAGATGCAGGCCAGCGTAACGTGATCGCCTGCGACACGTACCACGCTGTGGTTGGTCACAATGGTCACGCCGGCTTCGATCAGCGCGGCGTTCGACTGCCACATCTCGGCAGTCAGCGAACTCGCCTGTCCGGCGCGCCCGCCGGGCGTCACCAGAGTCACCGGATGGCCTTGTTCACGCAGGGCCAGAGACAGCACGGAGCCAATGTAGTAGTGGTCGTCGTCATAGATGACGGCATGCCCGGCAGGCAGATCAGCATCGTCCAGGAGGGAGTCCACGCTGACGATCGTTGCATCGGTCGTCGTGTCGATCGGCGTACTGCGCTGATGGCCGATGCCGTCAGTTTTCCATGTGGCACCGGTTGCCAGCATCACATGGGCCGCGCCGACCTCAAGGATCGTCTCGGCCGTCATGGGGCTTTCGCGGTAGGTCTCGATGTTCGCGTTTTTCTCGATCTGTCCGACCCGCCAGTCACGCACCCGGATCCACTCGTTCAGACCCGGAAGCTGCGCTTCGGCAACCACGCGTCCGCCCAGGTCGCGCGACGCCTCGGCCAACAAGACAGCATACCCACGCTCGCCCAGCGCGCGGGCCGCCTCCAATCCCGCCGGTCCGGCGCCGACCACCAGGACCTGTTCCGTCGATGCGGTGGGCGGCACACGTTCGGGATGCCAGCCCCGGCGGAACTCCTCGCCCATGGTCGGATTCTGGGTGCAGCGCAGGGACACGCCCATGGAGTCATGAGCGTAGCAGATGTTGCAGCCAATGCACTCGCGGATGTCCTCGGGCCGGCCTTCCTCGATCTTGGTCGGGATGAACGGATCGGCAATAGACGGCCGCGCGGCGCCGATCATGTCCTGCGTGCCGTTGCGGATTACCTGCGCCATGGTGTCCGGCGAGGTAAACCGTCCGACCGCAACCACCGGCTTGGTCGTCATAGATTTGGCATGGGCCACGCTGGCCTCGAGCGCGGCCTCCTTGACGAAGCGGGAAACGCCCATCTCGACACCATAGTCGTCGACCGTGATGTCCCAGTAATCAGGCAGATCAGCAATCAGCTTGAAGGCTTTGGATGTCTCCGGCTCGTTGAGATCGACCGTAAACCGTGTTGCCACTGCACACTTGCCGGAAACGGTTTCGAGCGTTTCCTCGATCAGCTCGCGCACGATCCGGATTCGGTTCTCGAGGCTGCCACCGTACTCATCCGTGCGCCGGTTGGTCGCGGGATTCAGGAACTGTTCGGCAAGATACCCATGGGTGGCATAGACATAGACGATGTCGAACCCGGCTTCGATGGCGCGTTTGGCGGCATCGCGTTGTCGCTTGCGGAACGCCCGGATGTCGGCCTTGTCCATCGTGCGGCTCTGCATCACACCGATGTTGTGCGGCACACCGGCAGGACCACCGGTGGGTTCCAGCGGCGGCAGGCGGCTCGCCAGATTCCCGGAGCGTCCACCGCCATGCCAGAGCTCGACACCGGCCAGGGCACCGTGCTCGTGGACGGCGTCGGTCATGCGTCGGTGGGCGCGGATGTCGTCATGGTCCCAGAGATGAGCGTGCGGAAACGCGCCGTCGTCGGACGATGGATGGATCGAGCAGTACTCGGTGCACACCACGCCCCAGCCGCCAGCCGCCTTCATGCCGCGCATCGCGGCCAGTGTAGCGGGCTGGAGCCAGCCCATGCCTGAGCAGTGGGGTACCTGGTAGAACCGATTCTTGGCCGTAACGGGACCCAGTTTGATCGGTTCAAACAGGATGTCGTGGAGGGCTTCGCGCATGGGAAACTCCTTCTGTCTGCGGTCTTGCGACCCTATCGCAGATCACGGATGGCAAGCCAGATACGCAGTTTCGCGCCGGGTCATCACAAACAACACCACGGCGATTCCGATCCGGTTGATGAGATAGGCCAGTGCAGCGCCGATCAGGCCGTAGGTCAGGATGCCCAGGGCTGAGAGCGCGAGGTTGAGATTGCTCCCACCACCAGCACCCGCGACGCCGACTTGGTCTGGCCAAGCATGAACAGCGTACTGCCGGAAACGAGCGAGATGGCATGGGCGATGCGCCTGCCAAAACCGCACGTGGGGGATCAGGTTCACGAGAGCCAGCACAATGGCCGCGTGATAGAGGCCGGCCTCCTCCCGACCCAGGAGCATGGTGATCAGGATGACATCGCCGCCGACCACGAGAAGTCGGGCCAAAGCGCCGATCGCCATGGGCGCAGAGACACCGACCCACTCACCAATCAGAACCTCGAGCCTGTCACGTCACACCACACCTGCGCGCCAGACGTAGCCGATCTGAAGCGCCACGGCGATCACCATGGCGGGTCTGACCGCAGCGAGCCTCTCTTCGGCATGCATCTCGGTCAGCTTGCCTGCTGCTATGGCTGCGATACCCAGGGCCAGCAGGTCCCGCACGCTGGCCTGTGCGACGGTTCCCAGCAGCACGCGCCCATGGGCCCGCAGCACGCCGGCCAGCAAAAGCCCCAGAGAGATCAGGGTACCAGCCAGATCGCATGGATCAGAGCTTTATGGCTGTGTGTGTCGTCCGAAAGCATCGCAACGCCGTAAACTGTTGCGCCGGTTGCCGCGCCGAGGACCAGCGTCGACAGGGCTGTCGTCAGGACAAAGCCGTTCAGAGTGCCAAGCCGGCCGGCTTTTCGGTAGCGGGGCAGCAAACGCACGGCGTCCTGATTGAACCCCAGACCTGCAATTAGGGTGAGAATGCGGATCACGTGAAAGGCGAAGGCAAAGACACCGAACTCTTCGAGACCCATCCATCGGGCAAACAGCAGGGCCAGTAGGGTGGAGGCCGCAAAATTCCCGATGCATCCTGGCAGGGCGACAACGGTTCGCCGTCGCAGTTCTGCACTGTTGTATTTAAGGTTGTGCTGTTCGCTGCTCATCGTGCCCGGGCATGTTGTCGGGAGCTAAGGTCTTGGATGGTGACGCCACCATGCGCTGTGACGAGCGAGCAACGCACAGACTGTGGTGTCTGCCTCTGCTTCGGGCTATCAATCGAGTTCCGCAGAGAAAGGCCGTTGCCTTGTCCATGAAGCGTGATGATTTCACCGTCGGCAGCCGCGCCCCCTAGTACGCGTCGGCCGTCTATCACCGCGAAAACGAGGATTGGGTAGTGCTGACGAAAGGTTTCGCGCAACCGGATTACTCCTGTCTCTACGACGATGAGACCGAGACATTTGAATCGCTCGACGTCGCCGGCAAGGATGTGGCGCAGATTTGCTGCAACAATGCCCGGGAACTGCTCTCCGTACGCAACATGGGTGCCGCTCGCTGCGTCGGCTTCGATCAGTCGGCCGAGTTTTTGAAGCAGAGTGAAGAGCTGGCGGCGATTACCAATCAGGAACTCGAGCTCGTCTGCGGTGATTTCTACAAAATCGACGAACGTTTCGACGGTACGTTCGATATCGTCATCATCACCATCGGCGTCTTCGGCTGGATGCCGGATCTTGCCGCCTTCACGGAGATTCCTGTGTGGCTGCTCAAGCCGGTCGGACACATCATGATCCACGAAGAGCATCCGATCGTGAACATGTTCGATCCCGTTGTTGAAAAGCCGTTCGAGCCCTATTTCGCCTACTTCCGTGATCAGCTGCTTCAGGAAAAGGGCGCGATTATTTATGACGGCAGCACAGCCGACCCCGAGATCAATCACTGGTGGTTCTTCCACAACCTGGCCGACATCATGAACAGCCTGATCGGGACAGGGCCGCAGATCCGCCGCTACGATAAATATCCGCGCAACATCAGCACCACGACCTATGACCTCTTCCAGAACCATACGGTCAAGACGCCGATGAGTTACCTTCTGGTCGCACAGTAGGCCGACTGATGATCACAGAGGAACAGACGTCATGAGCGATCACATCCAGGATATCAGGCTCGATCTCGCGGCCGCCTACCGGATGGCGGCACGACAGGGGCTGAACGAAGGCATCTGCAATCACTTCACCATGATGGTGCCGGGCAGCGAGGACCGCTTCCTGCTGATCCCTTATGGTCTGCACTGGTCCGAGGTGACCGCCTCATCGCTGATCGAGGTCGACTTCGACGGCAACCTGATCGAGGGCGAAGGCATTGCCGAGACAACTGCCTTCTGCATCCACGCGCCGATCCACCGGGCCAATCCCAAGGCGCGTTGTCTGCTCCACACCCACATGCCGTTCGCCACGGCCCTCTCGATGTTGGAGGACTTCCGTTTTCCCATGGCGAGCCAGAACGAGCTGATGTTCTATGGCCGCATTGCCTATGACGATGAGTACAAGGGCCTCGCGTTCGATACGGACGAGGGCGACCGCCTGGCCCGGGTCATGGGTGACTGCGATGTTCTGATGATGGCCAACCACGGTGTCATGATCGCCGGGCCCGATATCGCCACTGCCTATGATGATCTCTACTACCTGGAACAGGCCTGCCGCACGCTGGTCTATGCACTGCAGACCGGCCAGCCGCTCAAGCGCGTGCCTCAGGATGTTGTGGCCAGCACGGCTGGACAAATGAACAGAGGCCGTAGTGAGCCGCGTGATGGCGCCTTGCACCATTTCGCTTCGATCCGCCGCATCCTCGACCGCCACGAGCCGGATTACGCAACCTAGGAGAGTTCCATGGATCTGGGATTGGCCGGCAAGGCCATCGTCGTCACCGGCGGCACACGTGGCATCGGTCTCTCGATTGCTGAGGTCTGTGCCGAGGAGGGGGCCTCGGTCGCCGTCTGCGGCCGTACACCGGAACACGTCGAAGCCGCCAGGGCGAAGCTCGAGCAGCACGGTGGCACGGTCCACGCAGCGGTCTGTGATGTCGGTGATGCCGATCAGATCGCGGCGTTCATCGACCAGGTGGCCGAGGCGCTGGGTGGGCTCAACGGCCTTACCAACAACCCCTCTGCCTTCGGGGATGGCGACAACGAGAAGAGCTGGCAGCAATGCCTGGATGTCGACCTCATGGGCACCGTGCGCGCCACCTGGGCTGCATTGCCGCACATGAAGAAGGTTGGCGGCGGCTCCATCGTGAACACCACATCGATCTCCGGCATCGGCGCCTCTGGGAACTTTCCTTACGCTGCCGCCAAGGCCGCTGTGATCCAGCTCAGCCAGTCCCACGCCCTGTCGTTTGCCGGTGATGCTGTTCGCGTGAACACCATCGCACCGGGTTCGATCGACTTCCCAGGCGGCGTCTGGCAGCAGCGCAAGGTCGCCGATCCCGATGTCTATTACGGCGTCGAAGCCGAAATACCCTCAGGCCGTTTCGGCCGTCCCGAAGAGGTCGCCCGCGTGACCGCGTTTCTTCTGTCGGACGCCGCAAGCTGGGTCACCGGACAGGTGATCTCCGTCGACGGCGGGCAGAGCCTTTAGTCCTGCAATCACTTCCGTCGTGGCAGTTCAGCCGACGTCGGCGCCTTCCTGTTGGGCAAAGAACGAGGTGGATTTCGGTACCGCGGGAATCTGCATCTCGTAAGTCGAGCAGCGCACGCGGCCGGAGGCTTCGCCGCGCACCAGTTCATGGGTCAGTTGGCTCGGCAGGTGGTTCTGGCTGAGCTCGATGGCGTCTTCGGCGTAGTAGGTCGTGATGTAGAGCGTGCGCGGCTGGTCCGAGAGGTTGGGCGCGGAGCCGTGCAGCAGTGAGGCGTGCATCAGACAGACCGCCCCGGCCGGCCCGGTGCATTTGATAATTTTGTCGCTCTGGGCTTCGACGATGGCGTGATCGACCGATCCGGTGAACACGCCGTTGTGCCAATGGGTATGAAGCGTTCCCTTGTGGCTGCCCGGCAGAACCTCCAGCGGCCCGTTTTCCAGCGTGACCTCGTCGACAAACAGCAGGGCGGTGATCATGTCGTCGTTGGTCATGGGCTGGAACAAAAAGTCCTGGTGCCACTGGACCTGAGTGGACGTGCCCGGAAGCTTGGAGTTCACCTTGCCGTGGTGGAAGCGGATGCTGGGGCCGACCAGTTCGGCGCAGAAGTCGACGGTGCGCGCCTCGCGCATGGTGCGGGCGAACACCTCCGAGATTTCCTCAGGTGACTGGATGCGGCGCAGGGCCGGTTTCTCGGCGCTGTGGCCCGGCTGAAGATCAAAGCGCGGACGGTCATCGAGGGTCCGGCCGTAGTCCTCCGTATGGGTGCGGCTTTCTTCCACCCAGCGGGTGAACTCGTCCCGCATGGCGTCGAGTTGCCGGGAGGTCACAGCATCTTCGACCACCAGCACGCCATCGTGCCAGAACGCGTCCTTTTGCTCCTGTGTCAGCAAACCCATGTTTGTTTCTCCGTGTCTGCATCTGGTATGTGCCAAGATTCGAAGGTACGGCTGAGCAAGAAACGTATGTACGACAGCCTGCCTGAAAACAACCGTAAGTCGACCGTGTCTGTCGACAACGGCGAGGAGCCCAGGTTCCTTCAGATCGCGGCGCGCATCAGGTCTCTCATCACCGCAGGCGATCTTGAGGCACACACGGCACTGCGCTCGGAGCGCGTGCTCGCTGAGGAGCAGGGCGTTAGCCGGATGACGGCACGGCACGCGCTTGAAGCTCGCGAAACCGAGGGACTGATCTACAGCGCAGATCGCCGCGGCCGCTTTCTGTCGTCGAAACGCCTGACCTACGATGTCAGCAACATGATCAGTTTCGCGGCAGACGCCCGGTCGTGCGAAAAGGAGCTCGAGATCGAGGTCATCCATGCGAGTGGGGCCAGGGCCGATGCAATGGTCGCGAGGCATCTCGGCATCTGGCCTGGTGCGGCCGTGTTCGACTACCTGCGCCTGTTCCGGACCAATGGGTACACCATTTTTATCGAATCCGAGTATGTCGATGCATAGCGGTTTCCGGATTTTTTGGACCATGACCTTCGCCAGTCCACCACCGGTATCCTCGACGAACACTACGGAGCATCGGCCCGTACGGCGACATAGTCATACGGATGCGCGGTGTGGATGCCCATGAGGCGGAGCTTCTGGGCCTGACCGCCAGCCATGCCGGTATCGAACTCGAACAGGTCATCCGTGATGGCGACAGCACCCCGTTCTGTCTGGACCGTCAGATCTGGCGCGGTGAGCTGGCGGAGTTTTCGGTCCGAGCCATCGTGACTCCGGAAGGAAGCCTATGACCTCCGAACCCCATTCACTGAATCACAGCCATTCGCAGCCGTTTTCGATCGATCAGGATTGTCTGGAGCCGTTTCGCGCTTTAGGCAGACGCGATGCCGCTTGCCCCCGGTTCGCTAGAAAACAATGGTGCTTCAAGACGACCAAGGTAGTAACTGAACAATGAACAAAGTGTAAAAGTTGTTGTCAGGAGCAGCCGTCGCGGCTGTGATGACATCCGCCTCGGCCGCGCAGGCCGATTGCGGTGAGGTTTCGATCACCGAGATGAACTGGGCGTCGTCCCGGATCATCACCGAGGTCTCCAAGTTCCTCATGGAACAGGGTTGCGGCTGCACCGTTGAAAAGGTGCCGTCGGCGACCGTGAGCTCGGTCGCGTCGCTGGCTGAAAATGCCGAGCCCCACATCGTGACCGAACTCTGGCTGAACTCGACCGGCGACGTCTATGCCGAGCTCGAAGCTGCCGGCAAGGTCTTGCATCTGGCCGACGTTTTCGATCCCTGTGGGGTCGAGGGCTGGCGGATTTTCGCCTATCTGGCGGAGTCGAATCCGGAGCTCACCACCATCGCCAATCCTGAGCTGGTTGGCGGCCGTTTCAACAACTGCCCGGACGGCTGGGGTTGCCGCAACGTGAACGACAACATCATCAACGCACTGGGCATGCGTGACACCATGGAAATCTTCGATCACGGCTCGGGTGAGACACTCGGCACGTCGATCGCCGTGGCCTACGAGGACGAGTCCCCGTGGTTCGGCTACTACTGGGCACCGACGGCGAACTCACCGATCATGCTGATGTATGAGGCGTTCTCGGCCCTGGATTCGCTGATCCGGACCGGCATGCAGGATCTTCAGAAGGAGCTGCACAAGACCATCGTGTTCATCACGCATGATCTCGATGAAGCGCTGAAGCTTGCCGATCATCTGGTGATTCCCAAGGACGGCTACATCATGCAGCAGGGCGAACCGCAGCATATCCTACTCTATCCCGCGGATTCCTAAATTGAGGACTTCGTCAGCGACATCAATCGCGCGCGGGTGCTGCGGGTGCGTCCGATCATGATTCCGCTCGACGGCGGAACGGTGCCGGAGGGCGCGCATGGCGAGGTCGATTGTGACGACACGCTGGAAAGCATGATCGCGCGGTCGGGCGCCGATACCTCGCATTCTTATGTCGTGACCCAGGGCGGCAGCCCAGTCGGAACGCCCGAGATGACCAATCTCGTTCGTGCCCTGGTGCCGCGCGTTGCATCGGAAGCGGGCGCCAGAATGTACTAACCACCGTCGGTGGCCGTTCCGCTGCCTGGTTGATATGTCCAACGGTCCTGTCGCGGCAGCATCCTTGTGATTGCCGCGCCCCGCGCGCTCGGCTACAACGCCGCTCGATATTTGCCACAGTTTGAACAAAGTGGAGCGGCGCCTTGGCTTCGTATCAGTACGTCTATGTGATGAAGGGTCTGAGCAAGACCTACCCGGGTGGGCGCGAGGTGCTCAAAGACATCTGGCTGAGCTTCCTGCCCGGCGCCAAGATCGGCGTTCTCGGTCCCAACGGCGCCGGTAAGTCGACCCTGATGAAGGTCATGGCCGGTCTCGAGACCGAGTTCAACGGCGAGGCGTGGGCGGCCGATGGCGTCAAGGTCGGCTATCTGCCGCAGGAGCCCGAGCTCGACCCGTCCAAGGATGTCATGGGCAACGTCATGATGGCGATGGCCGAGACCAAGGACCTGCTCGACCGGTTCAATGAGGTCTCCGCGAAGTTCGCCGAGCCGATGGACGATGACGAGATGAACGCGCTGATCGAGGAGCAGGGCGAGCTCCAGGAGAAGATCGACGCGGTCAACGGCTGGGATCTGGAGCGCACGCTCGAGATTGCCATGGACGCGCTGCGTCTGCCGCCGTCAGATGCCTCGGTCGAACACCTCTCCGGTGGTGAGAAGCGCCGCGTGGCGCTCTGCCGCCTGCTGCTGCAAAAGCCCGACCTGTTGCTGCTCGACGAACCGACCAACCATCTCGACGCCGAAAGCGTCGCCTGGCTGGAACGCCATCTGGAGGAATACGAGGGCACCGTGGTGGCGATCACCCATGATCGTTACTTCCTCGACAACGTCGCGGGCTGGATTCTGGAGCTCGACCGTGGCCAGGGCATTCCCTATGAGGGCAACTACTCGGGCTGGCTGGAACAGAAGCAGAAACGTCTGGCTCAGGAAGGCCGCGAAGAGGCTGCGCGCCAGCGTGCGCTGCAGAAGGAACTGGAGTGGGTCCGTGAAAGCCCGCGGGCTCGCCAGGCCAAGGGCAAGGCGCGCCTTGCGGCCTACGACAACCTGCTGGCCGAAGCGGAGGAGCGCAAGGAAGGCCCGGCCAAGGGCCGCATTGTCATCCCGGCCGGTCCGCGTCTGGGCGATCTTGTGATCGAGGGCGAGGGGCTCACCAAGGCGTTTGGCGACCGTCTGCTGATCGACGACTTCAACTTCAAGATTCCGCAGGCCGGCATTGTCGGTATTGTCGGGCCCAACGGCGCGGGCAAGACCACGTTGTTCAAGATGCTCACCAGTCTCGAGGAGCCGACCAGCGGCAGTCTGAAGGTGGGTGATTCCGTGGTGCTGGGTTACATCGACCAGACCCGCGAAAGCCTCGAGGCCGACAAGACTGTCTGGGAAGACATCTCGGGTGGGCTCGACATCGTGATGCTGGGCAAACGCGAGGTGCCATCCCGCGCTTATGTCGGCGCCTTCGGATTCCGTGGCAGCGACCAACAGCAGAAGGTCGGTCAACTCTCGGGTGGTGAACGCAACCGCGTGCATCTAGCCAAGATGCTGAAGTCAGGTGCGAACGTGCTGCTGCTTGACGAGCCGTCGAACGATCTCGACGTCGATACCCTGCGTGCGCTGGAAGATGCGCTTGTGGAGTTCGCCGGCTGCGCGCTGGTCATCAGCCATGATCGCTGGTTCCTTGACCGCGTTGCGACCCACATCATGGCCTTCGAAGGCGACAGCCATGTCGAATGGTTCCAGGGCAACTACGAAGCCTACGAAGAAGACCGCAAGCGTCGATTGGGCACTGAAGCCGACCAGCCTCACCGCATCAAGTACAAGCCGCTGACACGGTGATGCCGGCGTGACATACCCGCGCCTGATCTTGCTCATGGCAGCGTTGACCGGTATGGGCCAGCTCGGGGTCGGGCTCTACACGCCGTCGATGCCGGCGATCGGGGATCATTTCGGTGCCAATGACGATCAGGTTCGGCTCACCTTCAGCCTCTTCATCCTGACACTGGCCTGCGCACAGCTCGTGGTCGGGCCCTTGTCTGACCATTTCGGACGCAAGATCAGTATCCAGATCGGCAATCTGATCTTTGTCCTGTCGTCGGCCGTCTGTGCCTTTGCCCCTGGTATCGGCATCCTGATCACAGCCCGCATCGCCCAGGGTGTTGGGGCCTGTGTTCCGGTTGTCGTCAGCCGCGCCGTGGTGCGTGATGTGCATGAAGGAGCGGACGCGGCGCGTGCCCTTGCGGCCATCGGCATGGTGATGGCGGTCGCACCGGCTCTCGGCCCCACAATCGGCGGAATTGTTCAGGTCACGCTGGGTTGGCGCGCCGTGTTTGTGATCTTGACCGTTCTGGGTGTCCTCGCCCTGATCTTGACGCAACATCAGCTGGTGGAGACATTGCCGGCCGTGCGACGCCAGCGCTTTCGTCTGGGCCGGATCATGGGCACCTACGCCACCCTGCTGCGTGACCGCCTGTTCATGGCCTACAGTGCTGCGGTGATGTTCAGCCTGGCCGGGCTTGGCGCCTATCTCGCCGGTGCGCCGTTTGTCTTCATCCGGACCCTGGGGGTGTCGGAACCCGTGTTCGGCGCGTTTTCCATCATCAACGTCGGCAGCTTCGCTCTGGGCAGTGCGATCGCCACGCGCCTGACCGGCCGCATGGTGTCCATGCCTGGTATGGTCGTTCTGGGCGGTGCGCTGAACCTGATCGGCGGTGTTGCCTTGCTGCTGTTCATCCTCTCCGGCATTCTCACCGCTATGACCATCCTGATCCCACTCTGGCTTTTCTTTGTCGGCATGGGATTGCTGGTGCCCAATGCGATGGCGGCGGCGATCAATCGTTACCCTGACCAGGCCGGGCTTGCCTCGGCCATGCTGGGGTTCCTGCAGTTCGGTGGCTGGGGTACGGCAGGGTTGGCGGTCGGCCTGATGGGCGGTGAGGGGCCCGTGGCCTTCTCGGCGGTGTTCGCCTTTGTCGGCACGGCCGCCCTGGCGATGTTTGTCCTTCTGCACGGCTTGCCCCGGCGATTTAGGCCATGAGCACGGCCACGGTCATCGAAGTCCATGGCATCCGCGTCACGGTCGAGCTCGACGGTGATGCTGTCCGATGTGCACCGGCGCCCGACATGAACCCTTATCCCGTGGTGGGTGATCACGTGGCAGTGGAGGCCGGCGCCAACGACGGTGATCCTCCCGTGATCACTGAAGTTCTGCACCGCCGCACGACCCTGGCACGGCTACGCCAGGACAACAGCCGCCGCAGCCGTGATGGCGCACAGGAGCATGTGCTGGCCGCCAATGTTGATCTCGCTGTCATTGTGGCCGCCATCGCCCGGCCGCCGTTCCATCCCCGGTTTATCGACCGCTACATGGTTCTGGCGCAGCGCGGCGGGCTAGATGTTGCGGTAGCGCTCAACAAGGCGGATCTGGACGAGCCGCTGCCCGATCTCACGCTCTACCGGGATCTGGTCGCGGATATTGTGAGCGTGTCAGCCAAGACCGGTGAGGGGCTTGGCGATCTGCGACGCCTGATTGGCGACAAGACCGTGATCTTCACAGGCCACAGCGGGGTCGGGAAGTCCTCGCTAGTCAACGCGCTGAACGCTGAAATCGATGCGGCGGTGGGAGAGGTCGGCGGCAAGCGGGGGCAGGGTCGCCACACCACATCGCGGTCATCGCTCTACAAGCTGGATGACAGCACGGCTGTGATCGACACACCAGGTATCCGCTCGCTCTCGCTGGCAGGCATTCCTGCCGACGAGCTGGGCGATCTCTTCCCGGAACTCGAAGGGTTCGCCGAAGGCTGCCGTTTTCGTGACTGCACCCACAACCACGAGCCCGGCTGTGCCGTGAAAACGGCGGTCGAAGAGGGCGAGATCCCGTTTGTCCGGTACGAGACTTACCTTCGTCTGCTCCACGAAGACACCTGAGGTCTTTCGTTTGCGGATCCGCGCTCGGGGTATGTGTCTTGCGACGGCGACGAGCCGGCTGCTCAACATCTTTGTGGCGATGTCGTTCCTGTGGCTTCTGGACGTTGCGGGCACCGGTACGACGTTCCTGATCTTTGCCGGGGCCTGTCTGATGGCTCTCGTATTCTCGTGGTTCAAGGTGCCGGAGAAAAAGGGGCGGTCACTGGCGCAGATCGAAGCGAATCTTCTGGCCGGCCGGCCCGTACGCCGGCTCGGCGACGATTGGATCGCAGACGCGCTCCCGATCTACTGATTGACGCGCCACTGGGCTGAGCGGTCGGCGAGGGTCTCGCGAGCCTCTAGGGGCAAGCTGCGACCCATCTCCAGCAGTGTTTCGTGAAGCTGGAAATGCAGCAGGTCCTGGCGGGCGCGAACCTCGGCCAGGGCAGCCTGAACCTCTTCCTCGTCCATCGGTTCGGTCGCCATGGCATCCCAGACGTCCCCGGTGGCGTTACGCATGTCGATGAAGAGCTCTTCCATACGCGGCTTGTGGGTTGCCACCACATTGGCCACGGTTTGCTGGTCTTCCTCGGAGAGCACCTTCGCCAGACGCGTGATCCAGCTTCCCTGAGCCTCCGGCGTCCAGCTCGAGGTCGCTTCCCTTGTCAGGTACCAAGAGGTCCCAAACACATTGAGCGCCAGTGAAATCACCAGCGCCACGCTGAGCCGCTTCGTCAAGCGGGGAAGGTTCCTCATAAAGGTTGATCTCCGTTGATCATCACATCGCTGATCGACTGTGCCGACTGGGTTTTGGCCGAAGAACTGGCGTCCATGCCTGCCCAGATGCCAAGACCAAGGGCGATGACCAGAACGGCCGCAGCCTGCATGAGCGGGACGATCACGGGGCTCATCGACGAACGCTGCGGTGTTATTTCGGCGCTCTGCACCACGCGGTCGAGCAACTCGGGCGAAGCCTTCGGTGCTTCGAAGTTGCCGAGAAGCTGATCGAGTTCCCTGTCGGTGACAAGGCGGTGAACCTGAGCGCTGGTGTCTGTTTCGTCGGGCATAATAACCTCACTTAATCCATCAAGCCGGCGAGCGTCACACGAAGGCTGCGGCGTGCCCGCACAAGCAGTTGTTCCAATGCCCCAACCGACACCTCAAGTACGTCGGCCGCGTCGGCGTTGCTCATTCCTTCGAAAAAGCAGAGCACCAACGCTTCTTTCTGCCGATCCGGCAGTTCCATCACAGCCGTGCGAACCTGCTCGGCCGTCTGATTGCTTCCCAGCGTCACCTCGGGATCGGGCGCATCATCGGAGAGATCCTCCGGCACCTCACCCGCGGTCGGCTTCACCCGTCTGGTCCGGTCGATGCACAGGTTGACCACGACCCGGTAGAGCCAGGTGGTGAACTGCGCGCCGCCTGTCTTCCACTTCGGGGCATGGCGCCACACGCGCAACATGGCGTCATGGGCAACATCCTCCGCGTCCGTGCGATTGCCCAGAGTGCGGTATGCAATGGCGACACAACGGTCCAGATGCTTGGCAGCCAGGACCCCGAAGGCTTCCCGGTCCTCAGCGCCAATCATGACCATCAGACGGTCATCATCGAGCTCCGAGAGCGGCTGGGTAACGGTTTCACGCTCTAAAGGAATGACATTTCCTAGTATTGCGTCCAGCGGCATGGCTCGTTGGCCCCTTTTCCCCTATCCGAGCCTTCCACGCCTTCTGAACTGGTTTCCTACGCCCATGATTGAATTTTTTTGGAACGTTTCATAGCGTGCAAAATGACTAGCAAAAGTTGCCAACCTATGACGCGAACTCGCCCCAGAGTGCTCTTGGTCGAAGAGACGCCGCCGCTGGCCCGTGTCAATCAGGAGTACCTGCGTTTTGGGGATATCGACCTTGAAACATTGGAAAACGGCGAAGACGCATTCGCCGCCATCGAGCGTGACGAACCCGATGCCGTGCTGCTTGATCTGCGCCTGCCGGACATGGCTGGGCTCGACATCCTGCGCTGGATACGCCAGCGGGACCTTTTAAGCTAGGTCGTCATCATCACGGCCCATTGCTCGGTCAGCACCGCTGTGGAGGCCATGCGCGACGGCGCCTATGACTTTCTGGTCAAACCGTTCACGAGAGCGCCAATCCATATGGACAAGCCATCATAAGCCAAGCGATCGATCCGATGGCGGAGGCCATACAGGCACTTCTCGATGTCGCAGCGAGTGGCCGGCCGGGCCGGGGTCTCGTGGCTGTGAAATACCTAAAGCGTGTCGACCGACATATCGCAGCCTTCCTAGCCATTCGGCGCATCATCGACAGCATTGGCAGCGGTCGCGTGCTGCTACAGACCGTGGCGGCCTCCATTGGGCGTTCGCTCGAAGACGAGGAGCGGTTCACAGAGTTTCAGAAGCAGCACCCGGGTATGTTCAAGCGAGTTCTCGATGATCTGAAGCGGCGACGCAAAAGCACTCGGATCACTAGGGCCTGAGATCTTAAAACTTTAAAGATCACAAACCTTTCCATTGCGTCCGTCCTTACTAACACACAGACGAAAACTACAGCCTAGTGTTTGAACAACTAGGCTGTAGTTCTCCTGGTCCCTCTAATTCGCGCGCTGTTCTCGTCAATTATAACAGAGCGCTCAAAAGGGATTTTATCGGTTATGACGTGACCGCCTTGGTTTCGAGATATTCATGGAAACCTAGAGGCCCCGCTTCCCGACCATTTCCAGATTGCTTGTAGCCTCCGAACGGCACATCAAAATCACCGGCGTTGCCATTGACGTTAATAATGCCCGCTCTCAGTTGCCGGCTCACCCTGGCTACGCGCTCGCTGTCTGAAGATTGTACATAAGCTGCAAGACCGTAGTCGGTATCGTTTGCAATTTCGATTGCTTCTGCTTCTGTCTCAAAAGGAATGATCGATAGAACCGGACCGAAAACTTCCTGTCGGGCAATATTCATGTCGTTATTCACGTCGGCGAAAAGGGTTGGTCGAATGTAGTACCCCTGCTCGAATCCATCCGGGCGGCCGGGCCCACCTACGGCCAATCGCGCGCCATCATCAATTCCAGCCTGAATGAGATTTTGTACATGTGCGAATTGACGCTTGTTAACCACGGGCCCGATGTGATCACCCTCTTTCATCGGATCGTCTACTTTAGTCGATTCCACTTCTGCCGTTACAAGCGCGACAACCTCATCATACACGCTACGCTCAACTAATAGTCGCGAAGCAGCATCACAAGATTGACCGTTGTTGATAAAACACGCAGCGACGGAGGTTTTCGCGGCTTCCTCGAGATTCGCGTCAGCGAAGAGGAGATTCGGGGATTTACCGCCCAATTCAAGTGAAACCCGCTTGATTGTGTCTGCCGCAGCCTTAGTGACGGCCTTGCCGGCCCTCGTCGATCCTGTGAATGAAACCATATCGATTTTAGGATGTGACGAAATAGCTTCTCCAACACCTGGACCATCGCCATTAACCATGTTGAAAACACCGGCTGGGCAGCCGGCTTCGTGGATCACTTCGGCCAAAATTATGGAAGTCAGAGGAGAATACTCGCTAGGTTTCAAAACGATGGTACACCCTGCAGCAAGCGCCGGCGCCACTTTTATCATTATTTGATTAACCGGCCAGTTCCACGGTGTAATCATTCCGACAACGCCAACTGGTTCGTCAATCAATGTAGAGCCACCCCGCATAGAGGGCCTCTCAAATTGATGAGCCTTTACCGCTTCAATGGCGGCTTCCATGTGGCCAACACCAACCGGCATATGAACTTCGCGGGAGAAGGACATGGTGGTGCCCATCTCATGGGGCATCATCTTTACTATCTCCTCAGCGCGGGCGTTATAGATTTCGAGCATACGCTGAAGCAGCGAAACCCGCTCTTCTATTGAGCTAAATTGCCATGTTTTAAATGCCTCCATAGCCGCATCGACGGCGCGATCAACATCGGTCTTAGAGCCAAGTGCAATCGTCGCAATCGGCTGTTCGTTTCCCGGATGGATTACATCAAAATCGACACCATCAGCCGGATCAGTCCACTCGCCATTTATGTAAAATTTCTTGTGGTTACTCATGATAGCTTTCCCTCAAAACCGTTTCTCTTGATCGCCTGCGCAAACACCACCGAAGCCGCAAAGGGCTCGAGTTCGCGCTATCGGAATTTAAGTAACTTGGTCTGTTAGAAATTAATGATAGTTATTCTTAATTGCAATATCTATCTATTCTTAAACGGGAGAATACGCACTATGGGTCAATGGAACGCCTTTATCAGCGCAAGTTCCCGTTTGACCGCAGGCGGCTCGACAGTTTGCAATCTTTGGCCCCGACCTGCCGCTGAGTGACATCAAGACGGCAATGCTTGATGATTTCGTGCCCGCGATGATTTTGAAGGGGAACCGCCCGGCTACAATCAATCGAAAACTGCGCGCTCTTTCGACGGCCATGACCGTTGCGATTGATCGCGATGGGCTCTGCCGGAAGCCGATGTTTCCTTGGCAGTAGGGGCCTTCCGGCCGCTCAAAGCTCTTCAGCCCCGAGGAAAAATCACTAATCATCACCCGCGCGAGAGAGACTGGTCAGAACATGTTAGCCGACATGATCGTGCTCTACATCGACACCGGCTATAGGTTCAATGAGCTGCGGAGCTGCCTGAACGATGAAGCTCACATCAACCTGAACCTCGATCCGCCGACGATGACCATTTATAAAACCAAGAATTGGGAGAAAGTCGGGCCACGCACGGGGCCCCTGACACAACGCTGCGTCGAGATCCTGCGCGATCGCGTGGCTACCACGCCGAAAGGCGCGAAAATGTTTACCCTCTCGAGAAGACAGATGCACCATCGGTGGAATGTGATCCGAAAGGATTTGGAACGCGCCGAGGATCCCGAGAGGTAGCCGACGTCCAATGATTCAACTTTCGTTCTGAGGCGGGCTGCTCGCTTTGGTGCTGGGCGCGGTATTCGGCAGCTTCGCCTCCATGCTGCCCCACCGCATGCCGCACGGGCTCGATCTGCTCGGCCGGCGTTCTGCCTGTCCGTCCTGTGAGACACCGCTGGGTGCACGCCACCTGTTTCCGGTTCTGTGCTGCTGCCTGAGCCGTGGCAGGTGCCGCCTTTGCCAATCGCCCGTGTCGTGGCGCTATCCCTTGACCGAAGTGGCCATGGTTGTGGCCTTCTTGGGCGTGTGGTGGGTTTCCGGCGGGATTGGCATCGGGTTTTCTGTTCTCGCCGCGCTGGCCTTCGTTTTGCTGGTGATGTCGGTGATCGTTCTTGAGCACGGTTATTTGCCGGACTCGCTTCAGGCTGCGGCTGCCGTGTTGGCGGTTGTCTGGCACGCTCTGCCGGCACCCGAACTGGTTGCCCAGGCGCTCGACTCGGTCCTGGGTCTCGCCGTCCTTGGCGGTGCGGGGCTTGCAGTTAAATGGGGGTTTCAAAAGCTGCGCGGTCGGGATAGCTTCGGCCCTGGCGATGTAAAACTGCTTGCTGTCGCGGGGCTCTGGCTCGGCCTGGGCCCAGCTCCGCTGAACCTGGTGGCAAGCGGGTTGGGCGGTACGGCTCTGGCCATCGTCTGGCAGCGCGCCGGTCTGGGGCGCGAGTTCCCGCTCGGCCCCTCCCTGGCGCTGGTGCTCTATCTTCGGGTACTGTTTCCCGCCGCTACCGGCTATATCTGAAACAGGGTCAGGCCTCGGGACGATCCCAGTCGAAGCCGACCAGAAGGCAGCCCGTCTCGGTGCGTGAGTTGTGATAGGTGCCCGCAAGATAGCTGCAAAAATCGCCTTTTTTCAGGACGGTGCCGTCGCTTTCGATCAACTCACCCTCCAAAATCAGGAACTCCTCCATGCACTTGTGGGTATGCGCGATGGTTTCCGCACCCGGTTCCATACGGATCATGTAGATGCCGCGCCGGGTCGTGGCGTCGTAACTGATGGCGAGTTGCTTCATCTCGTCCTGGATCGGACCGTCCAGGTCGTAGGGGTCATAGGGCGTGTCGTGGATGTTCACGATGGTGCGTTCCGGAAGGGTCATCAGGGTTTTCTCCGCATCGTAAGCTGTCTCATTCGATCGGGGTGACGACAAACCCCTCCGCCCGCATCTGGGACAGCACGCCGTCCTCACCGGCCAGATGGGCCGCACCGATGGCAACAAAATAGCCGCCTTCGTGGAAGAGCGGCAGCAGCCGTGTCGCCATGACGTTGTTGCGGTCGTGCAGGATACGCTGGTTGAACCGTGTCAGCGCCTCGGATGTGATGTTTTCCTGGCCGGTGGCAACGGCGAACAAGGCTTCGAGATCACGGTCGAGATAACGCTGCAGCATCACCTCATATTGTGCCTCGATCTCCGGCTTGTGCTCCACCACAGTCCGGAGAATAGCCATTTGAACGTCCTCCGGCGTGTCCTCAAACACTGCAAGTTGTTCCTCGTAGGTCTCCAGAGCCATCAGTTCGACGCTCTCGCGGCGCGCCAGATCCTGCAGCCAGCCATCAAGCGCCGGCTCGCCGCGCGCCTGTCGGAACGATTCTTCGGGCGGGATCGACAGGATAGTGAACAGAGCCCAGGGTTTCATCAGCTTCAGCACAGACGGAACCAGGCCGTAGGGCTGCGCTACCAGCTTGAGCTTGTTGAACAGTTCGGGGCCCAGCACGGTCTCGAGATTGCGGCCATCGGAATAAACTATGGCCGAAAGCAGGGTGGTGGCCAGCTCGTCGTTCGTGATGATCTCGAAGACCGCTGTGTGAGATGACGTCAGGGCCTCGCGGGTCGCGCCTCCTACATCCAGGACGCGCGGGTCGCTCACATGCATGGTGCCCAACAGGTAACTGGTTGTGCCAGCCCCGGGCGCCTGCAGCGCCCAAAGAAGCGCATTGCCTTCGGATTTGGCCGAACCGGACGCAAGCGCCACGGCAAGACCAACCACAAACAGGATCGGGAGGCGAAGTCCCGCACGACACTTGGTTCTGACCAGGAATGATCTCATTGCCACAGCTTGGCGTATCGTGCGGGCGCGTCAATGGCGTCAGGCACACAGAAGGTCGCGGTGAGGGGAAGCAGAACAGGACGAACGCGGTTCGCGGGATGTCTGCGGTTTCGAGCGCAAGAAAGAGTGCGACCGCCCTGTTCCGACTCTACGCTAGGTCCGCGGGTCGGTCGCCGCAGTGGCCCATTTCACACCTTGAAAAGATTTGTCGCCACGGGTTTCGGCCTCAGAATCCCGCTTTGACCTCTTCGAACATCACGTTGGCGCGTTCGCGGACGGCCGGGTCCCATTCGTCGAAGAACTGGCCCATATCCATCAGCCGGGTCGGATTTTCGATCCCCAGCTCTTCAAGAAGCTCCTGATTGGCGGCCTCGAAGGCGCGGCTGTTGGCAGCGCCGTAGCCGTACTCCTCGATCATGAAGACTCCGGCCTCCGCCGAGATCCCGGCGTCGATGTAGGCATAAGCGTCCTCGTCGCTGCCGGGTCCGTCCAGAATCAGGCAGGTGCAGTCGACCCAGGTCAGGATGCCCTCTTTCGGGACCATGTAGCCGACGTCGATGCCCTGCCGCTTGAGCGAGGCATAAGCATGGTTCCAGGCATAGGCCGCCACCACCTCACCGGTGTAGAGCGCCTGTTCGATGTCGGACTGGCTCGTCCAGTACATGCGCAGCAGTTCGCGCTGCTCGATCAGCTTGGCGCGAACCGCTTCAAGCTGGTCGTTATTCATGTGATAGGGGTCTTCGATACCCAGGATCATAGCGGCCTGAAGCACTGCAGCGTCCATCGAATCCCTTTGGGCCAGGCGCCCGGCATAGGCCTCGTCCCAGAGGATCTTCCAGCTTTCGCTGCCGACGTATTCCTGGGCCAGGTCGCGCCGATAGAGCACGGAGCTGTTGCCCCAGGAAAACGGCACGCCGTAGATATTGCTCCCGTCATGCAGGGCCCCGATCGAGGTCAGCCTTGGGAAGATGTCGCCGTAGTTTTCGAGCCGTGACACGTCGATGGGCTTGAGCAGTCCGGCGTCACGCCAGCGGGCCACCATGTAGGTCGTGGGCTGCGTCAGGGTCGGCCGGTAGCCGGCACGCACCTTCTCGATCGCCTCGTCGTTGTCGACAAACAGCAGATAGCTCGGCGCGCCACCGGTTTCTTCATCATAGCCGGGGCGCAGCTGCGGCACGTCGTAGCTTGCCCACGTGAGCACCTGGATTGGATCCTTCGCCTGCACTGCGACCTGTGAGACCGGCACCGAGAGCGTGACCACACCGACCGATGCCAGGACCCTGCTTATGTCGCGACGGCCCAGCGTTCCGGCCGTCAGGGCCGCTTTGAATTCGCTAAGATCCATGAGCGCCATGATCCGGGTCCTTCATGCTTCGGAGGGCTGCCAGTATGCCGGAGTTTTGCCACTGGCGAACAGACAGGGTGCTGTTGTCACACAGCCTTGTGTGTTTTTACGCGGATTCCGGCAGCGACCGCCCGGCCGTCGGTCGCATGAACCGGCCCCACTTCAAAGGTGCTGACCAGATCGGCAAGCTCGATTGCCAAAACGGCAAAGCCAGACAGGGCACGGGCGAAGGCGGTATGTTCGGCATTGGGCCAGCCATCGCTGTTGCACAGCAGACGGCTGACCTGCAGGCGATCAATCAGCCGACCGGCAGCGTCTTCATCCAGTCCGGGCAGGGCGTGAACAGCCTCGTCGAGCAGTTTGCCGTAGTTGCCGGCTGTCCTGAGTGCAATCAGCGGGCCGAACTGGGGGTCGTCAATCAGACTGAAGGTGAGTTTGACTACCTGGCTGCCGGGATCGAAGGCTGGCTCGAACCCGAAGCCGGCCAGAAGTTGTTTTGAGGCCTCAGCATCAAAGGCTTCTATGAGTGAGAGCAGATCGCGCAGGCGTGCCACCACGACAGGGTCGGCAGCATCCGACCCCGAAGTCGGTGCCGTCTGCCGGTCGCGCCAGGCCATGGCATGGCGAATGGCCTTCAGACCTTCGCCGGTGCCGCAGAGCGCCATGACGCCATCGTCGATCAGCGCCTTGCCGGCCGTCATCATGCCCGACATCGGCGTGTTGATAAGAGCAGCGAGCGGCTTGTCGGTCCGGTCCCGTGTCGCCACCAGCGCCTTGGCGTAGCCCTTTTCGGTGGTGGGATTCCACTGGAAGTCACCGCAAAAGGTGACCAGGCCCACGCCGGGGTCGCCTGCCATTGCGCCGAAGTAACCTTCGAAGTCATCTTCGTAGTTCGCGGCCGTGCCCCAGGCATCGAGCGGGTTCACAGGTTCCAGCGCATGGTGAAGGTGAGGCCGGAGGCGTGAGGCGGTCTCCGACGTGATCTCGGCCAGGGGCACACCCAGGGCTTCGGCCTGGTCGACGAACATCTCGCGCTCGCCGCCCGAATCCAACACCACGCCCATGCCGCCGCGCGCCAGCGGGCGGTCGTGCGAGAGCAGGGTCAGAAGGTTGGCCATTTCGTCCATTGTCTCGACTCGCATCACACCGTAGCGATCAAACACCGCCTGGTAGGCATGGTCGTTCCCGGCGTCCGCATCTGAGTGGACTTTGGCGAAGTGTTTGGCTTTCTCGCTCGCACCCACTTTCATGGCGACGACGGGCACATCGGCCTCGCGCGCTCGCGCCAGGGCAGCCATGAACCCTTCGGGATCACGCGCCTCTTCCATAAACAGCGCGATCACCTTGGTCGACGGCATGGTCAGCGCATAGTCAATGTAGTCGGCCACCGTGCCGTTGATCTCCTGACCGCAGGAGACAATCAGGTTGCAGCGATAACGAAAATCGTTGAGGCCAATCTCGCTGAACACCGTGCCCGAATGGGTGATGAAGGCGACATTGCCGCCGGGCACCATCTTGTCGCTGGCATCATAGATGGTGATGGGGATGCGGTCGGCCATGTTGAGATAGCCCATGCCGTTGCCGCCGCAGACCGGCAGGCTGGCCTCGCGAGCCTTGGCCTTCAGGCGGCCCAGCAGGCCGCGATCGCTCTCGCCGTCGAGATAGCAGGTGTCGAAGATTGTGACTGAACGCGCGCCAATCGCTAGTGCGTCGTCGAGCTGTTGTTCCAGAAAGGTGCTGTTCACGCCCAGCACCGCCAAGTCGACCGGCCCGGGTAGGTCCCGCAGCGTCGCGTGGCAGGCCAGCTCCTGGATCGTGTCGTACTTCGGATTGACCGGGTGAAGTTCACCGTCGAAGCCGCAATTGATCAGGCCGGCCAGCATTCCGTGCCCGGCGCTGCCTTCACGTTGTGAGGCGCCGACCACGGCTATGGAGCGGGGACGCAGCATGGGCGTCAGGTGGTGATCGGTCATGGCGCGTTTCCGATGGGGCAGATGTTGGCTGTTTGATAGCAGGTTGGTTTGCCCGCGCAATCTCGTGGGTGTGAATTGTCACGTACCCGCAGTTCTTTTCCCTACGAACAGCGTATCGCTCTTGCGCTGGTGTGTTTAGCCGCCGCACAGTGCTGTCAGCCGAGCCACATGCCAGCAGGTTCTTCCCGTCATGTCCTATCCCTTGCCCCGGAGCGCGCGCGACTGGCAGTCGCGCATGCTGAAATTTGTAGACGAACACCTCATTCCCTGGGAGGTCGAAGCCGAGATGAACGACGGCGTCATCCCGCAGGATGCTTTCGATGCGATCTTTGCCGCGACCAGGGAGATGGGCCTCTACTTCCCGTCGATCCCCAAAGACGGCGGCGGCGCGGAGCTTTCCAAGCTCGAGATCGCTGTGATTCAGGAGGCTGTCGGTCGCACGACCAACGGCATGTGGGGCTGCTATTCGGATCTCTCGCCCTTCCTCTATCACACGGCCAACGACCACCAGAAAGAACGGTATGTCGAGCCGATGCTGCGTGACGGCACGAGGGTCTGCTATGCCATCACCGAGCTCGGTGCAGGCAGCGATGTCGATGCCATCGAAGCAACCGCGGTGAAGGACGGCAATGGCTACGTCCTCAACGGCGTGAAGCTCCATGTGACAGGCGCCAATCTCTCAGATTGGATCGTCTTCCAGGCCAAGCTGGAGGACGGCGGCCACGCACTGTTTTATGTCGACATGCAGGCCGAAGGCGTCAGCACGATCCGCACGCCGCGCTACACCCACAACTTCCGCGGCCACCATCCCCTCATGAAGTTCGAGGATGTCCGTGTCACCGCCGACGACATGATCGATGCCGACGGCGACGGCATCACCTGGACCTACGACTGGTTCCGCCAGGAGCGCATGAAGATCGCCGCGCGCTGTTGCGGGGCTGCCAGCCGTCTGATTGACGAGGCCACAGCCTTTACCCGTAAGCGGGTCCAGTTCGGCCAGCCGATCTGGGAGAACCAGGCCGTCCAGTTCCCGATCGCCGACAGTTTGACAGAACTCTGGGCCGGCCGGTTGATGACCTATGACACCGCAGCCGCCATGGACCGTCACGACGACGTGAAGGTCCTGCATGCCAAATGCGCGATGGCCAAGCTCTTCTGCTCGGAGTTTGCGCATCGCACGGCGGACAGGACCGTGCAGATTTTCGGCGGGCGCGGCTATATGCGCGAAAATGTCGCCGAGCGGTTCTATCGCGAGCTTCGCGTCGACCGGATCTGGGAAGGCACCAGCGAAATCCAGCGTGTGATTATCGCTCACAGCCTGCGCAAACGCGGCCAGGAGATGCTGACGGGCGTCGGTGAGCCGGAGTCAGCCCTTTCCTGGAAGAAGACGCTGCGCGCCTTCATTGATGCCGAGTGCATCCCGCTGGAACAGCTGGCTGACGAGAACGACGGTCAGCTTCCCGTCGAGATCAAGCACAAGCACCGCAATGCGGCAAAGGAGATGGGCCTGTGGTTACCCAATGTGCCGAAAGAATTCGGCGGTGGCGGCTTCAGTGCGGCGGAGATCACGGCCGTCGAGGAAGAGGTCGGCCGCGCCACCAACGGCGTCGGCTTCTTCTTCCATGACGTCTCGCCATTTTTGGTGAGGACGGCGACGCCCTGGCAGATGGAGACTTATGTCCAGCCGATGCTGAATGGCGAGCGCAACGAGTGCTACGCCATCACCGAAGAGGGCGCGGGCAGTGATGTCAGTGCCATCGAGGCGACGGCGGTCCGTGACGGCAACGGTTATGTGCTCAACGGCGTTAAGTGGCATGTCACCGGCTTCAACAAGGCCGATGTCATCGTCTTCCAGGCCCAGATGGAGGATGGCCAGCACGGCCTGTTTTACGTCGACCGCGAGGCCAACGGCGTAGAGGTCGTGCGCACACCGGCTTACAGCCATACCTATCCTTCGCACCATCCGATCGTGAGATTCGATCAGGTGAAGGTGACTGCCGACGCGCTGATTGATCCCGACGGCAGCGGCATTGCGCTCACCCATGAATGGTTCCGGCAGGAGCGGCTCGGGATCGCGGCCCGCTGCTGCGGTGCCGCCAGCCGCCTGATCGACGAGGCCTTGGCCTTCGCCGAGGAACGGGTGCAGTTCGGCAAGCCAATCATCGAAAACCAGGCCATCGCCTTCATGCTGGCCGACAGTCTGACCGAACTCTGGGCCGGCCGGCTGATGATCTACCGCCTCGCACAGGCGATCGATGACGGCGATGACGTCAAGGTCCAGCACGCGCTCTGTTCGATGGCCAAGCTCTACTGTTCGGAGATGGCCAACCGGGTCGCGGACCGTGCCGTCCAGATCTTCGGAGGACGCGGCTACATGCGTGAATACGCGGCCGAACGGTTTTATCGCGAGCTCCGTGTTGACCGCATCTGGGAAGGCACCAGCGAAATCCAGCGATTGATCATCGCCCAGAGCCTGGTGAAGCGTGGCCAGGACGCCCTGATCGGATGATGCCGTGAGTGACAGCCGCCGTGTCATGGCCCATCGCGGAGCCTCCGGCCATGCGCCGGAAAACACGCTTGCCGCCATGGCATCCGCGTGTGAGCTCGGCTGTACCTGGGTTGAGTTCGATGTCCGGTTGAGCCGCGATGATGTTCCGGTGCTGATTCACGACGCCACGCTGAAACGCACCGCGGGCGAGGATCTGCGGATCGAGGACGTCCATTCGGAGGATCTTGGCGGCATCGACGCCGGCTCTTGGTTTGATCCGTTCTGGCGTGACGAGCGCATTCCGACTCTGGCCCAGGCGCTCGATGCCTGCCTCGTCCTGGGACTCACACCCAACATCGAGATCAAGGCCGACACCGGCCAGGGCATGGCGACGGCAGCGGCCGTGGCGCGCACCGTCAACGAGCGTTGGCCTGCCGACAGGCCGCGTCCCCTGGTCTCCAGCTTCAGCTTCCGCACGCTCTACCGCTTCCGCTTCGCCGGCGGCAGGGCCGCACTGGCTCTTCTGATGTGGCAGGAACCGCGCCGGTTCTGGACACTCCATAAGCATCTGCTGCGCGCTGAAGCCATCCATGTCGATCCCTCTCTCATGAATAAGCGCCTTGTGGCGCGGGCTCGTGCCCGCCGTTGCCGCGTGGCCGTTTATACGGTCAACGATCCGCAAGAGGGCCAGGCGCTTTACGAGGCCGGCGCCGACACCCTGATCACAAACTGGCCCGAACGCTTCCTGGCGACCGAGGGCTTCTCGGGGCAGCCGGTTGCGGAGAGTGCCGTCGTCGGGGGATGATGCCCGCGATGTTTGACGCCGACCCTGTTGACCCCAGCACGAGATTTCTCCTTGGCGGTTCCTGACCTCAAACCGCGGTCCGGTGCTGTTCTTGCCAGCAGCCGGTTACGCAAGATCGTTCTTGTGGCGTCGATTGTGGCTGTCGTCTGGGTCACTGCCGTGGTGAGCCTCGGGGGCTGGCGGGGCGATCATCTGAGCCAGAAACATACGGCGCAGGCTCACGCCAATGCGCTGACGATGGCGCAGGCCAACGGTCTGGTACTGGAGCGCCGGTTTGAAGCCCTGCGGACCGTGGCTTCGTTGCTGACCGAGCGGGATCGGATGGGGCGGGCGGCGTTTGCCTTCAATCTGCGCAGTCAGGCAACCGATCGCGAAGCCTGGGACGATCTGCTGCAGGATGGTGACCTGCAGGTCCTCAGCCAGCAACTTGGCCAGACTGCACAGGAACTGAGTGTAGACGGTATCTTCCTAGCAAATGAGACCGGCTACATCTTTGCCGCGAGCAACTGGGATCAGGGTCTCACCCATCTCACTGAGAGCTTCCAGGACGCCCAGCATTTTCGCGACGCGATGACGCATGGCAGCGGCGAGCAGTTCGGTGTTGATACGGTCAACGGCCAGCCGCGCTTCTTCTTCTCGGTCCGGCTCAATCGCGGCGCACAGGTTCAGGGCGTCGTCACCGTTTCAACATCGTCCGAGCGGCTGATGCCGCTGTTGCAGCGTGGACGTGAAGATGTGCTGTTGACCGACGAGAACGGGATCGTCATTGCATCAAGCAACGACGATTGGATGTACCGCTCCATGGGTAAGGGGCTCACGGACTTGATGACTACTGTTCAGCTGGGCCTTCGATACGGGCGCTCTGAGTTTCTCGAGATGCCGGGGCCGATGATGGCGGACCACATACCCAGTATGGCCGAGACGGGGCTGGTCGGAGCGTCTGATGACGCCGAGGGTTTCGAAAGTCACGTTTTCATGGACGTCGATGGTCTCAAAGTCATCAGACGCGACAACCTGATCATGATCATCGGTCTGGCCAGCTTTGGCGTGCTTCTGGTGCTGGTGGTAGGGCTCGCCCTCGCGCAGATTGCGGCCATTCGCGAGCGTGCCATCCGCGATCCGCTCACGGGCCTCTACAATCGCCGCTACATCGACGAGAGCCTTCCGGGTCTGATTGAGCTGGATGAGCGTGGCCGCCTGGTCGGACTGGCTCTGGTCACCTTCGACCTCGACAAGTTCAAGGGCATCAACGACACATGGGGTCATGACATCGGCGACAAGGTTCTGCGGCACTTCGCGACCATTCTTGTCGATTGTTCACGGCGCACAGATCTGCCCTGCCGCGTGGGCGGCGAGGAGTTTGTCACCTTCCTGATCGAAGAAGATCTCGATCGTGTCGAAATCTATGCCGAGCGTGTCCGCCAGCGCACCGAAGCCATCGACAGCCTGGCACCCGTCCCGGCCGGTCGCATTACAACCAGCGCAGGACTCGTGATGCGCAGGCAGGGTGAGGGCATCGATGAGATGGTCAAGCGCGCCGATGTCCTGCTTTACCGGGCCAAAGAGAACGGCCGAAATCGGCTGGAGCGGGATGATCGTGAAGAAACCTCGGTGCCGGACAAACCATCAACGGCGCCGGCAACCTGACGGATCAGCGGTTGGCGCGCAGGCGCTTCAGCAGACCCGGAGTCTTCTTGGCGGTGCTGACGGTCTGGCGGCGTTCGAAATCGCCGGCCTTGTCGTGGGGCATGATCGAGGTCATGGCCTGAATCATTCCGAAAAGCGGGGTGGTCTGGTTCTGCATCGGAACTCTCCGTCAGCAAGGGGTACCCATCCGACTTGGGATGCCGGTACGGACCTCACAACCGATGTTCCGCCATCACAGCCATGCAAAAACTGCATGGCATCATGCCGCCTTTGCCGCGGCTACCAGATTGGCCAGCTTCGCGCGTGTCAGATCTTCGCCCAGCATAATCAGGCCGCAGTCGGGGGCTGCAATCAGGCGGTCGCGGTCGATATGTTCCAGTGCAGCGCGAATCCGCACCACGATCTCGTCCACAGTTTCCACCCGGCTCGAAGCAATTTCGACGGCGCCGAAGACCACAGTCGATTGTGCGAAGAGGTCGAGCAGGGAAAGGTCGTTGTGTTGATGGGCGTCCTCAATCGACACTGCATCGATTATGCTGTCATCCACCGCCTTGGCTAGACGCAGATAAACGTCCGGATCGGCCTTCACGTAATCCGTCTCATCTAGTTTGTCGGGGTAACCGCAGCACATGTGCATCGTACGGGTGACACTCGCGGACACGCCGTGAAAGCAGCGCTCCAGATTTTCGACACCGAAAGCCAGGGCTTGATCGGGAAGGCGGGCAAAAAGCGGCTCGTCGACCTGAATGTGGTGGCACCCGGCATCGGCCAGCCGCCGGATCTCGACATTCAGCGCGTCGGCCATATCGGCGCACCAGCTTGCACGGTCGGCGTAAAACATGTTGGCGGTGGAATCAGAGATCGTCAGTGGGCCCGGCACCGTGATCTTCACCTGTTTGTCCGTTGCGGCCTGCGCCACCGTCCAGTCACGGACCAGAAACGGTTCCCGCGCGGCGATCTTGCCGGTGAAGGTCGGCACACGGTCGACCCAGGCGCCGTTGCGCATCGTACACTCGGTCAGGGTGTTCAGTTCGAACCCGTCGACGTGGCTGCAGTGGTAATGCACATAGTTGGGTCGCCGGATCTCTCCATCGGTCGGAATGTCGATCCCGATCTCGGCTTGCTCGGCGACCACCTCTTGAGTGGCCCGGTCAAACAGCTCGGTGCGTTCCGTTTCGTTCAGGCCGTCAGCCGCAGCCTCGCCGGTCTGTGCCACGTCGTGGAACCAGGCCATGCGAGGTACATAGTAGGGTTTCGGATAGGCGCCGATGCAGGTTGTGAGAATGGTCATGCGGTTTCCTTTGCCAATCCCCGATCTTGGCCGTCACCGGGGCAGAATCGCAAGATGTTCAGGCTGCCAGGGGCAATGTGTTGATCGACTGAATGTTGGTCGTGAAGGTGCGGTAACTCTCTGGGTCGAACTGGTAGCTGTTATGGTCCATCAGGGTAAACGTCTCGTCGGAACCCGATCCCCCGGCATAGGGACGGTGGAAGAAAACCGCATGGAAAAAACAACGATCCTGACCAGTCGCGCGATCGCCGGAATGTCAGTGCCGCTCGCACGATCGGGGTAGCCTGAACCGTCGAAGTTCTCGTGATGGCTGTGAATGATCTGCCAGGTCAAGTCACGCCGTTCGCTGGGAAGGCTTTCAAGACATTCGCCGCCGTTGTCGACATGCTTTCTCACCGCCACCAGTTCCTGCGCTGTCAGGGGCGCGGGCTTGTCGGTGATGGAGATCGGCACCGCCAGCTTTCCGATATCGTGCAGGCAGACACAGAATCATGCTCGTGCGGCATCGGATGTCGCATGATCCACTTTTTCTGAAAGGCCCTTTACCAACAGGCCAACCCTAAGGGAGTGCAATGCGCTCCATTCCGAATAAAGCCTGAAACTGCCATGCAGAGCCTTCAGCGATGATTGTTCCGCTTCTGATACTCCGGCCTGATCCCCAAGATGATTGATCAACTCAAAGCCGGTCTTTAGGCTCAGAAATCCCCTCTGACCTGACGACATCATCAGTCACCTCGCGCTCGCTCATACAAACTCTAGTTGTGGATCGGACGTTTCTGATGTGAAGTGTGTCGCGCCGCCTGATCACATTTCGATGTTCTCATTGCTTGGGCTATCGACACGATCCGCGATAGGCTCGGTGGCACCAACCAAACGGACAGGAGTGGGGCGTGCCCGAAACATTTGATGTTGTGATCAGGGGCGGTGTTGTCATGACGCCGTCAGGGCCGGCCGATACCGAAGTCGGCATTCGTGACGGCAAGACGGTCGCGCTCGGTGATCTTGGCGCGTCATCGGCCGGTGAGGTGATTGATGCCACAGGGCTGACGGTCCTGCCCGGTATCATCGATACCCAGGTCCATTTCCGCGAGCCTGGCAACGAACACAAGGAAGATCTCGCCCACGGCTCCCGCGCTGCGGTGGCCGGTGGTGTCACCGCCGTGTTCGAGATGCCCAACACCAAACCGGCCACGGTCAATGTCGATGCCCTGAACGACAAGCTGGAGCGGGCCAGGGGCATGTGGTGCGACCATGCCTTTTTTGTCGGGGCGGGGCGCGACAATCACGCTGAGCTGGCCGAACTTGAACAGCTTCCCGGTTGCTGCGGGATAAAGGTGTTTATGGGAAGCTCCACGGGCGGCCTTCTGGTCGATGAAGACGATGCGATCGCGTCGGTCCTGGCCTCCGGCCGCCGCCGTGTCGCTATCCACGCCGAAGACGAACCTCGCCTGATCGAACGCAAGCATCTGGCTGAAGCGGAAGGGCATGCTCGCGCCCATCCGGTCTGGCGTGATGAAGGCACGGCGCTCAAGGCGACACAACGCATCATTACGCTGGCGCGTGCGGCGAACCGTCCTGTCCATGTTCTTCACATCACCACCGCTGAGGAGATCGAGTTCCTCGGCACTGTCAAGGACGTCGCCACGGTCGAGTGCCTGCCGCAACATCTCACACTGACTTCGCCCGATTGCTACGAGAGGCTCGGCAGCTACGCCCAGATGAATCCGCCGATCCGCGACGCCCGACATCAGGCGGGTCTGTGGGCCGGCATCACACAGGGCATCGTCGACGTGCTGGGATCCGACCACGCACCGCATACCCGGGAGGAGAAGGAACAGACCTATCCCGCCAGCCCCAGCGGTATGCCCGGTGTGCAGACCATCCTGCCGCTCATGCTCAACCATGTTGCCGAGGGACGTCTCACCTTGCAGCGTGTTCTCGACCTTCTTTGTTACGGTCCGCAGCGTATCTACAACATACGTGGGAAAGGCCGTATCGCGGTCGGTTACGACGCGGATTTCACGCTGGTCGACATGAAGACAAAACACACGATCACCAACGATGAGCAGGAAACCAAGTCGGGCTGGACGCCGTTCGACGGCATGGAAGTCACCGGCTGGCCCGTGGCGACCATCATCCGAGGGCGCGCTGCGATGCGGGACGGAGAGCTGGCCGCGCAGCCGGCCGGTGAACCAGTGCGGTTTTGGGATACCGCCTGATGCAGTCAATGCTGAAGAGAGCCTGTTCCCTTGGCGTGCCGTCGCTTATGGCGATCACCTGCTGGCTGCCTGCGCCACCGGTGGAAAATCGTCTGCGACCTCGGCCGGCGGAACGACCAGCGCTTCGTCATCTCGATCCGCCGCGATTGTCGCCATGGACAAGTTTGAAGGCTCATCTCAACTTCTCACCGGTGAGGCCCGGGGCGGCGACAATGGCGTGATCGTCGTTGGTCTCTCGAGTGAACCTCAGATTGTTGAGGCTTTTTTCGACAGCTGGGATGGCTCCGATGAATATGACCACGATGCGTTCGTGAATGAGTTGATGCAACGCGATCTGATGCTGCTTGATCTTCAGGCCTGTTTCATCGGCATTGTTCCAGGCGTTCCTATGCACGATTGGAGGCAGTCATCCTGGATAAACTGCGCGGCGAAATCGTCTATGTCGTGCTGATGTCGTGTCTTGAGGGCGAGGAAGAGCTGCCCGTCATGATGGTCCAGGATTGAGACGGTTCGGTCGTCGGACTGGCTGCCAGCGATGTAACGGGCACCGTGTTCGGTGTCATGATCAACGGCACACGTCAGGCCTTCACGGAATGGTCGCTCAAACTGTTCAGTGAATCGCCGTTGGCCAATGATGGCGGCAGTTCCGGTCTGAAGGCCGACGAACCGGACGTCTGATCCCGCGGCTCAGTGCGCCTGGCCGGGGATCAGCGTGTCCTTGAGTGATGTGTAGTCGGTCATCACAACATCACGATAAGCCGGTCGCTCTGTCAGGCGCCGATAGGTTGCCTCGAGATTCGGCAGGGCCGGGCGGTCGATGTCGATGGTGAAGTAGCGGTAAAGCGTCAGGCCGATCGGTATGTCGCCCATAGTCAGTTGGTCGCCGGCGATGTAGGCCTTACCCTCCAGGGCCTTGTCGACAAGACCGTAGACCCGGCCGAGCTCGGCTATGTCGAGCGCGATCTGTTCCTTGTCGTGGTATTTTTCCGGCGTTCGGTAAAAGCCAAACCAGACCTTGACCAGCGGACCGGTCAGTGTCGTTTGCATCCAGTCCATCCACATGTCAGCACAGGCACGTTCGCCCGGATCACTAGGCCACAGCCCGCCGTCGTCGTGTTTTTGGGTGAGATAACGAATGATCGCGTTGGACTCCCAGACCACGATGTCGCCGTCGATGATTGTGGGAATCACACCATTGGGGTTGAGCGCCCGGTAACCTTCGGCGTCGAGGCCGCCGTGTGGTCCGCCCAGATCCTTGCGGTCGTACTCCAGGCCCAGCTCGTGAACAGTCCACATCACCTTTTGCACATTGGCAGAGTTGGCACGGCCCAGAATCGTCAGCATGGATTGCTCCCTTTTGAAGTCCGCCGCACCATGGCGTATGCCGGCAGCTGAATCCAGACAAGGACGCGCCACGATGACCAGAATCACGACCGACGATGGTGTCGGGCTCGAAATCGTCGTTTCAGGCCGGTCCGATGGCCCCGACCTGATGTTTTGCAACTCCTTGGGCACCGATCACCGCATGTGGGACGGCCAGGCCGAACACTTCGGCGAAACACACCGCATCATTCGCTATGATCGCCGTGGCCACGGCCGGTCGGATGTCCCGCCGGGACCGTATTCCTTCGAACGACTGGGTCGGGACGCGCTCGCTGTGGTCGATGCCCTCAGCGTCGGCAAAGTTTGGTTCTGTGGTCTTTCGATGGGCGGGATGACCGGCATGTGGCTGGCAGCGAACGTTCCCGAACGTTTTCGCGGCTTTGCTCTGTGCAACACCGGCGCATATATGCCGCCATACGAGATGTGGACCGAACGTATCAACCTGTCCCGCGCTGGCCATCTTGACAGGATGGTCGAAAAGGTTCTGGAACGATGGTTCACGGCCGAGTTTCGCAAGACCCATCCCGATGCCGTCGCGCGAGTCCGTGAGCACTACCTTGAAACCCCGCCGGAAGGTTACGCGGCCTGCTGCGAGGCAATCCGCGACCTGGACCAGCGCGAGTCCATCAAATTCATCCGTGCGCCGGTGATGGTGTTGGCCGGAGCCGAAGATCCCGCCACGACTCCGGCCTACGGCAAGCTGATCGCCGACAGTGTTCCCGGGGCGCGTTACGTGGAGCTTGCCGCGGCGGCCCATCTTTCGAACATCGAAAGGCCGGATGCCTTCAACTTTGCTCTCGCTGATTTTATCGATGCTCACAAGGCGGTGAATGCCTAGGCCAACACCTCCATTGGTCGATTGACCCGGTCTGCCTGAGGATCATAATCGTGCCAGGGGAACGATGCTCCTGCCGGTTCAGGCCGGAGATGCATCCCATAGGTAGGAACCATGAAAACGAAGATTCTGTCAGCCGCATTGGGTGTGGCGATGACCTTGGGCTTAGGCGTTGGCGAAGCGCAAGCTGCCAAGACCCTGGTGTACTGCTCCGAAGGCAGTCCCGAAGGCTTCAATCCGTCGCTCTACACCGCTGGTACGACCTTCGATGCGTCGTCGCGGCAGGTCTTCAACAAGCTGGTCGAGTTCGATCGCGGCATCGGGACGGAGCGACACCAGTGTCAGGTCTTCCTTGGCCTCTAGTGACAGGCTTGCCTCGTCTATCAGAAACACCATCGTTCTAGGCAGTGCGGCTGTCTCCAGCCGCCTGGCCCGAACAGACCAGGAGTGCCAACCAGAAACCGTCTGCCTCGAACTTCACATTGTCGCCTGACCCGACCAGATGCCGAGTCAAGACAAACCCCAGGCCGTCCTGACGGTCGATGGTGAGACTCGGCGCCGCCTGCTTCAGCGCCGGGTCATGGATGTTCAGCACGCGCGACCCGGTCCGCACCTCCAGCCGGTGCGGTGTCTGAGGGCCGCAGGTCCAGAGCGAGCCGGCAGTCAGGTCAGACACTGCACTGCCGGCTTCATCGGTCCGCCGAACTGCCCCTTCCAACAGTACATTGGTTTCCCGGTGATTGCTGAAACACAGTCTCTAATCGAGATCGGCGTGGGCGTCGGCCTGGGTCACGATCAGGCTAAGCCCCTCGGCTTTCGTGAGATAACGCCATGAGGTCACAGCGCCATCGGTGCTCCTCCGGACCCGCCCCTCGGCTTCCAGCCACGCGGGCCTCAGATCGATCACGCGCTGCCGTCAGGTCCTGCCGGAATCGGCCCGGTGGGCGGGTAGCCACCCTGGTCGTCGTGCCGTTCTGTGCCGTCGAGCGGCGGGTTGAAGACCGAGATCACATGGGAATCGACCAGCACCTTCAGGCGATGCTTGTCCCGGGGCCCCAAGCAATAGACATCGCCGGTCACCAGATCATGCGTCTCGCCGCTCTCCCGGTCGGAAAGCTCGATCTCACCATCGAGCACGATGTTGGCCTCCCAGTGGTTGCGATACCACAGATCGACCTCGCGCCCGGCTTTGAACCGGACATCCGAGATCGCGACGCCCAGATTGTCGGCGCTGGTCAGCAGCTTGGCGAAGCGCGATCCGCCGTCGGCGCGTTCGACCGCATGGCCGGCCTCTTCGGCCATCGCCCAGGTCTTCACGAACATGCGCTCCTTGCCCTCGGGCGGCGTGCCGTTGGCGGGATAGGTGCCTTCCGCATCATGGGTCTCCGAGCCGACCAGCGGCGGATTGAAGACGCTGATGATGCGGAAACCCTCGTCGGCCGTGTTCTGGAGCTGGTGCCGGTCGCCGGGGCCGACGCAATACATCACGCCGGGCTCCAGGTCCCAGACCGTGCTGTTAGTCAGATCGGTCAGCGTACCGCTGCCCTGGCGGACATAGTTCGCCTCCCAGTGGTTCTTGTACCAGAGGGTCGCATTGCCACCGGGAACACCGCGCGCTTCCGAAAGGCTGAACCCCAGACCGTCGGACGCATTGAGCATACGCAGGGCGCCCGACTTGCCCTGGTTGATGACCAGCATGCGGTCGGGCTGTGCTTCCATCCATTCAAGGGTGCGGATCAGCATGGCGGGGCTCCGTTTCGGTTGGGGGGCAAAGGGACTGGGACAGAACCATAAAGGTTGGTCGCACGTTCGTCACAGGTCTTTGGAGGTCGGGAGGTTTGTCAAAGCCTGCACGTTGAACGGTCTGAGCGAGATGGCGCGGTCCGTCGTGATGATGGTGCTGTTTAACCCTGGGCCACCTGCTTGCCGCGGGGGATCAGCTTCTCCGCGTCATAGAACGGCAGCGCCACCGTTTCGCCCGGCACGCCGTCGGCCCCGCAGGTAACTTGGCGGTCGATCCAGTCGCCTTCCTGATCGAATAGGACATAACCGATCGCGTGACCCAGGGTCGGCGACTCAACCGATGCTGTGATCGAACCGGCCACGGCACCGTCGATCATCACAGCCATGCCCGCTTCCAGTGTGCCCTGTGACGTCAGCCCGACCAGACGCGGCCGTCGATCCGCCTTTTCCAGAGCCTCGCGGCCGATGAAGTCGCCCTTCTCGAAATCGACGAATTGGCCCAGCCCGGCGGCGAAGGGTGTGGTTCCCGGATTCATGTCTGAGCCGTTGTTGAGGATGCCGCCTTCGATACGCCGGATGTTCATCGACGCCATCGACGCAAAACGCAGCTCATGGGCCGCGCCTTTGTCTATCATGTGATCCCACAGGGCCGCATGGTCACAGTCTTCGGGAACATAAATCTCGAAGCCCAACTCATTGGTCCAGCCCGTGCGTGTGACCAGCAGCCGTTGACCCGCCATCGTGACCTCTGCGGCCGCGAAGTAGGTGAAGGGTGAGGGCATCCCGTCATCTGCGAGGTCGCCAAGAACATCGAGCGAGCGCGGCCCCTGAATCTGCAACACCCAGTCCTCGGTATCGACAATCTCGACGTCGAAGCCCTTCTGGTGGGCCCGCAGCCAGGTGAAGATTTCGCCGTCCGCGAGCACGTAGCGGAAGCGGTCTTCTGCCAGACGCATCAGAACACCATCCATCAGGATACCGCCGTCGTCGTAGCACATCAGGCCATAGCCGCAGCGCCCGACCTTCATGGGCGTGATCGCACGCACCATCAGATAATCTAGGAACCGTGCGGCATCGGGCCCGACAAACTCGATGGCGTGTTCAGGAACATCGTAAAGTGTGGCGGCGCGGCGCAGGTGGGCGTATTCGAAGGCCACGTCGTCATCCAGATAGACCGGCGACATATGGCCGCTGTAGACACAGAAGATGGCATCGGGACCGATCTTGTCTTCGTAGAACGGAATGAAGGGTGAGGCGCGATGCCCCGCCTTCCGCCAGGGGAAAACCGGCAGGGTCCGGGGGGCACCGCCCTGGAATGACCCGACGGTGGCGGTGTTGGATGAAGATGTTGTCATGCAGAAATTCTCCGATTTGTGTCGTTCAGCACGCCGCGCTCAGGGCTTCCGGCAGGGGTTCAGGGCAGGCGGTCGCACCCGTCAGAAGCCGGGCGAGGTACTGGTTGAACTCGTGGTTGGGCCGTTCCAGGTAGCTGAGGTGCCCGGGCCGGGCCAGGCCGGCGTTCATGCCGCGGAACACGGCCTGGGTACCAATCCGGTCTTCCTCGTTCACATCGTCCAGAATCTGCTTGGCCTTGGCGACGTGTTCAGCACCCTGTGGATCGTTGATGAAGTCGGGCGCCATGCCGCCGCCATAGAGCATCTTCACCTGGCCGACGCCATGGGGCTGCAGCACCAGATACCAGAAGTAACCCGGGGTCAGGGTGATCATGTGGCCGGGATAGATCGTGATCAGCGCCGTCGTGCGCCGCCACTCACCCTCCAGATAGCGGCAGTCGGGATGCGCATTGGCCAGCGCGAATTCGGATTCCTTGGTGATCCAGTGGTAGTTGAAGACGGCATTGCCCGGCGGCATGTCCATCTCCTCCACCTTCGACTGCTTGCCGATGGTCGGGCCGTGGAGCTGGAACAGGTGGTAACTTTCCATGAAGTTCTCGGCCAGAACCTTCCAGTTCGTGTCCCAGATGTGTTCTTCACGGAAGGTCTCGACATAATTCTCGAACTGGTAGCGGCCGGTCACGATGTCCTTGATCGACTGCAGCCGCTTGGCGACCGGCTCGATATCCGGATTGAGCGTGACATAAATCCAGCCGTCCCACAGCTCGCAGCGGATCGTGGGAAGGCAGTAATCCTTCTTCTCGAACTCCGGCGTGCCGTCCATGTAGGGCGCCTTGCGCAGGTTGCCGTCGAGGTCATAACTCCAGGCGTGATAGGGGCAGGTCACGAACTTCTTGTTGCCCGTGCCTTCCAGAAGAATGCTCATCCGGTGCAGGCAGACGTTCGAGTAGGCCCGGATCCCACCCGACTTGTCGCGGATCACGAAGATCGGCTGATCGGCGATCTGCAGGGTCAGGTAGTCGCCGGTCTTCTTCAAGGATTCGGCACGGCCGGCGCAGATCCATTCCTTGCTGAACACGTGTTCGAGTTCGAGTTCGAGAAAATCTGGCGAGGTGTAGATACCCGCCGGCGCCGCCCTCGCGCCTTCGAACGGCCGTTCGGCGTTGCTGTGAAGTTCGCTGAGGATCTGGTCGATAGGCGTTTTTCTGGGCATGGCTCACTGTCACTCTTGAGGACGACTGGCATGGTTGTCGGGCGCGGATTGCGTTCCTTGACAGTACCGAACGGGTCGCCGACAAGCGACATGCTTCTACAGAAACACCGCTTAGACAAAAGCTAAGGTCTTTCATGGTTCACAGGGTCGATCACGTCCCCCTCATGTCGTCCGGTCCGGGCACCCAGCGCTTTCTTACCGTCCATCGGTTTGGCACGATCGGCGCACGGCCCAAGCTCTACTTTCATGCCGCGCTCCACGCCGACGAACTGCCGGGAACGCTGATCCTCAACCGCATGCTCGGCTGGCTGGCTGAGGCCGACTGCGAGGGTGCGATCACCGGCGAGATCGTCGTTCTCCCGATCGCCAATCCCATCGGTCTCTCCAACCGGATCATGGGCTATCACCTCGGCCGCTACGACCTCGACGGTGACGGCAACTTCAACCGCTGGTATCCGAACCTCGCCCGCAAGATCGCGGCCAGGGTCGGCAACAGTCTCACCGACGACAGGGACGAGAACACAGCTATCATTCGTCAGGCCAGCCTTGAGGCTGTTGAGGCCTGGCCCGGAGAAGGTGAGGCCAACACACTGCGCAAAACGCTGCTCGGCCTTTCGGTGGATTGCGACTTCATCTTCGACCTGCACTGCCATGGCGAGGCGATCCAGTACATCTACTTCCCCGAGAACCACTGGGAGCGCTACGGCGATCTTGCCGCCGAACTGGCCTGCCGAACCGTCCTGCTGTTCCCGACAGATGAGGGCACCAACTTCGATGTCGCGAGCACAGTCATTTGGCATCATCTGCGCAAGTCCTTTCCGGACCGCCCGATCGCCGAGCCGCCCTTTACCACCACGGTGGAGCTGCGCGGCCAGAATGATGTGGGAGATGATACTGCCTTGCCGGACGCCGAAGGTCTCTGGCGTTTCATGCAGCGCCGTGGCGTCATTGCAGGCGATCCCGGCGAACCACCGCCCTTGCTCTGTGAGCCGACGCCCCAATCGGGCTCCGACGATCTCGTCGCTCCTTGTGCCGGCGTGATCTCCTACCGTATCGCGCCCGGCGACCGGATTGCAGCAGGTGATGTGGTGGCCGATATCGTTGACCCGTCGGAACCGGACTTCGAGAAGGCGCGCACGCCAGTCATCAGTCGGGCGACTGGTGTCTTCTACGGGCGGAATCTGAGCCGTCTGGTGCGGCCGGGCCAGTCCTTTGCCGTGATCTCCGGCAGCGAACCGCTTCCCGCCAACGATCTTCCCGTGATCGATTACTGAGGCCGCCGTGACCCATTCTATCGAACATATCACACTGCCCACGGCCAGCCTTGGGACCGAGCGCAACGTCACGGTCCACCGCTTCGGGACACCGGGTGCGCGGCCCAAGGCTTATCTGCACGCGGCCCTCCATGCTCAGGAGCTGCCGGGCATCGTGGTCCTTGAACATCTCCAGAAGCGCCTTCACGAAGCCGACGCAGAAGGAAAGATCATCGGCGAGATCGCGCTGGTGCCGTTCGCCAATCCCATTGGGCTGTCCCAGCAGATCATGATGGAGGCCCAGGGGCGCTACGACCTCGATACCAACCGCAACTACAATCGTGGCTTCCCTGACCTTATCGGCGAGGTCGTCGAGGTCATTGCGGACAGCCTGACGGATGATGGGGACGAAAATGTCGCGGTGATCCGAACGGCTATAGGTACGGCTCTTGAAGGTCGCAAGGACGCCCGCGAGGCCGACGTTCTGAAGCTGCGATTGCTGCAGCTTTCCCACGACGCGGATCTTGTTCTCGATCTCCATTCGGCCTGGGAAGCTTTGCTGCACCTCTTTGTCACCGATGTGAACTGGCCCGATGCTGATGACCTCGCTCGGCAAATCGGTGCCGAGGTTGTGCTGGTCGACCGTGGCAACCGTATGATGACCTTCAAGTCGGCTCATGCCCTGCTCTGGAAGGAGGTGGCCGCCCGTTTCCCCGATCATCCCGTGCCGCCGGGGAGCCTGACCGCCGTGGTCGAACTGCGCGGGCAGCGCGATGTCGATGACCATCTCACGCGGCCCGACGCGGACAACCTCTATCACTGGCTCCAGCGGCGCGGCGTCATTGCGGGATCGCCCGGTCCGCTCCCTGAGGCCCGTTGCGAGCCGCGTTCGGTGGTAGGACTGCACCGCCTCACCGCCGAAGCGGGCGGCATTCTCGTTTACCACCGGCAGCTCGGGCACGCCGTACGTGAGGGCGAGACCTTCTGCCACATCCTCGACCCCGAAACGGCCACGCGGACGCCGGTCACCGCGCCCATCGACGGTCTGCTCTATGCCCGTCGCAGCCACCGTTTCGCGCGCAAGGGGCAGTACTTTTGCGCCATTGCAGGTGACACGCCGATCGAGGGTTAGCGGCCTGCCACTCGGACTGGGCGGGCGCGAGTCCCGGAAGGTGACGTTCGACCAGGGCGCCAAGCTCGCCGTTCTGAAGCAGCGTGGCGATGGCGTCGCCGATTTCTTCGAGCAACATCGGGTCGTCCGCGACAGCGAAGGCGAGCCCGCCGCCGTCTGTCAGCAGATTGATAGTCAGCTCGGCGATGGCGAGGCCGACTCCCATCGGGATTTCGGCAAGCACCAGAGGAAGCGTCAGGCCGTGACGAAACACAGCGTCGATGCTTCCGGCATGAAGCGAGAAATAGAGCTCCTCATCGTCGGGATAACGGCGGATCCGGTCAGGCGGCAGGTTGGCTTCGAGCTAATGTGCGTGCGGCGAACCCCACAGCGCCCCCACGGTCAATGTCGAGAGGTCGACGTCGTCGGACATCACTGTGAGACCTTCCACGACCACAAATCGCGACGGGGTCTCAAGATAGACCGGCGCAGCCTAAAGGCCCAGGTGGCCGGCGGTCAGGCCGGAGAGTCCGGAGAAGACCACGTCGAACCTGCCCGACTGCAGACCCGTCGCAAGATCCTGCTAGGCCACGACAATCACCTCGCAACGACGGTCGAGCTCGGCACACAGCGCATCGGTAAGGTCGCGTTCCAACCCGACGACCTCGCCGGAGGCATCGAGCATGGTGAAGTGCGGTTTGGCGGCATCGGTCGCCAGAACAAGCACGTCGTCCGCCCGCACGAGGTCGCAGATCAGCAGGCAGGCCAGAAGAACAAGCACACGCATGCCGTCACCATAGAGCCATGTGATGGTCGGCTTCACCCTTGTGCGACACCGGCAAGACGACAACAGTCGGCTGTGGTACGGCTTGGTAATGACGCAGGGAGGTGAGGGTGCAGGTCAGCTACGACTTAAGCGGTAAACGAGCCGTCGTTACGGGTGGTGCCTCGGGTATCGGGCTGGCAGCAGCCGAACGGTTTGTGGCATCCGGCGCTTCGGTCGTTCTCTGGGATCAGGACGGCGACCGCGCAGCCGCCGAGGCGGGCCGGCTGGGAGCCGGTGTCTCCGCCGTCGCCGTTGATATCACCGATGACGCCTCGGTTGACGCCGCCGCTACACAGTCGGTCTCGGATGGTCCCGTTCAGATTCTGGTCAACAGCGCCGGGATCGGCGGCAGCGGTTTTCCCTTGTGGGAGTGCGATCCCGATGCATGGCGCCGCATGATCGACGTCAATCTTGTCGGTCAGTTTCTGGTGTGCCGTGCGCTCTGCAAGCAGATGATCGCGACCGGTTGGGGGCGCATCGTCAACATTGCATCGGTCGCGGGCAAGGAGGGCAACACCAACGCATCGCCCTACAGCGCCTCCAAGGCGGGCCTGATTGGCCTGACCAAATCGCTGGGCAAGGAGCTGATCGGCACCGGTGTCCTGGCCAACTGTATCTGCCCGGCTGTGATCGAGACGCCGATGATCAACCAGATGACGCAAGAGCAGATGGACTACATGACGGCGAAGATTCCCATGGGCCGGCTTGGGACCGTCGACGAGGTGGCCGCGCTGATCGCCTGGCTGTCGTCCGACGATTGCTCTTTTTCGACTGGAGCCGTCTATGACATCTCCGGCGGCCGCGCGACCTATTGAATTGGATGGATAGAGTGAGCGAGCAAGCAACAGACTCCCGCAAGCTGCGCCGCGTCATCGGTACCGGCGTCGCCGGCAATGTGATGGAATGGTACGACTTTGCGGTTTACGGCTACCTCGCTGCGATCATCGGAACGCAGTTCTTCCTTTCCGATGATCCCGTTTCTTCGATCATTGCGTCTTATGGTGCCTTCGCCGCGGGCTTCCTGTCCTGACCGCTGGGTGGTGTGATCTTCGGCCATATCGGCGACAGCATTGGGCACAAGCGGGTGCTGAAGGTTTCGGTCGTCATGGTGGGCCTGGCGACCTTTGCCATCGGCATTCTGCCGATCTATGAGCAGATCGGCGTTGCCGCGCCTGCGCTGCTGATTGCCATACGTATCTTCCAGGGGCTCAGCGTCGGCGGGGAGTACTCAGGTTCCGTGACCTTTGTTGTGGGACACTCACCGCCAAACCGGCGTGCCTTCCTGACGAGCTGGATGGGAATCGGCTCATTCCTGGGATTCATCATCGGCGCTGCGGCCGGTGCTCATCTGCCGGCGGTGTTCGAGGAATCCCAGGTCGACAGCTGGGCCTGGCGGCTGCCGTTCCTGTTTAGCATCGTGATCGCGATCGGTGGCATGCTGGTGCGCCGCACGATTGATGATCTGCTCGCCGCCGAAGAAAAGGATGAGGTCGAAGGTCTGCCGATCGTCGCCTAGCGCGATCACGTCAGCCGTCGGCGATGGTTTTCAGCGCACCGATCAGGCGGTCGACCTCATCGACGGTGTTGTAGTGCACGAAGGAGCAGCGAATGGCGCCATCGGCGGAATCGATGCCGACGGCCTCCAGCACGCGTGGGGCGTAGAAATCACCGGCGTTGGCGGCAATGCCTCTGGCTTCCAGCAACGGCGGCACGTCCTGGCTTTTCACACCCTCGATCACGAAGCTGAAGGTAGGGGCACGGCTGTCATGATCCGGGGTCGCGCGACCGATCAGATGAATCTTCGGGTGCTTGGCGGCGAACTCCAGGAACCGTGCTGACAGGCTTTCTTCGTGGCGGGCAATGATCTCGAACATCTGGCGCATGCGGCCGTGCAGATTGTTGGCCGGCTCTTCGAGGTGATGCGCGGCCAGCGCTTCGAAGTACTCGCCGATTCCGACGCATCCTGCTGTCAGTTCGTGGTTCGGCGCACCGGGATTCATCTTGAGCGGCAGATTGTCTTCACCATGGAAATAGAAGTACTGGCCGCGGGCATCGAGCAGCAGCTCTCGCTTGCCGTAGAGCACGCTGAGATGCGGACCGTAGGTCTTGTAGAGGCTGAAGAGGTAGAAATCGACGTCGAGCGCCTTCACGTCGACGCTGGCGTGCGGCGCAAAGGCCACGCCGTCGACACAGACGAATCCGCCGGCCTCATGAACCATGGCCGCAATTTTGGCGACCGGGTTCGGCCCGCCTGTGATGTTCGAGCAATGGGAGAAGCAGACCAGCCGGGTCTTGTCCGATAGCATGGCGCGCAGAGCCTCGGGCTCCAGTTCGGCTGTCTCCGGGTTTACGCTCCATTCGCGCACAGTAATGCCGAACTCTTCGAGCCGGCGCCAATGGCCGTTGTTGGCCTCGTGATCAAGGTTGGTCACGATAACCTCGCCACCCTTCATACTGTCGCGCAGGGCTGCGGCCAGTGTGATGACATTGCGGGTGGTCGACGGGCCGATGACAACCTCGTCGGCCTCCGCATTGATCATGGCAGCGACGGTTTCGTAGCCCTTCTTCATGCGGCCCTGCGCGTCGCGTGCGATCGCAGAATTGCCGCCGGGCTGCACCTGGCACTCGGTCATATAATCTTTCACCCGGTCGATCACCGTGTGCGGAACCAGGCTGCCGCCCGCATTCTCCATGAAAGCCCAGCTGTCATTGAGGGCAGGGAAGAAGGATCGGACGAAATCGAGATCGAGTGCTTTGTCGGCCAACAGGGTTACTCCACGGCCTTCTGGGCATCACCGAAGCGCACGATGCGTTCGATCGTGTCGGAAAGATCATCGTCGGTGATGCGGGGGTTGATGGTGCAGAAACGCAGGCAGGTGCGCCCCTTAAGTTCGGTTGATGTCACGAAGGCGAAACCGTCGTCGACCAGGGCGTCAACCGCGCTGTAACCAAGCGCCCGCATCTCCTCGGGCGTGAGTTCAAGTCGTGCTGGATCGTGTGGCATGTGCCGGAGGTAACGCGGCCACGATCGCATTTCAAAGGATTCTTTGTCTCGATAGAGCTCCGTCTGGCCAGTGACGGCAAGTCATGACAGTCTCGCCGCGAGTTTGGTTTAAGGAGAAGGCCATGGCCGATGCTGCTGAAGGGCGCCTTTCGCCCCTGAAACCGGAGGACTGGGATCCGTTGCTGGCGGACGTTCTGGCCGACCTGAAATCGCCGCTGAGCATCCACAATGTTGTGGCGCGCAACCCCGTGCTGATGGCGAACTATGTCGATTTCCGTAATCATATCGTGAAATCGAGTTCGCTCACCGGCCGGCAGCGCGAATTGATCATCCTGCGGGTCGCCCACCAGACCGCCTGTGCCTACGAATGGGATCACCATGTCGTCCGCGGCCGTGATGCCGGACTTCAGGATGATGAGATTGCCCGTGTGCGTCTTGGGCCTGACGCAGAAGGCTGGGCGTTGGAAGAATCGATGTTGTTGCGTACGGTCGACGACATGCTGACACAGACCGAGATCGCTCGGCCCACTTGGGTGGCAATGTGCCAAAGTTTTGATGACAACCAGCTTCTCGACACCATCTTCACCATCGGCACCTACATGATCATGTCGACAATCCTGAAGACGGCCAGGGTGCCGCATGAGGACGGGTTCAAGGTCGAAAACCCGGTTTGACCGCCGTGCGCGGCTCTCAGCATAGTGCGGCACAGTGTTTGCAAGGTGGATCGGGGTAACCTGACACCATCCGATGGGGGACCATGCGCGCCTTTTTGACCTGATCTCGGCCGCCCTGCTGGCCGGCTGTATCAACAGTGACGAGTACGAGCCGCATCGTGCGATCAATCTGGAGTTCAACGGCGGGCCTGTGAACGGTGCGAACTATTTCGCCACACTGAATATCTGTAACCTCGTGAACCGTTATTCCGACGGCAAATACAATTGCGCCAAGCGTGCGTCGCCGGGACCTGTCGCCAACGTTGATCAGGTTCTTGCCGGTGCGGTCGAGTTCGGAATTTCCCGTTCGGACTACGTCCTTTCGGCTGTGCAAGGCACCGGAATCTGGGAGAACGACCCGCAACCGTCATTGCTGCCCCTTTCACGGTTCATAACGATACAGTCACGATGGTCGTGCGTGACGATTCGGATATCCGCAGCCTTGCGGACCTGGAAGGCCGCGTCGTCAATCTCGGCATTCCCGTTCGGTGCATCAGCTCAATGCCCTGGAACTCCTGGAGCTGGCCGGGATCGATGCCAAGGACGGCATTGAACCCCGGGGTTGTTGCAGGCGGAGGCTGGCCGGGCCCTGGCAGACGGAGAGATTGATGCGTTCTTTGCCACAGTGGCGACACCGGATCCGTCGATTGAACGTGCTGCCGATCTCACCGACATCCGGCTCATTCCCTTGGATTCTCCTGAAATCCGCCAGTTGGTGGCCGATACGCCGTATTACGCGCGCACGTACGTTCACACCGGTTACTAACGGCCGTTTGATCCGCTCGACGGAGCGTTCTGAACGTATTCGTTGTCAAGCTATGGCTACGACGCGACTGTCATCGCCAGTTCGAGCCTGCCCGACGAAATCGTTAGTGACGTCACAGGCTATGTGTTCCGCCACCTCAACGAACTCCGTGCGGATCACCCATTCTTCAACCATCTCGATTATCACGAAATGCGCGATGAATTGATGGCGCCACTTCACCCCGGCGCCGGGGGCGAGTGGGCTATGGTCGTTCCCTAGTGGATCTTCTAACCATTTGTTTTTGATGGATTTTAATTCAAGAAAAAGCTCGAGGGATCTTTTGACCTCGGTGGACTTTGGCGCGCATAGTTGAGTCTGGGGACATGGAGTATGAGGCGGCCAGGGCAGCAACGCTTTACAGAACCGCTGATCCATCCCCTGGGGGCTCCGGACCATGTTGCCCGGCGCCCGTAACATGCAATCAATGAGGACAACCAATAATGCGCAAGATTCTTCTTCCCACGTTGGCAGCCGCCGTGGTTACGGTCGGCAGCCTCGTTTCCACGCCGGCCAACGCTGCCCGCGATCTTCTGATCGGCGGCGGTTCGGTCACCGGCGTCTACTATCAGGTGGCGCTGCAGGTCTGTGACCTGATCAACACCCACTCCGACGGCGAGTACAACTGCGTCGGTCGTCCGGCTCTGGGTTCGGTCTTCAACATCAACGCAGTCAACCGTGGTCTGCTCGACTTCGGTGTTGCGCAGTCCGACCGCAACTGGCAGGCGGCCAATGGCGCTGCCGACTGGGAAGGTGGCGCGGTGGAAAATCTGCGTAGCGTGTTCAGCGCCCATCCCGAGACTGTTCTGCTGGTCACCCGCTCGGACACGGGCATTGAAAGTGTCGAAGACTTGATGGGTCGTGCGGTCAACATCGGCAACCCGGGGTCGGGTCAGCGCGGCAACGCCCAAGACGTTCTGCGTCTCTACGGCATCGATGCCGACAACGACATCGACGCGCAGGGCCTGCAGCAGAACGAAGCGTCGCGTGCGTTGATCGACCAGAAGGTCGATGCGTTCTTCTACACGGTCGGCAACCCGGCCGCTGCCATTGAAGAGCCCGCAAATTCGACGGACATCCGAATCGTGCCGATTGATTCGCAGGCGATCCGCGATTTCATCGCCGACAAGCCCTACTACGTCATGACCTCGATCCAGCCCGGCACCTATAAGGGCGTTGATGAAGCGGTCGAGACCTATGCCGTGAAGGCAACGGTCGTGGCGAGTGCCGCCCTTGAAGACCAGGTGGTCTATGACGTCGTCAAGATCGTCATGGAGAACCTCGACGAGCTGCGCAACTCGCATGCCGCGTTCCGTCATCTGGAACCGTCGGAGATGCTGCAGGGTCTTTCGGCTCCGCTCCATCCCGGTGCGGCCATGTACTACGAAGAACAGGGCTGGATGTAAAATCCAGTTCCGGGTGAGGGCGGCTGAAAAACCAGTCGCCCTCGCTTCGTTTCGCAGATCCGCGGAAAGCCTGCAGGTCGTTCGGGAATGCAGGGGGATAATGCCATGGCCGAGACGGACAACACGACTACTGAGGTCGACGATCTGGTTGTCCAGGTGGAAACCGGGCCGCGCCATGCGGATAACGTCATCTGGCGCGCCATAGTCGTACTCCTCTGTCTGGGATGGTCCGGTTTTCAGCTCTACATTGCCGACAGTCCCTTCGACACTTGGCAGGCCCGCTCGATCCATCTTGCTTTCGCGCTGATGCTCGCCTTCCTGGCCTATCCCGCCTTCAAGCAGAACGACCCCGGCCGCGTTCAGAAGTTCCTGGGACGGCTCATTCCCGGCACGGACGGCAAGGGATTTGTCCTTGTCTACGACTTGATCTTCGCTGGACTGATGTTGGCATTGGCGATCTGGACCGCCGTCGACTACGAGATCCTCGTTTCGGACTTGGAGTTCATGGGCAAACCCGACTGGACGTTCGCGCTTTGGGTTGTGATGGCAATGGGATTTGTCGAGGGCGGCCGTCGGCTCCTGGCGATTGTCGCCCGCTTCGTTCGTGTTGCCCCACAGGGCGTGGTCGGCATTGTGCTGTTGGGCAGCGGGGTTGATCGTTCGAACCGCAGCTACATTCCGGTCTACGACATCCTGCTTGGCGCGATCGCCGCGATGTCATCGCTGTTCATCGTGCTCGACTACGACGGCCTTATCATGCGGCAGGGACTTCCCGGCTGGTTTGACGTCTGGGTCGGCATGACCTGTACAATTTTTCTGCTGGAAGCAGCACGTCGCGCGCTGGGGCCGGCCCTGGCGATCCTTTGCTTCCTGTTTCTGGTCTACCTCTTCGTCGGCCCGTACATGCCAGACCTTCTTCGGCATCGCGGTCTCCCGCTCGATTTTGCAGCGAATGACATCTACCTCTCGACGTCGGGTATCTTCGGCGTGCCACTGGGTGTTTCGGCCAGCATCATCTTTCTGTTCGTGCTGTTCGGCTCGCTTCTGGAGAAGGCCGGTGCGGGCAAATACTTCATCGATGTCGCCTTTGCCGCCTTCGGTCGCTTTCGTGGCGGTGCCGCCAAGGCAGCCATCGTGGCCTCGGGCGCCAGCGGCCTCTATTCCGGGTCGTCCATTGCCAATACGGTGATGACTGGCACGTTCACCATTCCCCTGATGAAGAAGGTGGGCCTGCCGCCCTACAAGGCGGGTGCCGTTGAGGTCGCAGCCTCGACCAACGGTCAGCTGATGCCACCTGTCATGGGTGCTGCTGCCTTCATCATGGCGGAGATCCTGGGCATTCCCTACATCGACGTTGTGCGTGCAGCGATCATCCCGGCGCTGATCTCCTATCTGGCACTGTTCTATGTCGTTCATCTTGAAGCGCTGAAGCTCGATATCCGGGCGCTCAGGAAGGACGAGCTGCCAGCGCTCATAAAAACCTTCGTCCGCGGCTTGCACTACATAGCTCCAATTCTGGTGCTGTTTTACTTCCTGCTCGTCTTGCGGCGGTCCCCGGTGCTGTCGGCGCTATATGCGGTTGAGGCGCTGGCCGTGATCATGATCCTGCAGCGGCCGATCATCGCATGGCTCGTGATGACCTTGGCCAAGAAGGATGGCAAGGACACCAGCGCCTTCGTTCCGCTTCTTGTGGCAGGGATCCGCGGGGGCTTCGTGGATATCTTCAACGGCCTTGTCGCCGGCGCCCGGAACATGATCTCCATCGGTGTCGCCACGGCAGCCGCCGGCATCATCGTAGGCGTGGTGCAGTCGACAGGGCTTGTGGGCCGTTTCGTGACACTGATCGATGCCGTGTCGATGGGAAGCATCTACATCGTCCTGGTGCTCACCGCGATCACCAGCATGATCCTGGGTATGGGCCTGCCGACCACGGCGAACTACATTCTGATGGCCTCGCTCACCGCGCCCGTTATTGTTGAGTTGGGTGGCAACGCGGGGCTGGTGTTCCCGATCATCGCGGCGCATCTCTTTGTCTTCTATTTCGGCATTCTTGCAGACGACACGCCACCCGTCGGGCTTGCTGCCTATGCGGCCGCGGCGATTGCGCAATCTGACCCGATCAAAACCGGCATCCAGGGCTTCACCTATGACATGCGCACCGCAATCCTGCCGTTTGTCTTCATCTTCAACACAGAGCTGTTGATGATCTCTGGCGCGGCGGAGAACGGTGACATCATCTGGCTCGACGACTGGGTCGACATAGGTTTTGTGTTCGGTGTATCGCTGCTTGCCATGTTCGCGTTCGCGGCGGCCGTTCAGGGCTGGTACGCCAATAAGCTTAACATTGCCGGACGTGTTCTTTTGGGGCTCGTGTGCCTGTTTCTGTTCCTGCCCAGTATCCTTTCGGACCCGACCGGTATTCCGCGCGAGATGATCCAGATCGGTATGGTCGTCGTCATGGCGGCGTTCTATGGCTGGCAGCGCCTGCGCATGAAACAGACGCCCGCTGCAGCCTGAGGGAGGCGGATATGTTCAAGACGATCGTTCTCGCCATTGATCTGGAGGAAGAGGCCACGTGGACCAAGGCGTTGGCCCAGGCCGTCAAGATGGCTGAAGGCGGTGAGCTTCATCTTCTGGCTGTTGTGCCGGATTTCGGCTTCTCGGTCGTTGGCCAGTAATTCGACAGCGGTGCCGAAAAAAGGATGCTGGAGGATGCGGGCAGCAGACTCCTTGCCTTCGCCGAAGAGCATGTGCCGGCTGACCGCCTGGGTTCGTGCTTTGTGGGCCACGGCTCCATCCACGGTGAGATCCTGCGCATGTCTGAACAGATCAAGGCGGATCTCATCGTCATGGCCTCGCACAAACCCGCTGTGCGTGACTATTTGTTGGGTCCGAATGCGGCCCATGTCATGCGACACGCATCCGTGAGTGTGCTCATCATTCGCAACTGACCGGCGTTGAGGCTGGACTCCGGACCTGAATCTGGCCAAAAGCGGTTTTTCAAGGAAAACACGTTCGGAGACCATCATGCAGAAGGCGGGCTCGCCCTATCTCCTGTTCCTGGGTGACACGCAGGACACGCTGTCGATCAAGGGCTGCACCGGCGTCAAGATCTGGCGGCCTGAGAAGGCGCATGCGCAGATCGTTCTGGAAGGCGGCAACCAGGATCTCGGTCTTCCGAACAAGACCCCGTCTGAGGCCGCTGCAGCCGGCTGCAAGACCATGCTTGTCGGCGTTGCCAATGCCGGCGGTTTTGTGCCCGACAATTGGGTGCCCACAATTATCGAGGCGCTGGAGGCCGGCATGGACGTGATGGCGGGCATGCACACGCGGATGGCCGACATTCCTGCGATCGCCGAGGCTGCTGCCGCAAACGGCCGCACCCTGTTCGATGTCCGTCAGCCGAGCCAGGAGTTCAAGGTCGGAAAAGGTTTTGAGCGTTCGGGCAAGCGGGTTCTCACGGTCGGAACCGACTGTTCGCTCGGCAAGATGTTCACCTCGCTGGCGCTTGAGAGAGAGATGTTGGCCCAGGGTATGAAGGCCACCTTCCGCGCCACGGGACAGAGCGGCATCTTTATCGTGGGCGAAGGGGTCGCGATCGATGGTGTTGTTGCCGACTTCATTGCAGGCGCGGTTGAATGGCTGTGCCCCGAGAACGATGCCGATCACTGGGATGTCGTGGAAGGTCAGGGATCCTTGTTCCACCCCAGCTTCGCCGGTGTCAGCCTTGGCCTGCTCCATGGTGCTCAGGCGGACGCGCTGGTGATGTGCCATGAACCCGGCCGGCCACACATGCGAGGTGTGCCGGGCCGTGATTTGCCCTCGCTCGAAGACTGCATCGCGCTCAACGAGCAGATGGCGCATCTCACGAATCCGACGGCGAAGGTCGTTGGCGTTTCCGTCAACACATCGTCGATGCCTGAGGACGAGGCGATGGCCTATCTCGATGACACGGCTCAACGCCTTGGAATGCCGTGTTGCGATTCGGTGCGGACCGGCGTTTCAGCCATTGTCAACGAGCTGGCGAAGATCTGAATGTCAATGCGCCGGACCGTCTCGGCCAAGCACGAATCCTGGCCCCTGGCGCAGGTGTTCCGCATTGCGCGGGGCGCCAAGACAGCGGCCGACGTGATTGTGGTCGAGATTTTACAGGACGGCGTGCGCGGCTGGGCCGAGGCCGTTCCCTATCCCCGTTACAATCAGACCATCGAGTCCTGTCTGGCCGAGATTGAGTCGATTCACGAAGCCATTGCTGAAGGCGCCAATCGCCACGACCTTCTGTCGCTCCTGAAGCCGTCCGCCGCGCGCAACGCGATCGACTGTGCCCTTTGGGACCTCGAAGCCAAGATGACAGGCACCCCGGTCTGGCATCTGGCGGGTCTCGATGAGCCGGTGGACCTGGTCACAGCCTATACCCTGTCGATCGACAGCCCCGAAGCGATGGGCGAGGCTGCCGCGCAGAACAGCCACCGGCCGCTTCTCAAGATCAAGCTGGATGGCGAGTTCGTTCTGGAACGGCTTGAGGCCGTGCGGGCCGGCGCTCCAGAAAGTCGGCTCGTGGTCGATGCCAACGAAGGATGGAGCGCCGAACTGCTCGGGGAGATCGGCGATGCGCTCAAGGAACTGGGTGTCGCCATGATCGAGCAGCCGTTGCCGGCGGAGGCCGATGGGGCCCTCAAGAGAATCGATTGTCCGGTGACGCTGTGTGCGGATGAGTCCTGCCACGGCAGCGACACGGTCGCCGACCTCGCGGACCGCTATGGCATGGTCAACATCAAGCTCGACAAGACCGGCGGGCTGACCGAAGCGCTGAACCTGCGCAGGGCCGCCATGGCGGCCGGGCTCGAGGTCATGGTGGGCTGTATGGTGGGCACGTCACTCGCCATGGCGCCTGCCATGCTAGTGGCTCAGGGTGCAAAGGTGGTCGATCTCGACGGACCGTTGCTGATGAAAATGGACCGTGATCTCGGCGTCACCTTCGACGGCAACACCATGCTTCCCTGTCCCTCGGTGCTATGGGGTTGAGCGATGACCGATCGCTTCGTTGAGGCCGCTCCGGTCCTGCGTTCCGCCGATTATGAACACTCATGCACCTTCTATCGTAATCTCCTGGGGTTCACGATTCATGAGGAAGGCGGCGATCCGCCGCGTTTCGGGATCTACGTCCGCAATGGTGCCATCCTGTTTATCAACGCCTGGGACGGTGGACCGCCCGGTCATCCCGGCGGCTGGGAGGCCTATATTCACGTCCACGAGATCGCGGACGTTTACGCGGAATGGGCGACAGCCGGCGTGCCGATCACAAGGCCTCTCACGGATACGGTCTATGGCATGAAGGAGTTTGAGATCACCAATCCCGACGGCAACGTGATCTGCTTCGGAGAATCGCAGGACTAGTCGGCGCCGGCACCGCCTACGGTCTTGGCGTCAGCGGGGTCGGGGAAGGGGAAGTGGCAGCTCGCCCAGTGGCCTGGCGCGACCCCCTTGTGCTCCGGCGCCTCCGACAGGCATTTGGCCTGGGCGAAGGGGCAGCGGGTGTGGAACTCGCAGCCTGACGGCCTGCGCATTAGCGAGGGGATCTCGCCTTCAAGCTCCAGCTTGTCGCGACGTTTATCGGGGTCCGGCTCCGGCACGGCGGCGAGCAGGCCCAGCGTGTAGGGATGAGCCGGTCTTTCGAAGATTTCCTCCGTTGTGCCGACCTCAACAAACCGTCCGAGGTACATGATCGCCAGCCGGTCACTAACGTGACGCACCACAGGCAGGTTGTGGGTGATGATGAGGTAGCTGAGCCCCAGTTCGCGCTGCAGCCGGTTCATCAGGTTCAGAATTTCGCCCTGCACCGAGACATCAAGCCCCGCGGTGGGTTCGTCGGCGATGATAACCTTGGGCTCCAGCGCCAGGGCGCGGGCGACGCCGACACGGCGTGCCTGGCCACCGGAAAGCTGGTGCGGATAGGCGTTCAGGAAACCTTCGTGCAGGCCGACCAGCTTGAGCAGGCGGCGGGCCTCCTCGTCGAGGTTTTTGCCACTGATGCCGTGAATCTTCAAGGGTTCGGTGATGGAGTAGCGGACGGTCTTGCGCGGCGAGAGGCTGGCGACGGGATCCTGGAACATCATCGCAATCTCGCGGCGCACGTCCTTGTATTGCGAGTCTTTGAGGCCGATCAGCTCTTTGCCCCCAAAGGTGATGCTGCCTTCCTGGGCCTTCACCAGACCGATGATCGCCCGACCAAGGGTGGTCTTGCCCGAACCGGATTCGCCCACCAGCCCGAAGGTCTCACCCTTGTTGAGCGAGAACGAGACCTTCATCACCGCATCGATGAACGGATCGTCGATCCGCTTGATCAACTGCTGCACCAGCCCCGAGGTGCGGAACCGGACACGGACCTCGTCTGCTCTCAGAAGATCAGGCATCACGCACCTGGAAGCAGCGGGCGGAATGGATGTCGTTCACATTGAAGGTGTCGGGCGGCGCTTTGTTGCAGGGTTCGTAGCGCTTGGGGCAACGTGGTGAGAAAATGCAGCCCGGTGGCAGATCGACCAGATCCGGCACGCTGCCTGAAATCGTCGGCAGGTCGCGGCTAGTTTCGGCAATGCGCGCGGGGTCACACTCCAGCAGCATCTGTGTGTAGGGGTGCTGAGCGCGGTGGAAGAGGTCGTGGACTTTTCCCTGTTCAACGACTTCGCCGGCGTACATCACGATAACCTCGTCACAAAGCTCGGCGATCAGGCCGAGGTTGTGTGAGACGAACAGCATGGAGCACTCGAACTGTTCACGCAGTTCCTTCATCAGATGGATGATCTGGGCTTCCAGTGTCACATCCAGCGCGGTGGTCGGTTCGTCGGCGATCAACAGCGACGGGTTCATCATCAGCGCCATGGCGATGCAGATACGCTGGCGCATGCCGCCGGAGAACTGGTGCGGATAGTCGTCGAGGCGGCGCACCGGATCGGGAATGCCGACCTGACCCAGCATTGCTGCGGCCCGCTCCCGCTTCTCCGCCATCGAACTGGGCTGGCGATAGAGGATATCGGTCATCTGCGTACCGATCGAGATAACGGGATTGAGCGCCGTCATGGGGTCCTGAAACACCATGGAAATCTTTTGGCCGCGCATGGCCTGCAGGTCCCGTTCGTTCATAGCGAGGACCTCACGGCCCTGGAAGGCTATGGACGAACTGTCACCGACCATGGAGTTGGCCGCCAGGAGGCGCAGCATGGAGTTGATCAGCGTCGATTTGCCGCAGCCCGATTCGCCCACGATGCCGACGATCTTGTTTTTCGGCACCATCAGGCTGACGTTGCGCAATGCCTGCACGGTGCCCCGCACAGTGCGGAAGCTGACCGAGAGGTTCTTCACGTCGAGGACGTTGTCTGCGCCGTTCCCGTTCATCGGTCTTTCTTCATTTTGGGATCAAGAACGTCCCGCAGTGCTTCTCCGAGGAAGGTAAAGCCGAGCGTTGTGATGATCAGTGGAATACCGCCTGCAATGACAATCCAGGGTGTGTTGCGAATGAATCCGTAACCGTCGTTCAGGATCGAACCCCAGGACGGTGTCGGCGGCTTCACGCCCAGGCCCAGGAACGACAGGCCGGCCTCGATCGTGATGACGACCGGAATGTCCATGCTGCACAGGATTAGCAGCGGCTGCACGATGTTGGGCACCAGATGCGAAAACATGATACGCTTCAGGCCCGCGCCCAACGAGCGCTCGGCCATAATGAATTCTGTGCCCTTGGTCGACATCGTCGACGCTCGGGCGATACGGGCATAGCCGGGTGTCGTCACAACGACGACCACAAGGATGATGGTCTCGAGATCGGAGAGCGGAAAATCGGGGCTGGCGCGCACCACGGTGATCACCGCCAGTGCGAACATGATCACCGGGAAGGCGCGCACGGCGTCAAACACCCACATCAGCAGGTTGTCGAGCCAGCGCGGGCCGTAACCGGCCAGCATGCCCAGTACCAGACCGAGGAAAAGCGATACGCCGACCGACACCAGAGCAACATAGAGCGCGATACGGCCACCGTGCAGAATGCGGCTGAAGGTGTCGCGGCCCAGGTTGTCGGTGCCCAGCAGGTGTTCCCAGGTCGGTGGCGAGAACTTTGCCGGAATGTCGAGGGCCTTGTAGTCGTAAGGCGAAAGTAAATCGGCGCCCACGGCAGAGAAGACAACAAGGATGACCAGGATCAGGCCGAAGCAACCCAGGGGATCACGCAGAAGCTGCCAGAGCCAGGAGAACCGAGGCTCGCGTTTGATCGGTGCGTTGGCATCTGCCGAGACGTTGGTCGTGGTGTCGGTCATGGCTCAGAGACCCTGCCGGATCCGAGGATCAAGCCAGGCGGCGATCAGATCGGAGATCAGGGTCGACAGTGCGAACAGCATGGTCGTGATCAGCACGCCGCCCATCACGATCGGGTAGTTCCGCGTGTTCACGGCATCCACCACCATCTTGCCGATGCCGGGACGCGCAAAAATGATCTCGGCGAACACGGCGCCCGAAATCAGACTGCCGACGCCGACACCGAGCAGCGCCACGGTCGGAAGGATCGCGACCTTCAGGGCATAGATGTAGGTGATGCGCCGCTTGGGCAGACCGTAGGCCCGCGCCATGCGGATGTGGTTTTCACCCATAACCTCGAGCATCGAGGTGCGAACAAACCGCGCCAGGTAGCCTACCCAGCCCAGGCCAACGGCTATGCCCGGAAGCACCAGGTGCATGGCTTGATCGCCGAAATCGCCAGACTCGCCGGCGCCAATGGCAGGAAACCATTGCAGCTCCACGGCAAAGAGCAGGAGAAGGTAGAGGCCCACGATGAAAGAAGGAATGGCGATGCAGCCGACCGACAGCACGCCGGTCAGCTTGTCGAGCAGACTGTTGCGGTGCACAGCTGAGAAACAGCCAAGCGGAACGCCGATCAGGATCGACCAGCCCAACCCCACAAAGGCCAGTGCCAGCGTGTGCGGCAGCTGTTCGCCAATCATCCAGCTGACGGGGCGTTTCGACCAGACGTCGGTTCCGAGATCGCCCGTGACCACGTTTCCTAGGAACTTCACATACTGAACGAAGAACGGCTGATCGAGGCCCATCAAGGTCTTGAACTCCGCGCGCATTTCCGGCGAAGCACGGGGGCCCAGCGCGATACCGGCGGGATCCCCGGGCACCAGGTGAATGGCCGAAAGCAGCATCAGCATCGCGAGACAGACGATGAGAACCGCAAGCCCCAGACGTTTGATGGTGTAAATCAGCATCCCAGCGCAATCGGGCTATGGATCGCTGTGTATGTCAACCGCCTCAGGACCAAACTTCCCCGTAATTTGTCAGTTGAGATCACGTGGTTCGCAGTGGTCCCACGTCCGGGCAAAGACGCGGTGGGCACCTTCGAAGGCTTCGCAGTCGGCCCAGAAGAGCCAATCGTCTTTGGTTCCGGTCAGCGTGGAGCGCGTTTCGGTCCTGATGTCAAACCCGGTCGACGGCCGCTGAAAGCGGTAGGTCCAGTGCACAGTCATACGGGCCGAGGTCGGGTCTCCTTCGGTAATATCGAAATGCTGCTCCATGCGGGAGCCGAAAACCCAGTCAATGGCGGGATCATGCACGAGGCCGCTGTCGTTGATCACGGTCATGCGGGTTTCGCCCGTAGTGTCGTCATGGCGGACCAGACGCTGGTAGTCACCGGGTTCCAGCGTCACGGTTTCGAAGGGCGCGGCACTCTCCGGCGGACCGAAGGGGTGCAACGCCGAGTCATCGTCGCGTGGCGTGCGCACCGGCAGGTCGAGTGTGCTTGAACCAGTAGACAGGATGACCGTGACAGGCTCCGGTGAGGGCCAGAACAGTGGCCATAGTTGGTTGGAGAGCGAGACCCGCAGGCGGTGGCCTGCGGGGATTTGCTGGGCCATGTCGTTGATCTGCAGGCGCACGCGATAGTTCCGGCCCGGCTCCAGAGCTTCCGGGTGCTCGTGGCTGTCCCGATGGGTCAGGTTGAGCGCCCCGTAGCTGATGCGGGTCGAGGTGCCGTCGGGTGCAACATTGCACAGCCGTGCGATTAGGAAGGCGTTGGGCCGGTCGGCACTCACATCGAGGCTCAGGGCCGGCGCCCCCATCAGCTCCATGGCCTCTGCCATCGGTTCCGTTTCAAAGACAACCGAACAGCCGTCGTCTTCACGCTGGTCGGCGGGGTGGTCGGGAACCAGACCATACTGGCACCATTCACCCTGCCGCTGTCCCATGGTCATGGGGCTGTGGATCGGAGCCTTGCCGGATTCGCCGGCCGTCGACGACAGGCTGCCGTCATTGTTGAGGCACAGGGTTTTCTGCTGAATGTTCGGCGAGGGCCAGCACGGCTCTGCGACCCAGCGGCCTAGGTGCTCTGAACGCCACAACGCCGGGGGCGCGCTGTCCTGCATCCAGACACGGTATTCCGGTTCATCCATGATCCCGGTGTCGATGTCCTTCAGCCAGTAATCCCACCAGCGCAGGGTTTCCTGCAGAAAGCCGATACGCGGGCCCGGCTCGGCAAAATGCGGGTACTTGTGCGCCCAGGGGCCGACCAGGCCCTTCTTGGGACAGGAGAGACCCGCCAGCATGCGGGGAATGGCGTTGGTGTAGCCATCGGCCCAGCCGCCGACCGCATAGACCGCCGCTTCGATGTCGGCATAGTTTTCGATGACGGAGCCGTGTTTCCATTGTGCATCGCGGCGCTGATGGCCGAGCCACTTGATCATCCAGGGGTCATTCGCGTCCAGACGCTGCAGCCAGAGCTCGCGCCAATTGTCGACCAACGCCGGATCGGGCGGACGGGTGTTCATGCCGAACATCGTCGAGCCCCACGACAAATTGTCGTTGATCATCACGCCGCCCATGTAGTGTATGTCGTCGCTGTAGCGGTCATCTGTCGATGCGATGGTCACGATCGCCTTGAGCTCCGGTGGGCGTCGCGCGGCGACCTGCAGCCCGTTAAAGCCGCCCCAGGAGATGCCGATCATGCCGCACTTGCCCGTACACCAGGGCTGTGACGCGATCCAGGCTAGGATTTCCAGGGCGTCGTCCTGTTCTGACTTCAGGTACTCGTCTTCCAGAATGCCGTCGGAATCGCCGGAACCGCGTATATCGACACGGACACAGGCATAACCGTTGCCGGCGTAGTAGGGGTGGACCAGCAGGTCACGGTCGGCCGTGCTGTCCCGCTTGCGATAGGGCAGGAACTCCAGGATGGCGGGGACAGGATCATCCTCGGCGTCGTCCGGCAACCAGATTCGTGCGGCGAGTTTCACGCCATCGGGCATCGTGATCCACGTGTTCTCGATTTCACGGGCCATACGTGGGTACTGAGTCACCACGTCGATGTCATCGGCAGCCATGGTTGTCTCCCTCCAATGGGTTGCCCCACGCTATCGGTGCTCGGTTGCACGGACAACCTTGTGGGTCAGTGACCGCGTTCGCCGAACAGGAGCGTGATGTTGGTCCGGCGGTTCTGGAAGCCGTCAAGAAAGTTGAACCGGTCGGACATATGGAACAGATTCGAGTGGAAGAGGACGGCTCGGTTGGCGCGGTGCGGAATCGTGACGGCTTCAGCGTCTTCGAGAAAGTTGGCGATCCGCGCTTTCACGTCCGGTGCGTTCTTGCGCAGGTTGATGTTGTTCCAGTCCCAGTCCAGCGGCTGTTCCTTGGCGTAGACCACGAGGCCGCCGTGGTCGCTGTCGAGTTTGGCGTCGTCCTCGGTGATCCAGAAGTTGAAGGTCACGGAGGCATCATCGGTATGCGCTTCCACGCCGGCGCCGCTGTTCCGATGTCGGTAGACCCACATGTTATGCAGGTGGCGCGATCCCAGAACCCTCAGGCATGGCTCGCTGAAGCTCTTCGGCGATCTAGTAGAGCAGACTGCAGTGGAACCCGTCGGCCATCTAGGAGGTCACGTAGCCTGTCGCGTTATGCCCGAAGAAGATCGTAGAATCGTGACAGTAGCGCCGCAGGTTGTTGAGCGCCTCCTGCGATAGGAACTCATCAATGACGGTGACCGAGGTCGGGCTCGCCTGATAGCCTTGTTCGATATCGCGATAGTCGTTGGCCCGTCCAATGGCATGGGAGCAGGCTATGGTGTCATTGATCGCAACGGCTCGTTCATGCAGTCCGGCCATGGAGTCGATGGCGGGCCTTCGAGGATATGAGGCAGTGTGGCGGCGAATCCTTCACTGTCATGATACGTCACCGCGCCATCCACCAAGGCTGCGGGCTCGTGCCAGGTGTGATCGAGGCGACCGACATCGACCATGTGTCGCAAATGTAGCGCGAGGTCGTCCAGCCGTGCGCGGCATGTTCTGAGCCGCGCCCATGAATTGACCAGTCACCGGCGTTGAAGGCCGACTGGTCGCGCCCAGTTCCTCGGTTCTTGCTGAACAGATCCCCAAAGGTCGCGCGGGCGGCTTCGTAGTCCTGAAGACCCAGCTGCGTGATTCCGATGTTGTTAATGGCTTTGTCGAACGAGGGGTCGCGCTGGAGCGCATTTTGATAGTGGCCAAGAGCTTGTGAAAATTGTCCTCCGGTTTCATCAATCGTGCCGGCCAGAAAATTGGTTTTCGCCGTTGCGCCGTCGCAGGCCAGCAGGGGCTCGAGGATCGTGCGTCCCTCGTCCCGTTCGCCGCGTGCACACAGCCGCCGCACCAGGTTGATCCGTGCGGGGATATGTCCGGGTTGGATTGTGAGGGCCTGGTTCAATGCCTGTTCGGAACCCTTGATGTCGGACTTTTCACCCAGCAGCAGACCGTGATTGTTTCAGCCGTCGGCAAAGTCCGGCTTGGCGGCAACGCAGGCGTGATAGGCGTCTTCGGCTCGTTGATGGTTCCCGGAGCGTGCTTCGATCCGTGCCAGGTTGAAGAGATGCTGGGCCGATGGTGGCACCGCCCCGGCGGCTTTGCGCAAGGCTGTGAGGGCTTCCTCGAGCGCACCTCGAGATTCGAGGATCAGGCTCTCTCCGTGGAGAGCGGACCCATGGGTTGGATCGCTGGAAAGAATCTTACGATACAACCGGAGAGCACCGTCGAGGTCGCCGGCCTGGTGCATCTTGAGCACGTCGCGTAACATCTCGCCGGCTGCGCTGATCAAAGCTCGCTACTCGGCGGCGTTGGCAGGCGCGGACATCGCCATGACGGCATCGGCCACGGCCAACACAGCGGTCTCCAGGGCTAGCCGTGTTGATTCCATGCCTTTGCCGATGCGACGCATGGTCCGTTCGTTCATGTAGAGCGCACGGTTGAACTCAAACTGCAAGGCGTGCACGTCGTGGTCAGGCCTGCCGTAGTGTTCGGTGATGAAGCCGCCGGGATAGGGATCGTTGCGCCGCACTGTCAGGCCGAGATCGCGCAGGGCCGCGGTCGCCGCCGCAGTGACAGACCGGTCGCAGGACGCGCCGAAGCGGTCGCCGATCACGACATCGGCCTTCTGGCGGCTGCCGTCGTTGCCGGCCGACGGCATGGAATGACAATCGACCAGGCACGCAGACCCGAAGGTGCGTCGGGTCTCTTCGATCAGTGCCACAAGGGCGTCATGGTAGGGCACATAACACTGTTTGATCCGCGCCTCGGCTTCCTGGGGCGCTAGCTTGCCTCGGGAGATTTCAGCGCCGCCCGCAACCACACGCGGCACGGTGCCAAGCCCGGTTTTCACCCTTGGACTACGGCTGTTGACCCAGCGCGGCAACGGTGCGTCAAACATGGCCGGATCCAGCTCGTAGGGCTCGCGATTGGGGTCGACAAAGGCTCTTGGGAACAGAGCGGCGACCGTGGGAATGCCGTGATCGGGCAGACCGGCGATCAGGTCGTCGACGAAGGCGTCTTCCGACCGGCGGATCGCCAGGTGGTCGAGCCGGCTGCTGTTCAGAAAATCCTGTGCGTAACGGCGCCCGCTGTGCGGTGACGAGGCAACAACCGGCACACGCTGGCGTGCCGGGCGGCGCAGGGTCAGGACATCATCTGTCCCGTTGTCGTTTACAGGTTGCACAACACCGATTTAGACTACCGTCATGTTCGTGTCATCCCTCCCCACATTGGACCGCGCGCCGGGACATCGGTGCTGCCGGCCGGGATGGATGTAAGCATATGGCTCGTATCCTCCTGGCAGCGCAGGACGATGTGATGCGAGGTTATCTCGCCAGAAAGCTGTTGCGTCAGGGTCATGTGGTGTCGCCGGTTTGCGGTGGACGCGATGCCATGCACCATTGTGTGCCGGGCGCCTTCGACATTCTGATTGCCCAGGAGCAGATGGACGAGATCGACGGCCCGGAGCTGGCGCGGCGTGCCGGGGCGGCAGTTCCGGGATTGCGCGTTCTGTTTCTCAGTGGCTTCCGTGTCCTGCCTCTTAAGGAAGGCGCGCGGCCGGTTCTTGACGACGATGTTCTCGAGACCGCATTTCACCTCAATCGTCTGACAGACGAGATCGACAATCTGCTGGCCGCGTGATACCCGCCTGACGGATCAAACCGGATTCAGATCATGACCGATTCCTCACCCTTAGCCTCGATCGAAGATGCGGTTCGTGCCATTGCCGAAGGCAAGCCTGTTGTCGTGGTCGACGACGAATCGCGCGAGAACGAAGGCGACCTCATCATGGCCGCCGATAGGGCGACGCCCGAGACCATTGCCTTTTTTGTACGCTACACCTCTGGTGTAATCTGTGTCCCGATGGAAGGGGAGCGGCTCGATGAGCTCGACCTGCCCCAGATGGTCCAGCGCAACACCGAACAGCACCGCACGGCGTTTACGGTCTCGGTCGATTACCGATATGGCACCAGTACCGGCATTTCAGCGGCCGATCGCGCCAAGACGATTCAGGCGTTGACGGGTGAGAGTGGCAATCGTGATGTGCGTGCCGGAGATTTCGCCCGGCCCGGTCACATCTTCCCACTTCGCGCCCGCGAGGGTGGTGTCCTGACACGAGCCGGGCATACTGAGGCCGCAGTCGATCTGGCACGTATGGCCGATTGTTATCCTGCTGGTGCGATCTGTGAGATCGTCAACGACGACGGCACCATGATGCGCCTGCCGGATCTGATTCCGTTTGCGAAGGAGCATGGGCTCCACCTCATCTCGATTGCCGATCTCATCGCCTACCGCCGCCGTACGGAAAAGCTCGTCGAATGCATTGAGACGGCACCGTTCGAAACGAGACACGGTATGTTCGAGGCGCATATCTATCGCTCTCTGGTCGATGACACCGAACACATGGCGCTGGTGAAGGGGGACCTGAAGGCGGTAGCCGACGGTGTGCTGGTCCGCGTTCATGCGGCGAGCACAATTGAAGATGTCTTCGGTCCCATGCGTGGCAGCGAGCGCAGTCTGGTAGAGCTGGCCTTGGAGCGTATTGCGGTCGAAGAGGCCGGTGTGTTGCTCTATCTGCGCGGCACTGAAGGCTGGGGCCTTGGCCTGGGACGCAAGCGCGTCTACAGCCAGGATGGCGCCGAAGACAATGGCCTGTTGACCGGCTCGGACCGGCGCCAGTACGGCACCGGCGCTCAAATTCTCTACGATCTCGGTCTGCGCGACATTCGCATCCTGACGAATAACCCCGCACGCTATCGCGCGATCGAAGGCTACGGCCTGACGATCTCCGGTAAGGTACCGTTCACCGAAGGTCCGGCAGCAGAAGACGCCGTTTCGGAAGGAGCCTGACGGCNGTGGCGACCGCTCCCCGCGCTGCTGTCGCGGCGATGGCGCCCTACGCCACCTCCGAAACCTCCATTCCTGGCTTTGACATGCCGATTCAGCTCGGCAGCAACGAACTGGGCTTTCCACCCAGTCCAAAGGCTGTCGAGGCCATCAGGGCAGCGGCTGAAGAGGGGTCGGCCTACTCCGACGGTGATCATGTCGTGCTGCGTCAGGCGCTCGCGCGTCGTCACGGTCTCAACCCCGACAACATCCTGTGTGGCTCGGGCTCCATGGAGATCATCGCCCAGCTTTCGCAGTGTTATCTGGAGCCGGAAAGGGCCCTGCTGATGAGTCAGTACGGCTATCGTTTCGCCATGACACAGGCAGAGGCGAGTGGAGCTGACGTTGTCCTGGCGCCCGAAACCGATCTCACCATGGATGTCGACGCGATGTTGACGGCCGTGACGCCGGAGACGGTGATGGCCTTTGCCGTCAACCCCAACAATCCGACCGGGACTGTGTTGCCGTTCTCGGAGATTCGCCGCCTGCGTGGCGGTCTGCCCGATGACGTCATGCTGGTGCTGGATTCAGCCTATGGGGAATTCGTGACAGAGCCCGGCTATGAGACCGGCGAAGCGCTGGTCGATGAGGGCACCAACACCGTCGTGCTTCGCACTTTTTCCAAGGTCTACGGTCTCGCCGGNCTGCGGGTCGGTTGGGCGTATGCGCCTCACGACGTGGGGGGCACGGTGGCCAAGATGCGGCCGATCGGCAGCATTTCCACCCAGGCTCTGGCCGCGGTTGAGGCCGCGGTTGACGATCATGACCACATGCTCTGGGCCCGTGATGAGGTCATCGCCCTGCGCGAACGCTTCACAGCACAGCTCCGCCAGTTTGGCTTCGAGCCGGTCGAGAGCCAGACCAGCTTCGTGCTGGTCCACGTGCCCGACCACCTCGGGTTCACCGTGCCGGAGCTCTACGATGCCGTGAAGGCGCGCGGCATCCTTTTGCGCTGTGTCGCCAACTTCGGGTTGGACCGCCACATCCGTATCAGCATCGGCAGTCCCGACGAGATGGCGGCGCTGAATGCGGCACTCAGCGACATCCTGGGCTAAAGCCGAGCGNCCAACACCTGTTGCAAAGCACGCTTGAGTTGGCTATCTACCAGCCCGCTAACCTAGAGATGGGCGCGTAGCTCAGCGGGAGAGCACCTCGTTGACATCGAGGGGGTCACTGGTTCAATCCCAGTCGTGCCCACCATCTCTTTTCTCGCCAACCGACGTTGTTTAGGCCGCCTTGTTGATGGCTGCTTGCGTATGCGCCGCTGAATCGCTCGACGGATTGCCGAACTCCAGTTCGGCGTCCTCCACCGGATCGTATTTCACCAGTTTCTTGTCTTCGCCGTAGTCCTGCGTGTTGCGCCAGGGGTTGCGGTCACCCTGCTTGGGGAAGAGATGCATGCTGCGTTGCATGTATCCGGCCGGGAAGTCGTCGATCCAGGGGCGGGCGGGCATGTCCCGGTTCTCATCGGCCACACGCGGGGTGGCCTGTCGGTTGCCGGTTTCGTCGAGCCGGTTGATAAGGCGGCAGGCCCATTCGGACGTCAGATCGGCCCGCAGGGTCCAGCTCGCGTTGANGTAGCCGAAGGTCTGCACCAGGTTGGGAACATCGCTGAGCATCATGCCCTTGTAGGACCAGTGGTCCGGCATGTTCACCGGCTTTCCGTCCACGTTGAGCGACACGCCGTTCATGATCTGAAGCTGCAGGCCCGTCGCGCTGATAATGATGTCGGCCTTGAGGAACTCGCCGCTGGTGAGCTGCAGGCCGTCTTCAGCGAAGTGATCGATGGTGTCGGTCACCACGCTCGCGCTGCCGTCGTTGATGACGTCGAAGAGGTCATCGTCAGGGATCAGACAAAGGCGCTGATCCCAAGGGTCGTAGCTCGGCGTGAAGTGTTTCTCGACGTCGTACTGCGAACCCAGAGCCTGTTTGACCAGGCCGACCAGCTCGGCCTTCACCTTCTTCGGCTCCGTGCGTGTGCGATGGTAGAAATCGAGGTCGTTCTTCACGTTCTTCCAGCGCGTCAGGGCATAGGCCAGTTTTCCCGGCAACCACTTGCGCAGCCTGTTCGCGATGACATCCTGGCTGGGCCACGACACGACATAGGTCGGTGACCGCTGAACCATTGTGACATGCTCGGCACCATTCTGTGCCATCGCCGGCACGATAGTCATGGCCGTCGCTCCAGACCCGATGACCACGACCTTCTTGCTCTGGTAGTCCAGGTCCTCAGGCCAGTGCTGCGGATGGATCAGGGTGCCCTTGAAGGTNTCCATGCCGCCCCATTCGGGGTGGTAGGGGTCATCATACTTGTAGTAGCCACCACACATCAGAAGCATGTTGCAACCCATGCGCACGGTCTGGCCGTTATGNTCCGCCTCGACTGTCCAGGCAGCTTCCTGTGACGACCAACTCGCCGAGACCACCTTGTGCCCGAAACGGATGTGCTGACGGATATCATGCTCGTCGATGGTGTCGTTGACGTAGCGCAGGATCGAGGGGCCGTCGGCAATCGCCTTGGCCTCTTTCCAGGGTTTGAAGATGAAGCCCAGCGTGTGCATGTCGCTGTCGGACCGGATGCCGGGATACTGGAAGAGATCCCATGTTCCGCCGANGGCCTTGCGTCCTTCAAGGATTGTGTAACTCCTGGACGGGCACATGGTCTGGAGATGCCAGGCCGCACTGACACCGGATATGCCGGCGCCGATGATGATAACGTCCTGATGGTCCATCGGTCTCCCCTGTTGGGCCGCTGCCGGGGCACAGTCTACATGGCGGGGTGACTGAGCCAAGCCGCCGATCACGTCGGCGGCGGGAAGGGCCTCTCGAAGGTGAAGGCTGCCGGGTTCGGGCCCTTCGTTTTCAAGGCGTCCAGCTTTGCACAGGCTTCGGCAAAGCCGGGCCTGTGGCCCGACGGGACCCACCACAACACGAAGATCGGTTCGTCAAGCGGCGTAAACCAGTTGTCGCGCATGGCCATGGCCGCGACGTGAGGCGGGCAGTCCATAAAGCCTTCAAGTGCTGCGATGTCCGACCAGGTGGAGATGTTGGCGGTATAGTTCGGCCCAGGATCAGCTCAAAACCCATGTTTGCACGATCCGCGAGCGAAAGTTCGATCCGCCAGCNCCGCCGGCCCAGAAACAGCGACGTCTGGATGATCATGCGATCTTCAGGCACGCCGCTGGTGTTTTTGATGGGCCGCTGGTCCAACAGTGGTTCGGTGAAACGTCTGACTGCCGCGCCCTCGAGGAATGGCAGGCTGAAACGGACACAGCGCTTGCCATCGCGCTCGATCGCTTCGATGTCGACAGCATGGAGTGCTGAGGCCTGCGCCCCGGTATCGATCTTCGCGCGCATCAGCAGCGTGTCGAACGTTGGTAGGCCCACCATTTCCTGCCAGCCGATGGCCGTCGGCGTACGGATCTGCGATGGCGTGCTCACAANTCGCGGTCCTATGGCTGAATACTACTGAATGTAGGCAAGACCGTTCCCGTTCCAACTGCTGCATGACCCAGGTGTCAGGTATGCGTGTCATCGATGTTGTGGTCCATCAGGGTGATACCGTCTCCGGCATGCCGAACCTGTCGACCTGCCGCTTGAGCCGAGAGACTAGAAGGGCTGAGGCGACCAGCATGGCTGTGGCCATGCCCAACCAGATGCCAAGGCCGCCCAGATCGGCCCAGAAGCCCAGAGCCAGGGCTGACGGCAGCCCCACGCCCCAGCTTGTTCCCAGCGCAATGAACATCGGCACCTTGGTATCCTTCAAGCCCTGCAACGCGCCGCGCGAGGCGATCTGCACGGCATCGAAGATCATGAAGAACGATGCGACGCGGAGCAGGGTAACGGCCAGCGCTGCTGCGCTGGCGTTCTCAGGAATCTCCGGGTCAAGGATCAGGCCCGTGATGTCACTTCCGGCCAAACAGAAGAAGGAAACAAGGACGGTGGCCGCGATACCGGCCATCGCGCTGGCGGTCCAGCCGGCCCGTGCGACATCATCTCTGCTCACGGCACCGGCCGCCAGCCCGACACGGACGGCGCCCGCCTGGGCCAGTCCGACCGGAATCATGAAGAAGATTGCGTAACATTGTGCCGTGACGCCGTGGGCGGCGAGAACCTCGGTACCTAGCAGACCCATGAGCAGGCTGGTGGCGATGAACAGCCCCATCTCCGCCACCTCTGTTACGGCGATGGGCGTACCGACCCGCATGATCTCAAAGAAGACAGGCCGCTCGATGCGCCAGAAGCGCCCCAGNAGCCGGTAACGTTTGAGCTGCCGCAGAGACAGCGCATAGGCCGCCAGGGCCACAAACATGCAGAAATTGACGCCGGCGCTGGCGATGCCCGCGCCATCCAGGCCGAGCTCGGGGGCGCCCCAGTTTCCAAACATCAGCATGTAGTCGAGCACCGCGTTGAGCCCGATACCGCCCAGAGTCACCACCAGAACGGCGCGCGGCCGGCCGTGCACGACCAGCAATTCTGTTACGACCACGAGCCAGAGACCGGGTATCAGGCCGAACACCATGTGTCGCAGGTAGGATTGGCCGGCAGAAGCAATCTCGGGATCCTGGTCCAGCCATCCCAAGAGCGTGCCGGAGAACCAGGCCGCCATCGCCACGGGTACGGCCAGCATCAAGGCGAGCCATGCGGCGTTGCGGAACGCAGGTCTGATTCTCCGAAATCGCCGTGCGCCCAGATGTTGGGCCATGACCGGCGTCGCACCGGTCAGCATGCCCATCGCGAAGGCCACGAANAACCAGTAGAAATGACTGGTCAGTGTCCCGGCGGCCAGGGCGTCGGCGCCGATCCAGCCCATCATCACGACATCGGTGGTCGAAATCGCCATATGTGCGATTTGCGTCAACGCCAGCGGAACAGAGAGATGAAGAACAGCCCGGCTTTCTTTGAGCCAAAGAACATGGGTGGGTGATTGCAGGAATCTCATGAACGGCGACCTTCTTGTACGGGCTTCAATCAGACCANAACAGCAGGTGTTCCGGAGGTGCGGCGGGGAGCGCCGGGTTCATGACAATTCGGAAGATGAGAACGTTCGCACCAACACGGAAACGCCCGATCCAGTGATCGGGGTAGGGCAGGGCTCGAAGCGCTGCAGTTAGGCGATGCGACGTATCATGACGACAGTTTAGGCGATCACGTGAACTTTGACAAAGATCTGCCGGGAGACGGGATTGTGTTCACATGGTTTTGACAGTCTCGCCCTTGCACCGGTCAGGAATCTCCCGTCCAGTCTGATGGATTGCAAAGGGTGAATGGGGCTCATGTTGAATCGCAGAACACTCATCGCCGTTGGTGCCATCGGCATCGCCGTTGCAGCCGGGGTTGTCATGGGATGGCCGCAGGACGAGGTTGATTCCTCGGGTGACGTCACGGTTAACCGCCTGTACAGTAATGCTGCCATCAAGGGGCACGACCCGGTCGCCTATTTGACGCAGGGCGAGCCGGTCGCCGGTCACCCAGATTTGCGGGTCGAGTTCGGCGGAGCGATCTACCAGTTTGCGTCGGCTGAGAATCTGGCGTTGTTCGAGGCCGACCACCTGGCGTTTGTCCCAGCCTATGGTCGCTAGTGCTCCTAGGGCGTCCGGCAGGGCCAGAAGTTCGACATCGATCCCACCGCTTTCGAAATCGTCGATGGGCAGCTCGACCCCGGAACACGCCACATCTGGCTGCAGGACATGCAGGAAAACATCATGATCGTCGACCAGATTTAGCCCGATATCTGTGAGGTCACGCCAGAGATTCTCGTCAGCCGCTAGCTGCCAGGGCCGCGCGCGGTCAGCGTTTGGGCGTGCTGACTCTCTTGGCCGGAAAGGTCACCGTCACGCGCGTTCCTCGGCCCGGCTTGCTCGAAATGCGCAGCTTGCCACCGTGCATGGCTGCAAGGCCATTGGCCAGGGGCAGCCCCAACCCCGTGCCCTCCGTCGCCTGATGATGGGTCAGACGAACTTGTTCGAAGGGTTCCAACACGCGCGCGACATCCTCCCGAGCGATCCCGATGCCGGTGTCGGAGACAACCAGCGCCAGTTTGCCCCAGCGGTCACGTTCAACACTGACCGTCACCTGACCACCGCTGGGCGTGAACTTGATCGCATTCGACAGCAGGTTAAGCACGATCTGACACACCTTTTGTGTGTCTGCGTGGAGCACGATGTCGTCTTCCGGAGTTTCGGTCGCAATGCTGATACCGTTGCACTGCGCCAATGACGCGACCATATCGACTACAGTTTCGATCAGGTCCCCGACTTCGACGTCTGTCTCGAACAGTTCGGAACGGCCGGCCTCGATTTTTGAGAGGTCAAGAAGGTCGTTGATCAGATTGAGCAGATGTTCGCCACTGTTCAGGATGTCGCGAATATACTCGTCGCTCTTCTCGAAATCGCCCGCCCGCTCTTTCATCTCGATCAATTGGGCGAAGCCGATCATGGCGTTCAACGGTGTCCGCAGTTCGTGCGACATGCTGGCCAGGAATGCGCCCTTGGCCCTGTTGGCCGCTTCGGCCTCATCGCGCGCGGCCACGAGCGCCGCAGTCCGCTCCTGAACTCGCTGCTCCAATGTGGCGTGGGCCTCCTGAAGGGCGTGTTCAAACGCGCTCTGGCGGTCGCGCATGCTGTTGAAGGCCTCGACCACAGCACCGATGTCGTCCTGGCTCTGCCACATCACGCGGGCTTCGCCCAGGCCGCGTTCGGTTCCGTCGATCACGGACTTCATTTCCCGAATGGGGCGGCCAATGAAGCGACGGTGAATGTAGTCACTGACCGCAAGAAGTGTCGCCAGCAGCAGCACGCCGACCATCGCTGAGATGGAGAGACGCTGACGCGCGGCTGCCACCAGATGACTGTTTGTCATCTCAATGGTCAGTAACCCGATAGTTCTGATTTCTTCGGCGTTGCCCATCCTGATTGTGCGTTGCGCGATCAGGCTGCCGGATCCCGGTTGGTCGCGTCCCAGACTGGCCAATGTGACGCCATCGTCGTCAGTAACCGCGATGTGTATGATGTCGGGGTCGCTGATGGCCGACGACAGCACCAGTTCGGTTTGAACCATGTCGTGGCGGCCCACCGGGTCGGCCAAAAGAATGGAATGATTCGCTGCGACGCGATTCAGCTTTTCCGTGAGCTGAACTTCGACGGCGTTGCGGTTCACGACGTCCATCACAACCACAAAGACGGCCAGGACCAGTGACGCCGTGGCAATGCAGGACAAGAAGAATCGCGCCTGAACGCTCCGTGCCATCGAAAATGGCCGCATTCGATCGCGCGGGGTCGCGCCAGCTGGGGATTCTTGTTCGCTCACAAGGGTCTCTTTACCAGCCGCCGAAATCTCTGCACGCTCACCGCAGGTCACAGAGTTTAGCCTTCTCCGCCAACGCATGCCACCCGGACCCAGCACATCTTCGCGAGTTTTGTCATTGTGAAAGCCCGGGCGTTTGGCCAGTGTCCCTGGTCGGACTCCAGGCTTTCAGCTGCCGCTTTTCCGAATTACGGTTGGCGCCATGAATGGCAAGACAACCAGCGCTGCCGCAGGTGCGCGCAATCTCTTGTTGAACTGTCTTGGTGCCTCACCAGGACAGTCCGTACTTGTGATCGGCGAGTCCGGAGATAAAGCCCACTACGACCCAGCCTTGTGTGATGTCGTAACGCAGGAAGCCAGGATACTCGGCATGCAGGCCGAGTCGGTGATCGCACCGGTGACCAACACCGCTGCAGACGTGCCCGATGATCTCAGGGATAAGATTGCCGGCACGGATCACACGGTGTTCTTCGCCCGGATGGCCGACCAGCTTCGTTTCCTGGGCGTGGAGGGCAGCCGGTCCATGGTCTCCT
>PBNE01000012.1 GCA_002722885.1 Rhodospirillaceae bacterium
TTGGTGGTTTTTCTGACCCGTTTTATTCTGACCCGTTTTATTCTGACCCGTTTTATTCTGACCCATTTTATTCTGACCCGTTTTATTCTGACCCGTTTTTTGGCGGCCCTGATCCGTTTTTTGGTATTGATCCGTTTTTTGGTATTCCAGTTTTTGATGCCGTCTTCGGCATTGGCGTCGGCATCGACCTCGGCTTTTTCGACGACCCAGGCCGCATAACTTTACCGGAAATCGCCGATCTTGCGACTTCAGTGTTTAATTTCGAGATCACTTCCTTACAACTTACGATCGGGGGCAATGACGACGTATTCATGCGCGGCGCGTTCGCCGAGTTGGGCGTCGCAGACAACGGTACCATAGGGACGTCGTCCTCAGCGCCCGGTGATTTTTTTGCGACTTTCGGGCGCGATAATATCTCGTTCTTCGGCGATGCGGAGGGTGTTCAGCACGGTTTGAGTGACGCCTTCCTGCCAGGTACCCCAGTTGAGACCATGACCTTGGGTTTCACTGATGGTAGCGGCACATTCTTAGATTCAAACCAGAACGCGGCCGTTGAGAATAGCCTCAACTTAACGTTGAGCTCTGCGACTGCGACCGCTTCCACTGGGACTGTGATCAATACCGGCGGTATTAGCGGACGGATGGGTGTCGAACAGACCGTCTCGATGGGATTGGATGACACTTTTTACACGACCACCGTTAAGCTAACGAATAACGGTAGCGCCACAATGTCTAACATACGCTACATGCGCAATGCCGATCCCGATCAGGAAGCAGATTCTACAGCTAATTTCTCCACTTTTAACGATGTGTTACTTAATCCTAGTTCTTTAGGCGTCGCGGCTGTTAACGCATCGAGCGCTACTTTTGGGCGCAACATCCTGATGTTGGCCGACCAGACCGCGATCAACAACGACAATAGCTTGGCTCAGGACACGGTTAAGGTCAGGGCTTCGGCGTTTGGTTTCAAAAACCTTGATCCTTTCGCTTCTAGTGCCTTCAATTCGCCAGCTGATCCCAACGGGGCTTTGGCTGATATCGGGATCAACCTGACCTTTGAGGCGCTGACGCTGGCAGCGGGCGCATCTATTACATTTTCCTGGATAACCTCGATTAATGACGCCAGCATTGGCAATGATGCTTTGGCCGCACTGGTGGGACAGACGCAGATTGATGGCGACGCCGGCAACGACCGTATCTGGGCTAGCCAGGCAAATACCAGAGAGACGCTGGATGGCGGCACTGGTAATGATACGCTAGTCGCCTTTAGCACTGGTAATTCAAATGGCGATATTCTTTTAGGCGGAGATGGGAATGACGAACTCGTTGGCGGAGATGGCATCGACGAGTTCACCGGTGGCAGCGGCGCGGATACTTTTTTCATCAACAACGGAAACGCTTTGTTCTCTGTGTCTGCGAATGGGGCGTTTTCGAACGAAAATAATGCCGGTAGCGTGGAAGATATCACTGATTTCGAAAGTGGAACCGATACACTAAAGCTGCTTTCGTCTGTTTTTGACAATTTCACCGTGGGTACACTGACTGAGGGAACTAACTTTTCAGTCATTGCTGATAACTATGACGGAACGAATGCTGGCACCAACTCGAACCATGCCTCGGGTCTCGACAGCTTCATCTATTCTCAGTCCAATGGTATCCTATTCTATGACACCAACGGGTCGACCGCCGGCTATAAAGCCGTTGCCGAAATGGGTCAGATGGGGCCCGGTGATATAGAAATCGTTGCTTCCTGATTATCTCTAGTAGTTCCTTTGGCGCTTGGCGCCGTCGTAGTGGATGAAGCATGACCGAGACGGTCGATTATCTCATTGTCGGGGCGGGCTCGTCGGGCTGTGTTCTGGCCAGCCGACTGAGTGAAAATTCCGATGCAAGCGTCAAGGTTCTGGAGGCGGGTCCGGTCGACCGCTCCCTCTACCTGCTGAAGATGCCGGCCTCCGCGTGGCAGATCATCAACGGACGTAAATTCAACTGGTACTACCACTCCGAGCCCGAACCGCACATGAACGGTCGGCGCATCTTCTATCCCCGTGGCAAGGTCCTGGGTGGATCCTCCTCGATCAACGGGATGGTCTACCTGCGCGGCAATCCGCTGGATTATGACGGCTGGGCGACCAATCAGCTCAACAATTGGTCGTTTGCGCACTGCCTGCCCTACTTCAAGAAGATGGAGAAAACCGATCTCGGCGACGACGATTTTCGCGGCCGCGACGGACCCATGGAGATTTCGATCGCGACCGGTTCAAGTCCGCTCTATGCCGCCTATATCGAGGCGGCCCAGCAGGCCGGATATCCGCGTACGGACGATGTGAACGGCTTTCAGCAGGAAGGTGTGTTCTTCATGGAGCGCACTGTCCTCGGCGGCGTGCGCAACAGCACGGCGCGAGCCTATCTGCACCCTGCCCTGTCTCGTCCCAACCTCACGGTCGAAACCGACTGCACGACCAACAGGGTCCTGTTTGAAGGCACCAGGGCGGTCGGCGTTGAGCTCATCCAGAACGGCCAGACGCGAACAATCTATGCGGACCGCGAGGTCATCCTGTCCTGTGGCGTGTTCAACTCGCCCCAGGTTCTGCTTCGCTCGGGCATCGGCAATGCCGAGCATCTCAGGGAGATGGGCATTCCGGTGGTCCAGGATCTGCCGGGAGTCGGTGAGAATCTCCAGGATCATCTGGATTGGCCGATTCAGTACGAATGCACGCAGCCGGTTTCGCTCTACAGCGCCACCACGCCCTTGGGGCAGCTCAAGGTGGGCATGGAGTGGTTCACCTCGAAGACCGGCATCGCCGCATCGAACCTGTTCGAGGCAGGCGGTTACTTCCGCAGCCGTCCGGGCATCGAGTTCCCGAACATCCAACATCACTTCGTCGCGGTCGCCATGAACTACGACGGTACGATGCCCAAGAAGGCCCATGGCTTTCAGGCCCACATCAGCCAGATGCGCCCGACAAGCCGGGGGTTCGTGAAGCTGCGTTCAACCGATCCGTTCGATCCGCCGCGCATCCAGTTCAACCACCTGCAGACCGAAAACGATCTGCAGGAGTTCCGGGAAGCCCTTGTCCTGACCCGCGAAATCATTGCCCAGGAAGCGCTGGCGCCCTATCGCGGCGCGGAGTTGGCTCCAGGCATCGATATCACCAGCAATGCTGATGTCGACGCATTTGCGCGGGCCACCGGAGAGACCGAACATCATCCGGCCTGTACCAACAAGATGGGCTACGACGACATGGCCGTGGTCGACCGCGACACGAAGGTCCACGGTGTCGAGAACCTTCGTGTCGTCGATGCCTCGATCATGCCCAATGTTGTCACGGCCAATCTCAACGCCACCTGCATCATGCTGGGCGAAAAGGCCGCCGACCTGATCGCCGGACGCGAACCGCTGGAGCCCGACTACATCCCGTTCTACCGTGCCGAGAACTGGCAGACCGCGCAGCGCTGAGAAGTTCGCAGGGCATTCGAGCAGGAGTCGCCCAAGATAGATCAGCTTGCATCAGCGGACACGCTGGAAGGTTTCACACTCCATTGAACCGCCGTGGACGAGGTTTTCGCCGCGATAGGGCGGGTCGGTCTCGATCTGCTTGTCGTTGTACCGGATGTCGTCACCCAGCCAGTGAGTCGCCAAGGCCCGGCGGCGTGTGCTCTTCAGACTGTTGCCCGGTGCACTGTGATGAGTGCGGCTGTGGAAGACCAGAACATCGCCTGGCTCCAGCGGTGCATAGACGATTTCGTGATCGCCTTCGATGCAGTCCCAATCCGGCGGCACCGGCAGGTCTTCCGGATCGCCGTAGGCATCGTTGGGGTCGAAGTGAACCGAACGGAACTTCTGATCTCGTTTCTGGTGAGAACCGCGCACAAAGCGCAGAGCCGTTTCAATCGGAATGTGATCAAGCGCGATCCAGAAGTTGCAGATCTGCTCGCCGGTCACCGGCCAGTAGGCCTCGTCGTAGTGCCATGGCGTCTTGCGGCTGGTGCCGGGTTCTTTCACCAGCATGAAATCGAAATAGAAGATCAGGGATTTCGAGCGCATCACCTGCATGGCGAGGTCAGCGGCATTGGACTCAAAGGCGAAGCGTTTGAAGTTGTCGATCCGCTGCCACATGAAGGTGTCGTAAAAGAAAAAACCCGGCTCGCCCGGATTGGCGATGCTGATGGCCAGATCGCGCTCGGAACTCTGCTGAATGGCAAGTTCCATGCCTTCGGCCAAGGTCGCAATCCAGTCCTGTGCGATGGCATGGCGGAGGCAAACCACACCGTCGCGTTCGTACGACTGAATGGCCTCTTCGGGCACCGATCCGTTGCCGGCGTCAAACGATGGCAGTTCGACAGGGTCCTTGATGATAGTCTTCTCGGCAGCAACTGCAGCCATCACACACCTCCATTTGCTGCTTTGCATACTAACTGAATCACACGCGGCCGTGCAAAAAAGTCAGGAGAGATTGCGCTCCGTCTTGATCCGGTCGTAGGCCGCGTTGATCTCGGCCATCTTCTTGTTGGCGACTTCGATGAACTCCTCCGGCAACCCCTGGGACATCAGCTTGTCCGGATGGTTTTCCTGAAGGAGCTTGCGGTAGGCGCTCTTGACCTCGCTGTCGCTTGCCTTCGAGGTCACGCCGAGAACCTCGTAGGGGTCGGTCTCATCGGCCGAACCGCCGGAGATGAAGGTGCTTTCGATCCGCCGGATATGGTCGGGGCTGAAGCCGAAGATTCTGCCGACTTCGGCGATGTAGGCGCGCTCCTTCGGGTGATAAACGCCATCGGCGTGGGCCACCATCAGCAGAGCACCAAGCAGGTCTTCTAGAACAGCCGGATTGCCACGCAACAGCATGGCGATCTGCCGGGCGTAGGGCTCAAACCCTTCCGAGTCCTTCTTGGCCTCGTTGAAGATCGCGCCGATCTCGCCCGACGCACTTTCTGGAATGTGAAAGATGCGTTTTAGGGTGGACACCTCATCGCGCGTGACCTGGCCGTCGACCTTGGCGAGCTTGGCTGCCAGAGTCACAACGGCGACGGTGAAGGCGACCTGTAGTCTCTCGCGCGGCGCCTTGATGCGTGGCGCATCGCCGCCACCGCCGAATGCTCCCTTGCGGTCGGCCACATGACCGGCCGCAGCGCCCAGAATGGCGCCCAGCGGTCCTCCGATGGCAAAACCCAGGGTTCCGCCGATAATCTTTCCAAGAATGCTCACGCGACCTCCGTCTCTCAGGCAGCTTGCGCGGCCTTGCGCTGCATGATCTAGCTTGATCCGCTGAAACGGCAAGGAAAACCGATGACCAACCAGCGCCTCATCCGCAATGCTGCGGTAATCACGGTCGATCCTGAACTGGGAACGCTGCCGAAGGCCGACATCCTGATTGCAGGTAATCGGATCGCGGCGATTGGCAAGGACATCAAAGCCGGCGACGCCGAAGCCGTTGCCCGAGACCTTGATGTCGCGCGGGAACGGGTGTTTGCGGCCCATGCGGCGCATGACATGACACCCTACCGTGAGACCTTCGAGCAGATGGGCTGACCGGGGCCATGGCACCTCTTGTTGTTTTCTGCGCCCTGGCGGCCGTCGTGATCTGGGGCGCCTCGCCGGTTGCGACCAAACTGGCCATTGCCGATCTTTCGCCTCTGGCTGTCAGTGTCCTGCGTACGGCCATCGGTGGGCTGGCTGCTTTGCCTGTGGCATTGCTGATGCGTATCCCACTGCCTGTGGGCAACAGCCAGCGCGGCACGCTGGTGCTGTCGGGCGTCTGCGGCTTCATTGCTTTCCCCCTGCTCTTTTCGATCGGTGTTGAACGCACTTCGGCCAACCACGCGTCGATGATCTTGGCGAGCCTTCCGCTCTTCACCGGTGCGATCGCATGCCTCTGGGACAGAACCGTGCCTGCACGGATGTGGTGGGTCGGTTGTGCCGTCGCTCTGGCGGGTGAAATCTGGCTGATCGGTAGCCGCGATGTCTCCGGTCACACCGCCACGGTTGAAGGCGATCTGATCGTTCTGGGCGCCAACACCTTTGCTGCCCTGGGCTATGTCGCCGGCGGCCGTCTCCAGCGAGAAGGCTATGCCGCCACGGGCACGACCTTCTGGGGCGCGGGTCTGGGGGCGATCCTGCTGCTTCCCGTGGTGCCGTTCCTCATCACCGAAATCACCACGGCCGAGGCGTCGTTCATGGCCTGGAGCGGTGTGATCTACCTTGCCATCGGTGTCACGATCATCGGCTACATCCTCTGGTACTACGCGCTCGGTAAGGGCGGGATTACCCGGATGGGCCTGTTCCAGTTCTTCCAGCCGATCTCAGGGGTCATCCTGGCGGGCTTGTTGCTCAGTGAAGCCATCGGCTGGACCTTCGGCATGGCGTCCGCCGTGATCCTGTTCGGGATCTGGCTGGCGGTGCGCGCAAAGTGATCACTGCAACATCACAACAGATGCAATCGCCGCTAAACTCTCCCCGTCAGCTATGAGGATGCCATGATCCGCAGTCTTGTCCTTGCCTTCACGCTTGTGTTGGCTCTGTCATCCGCGCGTGCCGACGGGATCCCTGAACCCACTGGACAGCACTTGCTCTGTGTTGGTGGCGAGATTGAAATCACTAACATGATGGGCCCTGCGGCGGGATTTGACCGTGCGATTCCTGAAGGGCTTGGCATGCACGAAATCACGACGTCGACGCCCTTCACAGACGGCGTGAACACGTTTCGTGGCCCCCTGCTCCGCGATCTTCTCGATACGGTCATTGCCAACGGTGACACCATCAGCGTCACGGCTCTCGACCACTACACATCAAGCTTCCCGGGGGCGGAGGCCTAGGAACACGATTTCATCCTGGCCCTCGAAGACGAACAGGGTCTAGCCACGCCCAATCAGTTCGGTCCCGTCTGGATTTTGTCGGGCCGATGGCTGATGACCCAGCTGTCGGCGAAGAGGATATGCACATCCGTTGGGTCTGTCAGGTCAACTGGATCGAGATCAACTGACCCAGAGTTTGATGGCTGCCCCGTCTGACCCTCCAACCGGATCTGTGGCGGGCAAGGGCACGGCCCTTACGGTACAGCGAATGCCCTCGCCGTCGGCCTCGCCCTGCCGCTTCACATCCGCGCTCTGGCCGGGCGGGTAGGCTCCGACAACTGAAAGACCGGGCTCATCATCGAGACGGCAATGGCCGACACCGGCGGGAATCAAGGCGACGTCCCCGGCCTCAACATCAAATACCGGACCATCAGGCCCGCCAAATTGGATGGTTGCCTGGCCCTGCGCGATCCCGACCACCTCATGCGCCTCGGCATGATAGTGGTGGTAGGAGAAGATCACCTGATCGCGCCAGCCGTTGCCCCAGTTGTTGCTGTGGAACAGGACCTGAAACTCTGCATCGGGATCATTCGTCCGCGTCTTCAGCGCGCCCTTGTAGAGGATCAGCGGCAACTGACTATTGTTCGGAATGTCGCCATCGTCCTCAATGATCTGGTGGATCACGTTAACTATTGTCACCTCCTGCTCTCTGCTGCGGGAACATGAACCGAGTCGGAACTGCGCCATGCCTCCAGCGTGTTGGCTTCGCGCCATGATATCGCGTAGCCGCCCAGCGTGTCGAACCGCACCCCTTCGTGCTCTTTGAAGAACCCGATCAGTCGTTCGAGCATCATCAGACGATGCCCTCGACCAATGACCTGCGGATGCATGGTGAGATTGTAAATGCCGCCCGGCACATGGCCGTGAGCGAAGGAGAATTCGTCACGCCAGATCTCTTCGACATGCGAAGCTGATTTGAGGCCGCCGCCGGAGCTGTCGAGCTCGAAATACGGGAAATCATCCAGCGTCCAGCTAACCGGCAGCTCCACAATATCGATGAGAGAGCCAAACGTGTAGGGCGCATCAGCGGGCGCACGGTCGCCCGAGCGCATGTAGTACGGCGTGTAGTCATCGCCCATCAGGCTGGAATCGTAGAGGAATCCGAACTCCTGCAGGATCTCAGTCGTGCGCTCGCTGAAATCCCATGCTGGCGAACGGTACCCGACCGGACGCACCCCACAGGACGCATGAAGAGCCTCAAAGCCCTTCTCCATATTGGCTCGCTCACCAGCCTCGTCAAAATCAGCAGGATTTTCATGAACCCAACCGTGATGAGCAATCTCATGACCCGCATCATGGATGCGTTTGACTAGGTCGGGATAGGCGTAGGCCGTGTGACCAGGGATGCAGAAGGTCCCCGGAAGATCATGTCGCGCCAGCAGGTCGAGGATACGCGCAATGGCCACAGCCCCGAACTCGCCCCGAGAAATCTCGCTGGGATTGACCGATTTGTATGACCCGATCCAGACCGACATCGCGTCGAAGTCGAAGGTCAGGCAGCAGGTCAGTCGCGTTTCGGTCATGGCAGCCTCCATCACGTCCATCACAGGGCCAAACCGTGAGGACTGCAAGCCTGTTCAGGCCGGTCGTGCGCGGTAGTGGTAACTTTAAATCGCATCAAGGCCGAATGATCGGTGGAGCGAAACGGCTGGGGTATTGGCTTCCACGACCTGCAACCACACGGTTTTTACACCGGCATCGTCCCGTGCCCAGGCCATCAGCGTTTCCATGATCTGCCGACCCAACCCCCGGTGGCGCAGTCTCTCGGCGACGAGAACCTCAAAGAACCCCGCCCGGTCGCCTTCGGCCACCGACATGCCCAACGCGACGGGTTGTGCCTCCTGCTCGATCGATGCGTACATCACCTCACCGGACACGTGCCCCAGAATCTACTGGCGAGACTCACGATGATGCTGTGCCACGGGGCTGTGTCGACAGAACCCATCGAACCATGCAGGCGTCAGTGTCGTCGACAGCCGGACGTCAGTGTGCCCCGCAATGCGCCGGGGGATGGCGCCGATCATCGTCAGCGTCGGATCATGCCGTTCGTAACCCTGTGCTTCGAGACAGGAATCCAATTCCGCCTCTGCGATCCGCTGGATGACTTTTGCTCCGCTGCGCTCCAACACATCCACCGAGTTGGCACGGCGTGTGTGTGTCCTCCGGAAAAACGCAGCAGCCAGCGAAAAATATCGGTGTGGTCCAGACAGGGCCATGCCTGAAAGCTGGTTTCTTCTAGGGCGCACACGGTCACGAGATCGAGGTCGCTCATGACGGGGTCATCGGGGCGCAGACGTCAGCCACCTTCGATGGGAGGGAACACGGTCAGCAAATCACCGGCCGCCAGGACATGCGCGTCGTGCAATGCCGGTCGCACGACCTCATCGTTCACCAGGGTCATCGTGAGCGTTTCGCGGGCTACGTCGAGGCGTGCCATGACATCCCCGACGGTTGCCCCGTCGGGGACATACAACTCGCCTTCTCCGTCAGAGCCGATCCCCGCGACCGGCTTCCCGGCATGGGCAACCAACTTGATGCGGATCTTCATCCCAACCCAAGGCGTGTCAGGGTCTGCCCGCGCGGCTGGCCTTCTTCGTCCCAGCCTCGCATGTCGTAGTATTCGGGCAGCATCTCATCGAGTTCCGCCACCATGCCCTTGGCGATGCCGGACGGCGCCGGCGTCTTGAGCATGCGTTCGGGCAGGGTGTCGTCTTTGCGGCCCATGCCCGACGCATTGTTGAAGAGACGCTCCAGGTTCCAGATACGCTCGCCGGTCTCGCGGATGCGATCGGCGGTCCACTCCGACTCAAGCGCACCATCGAGCATTGCGGCGATCTGATCGATGTTCACCGCTGCGGCGATAAAGGCGCAAATGCCAGCCGAATCGAACATGGCGGCGCGTTCGTCCTGGGTCGTCTTGACGATCTCGGCCTTACCCTCGCGTTCTGTCGTCTGGAAGTCCGAGGCGAAGGGACTGGCGCGCAGATGGCAAGCCCCACGGTTCGATGTGGCATAGGCCAGCGCCATGCCCTGCATTGCACGCGGATCGTATCCCGGGAACTCCTGTCCTTTCACGGTCATGGAGAACTCTGGATGACCGTACTTTTCGCTCAGGCGCTTGGCGCCCAGGCCGACGTCGGCACCGAAACCTTGGCCCTTGGCACATTCCTCGGCCATCTGGACCAGGCCCTCCGCCGAACCGAACGACAGATCGACACCCGTCTGCTCCTTGGTGATCACACCCTCTTCATAGAGCTCCATCGCGGCGGCCAGTGCGCCACCGAAGGAGATCGTATCCATGCCGTCTTCATTGCAGACAAAGTTGGCGAAGGTCACAGCGTCGATGTCGTCGACACCGACCATGGCACCGAGTGCGAAAACATTCTCATACTCCAGACCGCCCGAAGCCGTGTGGTACTGCGGCTTGTCTTTGATCGAAAAGTGATCGGGGTCGATCTGGGCAATGCGGCCGCAGGCGATCGTGCAGGCAAAACACGCCTTGTTGGTGATCAGGTTCACCGTGTCATTGGGGCCATGCGGGGCCTGTGATGCCGCGGCGTTGAGCTTGTTCACACCCTCGAACTGCACATCGCGCTCGTTTCGGGTCGGCAGGCTGCCGTAGTTGTGGGTGACGTCGAGCATCGCGTGGGTGCCGATCTTGATGAACCGCTCGCGGACGGGGTGCGGCTGCAGGGTGCTCTTGGCGTGCGCCACGGCTGCCATGAACTTCTTGGGGTCTTTCACGGTCACGCCACCGGTGCCGCGTGCCGCAATGGCCTTGAGGTTCTTCGATCCCATCACCGCGCCAACACCGGAACGCCCCGCCGCGCGGTGCATATCGTTCACAACGCAGGCAAAACGAACGAGCTTCTCGCCGGAACGGCCGATCGAGGCGACTTTGATCTCTGGATCGCCGAGTTCCGCCTTGATTTCGGGCTCGATCTCCCAGACCGAGCGACCCCAAAGGTGATCTGCGTCGCGCAGCTCAACATGGTCATCGTCGATCCAGAGATACACGGGTTTGGGCGATTTTCCTTCAAAGATGACCATATCCCAGCCGGCCAGCTTGATCGCCGGGCCGACCTTGCCGCCGGAGTTCGAACAGGCAATGGCATTGGTCAGCGCACCCTTGGTGATGACAGAGTAGCGGCCCGCGGTGGGTGCCATCGTACCTGTCAGGGGGCCGGTCGCGAAGATCAGAACGTTGCCGGGGTCCAGCGCGTCGACCGACGGATCCATGGACTCCATCAGATACTTGGAGGCGAGACCTCTCTGACCGAGAAACTGCTCGGCCCATTCTATGTTCAGAGGTTCGCTGTCGCAGCGGCCTTCTGTCAGGTTCACGCGAAGAATCTTGCCGGTCCAACCCATGCGATGGCTCCATTGTTCTCTGGTCTGTGATGCAAAAGTGCACGCTCTGCCCGCCATGACGTGTGACAACCTAGCCGAATGAATTGCCGGCGGTTATCGTCGCTATGATCCAACGCAGGGCGCGTTCTGTCATGTCTCTTTCTCGCTTCTCTTCTGTATTTCTCTCGGGGCTTGTCGCTCTGATGCTGGCGTGGACGTCGGGTCCCGTGTTGTCAGCGGCGGCAGAAGATGTGCTCAATGAGGCCGAGGAAGCTGCGGGGTTCGCACGCGAAGCTGAAGCGCGAGCCTGGGAAGCGGTCGAAAAAGCAGAAAGCTCCGCCGCACGCGCCCGTGAGTATGCCCGACAGGCAACCAGTCTCGACAAGTCGGAAATCCGGAGTGTCGACTACGACATCGGCAGCTACCAGGGCCAGGTCAGAAACGGTGAACCCAACGGTCTCGGTATTTTCTACTACGACACGGGGTCACGCTATGAAGGTCAGTTTGTTGATGGCTTATTCGAAGGAAATGGCGTCCTCTACTTCCTCGACAACGACGACTCGCATGGCGACCGCTACGAAGGTCAGTTTCGCGACGACGTCGCCGAAGGGTTTGGCGTCTACTATTTCCAATCCGACTACACCGCCGAAGGTGACAAGTACGCCGGACAGTTCATCGACTGGGCGTTCGAGACCTTGGGCGTCTACTACTACCTTGAAAGTCCGTTCTGGCGGGGCACCACGGGCGCTGGCGACTTCTCGGACGGTTACAACCAAGGATACGGCGTTTTCGAGTATGCCGGCGACAACGCGTTCGCTGGTGATCGTTACGAGGGTCAGTTGCTTGACGATCTCCACAATGGCTATGGCATCTACTACGACAACAATGGCGAGGTGACTTATGCCTTCTGGAAGGATGATCAGGCTGTGCCAAATCGCAGTGTGGTGCTGGGTGACCAGGATGCATCAGAACCCGAAAGTGGTGAGACCACGCTGGGCGGCGTGATCTTTAACCAGGGAGGTGGCACCAAACCCAGTGAAACGCCCGACGACGAAACTCCGGTTGAGGAGGTGGAAGACGAGATCGAAGATGAAATGGTGATCAGCAGTCTGGATCCTGAGGTCACTGATGTGCCCGATGAGGTGACGGACGAGCCAGAGACCGTCATCGAGGAGGCCGTTCCGCAGGATGGCGATTCTAGCGAGCAGGTCCTGCTGGCCCAGGAGATGCTTCAGAACCTAGGATATGACGTGGGTTATGTTGACGGTGTAATGGGTCCGCAGACCCGCAACTCCATCATCGCCTTCCAGGAAGAAGTTGGATTGCCGGTCACCGGGGAAGTCGATGAAACCCTCATCTATGCCCTGACGACGGCCGTGAGCCTGACACGACGAATCGGCGGGCTGGGCAGCGACATTGTCTCGGAAGCGCCTGCCGTCAATCTCGAGCTTTGGGCCACAGGCACGGGATTCGTGGTGTCCTCGACTGGTGATATCGTCACCAACCATCACGTCATCGAAGATTGTGAGGAGATCCGCGTCGGCGATCTCGGCCAGGCGAGGCTCAACGGATTCGATGAAGACAATGATCTGGCCCTGATCACTGTCTCCGTCAGCGAGCCTCTGGAAGTCGCAAGCTTCCGTTCTCAACCCAAGGTCTCTCGTGGCGAATCTGTCGTGGTCATCGGTTTTCCGCTCCACGGAACACTGTCGTCCTTCGGTAATGTCACCGACGGCATGATCAGCGCCCTGTCGGGCTTCAACGACGACTTCCGCGAGTATCAGTTCTCTGCACCCATCCAGCCTGGAAACAGTGGTGGCCCCCTGCTCGACCGCAGTGGCAACGTGATCGGCGTGGTTTCCTCGGAACTGGTGTCGGGGTCGGCCGAGGATGTGCCGCAGAACGTGAACTTCGCGATCAAGGCAGCCATCGTCGAGGCTTTTCTGGGCGCTCACGGTGTCGAGTATCTCGTGACCCCGTCCGAAGAAAGCCTGGACGTCGCAGAGATTGCCTCGAATGCCGAGCGTCACACATTCCTCGTCGAATGTTGGGGTAACCCCGAGGACTATTAACCTCAGGTCAAAGCCTCCCCCTGCGCTGCGGACCGAATCGTCTAGGTGGAATTTCCCCCTGTCAGCCTGTCGCGGCGATGCGGGCGATGACACGGTCGTAGCTGTCGTTGAGACGCTCGCGCTCGCCGACATCATCGACAATCGCATGAAGCACCAGAACACTCTCGCCGTCGAAGTAGGCGAGAGTCTCCATCACAAACTCTCCGGTCTCCGCATCGCAGAGCATCGAAGCCTTGCCGAACTGGCCGATCCCGTCGATAGGCTCAAGGCGGATCAGGCGTGCCGCAACCTCTCCTCGGCAGGCGCGCCCGGCGTCATTTGCGATTTCGATCAGGGCTTTCTTTTCGTCGCGCACAAAGCCAAACACGCGGGCATAGAGTTCAGCCTCTCCGCTCCAAGCCGGTGCGGAAAAGAGAGTACGCGTTCCATAGAGTTCGTGGGTTGCACCGACAGGGCGCAGCACGATGTCGCCAAATCCGCTCTGAAAGAGAACCTGGACAAAAGCTTCTGTCAGGCCCGATTTGTCGCCTCCCGTGGAGTCCAGGCCGATAATGCTGAAACCGCCGTTGCCGCCTTCTTCCGTCTGAAGGCCCGCGCATTCGTAAAGGGCGGGAATGGCAAGATGGGAATCGACCAGGGGATACACCATCACGTGGTTGCCGGCGCTCATCACCAGCTCATCGCCATCGGCCAGAGCCTGGGCAAACACAAAATCGGATCCGAAGTTACCCCACAGCATGTCACCGCTGCCTTCAAGGGGAACTGCTCTCTCGTTGGCACCATCAATCGTGACCACGAGATCGGTCTGTCTCACCAGAGTCTCCAGCGGCCATTCCGGTGCACGAAACTGAATGAAAACCCGTCCGTGCCAGCCCGTTGAAATGCCCAGTCTGGCGTCCGAGGGCCCCCATGCGATCAGACACTGGAGGAAGGAACCGTTGGAGGCCTGCACATAACCGTCCCATTCGCCCGCCGGCATGCGCAGGGCGTCGAGATGATAGGCGGTCGACCGGGCACGGTGGTTGGCGAGAATCTCGCCAAGGGCCGGAGGAGCAGCAACACTGTCCGGGAATAACAGATCGGCGGTTTCGTCAGGGCCGATCTCCAGGTTCGTCGGGTCTACTCCGGGCTCGTCGAAGGTGCTGCAGGCTGAAAGCAGTGTTGTCGCACACAGAACAGCCAGAAGAACAGAAGCGAGGGTTCGGAAGTTCACGAAACTCTCCGGTCGGTTGAATGGCACAAAACACCAAACTGTGCGTCCGGCCAAGGGGCATTCGCGCAGGCAAAAAATAGAGGACTGACATTGAACGTTCGTTCAATTACGTTTCGACCGAAGATCATCCCAGGGACATAACTCATGACCAAACGGCTCGCTGGCCAGCGTTGTCTCGTCACAGGCGGTACCAAAGGCATCGGGCGCGCGATCGTTGACCGGTTCGTTGCAGAAGGCGCAACAGTGATCGTCACCGCGCGGTCGGCTCCCGCCGAACCCTTCTCCGAATATGTCGAGTTCCTTCCGGGCGACACCGCCTCACCTGATCACGCACGAAAGCTCGTCATGACGGCGCAGGAAAAACTCGGCGGGCTCGACGTCCTCGTGAACAACGCCGCCATCCAGGTCGAAAAGACCATCGTCGACACGACCGACGAGGAATGGGATCGGATCTTCAGCATCAATGTCAAAGGTGTGTTTCTCACCTGCCGTTCCGCGATTCCCGTGATGGCCGAAGGCGGTGGCGGATCGATCATCAACATCGGCAGTTATGACGGCTTTGTCGCCGATCCCGGCCTTGCCGCATACTGTGCGACAAAGGGTGCGGTGCACGCCCTATCCCGGGCCATTGCCGTCGACCACGGTGACCAGAACATCCGTTGCAACGTCATCTGTCCCGGATGGATCAAGACCGACATGATGGATGCTTATCTAGACAGTGTTGCGGACCCCGTTGAGGCCGCCAAAACCCTCGACGCCAACCAGCCTATTGGCCGCATCGGCCGCCCCACGGACATCGCCAACCTCGCCCTGTGGCTTGCCAGTGAAGAATCGGCGTTCACAACCGGTCAGTTGTTGGTGTGCGATGGCGGCTTGACCGCGAGGGCGTCACAGCCCTGATCGAAAACTCTAAGTCTCCGCCCACATCCGCAACAGGTTGAAGCGTGCCTTCTCCAGCATCATGAAGGCCTCACGTTGCGTGTCGAGTTTGTGGACGTGCTCGGCGGCGATCGCGAGATCATAGAGAACTTCGCGCTGCCCGAGATCGCGCACGAGGCTCTCCATCCATGTCACGTAGGCCAGCCGTTCGCCGGATGCGCCCTCCTCGACACAGTGCACATACTGCGTCGGATAGATCGCCGCGTCGCTGGGCTCGAGCTTCAGGTGCTGCTCCCCCGGTGTTGTGTTGATAACGAGTTCTCCCCTCGTAACTCGCAGGGTCGTTGAGAAAGATCGTGATCGAACAGTCCACCCGGAACGGCTGGGCACCGCCCATGATCACTTCGTCCATGTGATCGCCGTAGCGCAACCGATAGTGCGACACAATGGGCGGCCTGATGCGGCGTGGCCGAACGATGATCTGGAGCTGTTTGTTCTGCCACAGGCGTTGCAGGACCATACGCACGATCTGATCGCGTTGGGTTCTGGCCCAGTGCCAGTTCCTCGTAGTTCTTTCGATCGGCGGCCAGAAAACCGGCTGAGGACATGCAGTCGGCAAACGTGCCGTTCGCGGCCGCCGTCTTCACAGCGGTGACATCTTCGGGTGACAGAATCTGGCGGATGACACGAAGCATGGTCGGTGTCCTTGCAGGCCCCATCCTGTAGCCGTTACCCGACGAAGACTGAATCCACGATCAGGTGATCAAAGCCGCGGATTCCGTTACCATATCGGCATGATCCTCGACATCTTCTCCGATCCCGTCTGTCCCTGGTGCTACATCGGCAAGCGCCGTCTGGAGCGGACACTAGACGACATTCCGCCAGACCGGCAGCCACACATTCGCTGGCGCGCTTTCATGCTCAATCCGGACATGCCGTCCGACGGGATGGAGCTAAACGCTTATCTTTCGCTGAAGTTTGGCAGTTCCCAGCGGGCCATGGAGCTCTACGACACGATCGCGCGTGCTGGCTACGAGGAGGACATCCTCTTTGCCTTCGGCGACATTTACCGGACGCCGTCCACAGTTCTGGCGCACCGTCTGATCGGATGGGCCGGCGAACATGGTGTCCAGACCACGCTGGTCGAGGAAATCTTTCAGGCCTATTTTCTCAAAGGAGTCGACATCGGTGACGTTGACAACCTCGTGGAGCTCGCTGCCAAGGCCGGCCTGACGAGTGACGAAGTCCTGGCCTTCCTTGAAACCGACGAGGGTTCGGACACCGTGCTGGCCGAACACAACCTTGCCCAGCGCATGGGCATCAACGGCGTGCCCTGCTTCATTCTCGACGGACGTTATGCCGTGTCCGGCGCCCAATCGCCTGAAGTCCTGCAGCGCATGATCGAAAGCGCGCGAGAGACCTCCGCCGCCTGATCAGGCAGGCTACTGTGCCGCGGCGGCAATATCGGCAAGAGCCTGCGCCAGGTCGCGTGCACCGGCCAGCCGTACCTCGACCTTGTCCCAGCTCCGCATCACGACAATCCGGTGATCGGGTCGCAGCTTTACCGTGCCGGCTTGACTGGCGATCCAGTCGACCAGTCCCGAGGGATTGATGAAGACGTCGTCATGGAAGGACACCACGGCTCCGCGCGGTCCGGCATCGAGCTTGGCGATTCCGGCCCTGCGGCACGACGCCTTGATCGCAACGATTTCGAGCAGGTTGTCGACCTCTGCCGGCGGTTCGCCGAAACGGTCATCCAGCTCGACCCGCAGCGTGTCGATCTCTTCCCAGTCCTCCAGGGCCGCGATCCTGCGATAAAGGCCCAGGCGCACATCAAGGTCTCGGACGTAGTCGTCAGGGATGAGCACGGCGGAGCCCACGGCGATTTCCGGGGTCCAGGTCCCGGTCCCTGTTGCAGCGACGCCCTCCCGTGCGGCACGCAGGGCCTGCACGGCCTCCTCCAGCATCTGCTGATAGAGCTCGATGCCGACTTCCTTGATGTGACCGCTCTGCTCCGTTCCCAGCAGGTTGCCGGCGCCCCGAATGTCCAGATCGTGGCTCGCCAGGCTGAACCCGGCACCCAGCGTATCAAGACGTGACAACACCTCCAGCCGCCGCATGGCGGTCTCGGTGACCTTCTTGCCCGGTGGCAAGGTCAGGTAGGCATAAGCGCGTGTCTTGGATCGCCCGATACGGCCGCGCAACTGATAGAGCTGCGCCAGACCGAACATGTCGGCCCGGTGCACAATCATGGTGTTGACGTTGGGAATATCGAGCCCCGATTCCACGATCGTCGTCGAGATCAGCACATCGACATCGCCCTCGTAGAACGCTGCCATGATCCGCTCCAGCTCTGCTCCGGTCATCTGGCCGTGGGCCACCGCAAAACGCGCCTCGGGGATCAACTCCTCAAGCTGCTTGTGAATGCGGTTGAGGTCGGCAATACGGGGGCAGACAAAATAGCTCTGGCCGCCCCTGAGCTGTTCGCGGCGGACAGCCTCCCGCACGGTCACGCTGTCATAAGGTCCGACAAAGGTCCGAACGGCCAGCCGATCGACCGGTGCGGTGGCGATCAGGCTGAGATCCTTCACTCCCACCAGTGACATCTGCAGCGTGCGGGGGATCGGCGTCGCCGTCAGCGTCAGAACATGCACATTGGCCTTTATCTGCTTCAGCCGTTCCTTGTGAGCCACGCCGAAGTGCTGTTCCTCATCGACGATCAGCAGCCCGAGGTTTTTGAACTCGACATCCTTGGCCAGCAGAGCGTGGGTGCCGACCACGATATCGACCTTACCGCCTTCCAGTCCGTCCTTCGTGTCCTTCATCTGCTTGGACGGCACAAAGCGGGAGAGCTGTTCGATGCGAACCGGCAGCCCCTTCAAGCGCTCGACGAAGCTCGCGTGATGCTGCCGTGCCAACAGCGTCGTCGGCACCACCACGGCGACCTGGAAGCCCTCCATCGCCGCCACAAAGGCTGCGCGCATGGCCACCTCGGTCTTGCCAAAGCCAACATCACCGCAGACCAGCCGGTCCATGGCACGACCGGAACCGAGATCATCCAGAACCTCGTCGATCGCTTTGTCCTGGTCGTCTGTCTCCTGATACGGAAAACGCGCGGCGAACTCCTGATAGAGACGCTGCGTTGCTTTCATCGGCGGGCCAGGCCGGGTCTTTCGTTCTGCAGCCACCTTGAGCAACTCACCGGCCATCTCGGTGATACGCTCCTTGAGACGCGCCCGCCGCGACTGCCAGTTCGCACTGCCGAGCCTATCGAGTTGCACGACCGAGTCATGGCTGCCGTAGCGCGACAGAACATCGACGTTTTCGACGGGCACAAAGAGCTTGTCGTCGCCATCATAAACAAGCCGAAGGCAATCATGCGGTGCATCGCCCAGGTTGAGCGTCTGGAGACCATCGAAACGGCCGATTCCATGTTCGACATGGACAACAATATCGCCTTCGGCAAGTTGCGAGGCCTCTTGTAGAAACCGTTCGGTGTCACGGGTCGCACGACGCCGGGAGGTCCTGGCAATTCTGTCACCCAGAATGTCCTGCTCGGTCACCACCGCGAGGTCGGCGGTCGTGAAACCCCGCTCCAGCCCCATCACAGCCGCGGCTACCGTGTTGGGAGGCAGGTCATCCATACCGTCTGCGGTGGCAATCTGCTCGACCTGCAACATGCCATGCTCCGTCACCAGGCGTGCCAGACGATTGCGACTGCCGACCGAAAGCCCCGTGATCAACAGACGGCGGTTCTCTTCATGCTGGCGCGTGAGATGCGCCACGACGGCATCGAAGAGATTGACGTTACTTTGCTGACGTTCGGCGCTGAATTCGTGCCCCTGCCGGCCGCCCGCTTCGAGCACGTTGACGTCGGCTGAAGGCGGTTCGGAGAACGGAGAAAGCTCTGCCGAGACATAGCTGCTGAACACGCTCTCCCACGCAAGTTCGTTCAGATACAGCCGGTCGGGATCGATCGCGCGGTATGGAATGGCGTCTGTACCCGCTTCGACGCGCATCTCTTCGCGCCGATGGTCGTGGTGGTCGCGAACCGTGTCGAGACGGGAGTCACGCGCTTCCAGCACCCGGTGGTCAAAGACGATGACGGGATCCCTGAGGTAGTCCGCGAACGGAACCAACCGGCTGTGAAACAGCGCCAGCCAGTGTTCCACACCAGGGTGGCGACTGCCTGAAGCGACCGCTTCGTATATCGGGTCATTGCTGGCGGAAACACCGAACAGTTCACGCCAGCCGTTGCGAAACCGCTCGACCGATGCGTCATCAAGCAGGATTTCGGTCGCCGGATCGATTGCGGCCGTCTGCCGCTTGCCGCTCGACCGCTGGCTCAGGGGATCGAACGCCTTGATCTGTTCGATCTCGTCTCCGAAGAAGTCTATCCGGACGGGGTCTGGCGCGCCCGACGGATAAATGTCGAAGATATCGCCACGTTGGGAAAAGTCCCCGGGTTCCATCACCGTGCTCACCCGGTTGTAACCCATGGCCACCAGCGACTTTGCGAGCTCAGCCGTGTCCACACTGTCGCCACTGGAAAGCATCCGCCGCAGAGGGCCGATGACCTCGGGCGGGGGTACACGCTGAAGCATGGCGCCTGCGGTTGTCAGGACCATCGTCCCCGTGTCCGCGGGCCGACGGCAGAGGTCGCCCATCACGGCGAGCCGCTGTCCGGCAACGGATGGATGCGGCGAGGCCCGATCGTAGGGCAGACAGTCCCATGCCGGGAAGGAAACGACCCCGGAATCAGGTGCAAAAAAGGTTAGGGCGTCAGCCACACGGAGGGCCCGTTCCGCATCGCGGAGCACGACAAGAACATCCTGGCCCGGCGCTTCCGCGGTCAGATCGGCCAGCCATTTCGCGTCAACACCTTCAGGGGCGCCGCAGATGATGTTTCGTTTGTCCAAAAAAAGTCGATCACTGATGTTTTTCATATTCTTATTCGTATTTGTGAAATCGTAACATCATCTCGGTGAGGTCGTTGGCCTGCGCCTCTGGCACCGGCCTCTGGCGCAGAATCCAGGCATAGAGATCAGGGTCCGGAGCTTCGAGCAGAACCTCGAACCGACCCAACTGCTCGTCTGTCAGGATCTCCAGAACGGAATCGGCAAATCGGCCCATCAGCAGGTCCATTTCCTGTGTGCCGCGGTGCCAAGCACGAAAGTGCAGGCGTTTGATCTGGTGCCGACGTTGGTCCATGGCCGATGGCGGGTCCTGTGGGGCAGTTCGTTTAGCCCGGTGTGCAGAGGATGTCACCCGCCGTGGCTATGACTATGCTGCGCCCATGCGCCCCGAGATTCTCTTTTCCATCTTCACTCCCGTCACGGGCCTCGATGGCATCGGCCCTCGGTTGGCCAAACTGGTGGGAAAGGCGGCAGGGCCGCGAATTGTCGATCTGTTCTGGCATCTGCCCAGCGGGCTGATTGACCGCACGTTGTTGCCTGATCTCGCAGCCGTCGAGCCGGGCCGTATCGGCACGGTCACCGTCACTGTCGATGAACACCGCAAGGGCCACAACAAACGTCAACCCTACCGCGTTGCCTGCCATGACGATGCGGGTCTGCTCACTCTCGTCTTTTTCCACGCGCGTGAAGATTATCTCAGGAAGCTCCTGCCGGTCGGCGAGAAGCGTGTGGTGAGCGGCAAGTTCGAACGCTACGGCGACGATCTCCAGATGGTTCATCCCGATCATGTCGTTCCCTTGGACGAAGCCGACGACCTGCACCTGATCGAACCGGTCTATCCCCTGACCGAGGGGCTGACGCCCAAGGTGATGCGCAAGGCCATCGTCGGAGCACTAGAACGGGCGCCGGAACTTCCTGAATGGCAGGATTCGGCCTACCTCCAGAAAAATGGCTGGCCGGTCTGGCTCGAAGCCCTGGAGGCAGCGCATGCGCCCGAAAGCCGGCTTGATCTGGAACGGTCCGCGCTTCCGCGCGAACGCCTTGCCTTCGATGAACTCCTGGCCAATCAGCTCGCCCTGGCCCTTGTCCGTGCTTCTCAGAAGAAAGCCAAGGGCCGTCCCCTGCATGGTGATGGCCGCCTGCGGGCAAAGGTCGCCCAGGCCCTGCCCTTCACCATGACCCTTTCCCAGGTCGCTGCTGTCGACGAGATTCTTGCCGATATGGCTGGCGACGAACGGATGCTTCGGCTGCTGCAAGGGGACGTCGGCAGTGGCAAGACTCTGGTCGCTCTGATGGCGATGCTGGCCACCGTTGAAGACGGCAAACAGGCCGTGCTGCTCGCACCCACCGAGCTGCTGGCCCGTCAGCACCATGCGTCGCTTCAGGTCATGGCCGCACCGGCCGGCATTGAAATCACCCTGCTGACCGGCCGCGACAAGGGCAAGGCACGCGCCGAGAAGCTTGCGGCTCTGGCTAATGGCCGCAGCGCTTTGGCTGTCGGCACGCACGCCCTCATTCAAGATGATGTGGCGTTTCGCGATCTCGCTATGGCCGTGATCGACGAACAGCACCGGTTCGGTGTGCATCAACGCTTGGCCCTCACCTCCAAGAGCAAGGGCGTCCATGTGCTGGTCATGACCGCGACTCCGATCCCGCGCACACTTCAGATGACCACCTATGGCGACCTCGATGTCTCCCAGCTTCTTGAGAAGCCGGCGGGTCGCATGCCGGTCGAAACCCGGGCCATGCCGCTTGATCGCCTCGATGACCTGATGAAGGCAGTCGGACGCGCCATCGGCCAGGGTGACCGCGTCTACTGGCTGTGTCCGCTGGTCGAAGACTCGGAAGACAGCGACCTTGCCGCCGCCGAGGAGCGCCACAAAAGCCTTCAAATTCTCTACGGCGATCGGGTCGGCCTGATTCACGGGCGCATGAAGGGCCCGGAACGCGACGAGGTGATGGAACGGTTTGTTGCAGGCGTGATCGATATTCTGGTCGCAACCACAGTGATCGAAGTCGGTGTTGACGTCCCCGAAGCCACAATCATGGTCATCGAGCACGCAGAACGCTTTGGTCTATCCCAGCTTCATCAGCTTCGCGGACGTGTCGGCCGGTCAGACAGAGCATCGTCCTGTCTGCTGCTCTACGCCCAGCCGCTGGGAGAGACCGCCAAAGCGCGGATCAACATCATGCGCAAGAGCGACGACGGATTTGTCATCGCCGAAGAAGACCTGCGTTTGCGCGGCGCGGGGGAACTGCTTGGAACAAAACAGAGCGGCTTTCCGCAGTTCCGCATTGCTGATGTCATTGAACAGACCGAATTGCTCGCTGCGGCGCGCGATGATACTCGTCTGATCCTGTCGCGTGACCCTGAGTTATCGAGCGAGCGTGGCAAGGCTCTGCGTGTCTTGCTGTACCTTTTTGAGCGCGATGCGGCCGTCCGTCTGCTTCGCTCAGGCTGATGGACCGCCGTCATGGCGTCCACCCGGCGATAATTTGATCTCGGTGTTTGTCTCGTCCTTGGCGACCTCGGGTGTCACGACGCCACCTGAGATCACCAACTTGATCCCCTGCTCGACTGTCATATCGAGAAAAATCACATCCTTCTTCGGCAGGAACAACAGATAGCCGGACGTCGGATTCGGTGTCGTCGGCAGGAACACGTTGACGACCTCGTCCTGAATGGCGTCCTGAACCTCACCCTTGGTTGTTCCCGTCGCGAAACCGATCGCCCAGCAGCCCTGGCGCGGATAGGAAATCAGCACCACATCGCGAAAGGCGCGTGAACTCTGCGCGAAAACGGTCTCGAAAATCTGTTTAAGTGCCGAATAGACCGAGCGGATCACGGGCATGCGGTCCAGAACGTTCTCGCCCAACCGGATCACCGTGCGGCCCACCCACCCCGTTGTCATCCAGCCGATGATGGTCATCGCGATGACAAAGATCAGGACACCGATCCCAGGTATGGCAAAGGGCAGATAGGTCTCGGGATTGTAACGCTCGCCGAGCAGCGGCATCACCTTCTCGTCGATAAAGCGCACAACAAGCGTGACGAGATAGATCGTCAGTGCGATCGGTGCGACGATAATGATCCCGGTGATGAAGTAGTTGCGAAGGCGTTGCCAGAACCTGCGTCTGGGCCGTTCCTGACCGTCGCCGGGGCTATCCATGTGGTCTCCTTTGAACCGCTTTCTTCGGTTCCTGAGGCGTGTATGGCGGCAGAATCGGACAAGAGCAAGACATCTTGGCCTTCACCCGTGCGTGACTGGTGTTGTACGGCGTCCTTGCCTACTTTGTGCCGGATGAAAAGCCAGCTCCATCTCCCGCGCATCAACGCACTGTCGACGGCCTCTCCGCATCACACGCTCCGGCAGTCCGATGTTGCGTGCGCGGGCCGTGCCTTGTTTCGCGACGAATTCCGCGACCTTGAGAGGCTCATGCCGGTTTATGCCCATGCAGGGATCGAGCAACGGCAGTCCTGCGTGCCGCTGGACTGGTTTCTCGAAGATCACTCCTTTTCCGAGCGCAATGCACTCTACATCGAACACGGGCTATCCCTCCTGGCCGACGCGACGGACACTTGCCTCGAATCTGCCGGCATCACCTGTGACGAGATCGATAGTATCGTTCTTGTCTCGACCTCGGGGCTTGCGACGCCAAGTCTTGACGCCCGCTTGATGGCAGAACGTCCATTCCGTCGGGACGTTGAACGCCTGCCGGTGTTTGGTCTGGGTTGTGTGGGGGGCGTCCTGGGATTGGCACGGGCGGGGGCGATGGCCACTGCAAGGCCCGGTTCTCGTGTGCTGTTCCTTTGCGTCGAACTCTGTGGCCTGACGTTTCGGCACCATGATCGATCGAAGAGCAACTTCGTTGCCACAGCCCTGTTCGGTGATGGTGCGGCAGCCGCCATTGTGAGCACTGAGGGTGACGGCCCCATGATCACGGCATCGGGTGAACACACATGGCCCGATTCATTGGACATCATGGGCTGGTCGGTCGAAGACGATGGCTTAGGCGTCGTGTTCTCGCGGGATATTCCAAACCTTGTTCGGAACGAAATGCGGCAGGCTCTGGAGCACTTTCTCCGCCGTCACGACCACACGCTCGACACGATCGACGCGTTCCTTTTTCATCCCGGTGGCGCGAAGGTCCTTGGGGCCCTGGAAGAATGCCTTGCTCTGCCCCGCGACGCCTTATCTCATGCTCGTGAAACGCTGAAATCTCACGGCAACATGTCGGCTGCGACCGTGTTGTTTGTGCTCGAACGGGCGCTTGCCATGGATCCGCCGGGAACCAGAGTGCTTTCGTCGCTGGGGCCAGGGTTTACGGCGGGTTTTCTGATGCTGGAGGGTTGACCGTGTGGCTCTACGCCATTCTTGCGGCCGTGGCGTTGCAACGCCTTGCCGAACTCTTTTTGGCTCAACGCAACACGCGTCGGCTGTTGGCCCTCGGCGCTATGGAGATCGGTCGGCGGCATTACCCTCTGATTGTATTGCTTCACGCCGCTTGGCTGGTGGCTCTTGCTGTCGTTGTTCCTACGGACACGACCCCGAATCCGATGTTTCTTGTCATTTTTGTTGCATTGCAGGGTGCCAGGGTCTGGGTGCTGGTCATATTGGGCGAACGCTGGACCACAAGAATCATCGTTCTTCCCGGTGCATCGCTGGTCCGTCAGGGGCCCTATCGTTGGCTTCGTCACCCGAACTACTGGATTGTTTCTGCCGAAATCGCCGTGTTGCCACTTGTGTTCGATGCACCAGTCTTGGCGCTCATCTTCTTCCTCCTGAACGCAGTTGTGCTGCGTCATCGCGTTCGCGTTGAAAATCAAGCGCTTGGCTACGCTTGAGGCTTGGGCCTTGCATCGCTAGCTTGCCCGCATCGCAGCATCGGATGAATCTTCTTCTAGTCGGGGGCAAGAGTGGCGAAACAGCCGGATCTATCGGAACGGCGTGCAGAGGTTGCGCGCCGCGCCAAGAGTTTCTTCGATGAAGCGGTCGAAGCCCAGAACAACGGTGATATCTCTGCCGCAATCGCAGGGTACAACAAGACCCTGTCGCTGGCCGCGGGATACGTCTCTGCGCTCAACTGAGTCTGGCCGATCTGGACCTCGCGCCAATGGCGGTCTACCTGCTTGTCGCCAACAAAGGTCAGGAAGTCCGGGCCGACGCTCCCCGTCTCCACACCTGGTGAAACACGATCACCGGTTGTCCATCGATGAAAACCACCCGATCTGACGACATGGTGGGCTAGGGCAGGCTCGTCGCCTCAGGACGCGCTAAAGGGATCGTTCTTCGGTTTGTCCAGCACACGATGAAGAGCAGGCATGAAAGCCTCCAGCGGCATCGTGTTGTAGTTGGGATCGAAGGCGGTCTGGTCGTAGTCGTCACAGAACTGACGGCATGACTCGAAAAACTCGTGTCCCCGGTGCTTCTCCCGGACGTTTCGGTCCACACCGTAGTGATGGAAGAAGTGATAACCCTGAAACAGCTCGTGGTGTTTCACGATCCAGTACACCTCGGGCCGCACATATGGCTTGAGAACCGACGCGCAGAAGTCACCGTGATTGTGAGGCGCAAAGAAGTCACCGATATCGTGCAGCAGGGCAGCGACAATGATCTCGTCGTCGTCGTCCCTGCCGTCACGCCAGGCGCGTGTCGCGGTCTGCAGGCTGTGCTCGTAGCGGTCGACCGGCGATGCGGGCTGAGGGTGCTTCAACTTTTCCAGATGTTCGAGACAGAGATCGAGGACCTGCGTCTGGGTTCCCTCATCGTTGTAGGTGATGATCGCGGCCCAATCTTCGGCCGTGCTCTCATCGAACGAACGAAAGGTCGCCTTCTTCTTGATTGACGCGCCCTCGGCGATCAGATCGTAGGCGGTCTTGTACTTTTCGGCGGTTACGGCCATGAGCCCTCTCCTGTCCATCAATTGGACAGATTCTTACGGGCACCGGGCGATTCTGTCCATCAGATCAGGATATCGGGGACCCAGAGATAACCTTCCGTATCCAGGATGAACGCCTCACGGGTGCCATGCCCCTTGGATGTGGCGGGCTCCATGATCGTGCAGCCCAGGCGTTGTGCCGCCTCGCAGGCTTCATCAGGATCCCGTCCGTGCAGCCTGATCTCCGCACCGATGCCACGTTCGAGGTTGGCGTTCAACATGCACTTGAGCGGGTGTGAGTCGTAAGTGTGATCGGCGTGCAGCATCCAGATCGAGCCGTCGAAGGCGAAGGATGCGAAGTCGACGTTGGCGAACTCCAGCTCGGCGCCCAGAACCTCGGTGTGAAACGGCACGGCTGCCATCACGTCCTTGTAGAGAAGGTTCATCGTCAGACCCTTCATCCGCTTGGCGTACTCGCCCGTCGTCATCCACCAGTCATCGGGATTGCTCTTGGTCGTCATGACCTATCTCCCTATTCGCCACTGACTGCCCAGCCGCCGTCGATCACAAAACTCTGTCCTGTCGTCCACTGCCCTGCCGACGAGGCGAGGTAGACCGCGATGCCGGCCAGATCGACCGGCTCACCGATGCGGCCGAGCGCCGTGTTCTTCTCCGCCTCGGCCAAAGCCTCGGGATCTTCCCAAAGCGCCTGGGCGAAGTGAGTCTTCACAAGTCCCGGCAGAATGGCATTGGCGGTGATCCCGTCGCGGCCGTGCGCGACGGCGAGGTTTTTCACCATCTGCACATCAGCAGCCTTGGTCAGACAGTAAGTCCCGAGATAGTCGCTGCCGGCCAACGCGCCGACAGACGAGGTAATCACGATCGAACCGCTGGCCTGCTGCTTCATCGACGGGATCGCCATGTGACAGAGCTTCATGACATTGCGAACGTTCACCAGCATGGTCTTGTCGTACATGTCGTCGGGGATCTCGAGAAAGGGTCCGTAGTGCGGGTTGGCCGCCGCGTTGCAGACCAGCGTATCGATCCGTCCCCATGTTTTCAGGGTCTCATCGACGAGGTTCTGAAGGTCCTCTTCCCGGCTCACGTTACACGGCACCACGATCGCTTCGCCGCCGGCTTCCATGATGGCATCGGCGACCGGCTGGCAACCCTCGGGTTTTCGCGAACTCACGACCACCTTGGCTCCATGAGCCCCAACCGCTTTGGCGATGGCTTCGCCGATCCCCCGGCTGGAGCCTGTCACGATCGCGACCTTGCCCCTCAGATCGAAAAGTTTTCCGTAATCCGTCACGCGCCGTCCTCCGTTGCTGTGGCCATCTTGGCCGAGGCCGCAGTAGACGCAAGGCGCGCGGGCACCGAAAGACGCTTCTGTTCGACACACCGCACGCGGTCCCGGCCCAGAAGCCAGACATTAAAACCGCCGGGAAAGAGACCGCTGATCGCGTCTTCGAAGACATCGAGGCCACCGGTGTAGGCCCCGAATGCCGGCATGATCAGTCGCGCGCCGTCGCTCACGAAACACCGTCGCCGCAACGACCGACCCTTGACCCCGACCGAGGCAGAGGGATGCAAGTGACCGCATATCTCCCCCGTCGCCGGGCCCGGCCTGGGTTCGTGGCGGAACTCCAGAGTGCCGACCGCCAGAGCTTCGACACAATCACCACCGAGTTTGGCCGGAGGATGAGGGTCGTGGTTGCCCGCGACCCAGAACCAATGAGTGCGGCTGGTAAAGGAGCGGAGTCGCTCGTGTGTCTCTTCGTCCAACCGGTCGGCGGCGTCCTGATCGTGGAAACTGTCACCCAGGCAGATCACCAGTTCCGGCGAAAGCCGCGTCACCGCCTCGTCCAATCGTTCCAGCGTGGCACGGCTGTCATAGGGCGGCAGCAGCGCCCCGTGTCGTGCATAGGCACTGCCCTTCTCAAAATGCAGGTCTGCGGCCACAAACACGCGCCTCTCCGGCCAGTAAAGACCGCCTGAGACATCCGGGACCAGAGCATGCCCGTTCAACAGCATCACAACATCCTTGCTGCATCGGCCACGAGATCGGCCTCGACCTCGTCGAGCAGGTCTTCGACGGCATCGGCCCCAACCAACTGTTTGCCGACCTCCAGCATGATCGGTACGGCCAGCGGAGACACGGTCTCGAGGTCGCGGACGACAATATGCCCCCTCCCCCGCCGCAGCATGTCGCCCAGGCGTCCAACATCAAGCAACCCGCCAGAGGCCTCACGCCACGTCGCCTGCAGCAGAACATGATCGGGCTCGTAACGGCGCAGGACGTCGTAAAGCAGGTCGGAGCTGAACGTAACCTGCCGGCCCGACTTCTCCTTGCCCAGATGGCGGCGTTCGATGAGCCCTGCGACAACACCGACATTGCGGAAGGTCCGTTTCAGAAGACTCGATTCCGCCATCCACTCCTCGAGATCGTCGCCCAGCATGTCCTGATCGAGCAGAGGCACGGGGTCGTCGACAGGCCGCAGGCTCCAGATCGCCAGGGCATAGTCATTGCACATGAACCCCATGGGCCGCAGTCCCGCCCGCTCCATCCGCCGGGTCAGCAGCATACCCAGGGTCTGGTGGGCCGGGCGCCCTTCGAAGGGATAACAGACCAGGAAGAACTTGCCGCCGCGTGGAAAGGTCTCCACCAGCAGCTCACTGGGCCGCGGAATCACCGAGCGATAGCGCTGCATCCCCAGCCAGTCCTGTGCATCCTGGGGCAGCCTGCTGCGACGCTCCGGCTCGGCAATGATCTTGCGCAGGATCTCCGCGACATTGGTGGTCGGCGGAAACTTGCCGCCGCCGAACACAGGAACCTGGGGTGTCTCGGCCTTGGCCTGGGTGACGATGACCTCCATGTCACGAATGCCTTCAAGCGCCCAGATCTGCCCGGCAAAGGCGAAGGTGTCGCCCTGCTCCAGGCCTAGAATGTAACGCTCTTCAATCTCACCGATGACCCGTCCGCGTTTCCGTCGGACCTTCAGCAGAGCATCTTCCACAATGGTTCCGACATTCATGCGGAACTGTCGGGCGACCTTCTCGTTGGCGATCCGCAGGCCACCGTCATCGGTCGGATAGAGCCGCTTGAACTTGTCGTAGGCGCGCAGGGCATAGCCGCCGGTTGCGACATACTCCACGACGCGGTCGAACAGGTCGCGTGAGAGATCGGCATAAGGAGGCACAGTGATAACTTCGTCGTAGAGGGCCTCCGGCTGGAACGGCCCCGAAGCGGCCGTCGCGAGGATGTGCTGGGCCAGGACATCGAGCCCGCCCTTTTCCCGTGGCGCGCCATCTAGAATCCCTTCCCCGATGGCTTCCAGCGCGGCACGGCATTCCAGCAGCTCGAAGCGGTTGGCGGGCACCAGCAATGCGCGGCTGGGTTCGTCCATGCGATGGTTGGAACGGCCGATCCGCTGGAGCATGCGCGAAATGCCCTTGGGCGCGCCGACCTGGATCACAAGATCGACCGACCCCCAGTCCACGCCCAGATCGAGCGTCGAGGTGCACACCACGGCCCGCAGACCACCACGCGACATCGCCGCTTCCACCTTGCGGCGGTTCTCCACAGCGAGTGATCCGTGATGCAGGGCAATGGCCATGCCGTCGTCGTTAAGCCTCCAAAGCTCCTGAAATACCAGCTCGGCCTGGCTTCGCGTGTTAACGAAGACTAGCGCCGTATCGACCGTGCGGATGATCTCATAGAGCTCACCAAAGGCATGTTTGGCCGAATGTCCGGACCAGGGCACACGTTCGCCCGACAGAAGCACACGGATGTCGGGCTTCACGCCGCCGCGGCCAATCACGCGCGACACGGCGCCGTCAGACCCCAGATATCCTTCCAACTTGTCCGGTTCGGCCACCGTTGCCGACAGCCCGATCCGGCGGTGTCCCGGCGCAAGTGTGGCAAGCCGCGAAAGCCCGAGCGCGAGCTGGTCACCGCGCTTGGTCCCCGCCATAGCGTGCAGTTCGTCGGTCACCACGTAACGGAGATGTCCGAAAATCCTGTCTGCATCCGGGTAAGACAGCAACAGGGTTAGGGATTCCGGTGTGGTCAGCAGAATGTCCGGCGGGTCGCGCCGCTGGCGCTGGCGGCGTGATGACGGGGTATCCCCGGTCCGTGCTTCCAGACGCAGCTTGAGGCCCATTTCCTCGACCGGCGCTTCCAGATTGCGCTTAATGTCGACTGTGAGAGCCTTGAGCGGCGAGATGTAGAGAGTGTGCAGTCCCTGAGCACCGTCCTGTTGGGCAAGATCAATCAAGCTGGGCAGAAACCCCGCCAGAGTCTTGCCGCCGCCCGTGGGCGCAATCACCAGACAGGATTGCCCGCGGCCGGTTGCCTCGACCACCGCAAGCTGATGCGGGCGCACCTGCCAGCCACGGGAAGCGAACCAGGCCTCGAAGAGATCCGGTAGGGGTGATGCGGGAAGATCGTTTCTTGCAGTCAGGGCCGACATGGCGGCATCATAGCGGCAGGCGACAAAACGGGAACACCGAAACCGGTAGCTATCAGCAAAAGATCATGAGCAAAGCGCCTTCCTGGCTGAAATCAGTTCCCGGCGGTCTCTACTGCGAACCCGGTGACTTCTGGGTCGACCCAACCCGCGCGGTCGATCGCGCTATGATCACCCACGGCCACGCGGACCATGCACGCCCGGGCCACAACCATGTGCTAGCCACCGCAGAGACCTTGGCGATTATGAAGGATCGCTACGGCGACAAGGGCGGCATCTCCCCGCAAGCTCTCCGTTATGGCGAGGGAATCACAGTGGGTGATGTCAGGGTCAGTTTTTCACCGGCTGGCCATGTTCTCGGGAGCGCTCAGGCGGTCCTGGAACATCGCGGTGAACGGATCGTGGTCTCGGGGGACTACAAGCGTCGTCGCGATCCGACCTGTGCGACATTCGAGCCGGTCGGTTGCGATCTCTTCATCACAGAGGCCACGTTCGCCCTGCCTGTCTTCCGGCACCCTGATGACCGCCTCGAAATGGCGCGCCTTCTAGGTGCCCGCGAGATCTACCCCGGTCGCGCCCTGCTGGTCGGCGCCTACTCTTTGGGTAAAGCCCAGCGCATCATCTGCCTGTTGCGCGAGACTGGTTACAACGACCCGATCTACATCCACGGCGCTCTCGAAGTGATCAACGAGACCTATCGTCGCTTCGGGATCGACTTCGGTGACCTCCGACCGGTCATGGAAACGCCAAAGGACGAGATGGCTGGCGCGATCGTGGTGGCGCCGCCTTCCACGCTCAATGATCGCTGGTCACGCCGCCTGCCTGACCCCGTCACCTGCTTTGCCTCGGGCTGGATGGGCGTTCGGGCCCGCGCACGTCAGCGGGGAGTCGAACTGCCCCTGGTGATCTCCGACCACGCGGACTGGGATGAACTCAACCGCACGCTTGACGATGTCGCCGCACCTCATGTCTGGGTCACCCACGGCGCCGAAGAAGCGCTCATCCATGCCGCACGACAGCGCGGCTTTGACGCCCGTGCGCTTTCTATGGCGGGTTACGACGAGGCTTCGGAATGAAGGCATTCGCCGACCTCCTCGATTCGCTGGTTTTTCAACATGGCCGCAACGGCAAACTCGCTCTGTTGCGCCGTTACCTTCGGGACACACCCGACCCGGACCGTGGCTGGGCCCTGGCCGCTCTGACCGGAGACCTTTCCCTGCGTCAGGCCAAACCGGCGCTTGTCCGCGGCGTCGCCCTGGAACGGATCGACGAAACGCTGTTCGCCTTGTCCTACGATTTTGTCGGTGATCTCGCCGAGACCGTGGCCCTGGTCTGGCCCGAACGTCCCGGTGCCAATCGTGTTCCCACCGTATCCGAGCTCATCGACACTGTGGAGACGACAGGCAAGAGTGAGCTCCCGTCTCTGTTGGCCGGCTGGTTCGATGCCATGACCGCGACCGAACGCTGGGCCACGATCAAGCTGATCACGGGCGCGCTGCGCGTTGGCGTCTCGGCGCGGCTCGCCAAGACGGCACTCGCCCAGCACGCGGGTATCGAAACCGATGCGGTCGAGGAGGTCTGGCACGCCGTCGAACCACCCTATCTCGAACTTCTGGCCTGGCTAGACGGCCCCGGTGAGCGGCCCGATCTCTCCCGAAGTGCGGCTTTCCGTCCGGTGATGCTGGCCCATCCCCTTGATGAGGCCGACCTGGAAACGCTGGAGCCTTCGGACTTTCGTGCGGAGTGGAAGTGGGATGGTATTCGTGTGCAGATCGTCGGTGAGGCCGACCGCCTGCGGCTCTATTCGCGCAGCGGTGATGAGATTGGGCCCGCATTCCCGGACCTCCTCGAAGGACTCGATCTCGATGTCACGCTGGATGGCGAGCTTTTGGTGATGCGTGACGGCGCCGTCGCCCCTTTCGCCGATCTTCAGAAACGCCTCAACCGCAAAACCGTCTCGGCAAAGATGCAGGCCTCTCATCCTGTGCATGTCCGACTCTACGACATCCTTGCCGAAGCCGGCGAAGACCTTCGGCTTTTGACCTTTGATGAACGCCGCGGACGCCTAGAAGACTGGTTCGACCGCACACGGCCGTCACGTCTGGACCTCAGTGAGATGGTCCCGTTTACCACCTGGGACGACCTGGCTGTCCATCGTGCGGAGAACACCGCCGTCGGCGTGGAAGGGCTGATGCTCAAACGGGGCGAAAGCAGTTACGTGCCCGGACGGCCGAAGGGGCCATGGTTTAAGTGGAAGCGCGATCCCGAACTGGTCGATGCTGTTCTGATGTACGCGCAGCGCGGCCATGGAAAGCGCAGTTCGTTCTACTCCGACTACACCTTCGGGGTCTGGCGCGAGGATGGTGATCTGGTTCCGGTCGGTAAGGCCTACTCCGGCTTCACCGATGACGAACTCAAACAGCTCGACAAATGGGTCCGCGACCATACCACCGAACGCTTCGGGCCCGTGCGCGCGGTCGAACAGCACCTAGTTCTGGAAGTCGCGTTCGAAGGCCTGCAGCCCTCGACCCGGCACAAATCTGGCGTCGCCATGCGCTTCCCCCGCATCTCCCGCATCCGCTGGGACAAGCCGGCGGCTGAAGCGGATGTTCTCGCTACGCTTGAGACGATGTTGCCGCCGGCGTGAGAACTCGATCATCAGGACCCTGACTCAGCCGCCGCTCATGGCAATGAGCTGTTCGAGGTCGGCCCTGCTCAGGGCGCCAGGGTACAGAACGCCATCGATGATGAAAGCCGGGGTTCCGTTCACACCTAGGGCGCGCGCCAGCTCGTAGGTTCTGTCGAGATACTCCTGGATCTCAGGATCGGCCATGTCTTCGAGCAGTTGATCGGTGTCGAGGCCGACCTCGGTTGCCAGGGCCATGATGGAAGGCTGGCTGAAATCGATGTCCTGGGTCATAAGGGCTTCATGGAAGGGCTCGTAGAGGTCCTGTTCGCGGGCTGCCAGAGCCGCAACAGCCGCAACGCGGGACGCGTCGCCCAGGATTGGAAACTCCTTGTAGATGATCTTCACGGCCTGGCTCTCGTCACGTACGGCGAAGAGATCGGGCGCGCTGCGGCGGCAGTAGCCGCAGCGGTAATCAAAGAACTCTACAATGATGACGTCGGCGTTGGGATCGCCTCCAAAGGGTGTCTCGGGGTCGTTATAGATATCGTCAGCCAACTCCGTCATCGCACGGCGCGCTTCTGCGGCTTCCTGTTCGACCAAGTTTCGTTCGTAGGCGCGCAAGGCGTCGATTACGACTTCAGGGTTTTCCGCAAGATACTCACGAACGATCTGTTCGATCTCTTCTCTTGTCAGGTCCTGCAGGGGTTCATCCGCGGTAGCGAACGGCATCAGGCTGAACACCAGGGTAACAAGAGCAATCAGACGGACGCACATGGCGATCTCCAGGAAGCTGACGCGTCGATGCCAGCGTGGTCTCATGGGGTCAAATAACACTGCAGAGAGACTGCATCACTCCGGCATCTGCGAGGCAATGAGCCCGAAGAATGCGGCCTTGTCGATGGCGCCGACAAACAGGATGTCACCCACAACAAAGGTCGGCGTCCCGTCCACGCCGATGGCCTTACCGATGATGCGATTCTGCACCAGCGTGTCTTCAACCTCGGCCCCGTAGGCATCGATGTTGAGCTGTTCAGCGTCAAGGCCCAGGCTTTTTCCTAGGTCCGTTAGGCCCTCGTCGGTGTAAGGCACCGTCGAGAACATCAGCGCCCGGTGGTAGACGGCATAACTGCCCTGGAGTTCCGCGGCGAGGGCGTAGCGCGCGGCCAGCTGTGATTCCCGGCCTAGAACGGGATACTCCAGCATGATCACTGAAACGCGCTCATCCTCGGCAACGGCTTCATCAACCAGGGGCGCCATGCGGCGGCAGTGACCACAGGCGTAGTCGAAGAACTCGATGACACGAACCGGAGCAGCCGCATCGCCAAGGCGCGGAACAAGCGATGTTTTGGCAAGGAGCTCGTCAACCTTTTCTACCTCGATCTCAGGCAGGCTTTGGCCCTCGTGGATGTCACCGAAAAAACCAAACTGCCGTGCGAACACGAGCACGATGAACAGGGCGACCAGAAGATAGAGGTTGCGGCGCGATTTCTTCTGCGAGCGAATGAGATCGAATGCATCGTCCACCGCGCCGTCGACCTGTTCGCGTCTATCGTCCTTACCAGGCAAGGGCAGTGCACTCCCGTCGTGGATCGGCGCCCGCAATGCGGTCGCCGGTTTCTTGATCGATGGCAATCGCACAGACGCCGCCCGCACGCCAGCCCAGTTCCGGCCAGCCAACAATCTTGTGACCCCTGCTCGCAAGTTCATCGGCATGCTGCATCAGACCGGGTTCGAGCTTCAGAACCCCCGGTTTGTGTGTGTGGGGCCAGAAGGAACCGGGGAAGCTTTCGCTGGCAAACCGAGGTGCCTCAATCGCGGCCTGGGGATCCATGCTGTGAACGGCGTGGTTCAGAAACACTTGCAGCATCGCCTGAATTTGGACGTCGCCGCCTGGCGTGCCGAACAGGAAGGCCAGTTTACCATTGCGTTTCGCTAGCGCCGGGTTGGGTGTCAGGCGCGGTCGTTTCCAGGGTGCGATCACGCTGGGATGCCGCGCGTCGATCCAGTTCTGGTCACCGCGCGTGCTCACAGCAAAACCCAGCCCTGGAATGATTGGGGCGGTGTTGTAACCGTCGCTCGGAGTGGCCGAAAACCCGTTGCCCTGAGCATCAACCACGCAGAGATAGGTCGTGTCCTGGTGCGTACGGTTCTTCTGCGTGCTGGTGGTCGCCTCCCAGACCCATGGTGTGTCGGGGCGGCCCAGGCGTGTTTCGCCGGCCTGAGGCAAATCGGGGCACGCGCGATCACGCTTGATGGCCTTCACTCGCTCGGCGGCAAAGCTGTCGGACAGAAGATCGTCGAGCGGCACGTCCACGAACTCGGGATCACCGAAATAGGCCTCGCGGTCGGCGAACGTCAACTTCAATAATTCTGTGAGCTCATGAATATAATTTACTGAATTTAAATTAATTTCACCAAACTCATGGTGATAAAACAGCTTGGAGGCCTCAAGCAGTGCCGGCCCCTGACACCAAGCACCGCAACTGTAGATTTCCCATTCGCCAAACGTCACCTTCTCCGGCGCTTCGTGGCCCGAACGGAAGGCATCGAGGTCTTCGGCAGTCATCAGGCCGCCTTCCTCCTGGAAATGCGCCAGAACATCTCGGGCAAGCCCGCCCGCGTGGAACTCGTCACGGACCGCTTGTAGGCCCGCCTCGCGGCCACCACTGGCACGGCCTTCGGCTTCGATCAGTCGTGCTAAGGATCGACCCAGGTCAACCTGAATGTAGGGTTCCCCTTCCCATGGCGATCGCCCCTGAGAGAGGAACACATCCGCCGAGGAGGGCCATTTGGCATAAAGCTCTTCATCCTCGGCAATGGTCTCGGCCAGAAGCCGATGTGTCGGAAAGCCACGGGCAGCGAGGTCATGCGCAGCTTCCGCAACCTCGCCGAAGGTCAGGGTCCCGTAGCGCTGCAAGGCCTGGCACCAGGCATCGATGGCGGCCGGTGTCACGCAACGCAGCACGCCCAGAGGCAGGTCGCCGCCGTGATTGTTCTCGAAATAGGCTGCCGAGGCCGCCTGCGGCCAGCGCCCCAGCCCTGAGATCGTCACGACCTCATCGGTGTCAGCAAGATAAATGATCATCGGCGCGACGCCGGTCGAGCCCACGATATCGGGCTGCAGCACGCCGAGCGCCATGCCTGCGGCCACGCCGGCATCGACCGCATTGCCGCCCTTGTCGAGGATGCGCGAGGCGGCCAGGGAGGCGAGCCAGTGGTTGGTCGAGACAGCCCAGTGATGCCCCCTGACTGCAGGTCGGTGGGTCTTGGTCATGACGGAGGCGGCTCCAGGCCGCACCAGTCGGCGATGAACAGGGCCATGGCTTTGGTTACCTCGCGACAGGATTCGAGATTCACGCGCTCGTCGAAACCGTGGATGTTCTCGGCTATAGGCCCGTAGACTAGGGCTGGCATTTCGGCATAGAGGCCGAAGAACCGCGCGTCGGTCGTGCCGGTCAGCGCCCTCTCCCGCATCTCCTCACCGAAGATGGCCTTGTGGCTGGCCCGCAGGGCCGCTTCAACCTCGGTCCCCTCCTCCAGCACATAGCCTTCGGCCTGGAAACCGTCCCATATGACCTCCGGGGGACTGTTGGCGAGGAAGGTATCGTTGCGCGCCGCATCCGCCAAACAGGCCTCGACCTCGGCGCGGGCCGCGGCAAGGTCCTGGCCCGGAAAAACGCCGACACGCATATCGAACTGACACCATGCGGGAACGCTCGAGGCCCAATCGCCGCCCTGTATCTTGCCGACATTGAAGTTCAGCGGATGATCCATATGGGCATAGCGCGGGTGTTTGTTGGCGTTCCAGGCGGCTTCAAGCTCATGCAACTCACTGATCAGACGGTAAGCCGCCTCGATCGCATTCGCCCCCGACCCGGCATAGGCGACATGCACGGGATGGCCGCGCACGACACACTGGAACCACATCACGCCGACCTGGCTGCGCATCATGCCGTTGCCCATCGGTTCGGGGATCAGCGCCGCGTCTGCGAAATAGCCGCGCTGGCGGCAGGCCAGCGCGCCGTTACCAGTGCACTCTTCCTCGATCACCGCTTCGATCGTGACATCGGCCGCAGGCCGGTATCCGGCATTCTTCAGGGCTTCCAGCGCGAACAGCCCGCAGACCCACCCGGACTTCATGTCGCCGGCGCCACGGCCGTGCATCCAGCCGTTCTTGATCACGGGATCGAAGGGCGGCGTCGACCACATGTCGTGCGGACCTTCGGGCACCACATCGATATGCCCATTGATCGCCAGCGATCGTCCCCTGGGTTCGGCACAACGTAGACTGCCGACCGTGAGATAGGCGTCCTCGTAACCGTCAGCTTTCGGTGAGAAGCCCGGCATGTCCTTGATGGCATCGATATCGATCTGCCAGCGATCGACACTGAAGCCACGTTGGCCCAGCTCGCGGGCCAGATAGTCCTGCGCGGTCGCTTCCTGCCCACGCAGCGAAGGCCGCCTCACAAGCTCCTGCGTGACCCTCACCTGCTCGTCGAACCCGGCCTCAACAGAGGCGACAATGGCGTTTGCTGCTGTTTGGTCGACCATGCCCTGGCTCTCCATCCCTGCTGATACCGTTATAGGCGGACTGTCCCAGGCCAACAACGCTCACCGGCTCGTGACTTGCGACCCTGAGCCGGTTCGACAGACTCCACACCGATGTCTCGCTTCTCCCCTTCAAGCCCCGCGCTGGGCAGGCGACAGCTTCTGTTCGGCAACAGAGCCCTTACCCTCACATCTTTTGTCTTTCCCCAGGATTTCAGCGAAGACCTGACCGGTGATGACGTCGAGGCTCTCGAGCGAGCGATGCTGTTCATCGGCACGCTGGCCCTGACCCAGGAGCGCAACGACCGCAATGTCGATCTGCAACTGAATACCGACGCCCCCAATGTTGTCCTTGCTGATCCCGATGCCACCGCCGAGGCCTCGTCGGCCTGGAACGGGCAAACCCTTCAACGCACAGACACGCGCAAGCACGGCCACGATCTGATCGACGTTTACATCATTTCGGTCGACGCAATGATCCAGAAGTTCGGCAGCGGCACCATGTTCTGCAACACCTACAACTGGGGCTGGAACGGGTCCCTGCGTTTTGCCCGTATCGACATCAGCGAGGACCATCCCGCTTGTCTGCGCCACGAACTGATGCATGCCCTGGGTTCCGCCAACCACTGGCAGGAACCGGACGCCAGGCCAGACATGCCCTCGACCCTGGCCCTCCACGGCAGTACTCTGCGCACGCCGGACTGCTCCGATTGGGATCGCCTCGCCATCCAGACCCTCTACGGTCCGGCTATCACACCGTGACTCTGGCGCCGTCAGGCCCTCGAGATGATCCGTGACCGCGCCGCACTCCTGCTCGAACAGACAGCCTAATCTGCGCGTTCACACAGGTGAAACACGCTACGGCACGGGTGGGTGAAGGTCCGTTCCCGCACGGTCCAGCCAGCCTCATGGATCAGCGCCTCCCAACCCTCCACGCTGTAGCCCTTGTAACCGAGCTCCCATTTGTGGCCCCAGGGGTCGTCGTGGACCTTGAACGTCTTCCGACTCCTGAGTTTTTTCAGGGAAAACGCATGGCGCCACATGAACGGGTTGAAATAGATCGACCAGCCGAGCTGGAACCCCTCATACGGCACCGACAGCACCAGATAGCGCGCGCCGCTCTCCCGGTACTTCGTAAGGATCGGCAGGGCGCGATCCCACGGCAGATGCTCCAGGGTCTCGCAGCACAGGATCGCATCGAACCCCTCGATCTCCGAGGCCTCGAAGGTGGTCAGATCGGTTTCGATGTTGGGCCGCTGCGGCCGCTCGAAGGGCGGTTCGAACAGATCCAACGTCGTGACGTCGTAGCCCGCGTTGTCCAGCATGGCCGTGACAAGCCCGAGATACGGCCCGACCTCAAGCACCCGCCGTACGTCGAGCCGGGCCAGCATATTGACCTGCATCCACTGCTGGCCGATGCGCTTTTCCGAGTGATAGGCATGCCATTCGGCGCGACGGTTGGCTTCGTCTTCCATGGCCGGACGGGTCAGAGGTGTGATGACATCGCGATCCACAGGCGCAACCTAACCCAAGGCCCCGGATCAGGCGAGAGGTGGAAGCCCTATGGCAGGAACCGCCGTCTCAAAGGCATGTGCGGCACGCAGAACCAGCGCATCCCGGTAACGCGCCCCGACGACATGCAGGCCAATCGGAAGCCCTTCCGCGGTCTGCCCGCAAGGCACCGAGAGCCCGGGCTGGCGTGTGAAGTTGGTGGTGTAGAGCGTGCCTTCCCACGGCAGATCGGCCCGTTCCCCGCCGGACGGGTCCGTGATGCCAGTCTCGAAGGCGGGCACCGCCGTCGTCGCGGTCAGGAGGATGTCGAAGCGCGTGAAAAACTGCGCCATCACGGCTCCGATGCGCCGCTGTTCCATCTCCGCACGTTTCACATCCATGGCGGAATGACGGTCGGCGTCGGCGGCATCCATCAGCATCCTCTGATTCAGCTGCGGACGGCGCGACGCTGGAACCGAGTCGACGATGGCACGGGCTGCCAGCCGAACCAGAACATAATAGGGCTCGATCGGGTCGGCGAGGTCGGGTGTCGCTTCCGTGACCTGCGCACCTAGATCGCGGAAGACATCGGCTGACGCACGGACCGCGGCCTCAACCTCCGGTTCCAGATCGACAAAGCCAAGTCCGGGAGAGAGCGCTACCCTCAGCCCCTTCACCTCGCCCGACAGATGAGACAAATAATTGGTTCCGTCGTCCGGCAGGCTCTCCCAATCCCGCGGATCGGGCTTGCCCAGGACATTAAGACCCAGGGCCAGATCGGCCACACGACGCGCCATCGGGCCGACATGGCTCCAGGTGCCACAATTCGCCGGCTGATGCAGCGGCACTCGGCCCCATGTCGGCTTAAGCCCAGTGATTCCGCAGAAGCTCGAAGGAATCCGGATCGAGCCACCTTCGTCGCCACCCAATGCCAGTGCTGCCATGCCGGTGGCCACGGCCACACCACTCCCGCCGCTCGACCCTCCTGGTGTTTTCTCGGTGTTCCAGGGGTTGCGTGTCAGGCCGGTCTGCGCGTTCTCACAGACGCCGTTCCAGCCGTGCTCAGCGGTGCAAGTCTTTCCAACGATCACCGCACCGCTGTTGCGCAGATGCGTGACCGAGGGCGCGTCCTCGCCCACCGGCCCGTCGTCCGAGGCCAAGGAGCCGTAGCGCAAGGGCATCCTGGCAACCGGAATCAGATCCTTCACGGCGACGGGAACGCCGTCGAGCGGCCCCATGGAATTGCAGGAGGCCCAACGAGCTGACGACGCCTCAGCCTCCGCCCGCGCCGAATCCCGCGCAACATGCGCCATGGCGTTCAGCGTTCCGTCAAGGGCATCGATCTGTCCAAGGCAGGCCTCCAGGGCTTCGGCCGGAGAGAACGTGCTTTTGCGATAGCCATCGACCAGATCACATGCAGACAGATACGCGAGCTCGTTGGTCATGGGTTCGTCCTCATACCGGTAGTGTCGCAGACACCGGGCCGACTTTTGCCGCCCTCATCTCTTCGATCACCGCGACGAGGTTCGCTGCAATGGCATCGACCATTGCCTTGCCCTTCTCAGCAGTGGCCGGACGTGGATCACCGCCCGTGCCATCCGGAGCCGTGTTGTCTTTCACACCATAGGGTGTGACAAACCGCGACAGGGCGTTGCCCGCCAGGGCCGGATCGAGCTCCACCGGATAATCGAATGCGCCTCCCCCGAACGGCGCATGATCGTTTTGGCTGGCACGTGCTTCTCCCATCGCCACGTGCTCGGCGGCCCAGTGCAAGGCCAGCGAGCTTTCCGCCTCGGCGGCATGATCCAGGCCCGCACTTCCCAGTTCGCAGAGCGCCTTGATCTCATGACGGGCGATCAGACCTGTGTCGGCCACCACCACATGAGCGCCGGTCCGGTTGATCAGACGCACCGCAGCGATTTCGAGGGGCTGAAGGTTGGCAATGCGGTTTCCGTTGACGATGACCAGGCGCTTGAACCCGTGATGGATCAGCGAGTGTGCAACATCTTCCACGACCGCCTGCAGGGTCGCGGCCGACAACGTGACGGTGCCGGGATAACCCATGTGGTGCGGCGACCAGCCATAGGGGATAGTCGGCGCCACAACCACGCCGGCCCGCCACGCCGTTTCTTCGCACGAGGCCTCGGCCCAGCCGGTGTCGACCAGCAGCGGCAGGTGGCGGCCGTGCTGTTCGGTCGCCCCGATCGGGATCAGCGCCACGTCATCACCGGCGAGATGGGCCTCCACCTCGGGCCAGCGCAGTTCGTGCAGCCAGGGAGTTCTTAGGTGTGCCAAGGTGTCATCGCCCCGTTTGTTCCACGTGATCAGATCAAACTGTCGGCCATTGGGCAAACAATCCGCGAGATGAGTCGGCCGGTTGGAAAGTTCACGGCCACGACCTACAACGAGAGCAGCAACCCGGTGGTGTTTCCCGATGGCGATTTGGGCGAAGGACCTTGAGGTCGATCATGAGATCAAGATGTTCGAGATGGCGCCCGCTGATGAGCCCTATTTTCCGCTCTGGGGGTTCGCTTCGCCAGTCGAACGCCATGTCACCATGCTGGCCCTGGTAGATCGTATGGCACAGCAAAAAGGACACGGCAGTCAGCCGATGACCGTGCTTGGGATCGGGGCCTCGATGCTGACCTAGGGTCACGGCATCCGCTCCTGCAACAAGGGCCATGGCCGTATTGTCGTGGTCGGTCCTCTGGTTCTGTTCCGCGATCCCGCCAACGATCCCAATGTACCCGACTTCGCTCATGTTATGGACAGGCTCCTGCGCCGGGATCTTCCCAGCCGCGTGTTGCAACATAACACCCGCTTTGACGGGCTCTCCGGTGACCTCAGCTACGTTAGGGGATCAAGCCGTGATGTTGGCGATCTCCTGCGCGATGCCAGCTTTGATATTGTCTATATCGACGCCGAACACGGCTGCCAGGGTGGCTCCCGCGATCTCGACATCAGCATGCACGTTCTGGCCGATGGCGGTTTTCTGTGCGGCGATGATCTCGACCTTTAGGCCCATTTTCTCGGTGAAGGCAAACTTGGGCGTGTCCGGGACGAGCTCAAAGCTCATTCACCGTCACGCAACAATCGGTTTCATCCCGGTGTCACCGCAGCCATCGCCGAACGGTTCGGGCCAATCAGCGCCCAGGACGACTTCTGGGTCGTGCAGAAGAAGGACGGCGGCTATCACTCGGTATCCCTCAGCATCGCCGACATCACGATCCCGCCTCATGTGCCGGAGCGGTTACGAGGTTATTTCGAGAGCCATGTGACGAAGCCCAGGAAACAGGACTGAACCGCTCAGAACTCCAGAAGCTCCGCAAGCTGCTCCACGATAGCCGGCGTGCCCAGAAGCACATCGTTTCCCCGGCCCCGGCCGGTTTCCCTGACAAGGCACACTCCGCCCGCCTCTTCGACGATCACCTTGCTCGGCGCGAAATCCCACAGCGAGAGGTCCGGATCGAATACACCGTCGACCGCGCCGCGCGCAGCCGCCATATGTGGAAACACATCCCCGAACGCACGAACGTCCTTGGCCGCATCGAACAGCCGCGGATAGAGATGTTCGTTGCCGCTCTGCCGATACTGATAAGGCGTCCCGGTCGACAGCATGGCTTCATAGAGATCGCTCCGGCCCGAAACTCGGATCGGGTTTCCGTTCCGGAAGGCCCCGCCGCCGCGGCAGGCCCAATAGGTTTCGTTGAGGCCTGGTAGATGTGCGGCACCGACAAGAATCTCGCCGTTCTCAAGGTCCTGCAGGGCCACAAGCGTGCTGTAGGTCGGAATGTCGCGGGAGAACGGTGACGTCCCGTCGATCGGATCGATGATCCAACGCCAGTGCGCATCGCCGGTCTCTTCGCCCTCTTCTTCACCGATGATGGCTGCACCTTCCAGAAACTCCACGTCGCGCAGACAGGCACGCACCAACCGCTCGGCTTCCGCGTCTGTTTCGGTCAGCAGGCTGCCGTCGCTCTTGATTTCCACGTTGAAACTCTGGGCCCGCGCCGCCTCGGCGATCATGGCCGAAGGGGCCTCGGCCGCCCGGCGGGCCAGATCGGCAGCGCGTTCGAGATCAACCTGCTTCACGCCCACGCACCGCTTTCGTGCCGTGCCAGAACTGACTTGATCGCCGGCCGCGCCAGCATGCCTTCACGCCAGGCCGCCATGGCACTGTCGTCATCGGCGATCCCTCCCATGTCGGCGAACCACTTGGCGAACATCAGCAGGTAGATATCGGCGGCGGTCATATGTGATCCGACGAGATGGTCACGCTCCCCGAGTGCGGCGCGCATAACGGCCCATTGCTGGTCCACCACCAACCTGCCCCGCGCGACGATGCCATCATGGTGCGCAACATCATCACTGTAGTTCTCGGGATGGTAAATCTGCATGGCCACGGGGTAGAGCGACGCCGACATGAACGACATCCAGCGCAGGTAGTCGGCCCGCTCGACACTGCCGATAGCTGGGGCCCACTTCACGGAGCCATGCGCTTCCGCAAGCCACATCATGATCGCGGCCGATTCCGTCAGGACCGAACCGTCTTCCAGCGTCAGCGTTGGCACCGCGCGCAGTGGGTTGATCTCGGCGAACTCGGGCGGCTGCACGTTCTCGCGATAGCCCGTTACCCAGACCTTGTCATAGGGCAGTCCCATCTCCTCAAGCAGCCATTCCACGGTCAGCGAACCGGACCACGGCCGGCCATAGAGTGTGTAAGTCATGACAATTGTCCCCTTGCTTCCTTCAGCATGTCGCGCGCAATCACGAGCTGCTGAATCTGTGAGGTGCCTTCGTAAAGACGATAAATCCGAACGTCGCGATAAAGCCGCGCGACAGGATAGTCGTTGATGTAGCCGGACCCCCCGTGAATCTGCACGGCACGGTCGGCAACGCGTCCCACCATCTCGCTGGCATAGTACTTCGCCTCGGCCCCTAGCCGCGTGATGCGCTCGCCCGCTTCGAAACGCCGCGCGGAATCGCGCACCAGAGCCCAGGCCACGTCACACTCCGTCCGGCTATCGGCCAGCATGGCCTGGATCAGCTGGAACTCGGCAATCGCCTGCCCGAATTGCTGCCGCTCGATGGCAAAGTTCAACGATTCATTGATCAGCCGGTCGGCCAGGCCACAACAGGTCGCCGCAACATGCAGACGGCCGCGGTCCAGCACCTTCATTGCTGTCTTGAAGCCCTGCCCTTCAACGCCGCCAATCAGGGCATCGCCGGGAATGCGGCAATCCTCGAAGATCACGTCACAGATATGCGCGCCCTTCTGGCCCATCTTGTTCTCGGGCGTGCCCAGCCGGATGCCCGGCGTGCCGGCCTCCACAATGAAGGCCGAAACGCCACGCGCGCCCTTCTCGTCCTGATCAGTCCTTGCCATCACGGTGAAGGTGTCGGCCGCTGGCGCGTTAGTGATGAACCGTTTCGTCCCGTTCAGCACATAGCCGTTTCCATCCTTGTCAGCGCGGGTCTTCACCGACGCCGCATCGGACCCGATCGAGGGTTCGGTCAGCGCAAACGAGGCGATGATGTCGCCCGAGGCCATGCCCGGAAGATAACGCTGCTTCTGCTCTTCGGTGCCGTCGATCACCAGGCCTTGGGAGCCGATCGCAACATTGGTCCCGAAGGCCGAGCGAAACGCCGGGGCCGCATGGGTGATCGCCCAGGCAACCTCGACCTCTTCGGTCGGCGATAGGCCCAGACCACCGTACTGTTCGGGAATCGTCAGCCCGAAGAAACCCATCTTCTTCATCTCGGCGATGATGTCATCAGGCACCTTGTCCGACGCGTCGACCTCGGCCTCGGCTGGTATCAGACGTTCATCGACAAAGCGATGCACGGTATCGAGAAACTGGTCGAGGGTGGCTTGCTCTAGGGGCATGAAGTGGGCTCTTTCGTTTCAGGATCGTTCGAATTCGGTCAGACGGTTACTCCGCCCACAGGTCACACTTTGCGGCAACGCAGCCTCGCAGAGCCTCGACCAGTTCGTCGTCCATCAGGCCGTCAGGCGCGCCGTCATAAAAGCCCTGATAGGCCAGGCTGGTCTCGTAGGTGCCAATGAGCTGCTGGCCGGAAGCATCCATCGCCATCATGAAAGCCTGCAGGGCGTCGTCGGGTCGATGGAGCAAGGCCAGGACGTGCCCCTTCAAGTCCAGCAAGGGGCCCATGTCGGGTGCGAGCGCCAGACCGGCATCGGCGAGCATCAGCGCACCATGGAGGTCCCGCCGCCCGTCGAGGCGTGGCAGGGCGGCCGACATGTAGCGCTGAGGATTGCCGGGCTCCAGCAGAAGGGCCGTGTCACTGGCCCGGATCGCGGCCTCCCAGGCGCCCGACTTCCAATGCTGATAACCAAGGTTCTGCCAGGCACCAAGAAGGGTCAGGTCGATCGCCGTGGCCTGTTCGAAATCGGCCATGGCGAGATCGAGGTTGCCGCGCGCCAGATAGGTTTCGCCGCGACTGTTGAAAGCCAGGGCAAAGTTGGCCTGTTCCGCGATGGCCAGCGTGTAGTCCTCGATCACTCCGTCCATGTCACCCAGAGCCTGACGAACCGAAGCACGCCGGAAGTAAGCCACCGCCGCCTGCTCAGGCCTCAGGCCGCCCTCCTCCAAGCACAGCGTGTAGCTGTCGAACGCCGAATCAAAGAGACCCTGCTGGTGTGCAGCGTGCCCCAGTGTGCAGAGAACGGCGCCATCCGCGTGCGCAGGCTTGCTGCCCGAAACGATCAGCACGGCCAGGCCCAGCACAAGAAGAATTCGCTTCATCAGGATGCCCTTCAGTTTCCGCTTCACGCCAGCCTATGACATGCTCGGCACCAGTGCACCACCACGGGGCCGACCATGAGCCTTTCGTTCCATCCCGTTCGTGACGATTTCGGCGCCGAGGTCACCGGTGTTGATCTCCGCGAGGAGATGCCGCCCGAGGTGTTTCGCCACGTCTATGACGGCCTTGTTCGCTACGGCCTTCTTCTCTTCCGGAATCAGAACCTCGGCCCCGAGCAGGAGATCGCCTTTGCGCGGCGTTTCAACCGCATCCGAATCTACCTCGGCAACGATGACACCAAGATGGTGGGCCATCCCGAGATCAACCAGCTCGGCAACGCAACCGATGAGAACGGCAAACCCATTGCCTTCCAAAACAAGACGGGGATCGAGTGGCACACCGACGGTACGGGCTTCCCCTACCCGCCCGTCTCCACAGTTCTCTATTGTGTGGCCGCCCCCGCCAAAGGCGGCGAAACGCTTTATGCGAGCGGGAAACGGGCCTGGGACGATCTTCCCGACGATGTGAAGCAAAGGCTTGAACCGTTGAAGGTTCGGTACAGCTTCCAGAATCTCTACAAGAAGCTGACCACCGCCAGCGACGCGGCGAAGACCGAGCTTGACGACAACGAGAAGAGCCAAGCACCCGATGTTGTGCATCCGTTGGTCCGAACCCATGCCGTAACCGGTCACAAGGCGTTGTGGTTCACCGAAGCCGAGATGGCCTGCTTTGAAGGCATGACGCGGGAAGCCAGTGCGGAACTGGGTCAGGAGATTCTGGGGTACATCTCTCGCCCCGACTACGTTTACGCCCACGCGTGGAAGCCAGGTGACCTCATGATCTGGGATAATCGCCAGATGCATCATTCGCCGACACCCTACACCTACAACAACGAGGTCCGGCTGATGCATCGCATCTCCGGCGAAGGCGACGAGGTTCCCTGCTGACGTCCTCGTGGATCTCGGGACCCGTCTCTTGCTATGTTAAGTGATTTTCTGACGTTCTTCATGTCGTAAACAGACGCGGTCGGTCTGCTGTGCATGGCATTAAACCTCGCAGATTCGAAAGCCCCCACCCATGGTCCGAAAACGACACGTCTTCGCTGGCTCGGGGAGCCCTGGTGGACTAGACCTTTACTGAGTTTTGAGAGGAGTACGTCATGACTGGCCAGAGCAACACGTCGGCCTCCCAGGTCTTTGCCGGCGCTTTCGCGCGGCACGGCGTCGACACCATCTTCGGCCAGTCGATCCCGTCTAAGTTTTTTCTGTCGACACCGGAATTTGGCATTCGCCAGTGCACTTATCGCACCGAGAACGCCGGCGCCGTGATGGCCGATGCCTACGCTCGCATCTCCCACAAGGTCGGCGTCGTCACAGGCCAGAACGGACCGGCCGCAACCCTGCTGGTTGCTGGGCTTGCCGAGGCCCTGACGGCCTCGACGCCAGTAGTCGCCCTGGTTCAGGACACCCCACCACTCTGGCGCGACCGCAACGCCTTCCAAGAACTCGATCACCTCGATCTCTTCAAGGGCTGTACGAAGTGGGTTCGGCGTGTCGAGGACACTGGCCGGATCGACGATTATGTCGATATGGCCTTCCGCCAGGCTGTTGGCGGCCGCCCCGGCCCCGCGGTGCTGCTGTCGCCGGTGAACATCATGGAGGCCGATCAGGCGGCGGCGTCCGACCGGACTGAAAGCCTGTCGCATTATCCTCTGGACCGGCCCGTTGCCGATCCCGCGAAGATCACGGAGGCCGCTGATCTGATCGCTGTGGCAGAGCGTCCCATCATCTGGGCAGGTGGTGGCGTCCATGCCTCGGGTGCCGCTTCTGTCGTGGCCCAGCTTCAGGAAAACTGCCACATACCTGTTGCTACCACCACGATGGGCAAAGGTGTGGCTGATGACGCTCACCCGCTTACCGTAGGCGTGGTCGGTTACTATATGGGTACCTATTCCGCGACAAAGTTCCTCAAGCCGATGATGTCAGAGGCCGATGTGATCGTTGCCATCGGCAATCGGACCAACCAGAACGGCACCGACAGTTGGCAGCTTCTGCCCAGCGGCTCCCGTCTGGTTCATATCGACATTGATCCGCAGGAGATCGGCCGCAACCATGAGGCTCTGCGCCTGATGGGCGATGCCCGGGCGACCCTTCAGGCCCTGCTCATGGAACTTCAGGTCCGCGATCTGTCAAAACGTGCCGGAGCCCGTGATGCCGTGGCGGGCCAGATCGCTGACGGTAAGGCTCGTCACGCTGCCGAGATCGAACCCGTCGCCACCTCGACGGCCAAACCGTTGCGTCCCGAACGAATGATGGCCGATCTCGACAAGCTTCTGACGCCCCAACACATCCTGGTCGCGGACGCGAGCTATTCCTCGATCTGGCTCTGCAACAACCTCAGGAGCCGTGCCGCGGGCCAGCGCTTCCTTACCCCACGCGGTATGGCCGGACTGGGCTGGGGCCTGCCTATGGCCATGGGCGCCAAGATCGCCCGGCCCGACGCGCCGGTCTTCGCCATGGTCGGTGATGGGGGTTTCGCCCATGTCTGGTCGGAACTCGAAACCGCCCGCCGTCTGGGCACCCACGTTGTGGTCGCGGTGCTCAACAACGAAATTCTCGGTTATCAGAAGCATGCCGAACTCTCGCGCTACGACGACCACACCGATGCGGTGGCCTTCACCAGCGTCGATCACGCCGCCGTCGCAGAAGCGGCAGGCTGTCGCGGTGTCCGAGTCACCGACCCCGCCGAGTTCGGACCGGCCGTCGAAGAGGCCTTCGCCAGGACCGACAGCACCACGACCGTGATCGACGTCATGTCGTCACCCGACGCCCACCCGCCCATCACTGCATTCGAAGGAAAGCGGATCGTATGAGCGACCCATCGAAGATTCCCGAAGGTTTCGTGCCGGTCGTGCCCGACGACCCCTATGAGCAGCACAACGGGCTAGACTATCACCACGACGTGGGCGACGGCCGGGTCGAGGTCGGCCTGCTCGCCGATCAGCGCCACGCCAACGAGTACGGCTGGGTCCACGGCGGTGTCATGATGATGCTGGCTGATGCTGCGCTCTGCATGAACTCGCGCTGGCACGATCCCAACGAGGCCGCGATTACCGTCAGCGCTACGAACAACTTCGTGAAAGGCGCGAAGATTGGCGAGTTTCTGCAGACCCGCACCCATGTCATTCGCCGCACTCGCCAGTTCAGCTTCGTGAACTGCGAGGTCGTGGTGGACGACCGCATCTGTCTGTCGTCCAGCGCCGTGATCAAGAGGCTGCTGCCGGACGCCAACGGCTAGGCTGTTTCGCCGCCGTCGACCGCATGGATGGAGCCGGTCACAAAGCTCGCGGCGTCTGATGCGAGATAAAGCACCGGCAGGGCCAGCTCGCTGACATCGGAGATGCGCCCCTGCGGACAGTCCTCGGACAACATGCGGTAACCGTCTTCGACATTGCCCGCCATGCGGATCGCGAGATTCTGCAACATATCGGTATCGACGCCACCGGGGCAGACAGCATTGACCCGAATATCGGGCGCCAGCTCCAGGGCCAGACACTTGGTCATGTTGATCACACCGGCCTTCGACGGTCCGTAAGCCGTGCTCTTCACGACGCCCTGCATGCCGTTAACCGAAGCGATGTTGACCACATTGCCGCCGCTCTCGCGCAGGTGCGGCAGAGCCGCCTGGATCATGAAGAACGTTCCCTTCAGGTTTGTGTCGACAACACGGTCCCAAAGCTCCTCGGTGAAGTCTTCAAGCGCCGCCCCGCCGCCCGCGCCCGCATTGTTCACGAGCACATCCAGGCCACCAAGCCCGGCCACGGCCGCGTCCATGATCGCCCGGCAATGCGCGACTTCGGCCACCGAACCCGGCGCGGCAACAACCCGGTCACCGACATCGAGTTCTCCGACCGCGCGTGCCGTGCTCTCCGCGGAACTACCGTTGACGGCGACCCGCGCACCGGCTGCCAGCAGGGCTTCAACGATCCCTCGGCCGATCCCGCGCGTGCCGCCTGTGACCAGCGCCCGCTTGTCTGTCATGTCGAAGCGGTTCGTGATTGCCTCAGTCATTGTCCCGTCCCTTCATCAGTTCAGCCGAACCCTTCGCGGGCCGGCATGATCACATCATGATTTGCGGCATCATCAACCCATGCTTCGTCTGCGTCGATACCTCTGCGTTCTTCTCTTCGCACCTCTGCTCATGTCGCTTCCGGTACGGGCCGACAATGCTGCGAGCGATGTCTTCGTAGGAACCTATCAGGGCACTGTCTGAAGCAACGGGTCTTACTGGAGGATCATCACGACCTTCGAGCACGGCGAAGAGGGCGTCCTCACAGGGCACTACACCTACGATGAGGAAGGTGGGCCGTTCTTCGGCGAAATCACCCGTAACCGGATCATCGACGAACACCATCTCGTGGCGGTTTGGATCGAACTCGTCGGCAACGGCACCCTCGAAGCCGAGTTTACGGACGACCACAGCGCCTTTGTCGGTCTTTGGTCGACGCTCGATGACAGCAGCCAGGTTTACCCGTGGATCGGCGAACGCATCGACTAGGAGCTCCAAGGGCACGGGTTTTGACGGTCGACTAGAGCGCCACCGCCACCTTCATCCCTTCAAGAATTGCTTCCTCAGCCGTACGCGGCGCGAGGCAATCGCCGATCATATGCAGTTCGACGTCAAGGCCGGCCAGGTCTTGCTCCAGATTTGCGACCGACTCATGGCCGAGAGCCGTAACCAGCGTATCGACGCCCTCGCACACGATCGGCTTCTGCGCCATGACGTGTTCCAGATAAACAGCATCGCTGTCGACCCCGAAGACACGGGCATAGCTGTGCAGCGTGACACCAAGGTCAAACATGCGGCCGGCGGCGTGATCCCGGAGATATTGCATTAGGTTCTCGCCCAGCTGCGAACCGTTGAAGGCGAGCTGAACCTGGCAGCCATCGAGAGCGAGCTTCTCAGCCAGACCCAGGCCTATCCAGTCACAACGGAAGTCCGCGACCATCACGCTCTGGCCGACATTGACCTCGCCCTTTAGCACCTGCCAGGCGTTGACCACATGAGCTTCGTCCTGGCCCTCGATCTCCGTCGCGGCCGGTTCGGCGCCTGTCGCGATGACTACAACATCGGGTTTCTCTGTTTGTACCAGAGTTCGGTCGACGCGTGTGTTGCGTCGGACTGTCACGCCGGCCAGTTCCAGCTCACGCGTCAGGTTCGTGACGATGCCGCCGAATTCCGCGCGGCTAGGCAGAAGCTGTGCCAGCAATGCCTGGCCGCCGAGCTGGACACCGGCTTCAAAGAGCGTCACATCGTGCCCCCGCACCGCCGCAACCGCTGCCGCCTTCATGCCGCCGGGCCCGCCGCCTGCCACGAGCACCTTGCGTGGCGTCGCAGCGGGTGCCGGATTGTCATACTCACGTTCCCGTCCGGTTTCGGGATGCTGGATGCAGGAGATGGCCGCACCCATGAAGAAGTGACCGATGCAGGCCTGGTTGCACGCGATGCAGGCACGGATGTCGTCGACGCGGCCGGCGCCGGCCTTGTTCGGCATCTCGGGATCGGCGATCAACGAGCGGGTCATGCCGCAGGCGTCGGCATCGCCACGGCCAATGATCTCTTCGGCCATTTGGGGCTGGTTGATCCGGCCTGTGACCATGACAGGCACATCGACCTGGTCCTTCACAGCCCGGCCCAGCGGCGCGGTATAGCCAGTCTCCTGCATCATCGGAGGGACGATGTGGAAGGAGCCCGGCCGCGTTGCCGAACTTCCGGCCACAACACTCAGGTAGTCTACCAGCCCGGCCTTGTTGAGCTCGACGCAGGCATAGAGCGATTCATCGGGCTCAAGACCGATACCGTCACGATCCTCGCCCGAAATGCGGGCGCCGACGGCGATCTCCGGGCCGACCCGTTCGCGCACAGCTTCCAGAACCTCCCGGAAGAACCGCAGCCGGTTTTCGATGCTGCCACCGTAACCGTCCGTGCGACGATTGATGTTGAGCGACAGGAACTGCGCCGGCAAGTAACCGTGGCTCGCGACGATCTCGATGCCCTGAATGCCGCCCTTCTTGAGACGCTCCGCGGCGTCAGCATAATCGCGGATCGTCTTGGCAATGACTTCGGTCGTCATGGCGCGGGGTTTCACGTGATAGCGCTCGTTCGCCACGGTCGACGACGACCACGAGATACCGAGCGTTCCATCGGCGCTGCCCAGCATCTCGCGGCCGGGGTGAAAGATCTGGCCGAAAACGGTCGCGCCCTGCCCCTTGATAGCTTCGGTGATACGCGCGTAGCCGGGGATGCAGCTGTCATCCATGGCCTGGAGAATGTGGGATGTGTAGAACGCATCAGGGCTGATGGCCGCGACCTGAAGTACGATCAGTCCAGCGCCGCCCCGTGCCCGCGCTTCCTGATAGGCAATGAGCTGGTCGCCAATCAGGCCGCCGTGCTCACTCATGCCGGTATCATGACCTGTCGACACGATCCTGTTCCTGATCGTCACAGGCCCGATCGTATACGGCGCCATCAGGTTGGGAAACTGTGCCACAATCATTCCTCCCTTGAAGTCGGCGGCAGCCTAGACGAACCTCGCCCCAGCAATCCAGTGAAGCCGGAGGGATCCATGGGCCGCTACGACACGTCGATCGCACGATTCGAGGAGGCCAAGAAGGTTCTCGCGGGCGGTGTATCGAGCAACTTCCGATACCACACGATGCCTGTTCCTCTTGCGATCGAGCGCGGTGAAGGCGCCTATCTCTGGGATGCGGACGGCAATCGCTATATCGACTTCGTCCTCGGCAACGGCCCCGCCTTTCTGGGTCACAGTCCGGAACCAGTGTTAAAGGCCGTCCGAGAATCCCTTGATCAGGGCCAGGCCTTCACAACCGTCCACAAGGCGGAGATCGATCTTGCCCATAGGCTCACCGAACTGATCCCCTGCGCCGAGCGGGTCCGTTTCGACGTGTCCGGAACACAGGTCGACCAAATCGCCATGCGCCTGGCTCGTGCTCACACGGGACGGACCAAGGTCGTGAAGTTCGAAGGGCACTACCACGGCTGGGCCGACAACATCTTCGCCAGTGTCGCGCCGGCGCTCAATGAGGCTGGCCCGCATGACGCCCCGCAGGTTCTCAATCAGAGCACCGGACAGCCTGAGAACATCCGGGACAACCTGGTAGTCCAGCCCTACAACAATCTCGCCGTGCTGACGGACACAGTGAATAGCCAGGCCGAGGAGATAGCAGCGATCGTTCTTGAGCCCGTGGCCTGCAACAGTGGTGTGATTGCGCCCGAACCTGGCTTCCTGGAAAGCATGCGCAAACTCTGCGATGCCAACGGCATCGTTCTGATTTTCGATGAGGTCATCACCGGCTTCCGTGTGGCTCTGGGCGGCGCTCAGGCACGCTACGGCGTGACCCCGGATGTTGCGGTGTTCGCCAAAGCTGTGGCTGCTGGCTTCCCACTCGCAGCCATTGCCGGAAAGGCGGACATCATGGAAGGCGTGATGGCTGGGGTCGTCCACGGAGGGACCTACAACGGCATCACCTCCAGCGTGGCCGCCTGTCGCGCTTCGGTAGAGATGCTCGCCGCCGACAATGGCGCAATTTACGACAAAGTCGAAAAGGACGGTCAGGCGCTAATCAGCGGCCTCCAAGAGATCGCGACACGACGCGGGCTGCCGCTCCACACACAGGGTCTTGGCCAGATCTTCTCCACGACCTTCACGGAAAACCCGCCGCTTCTGAATTATCGTGACTACAAGGCCACCGATGATCCCATGCGGCTGGCCTTTATCCAGGGGCTGCAAAATCGCGGAATCAGGGTCACGGCACGCGGAACCTGGTTCATGCCTGCTGTGCTGACAGACCAGGACATTACTGATGTTCTGGAGGCTGCCGATGCCAGCGCCTCAGACATTTAGTCGCTGTCGATCACAAGACCGAAGGTTCCGCGTCCAATCATCGCCAGCAAGCAGGTGCGATCGCGGCCATCACCTTGCCAGCACGACCATGTTTTGTGATCAATCCGTTCCCGTTCGACAATGTCTTGGGCGAATGCAAGCGTCACCGGCGCACTCACACCATCAAAGAAGAGGATCGCTTCTGATTGGTCAGCCCGTGCATAGGCCAGTCGTGAACCTGACCAGCGTTCCAGCCAACCGCCTTGCGTTAGACATCGCTCGATGGCTTCACGCGTGACCTCGAACTCAAGCGAATCCGGCCCCAGGCGAGGTAAGGTGACCTGTACACCGATGGCGCGCGTCAGAAGGTCACGATCCTTAAGTGCGTTCTGAAACAAGGCGATCATGCCGCCGAGGTCGTGGTCATCAAGTTCGTAGGGATTCGACGCTGCCTGACGGCCGTTGTCCCGATAGCGCGGTTCGCTCTCTGTATCACCGAGCCATCGCTCGTCGACAACATCAGCCAGGGCCGCCACAAGATCGGTTACGCCAGGGCTGCGAAAGCCAATCGAAAGAGTCATTGCGCCCTCGTTGAGAGCAACGCCGTCATGAACCACACCGGGCGGAAGATATAGGATGTCGCCGGGCCCAAAGTCACGCGTCTCGATCGGAGAAAAGCCCGCGACCTGTCGCAGCGGCGAACCTTCGACCGGCGCTCCGACAGGCCCGCCCCAGGACCAACGTCTGTCACCTGCGATCTGGAGCAGGAAAACATCGTACTGGTCTACGTGAGCGCCCACGCCGCCGCCATGGCCCGAAACCGAAATCATCAGATCATCAAAGCGCCAACGTGGCAGGAACGAAAAAACGTCGAACAGAGAGTGGAGAGTTGGAAACCACACCTCCATTGCCTGAACGAGAACAGTCCATGCGACCTCGCTGTCCCGGATCATGGACTCAAGGCCTTGTAGCGGTCCCTCAGTGACACGGAACGTATCGTTGTCACGTATCACAAGGCGGCTGTCTGCATCGGGTTCAGCGGCAACATCAAGAACATCCTTNGCCTCTGGCCAGTCTGAGGCCGGGGTGAGAGCCTCGGGAATAACAAGAGGGGTTTGTTGCCAGTACGACGCGAAAAACACAGCATGATCCAGCGTGTCAGGCCATGTGATGNCGTTTGAGGGGCTCCGTGTCATAGAGGTCTCTCGTGACGTTCTAGTTCTTCCCACCCACAGCAAAACGCGATGAAGTGGACTTGGGCGCGATCCGACGGAACCGGCCAGCCGGGCCTGCGCGGACAGAGAGGAAGGCTTTGACAGATAATGACCGGGATCGCCACNCCCCGCCGCCGCTTTCTCTCAGGTGCAACCGATGCCGTTGCGGCGCCCGTTGTGCTCAGATAGACACAGGCCGTGCCGGAGANCAGCGTGTCGTCCTATGACGGAACTTTCGAAGAGACTCTCCGGCTCGCANTCTATCCCGAGTTAGAGCAGCAGACCGGCATCACGATTAACACTNTCCTCCAGGCTGGCGGAAACCGTTGATTNCAGACATTGGAGAACGATGTCGTCGAGGGGACCAATCTGCTCGATGTTGCGATGTGCGGTTGGCAGGAAGCGACCCGCTGGGCCGATCTCTTTCAGCCACTCGACATAATCAAACTCCCCATTGCGGCGACACATCCGGCATACCTCGTGCGCCACACGACGGATGGTAAGCCGGACGCTGTCGCGGCGCTGGCATGGTACTCCACGTTTGCGACCAACACGGACAAGGTAACGACGGCTCCGACCTCCTGGGCTGATGCCTGGTCCGATGACTACAAAGATTCGCTCGCCTGGAATGTTAATATNGGCACCAATTATCTAATCGATATCGTGGCTCATACGTTCTTTGGCGGGCGGGCGGGCGGTGATGGAGACTCAGGACGGTCTCAACAAATGTCTGGCCAAAGCCGCAGAGCTCTCCACGAACGTTTCGCTCTGGTACGTGGATGAAAAGCAATTTTTGAATCTGTTTAAGGACGGCCAGATTGCTGGGGGACAGTGCTACAACGATGTCGCGCAGGTTCTGGTTGACGATGGCTATCCTATCCGGTCGACCTTTCCGAAGGAGGGCGACGTGATGGACTTCGGTTCGCTGGCAATCCTCTAGGATTCCAAGAACATCGATGCGGCGCTGCAGTTCATTGATTTTTGCCTGAAGCCCGAAACCCAGAGCAATCTCTCTCGTTACCTCAAGACCGCGCCCGTCGTGGCGCAGGACAAGACGAACCTAACGGATGACGAGTACGCTCAGGTCAGAAGCANCTTTGACCCCATCATTCCCTATTTCGATGTCTGTCTAGGGCACGAAGAATGGATCGTGGGCCGCTGGCGTAAGTACNTTCTGGCTATCTATTGAGAACCTGTCGCACACGACAGAGAACTGCCCTATCATCGTCTGAAACAAAAATCGGCTTCAACGTGTTGGGCAGAAAATCGGATGAGTAGTTTGGAACTTCGCAATATCTCGAAGCGGTTCGGCACCGTGACGGCCGTGACCAATGTAAACCTTGAAATTCCGAAGGGGCGTTTCGTTTCTTTCCTTGGTCCATCCGGCTGCGGCAAGACGACCCTTTTGCGCCTGATCGCAGGCNTGGAAACAGCCACGACCGGTAACATCGTGCTTGAGGGGGACGACTTAACCGACCGACCGACCCACAAACGCAACATCGGTATGGTGTTTCAATCTCTCGCGCTGTTTCCGCACCTGAGCGTGGGAGAGAACATCGCCTACTCCCAAAAGATCCGTGGCATGGACAAGGCTGCACGGCGTAAGCGCGCCGACGAGTTGCTGGAGCTTGTTCGTCTGCCGGGGGTCGCGGACCGGAACATCAGTCAACTCTCCGGCGGACAGCGTCAGCGAGTGGCGATTGCCCGTGCGCTTGCCCTGGAGCCTAAGCTGTTCCTGCTGGACGAACCCTTGTCGGCGTTGGACGCTAATCTGCGGGAGGAGATGCAGGTAGAGCTGCGCATGCTGCAGGAGCGCCTTGGTATCACCACCATCATCGTCACCCACGATCAACGTGAAGCCATGACGATGTCGGATGAGGTCGTTGTGATGTCGACGGCCCGCGTTCAGCAAATGGGTCCACCTCTGGAGATTTATCGCAATCCGGCCTCGGCTTTCGTGGCTGAGTTCATTGGTACCAGCAACTTGATCAAGGGCGCCTTGGGTTCGGACAACACGGTTCAGATCAGCACCGACACCTTCCATGTCGAAGCGACACCGGATGGCATTGCCGCTGGCGAAGATATCGTGATCTCGGTTCGTCCCGAGGATGTTCATGTCTATCCGCAGAGCAACGAGGGCGGCAACCGCCTCGATGGCACCGTCACATTTGTCCGGGATGTCGGCGCCAGCGTGGAAACCTTTGTCGACTGTGGTGACCTCCAGATCATCTCCATGGCGACGCCCAAGGATCGGCCGGACGTGCACAAGGGCGACCCGGTAAAGGTCGAACTGCCGGCCGAAAGCTGCGTGGTGTTGAAGGCATGACGGATCAGGCGGCAGCACCCGAGTCCGCTACGGCCGGCAAGGCATCCGGCGGCGGCTTTCTCAGCGACGGCATTATCCAGCCGATCAAGCGATATCCGCTTTCGCTTTATCCCACAATGATGATCGGCATCCTTTTCATGATCCCGTTTGTGATAATGTTCGTCATCAGCTTCGCGACGCGGACGCAATCGACCTACGAGGCAGGGTTTGAGTTCACGCATTATGCGCGATTGTTTTCTCCCCTCTTCACGACCCACTTGTGGGTTTCGGTCCAGTTCGCAGCTATCGCCAGTGCGTTGTCTCTGCTTGTTGCGGTGCCTTTCACCTTCTTCATCAGCCGCTTTCGGCGCAAGCCGCAAGTCCTGTCGCTGATCTTCATTCTGTGCGTTCTGACGCTCTCTGAAGTCATCATCGCCTATTCGCTGTCTGTCGTGATGAGCCGCAGCGGCGGCCTGCCGAATGTGGCGGAATGGCTCGGTTTCGTGGAACGGGCCCGATCCTGGTATCCCAGCTACTTCGCCAACATGTTCGGCCTGAGCTTCTTCAACATCCCATTCGCGGTTCTGGTTCTTTATCCCGCTTGTACACGCCTTGATCGAGAGCTTACGGAGGCTGCGCAGACCATGGGGGCAACACCGGTTCGCACCTTTTTCACCGTGGTCCTACCGCTTCTTGATCGCACGATCCTGGCGGCCTTCGTCCTGTTGTTCGTCTTCACGATGGGCGCCTTCGTTACACCGACTTGGCTGGCGCGGCCCGAAGACACGATGATGGCCCAGCTCATTGCCGATCAGGCGCTTNCGCGCGGCAATATTCCTTTTGCCGCGGCGCTGTCGATCTTCTTCATGGCCGTGACCTTGATCCTGAGCTTGCTCACGGTCTGGCTGCGACGCAGCGACAAGATGGAAGGCGCGTGATGGTCCGTTACGGAAAGGCAGTCTTCCTGGCTATGGTGTTCGGCATGATGGCCGCNCCGTTGATGATTGTTGCTGGCGTATCGCTGAACGAAAAGAAGCGCATGTTCTTCCCGCCAGACGGTCTTTCGCTCCGCTGGTTCCCTGAGATCTTCACNACGAACAAATGGCTGGAAGCGTTGACCAACAGTCTGATCATCGCAGGTTCCGCGGCGATGATCGCCGTTTCGATCGCCTTGCCGATCGCCTACTTCCTGTGGCGCCACAAGGTGTTCTACGCCAAGGCGTTGTTCGTTGCAGGTTTGGTGCCTTTCGCGCTGCCGCCGGTCATCACGGCACTCGGTATGTTGGTCTTCTGGAGTGAGTTTGGTTTTGTCGGCACCGTCTGGAACATCATGCTGGGCCATGGCGTGTTCCTCGTCACCCTGCCACTGGTGATGATCTCACTAGGCCTGGAATCGATCGACGAAGAAATACTCGAGGCGGCTCGCACCATGGGTTCCGATGCACGGAAAATCTTCACAACCGTCATCCTCCCGATGATCCTACCCTACATGGTGGCCGGCTACGCCTTTGTCCTGGTCCTCTCAATGAACGAGTACATCATCTCGTTCTTCCTGGGACAGCACGCCACCCTGACACTGCCGGTTCAGATTCTCGCCAGTCTGCGTTCGGGCTACACACCCGTGATCGCAGCCGTGGCCGTGATGTTCATGCTGCTGGCCATCGTGGTGTTCAGTCTTGTGGCGTGGTTCGGCGATCTGCCCAAACTGCTGGGAGCCTGGGCACCGAAGGAATAGATGGCCGCCTTGCTATACATGGTGATCGATTATTTCCACGAGGGTGCGGCACCCAAGGTGTATGAGCGCGCTCGCATCGAGGGTCGTATGCTGCCCGTCGGCCTGCTCTACATCGACAGTTGGGTGACCGAGGACTTCACGTGTTGCTATCAGGTGATGTAAAGCGATGACGTCGCTTTGATCCACCGATGGATTGAGTCATGGCGCGATCTCGTTGACTTTGAGGTCGTGTCGGTGATGTCTTCGGCCGAAGCCGCTCACAGGTTCATCCACTCAAGCTGATTGGTGCAACATGTACATTCTCTATGGCGGTGGCTTCAGTCGCGCACTGGCCGTCCAGATGGTGCTGGAAGAAGCGGACCTGGACTATGAGCTTCGCGACGTCGACATGGACGGCGGCGAACATCGAGGAGCGGAGTTTCTGAAGCTCAACCCTGCCGGGTTCACACCGGCCCTGGTCACGCCTGAAGGCCCAGTGCTGCACGAGGCCGCAGGCATCATGCTCTATCTTGCTGATCATCATGCGCTTGAGGACATGGCGCCGCTTCCCGGTGATCCTTTGCGCGGTGTCTTTCTCTCCAAGTTCTTCTATTTCACCAACGATGTGCAGCCCNGTGTGAAAAGGCTGGGGTATCCGCACCGCTACTCGCTTAAAGAAGGCGATGAGAAGCTCGTTCGCAGGCATGCGCGGGCTAGACTGATCGAACGCCTGGGTGTTCTCGAGAGCTGGTTGACGGATAATGGCCCATGGCATCTCGGTGACCGTTTCAGCCTCGCCGATCTGCATCTGGCCTTGTGGGCTGCCTACGGCATCGAAACCACCTCGACCATCGTCGATATGTTTCCTGCCATCGGGCGCGTGCGGGCGGGCGTTCTCGAACGCCCGAAATCAGGACCCCTGCTCCAGGGANTACTTGACCTCATGGATGGCCGACGCGCCGCAAAGCCGTTGGCCAGAGCAGATTGAGAAACAGGACGTCCTAGCCGTTCCAAATCTCGCGGAACGCACGCAGGAAGTTGCCACCCAGGAACTTCCGGATGTCATCGTCCAGCCACTGTCTGCGCTGGAGTCTCTCGGTGATCCCTGATAGCTGCTGGTGGCTGGCACAGTCAGAGAGGTAACGATCGCGGATGTTGTTGCTGAATGCTGCGACATAATCAGCGATCGCCGCCGGGAACGTACCCAGCGTGAACTTGGTGATGTGCGCCACTGTGTCGAGATCAGCAACGGCGGGCATGTCGGTGCCCAGGCCGACGTGATCGACGCCCACGAGATCGACTATGTGATCAAGATGGCGCTCGAAATCATCCAGGCANGGATGGCGNGCCGGATTCCCGTCCCAGCACATCGGTCCATAGTTGCTGACCCCAATCACGCCGCCCGTCGCGGCAATGGCTTTGATGGCCTCGTCGGACTTGTTGCGCAGGGCTGGCGTGACCGATCGCGCATTGGCATGTGTCGCCAGCACCGGTTTGGAGCTTGCCTCGGCCGCCATGACCGATGTGCGCTGACCGACGTGGGAGAGGTCGATCGCGATCCCCATGTCGTTCATCAGCCCCACAACATCGCGGCCCATCGCCGAGAGCCCGCCATCCTCAGGCTCCAGGCAGCCGTCGCCGAGGAAGTTACGACGATTGTATGTGAGTTGCGCGATACGCAGACCCGTGCGCTGCAAGAGCACAAGTCGATCCAGCTTGTCAGCGATCGCCCGCNGATTTTGCCAACCCATGATCAGACCGACGGATCCATCACGATGGCAGGTTTCAACGTCCGAAGCGGTTTTCACCAGGCGCCAACCCTCGCCTGAGTCTTCGAGNGTCGCGTGCCATTTCGCGATTCCGTCCATCGACGCCTCGAAGTCGGCTTCGAAATGACTCACGGTCAGATTCACCGCCGTTATGCCGGCGTCGCGCAGCACCGTGGGATCACCATCGCCGTAAAAATTGAGGCCATCGATGATCAGGGCACGCTCATGTAGCGAACTCATGTCGCCCTCGCCGGCTGCACGTGTGGCATCACATCACGAGCGAAACGTTCAAGCGAGCCCATGACATCGGCATGGCTCGCCCCAAATCCCATGTTGAGCAGCAGGTCCATGACCTTGAGATCCTGATAGGCCCCGAGCTTGTTGATGATCTCCGATGCGGTTCCGATCAGCAGGGCATCACGGACATCGTCGATGCTCTCTTCGACATCAATCGGAATAATAGCGCCATGTTTCACCGTTCCGGGCGTGTCATAGACGTTGCAGAAACGACGGTGGTTTTCGTAAGCCATGGCGACCTTCTCGTCCGCATCCGCCTTGTCCTTCGCCACATAGAGCATTCGCAACATCGAAAANTTCATGTGATCAAGCGCACCGTCGGCATCACGAACAGCATCGTTGAAGGCCGTGGCTTGGGTGCGGACGGTTTCCATGCCGCCGCGCAGTGGCGTGGTCTGGATGTGGTAGCCGCGCTTCACCGAATGATAGATCGCGGGATAGCTCAGCGCCGCGATCCAGATCGGGATAGGTTGCTGGACGGGGTGCGGTGTGATGGCAATGGGNTCGAAGTCATACCAATCGCTCTTCCAGCCGACTTCCTGCCCCGTCAAGAGTTGTTCCAGCAGGGCTAGGGAATCATTAAAGCGGTCCTTGCTTTCCTCCACTGGCACATTGAACCGGTCGAACTCATAGGCGAAGGCACCCCGGCCCACACCGATCTCGATACGGCCGTCGGTCAGGCAGTCAGCCTGGCAGATTTCACCAGCCAAACGCCTGACGTCATAGAACGGCAGGACCAGGACCGATGAAATAATGCGGATGGCACGGGTCGCAGCGGCAACCTTCACCGCCGTCAGCAGAGGCTGAGGGTGCGTGAGATAGTTGATGAAGTGATGTTCGGGGATGCACAACGCATCGAATCCCAGCTCTTCTGCAAGAACGCTTTCCTCAACCGCATCCCGGTACATCTGTTGTGCGGGATAGGTGAGATCGGGCCAGTAACACGGTAAGTAGAAGCTGAAGCGCATAATTTCTCCCTTTGGCGGCTGGAGTCTGCCGTTAAGGAAAGGCTTGGGCAACAGCGATTCTGCGGTTAGGCTCTTTCCGGAAGTGAACAAATCTGGCAACAATTTCTGATAGGGAAGAGGAGACCATGGCAAAGACAATGAACGTATCGGAGTTCCGTGATCGCATCGTGAACGCCGANATTTCACGCCGCGATGCGCATAAGGTTCTGGCGTCGGTCGGTGTCGGCATGGCGACCATGACCTTTGCGCCCGGCGGCGTTCTGGCACAGTCGGAATATCCTATTGATGATTCGCTGAATGTGTTCGATTGGGGTGGTTACGAACTGCCCGAGTTCTACACATCCTATGTCGACAAATACAACATGGCCCCGGCCTTCACGCTGTTCGGTGAGGAAGAGGAAGCACTTCAGAAGATTCGCGCGGGCTTCACCGCGGACGTCGCGCATCCCTGCACCTACAGCACGCGCCGCTGGCGCGATGCTGGCGTCCTGCGCCCGATCGACACCTCACGACTGTCGAACTATGCCGATGTCTTCCCCAGCCTGAAGACNCTGCCCGGCAGNCAGGACGAGACCGGCCAGGACTGGTTTGTGCCTTCCGACTGGGGCAACAGCTCCGTTCTGTTCCGTCCCGACCTTGCGCCGGAGTATGTCGACACCGAGACCGAAAAGAATGAGTCGTGGGCGATCCTGTTCGACGAAAAGTATGCCGGCCGTCTGGGCATCTTCGACTCGGTCGATGGCGTGATGGCTGTTGTGGGGTCGGTGATCGGGGCCGAGAATGTCTTCGACATGACCGATGCCGAGCTTGATGAAGCCGCCGAACTCCTGCGCAAGCAGCGTGAGATCCTGCGCTTCTACTGGACCGATCAGAGCAGCGTTGAGCAGGCCCTGGCCTCCGGCGAACTCGTCGCATCCTACGCCTGGAACAGCGCGGTGGTCGAGCTCAAGAATCAGGGCGTCAACGTCACCTACATGAATCCGAAGGAAGGCATCTGGACCTGGGTTTGTGGTCTGGTTCTTCTCGAGAATGCTCCGGGTGACACCGACAAGGCCTATGAGTTCATCGACGCCTGGATCTCGCCTGAATCAGGCAAGAACCTGATCGAGATGTACGGCTACGGCAGCGGCAACTCCAAGTCGTTCGACCTTGTCGATCCGTCAGTTCTTGACGATCTCGGCATTTCCGATCCGATGACGATGATGGCCAACAGCCGCTTCTTCGGTGAGATCGAGCCTGATGTGCGCGAGAAGTACATCAACCTGTTCGACGAGATCAAAGCCGGCTTCTAACCCGACTTTCTTCTGTCACGACAGACGGGCCGGTGCATACGCATCGGCCCGTTTCTGTTGAACAAGATGCTGGTGGCCCTATCCTTGCCCTGGGGAGATTGAGGTATGCCGCAAACGGATCGTCGAACGGATCAAAGCGTCGGCGTCGTGCTTGGAAAACGGGCACAGACAACACCTGATTCGCCGTTCATCATATCTGATGACCGGACCTTGAGCTTTGCCGAGACTGATCGCGAGTCCAACCGCGTGGCCAACGCTGTCGAGGCCCTGGGCGTGGACGCTGGCGCAACCATGCTGGTCCTGATGCCCAACATNGTTTCGTTCATTTTCGTCTGGCTGGGTCTCGCCAAGCGCGGCGCAATCCAGGTTCCCGTCAACACGGCGTACCGCGGCAGTCTGCTGGTCCACGTGATCAACGATTCCGCGGCCGACACGATGATCGTGGAGCAATCCTACCTGGAAAGGCTGGCCGACGTCGCCGGAGAACTCGNGCATCTCAAGCGCCTGATTGTTCTGGGCGATGAGGACCTGCCCCCTGCCTTGTCAAAAATGGAGCGCCTCAGCTTTGATGTCCTGATGGACGCTCCCGACACGGCGAGAAAGAGCTTCCCCGCGCATCATGACCTTAAGGCCATCATGTACACCTCGGGCACCACCGGACCATCGAAGGGCGTGATGATCACCCACGCCCATGCCTATACCTATGCTCATGGCGGCGTGGACCTCATGGATCTCGTGCCGGGCGATGTCTACTACGCGCCACTGCCACTGTTTCACATCGCTGGACAATGGGCCTGCTGTTACGCCTCCTTGATTGCCGGTTCGACGGCCGTGATCACTGAGCGGTTCAGTGTCGAGCGGTTTTGGGAAGACGCNAAGCGTTTCAATGCGACGGTAACCTTCTTCCTGGGTGCTATGGCAAACTTCCTAGCCCGTCAGCCAGAACAGGATGACGATGCTCAGTCACCCATCGATCGTGCGCTGGTCGTTCCGATGTTTCCCGATGTCTATGACTTCGGCAAACGATTCGGCATGCGGATCAAGACGACCTACGGCTCCACGGAAACCTGCTCGCCACACCGGATGGGTTGGGACGATCCCAACTGGCAGACCTGCGGCAAGCTCCTCGACGAGTACTTCGAGGCCAGGATCGTCGACGAAAACGACGAAGAGGTTCCCANCGGCACGGTGGGTGAATTCTGTGTCCGCGGAAAGCAGCCCTGGCTGCTGATGGCCGGCTACTGGCGTCACCCGGAATGGACCGAAAAAGCCTGGTCCAACCTGTGGCTTCATTCCGGCGATGCCATGTGGCGTGACGATGAGGGTTACTTTTACTTCGCCGACCGTGTGAAAGACTCAATCCGCCGCCGGGGCGAGAACATCTCCTCGATGGAGGTCGAAAACGAGATCAACCTCCATCCCGACATCNTGGAATGCGCCGTCTATCCCGTGCCGAGCGAGTATTCCGAGGACGAGGTGATGGCCAGTGTGGTGTTGAGGCCGGGCCATAACCTCGACCCGACCGACCTGATCCGGTTCCTTGAACCCCGCATGGCACACTTCATGGTCCCGCGTTTCATCGACATCGTCGAAGCTTTGCCAAAGACACCGACCGGCAAGATTCAGAAGTTTGATCTTCGCGATGTCGGGGTGAATCCCGGCACCTGGGACCGTGAAACCGCCGGTATCAAGCTGAAGCGCTGAACATGGATTTCAGCCTCTCTCACGCTCAGAACGCCGTCGTCGAAGCTGTTGGTGCCGTCATGAACCGGTTCGACGACGACTACTGGCTCCAGGCCGATCGGAACGCTCGCTTTCCTGAAGAGTTCTACCTCGCGATCGCAGAAGGCGGCTGGCTCGGGATTGCCATGCCGGAACACCTCGGCGGCGCCGGGCTGGGAGTCAGCGAAGCAGCATTGATGATGCAGACGGTTGCCGACAGCGGCGGGGGNATGGCTGCCGCCTCCTCCATCCACATCAACATCTTCGGCCCCCACACCATAGTCGTGCACGGCACGCCCGAACAACAAGAGACATGGCTNCCGCCGCTGATCGCGGGTCGGGAACGTTGCTGCTTTGGTGTCACGGAGCCCGACGCCGGGCTTGATACGGGGGCGATCACCACCCGTGCTGTGCCCTCGGGCCATGGTTATCGGATCTCGGGGCGGAAGATCTGGACCTCCACCGCACAGCGTGCGGACAAGATCATGCTGCTGGCACGNACCACGCCGGTCGAACAGTGTTCAAAGAAGACTGATGGCCTGTCGCTGTTCTACACGGACCTCGACCACAAGCACGTCGACGTTACCGAGATTGAGAAAATGGGCCGGGCAGCCGTCGACTCCAACATGGTGTTCATCGACGATCTGCCGGTCCCGCGCGACCACCTGATCGGTGAGGAAGGTCGGGGATTCCGCTATCTCCTGCACAGTCTCAACCCCGAGCGCATCCTGCTTGCCGCGGAGGCCTGCGGCCTCGGGCGCAATGCGCTGAACCGTGCAGCAAAGTACGCCGGGGAACGCGAGGTTTTCGGCCGTCCCATCGGCCGGAACCAGGCAATCCAACATCCGCTTGCCCAGAGCTGGGTCGATCTGCACGGCGCCGAACTGATGATCCGGCAGGCCGCCTGGCTCTACGATCAAGAGAGACCCTGTGGTGCGGAAGCCAATGCTGCAAAGTACTTCGCGGCAGAGGCCGCGCACACGGCGGCCACACGCGCAGTCTCGACCCTGGGGGGTATGGGTTATGCCCGCGAGTACCATGTAGAGCGGCTGCTGCGAGAATCGATGATTCCCAAACTGGCCCCGATCAGCGCACAATTGATCCTCTGTCACATTGCAGAGACCGTCCTGGGTCTGCCAAAATCCTACTGAGAATCACNGGAGTCCTCTGTCATGGCCACCGANCGTGCCCTCACCCCCGACCAGATCGTTGCCTACCACCGCGACGGTTATGTCGTGGTCCCAGGTTTTCTCGACGCCGAAGAGATTGCGCCGTTGCAGTNTGCAATCCGTGAAGATCCAAGCATCGGCGGCCGCCTTNCTACCATTCATGACGGCAGCGAAAAGACTCAACACGATTATCTCGGTTGGGTTCGCCACGACACCGACTGGCTCGGAACCTGTACCCGACTGTCACGCATCGTCGATGGCGCGGCCGCGCTGATCGGTGAGTCTGTCTACCATTTCCATTCGAAGATCGTGCAAAAGCCGGCCGGCCGCAGTGGCCGGGTTGTCTGGCATCAGGATTACGGTGGCTGGTATCAGGATGGCTGTCTGATGCCCGATATGTTGACATGTATCGTAGCCCTGACCCCAGCGACACGGGAGAGCGGCTGTCTCAGCATNCTGAAGGGNTCTCACAAGATGGGGCGTGTCGACCGTATGCGCGACGATCATGCCTATGCCAACATCAACCCCGTACGTGAAGCCGCCATGCTGGAACGCTTTGAGGAGGTGACGGTCGAGATGCAACCAGGCGACGGTTTGTTCTTCCACGGCAATGCCGTTCATAGCTCTGGCGACAACAATGCCGATTACAATCGCATCCTACTCGAGCTCTCCTACAATGGTGNCAGCAACGCCCCGGTCTTCGACAACCAGGAACACCATGCGGTGAAACCGATGGAGNTCGCACCCGACGATGCCTTGCGAAACGGCGAGTTCGATGGGGTCTTCAACCGGACGCCGCTCTGCGATCTCAACGATCCCAAGGATGAGGGGTACACGATCTTTGTTCGCGACAGTTTCCCGGACCTGAGCTGAGATCGCTCAGGCGACCTTGGATCCGGGGATCGGCCGGCCCTGCCCGTTGGCATAGAGATCGGTNCCACCCGACGACATCTCTTCGTAGCCATTGATAATGTCATAGGGATCCTGGAAGTCCTGGACCCAGCCGAGGAAGGGCTTGTGAAGGTTGAAGCCCAGAAGCCGGGCCAGCTTCTCCGGCATCTTCCTGACCTCTTCAGGCGTCACCGACAGATACCAGTTCTGCTCCTGGCGCAGCCAGCCCAGAGCATAACCCACAAACATCGCGATACGCCATTCGTCTGAGGTCGTGTTGCGGCCACCGCCGTGATAGGTGCCGCCCAGGAACACGCAGAACGATCCTTTTGACATGACGGCGCCGACCGTTTCATCGTCCTGAGGGACCCGCTCGTCATCCCACAAGTGACTGCCCGGAATGATGCGCGTGGCGCCGTTTTCTTCGGTGAAATCCGTCAGTGCCCAGAAGGTTGTGCAACAGGCATTGCGTTCAGAGGGGTGCGCCAGCGGATAGAGCAGATCGTCGCGATGCAGCGGTTGCGGCGTTTCATCAGGGCCGATCGCCGTGATCGAATTAGAGTTGAGCTGGTAGCTGTCGCACCACGGCGCCAGGGTCAGGTCCATGACTTCAAGAAGCTTGTCGTGGATCAGAAAGTCCTGGACCAGAGCGCTCTTGCTGAGCAGCGAATGGAGCCGTTTCGTGTGATAGCCCACAAAGTTCCCGTTGCCACAGGGTTTGCGGTTTAGGAAGGGGTCGAGGTCAGCGAGAAACCGGTCGATCGTTTCATGATCGATGGCGTCACGGATGATGGCACAGCCGTCACGCCTGAGAATCGCATCGAGTTGCTCCTGCGAAACATAAGGATCCACGGTTTGGATAACCGCCTGGGTCATCGTAACCTCCTTCTTGATTGACAACAGAGTTTACCACAGTTGCGGAGGCAAGCCATGACCGACGACATCATCAAAAACCGCTTCATCGTGAAGAAGGACGGCCACATTGCCTGGCTGATCTTCGACCGACCGGAAAAGCTGAACGCCATGTCGAGCCAGGGCTGGCGGGACTTCGGTGCACATCTGCGCGATCTGATCGCCGACAGGTCGATCCGCTGTCTGATCCTGGCCGGTGAAGGCCGCGGCTTTCTCTCAGGTCATGATGTCGGCGAGATGGTCGAACACGTCGATGAGTTCGCCAACGGCACCTACACACTGGGCGATCTCCATGAGAACCAGAAGCTTCTGCAGGAAACCACCCGCCTGATCCGCAAAGCCACCTTCCCCGTGATCGCCGCGGTTCAGGGCGTTGCGGTAGGTGCAGGGTGTGAGGTCACGCTGGCCTGCGACCTNGTCGTTGCCGAGGAAGGCACGTTGATGGGATTCCCCGAGGTCAATGTCGGCGTCACGATCACCAACGGCGGCACCTGGCTTCTGCCCCGAAAGGTCGGCCTCGCAAAGGCGCGAGAGCTTGCCTACACAGGCGAGTTCATTGATGCAGAGGAAGCCTACCGGATCGGCCTTGTGAACCGGGTGGTTGCAGCCAACAGTGCCCGTGGCGAGGCCGAAACTCTCGCCCGCCGGATCGCCAGTCGTGCACCGCTGGCCGTCCAGATGCACAAAACCATGCTGGACCGCGGCATGGAATCGTCGCTCGAAACCATGATGAATTTCGAGACCGAAGCGCTCTGCGTTACCGCAAGGACGAAAGATCACGCCGAAGGCGCGATGGCCTTCTTCGAAAAACGGGAACCAAGCTTCACCGGGACCTGACGAGGTCAGCGCACCTCAACGCCCCTTCAAGAGGGGGTCGAAGCTTTCNGCTAATTCGTGCCAGTCGATGAACCGATTTCGATTGCCCTGGAGCATTTCGATCCGGTTGTTTCGGTCCAGCTCTTCGGCGTCGGGAGGATCGTCCCTGTTCCAGATTCCCAGCANGTCGAGCGACATTCGCTCAGGCAAAGGCAGGCCGTACTCGTACATCATGTAGATCAGGGCCCGGGCGATTTCACCGCGAATCACCGGCTCCGGCCGGGCCAGCGCCCACTCCGGCCCGACCTTGAAGTTGCATGTGNCGCCGAAATCCCGGNGGTCCCCGGGCACAAAACCGTAAGGCAGATTGCCGCGGGCATGATCAGTNCCCATGCACCTGGGAAACCTGTGTGGAGATGGGACTCAACATATCCGAAAGNCGGAACTTCCGAGCGGCACAGTTCGGTGTCGTCGCACGCGAGGGCCCGTTTGATCCAGCGTGCGGCATAGACGTGCTCCACCGATAGCCCATGTGTGTTGCGGAAGGGCTGTNAGCAGTGCAGCGTTTCCCCGCCGTTCACATAGAGCTGAGGCCAGAACAGGACGGAGACGGCGCACTCGAGATCATCCGNTTCCAGCTGTCCCGCTTTCGCACCGCTCGACCATAAGAGAAGCAGCACAGCCAGCAGCGGCGAAAGGTGGGACACTGCCACGTCCCCAGATAGTCTGCGCATCCAAACCATGAGGAGAGCATGCGCCATGAGTGAGCGTTTCGCGTATCCGCAGGCGATTGCGCCGGATGAGTTCCGGCGTCTTGGCGCCATGGCGCTCGACATCGCTTCTAGGCATCTGGAGTCCGTTGCGGAACGGCCGATCAACCCCAAGCCTTCCAAGGCCACGCAGATGGTGATCCAGGACCAGCCCCTGCCACAGGATGGCATGACGCCGGAAGCGATCCTGGGTTTTCTTGAGGACAACATCCTTCCCCACGCTCGCGGCAACGGACACCCGGGTTTCATGGGCTGGGTTATTTCGCCACCGGCCCACATGGCGGTGTTGACCGAGTTGCCGGGCGTCGCCATGGACAGTCCCTGTGGNGGCGGCGGACAAGGTGCGACCTATCTCGAATGGTGCGTGATCCGGTGGATCCGGGAACTGCTGGGTTACGATGCCCCAGAAAGCCACGGCCTCCTCGTCAGCGGCGGCTCCATGGCGAACCTGACGGCTCTTGCTGCCGCGCGTCACGCCACCGCAAAACGGTTGGGCTGGGACATGCGCCGGGACGGTATGCGCAACGCGCCGGACTTCACGCTCTACACATCCAGCGAAACCCATGCCTGCGTCACCAAATCGGCTGAACTGATGGGCCTTGGTCGCAACGCCATTCGAAACATCNANGTTAACTACAACTATCATATTGATATCAATGCTTTAGCAGAAGAAATTAAGAANGATATTAAAGAAGGAAAAGTACCTCTTTGTGTCGTCGGCAGCGCCGGAACCGTGAACACAGGCGCGATCGACGACCTCGAAGCGCTAGCCGATCTCTGCGAAGACAAGGGCATCTGGTTTCANGTGGATGGCGCCTATGGTGCTTTCGGTGCCATCGACCCTTCCAAGCGGGACATTTTCAACGGAATGACACGCGCAGACTCCATCGCACTCGATCCCCACAAGTGGCTCTCGGTTCCCTTTGATTGCGGTTGTGTTGTGGTCAAGGACCGCGCCAATCTCCGCGACTGCTTCTCGCTGATCCCAGCCTACATACGATCTGCAGAAGACATTGGCGATGATCTCGGTTCGCCGCACGAATACAGCTTCCAGCTTTCCCGCGCCTTCAGGGCGCTGAAGGTCTGGTCGACCCTGTCTCACATCGGAGCCAGGGGGTTCAGGGAAACGGTGTCGCGACACAACGCCATGGCGGCAGAGCTCGCCGAAACCGTCGAGAGAGCTGAAGACATGGAACTGCTGGCACCGACGGAGCTTTCCATCGTTTGTTTCCGTTATGCGCCGCCAGCCCTGGCGGACGACGATGATCGCCTGAATGCCATCAACCGTTCGATCATCAGGCGTTTGCAGGCTGAAGGCCGGGTCCATCCCTCGCACACCGAACTCAATGGCGCTTTTGCGATCCGCGCCAATATCTTCCACTACGCATCCGACCAGAGCGATCTCGACGCTCTGATCGATGGTGTGCGGCGTCTCGGTGAGGACGAAGCCCGACGAAACGCCTAGGCGACAAGGATTGTTCACCAATGGTGCAATTGGCATTAGGGTCGNTCATGCGGCACACGCATGGCCGCATCGCGGGCTTGAGGCTCGCATCGCGGGCTTGAGGCTCGCATCTCGGCGCAAACCTGTTTATTGTGCAGTGCAGCATAACCGTTCGGAGAGACATCATGGCTGAAGCGGCCCCGGCAATGACAGCATCGAAGAGTGGCGCGCAGCGCGCCTCGTTCCAGTGGGAAGATCCCTTCCTCCTCGACGACCAGTTCACCGAGGACGAGCGCATGATCCGTGATTCCGCCCGCAGCTTCTGTGGCGACTATCTGGCCGGTCGTGTCCAGAAAGACTTNCGCGAGGAATCAAGCGATCGCGAGGTTATGGCGAAGATGGGCGAGATGGGCCTGCTGGGTCCGACCATCGAAGGCTACGGCTGTGCCGGCGTGAGCTACGTGGCCTATGGCCTGATCGCGCATGAGATCGAGTACATCGACAGCGCCTATCGGTCGTCGGCATCGGTTCAGTCGAGCCTGGTCATGCATCCCATTCATGCCTATGGCACTGAGGAACAGCGCCAGAAGTATCTGCCGAAGCTGGCTACAGGCGAATGGATCGGTGCCTTCGGCCTCACCGAGCCCGACCACGGCTCCGATCCCGGCAGCATGAAGACCCGCGCCAGGAAGGCCGACGGCGGCTATGTCNTCAACGGCGCGAAGATGTGGATCTCGAATTCTCCGATCGCCGATGTCTTTGTCATCTGGGCCAAGGACGATGAAGGCCAGATCCGTGGTNTCGTCCTGGAGCGCGGTATGGAAGGCCTCACCACGCCAAAGATCGAGGGCAAGTTCAGCTTGCGTGCCGGCCCCACAGGCGAAATCGTCATGGCGGATGTATTCGTCCCCGAAGAAAACGCCTTCCCCGACATTCGCGGCCTCAAAGGTCCGTTCGGTTGCCTCAACAACGCCCGCTACGGCATTGCCTGGGGTGCCCTTGGCGCAGCCGCATTCTGCTGGCACGCCGCGCGGAGCTATACGCTGGAGCGCACACAGTTCGGTCGGCCCCTGGCTGCCAACCAGCTGATCCAGAAGAAGCTAGCCGATATGCAAACAGAGATCGTCATCGGCCTGCAGTCCTGCCTGCGTGTCGGACGCTTGAAGGATGAGGGCCGCGCCGCGCCGGAGATGATCTCGATCATCAAGCGCAACTCCTGCGGCAAGTCGCTCGACATCGCCCGGATGGCGCGCGATATGCACGGCGGCAACGGCGTCAGCGACGAGTACGGTGTGATTCGGCATGTGCTCAATCTTGAAGCGGTGAACACCTACGAAGGCACCCATGACGTCCACGCACTGATTTTGGGCCGAGCCCAAACGGGTATCCAGGCCTTCACAGCCTGAGGCCTCTATGACCGTTATCCAGAGAGAGGACGAAGATCGGGCGCGCAGCCTGGAGATCGAACGCGAAGGTCTTCAGAAAACTGAGCAGGGGAAAAGCTGCCCATGGAAGCTGCGAATATGCTCTATGCCGAGGTTGATCGCTTTGGTGGTTCGCGCGGCGGCTATATTTGCGGCAACGTGCCTGGCGAGCCGAACAGGCGTTGTGCGGGTCCAAGCCCCAGTGGTTTTCGCAAGCCGGTCAGGATCGCTTTCTGGATGAGCAGGTGTTCGCCGGCCGGCGCAACGGGTCTTTCCTCGATGTCGGCGGGTACGACGGTATTACCGGGTCGAGCACCGCCTTTTTTGAACTGTTCCGTGGCTGGGAAGGCATGTTGATCGAGCCCGTTCCGGCTTTCTTCGAGCTTGCCCGCCAGCGCCGCCGCTGCCGTTGCCTGCAGTGCGCTGTGGCCGGAAAAACCGGACCAGCCGAGTTTCTGCATGTCACGGCCGGATACCGGCCAATGAGTGGCCTTTCCTCGACCTACGACGAAGGAACGCTCCAGCGTATTCGTGCAGACACGCGCCATGCGGAAGAAAACCTGACCGTGTGGCCCGACGTCTAAATGACATTCTGGTGGAAGCCGGCATCCACCAGATTGACTACATTTCGCTGGATGTAGAAGGAGCCGAACCGGAGATTTTGGCGAGCTTTGACTTCGATGCTTTCGATGTCCGGGCCTGGACAATCGAGAACATGGAAGGTCGCAACGATGTGGCTGGCCTGATGCGCAGCCACGGCTACGAGCGCCGCACCCAGATCGGCGCCGACGAAGTCTACGTCAAACGCTGAACTTCACGATGTCATGCAGCGACATTACCGCCGTCTCCCGCCTTCGGTGACGCGGACCAATTCGCGCAGAACAGCGCGGCGTTACTGCAATGTGAGCACGTTGCCATCAGGGTCAGTGAAGTTGACCATAATCTGCCCCAAGGGTTGCCTGCACGGCCGGCTGACGAACTGTAAGCCTTCGCTTTGGAGGCCATCGAACACGGCTTCGAGATCGGCCTGAAGCGGCCCCAAAGGCTGCATGGTCTTGTCGCTCATTGACCTGCTGCATCCGTATCGTTTGTCTGAATGACGTCCAGAATTTCCGCAACGGTCATTCCCGAGATGTCCTGGAACTTGAAATGTTCCGGCATCGAGAGATCGAGCAGATTCGATATCCGCCCGTAACTTTGTGGAACCAGCACTTCTTCGCCCCCTTGCCCCTGATGTCGGATACCGAACCGAACATCCTGACGCTCGGTCGACGACAACTTGGACAGCATGGTTTTCGAGATCCAGACGGTCCCGCTGTGAGCAAAGTCACTCAGGCGGGCCGCGCGGTTAATTGTGTCGCCAAGTACGGTGAACTCGAGATGTGTTGGTGTTTGATACGTACCAAACCACTCCTCACCTTCGTCCAATCCGATATTGAGCTTAAGTTCATTCAACCAATTCTTGCGATCCTTCCAGGCGCGATTCACCTCATTCATGGTCTCGCGCATCTCGTGGGCGCACTGCACTGCATTGGCGATGTAGTTGCAGTCGGGCTGAGGCAGGAAGTAGTAGACTAACCCGTCGCCGACATGCTTGCCGTGGGTAGCGTAGTACTTACGCAGCCGTGTCCCCATGGCATCCCAGATATCATTGATGAGCTCGAAATACTCTTCCGGAGGTAGTTCGGCGCAAATTTTCATTGAACCCTGAAGGTCGGCCACCAGGACGGCGAGCGGTGTCAGATAGGGTTTCCGACTGCGCAGGATGTCGCGGATCACCAGATCGCGGCGGGACAGCAGGCCGACCAGCGCATCGATGTTGCTCTCTGCCGGAACGTAGCTGAACAGTGTTCCCTCGCGGAAGAACGCCGCGTAGAGCCTATACCATTCTGGCTTTTCACCATCGGGAGCCAGATTGATTTCCGTAAAGGTGAGCCCTCTCGACGTCATGGGATCCACTGCATCGTAAATGGATCCAAGCTCTTCGGCCTGGGACGCGTTCACGCCATGGTCGATCGAAAAGAGCGCCGCCTTGCTCAGGCGTACCTTGGCGATAGCGAGATGAAACTTCAGTGCTTCGGTACGGCCCGCCGCCCGCGCCAGACTTTTGCCGGCGAAGAATGTGGTGAACAGGCTGCGGTCGGACATCTCGGCTGCAAGCTGTCGCCCCGGCTCCAGGAAAGACATCTCGGCTGCGTCATTCCACCATTCGATCTCGAACTTGCCGTTCACCAGATAAGACGGCTGTTCGCAGTCGACCAGCGTGAGACGTGGTGAGACGACAGGCTCAACCTGCGTCGCCTGCACAGCAGCGGCCACCGCTGGCTTGGCTTCTCGTGGAACACTCTGTGACGAGTCAAGTGTATCTCTGGACGTTTCGCCCGGCTGCTCAGCAGCGAGCTCTTCTACGATTTGGTCCATGGTCTGCCCCCGTTCTTTCAGACTGCGCACCCGGTCGAGGGCTTCGAGAGCAGCCTCCGGGAAGTAACCGATCCGTCGGGCCCGTGTGGCGCCACCCTCGGGCGCCATGACCTCCGGCTTCGGCAACAGACCAAGTGCTATGTAATTGTTAAGGGTCGCGCGGGAGATCCCCGCACGTCCCATGAGTTCCTTGCTCGTTAACATAACCATCACGTTATTGTTGAACCGTGGCGACAATAACCCACTCGTATATGGACTGTCCATAACATATTGTCTGGACAGTCTATTTAAGTGTCTAACTATTGAAAAACCTAGGTTTATGCGAACTCAGCGGCTTCGAGAAAGTTGCGAAACAGAACCCGGGACGCGTCATTGAAGCTTGGCATGTTCTCACGACAGGTCGCATCGAATCGTTCGAGTGCCCCTTCTCCCAGAACGGCGTCGAGGGCCTGTTCGTAGGCCGGCACCGCCGCCCACTCACGAACCGTCTGATCTGTCATCTCGACGTGGTACTGGAGCCCCCAGGCATGGCGCCCCACACGCTGAGCCTGAATGGCGCACACCGGCGAGCTGGCCAACGTCGCACCGCCCTTCGGCAGTTCCGTGACTGCGACGCCGTGCCATTGCAGGACCTTGAAATTCTGAGGAAGCCCCTGCATCAGGGCATCGGTTCTGCCCTCCTCGGTCAGTGAGATGTCAAGAATGCCCACTTCGGCCTCTGCCATACGTTCGCATCGTCCGCCCAGGGCATCAGCAAGCAGCTGATGACCAAGACAAAACCCGAAGTACGGCATGTCCCGATCACTCACCGCTTCCCGGATTGCTGCCTTCTCAGGGACGAGCCAGGGCAGCTCCTCTTCATCAAAGACATCCATCGGACCGCCCATGACCATCAGCGCGTCATAACCGTCCAGCGGTGGGATTGGTTCGCCCTCATCCAGTTCGATTGGATCCCAGGCGATCTCATGCTCGGCCATGAGGTTCCGGAAGATACCGGGATGTTCGATGTCGATGTGCTGAAACACGAGGAACTTTATGACAGAGCACTCCTGATGACCGGATGCGCCACACTAGCGCCTCCGGCAATCAGCACCACGCCCTTCTTGACAACGCCGGACCTGATGCGGATAAAGTTCGACAGCGCCGATTTGAACGACAGCTTGCGAGGCGCTTTATAAATTCAGCTAAAGCGCCGAGGTTCCAGAAACCGCCCGGCCACAAGCTGAGCGGTTTTTTTGTGTCTGGACTGGTCCTCCCTGACGGGCCCGCGGGATTTGATGGGCAGCTTGCGTCCGCGTGATCAAACGCTAAAGCGCCACGGAGTGATCTCCGTGGGCCCAGCTTTGTGGGCCGGAGATCGCAATACGCCAGACAAGAACAACCCAGAAAATGACAAAAGCCGTGGACCGCTCGTGCGGTACCACGACTCTTGTGTTTCCCACGGCAGAGGCTTCCATCACGGCGGCGGAGTAGCCCTGTCGCGGGGCGGCAGGGGCGGATCCGAACGGTTCCGCCCCCTTCCGTCCCTCTCTTTCACCACGCCATCACAGCAAGGAGCCAACCATGACCGCCAGCAAGAATCCCGAAACCATCGTTCTCCATGCTGGACACCGCAAGGACAGTGCATCCAATGCCGTGGCCGTGCCGATCTATCAGACCACCAGCTATCAGTTCGACAGCGCCGAACATGCGGCCAACCTGTTCGGGCTGAAGGAATTTGGGAACATATACACCCGGATCATGAATCCAACCTGCGATGTCCTGGAACAGCGGGTCACGGCACTGTAAGGCGGCGTAGCCGCCCTGGCGCTGGGCTCCGGCCAGGCAGCCAGCCTCTTCGCTATCCAGAACATCTGTCATTCTGGAGATAATTTCGTAAGCTCTACAGACCTTTATGGTGGAACGTGGAACCTCTTTGCGAACACGTTTAAGACCATGGGCATCGAGGTTCGCTATGTCGATCCAGCTGACCCCGAGGGATTCCGCAAAGCGACCGACGAGCGCACGCGCTGCTACTACGCCGAGACCCTGCCGAACCCCAAGCTCAGCGTCTTCCCGATCAAGGAAGTGGCCGACATCGGGCGTGAGCTTGGTGTCCCGCTCATCATGGACAACACCGCCTGCCCCGTTCTGTGCCGGCCATTCGATCATGGCGCGGCCGTGATCGTCTATTCCACGACCAAATACATCGGCGGCCACGGCACTTCGATCGGCGGTCTGTTGGTCGACGGCGGCAACTTCGACTGGGAGGCTGCGGGCGACCGCTTTCCGATGCTGAATCAGCCCGACCCCAACTATCACGGTGCGGTTTGGACCGAGGCCGTGAAGCCCCTGGGCCCGATCGCCTACATCATCAAGGCGCGTGTCACGCTGCTGCGTGACATGGGTGCGCCAATGTCACCCTTCAACGCGTTCCAGTTCATCCAGGGCATCGAAACCCTTCCCTTGCGCATGGAACGCCACTGCAGCAATGCGGAGGCCGTGGCGACCTTTCTGGCCGGCCACGACAAGGTCACGTCGGTTATCCACCCCAGCCAGCAGAGCGGTGAAGCCCGCCGCCGTGCCGACGCCTATCTGAACGGCGGCTACGGTGGTCTGGTCGGCTTTGAGCTTTCCGGGGGAGCTGAAGCCGGACGCCAGTTCATCGATACACTGCAGATATTCTACCACGTCGCCAACATTGGCGATGCGCGTAGCCTGGCAATCCATCCTGCCAGCACCACGCACAGCCAGCTTTCAGCGGAAGACCAGCTTGCGAGCGGTGTCAGCGAGGGTTATGTCAGGCTTTCGGTCGGTATCGAACACATCGACGATATTCTGGCCGATCTCAAACAGGCGCTCGACGCGGCGTAAGACACCGCTCTGCGCCACCGGAGGAGATGTGACGCAGGGACCGATAGCCTTTCCTGGCCGCTTTCCCACAACAAGGCTGCGCCGCAACAGGCGCAGCCCGTGGGCGCGTGCGCTGGTCAGTGAGAACACCCTCACTGCCGGCGATCTGATCTGGCCGGTCTTTGTTCTTGAAGGCGATGGTGTTCGGGAGCCGGTTGACTCCATGCCGGGTGTCTGCCGGCTGAGTGTCGATCAGTTGGTTGAAGCCGCCAGAGAGGCCCGCGATCTCGGCATTCCCGCGATCGCGCTCTTCCCCAACACCCCCCAGGATCACAAGAGCGCGGATGGTGCGGAAGCAACCAATCCGAACAACCTGGTCTGCCGTGGCATCGCCGCGATCAAAGCTAAGGTCGAGGGTCTGGGTGTGATGGTGGATGTTGCTCTCGACCCCTACACGACCCACGGCCATGACGGCGTGATGGACGGCGAAGAAATTCTCAACGACGAAACGCTCGATGTGCTCATCAGGCAGGCTCTGGTGCAGGCACAGGCCGGCTGCGACATCATCTCGCCCAGCGACATGATGGACGGCCGCATCGGTGCGATCCGCCACACGCTCGATGACAACGGCTTCGCCAACGTCTCGATCATGGCTTATTCGTCAAAGTATGCGTCCGGCTTCTATGGGCCCTTCCGCGATGCCGTGGGCTCTTCGGGCAACCTCGTCGGCGACAAGCAGACCTACCAGATGGATCCGGCCAACTCCCATGAAGCGCTGCGAGAGGTCGCCTTCGACCTCGATGAGGGCGCCGACATGGTGATGGTCAAGCCGGGCATGCCTTATCTCGACATCGCGCGGCGCGTGAAAGACAGCTTCGGTGTTCCGACCTTCGCCTACCAGGTCTCCGGCGAGTACGCGATGATCGAAGGCGCCTGCCGCAACGGCTGGCTCGACCGCGACAAGGTCTGGCCCGAAGCCATGATGTGTTTCAAGCGCGCCGGCTGCGATGGCGTGCTGACCTATGCGGCGGTAGAGATCGCCAAACGCCTGAAGGCTTGACCCTCAGGATTCCAGAAAGCTTCGGACTGTTTCGATCTGACCCGCGTCAGTCAGCCACAGCGGATGTGCGATGTTGTCGGCCGTCACCAGTCAAGCCTTAGGACCCCGTTGGGTCATGGTTTCCGCTGTGGGAGCATCAAGCACCATGGAAACAGCCCCGCGCAACACATCGGGCTGAATGCAATAGACGGTATAGCTCGGCTCCATCGCCGCGATCATCGCGTCGACAGATTCGAAAGTTCTCGGCTTCATGGGACCTGTCCTGCGGAAACAGCCATTATATCGGGAGCGCAAGCCCAAGTATAAAGACAAGTTGCCGTGTCAGCTCTGCATTGCCTGCACGACCGCGAATGATAGAAGGGATGCCTGATTTCAAAGGATGTTCCCCATGCCCCAAGGACCTCTGAGCGGCGTCACGATCGTCGACATGACCCGTGTGCTGGCCGGCCCCTACTGCACCATGGTTCTGTCGGATCTTGGCGCCCGTATCATCAAGGTCGAGCAACCCGGAAACGGCGATGAAGCGCGCGGGACCGGCCCTTTCATGGGTGAAGTCTCCGGCTATTTCGCCTCGATCAACCGCGGCAAGGAGAGCATTGCGCTCAACCTCAAGGATGACAACGACCGCGAGGTATTTCGAGCCCTTCTGGCGGGTGCAGATGTGCTGATCGAGAACTACCGTCCCGGCGTCATGGAGAAGCTTGGTTTCGGTTGGGATGTGCTTCATGCCGACCATCCGTCCCTGATCTATGCCGCGGTCTCCGGCTTCGGTCAGACAGGCCCCTACTCCCGTCGTCCCGCCTACGACATGGTCGTGCAGGCCATGGGTGGCGTGATGAGCTTGACGGGGCATTCGGGCGGCGAACCGACCCGGGTCGGGACATCCATAGGTGACATCACAGCGGCACTATTTGCCGCCATCGGCATTTGCTCGGCGCTCTACGACCGCTCGCAGACCGGCGAAGGTCGAATGATCGATGTTGCGATGCTCGACTGTCAGGTTGCCGTCTTGGAAAACGCCATCGCGCGTTACTCGGCGACTGGCGAGATACCCGGTCCTTTGGGCGCTCGGCACCCTTCGATTGTTCCCTTCGACGCTTTCCGCACCGCCAATGGTCACATCGTCATCGCAGCCGGAAACCACGGGCTCTTTGTGACACTCTGCGAAGCCCTGGGATGCCTTGATATGGCCGTTGATGAGCGCTATCTCTCCAACGCCCTGCGGGCTCAGCACGTCGATACGCTGGGCGAGGAACTGGAGGCTGTTCTGACGCAGTACGACACCGAACACTGGCTTGAGGTAATACAGGCGGCAGGCGTTCCTTGCGGCGCGATCAACAACGTCGCCCAAGTGGTCGCAGATCCGCAGGTCCAAGCCCGCAACATGGTCGTTAGCACAGACGACGCCGATGCTGGCACGATCCGGCTTTCCGGAAATCCGATCAAGATTTCAGGCTACGAGGACCCCACCACACGAGGTGCCGTTCCCCGCCTCGACGAGCATCGCGACGGTCTTATTTCTGAGTTTAGGAAACTCGACTAACTTGCTATTACAAAACAAGATACGGCGATCGATATGGCGTCGATTGGCGCGGTCCTTCTGTTTGCTCGTGATCGTGTCCATTCTGGCGATTGGTGGCTTGGTTCTTTGGCTTCGCGAGTCTTTGCCACAACTTGACGGCACCATCCTTGTTGCCGGACCTACTGCGCCTGTCGAAATTTTCCGTGACACCTTTGGCATTCCGCACATTTTTGCTGAAAAGCCTAATGATGCCTACTTCGGTCTGGGCTACGCGCACGCTCAGGACCGCATGTTCCAGATGGAGAAGCAACGGCGGCTGAGTCAGGGCCGTCTCTCCGAGGTTCTGGGATCGATGACCCTGGAATACGATAAGTTCCTGCGCCTTCTCGACCTGCATCGTTCCGCTCAGGCCAGTGTCGCGGCGCTCAACCCGTCGGCCAGAGAATCGCTCAACGCCTATGCCGCAGGCGTGAACGCCTATCTTGCGAACCATAATGGCCCCTACTCGCCGGAGTTTGCAGTTCTGCTGGCCGATTACCCTGCAGCCTGGACGGCGGCTGACTCCGTGGCATGGCTCAAGGTCATGGCGCTGCATCTCTCGGGCAATTGGCGCGAGGAGGCCTTGAGAGCGGCCATGATCCAACAGATCGGGGCCGACAGGACCAGCACGTTCTTCCCTCCACTGCCCGACGATGCGTCGGTGATCCTCGAAGAAGTCGAACTCCAACAGGTCTCGGCCCTGTCGGGCCTCCTGCAGGACCTTCTGCCGCTCCCGGGCAACGGTTCAAACAACTGGGTCGTTGATGGGCGCCATACGACTTCAGGCCACCCGCTTCTGGCCAATGACCCGCATCTCGGTTTCTCGATTCCGGCGATCTGGTACCTGGCCCATCTTGAGGCTCCCGGCCTGTCGGTGGCAGGAGCAACGCTGCCAGGCATACCGCTTGTCATCGTGGGCACCAACGGCCGAATTGCATGGGGCGTGACGAACACCGGGCCCGATACACAGGACCTTTTCGTCGAGCGCCTGGATCCCAACGATCCCAGGCGCTACCTGACGCCGGGCGGCTCCGAGTCCTTTGCCGTACGCCCGGAGACAATCTCAGTCCGATTTGGCGAAGACGAAGAGATCCCCATGCTGGAGACCCGCCATGGACCGGTCCTCAGCGGATTGTCATCACGGGTCAAGGGCCTAGCCGACGATGGCGAAGTGGTCGCCCTGAGCTGGACAATGCTGCAGGACGATGATCGCTCGATCGAAGCAGGCCTCGACCTCCACACCGCGCGGGACTGGGGTCAGTTCGTGGCTTCGGGACGGACCTACTTCGGTCCCATGCAGAACATTGTCTACGCAGATCACCGCGGCAACATCGGCCTTGTTGCGCCAGCGCTGGTACCAATCCGTAAGGCCGGTGAGGGACTCGTGCCTGTTGCAGGCTGGGATGGAGAGTCAGATTGGATCGGACAGGTGCCGTTCCACGATCTGCCCAGTGTGTTCAATCCGAACTCTGGCATGATCGCGACGGCCAATGAGCAGATCGTGGGTCCCGAGTATCCCTATCTCCTGGGGCACCAATGGCAACCCGGCTTCCGTGGTGACCGCATCCGTGAACGCCTGCGCAGCACTGCGGATCATGATCTCGAAAGCTTTTCGGCTCTCCAGAGCGATACGGTCTCGCTGTTCGCGCGCGACATCCTGCCCTTCATGCTGAAAGCGGAACCGCAGACAGATGCGGGACGCCAGCTTCAGGCAGCGCTCTCAGGCTGGGATGGCACGATGGATGCTGACATCGCCCAGCCGACCGTCTTCCACGCCTGGTATCGCGAGTTCACGCGCTCGGTCTATCAGGATGACCTGGGTGATCTGTTTCACGATGCCTGGTGGTTCAGACCCGTGTTCACACTGTCGCTGACCGAACGCGATCCCTACGGTTGGTGCCACGACAGTGTTTCTGGAGAGAAACCGACCTGTCTGGACCTCGCCGGAACAGCGTTCGACGCAGCCGCGCTGTTTCTTATCGACCGCTTTGGCAATGACCCTACCGGCTGGGCCTGGGGTGACGTTCATGCACTCAAGCTGCGTCACCAACTCTTCGGCCTGGTTCCTCTGCTCGACACGATGACAGGCTTTGACGCTCCACTCGGCGGCAGCCGCTTCACAATCGCCACAGCAAGCTACATCTTCAACTCCGACGACAGGGCGTTTGAAGCTCTGCATGGTCCGGTGCTGCGCGCCGTGGTCGATCTCGCCGATCCCGTGACAGGTCATTTCGTCATTTTGCCCGGACAATCCGGCAACCCTTTCTCACTCTACTACGGCAACATGGTGGACAGATGGCTTGCCAACGATCCCGTTGCCATCCCGTTCGGACGAGATCAGATCGACGCGGCCCATCAATTGGTGCTAGAGCCTGTGACCCCATAGAGCCGGCCAAGGTCCGGACAAGAGTGTTAAGTGGAGACATCGCGTGGACGTGGTTCGTGTACACCGGGGTGATGCCCCACTGATCGTGAACTTTCCCCATGTCGGCATCCATCTGCCTGCCAACATCGCCGACACCATGACGCCTTTGGCGCGCCATGTGCCGGACACGGACTGGCATGTCGACAGGCTGTACGGCTTTGCGAAGGACATGGGGGCGACGACGATCGCGTCGACACACTCACGCTATGTGATCGATCTCAATCGTGCCCCCGACAACAAACCGCTCTACCCCGGAGCGGAAAACACCGAGCTCTGTCCGCTGACAACCTTCGATCACGAGCCGATTTATCTTCCCGGTCAGGAACCGGATCAGGCGGAGGTCGCACGCCGCATCGAGACCTTCTGGACGCCATATCACGAGACGATTGCGAGCGAGATCGACAGGCTGCGGCAGCAACACGACAAGGTCCTGCTCTGGGACGGCCATTCCATTCGTTCTGAAGTGCCGCGTTTCTTCGATGCACGCCTGCCAGATTTCAATCTCGGAACAGGAGACGGCATCGCGGCCGCTCCGGAACTCGCCGAAGCCGTCTTAGCATCGGCAGAGGCCGAGAACGCCTACACAACGGCCTACAACGGTCGCTTCAAGGGTGGCTACATCACGCGAAACTTCGCCAATCCGACAAATAGCGTACACGCCATCCAGCTCGAGCTGTCTCAGATCACCTACATGGAAGAGACCTTGCCGTTCCGCTATCTGCCTGAAGCGGCAGCACAGGTTTCCGGCGCGATCGAGCGTATGGTGCGCACGGCCTGCGACTGGATTACAGGCTGATCAGACCCACTCCGTGTCCGTCGCATCCGGCGTGATTTCACGATAGGCGCCCTGGTAATAGAGGAGCGGCGCCGATGGCGTGCCGACCTGCATATTGAACGCCTCACCGACAAAAATCACATGATCGCCGCCGTCATAGTGGAAGCGGGTGTAACACTCGAACATCGCCAGCGAATCAGGAAAGAGCGGGCACCGTGTTACACCGGTGTCAAATTCGACTCCTTCCCACTTGTCGAGCGAGGGACGAGCGAACCGGTTCGACAGATCCTTCTGGGAATCCGCAAGAATGTTTACCGCGAAGAAGTCACAACTCTCGAACTTGTTGAGGCTGTGAGCCTGCCGCGAGAGGCTGAAGAGCACCATCGGTGGATCGAGCGAAACGGAGTTGAACGAGTTGCAGGTCACGCCCAGTCGTTCGCCGTCACGCGTGTGCGACGTGATGATTGTGACACCGGTTGCGAACATGCCCAGAGCATCGCGCAGCTGGCGTGGAGAGAAGTTGCGTTTCCGGGTCATAACGATCCTTGTGTCGCAAAGAAAGCAAATCTCGGCTGTTCCCGCATCCTACGACCAGGAGACGCCCGCTGCACAGCCCATTGCGAAAAAACTGCCTTCACACACGACGATGCAGCATGTTGTAAACTTTCGTCCATGATGGTCGCCCTGCATAGCGTGGCAAAGCAGAATCCTCGGCGTGCGCCATGACCGGATCCGAGCCGGGAATTTTGATGTGGGTCGTGTTCGCCATCACATTGGCGGCCGTGGTGCTATATGCGACCGAGTACTTCACGCTCGAGTTCACGTCGATCGCTACGATCACCGTCCTGCTCATGCTCTTCTTCCTGTTTCCGGTACCAGGACCCGATGGCGACAACGCGCTCGATGCCGCGCGCCTGCTGGCGGGTTTTGCCGACCCAGCTCTTCTTACCGTGCTGTGCATGCTGGTGATGGGTCAGGGTCTCATCCAGACTGGCGCATCGCATCGCGTTGCCCGGATCATCCTCCGCCTGGCGCGGGGCAGCGGAAAGCTTGCTATCGGCATCACGCTTCTGTTGGCCATGATCCTAAGCGGTGTCAGCAATAACACACCGCTTGTTGTGGTCTTCATTCCCGTCATGCAAGCCCTGGCGGATCAGGACCGGCGATCGTCCAGCAAGGTGATGATCCCCCTCTCCTACGCCGCAATCCTGGGCGGTATGACCACCCTGATCGGCTCCAGCACCAATCTTCTGGTGTCGGGTTCCTTGGTCGATATGGGGCAGGCCGGCTTCACCATGTTTTCGTTCACGATCCCGGGGCTCGTTGTGGCTGTTGTCGGCCTCGCCTATGCAGGGCTGATTGCCCCGCGCCTGTTGCCCAAACGCGACTCCATGGCCGGAACTCTCGTCGGATCTTCGGGGCGGCAATATCTCGCGGAGTTGACGGTTGGTACCCATTCCAACCTCGATGGCCACGCATCGGAATCCGGCATGTTCCCTGCACTGACCGATGTGACCGTGCAAATGGTCCAGCGTGGTGAGCATGCGGAATTGGCTCCTTTCGAACAGGTGGTTCTCCGCCCTCGTGACACGCTTGTTGTTGCAGGCACACGACAGGCGCTGATGGACTTGCTCGAGCGTGATACCGGGTTGATCGGCGATACCGATGCCAGCACGCTCGATGGTGAGAGTCCCGTCACGCCCCGTCGTCCGGGCGACGAACAGGTCCTGATCGAGGCCATGATCGCGCCAGCGAGCCGCATGGTTGGCAATAATCTCGAGCAGATCGGTTTCCGCCGTCGTTTCAACTGTATCGTGCTGGGTCTGCAACGCCGGTCGCGCATGATCCGGCAACGCGTCACCGAAATCCGCCTGGAAGCAGGCGACGTCTTGCTTGTGCGCGGCCGTCGCGATGATCTGCGTGCCCTGCGATCAAATCCCGATCTTCTGATCATGGAGTGGTCTGCCGCCGAGATTCCAAACCTTCACCTGGCCCGCCGCGCCCTCATCATCGTTGGATTGGTGATTGCCGCGATTTCGTTCAACCTCGTGCCGGTCGTGATCGCCGCAATGTCCGGCGCAGCAGCCATGCTGTTGTTGAGCTGTCTCAACATCCGTCAGGCCGGCCGATCTATCGAAAGCAAGGTCGTGATGCTGATTGCGGCCGCGCTTGCTCTTGGACATGCGATGCAGGCCACCGGTGGTGCCGTATTCTTGGCAGATATTGCCGTCGCCATCGTCGGAACGAGCCACCCTGCGATCCTGCTTTCCGTGTTTTTCCTCATGGTCGCGCTGATCACCAATGTTCTCAGTAACAATGCCGCCGCGGTTCTCTTCACCCCCATCGCCGTCAGCCTAGCAAACGGCGTCGGCGTCGACCCCTTGCCCTTTGCCGTGACGGTTGTCATTGCCGCGAGTTGCTCCTTCGCCACCCCTGTCGGCTACCAGACAAACCTCCTCGTAATGGCGCCCGGACATTACAAGTTCAGTGACTTCATTCGCGCGGGCCTGCCGCTGGTGTTCGTGGTTTGGCTTGCCTTCTCCCTCTTCGCGCCGTTCTACTACGGTCTCTGACAGGCCCGCGATGACACGAGAAAACGACGCCTCCATAGCTCTCACCAGTGCCAGCTCCGATTCGGAAAGGCGAGCCAGACCTCTGACTTTCTTCTTCGGAACGCGCGAGCAGCCGTGCCCCTATCTGCCTGATCGCCTGGAGAGCAAGGTCGTGACCGATCTCTCAGGCTCCCACGCACAGCAACTGCATGATGAGCTGACGCTGGCCGGATTCCGACGCAGCCATAACCTCGTCTACCGGCCGGCCTGTAAGGGGTGTTCGGCCTGTGTGCCCGTTCGCATTCCGGTCGAACAGTTCGAAGCGTCCCGCTCGCAACGGCGCAACCTTCGGATCAACAGCGACCTTCATGTCGAAGCCGTGACTGCCCAGGCCACGCTTGAGCACTACGGTTTGTTCGATCGGTACCAGCAGGCCCGCCACCAAGGTGGCGGCATGTCGACCATGTCGTTCGACGACTATCGCGCCATGGTCGAAGAAACACCGGTCGAAACCCGTCTTGTCGAAGTTCGCGACACGGTGGGCGAACTGCTTGCAGTGTCCCTCAGTGACTGGCTGGGAGACGGCCTCTCAGGCATCTACAAATACTTCACTCCGGATCAGGGACACCGCAGCTTCGGCACCTTTCTGATCCTCTGGCACATCCAGGAGGCGCGCCGAGCCGGCCTGCCCTATGTCTACCTGGGCTACTGGATCGCCGACTGCTCCAAGATGTCCTATAAGACCCGCTTCCAGCCGCTTGAGGAATTGACTGACGACGGCTGGGCGCTGATGGCCCCAGAGACCTAGTTCTCGGGCAATCACTCCAGCAACAGGGTGGTGATCTCCGGGATCAGCCACATCAGGGGCAGCCCGACTATCTGAATGATAACGAACGGCACGAAGCCTTTGTAGATCTGCACCGTCGTGATGCCCGGCGGCGCCATACCGCGCAGATAGAACAGCGCAAATCCGAACGGCGGTGTCAGGAACGAGGTCTGCAGGGCTCAAATGACGACGATCGCCGCGCCTCTCGGGGTACCGTGGCTGATATCCCCGACGCTTGAGGGACAGGCGGAACAGATCAGAACCAGGTCCATCTCGGCCCGCAGCTCGACGTAGTCTCCGGGCTCGGCTACTGATGGCTCATCGACGAGCGAGCCGTCATCCCGCACCACGGCGTGCTCAAAGAGATTCCAGGGGCACGGAATCGTCTCACATTGGCGGCCGAAGCCCGCCAGAACGTCCTTCAGATTGTCCTGACAGTTAGGATTGTCCGGCGGCGCACCGTAGAACACATTGCTCTCGGTACTGCAGGCCGCGTGCAATGTGTCGTGAATACCCGGCGATGTGTCATCCAGGATTGTCAGCATCGGCCTGAAGCGCGTGCTGACCAGCACATCTTCGGGCTTGAAGAGAATCCGATAGGTCGCCGAGCGGCTGTGTTCCATCGAAAGGTGCTCGGCAAGGTCCGCACCGCAGAACGCCCAGGTGTCGACGACCTGATGGCCTTCGCTGTTGACGACACGAACAACCTCTCCTTCCGAGAGGGTAACGCTGCGTGCTTCGCCGGCCGGAATATCAATCGTGTGTGTCATGATGGTGTCTCCTGAAAGCACCGAAAGGAACCGCGATCGCTCAAACAGCACGGCCACGCGGCCCTAAAGCACGTCGCTGAGTCAAGAATGACGGCGCCACTCCAGACAAACAAGGGTTCTGCCCATTTCAGGGTCTTGTAGAGAGGACCAAAGCCGTTCAAAACACGCGCCGGTTCGACATCACCAAGAGCACCCGAGATGGCCTTCAACGAGTACGGCAAAATCATGCGCATCGGTCTGCGGCACGCCCGCGATGCCTTCCTCGATCCGGACACGATCGCAGCGCAGTGGAAGCTGCTGAACTATCACAGCGAGCCTGATTTCGAAGCCGCTCTCACCGAATACGATGGATTTGTCGAAGTCCTCGATCTGGCTGGGGCCGACGTTCATTTCCTGCCCTCAGCCGAGACCCTTTCGATTGATGCCATCTATGTGCGCGACGCCTCGATCCCGTCGCCAGCCGGCGTTATCCACTGCAAGATGGGAAAACCGGCCCGCGAAGCCGAGCCTGGTGTTAATGGCGCGGGCTACGACGGAGATGGCGTGAAGATCGCCGGTGCGATAACCGGTGACGGCCGCATCGAAGGGGGTGATTTCGTCTGGCTGGACGACAAAACCTGTGCGGTGGCCAATGGCTACAGGACCAATCCCGAGGGAATTCGCCAGCTCAAAGTGCTGCTGGGCGATGATGTCCATGTCGAGGTCTGCCCTCTTCCCCACTACAAGGGCCCCGGTGACGTCTTCCATCTGATGTCGATCCTGTCGCCGCTCGACCGCGATCTGGCGCTGGTTTATTCACCGCTGATACCCGTGCCGTTCCGCAACTGGTTGCTCGAACGTGGATTGAACTTCGTCGAAGTTCCTGACAAAGAGTTCGAAAGCATGGGCTGCAACGTGCTGGCGACCGCACCACGCCGATGTGTCATGGTGGACGGCAACCCGGAGACACGCCGACGTCTGGAAGCCGCCGGTTGCGACGTCCACACCTACAAGGCCAGCGAAATCAGCCGGAAGGGCGAAGGCGGTCCGACCTGTCTGACCCGACCTCTCGAGCGAGAGGGTTGAGGGCCGAACAATATTGTCATAAATTGCCTAAGAAGTTAGCAATAACTTTATGATATTATGCTGTTTTCGTGGATTACGGGTTTTCTAGCCACGCACGGACAAAATGTTTGGTCCACGTCTGAATCGAGGTTTCATAGGTTTCCGAAAGGCGGATCTGCTGCTGCAGTCTCTGGGCACCGGGTCAGCCTAGCTAGCTTTCGTTGTCTCCGAACCAGTCCGGAATGTCCTCGCCGCGGACGTCGGGATGGCACTGCATCCCGATCGCGCGGCCCAGACAAAATGCCTCGACGGGGAAGGCTTCGCTGCGGTCAGCTCAAGCGGAAAAAACCCAGCTCCATCAGACCATCCGGCCTGGGGCTGCCTTCACTGCCGAAGGCCGTGGCGATCATCTGTGCGCCCAGGCACAGATCCAACATCGGCCTGTCACCAGCTTCGATCAGGGCCTTGAGCCACGCGATCTCACGCATCAACCATGGCCAGCGCTCGGTATCGCGCATCGAGCCTTCGATCCCGCCTGCCACAACCACCGCAGCGTAGGACGAGCGATCATTCGGGAGCGGATCACCTTTGGGATGACAGAGGAAATCTACGCCGTAGACCATACTCCGAAGGACATCGGCGATACGCGTGCTGGTCCATTCGGAACGATGCACAAGCTAGAGAACGCGATCAGCCATAACCTTCGCCTGACGATGCAAAGGTCTCGGAGCTCGCCGCACCGATCCACATGTCGACAAAGCGTTCGGTCCACATCTGCACCTGGCTTTCGTAACGCTGTGCCAGCTCGAGCTGCTCATCCGTGCTCTGAACACCGAAGGAATGGCGATAGTGGTTCTGGTCGAGGAACTCCCGTGTCAGCGTTTGCAGCTTCGTATCGGGATGGAACTGCAGGCCATAGGCTGTCTCGCCGATCCGGAACGCCTGGACCGGGAAGTGATCGCCGCGCGCCAGAAGGATCGCCTCCTCAGGCAGCGCAACAATGCCTTCAAAGTGCCCCTGATTGAAATGGCTGGTGCCGGCGAAGAGGTCCTGGCCCTCTGCTGTGGGGTAGACCGGATAAAAACCCCATTCCGTCAAGCCGTCGGGCCGAGGCAGCACCTTGCCACCGTAGGCCGCCGCGAGAAGCTGGGCGCCCATGCAGAGACCGAGCACCGGGACTCCGCGGTCCACGGCATCGCGGATGCAGGCAATCTCCTCGGCGACCCAGGAAAGCTCATCGGGCCGGTCAGCATGCCCCTCGTCGCTACCGCCCACAATCAGCGCCGTATAGCATGAGATATCGGGCAGCGAATCTCCTTCGGGAGGGCAGATAAACTCGACCTGGTGCCTGCGGGTCCGCACGACATCGGCAACACGATCATCGGTCCAAGCTGAATTGTGGAGAATGTAGAGAACTGTCGACGGCATGAGTGCACCTCGTCGGCGGCGACGGGAGGATACCCGCGCGAACAATCTAGCCGTCCACACTCATGAATCCAGCGACGATTTCTCAGCCAAAGACTGAAGAGAATTCAGCGCTGGAGAGTTTCCGCCACGATCTCTGCCGCCAGGGCGTAACCCATGTCGCTCATGTGCACCCGGTCGACATAGAGCCACGCCTGATCATAGTCGTTGCCGATACGATCGTTGATCTCGAGATAGTCGAATCGGATCCTGCCGGAGAGGTCTTCCATGTCCTGACGATGCCAGGCGGAATGACAGCGAACGACCCTGCTGTCGGCCTCCATGATGCCCGATGCGGCATCGAAGCGATCAAAGAGTTCCCTCTCGCCTTCGGCGAGTTTCCGCTGCTGCAAGTCAGGCGTGGACTGTGTGACGGCGACCAGCCTGGCGCCGGATACGGCTGCCTGGCACGTCCACGTGCTGAACACACCTTGGAGACTCTCGTTGAGGAGCGCGCCCTCAGCATCCTCGTCGGCCTCCCTGTGGGTCAGCCTTGCAAACGGGCGAGGACTGTCGCCAAGCGGCGTGCCACGTCGCTCCTGATTGAGTCCACCATTCATGTCGTTGAGAAAGCGCTCGTTGAACTGAAACAAACCGAAGCGCCGATAGATCGCATCGCATGCCTGCAGCAGATAAATCTCATTGAGAACGGCGATGACCACATTGCGGACGGTCGTGAAGTGACCGCACAGAAACATGAAGGCAATGAGGTTCTGCGCCAGACTGTGCGAGAAACCGCCGAGATTGAGCGCGGCGCGGCGCGGCCGTTGTGGCGCCGTCATCCGATGCCCCACACCAAAACAGAACGAACCGCCGAACACGAGATCAACGGGCTCGTCTGCATCGAGGGAATCGATGGACATCTCGCGGTCACCGGGACCAGTCGTCCGGCGCATGCTCCAGCCATCGGTCTTCACGCGGCCCCGATCCAGATTCGGTACCGCGGTCCGCATGATGAACGGCTCCCAGACCTGAGCGAGATTCAATCAATGATACAGCTCCATCTGTGGCACGAGTTCATAGACCCGCGCGAGATCGCTGTCGTTTTCCACCATGGTCGGTTTCTAGCCGCTAGCCAGACGCATCAGAGCTTCTTCGAGCTTGTCACGCGTTTCGACGGCGGCGAGACGCCTTTCCTTCTGTTCCTTGATGACTTCTGCGGGCGCATTGGCCAGGAACTTCTGATTGGAGAGTTTCTTGTCGATTCCCGTGATCTCGCCTTCAGCCTTGCCGACGGCCTTTTTCAGGCGCGCGATTTCAGCATCGATGTCGATCACATCTTCGAGCGGCAGAACCAGTGTCGCTCCGTCAATCACGGCCTGGGCGGATCCCCTTGGAATCTCGCTGCTCAGGTCCATAGTCTCCAGCCGCGCCAACCGAAGAATGAGATCACGATGACGAGCGACCCGCACCTCGGCATCTACTCCGCCGTCCTTCAGCAGTGCCGTGATCTTGGCGCCCGCCGGGACATTGGCTTCGGCACGGATACCGCGGATGAGCGAGATCAGGCGCACGATCCAATCCATCTCGGCAGCAGCCTCGGCATCGACAGCCTCGTCGCCATAATCGGGCCAGCCGGCGCGGATCAACTGGGTTTCGCGGTTGTCGTCAAGTTGCTGCCAGAGTTCTTCGGTCACGAACGGCATGATGGGATGCAGCATGATCAGAAGCTGATCGAGTGCCCAGGCAGTGGCCGCACGCGTCTCGGCTATGGCAACCTCGTCTGTGCCGTTCAGGATCGGCTTGGTGAACTCAAGGTACCAGTCGCAGAAGATGTTCCATGCGGCCTGGTATCCAGCCTGGGCCGCATCGTTAAAGCGGTAGCTTGCCAGAGCATCATCCAGCCGACGGCGCAAGCGGGCCATTTCGCTGACGATCCAGCGGTTCACGGTTTCCTTGCATGATGTCGGATCGAACGTGGAATCGGGCTCACAGCCGTTCATCTCGCAATAGCGAGCGGCGTTCCAGAGCTTCGTAGCGAAATTCCGGTAACCCTCGACACGTTGCTTCGAGAGCTTGATGTCGCGGCCCGGGGCCGCCATCGCGCAGAGTGTAAAACGCAGGGCATCGGCACCATACTCGTCGATCAACTCGAGGGGATCGATGATGTTCCCCTTGGACTTCGACATCTTGGCGCCCTTCTCGTCGCGGACCAGAGCATGGATGTAGACCGTGTGGAACGGCACCTCGTCCATGAAGTGCAGGCCCATCATCATCATCCGGGCGACCCAGAAGAAAATAATGTCGAAGCCGGTCACCAGCACATCGGTCGGGTAGTAGCGCTCCAGCTCCGGGGTCTTCTCGGGCCAGCCCAGAGTTGAAAACGGCCACAGGCCCGAGGAGAACCAGGTGTCGAGAACGTCGGGATCACGCTCAAGAGCGACGTCCCCTCCATAATGCGACCGGGCCTTGAGAGCTGCGGCGTCTTCGTCGTGGGCAACAAAGACCTCGCCGTCGGGGCCGTACCAGGCCGGGATCTGATGGCCCCACCAGAGCTGGCGGGAAATGCACCAGGGCTGAATGTTGCGCATCCATTCGAAGTAGGTCTTGGTCCAGGTTTCCGGAACGAAATTCGTGCGACCGTCTTCAACGGCCCTAATTGCCGGCTCCGCCAGGGTTTTGGCATCTGCATACCACTGTTCGGTCAGCCAGGGCTCGATCGGAACGCCACCACGGTCGCCAAACGGCACCATGTGCGTGTGATCTTCGATTTCCGCCAGAAGGCCCAGAGACTCCATGTCCGCCACGATCCGGTCACGGGCTTCGAACCGGTCGAGACCCTGGTAGACCTCGGGTGCGTTCTCGTTGATGCGCGCTTCCTTGTCGAAGATGTTGATCATCTCGAGATTGTTGCGGCGACCGACTTCGAAGTCGTTGAAATCGTGGGCCGGTGTGATCTTGACCGCACCACTGCCCTGCTCCGGATCGGCGTAGTCATCGGCGACAATCCCGATCCGGCGGCCGACCAGAGGCAATACGGCATATTTGCCGACCAGATTCTTGTAGCGCTCATCGTCGGGATGAACGGCGACGGCGGTATCGCCCAACATGGTTTCGGGCCGGGTCGTGGCGACGGTGATGAAGCGTCCCTCTTCGCCCTCGATCGGATAGTTGAAGTGCCAGAGGTGGCCTTTCATCTCCTTCTGCTCGACCTCGAGGTCCGAGATCGCGGTCAGGAGTGCGGGGTCCCAGTTCACAAGGCGCTTGTCCTTGTAAATCAGGCCTTCCTCGTAGAGGTCGACAAAGACCTTGAGCACGGCCTCGCTGAGGCCTTCGTCCATGGTGAATCGTTCGCGCGACCAGTCGGCCGAAGCGCCCAGGCGGCGAAGCTGGCGCCCGATCAGACCGCCGGATTCGCCCTTCCAGGTCCAGACCTTTTCGATGAAGGCCTCACGGCCGATCTCGCGGCGGTCCAGCCCCTGCTCGGCGAGCTGACGTTCCACCACCATCTGCGTGGCGATGCCGGCGTGGTCCATGCCGGGCTGCCACAGGGCATCCCGCCCCTTCATGCGTTCGTGGCGGATAAGGATGTCCTGCAGCGTGTTGTTGAGCGCATGCCCCATGTGAAGGCTGCCGGTGACGTTGGGCGGCGGAATCACGATGGTGTAGGGCTCAGCGTTGTCGCGGCTGCCGATCGAGAACGATCCCGCGTCATCCCAGCCTTCGTAGAGTTTTGTCTCGACGCTTCCCGCGTCATAGGTCTTGTCCAACATGTCTCTTTCCGGAAATCAGCAGCGCCGCGTAGGTTCCCCTTCGCGGCGCCGGGTTATAGACGAATTTTCGAGCTTGTCAGGTTTCGTCTCCGCCCCCGAGGCGCCGTGACAGGTACCGTACCTCACGCTCTACGACTCTTTCGACAATGGCTGGAAGATGATCATCGAGCCACTGGCTGAGCATCGGCGTGAGCTGCTCCATCACGAGATCCTCGACCGGACGGCCGCGCGGTACACCATCAAGCGCATCGCGCTTGGACGCCTTGGCTAGAGAACCCAGGGCCACCGCCGCAGAGGTGCGAGCCTGTTCGGACATCAATCCATCGTCGCTCATCGTATCCTCTTGGCTGGGAGGGGGAGTTTCGTCCTCGACTTCGGGCACAGCATCGGCCACGGCCTCATCCTGCGTGCCCCGCGGGGTGTGCGTTGTGTCGCGATCGTTCCCGGACGCTTCGGCATCGGGCAGATCGGGTGTGTCCTGCACCGGTTCATCGACCGGCTCCGCCGCCTCGGCGTTCGTCATATCCGCCGTGGAGGGTTCCTCGACCGCATCACCGGCAGGCTGCTCATCAGAAGCTTCAACGATTGGCCGGGCCGGCTCGTCACTCTCGCCGGTCTCTTCGCTAGCTTCGCCCTCGATGACCTCCGTGAGCTCGAGAGGCTCGTCGTCGTCCTCATCGTCGTCGACGATCTCCTCGAGTTCGAGGATGTCATCCTCATCAGCGTCGGCATTGGGCGTTTCGTCACCTGCCGGCGCCGTCGATGAAACCTTCTTATCGTCTTCATCAATGATCTTGCGGATGGACGCCAGGATGTCGTCCATCGAGGGATCCTGGCTATTCGTCGGCTCTGCCATTGTGGGCCTGTCTTGCTTCCGTCGGGCGAAGGTTAGTCGATTTCGGGTTACCGCGAAACGCGCCCGTTACGTGTGTGATGATCGACCGTGATCAGTCGCCCATCAGGCCGCCATAACCCCACCAGGAGTCACGGGCCTCTTCGTAGTGTTCTTCAACATCGTAGACAGCGACCGGAAGCCGCAGGTACTCGGCCGTCAGGCGCCCCAAGGTGGCTTGCAGCGTGTAACTCGCGACAACGGCATCACGTTCGGCCTGGGCCAGGCTAATATGGCTCTGGAACAGCTCCTGCTCAGCATCAAGGATATCGAGAACAGTGCGCTCGCCAACCTGGGCCTCGCGTTGTGTCCCCTCCAGAGCGATCTGGTTTGCCTCAACCTCCTCACCGAACGCCATCACCTCGGCAAGCGACGTCGCAAGGTCCTGCCAGGCGCTGACCGTGTTGGCATCGACGGACCGCCGGGTTTCATCAACCTGAATACGACGCTGAGAGGCGGTCTGCTGGGCCTCACGGATCTGCGAGGATTCCAAACCGGCCTGATAAAGCGGAATCGTGACCTGGGCCTGAACCGTGATGTCATCCTGGCGCGTGATTGCTGTGCTGATGTCTTCGTTGCGCGAATAACTGGCGACCAGGTTGATCTCGGGCAACAGATCACCGATCTCAAAATCTACGGTGTCCTGTGCCGCCAATTCGGCCGCGAGCGCCTGGAGAATTGCCGGATTCTCGGCCGCGGCAATCTGCATCGACTCCTCAAGGCTTGCCGGCAAGCCCATCAGGATACCGGGCCGCGACAGCGTCTCGGGCTTGATCCCGACGATTCTCTCGAATTCAGCGGCGCGCGATATCAGGTCGCCGTCGGCCTGGACCAGTTCAGCCTGTGATTGGGCATGCCGCGCCCGGGCCTGGGACACGTCCGTCCGAGTGACCTCGCCGACGCGGAAACGATCTTCGGTCGCTTCGAGCTGGCGCAACAAACGCTGTTCGTTGTTGACGACAAGGCCCAGCACCGAACGGGCGAGAACAACATTCATGTAGGCGTTTACCGTATAGAGCAGAATCTGCTGTTCGGTGTTCACCAAGCTGGCGCGCTGGGCCGCGATCAGATTGTCGGCCTGAGAGGTCTGCGCAATCGTCTGCCCGCCATGGTACAGCGGCTGCGTCAAATTGAGGCTGTAGTTATTCGGACGGGTGGTGTCGAACGGCGCAGCATTGGTTTCCGTGCGCTGATACTGCAACGCACCGCTGGCCGAGACATTCGGCCGCCAGCCCGACAGGGCCTGGGCAATCGACTCATCGACGGAACGCAGCTCGGCCCGCGCCGCGAGAAGCGTGGGATTGTTCTGATAGGCCATGACCAGCGCATCCTCCAGGGTCTGCGCCTTGGCCGGCGAAACCTGCAAGACAACGACGACAAGGAGCGCCGATAGAGCGAGAAGCCTAGAACTGGAAAACAGCTTCACGGGCAAAAATCCGCAGTGGAGTAATGTTGGCATCGAAGAGAACCCGGCGTCCCACATTGCCGCCGGCTCCCTTCATCATCAGCATGGCCTTGCCGACACCCTGCTCTTCGCCGACGGTGACCAACCGGCCTCCGTTGGCGAGCTGGGACGTGATGTCTTCGGGAATCTGACCACAACGCCCCTCGATAACGATAACATCGTAAGGCGCCTGTTTGGCGTAACCGTCTGTCATGTTGCCCTGGAGCACCACACCATTGTCGATTTCGAGTGCGGAAAGGGCGCGATCTGCGAGAGCCACCAGGTCAGCGTCATCATCCATGCCGACGACCGTGTCAGCGAGATGTGACACCAGCGCCACGCCGTAGCCGCTGTTGCAGCCGACCACGAGCACGGCATCGGACGCCTGAATCTCGGCAGCTTGCAGCAGACGCGTCAGAACCATCGGTTCGGTCATGTAGCGTTCACCGCTGATCCGCAGGTCTTCATCGACATAGGCGATGGATTTCAGGTGCTCGGGCACGAACAGTTCGCGCGGCAGGTTGCGCAATGCCGCCAGAATGCGGTCATCGGTCACCTTCACAGTGCGAATCTGGCTTTCCACCATGGCATGGCGGGCTTGGGCGAAATCGACCATCTGCAACGCTTTCCGAAGCAATCTTGCGCATCGCTTTATAGGCTCATCGGCCCTCCGGGCACAACCTGCGACACGCGCTTTACTCCGGCCGGTGCGCTGTCCGCCATGCCTCGGCGAGCCGTTCGGCCTCTTCCAGCTCCTCAGGCGACATCAGGGTACCGAGTTTCTTCCGAAACTCGGTTGCCGCTTTTCCAACAAGGCTCCAGTCGTCCCGCGCCGCAAGCGTCAACCACATGTAGGACTGAACATAGTCCTTCGGCACACTCTCGCCGTTGAAGTACATTTCGCCGAGATTGTGTTGCGCATCGTCGTAATCCTGCTCTGCCGCTAGGCTGAACCAGTGAAATGCCTGGCCAAAGTCCTGTGGAATGCCGTCCCCATAATAATAGAGGTCGCCCAGAGCGTTCTGATCACAGGCGGTGGCGACCGATGCCGGATCTGCATGACGGAGCACTTCGACGGCCCGACAGCCGCTCTCGGGACCGTCACGGAACACGATCAGCAAGGCCGCGCCTGCGAGAATCAGGGCGACGACCGGCAGAAACAGACGGTTTCCTTCAAATCTGCTCAATACCACTGGCACCTCACGTCGCTTTCACACTCTGCTACAACTGTACCACCTGAAGTGGTTGCGGGCTCGGTGCGATGAGCTGCCACCATGACCACGAACCAACAACACGATCAACGCCGCTGTGACCTGCAATTCGCTAGACAACGAACGGCTGTCTCTGTACCAAACGCCCGCAGTGGCCAGATGGCAGAGTGGTTATGCAGCGGACTGCAAATCCGCGTACATCGGTTCGATTCCGGTTCTGGCCTCCATCCCCCTTCTCACATCCCGAAATAGATGCGTCCGTGCGGGCTCTGACCTCTGCGTCAGCCGGCCGTGCGAGATTCGCGCACCAGGTCAAACGCCTTTTCGCCGATCATGATGGCGGGTGCGTGGGTGTTGCCGTTGGTGACAAACGGCATGATCGCGTTGTCGGCGACACGTAACCCTTTAAGCCCGCGCACCTTCAGATCAGGGGCCACCACAGCCTGGGGATCGTCAGCCGCACCCATACGGCAGCTTCCCGCAACATGGTGGCTGAGAGTCACGGTTCGCCTGATCCAGTCGTTGATCTCATCATCGCTGTTGACGTCGGCGCCGGGATCGAGCTCTGCCTCTCGCCAGGGATCGAAGGCGGATTGGCCGACAATCTTGCGCATCATGTGAACACCGGTGCGAAACGCCGTGAGATCACGCTCGTCTTCAAGAAAGTTGAAGCCGAACACGGGACGCGCCCGCGGATCCGATGATCGCAGTTCAAGCCGGCCCCTGCTCTTCACACTGACCAGTTCCATGTAGACGGCAAAGCCTTCAATCGAACCATCGCTGTTGTCCCTGCCCAAAACGAGGGGCGTGAAGTCGAGCATGGCGTCAGCGAAGGGAAGACCGGGATCGGTCCGCGCATACACGGCAACATCCATGTGGTTTGTTGCTGCAGCACCTGTACGTTTCAGAAGCCACTCGATGCCTGCAAGCCATTTCAATGGCGGCTTTGTCCAGCGCAGCAAGCTCACCGGTTTGGTGCAGGTGAAGGCGACACGAACGGCTGGGTGGGTATGCAGGTTCTTGCCGACCCCTGGCAGCTCGTGCTGAACGGGTATCCCGTGAGGCGTCAACGCAGCGGGGTTACCAATGCCTGACAACATCAGTAGCTGTGGCGAGGCAATGGCGCCGGCACACAGCAGCACCTCCCGCTTTGCCGTAACCACCTCGCGTCGCCCTCCGATCATCACCTCAACGCCGGTCGCGCGCTTGCCGTCAAACACGATGCGCTCGACAGCGGTGTTGCAGCGGATCGTCAGGTTCGGGCGCTTGCGGGCCGGCTCGAGGTATCCGCGGTAGACATCACTGCGTTCACCGTTGTCCGTGTTCCGGTAAAGCACGCAGGCGCCATCCTGGATCGGGCCGTTGTAGTTCTCCGTCAGTGGATGTCCCGCCTGTTGTGCCGCTTCAAGAAAGGCTTCGTTGAGGGGGGAACTGGACGGATTGCCGCGCGTGAGGCCTATTGGGCCTGACTGGCCCATGACCTGATCGTCCGGCACCGAGGCCCGTTCGATCCGACGGTAGAGTGGCTCGATATCGTCGTACGACCATCCGGTGCAGCCTTCTGCCGCCCAACCGTCATAGACAGCCGGAGCACCGCGGGTCCACAACATGGAATTGATCGACGACGAACCGCCGATGATTTTGCCCATCTTGTAGGGCAGAACCTGTCCCGACGCGTGCTCTTCAGGTTTGGCCTTGTAATCCCAGTGGAGTGTTCCGGCCTGATAGAGCCCCAAGACACCTGCCGGCACACGGTTCATCAGTCCCCTGTGATCGGGGCCGGCCTCAACCACGAGCACACGAATAATTGGGTCCTCAGTCAATCGCGACGCCAGCACACCTCCAGCCGTCCCGCCACCGACAATCACATAGTCGAAGCCCTGTTCAGACATCCACCCGCTCCCGCTTGCCCCCTGACAATTGTTGGGGCGTGTGCAGGTTGAAAGCACCGGGCTATGTCGACAAGTGAAAACTCGTCCGAATTGCCTCAGGCCCGCATGGCTGCGGTCCGCGCGCACACCAGGGCTGCGAAACTGCCCCCGACAATCACCAGATCAAAATCAGGCATAATCTATCTTACCATGGTCTGAGACGGTGCTAGCGGTGTTCCGTGGCCGAAATACGGCCTTCGCCACGGATGACGTTGCCTTCACAGTCCTGAACCGTTAAGCGTCCTGCACATGCTGACCCTTGGACTTCATCCCGGCTATCACGATGCTTCAGCCTGTCTGTTTGATGGCTACAAGCTCTTGGCGGCCGTGTCGCGCGAACGCCTGACCCGCCAGAAGGGTGACGGCCGTGGCGATGTGCCCGACGACTGCGTAGACGAGGTTCTCGCGATTGCAGGTGCTTCACGCAAAGACGTCAGTACCATCGCCTCGACCCGGTCAGCGCTCAGGCAGAGTTGTTACTCACACTTCAAGGGTCGCCGCGCCGTGGAGGGACGCATCCGCGAGGCTCTCGGACGCGAAAAGCTCCGCTTCCTTGCTCTTGAGATGGCGCGTGCCCGCACCCTTGACCCTCTTGCCATAATCGACCGGGAACGTTTCCTGGCAGCCCACGGGTTCGACGCTGCGGCGACACTCCATTTCGCCAATCATCACCGCTGCCATGCGCTTCCCACGCTGTTCTTCACTGACTGGGATGATGCCCTGCTCTACACAGCCGATGGCGGCGGCGACAACGTTCAATACTCCATGCACGCCTTTCGCGACGGGTCACTGGAGACCCTTTATGGCGACGACGAGGATCTCCTGGTGGACAACCGCGTCGACAGCCTGGGCATGGCCTATGGTTTCTGCACTCAGGCGCTGGGCTGGAAGATGAATCGCCATGAAGGAAAACTGACCGGCCTGGCCGCGCTGGGCGAGCCGAGCCAGTTTGCCGCGATGCGGAAACATTTCATGGTCACAGAGACCGGCGAGATCCTCTCGGACTTCAAAAGCTACAGCGCTATGAAAGCCTTCCTCTTCGGGTTGGCCGAAACCTCGAGCCGTGAAGATGTTGCTGCTTCGGTCCAGGCCCTGCTCGAAGAAACAATCCTCGCATCCGTGCAGATCATGTTGCGCCGCTGTGGCGCCACGAAGCTGGGGCTTGCAGGCGGCGTGTTTGCGAATGTCCGTCTGAACCGTTTGCTCGCTGAAGACACCGATGTGGACGAGGTGTTCGTGTTCCCGGCCATGGGCGATGACGGGCTCAGCGTTGGCGCCTGCCTCGACGCTCTTGCGGAACGAGACGGGATGCCGTCCTGGCTCGAACAGCGCCATCGCCTGGATGATCTCTATCTAGGCCGCGATCACACCGGTGACATCGATGTGGTGCTGGGCAACGGACACAACATCACCCGGCATGACGGCAACCCCGCGGACCTTGCCGTCGCCCGCATCAGCAGCGGTGAGGCCGGCGCGATCTACAGCCGGCGCATGGAGTTCGGGCCCCGAGCCCTGGGCGCAAGGACGATCCTGGGAAGCCCGGCCGATCACGCGATCAACGACACACTGAATCAGCGGCTCGAACGCAGCGAGTTCATGCCCTTCGCGCCGGTCGTCCGCGAGGAACGGGCATCAGAAGTCTTCGAGATATCCTCGCTGAACGCTTATGCTGCGCGCTTCATGACCATCACCTGTGCCGTGCGGCCGGAATGGAAGGACAGGATTCCGGCGGTCGTTCATTTTGACGACACAGCCCGGCCACAAATCGTACGGCGCGACGACAACCCGCTCTATCACGACATTCTGGAAGCCTTTGAACGGGAATCCGGGCTGCCGGTGCTGATCAACACATCGTTCAATGTGCACGAGGAACCCATCGTCGATACGCCGCAACAGTGCTTGAAAGCACTCAACGACAACCGCATCGACTTCGTGGTTACAGACAAGGCGCTCTATTCCCTCGCGTGAGTCCGTTGACGAGCGTGGGGCGCATCCCTATAAGCCGGATTCTATCACTGATCCGCGATAGCTCAGTTGGTAGAGCAGCTGGCTGTTAACCAGCGGGTCGTAGGTTCGAGTCCTACTCGCGGAGCCAATTTTCCAGAAGGCCGTGCCCCAGGGTGCGGCCTTCTGTCGTTTTCGCATTGCCGCCCTTCCCAAGCCTGCAGACACTTTGCACAATGTTCCGCACAGTTCGGGCGAAAGGGTGCCGATGGCCGACAAGGATTTCCAGAACGCGATTGCCGCACGCTACGACGCACCGATGTATCGCGCGATGCTGGAGGTCTGGAGTGACCAGATCCACCCCGGCCTTTTCGAGAACGACGACGATACGCTCTATGACGCTTCGGTGCGGGCTACGCGCAGACTGGCTGAACTTGCCGCCATCGACGCAGGAAGCAACGTGCTGGAAACAGCCTGCGGTGTGGGTGGAACGGCGCGGTTTCTGGCAGGTGACTTGGGATGCACAGTCACCGCGACCAATATATCCCGCGGTCAGCTTGAGACCGCGTCTGATTTGACCGAAGGCAAGCCCGGCGCCGACCGCATCGGCTACGAGTTTGCCAATTTCGAAGAGCTTCCTTTCAGCGACGAAAGCTTCGATGCCTACTGGTGCCAGGACGCTCTTCTCTATTCGATCGCACGTGATTCGGCGCTGGCTGAAGCCGCACGGGTCGTGAAACCCGGCGGCGCTGCCGCCATTTCGGATCTCACCATTGTGGGCACCCCGCAGGGCGAGGCTGCCGAGCTGATGGAACGGATTACCAAGGCTGGGTTCTGGTCACTGGACCAGTATGCGGCAGCCTTCGAAACCGCAGGATTCGAAGTCACGGCCACGGAGGACTGGAGCCATCACCTGTTGCGCTCGTTCCGGCTGATCCTGCATGACATGATCGACAAGCGCGACACGCTGGCGGCCATCGCCGGCGACGAGGAAACCGATACGACGATCGCCCGCTATCACCAGTGGTGCGCAGGGTGTGAAACCGGCCATCTCGGCTGGGGTGCGGTCGTCGGCAGGAAGAAGAAAGGCTGATTGCATGGAAACGACTGCTGACGATCTCGTGACCACCAAAGCCGCCATGGCGACGGTACCGTTGCTGGCAAGACACGATGTCGAAGCCTGCACCATCGAGCGGCTCTACGGTCTGACCAACCGTGTCTATCGGGTTGACACGCCCGACGGCAGTTACTGCCTACGCGTTCCCGGTGTCGGAACCGAGGGGTTCATCGACCGCAGCGTCGAGAAGGTGAACGCCGCAGCCGCGGCTCGGGCGGGCGTGAGCCCCGAAGTCCTGCACTACGGCGACGACGCCGTGATGGTGACGCCCTTTCTTGGTGACACTACCACCATGTCGCCTGCCCTCCTCCAAAGCACGCCAGGTGCCGCGACCCGGGCCGGCAAGGCGTTTCATAAACTCCATACCTCGGGCGAGACCTTCGATTTCCGGTTTGAACTGTTCGCTATGATCGACGACTACCTCGTTCACCTCGACAAGCTCGGTGTGACCGAATTCCCTGAGGGCTATCACGACCTGGTTCAGCAGGCCGGAGCCATGCGGGATGCGCTCTCGTCGCACGATCTGCCGCTGGCCGCCTGTCACTGCGATCCCATGTGTGAAAACATGCTGGATGACGGCAACACGATGTGGATTATCGACTGGGAATATTCGGGCATGAACGATCCGATGTGGGATCTCGGCGACTTCTCGGTCGAGGCCGGATTCGACGACGCTAAGGACAGCGAGATGATGACCGCCTACTTCGGTCGCAGCCCGACTGCCTTCGAGCAGGGCCGCATGGTGCTCTATAAGGCGTTGTGTGATTTGCTCTGGACGCTCTGGGGTCTGATCCAGCACGCCAATAAGAATCCGGCCGAAGACTTCTGGGCCTATTCCGAAGAGCGGTTTGCGCGCTGCAAGGCGCTGATGAGCAAACCGGGCTTCGGTGATCACATTGCCGCGGTGAAAGCCGGGTGAAGCTGACCATGGCCGGCCATAAACACAACGAACCGGAATCCGACATCGTCCTGAGGGTCAAGGCGATGGAGCAGTTGCTGACCGAAAAGGGCATCGTGGATCCGGCCCAGATCGATCTTGTGGTTGACTACTTTGAGACCAAGGTTGGCCCGCGCAACGGTGCAAGGGTTGTGGCCCGCGCCTGGTCGGACCCCGACTACAAGACGCGCCTCCTCGAGAACGCCTCTCCGGCCATTGCCGAACTGGGCTTTGCCGGGATGCAGGGCGAAGACATGGTGGTGCTGGAAAACACGCCCGGGGTTCACAATGTGGTCGTCTGCACCCTGTGTTCCTGTTACCCGTGGCCCGTGCTCGGGCTGCCGCCGAACTGGTACAAGAGCCCGCCCTACCGTGCCCGCGTTGTCCGCGAGCCCCGTGCCGTGCTTGAGGAGTTCGGCATGGCGGTCGGCGATGATGTCGAGGTCCGTGTCTGGGATTCCAGTGCCGAGCTTCGCTACATGGTTCTGCCCATGCAGCCCGCAGGCACAGAAGGCATGGATGAAGACGATCTGGCCAGTGTGGTGACGCGCAACGGCATGATCGGCGTGGCACCGGTCTAGGGAGCAAGCCATGGACGGACCCCACGATATCGGCGGCATGCACGGCTTCGGCCCGATTCCGATCGAGGAAAACGAGCCGATCTTTCACGGCGAGTGGGAAAAGCGCGCGTTCGGCATTGAGTTTTTCACCAACGCCCGGATCGGGGTGAACGGTGACCAGTTCCGCTATGCCAACGAGCGCCTGCCCGCTGATCTTTATCTCAGCGTGCTCTACTATGAGAAATGGATGCTGGCTTTGCAGATCCTACTTGAGGAAACCGGCGTCCTGACACAAGCAGAAATCGAGGTTCGCATGGCCAAGATACAATCCGGGGAACAGGACGTTGGGTGAACTCACAGCAGAACGCCTGGCCGAGATCATCTGGAACGGCAAGAGCCACCGCCGCGAAGGCGACGGTGGTGCAGCCCGCTTTGCGGAAGGCGACACGGTACGGACCACAAACAACCATCCTGGCGGACACACCCGCCTGCCCCGCTACGCCATGGGCCGAACAGGCACGATCGTGAAGAACCACGGAATCTTCGGCTTTCCCGATACCAACGCACGTGGCGAAGGAGAGCAGCCACAGCACTGCTATGCCGTGTGCTTCGAAGGAACCGAGCTTTGGGGCAGCGCCGCACACGCGCGCGATGCCGTCGTGCTGGACCTCTTTGACAGTTACCTGGAAGCGCCGTGACCGACCAACCGACACCGCCGCCGCAGGCGATCCTCGATATGCTGCCGGACGACGGTGACGGCCCGGTGTTTCAGGAACCATGGCAAGCGCGCATCTTTGCCCTGATCTCCACGATGTACATGGACGGCCGTTACGCCTGGGACGACTTCAAAGATCTGCTGATCGATGAGATTCAAAGCCATGGCGCGAATGACGGCATGGACTATTACGAGCGTTGGCTCGCGGCGGCAGAACGTCTGGTGACGGCCAAGGGCATAGCCGAAGACAGCGATCTCGCAGAGCGCAAGGAGCACCTCGCCCACCATCCGCCGCACCCCACGACATCGGAACCCGGTCCCATCGCGGTCGATCCCGCGCGCAAAGCGTGAACACGTCTGCCACGAAAGCGCGTGACGACGACCTGCGGCGGCATGTCGCAGCACATCGCACAGGTGAACAGTAGTAGGTGGACGAGCTGATGGCTCGTCTGGTGCCCGATCAGGATGATCCAAACGCGCATCGCCGCGTCTCTGTCGCTCTGATGCAGGCGGGCCTGATCCTGCTTGCGATCAATGCTCAGGTTGTTAGTGTCAACGCCGGGGCGCGTCTCGACAGACGGCTTGCCGACGACAAGAATCTGCTGGTCGCCATGATCCTGATGCGTGGCGATGCCCGTGGCGGCACCACGTTTGCGGAGCGCATCGCTCGCGAATGGCCCGACTACGTTCCCGGCTGAGTCAATCTCGCCTACGCGCTGACACAGGTCGGACGTATCGAGGACGCCACAACGTCCTATCGCCGTGTTCTGGAGTTTCAGCCCGGCGATCTCAATGCCACCGACGGTCTTGCCCGCTCTGTCGGATCACTCGGACAGCACGATGAATTTGTTGTTCTGGGCCGGCAGTCGCTGGAAGTGAAGGACAAGGCCGCGGCGAAGCTCAAGCGAATCTGGAAGATACCGTCGAAGCCCCCCCGTCGACGCATATCATTGCCTACAGCCTTTGGGGTGACAGCCCCCGTTACACCCGCACAGCCCATCGCAATGTCGGTGTCGTCCGAGACATCTACCCAGGCTGGAGCTGCCGCATCTATCACCACGACACGGTTCCGATCGACGTGTTGACGGACCTTAAGTCCGCTGGGGCGCAGCTCGTTCAGGTCGCCCAGCGCCATGTCGGCATGGAAGGGCTGATGTGACGCTTTCTTGTCGCCGATGATCCCGGTGTCCATCGTTTTCTGGTGCGTGACGCCGACATACTGCTCACCGTACAGGAGCGTGTCGCAGTCGATGACTGGATGGCGTCGGACAAGCCATTTTATGTGTTGCGCGACTGGTAGAGCCATGCCGATCTGATGCTGGCCGGCCTGTGGGACGGCACCGACGGACTGCTCAAAGGCATGCAGAAGCAGATCAACATCTTCTTCACCAGCAGAAACACGATCGACCGCAAGGTTGACCAGATATTCCTGGGCGAAATCGTCTGGCCATCGATCCGCAAGGCCTGCCTCAGCCACAACGACTACTTCGACTGTTTCGATGCCCGTCCCTACTCGCCTTACGGCCATCTCCCAAGAGGCCACCACATCGGCATGAATGTCAACGTCTTACCCGAAAGAGAACGAGTACCTGGCCTCCAGGCCCAGGCGCCGGCTTAAAGGGACGTAGACGCCGAGTGAGGTGCGTGAAACGATGCGCGCATGGAGGGTATTGTAATGCAGAGTGTCTGGCTGAAGCAGGCCCTGAAGGCCGACGGTGGACCTGGAATCACTCCACTCGATGGCGACCTCAAGGTCGACGTCGCAATTGTCGGCGGCGGCTTCACCGGCTTGTGGACCGCACTAGAACTGAAATCACGCGATACTTCTCTTGATGTCGCCATCATCGAGCGTGATATCTGCGGATCCGGCGGTAGTGGCGCCAATGCCGGCCATGCGCTGCCCATGTGGCTCCAGCTCCCGCTTCTTGAGCAAGTCAGCGACACAGAAAGTGCGATGAACATTGGCAATGCGGCGCTCAAAGCGATCGACGACATCCGTTCCGTCAGCGCCGAACACGGCATCGACAGCCAGATCAGTGAGACCAACACGATCTGGGCCGCGACCTGCGAAAAGCAGTCGGGCCATTGGGACGAAATGCTCCGCCTGATGGAGGGATTTCAAGTCCATGGTTATCGTTATCTTGACAAGGACGCCGTGCGCAACGCGACGGGTTCAGACGCACTCGTCGGGGGCCTGATCGATGATTCGAGCGTTCTGATTCATCCCGGCCATCTGGTTCGCGGGCTGCGTCGTGTCGCTCTCGCAAAGGGCGTGCGCATCTTTGAGAAGACGGAGATGACAAAACTCGGCCGGACCAGCCCGCCGACTGTCACAACGCCACAGGGAACCGTGACCGCGAGGAAGGTGGTCCTGGGACTTTACGGTTGGTCACTTTCCATTCCGGAACTGCGATCCTCTGCCATGGTGATGTTTACGGACGCGGCGATGACCAAACCCATCCCCGACAAACTCGATGAACTGGGCCTGCGCGGCGTCTCCGGATTCACGGACTCCCGTGTCTTCATCGAAGCCTGCCGTCCGACCGCTGATGACCGTATGTTCTGGACCAAATCCGGGGGCTGGTTACCCTATGGCGATCGCCTCGACCGATGCAGTCGCCAGCCGTTCCGGACAGAAAGCGAGTTGCGCGATGTGATCGGTGGCTATCACCCCGCCCTGCGTGACGTGGAAATTGAAGGCGCGTGGTGTGGACCGATTGACCGAACAATGAACGGCCTGCCGATCTTCGGGCGACTGCCGACCTGTCGAGACATCGTGTTCGGCTATGGCTATTCCGGCGCCGGGGTTGTGCCATCACGGGTGGGAAGCCACATTCTGGCGTCGCTGGTTCAGGACAAGGATGATGTCTGGACCCGCTCTCCGCTGGTCAGCCCTCTCAGCCGCTCGTTCCCGCCTGAGCCTATGCGCTGGATCGGCGGTCAGATCGTGAAGGCCGCAATCTCGCGCAAGGACCGATACGATCATGCCGGCAAGGAAGTCGGGCCGATCACCAAGTTCTGGCTGCAGTTCAAGCCGGCGAGTTACAAGCCGAGCTGACGACCTATACGGTCTGATCCAGGCCGCGCCGATCTAACGCTTCTTTGGCCTCCGCAACGAGCTGTTCGTAGACAGTGCGGTTCAATTCGGCCATGTCACTTGCCAGAGCCTGATTGAGCGCCTCATCCATGCGATCGGCCGTCAGGTCGTCATCATCCGGAAGATGCCGTGCCACTATCAGCGCTGCTGCATGCAGGGCGTCGTGGCGATCAAGGCCCTCTGACACCATTCGCTCCACGGCAACGGCTGTCTCAGGCGGATCAATTAGCGCGATCTGGTTTTCGACAATCACATGCAGCACGGCATGAACATCAATGTTGATCTTCTTCTTGTTGAGCAGCCTGTGGGCCCGGCGCACGAGTTTGAATCGCGCGGCATCAGGTTGCGCCAACCACTCTTCGGTTACGGGCGTCTGTCTTGGGTCGTAACGCTTCATGCGGTGGCACTTTCCTGAAAGTTTTCATCGTCCGATGGCGCGGACTGGTCGGGACAGACAACCGCCCCCAGCCACTGGCGGACCGCATCGGCGGCGGTGTTCTCCGCGATCCCGACCAGGAACGGGCCATCGATTCCCTCAGGCCATGTTTCCAAGGGTCGCGGCCGGTGAAAGAGATGCTGCACGCCGTCGACACTGACAGGACCATCCTGCCCTTCGACCATCAAAAGTCCCTTCACCCGCAACAGTTTGTCGCCATGGGTTTCGACCAACTCGGTCACAGACAGGCGGACATGCTCCCAACTTAGAGCGGCCTCCCCCTTTACAACCACCGAAACGATCCGGTCGTGATGATGCCCCCGTGGTTCCTGAGGATCGAACCGCGCCACGCCTGACAGCACATGGTTAGGATCAATCTCGCCCTGGACGGCACGGTGGATCGTCGAACGGTTGTTCCACCGTTCGATCTCCGACTCCGCGTCCTCGACATCTCCCAGGTCACCCTTGGTGATGATGATCGTGTCGGCCAGCGCCACCTGCCGTTCGGCCTCACCATGGTTTTCGACACTATGGCGTCCGTTCACCGCATCGAAACAGGTGACCAGGCTTGCCAGTTCGTATTGCGACAGTCTCAGGGGATCAGTCCGGAAGGTCTGCATCACCGGGACGGGATCGGCGAGGCCCGTGGTTTCGATTATGACTCGCGTGAAGGGCGGTATCTCACCGCGTACCCGCCGCTCGAGCAGAGAATGCAGGGTGTCCACAAGGTCGCCGCGCAGACCGCAACACAGGCAACCGTTGTCGAGCAGAAGCATGTTTTCGTCGCTCGTTTCGAGCAGCATGTGATCGAGCCCGACTTCACCGAACTCGTTCACAATCACTGCCGTTTCATCCATGTCGGGATGGTTGAGCAGGTGACGCAGCAGTGTCGTCTTGCCGCTCCCCAGAAATCCCATCAGGACCGTGACCGGGATCGGTTCGGCATCGAGTGCCAGGAGGTTCATGAGGAAAGCCTGTCGTGGCTGACCCAGGTGCTGTCCCAGAAGGACTCTGGATTCTGTGTCATCACATCGAAACCGCCGACCCGTGGCGGCGACAGCTTGCGCGTCCCGACACGCCCCACCAGCTCCTTTTGAGCGGCATCAATGGCTGCCGGGTCCGAGACCAGATCAATCGCCGTCAGTGCGAGGCTCTCACCGGCAAACACGCCCCCCTTGAACTGGCTCTCGTGACCAGAGTTCGCCGTCGCGGCCCAGTTATGCAGCAAAACGCCTGTAGGGTACGCCCAGTTGGCGCGCGCAAGTGGGATGTAGAAGCTGGCTTCTCCATCGTCCTGCCCATAGGGGTCACAACCTTCCGTGTGGACCGCCACGTCGCGGTCGAGAACAAACTCCTGGCCCGGTCGGCAGTGTTCGGAAAGGTCACGCATAAAGCTGAGATCATCATCATCCCATGCCGGAGGTCCAATGATCTGCATCGAATCATGCAACCGGTTCGCCATGACGTCGTTGGCGAGGTAGCCCCGAGAAGCGGAAATGAGCTGCTCGCGAAACTCCGTGCCGGTGTAGCCCGCGGCATCGGCGGCAATGGGCAGGATCAGGTTGTAGACCTCTTCGGCGTGCTCAAAGACCTCATGGCGCACCGTGATCCAGAGACGGGCTTCATCGGGAGTGATCGACGGCATGTAACCGGCGAACCGTAGGACGTGGCCTATGATGGCATTGCTGAACTGATGAGCACGTAGACGCTCGACCGACTGAACCATCAACTCCGCTGCATCGAGCGCATTCTGCGAGCGGCGAGAACCACCGTGACTCGACACACCACTGAACACGAACTCCGCCGACACGCACGACAGGCACGGCCGCGACGGCGCACCGTTCTGGTAGTCGCCGTGGCTGGTCAGAAGCGCATCGATTCCGTCGAACGCGCCATCCCGCAGCATCGCGATTTTGCCCCAGAGGATTTCCTCCGCCGGCGTGCCCAGCACGACGATGCTCCCGGTCAAACCCAACTCCTCCATGGCAGCTTTCGCGGCGATGGCCGCACCGGAATCAGCTCCGCCGATCAGATTGTGGCCGCAGGCGTGACCACCGCGTTTGCCATCCGGCGCACGGTTCGGTTCCAAACGGTTGCCTTGGCCCGGCAAAGCGTCGTACTCGGCCAGAAAACCCAAGGTCGGCCCGTCGCCATTTGACCATACAGCCCTGAAGGCCGTGGGCATGCGGCACACGCCACGCTCGACCGTGAAACCGTGATCCGAAAGCCAGGACGATAGCGCCGCCTCAGCCTCATACTCCATCATCGGCAGCTCGGGCGTTTCCCAGAGCGTGCGGAACATCGCGCGGGTTTCTGGCTCGATCGCAGACCACGCTTCGCGGGTCGCGCTAATCTGTCGGTCGTTCAGGGCTGTCATGCAGTGTAGCCGCCGTCGACCACCATTTCGGCTCCGGTCACGAATTTCGATTCGTCAGACGCCAGGTAGACCGCCATGTGGGCGATGTCGTCGCTGTCACCCATGCGACCCAGGGGATGCATGGACGTGATGCGCTGCGTCTCTTCAGGCCCGATCTCGCTGGTAAACCGATGGACCATTGGTGTGAGCATGTAGCCAGGGCAAATTGCGTTGCAGCGAATGTTGTTCCTTTGCTCACCGCAGTGAACGGCAATGGATTTCGTCAGCAGTCGCACAGCCCCCTTGCTCGCGCAATAGGCCAGGGCATAGGCCTCACCCCGAAGACCGAGGACCGACGCGAGGTTGATGATAGATCCGCCCCCGGCGCGTTTCATTGGTTCCATCACCGCCCGACAGCCCAAGTGCGTGCCGTGAAGATTGGCATCCATCACCGCATCCCAGATGCGATCATCACACTCATCGATGTTGTCGCCTTCAACGCCGATACCGGCGCAGTTCACCAGGACATCCAGTTTGCCGTAGCGATCGAGGACTTTTCGCACCGTGTCGTCCCAGACATCCGCACTCGTCACATCCTGTTGCAGCGCAAAGCCGCGTTTGCCCAACATGGCTGCGGTTTCTTCGGCACCTTCGAGGTTGAGGTCGGTCACGCAGACCAACGCCCCCTCTTCGACCATGCGAATGGCACTCTGCCGACCAAAGCCTGATGCGCCACCTGTGATGAGCGCAACCTTGTTTCTCAATCGCCCGTTCATGACGCCATCGCTCCCCCGTCGATCACCAGTTCTGCGCCGTTGACGTGGCGCGATTCATCGGTCGCCAAGAAAAGGATCAGGTTGGCGACGTCCTCAGCCACCAGGGAGATACCGTCCGGCGTGAAGCTGTCCCAAAGCGCGCGTTCTGCGACGGGATCGTCGGCCTCGGCGATGTAGTTGGCCACCATCGGCGTCTCGATCACACCGGGATGGATCGAGTTACAGCGTATGCCGAGACTGTTCTCGGTACAGAAGTGGGCGATGGATTTCGTCAGTAGCCGCACACCGCCCTTGCTGGCGTCGTAGGCATACAGTTCGGAGTCACCCACCAAACCGGAGACGGACGACAGATTGATGATCCCGCCGCCGCCGTTCCCGCGCATGTGTTTCACCGCAAGGCGGCAGCCCCGCCAGGTCCCGGTCAGGTTCACGTCGATGACCTCGTGCCAAGTCTCAATCGACGTGGTCTCGACCGTGCCGCGACGCAGGATGCCCGCGCAGTTAACCAGCACGTTCCAGCCGCCGAAGGCTTTGACTGTCGCCTTCATCGCCGCCTCCCAGGATGTCTGATCGGTCACGTTGAGAGCGCAATTCGCCGCGCCCTTGCCGATCTCTCCGGCCACGTTTCCTGCGGCCTCAACATTCACGTCCGCAAGCATGACCTGCGCGCCTTCTCGTGCCAGCAGTCGTGCCGTTGCCGCGCCGATGCCGGAACCGGCGCCGGTCACCATCGCGATCTTGCCTTCACATAGCCCCATGAGTTCTCTCCTTGCAGACTCGCATTACACGGCAAATTTGCCCGGCGGCCAACTCCCGTACCAGACAATCGCCAAGTGGTTTCAATCCAGACCTTTTCGCACATGGTCAAGCGGTGCGGAGTCCGGACGGTCAGCAATCGAACGGCGGTCGGTCTTCAGCGTTGCTTCACGGTGTAGGATGTAGAGACCGCTGGCGATCACAACGACCGAACCTGTGATGATCCAGGCATCGGGTGCGGTGTCGAAGACGATGTAGCCCAGCAGAACGGCCCACACGATGCTGGTGTACTTGAACGGGGCCACAAGACCGATTTCACCCAGGCGTACGGCTTCGATCATCAGATACTGGGCACCGGCCAGAAGCACGCCGGCCCCGGCGAGCAGACCGATGTGATTCCAAGTCATGGGCTGCCACGCGACCTCATGCCAGCCCACAACCGGGGCCAGGCATGAGATCAACCCTGCCAACAACACCGCCGCCGTCGTCACCATGAGAATTGACGACGAACTGTCGGACACGCTGAGCTTGCGTGTCACGATGTCCCGCAGCGCCCCGGTCACAGCCGCGCCAAGAGGCAGGAACGCTGCCAGCGCGATGCCCTCCCCGGTCGGCTTCAATGCTACGATCACGCCTGCCAGCCCAACCACCACCGCTGTCCAGCGGCGCCAGCCCACGCGTTCTTTCAGCATCGGCACCGCCAAAGCCGTTCCAAGAAGCGGGGCGGCAAAGGCGATGGCGAGCGCATCAGCGATCGGCATCAGGCTGATCGCCGTCACAAACAGAAACATGCCGGTCACCACAATGGCAGAACGAACGGCATGGCCTCTGACGTTGCGAACCTTGAGATTGCTAAGTCCGCCTTCATTGAGTGCCAGCAGGACAATCGGCGGGAAAACAAAGATCGCGCGAGCGAACATGATCTGGCCGACCGGATAGTCCGCGGTCAGCCACTTCAGGATCGCGTCGTTGAACGTCACCAAAGCACAGCCGGCGACCATGCAGGCGATTCCACGAACTCCGGGGCTCATAAGGCAGACTGATGGAAGGAGCGCCACATGCGTCGGTCTTAACCCATCCCGAGTGAACGTGCATCGCCCGATGCGGCACAAGCATTGACACGCGGCTCACAAGCGGCAACGAAGTCATTACCCCACCGCCGTGGGGTTTCAGCCTTTGTCCGGGAGTAAAGGGTGTGACCACAAGCCGTATCAACAGCCGGTTCGAGACCGACCTCGACCAGAGCCCCGCCAACCACGAACCGCTGACGCCGATCGACTTTCTGGTGCGTTCCGCGCTGGTCTATCCGACGCGCACGGCCTGGGTCTACAACGACCGCAGCGTGACCTATGCCGGGATGTACGAACGCTGCCTACGGCTCGCCAGCGCTCTGCGACGCCACGGTGTGGAGCTGGGCGAAAGCGTTGCCGTGATGTCCCAGAACGGTCCTGCGGCGCTGGAAGCTCATTATGGCGTGCCCATGGCGGGCTGCGTTCTCAATGCCCTGAACTTTCGCCTCGATGCGCCTTCGATCGCCTTCATGCTGGAGCACGCCGGCACGCGGGTGCTGATAGCCGACCGGGAGTTCACCGTGACCATTCAAGACGCCCTGGAGCAACACGGCAAACCCATCCATGTCATTGCCATTGACGACCCTGATACCGACAACACGGTCGATTTTGGCGCCACGACTTATGAAGCTTTCCTGGAGAGCGGCGATCTGGCGGATGAGCCGATCCTGCCCGACGACGAGTGGAACGCGATTTCGCTGAACTACACGTCCGGCACCACGGGTAATCCCAAGGGCGTTGTCTATCATCACCGCGGCGCGTTCCTGAACGCCGTCGGCAACGGCATGATGGTCGGATTCTCGGCCAACACCGTGAACCTTTGGACCCTGCCGCTCTTCCACTGCAACGGATGGTGCCACACCTGGGGCGTGACAGCCTTTGCCGGCACCCATGTTCTGTTGCGCCGCGTCGATACGGCGGAGATCTTCAAGCTGATCGCCGAACACAAGGTTACGCACATGGCCGGCGCACCGATTGTGCTCAACATGATCCTGAATGCCCCCGAAGAGCACAAACAGCCGATCGATCGCATCGTGACCATCACCACGGGTGGCGCCGCCCCACCGGCCGCTGTGATTGCCGGCATGGAAGCGATGAACTTTCATGTCATCCATCTCTACGGTTTGACCGAGACCTATGGTCCCGCCCTGATCTCCGCCTACCAGAATGACTGGATGGACATGAGCGTCGACGATCGCGCCGCCGTCATGTCGCGGCAGGGTCTTCGTCACCAAATGGTCGCAGGCCACATGGTGGCCGATTCCGAGACCATGGAACCCGTGCCCGCCGACGGGGAAACGATCGGCGAGATCATGATGCGCGGCAACACGGTGATGAAGGGTTACCTCTCCAATCCCGAGCAGACCGCCAAAGATCTCAAGGGTGGCTGGTTCCATTCCGGCGATCTCGGTGTGATGCACCCCGACGGCTATATCCAAGTCAAGGACCGCTCGAAGGACATCATCATTTCCGGCGGCGAGAACATCAGTTCGATTGAGGTCGAGAATGCCTTGTTCAAGCATCCTGCCGTGATAGAAGCCGCCGTGGTGGCACGCAATGATGAAACCTGGGGCGAGACACCCTGCGCCTTTGTCACCCTGAAGCCGGACCACGAGGGCACGGATCCGGCCGACATCATCGGCTTCTGCCGCGACACCATGGCGCGCTTCAAGGTGCCGAAAACCATCGTCTACGGCCCGCTGCCCAAGACAGCGACCGGCAAGATTCAGAAGTTCGGCCTGCGTGACCGGGCCAACGCCCTAGCCCCCGGCGAGGCCGATTACGAATCCGGACGTTCCTGACCATCTCAAATCAAGAAGGACTTATGCCCATGAACCGTCCCGCCCCACAGGACGTTCGATCCATCACCTGCATCGGCGGCGGCGTCATCGGCGCCGGCTGGGCCGCAGGATTTCTGGCCAAGGGTTATGACGTTGTTGTCCAGGACATCAACGCTGAGGCCGAAGGTCAGATGCGCCGCATCATTGACTCGGCCTGGATTAGCCTTGAGGTGATGGGGCTGGCCGAGGGTGCATCGAGGGACCGTGTGCGTTTCACCACAGACCTCGACGACGCGGTTTCGAACGCTGATTTTGTGCAGGAAAGCGGGCCCGAGCGTGTCGATATCAAGCAGGACATGTATGCCGCCATGGATGCGGCCATGCCGAACGATGTGGTCATCGCCTCGTCGACATCAGGCCTCCTTATGTCTCACATCCAGGCCAAGTCGGGCAATCCGTCGCGCATGGTCCTGGGCCACCCGTTCAACCCGCCCTACCTCATGCCGCTTGTTGAAGTGGTTGGCGGCAAGCAGACCGACGATTCCGCCGTCGACTGGGCCTGCGACTTCTACCGTGTCGCCGGCAAACACGCGCTCAAGATGGATCGTGAAGTTCTGGGGCACATCGCCGATCGCCTGCAGCAGGCCATGTGGAACGAGATCGTCTATATGGTCGACGCCGACGAGGCGACGCCCGAGCAGATCGACGATTCCATCATCTATGGTTTCGGACCCCGTCTCGCGATCATGGGTTATTGCCTGCTGTTCCATCTGGCCGGCGGCCAAGGCGGCATGCGTCACTTCCTGAAACACTTCGACCCCAGCGTGTCCGACGACTGGACGCGCCTGCCCTCTCCGCCCATCACCGATGAGTTGGTCGAGAAGTTCGCGGCGGGGGCCGTACGCCTGCAGGGGGATCGTTCGGTGGAAGAGCTCCAGCAACTCCGTGATGAAGCCCTGGTTGGCTTCCTGCAGCATTTCAACAAGGTCAACGGCAAGGGAGCCGCATGATGTCCGCCAATGCCAATCGCGCTCTGGTCCTGAAGGAATATCCAGTCGGTGCCCCCGGGCCAGAACACTTCGAGATCGTCGAAAGTCCGCTACCCGAACCCGGTGCCGGTGAGATTCTCATCCGCTCCATCTACCTCACCGTGGACCCCTATATGCGCGGGCGCCTGCGCCCCGGCCCGTCCTATGCCGAACCGCAGAAGATCGGTGAGGTCATGATCGGCGAGGTCGCCGGTGAGGTCGTCGCCTCACAGTCCGACCGTTTTGCGGTCGGCGACTACGTGAAGGCCGATATCGGCTGGCAGACCCATGGCATCGCGAACGCCGAGAGGCTTCGCAAGCTTGATCCCAAGGATGCGTCGATCTCCACGTCGCTCGGCGTCCTAGGCATGCCCGGCCTCACTGCCTATTTTGGCACCTTGGAGGTCCTGATACCGCGCGCCGGCGACACCTTGCTCGTCAATGCCGCCTCGGGTGCTGTCGGCAGCGTCGTGGGCCAGATCGGCAAAATCGCCGGTTGCCGTGTGGTCGGCGTCGCCGGCTCCGACGAGAAATGCGACTTCATCACCCGTGAACTCGGCTTCGACGCCGCGATCAACCACCGCACGACCGACGATATGTCAGCCGCCATGCGGGACGCCTGCCCCGATGGTATCGACTGTTACTTCGACAACGTTGGCGGGCCGATCAGCGATGCGGCGTTTGAGAACCTTGCCATGTGGGCCCGGGTCGGTATCTGCGGGCAGATCGCCCAATACAACGACACCGAACAGGCCATGGGCCCCCGCAACCTCCGGCATTTCCTGGTCAAGCGCGCCAGCCTGCGTGGTCTACTCGTGTTCGACTGGCAGGCCCGCTATCACGAAGGCCTCGACCGTCTCACACGCTGGGTGCAGGAAGGCCGCATCAAGTACCGCGAGGATATCATTCAGGGCCTGGAGAATGCCCCCGGCGCCTTTGCCGGCCTGATGGAGGGCAAGAACTTCGGCAAGCAGCTTGTGAAGATCGGCGACGACCCGACCCGCTAGGAGCGTTCGATGAAGATCACCGCCGTCCGGGCCACACCGATCAACATCCCCTACACAGCCGCCTATGTCTTCAGTCACGGCTCGATCCGATCGCTGACCAAGACGATCGTTGAGCTGGACACCGATGAAGGCGTCACCGGCATCGGCGAAGTAGCCGACGGTGATCGTTCTGCCGATGTCACGGAGATGGGTGAAGCGCTCACCGGCCTCGATGTACGGCAGATCACCACGGCGGAACGACGCTGCTTGCCCGGGATCCGTTACACGCCCTGGGGTGACGTCACCGGCATGACCCGTGCGTTCGGCGGCATCGAAATGGCCATGTGGGACGCGCGCGGCAAGCTTGAGGATGCGCCGCTTCACGTTCTTCTGGGCGGTGCGGTCCGGACCGAGATCGCTCTTTCCGAATACTTCGGCTTCCGCCTGCCTGCTGCGACCGAACAGGGAGAACAGACACCCGAGGAGATCGCCGACTACTGCGCCCGCATGGTCGACGAACACGGTGCGACCAGCTTCGAGGGCAAGGTCGCTACGGTCGATCTCGATACCGAAGTCAGAATGATCCGTCTTATCCGTGAGGCCATAGGAGACCGCCAGCTCAAAGTTGATGCCAATGGTGGCTGGACCGTGCAGACCGCGCGTCACGCGATCGCCCGCATGGACGACTACGACATCCACTACTACGAAGAACCGGTCGAGACCTATGAGGAGATGGCACAGCTTCGTCCTTTCACGAAGGCCAGCTTCTCCACCCACATCATGGACCTGCCGCGCGCCGTCGAACTGAAGTGTCCCGACACCATGGTGACCAACCTTGTCGAGATGGGCGGAATTGCACGCACGGTGGCGTTCATTCGTGCCTGCGAGCAGTTCAACATCGGCTTCCGCTTCCACAGCGGTGAAACCAGCGTAGCCAGCGCGGCCTATCTGCATGTCTCGGCAGCCATCGAGCACATTCGTGAACCCAGCCAGACCCTCTTCCGCTGGTATGCCGACGATGTGACCCAGGAAGGCACGCCAGCGCCGAAAAACGGTGTCGTGCCAGTGCCCGTGGGCCCGGGCCTGGGCGTAACGCTCGATTCCAAGGCCATGGCCCGCTGTCACGAGCGTTACCTTGAAGAGGGCCCCTTTCCCATGACGCCGACGGGCGAAAGTGGTCTCAGGACACGGTTCTCCAGGGTCTAGGACAACTTCGCTTCCGTGAGGATCCAGTGCCGCAACATGGCAATCGTCTCTTCGTCGGCTCGGTCGTACCGGTAAACCAGATACATCTGCGTTCTTGTCGGCAGCGTTTTTTAAAAGGGTTGAATAAGCGCGCCTGAGCTCAGATCGCCATGGACCAGCGACGGCATGGCAAGCACGAAAGCGCCGGTGTCTTGTGCAGCCCGCAGGGCGTGACTGTGAGCGGTAAACCGCATGCCACGCGTTCCATCGACCTCTTCGGCGCCGGCCTTGGCCTGATGGCCGTGCTCGCGCTCTTTGTCTGATCAGGTCAGGGGGCTGAAAGTCAACAGACCATCCCGTTCAATCTGTTCAGGCAACTGAAGCTCCCAATCGATGTAGGCCCGTTTCGCAGCATCGGCGTCGCCGGTCAGATCGAATGGCATGTCGAGCGTGTCGACCATCGCACTGACCATGCCTTCACAGCCCGATGCAACGGGCAATTCAGCTTCTGCCCATGCCCTTGTCCCACCAAACAAGACCCTTGCCGTGCGCCCCAACGCTTCCAGTTCGCGTACCGCCAGGGCGGCAAGATGGCCATCTTCGTCGTCCAGCACAGCAACATGCCTGCCTTCAGGAAGCTTCTCCATTAGTGCTTTCAGATCAGACCGCAATCCCCACACGGCGCCTTTAGGATGCCGCTCAAGGAAATCCAGCGAACGGGACAGATCCAGCAGACTCCAACCATCACCATGCGCTTCAAGAGGTGTCACACAAGGCGCATCAGGAGGCGCGACGGGGCCGTGAGGAACGGCCATCTCACGCACGTCAACATCCAGCACGGCAACATGGGGATGGCCGAGCTGCTTCAGCCAGCTCGCAGTCATGCGTGTCTGCACGCCGGTATCGTCGACTAGAACGACCCTGGCGTCACGCACCGCAAAGTATTCGTCCGTGGCCTGAACCAACTGGGTTCCCTGAGCGGAGACCGCACCTGGCAGACTGCCCGTTGCAAAGGCTTCGGGCTCTCTGACATCGAAGATGTGCAACGAATGCGTTTCGACTTCGTTGCGCCAGGCATCCAGATCACCAGGTTCAAAAATCCCGACACCGGCCCGAGCCGCCAACGCGTCGCATTGCGCCAGAGACCAGCGGCGCGCGCCATCGCTGGCCTTGCCGTGGCGGCGGCCAGCACCATGCTCCAGCTTCAACCCGGCCCATTCCCAGCCAATCGTTCCGTTGCGCAGAGCAAAGACCGGATTGGGGACACCCGCGTTGCGCAGGGTCTGGCAGCCGATGATCGAGCGCGTACGGCCCGCGCAGTTCACGACGATCGCGGTTTCCGGATCTGGCACGAGATCCCTGACATGCAGCGCGAGCTCGGAGTTGGGACAATCCACGCCACCTGGAATGTTGAAGTCCTGATATTCGTACCACGGTCGCGAATCCAGGATGACGAGATCGTCGCCCCGCTCGATCCGCTGCTGTACCTCTTCGGCATCCAAGGCTGGTGTGTGACAGGCCAGTTCGACCACCTCACCAAAGGCCTTGGATGGCACATTGGAACCTTCAAAGAGTTCGAAGCCTGCATCACGCCAGGCAGCCGTTCCGCCCTGCAGCGTTTCGACGTTTCGATAACCCAGGGAGGCCAGCACGGCAGCGCCCTTTACTGCGATTCCGTCACCGCCATCGCAGAGAACAATCCGCACGGCGCGACGCGGCACCAGACGCGGCGCGACCAACTCCAGCCGCGACATCGGCGCGTTCGACGCTGTGAGAATATGCGCCGCCACGAAATGCTGAGCCTCTCTCACATCAAGCAGAGCAAATTCTCCCCCCGACAGAATCGCTTCGCGCAGAACTGCGGCCCTGATTGCAGGCACGGACATCACATCACTCCTCCGGGTTGATAGAGCTCGAACGTCAACAGGCCGTCTCGCGGCACTTGGTCAACCAGGCCACACTGCCATGTCACATAGTCCAACGAAGCCATGAATTCAGCGACGAGATCGAAATCTTCAAAGGTATCGGACATCGCCGCAACACCGCATCTTTCACTGGATTCCACCGCAGCATCCTGCGCCAGGACAACCACTACACCGTAGCCCAATTGCTACAGCCATCCGGCAGCCATTCGTGCACTAATACCATTGTCATCCAGCGCGACAATCCGGCCGCCTCGAACACCGATCCAGTTGTCGACGCACTCCACAAGCTGCCCACCGGGTGCAGAGACAGCACCGGGAACATGACACGCCGCAAACTCCGCCTGCCCACGCACATCCAACAGGTGCAACGGTCGCGTGTCCCCCTCGCGGCCCCAGGCCGCAAGGGTCGCCGTAACGATCTCCTGAACGCGACAGACTCTGACGACGGCATCAGCGGCCTGAAACTGCCCCGGAAAGAATGTCCCGAGATCGGCATCGGCTCGCGGACCGGACTCCTGTTCCAGTTCCAATCAGGTCTGCCACCAGTCGACCGTGCCATGCACAAGTGCGCGCACCGGATGTAAAACCCGCGCATTGATCAATGATTGCGCCCCGTGGATCGAACGGCTGCGCCCCGAGCAGTTGACCACGATCATCGTGGTGGGATCAGGTGTCTGGTCGGCCACACTAAGCACGAGTTCATCACCGGGCCAGGATGTGGCACCTGGAATGTGACTGCGTATGAAAGAGGACTATGGCCGTGCGTCCAGCACCAGGGGCGGCCTGGCGCTATCGAGACCTTTGGCGAGCGCCGGGGCCGTGACTTTCGGTGGGTTACATACACGATCAACCCTTTCCACAAGGGCGGTGCCGGTGACATCCTCCCGCTCGAACATCTCGAATGCGGCTTCAATCCATGCAGGTATTCCACCGGCCAGGACAGTGTATAAGGTGTATCCAAATTCATGGATGATCGAGACAGCCTCGTCGGCCTCACCCTGCCCGCCGTCGGCAAGAAGGATATAAGCGCCACGTCCCGGAATGAGTTGGGGAAAATGAGCAACAAGGTCGCTCGGAATGATGTTCACACCAGGAAGAATGTGACCCGCCAGGTAGTCAGCTCGCGGGCGCAGGTCGATCAGGGCCCATTCGCCCCCGGCACGAAGGCGCTGGTGCAGCGTCGGCGCGTCGAGACGATCCGGTGTCATACCTCTGGTGTGTAATCGAAGCTGCGATACTTGCCTGTGGACTCGTCATACATCTTGCGCCCCTTGAGATGGGCAAAGCCGAGTCCGTAGAGGTGCAGGTGCATGTTGATCTCACCAGGCTCGATATGAATGGAATGGTAATCATCGGGCATCATGCAAACCCCGGCACCTTTCTTCACTTCGATCTCCTGGGCGACTCTCGGCCGAGCTTCGCCCATGGGTCCGCCATCGCCTTCATAGATCCGGTTCAATTCCAGCCCACGGATACCGGTAACCACCGCCCAGGTGGTGTGGTTGTGCGGCGGCGTGGTGACGTGTTTGTCAGCGACCTCCATGTAGAGTTCGAACCGTCCGTCATCATCGACTGATAAAACCTCAAAGGCTTCACCATCGCCACCTTTCGAAATCGGGAAGTCTTCGGGCGGGAAGAGATCCGTCTGCGATGCCAGACCGACCATTACGTCACGGATGTTAGAGAGCGATTCACGCGTGACGCCTTGCTCCGCTTCGATGTTGCGCACCTTGTCGAGCGCATCCGCAATGGCCTGATTGCGCTCCTGAACACGTGACATGCCGTTCTCTCCCTTTCGTTCACCAGTGGCCGCGCGCATCAATGGGCCAGATATCGATCAGCGTATCGCCGCGGACCACATGGTAGCAATCGTAGAGCGCAATAGTGGGGTCGCAATGCGGGGCAATGCATTCGACCTGATCACCCAATGCCATACCGTGGCCGTCCTTAGCGAATGTGATGCGGCCGTGTTCATCTCCCATGAAAGTGTAAGTCGCGCCCTGCGGTGCACCCGAGGCGATCTGCGGGTCGCCGCTGCCGACCGAGAAGGCCTTAAGGCCCGCGTCTGTGGTGACAAAACCCTTCTTCGCCGTGCTGATCACGGTGGCTCGCACGAAAAGTGACGTAAAGAACACTGCGGCGCCCGAACCATGAAGGTCACAACCGTTGTAGATCGAATCCATGACGATGTAGGAGCCGGCTTGGATTTCCGTAAACACACCGCCAATGCGATCGATTTCATGGGTGCCGGTGCCGCCGCCTGAAATCATCGGCACAATTGTGCCGCGCCGGTTCATCACATCGATGACCTCACGCAACGCCTGTAGGTCGCTATCCAGAGCCTTACGCCGGTCCTCGAAGCTCTCGATCGCCTGAACACCACCATCATAAGCCTGTAGCCCGCCGAACCGCAGGTTCGGAGAGGCCGTCACCTTGTCGATCAGGTCCACAGCGTCAACCTGTGACACCACACCGGTGCGGCCACAACCGACCTCGACATCGACCAGGACATAGAGAGGCTCCGCTCCTTGTCTCATCGCCTCGTTGAGGGCGTCGACATTGGCCGGGTCATCCACGATGACCATAAGCCGCGACGCTCTATCGTTCAGGGCCACCAGCCGTTCAATCCGGTCCGGTGTGACAACGGTCGACGTGATCAGAACGCCGGGGACACCGGCATCAACAAGGACTTCGGCTTCGGACAATGTTGCCGTGCAGTTTCCCAACGCTCCCGCTTCCACCTGACGCTTGGCGATGATCGAACACTTGTGGGTCTTGGCGTGCGGCCGCAGTCCCAGACTGTGCTTTTCCGCCCAGGACGCCATCGCTGCGATGTTGCCTTCAAAGGCGTCGATATCCAGAACGAGCGCAGGGGTTGCCAACCGCTCACGCGAACCGGGAACACCGATCAGGCTGTGGTTGGGTCGTTGATCAAGCGGCGGCGCCATCGTGATCCTCTCAGGGCCAGTAGAGTTTCACCCTACGCAGTTCAGGATCGGCGACAAGGTCCGCAGAGACTTCATGGATCAGCTCAGCCCAGGCACGTGCATTCTTAGCAGACACGACGAGGTCCTGCCGGATTTCGAACTGGAGGTAGGGCAAACCGCGCCGCATGGCGTGTTCGGGGACCGTGTAATCCTCACCAAGGTCCATGCCATAGGGCACATTGTCCCCCACCTCGAACGTCCCCATGCTTCCGAGCCGTTGAAGAACCGGCTGCGCCAGCCGGTCATCACGAGCCCAGCACACCGTGAAGGCCTGGGAACGCCGCGCACGGCCCCGCATCTGTTGGGTCATTGTATGAACCGCAATGATCGCGGGCACGACGTCGTCGTCCTCGAACCGTTCGAGCACATCGTCGATGGCGTTGTGGTAGGGCTTATAGACCTTTGCGACACGCTGGGCGCGTTCGGTGTCCGTCATGGCAATGTTGCCCGGGACGGCGACCGTATCAGAGATCTGAACAAAGGCGGCGGGGTCATCGAGGTAGCGATTGCAGTCCACGACGAGTCGCGAGAAACCGGCGAGTACGGCCGGCGCATCAAACAGCTCAGCCATCCGTCGGGCTATAACCGCAGCACCGATATCCCAAGCGATGTGTTCGGTCAGATGATCCCGCTCGATGCCGAGGGTCCCCAGGGATTCAGGAATCACGTGCGATGCATGGTCACACACGATCAAGCAAGGCGCTTTGCCTCCGGCGTTGACCAGTTCAAAGGGAGGTGGGTCATTCAGTCTCAGCAATGTCACCAGCCCGCAAAAGCCGCGACTTCTTCGTCGCTGACCTTACCCTGTTCCACGTCGGAGATCGCCTGGCCGATCAACTGCACCGCTTCATCGGCCTCAGCTTCGCTGAGCGTGAGCGGCGGTGTGAGTTCAGGCACGTTCGAGAACATACCGACATAGGTGAACACCACACCGAGCTGATAGCCCCGCAACACAACCTTAGCCGCTTCAGAAGTCGCGGGCTCCTTGGTCTCACGATCCCGGATCAACTCGAATCCGATGGCGAGGCCCCTACCCCTGACATCACCAATCAGCGCGTGGCGTTCCTGGAGATCACGAAGGCCCGCCTTGATCTGCTCGCCACGCGCCTGGGCATTGGCGATCAGGTCCTCGTTCTCGATCGTGTCGAGCACGGCATGGGCCACGCAGGTCGACACTGCGTTGCCCGTGGTCGTGATCAGGGCAAAGGCTTCCTGGAAATCCATCACATGGCACGGCGCAACGATGGCTGAGATCGGGACTCCGCTGCCCAGCCCCTTGCCGAAGGTCACGACATCCGGAGCGAACTCTTCGGCCTGATAGCAGTGCCAGTGCCCAGGTCGGCCCAGGCCGACCTTCACCTCGTCACTGACGATCAGGATACCGTGGCGGCGGCAGCGCTCCGTGAGCTCCTTCAGAAACCCCGGCGGCGGTACCAGCATGCCTCCGTCCGACTGGAGCGGTTCGATGAACAGGGCACCGATGTCATCGGGCGGACAACCGCAGGTGAAGAGGAAGTCGAGATAGTCGAACACCGACTTGGCCGCATCATCACCCGAAATCGGCCGGTAGGGGTTGGCGTAAGGGATCTGCACCAGCCCAGCTCGCGGAAGACTGTGCTGTTGCGAGGGATGGCTCGAGACTGACATCGAGCCTGACACACCACCATGATAGGCCCCGTAGAAGCTCAGGAACCGTTTGCGTCCCGTAGCGGCTGTGATTGCGCGCATTGCTGTGTCGTTGGCATCCGACCCGCTGTGGCCGAACCAGACTTTGTGGTCGGTTGCTTCCGGTACGATTTCGAGCAACCGCTCCGCAAGCGCGACAGCCGATTCCGACGCACCGAACATGTCCGACGCACTGGCACACTCCGTCAGGCCGCGTTGTGTAGCGTCGATGACAGCAGGATGGCCGTAGCCCAGCAGTGCTGCGCCCGCCGCGCCAGAGAGATCGAGCACCTCACGCCCGTCCTCTTCAATCAGGCGGTTGCCACGGGCGTTGCGGATGGTCAGCGGGTAGGTCCGTAGCTTGCCGATGCCGGCCAGCACCATGGCATCACGTTCAAGAAGCGAGTTTGCCATTCCTGCCCCCTAGCGCACCGCGTCCTTGCGTCCGAGCAGGCCTTCAGGGCGCACAAGAAGCAAGATGATGACAAGGCTCAACGTGATAGATTCTCTAAAGGGCAGTAGGTTCTCCGGCAGGAAGGCGCGCAGGGCTACCTCGATAAAGGCCAGAACGAAACCGCCCACGACGGCTCCGGACAGGCTTCCCAGACCGCCGAGGACCACAGCAATGAAGGCCTTGAGCACGGGCAGGAATCCCATCAAAGGATCGACCGAGCCGCGTTGAGCCAACCAGAGCACGCCTGCCACGCCCGCAAGCAGGCCGGAAATGCCGAAGGCTGTGGCGATCACCGCATTGGCATTGATTCCCATCAGGCGCGTCACCGGGAAATCGAGTGCGGCCGCGCGCATGGCGATACCCAGGATTGATCGCTTCAGGAAGATCGTCAGCCCCAGAAGCAGCAGGGCCGTGCCCGTGATCGAAAGTGCCTGAATGACTCCGATGCTGATGCCGCCGAGATCGATGGCACCGATCATCCAGTTCGGGACCGGAATGGCCTTGGGTCGTGCTGAAATCAGGTTCTGAAACAGCATGTGGAGGATGGTGCTGACGGCAAAACTGGTCAGCAACATGGTTGCCGTGTTCGCATCACGGACGGGACGGAAGGCGACGCGTTCCATCAGAATGGCATCACCGGTCGCCGCCGCAATTCCCAAGGCAACAGCGATCGGGAACGGGATACCGGCGCCAATGGCAAAGAAAATGGCGTAGCCCGTGATAGTCATCAGCTCGCCATGAGCAAAGTTGATCAGGCCCAGAACGCTGAACACCATCGCCAGGCCCAGGGCGAGCAAGGCATAGGTGCCGCCCAGTGCCAGCGCGTTGATGAACTGCTGGATGACGATATCCATGGGCCCGCCTAGTGACCGCCCATATAGGCACGTTCGACATCGCCGGAACCGCGCAGGTCGGCTGCAGCGCCCGACAGAACCACCTCGCCCGTCGCTAGGACATAGCCGCGGTCGGCAATCTCCAGCGCCAGGTCAACATTCTGTTCGACAAGAAGAATGGTCGCGCCGCGTTCGCGCAGGCGCACAATGAGTTCATAAATCGTATCGACGATCTGGGGTGCCAGCCCCAGAGACGGCTCGTCCAGCAGGACGATCTTGGGCGACGACATCATCGCCCGTGCAATGGCCAGCATCTGCTGCTCGCCGCCAGATAGCGTACCGGCCAGCTGATCGTGGCGTTCGGCAAGAATGGGAAACAGCTCCAGCATGTCGCTGCGGGTGGTTTCGGCATCACCCTGTCCACGCCGGGATGCTGCGCCAATCGTGAGATTTTCGGCCACCATCAGGTTCGCGAACACGTGGCGGCCTTCCGGACAGAGAGTCATTCCCAGGCGGACGATCTTCTCCGGGGTACGTCCCGCGACATCATCGCCGTCCAGGACAACCGTTCCGTCAGCAACAGGCACCAGGCCCATCACGGCATTGAGAGTCGAACTCTTCCCGGCGCCATTGGCGCCGAGAAGAGTCACGATCTCGCCTTCGCGAACTTCCAGGCTCACATCCCGCACGGCGTCGATTGCGCCATAGCGGACCTTGAGCCCATCAATCACAAGAAGGGCGTCCGGGCTCGTCACGGAGCCGGGATCATATCGATGTCGGGCGAGAAGTCGCCGACATGCACGCGATCACCATCAACCACCATGTTGAGCGCCACGACACGTACCGGAACACGGCCCTGGCCCTTGTAGGTGATCAGACCAGTGGCGACCTCAACGTTCTCGAGGTTGTCCCAGGCATCCCGGATGGCCGGACCTTCGGTGGAACCGGCCGCTTCGATCGCCGCGGCGATGACCATCATGAGGTCATAGCCGGTGGCGGTGAAGACGGTGTCGTTGGGTTCGCCGTACTTCTCTTCATAGGCCATCTCGTAAGCCTCGAGCGGGCTGCCAGGCGAGGCAAAGCCGGCGTTCGAGAACACCACGCCTTCGGCCACGTCACCCAGACCGAACGTGGTCGGGCTGTCGATGCCGTCCGAACCCAGAACCGGTGTGTCGATACCGGCAGCGCGAAGCTGCTTGATGAAGGCCGGGAAGTCAGGCTCGTAGGCCGACGTCTGGATGACATCGGGCTGCGGATCCAGGCCCTTGATGTTCGTCACCTCGGCCGAGAAGTCCTGCTGGCCGGTGGCGTATTCACCCACTGCGACGATGTTGCCACCCATGTTCTCGAAGGCTTCACCAAAGTACTCCGGAAGCTTCTCGGTATAAGGCGTGTCACGCGAGAGCAGGATGTAGGCGTTTTGGTAGCCCTGTTCGCGGGCATATTGCGCAAGGACTGCACCCTGCAGGTTGTCGGCCGTGTAGTTCGAGAACATGTAGGGGCCCACGGCGGCCGGAAGCGTCGGCGTCGAAGCGCACGAGCTAGCAGCTGGGATCTCGGCGGCTTGGGCGACAACGCCCGAAGCTACGGCGGGATCAACATCGCAAGATACGATCATCGCAACAACGCCTTCATCGACCAGCTCCTGCGCGGCCACTGCCGACTGAGCGGTGTACGTGCGGGTGTCCTTGACGATGAGCTGGACCTCCATACCCAGGATGCCGCCGGACTCGTTGAGCTGATCAACGGCAAGCTGCACACCTTTCAGTGACGGCTGGTCGTAGGGTGCCAGATAGCCGGTGAAGCCGCCGGCGTATCCGATCTTGATTTCATGATGGCCGGCCTCGGTGTCACTGGACACGGCAAATGCGCCCGCCATCAGTGCCGCCGCTGCCGATATGGACAACAGTCTTGAGATTTTCACGGTTCTTCCCTCCCTTGGGTTGATGGGGCAGCGGCCTTGCTGGCCGCCCGTCGTTTGCCCAGATAAGCCTCGATCACGACGGGGTCGGACTGGACCTTTCCCGGCGTTCCCTCAGCGATGACCTGGCCTTTGTTCAGCACAACAACACGGTCGCACAGACGCATGATCAGGCGCAGATCGTGATCCACGACCAGTAGGCCCAGGCCACGGCTCTCCCGGAGGCCGGCGAGAATGCCCAACAGATCGTCGGATTCGGTTTCGTTCATGCCCGCTGCCGGTTCATCCAGCAGCAGATAGCGCGGGTCCAGCGCGAGTGCGCGGGCGATCTCGAGACGGCGTTGCAGTCCATACGCCAGCGTGTTGGCCCTTCGGTTCGCGTACTGTTCAATGCCCAGCTCCGCCATTAACGCACGCGAACGTGCATCCATCTGACCTCCTGGCAGCCGCGTCCCGCTTGCTGCGAGCGCGGCTTTCACATTGTCGAGACAGGTCAGGTTCCCGAACAACCGAATGTTCTGGAAGGTCCGCCCCACCCTGTTGCGCGCAATCAGGTGCGCCGGCATGTGGGTGATGTCCTTACCGTCGAGATGCACGCCGCCGCCACTGCACTCCAGCGCTCCGGAAATGCAGCCCAGCAGTGTCGTCTTGCCGGAGCCGTTAGGTCCGATAAGTCCGAGCGTTTCGCCGGGCCGCAGTTCCAGGTTGGCCTTGTCGACAGCACGCAGGCCACCGAACACCTTGGAGACGTCATCAACCTTGAGTTCGCCTTCGGGTGCCACTGCATGCACGTCCGGCACCGTGTTGTGCACGGATTCCTGCCGACCAAACCAGCGACGCCAGCCCCCCGCGATCTCTTCGATTTCCCAGTAGCCGAAGAGACCGTCTCGACGCCAGAACAGGACAGCCAAGATGGCCATGCTGAGACCGATGTCAGTCAGGCCGAACACCGTAGGTTCCTGGAACCATGAGGCATTGATGTGTTCTTCGGTCCCGCGCAGGACTTCAATCAGCAGGGTCACGACGATCGCACCGACCACTGCGCCGGACACACTCGACATCCCGCCGACAATCAGCATCACGAGAATCGCGAATGTGACCTGGAAGTAGAATTCCTTCGGAGAATAGACTCCGAGGTAGTGCGCCATCAGAACACCGGCGACAGCAGCGATTCCCGCACTGACCGTCCAGGCCAACAGGCGACGGCCTTGCGCATTCACCCCGACGGCACTCGCCGCGGGCTCGTCCTCACGGGCAGCACGCAGTTCGAGTCCCGACAGGGAATCCCGGAAAACACGAGCAATCAGCAAGGCAACGCCTGCAACGGCCAGGGCGATGGGAATGTCGATTGTCTTGGGCACACCGATCAATGCCTGGCTGCCGCGCGTCAAGTCGCGCGCACCCACGATCATCCCATAGACAATGATAAGTAGGCCCAGGGTTGCAATCGCGGCCGAGGGACCTTCGAGCCGTGAAATGGGAATGCCGACGAGGAGCCCGACCAGGGTGACAACCGCTACGGCAATCAACCCGGCGACGAGAAAATGCATTTCTGTCTGCGCCAGCCAGGGCGGCAAGTCGCCAAGGAAGATCGCCTTTTGCGCAACAGGGATTGTCAGGAGACCGGTGATATGCGCGGAGAGCCCCATGAAGGCCGCATGGCCGAAGCTCAGAATGCCGGAGTTCCCGGTGAAGGTGCTGAACGCCAATACGGCAACGGTGAGAACCAGATAGTGCGTCACCGTGCTTTGGGACGCGGTGCCGAGTGTTTGCCATGCCAACAGGGAGACCAGGGCAATAGGGATAAACAGCATCATGCCGCCAGCCACCGCACCGGGTGCGACAAGGCGGCTCAACATGGCGATTGAACGCACAACTGGTAAGCTCTCCGCATGATCCCCCGTCGTCGTCGGCCCGGTCTTTGATCCGCCGTGACCTTCATCCGTCAGCTTAGGAACGCCGTTTGCGAAGCGTCAAGCATCTATTACAGAGTTGACCCAATCATCAGCGCTTGTAACGTTTGTTACATGAACGTCGAAACCGAGATCGTTCCTCACGAAATCACTCTTGGGGAACTCATCCAACAACGCACCGACCGACTCACGCCCTCGGAACGTCGTGTCGCCCGCGTTCTTTTCGCGACAAACTTGATGGCGGGTTTCGACACCGTTGCCGAACTTGCCGAACGTGCTCAGGTCAGTGGTCCTACTGTCGTCCGCTTTGCCACGAAGCTCGGCTATGCCGGATACCCCGAGTTTCAGAAGGCCCTGCGCCACGATCTCCCGGACCGCATCGACTCCCCTCTTCGCCTCTACGCCAAGAGCACGCCCAATCCTGATGGCGACGAGATTCTTGAAACCGTCCGCGACGCCTTTGTCCGCGGTCTCGAAACGACCTTTGCCAATCTCCATCCTGCGGAATTCTCGTCGGTCGTCGCGCTGCTCTCCGACAAACGGCGCCCGGTCTGGATGACGGGTTGCCGCTTCACGCAGACCTGCGCCGAAATGCTCCAAGCGCATCTCTACCAACTCAGGCCGCACTGCCATGTTATTGCCCACGGACCATCCGGCCGGGCCGATGCCCTGCTCGATGTCGCTCGACGCGATGTGCTTCTGATATTCGACATGCGTCGCTATCAGAAGGACACAATCGCCCTGACCCGTGCCGCCAAGGCGCGTGGGGCAACCATCGTCCTGGTCACCGACCCCTGGCTTTCACCGATCGCCGACATTGCTGATCACGTCTTGACGGTGGACGTCGAAGCACCGTCTCCCTACGACTCAATGGTGCCCTGCGTGGCGCTGGTCGAAGGACTCGTGGCGGCCGTGGTCGCCAAGATGGGCAAGACAACCCGTCGCAGGATCGCGCATCTGGAGAGCCTGCGTGAAGGCTATACTTGGGATGACCAAGCTTTTTCGATCGAAGAGGAGGACACCTGAGCCATGTCGCACCGTGAACTGATCTATCTGGTCTGGAATGACCTTGTGGGGCTTTCGCGCACCCGCGGCGTTCCGGTTTCACAGTACGACCGGCGAAAGGTCCACGGATTGGGCTGGGCCCTCGCCGGCCAGACCCTAACGCCCTTTGAAGACATCGCCCCGAATCCCTGGGGCCCCATGGATGAGGTTCGCCAGACGCCCGATGACAGCACTCGTCGGCGTATCGAGTTCGTCGACGACATGCCGGTGCTGCACATGGTGCTCTGTGACAGCCTGAATACCGACGGCACACCCTGGGAGTGCTGCACGCGAAGTTTCCTGAAAAGTGCCCTCGACGATCTGAAATCGGAAACCGGCCTGACCCTCCACATCGCCTACGAGAACGAATTCCTGCTCAGCGGCGAAGGTATGGCATGGGCCTGCCCCTTTTCTCTCGACTCCGTGCGGCGCGTCTCGCCCTTCACCGATCTGTGTGTCGGCGCGCTAATGCATGCCAATGTCGGGCTCGAGACCTTCGAACCGGAGTATGGTGTCGGGCAATTCGAAGTGAGCTGCGGTCCCGAAGCCGGCCTGGCAGGCGCAGATCGCGCAATCATCACCCGTGAGGTCATTCGTGAAGCCGCCCGCCAGTTCGATCTGGAAGCCAGCTTCACGCCCAAACCCCCCCTGAAGCCGTGGACAACGGATGTCACCTTCACCTTAGTCTCTGGGATGACAAGGGTCATCCTGCGGCCTTCGACCCCGATGGCTCCGGCCAGATGAGCCCCGTAGCCGCGCAGTTCGTCGCAGGCGCCCAGCGGCATCTCGCAGCCCTGACAGCTCTGACGGCTCCCAGTCCCGTGTCCTATCTACGTCTGGGCCCACATCACTGGAGTTGCGGCTATGACGCGGTCGGCGTGCAGAACCGGGAGGCAGCAATACGCATCTGCCCCTCACCTATCGCCGATCCCAAGACGCGCGGCCACGCCTTCAACATCGAGTTTCGTTTCACCGATGCGACGGCTAGTCCCTATCTTGCGATCGGCGCCATTATCCGTGCCGGCCTCGAAGGTATTCGGGCGGAACTGCCTGCTCCGGCGATGGTCGACGAGGATCCGGCAGAACTCTCCGATGCACGTCGTGCCGAGCTTGGGGTTAAGGAATTGCCGGGCTCACTTGATGCGGCCCTTGCTGCTTTTGAGGCCGACGAAACAGCCAGAAGCTGGTTCACACCTACGATGGTGGAGGCCTACACCTCGGTGAAACGGCTCGAAGCCGAAACCTTCAGTGCCGGCGATGCCGCAGCGATGTGTGAGAGATACGCCCATGCCTACTGACGAGATTGCCATCGATATCCCGCTGATCGACCACCACTGCCACGGCGTGGTGCCGCAAGACCTCGATCAGACAAAGTTCGAAGCACTGATGAGCGAGAGCTATCGGCCACCACCACCCGGCACGTCGCAATTCGACAAGCCCCTTGGTTTGATCGTTCGGCGCTTCTGCGCACCCATGCTTGATCTGGAGCCCTTTTGTACCGGCGAAGAGTACGTCGAACGACGCAAGGTTCTGGGGGCCGAAGAGGTCAACCGGCGACTTCTGACAGCCTGCGGATTAAGTGACCTCGTTGTCGACACCGGACACAGAAGCGACTCCATCGCGGACGTCCCGATGATGGCTGATCTCGCGGGAAGGCCATCACACGAGGTGGTTCGCATCGAGGCTGTCGCCGAGCAGGTTGCGCGGACCGGCGTGAGCGCAGCCGAGTTTCCGCGGGCCTTCGCAGACGAGCTGGCCGAACGGGCGAAAACCGCAGTCGGGCTGAAGACCATCGTGGCCTATCGTGTGACCTTTGACATCGATCAGACACCACCGACCAAGGATGAGATCGCCAAAGGCACCGATCGCTGGTTTAGCGCAAACATGTCGGCCGGCAAGGTGCGCCTGGGCGAGGTCGACGTCGTGCGTCACGGGCTCTGGGTCGGAGCGGAGCTCTGCCGCGACCTGAAGCTGCCGCTGCAGATCCACGTCGGCTTCGGTGACCCTGACATCTACATGCACGCCTGTGACCCGACCCATTTCACGGATTATCTGCGTGCCATGGAAGCATGGGAGGTTAACTGCACCCTGCTCCACAACTATCCCTTCCAGCGTGAAGCGGCCTGGCTCGCCGAGATTTTTCAGAATGTCTACTACGACGTCGGCGTGATCCTGAATTTCGCAGGGCCGCAGGCGGCCAGCATCATGGGCGAAGCACTGGAGATGGGCCCCTTTACCAAGCAGCTCTACAGCTCCGATGCTTTTGGCCTGACCGAGCTCTACTATCTCGGACAACTGCAGTTCCGCCGTGTCCTGAAACAGCAGCTCGATCGCTGGATTGCGGAAGATATGTGCAATGTGGCCGAGGCCGACCGGATTGTTGCCATGATTGCCACGCAAAACAGTCGCCGCATCTACTCACTTGGGGATTGACAGGGCAAACATGGCGCTTGTTCACATCAATCAGGCCATCGATGCTCTCCTGGTCGTCGACATCCAGAATGACTTTTGTCCGGGTGGCGCATTGGCAGTCAGCGACGGCGATGCAGTCGTTCCTGTCGCAAACACTCTGATTGACCAATACGATCACGTGATCCTGACGCAGGACTAGCATCCGTCCGGCCACAGTTCCTTTGCGTCAGTTCATAAGGGTAAGGAGCTGTTCGGCTCTGTCACCATGCCCTATGGGGAACAAACCCTGTGGCCGGATCATTGTGTCCAGTCGAGCCACGGCGCCACATTTCACGCGCGTCTCAAAACAGACAAGGCCCGGATGGTCGTGCGCAAGGGAATGAAACCCGCCATCGATTCATATTCGGCGTTCTATGAGAACGATCGCGTCACCAGCACCGGCCTGTCGGGCTATCTTCGTAACCGCGGTGTGACACGCACCGGACTGGTGGGATTGGCGACCGATTTCTGCGTTTTTTACACTGCCATGGACGCGCGACGTGAGGGTTTCGATGTAATTCTGGTGGAAGACGGCTGCCGCGCCATCGACCTCGACGGGTCACTCGCTGTGGCCATGAAGGCCATGACCGATGTCGGAGTCATGGTTGCGCTGGCAAGCGATCTTATGTCCTGAGTGGCTTCAGGCTGTGGGGTCTTTCGGCACGTAGGGAATAAGACGACGGATGGTAAAACCAACCACAAGGGCGAACAGACCACACAGCGTCGTGTAGATCCCAACGTTCTGCCAACCGCGATCGGTTTCAGTCACCTCGTCGTAGATCTCCTCGTAAGTGATCTTTGTCCCTTCGTGATAAGGATCATGCTCCAGCAGGCCCCAGATCATCAGAGTGCCATCAGTCGCAGCAGAGTTTGCTGCCTCGGCATCGATCAGCAGCTCGACGTCCCGAAAGATTCCGAGGCGATCACGGATCTCGACGTAGAGAGGAAACTTCGCGATGTAGGCGTAGCGCCGATCATCGTCCTGAAAGTGCAGGTACACGAGATCGGTGCCGTCCAAGGCTTTTTCCAGCCGGACTGACCTCAGGAAACCCTTGTACTCCACGAGCTCGGCGCGGGTCGGAACCTCGGGCTCGTTGACGAGGTACAACGTGGCCCCGATCACTACGGTTATGAGACCCAGAAAGTAGAGCCATCCTGCAAACCAGCGCATCGATCAGCCTTTCCATTGGTCGGTCAGGCAGGGGCCTGACCTGGTGATTCTAGCCGTCCTGGCCCGGCACAAAAAACAACTCCAGATGACCCACGCCCGGCCCTAGCGACGCCCAGCCTGCCGCTCCAAAGGTCAACATCGCGAGGGCTGATGTCGGGTATTTGCGCTTCAAGCGATCCATCGCATCGCCGGTTGCCGACATGGCCAGCGTGGTCGCCGTGATTTGCAGCACGGGATCATGCCCAATCACCATAACTCTTTCGATGCTGTCATCGACGGCCTTCAGCAGCTCGATCAGCCCGTTGGCATCGGTCTGATAGATTTCGGGGGCATGGCGCACCTCAGGCTCGCCAAGTGCCGGCAGAACGAGGTCAAGTGTCTGACAGGCGCGAACTGCCGTCGAGCAAAGCACCAGATCGCAACCCAGAGCACGGTCTTCCATCCAGCCGGCCAACTCCGTTGCGCGTTCGCGTCCCTTGTCCTGCAGAGTGCGCTCGTGGTCGTCAGCGCCGGGATCGGCCCAACTCGACTTAGCGTGGCGCAGTAGAAAGAGCGTGGTGGTCAACAGCTGATCTCCGGTTGGCGTCACGGAAATGTCGCACGGCCAGACAACAATCCTCAAACAGGTGAAAGACTGCTATAATCAGTACAACCGATCACCACGAACACATGTAGCACACCCTCGTGGTCACCGGGAGATCAACATGAACGATAACAGACAGGCAAGCGAGATCACGATCTCGCAGGACGATACTCAGGGCGCACCGCTGGCGGTGGCCGCTCCTTTTCTGCCGTCCGGTCGCTTTATCAATCGGGAACTGAGCTGGCTGGCGTTCAATACACGGGTTCTCGAAGAAGCCCAGAACCCTCGCCATCCCCTGCTCGAACGCCTCCGTTTTCTGTCGATCTCCGCGAACAATCTCGACGAGTTCCAGATGGTGCGGGTCGCAGGACTCAAAGCCCAGGTCGATGCCAGTGTTACCACACCCAGCATTGACGAACTCACCCCACAGCAGCAATTGCTGGAGATCACCGCCCACTCACAGCGCCTGATTGAAAGACAATACGCAACTTGGCGCGCCCTGCGCGAGCAGCTCCGCGAGGCAGGCGTTACGATCGTGAATGAGGAAGAGTTGTTCGATGATGACCGGGCCTGGCTGAACGACTGGTATGACGACCAGATCCTGCCATTACTCACGCCCGTGGCGATCGACCCGGCCCATCCCTTCCCGTTCATTCCAAATTTCGGTTTTGGTCTCGTCCTCAAGCTACATCAGGCACAACAGGACGAACCGGTCTACGCCATCCTCCGTCTGTCGCAACAGACCGACCGTTTCATCCGTCTTCCCGGCGACGAATTCCGCTACATGGCCCTCGAGCAGGTCGTTCGCCTGCATCTCAGCCGACTCTTTCCTGGATTCCGTTTGCTGGAGCTGGGGCACTTCCGTGTCGTTCGTGACAGCGAAATCGAGATCGATGAGGAATCCGAAGATCTCGTCCGCCACTTTGAAAGTGCTCTGAAGCGCCGGCGCCGCGGCAGCGTAATTGATCTCGTGGTCGACGCCGAGATGCCCGAAGAACTGCGTCTGCTGCTGATGGACTGGCTGCAGATCGACCCCGATGACGTGACCGCGGTCGATGGCGAGCTCGGCCTTAGCGAGCTTGACCAGATCATCACCAACGAGCGTCGCGACCTGCTCTTTGAACCCTACGCCGCACGGTTCCCCGAACGCATTCGCGATTTCGGCGGGAACTGCTTCGATGCCATCAGGGCCAAGGACATCATCGTCCACCACCCCTATGAGAGCTTCGATGTTGTTGTGCAATTCCTGCAGCAGGCGATCCAGGACCCGGCCGTGGTCGCGATCAAGCAGACGCTCTACCGAACCAGCAAGGGCTCCCCGATCGTCAAGGCCCTGATCGAAGCGGCGGAAGCCGGCAAGTCCGTCACTGCCGTGATCGAGCTGAAGGCCCGCTTCGACGAAGAGGCCAACATTCAATGGGCCCGTGATCTCGAACGCGCCGGGGCCCAGGTTGTTTACGGCTTTGTCGACCTGAAGACCCACGCAAAGATGTCTCTGGTCGTGCGGCGCGAAGGCAGCCGGCTGGCGAGTTATGTCCACTACGGCACCGGCAACTACCACCCCATCACTGCCAAGGTTTACACCGACCTTTCGCTCTTCACGGCCGATCCCGCGCTGTGCCGGGATGCCAACCGCATCTTCAACTACCTGACCGGCTACATCAGGCCGCGCAATCTTGAAGGCGTGGCCATGGCACCGCTCAATGCCCGTGAGCGGCTCACAGCGCAGATCAAGGCCGAAACGTCCAACGGACACGCAGGAAAGCCTGCGGCCATCTGGGCGAAGATGAATTCGCTGGTCGATCCGGACCTGATCGACCTTCTCTACGAGGCGTCGCAGGCCGGTGTGGCCATCGATCTGATCATCCGCGGCATCTGTTGCCTGCGTCCCGGCGTTCCCGGCCTTTCTGAGAATATTCGCGTCAAGAGCATCGTCGGCCGCTTTCTTGAACACTCACGCATCTTCTGCTTCGGGGACGGGCAAGAGCTGCCCTCTCCCAACGCGAAGGTTTTCGTATCCTCTGCCGACTGGATGCCACGCAACATTGACCATCGCGTCGAGACAATCGTTCCGATCAACAATCCAACCGTTCACCGTCAGGTCCTGGACCAGATCATGGTCGCGAACCTGCGCGACATCGAACAATCCTGGGTCCTGGAAAGCGACGGCAGCTACACCCGCATCCCCAGCAGCGACAGCGCCTTCAGTGCACATCAGTTCTTCATGACAAATCCAAGTCTCTCGGGCCGCGGCAGTGCGTTGCAGAATCAGATTTTGAGAGGCAACGTGACGACGGAAACCAAGGACTAGGTACCACGTCTTCCTCCTCTCCCCGTGATGTTCCCAGTCAGCGGCTCGGTGTCATCGACATCGGGTCCAATTCCATTCGCCTTGTGGTCTACGACCACCTCAGCCGGGCGCCCCTGCCCCTAGTCAACCGCAAGGCCGTGCTCGGCCTAGGCCGTGACGTCGAGCGCTTCGGCCGCCTGAGTGATGAACTCATCGAGCAGGCGCTCGACTCCATCGAGGCACTCGTCCGCATGGCGCAGGACGTCCCCGTCTCGAGCCTGGACCTTCTGGCTACGGCCGGTGTTCGCTCGGCCGAGAACGGAGATGCCCTCTGCATGGCGATCAAAGGCAGGACCGGCCACGAAGTTTCTATCCTGAGTGGCAACGAAGAAGCACGCCTGTCAGCCATGGGCGTGATGTCAGCAGTGCCCGGCCTGACCGGTGTAATCGGTGACCTTGGCGGCGGCAGTCTGGAGCTGATTGCTGTCAGGGAGGGTGCCATTGTCGATCAGACCTCACTCGAGATTGGTGCCCTGCGCCTCATCGAACGTGCCGAGGGTGATCTGGCAAAAGCCCCAGCGATCGTCAATAATGTCCTGGAAGGCGTTACCTGGCTGAAGGCTTGGAGGGATCAGCCGTTCTATGCCGTCGGCGGCGCCTGGCGTGCGGTGGCGCGGCTTCACATGGCGCAGCAGGCCTATCCGCTACAGATGGTTCACGGCTATCGCATGGCCTTGCGTGAGACCCGAGATTTCATCGAACTGCTCGAACATCTCGGCCCGAAAACGATCGCAAAGATTCAGGCTGTCTCACCCAAGCGTGCCGAGACCATTCCGTGGGGTTCGGTGGTTCTAGAGTGTCTTTCGCGCATCCTGCGGCCGGACGAATTCTTCTATTCGGCCCATGGCCTTCGGGAAGGCCACCACTTCCGCATGCTCGACACACAAACCCAGCTCGAAGACCCTCTCCTGACAGCCTGCCACGAGCTGGCCGGACAGCATCGCCGTTTTGCCGATGCATCGGAAACACTGCTGACCTGGCTGTCGCCTTTGCTGGCGCGCATGCCGGCCATGACCGAGCGGCTGGCGCGATCAGCCTGCATCATCGCCGATATGGGCTGGGGCGAACACCCGACCTACCGTGCGCCGCAATCGATGTTGCGTGTTCTGCGCATGCCCTGGTCTGTGCTCGATCACTTAGAACGTGCCTTCCTGGCTCTCGCGGTCTTTGTTCGCTATGGCGGGTCGTCGGGTTCAAAATTCGTTGCCGACTGCCATCGTCTGCTCGACGAGGACGCGATCGCGGACGCCAAGGCACTGGGCAAGGCCCTACGCCTTGCGCTGGAGATCTGCTCGGGTCGTGGTCCGGTCCTGGCGGCCACGCGGATCGAAGATCACGACAGCTATCTCGTGCTCGCGGTACGGCAGGAAGCCCTGTCGGTCGGGACCGACAAGATCGAGCGTTACGCCGCGTCGACCGGCCGTGCACTCCACGTTCCGATCAAGGTTGTGATCGAGGACCGTGGCCCGGAAATAGGAAAGGCCGCCAGATAGTCTGACGGCCTCCCTGGTTTCTTCGGCATTCAGCTTCGCGGGATCAGTCCTTGCCGTCCCACTTACCGCTGCGAACGAGTTCGTCAGCGGTTTCCTGAATGGCCTTGGCCATGATGTCGAACATGTCGTCGACCTGGGCCTTGGTGATGATGAGCGGCGGCGAGAAGACGCACAGGCTCCACATCGGACGCAGGATCAGACCGTTCGCCTGACACTTCTCGTCGATCATCTTGCCGACGCTGAGTTCATCATCGAAGCGCTTCTTGCTGGTCTTGCTCTCGACGCATTCGATGCAGCCCATCAGGCCCACACCACGTGTGTCACCCACCATCGGCATGTCGGCCAGCGAGTTCAGGCGCTCCTGGAAGTAGTCACCGGTGTCACGGGCGTGCTGCATGATGTTGTCACGCTCCATGATCTCGATGTTCTTGAGCGCGGCGGCCATGGCGACCGGGTGACCCGAGTAGGTGAAGCCCATCGAGAAGGTCGCGGACTCACCGGACTTGTCGATGATGTCCTGATGCAGCCTCTCGGAGATCGCGGTGAGGCCCGCAGGGATGTAGCCCGACGTGAACCCCTTGGCGGCGGTCAGGATGTCCGGAACCACTTCGAACACATCTTCTGAAGCGAAGAAATGTCCCATGCGGCCGAAGCCGGTCACGACCTCATCGGAGATGTAGAGGACATCGTGCTTGTGGCAAACCTCCAGACAACCCTTCTGGTAGCCCTTCGGCGGCACGATCACGCCACCCGACGCCAAAACCGGTTCGGCAATGAAAGCCGCGACGTTGTCTGGGCCAATCTCAAGGATGCGATCCTCGAGCTCCTTGAGCAGGTGATCCTTGAACTCCTCGTCGGTCATCCCGTCGGGCTTGCGGTAGGGATTGGGTGAGGAGACATGATTGATCCACTCGGTAACCCGCTCCATGCGGTCGTCGTTACCGGGCTTTCCCGAGATCGAGTCTGCGAGATAGGTGCTGCCGTGATAGGCATCGGCACGGGTAATAATAGTCTTTTTGGTGCGGCGCTCCATTACGTTCCAGTAATAATGCGCAAAGCGCACCGCAGCGTCGTTGGCCGTGGAACCGCCGGTCGAATAGAAGAACCGGTTGAGATCCCCCGGGGTCATCGTGGCGAGCTTCGCAGAGAGCTGGGCGTGCGGCGGCGTCGCCATCGACCACGGCGAATAATAGACCATCGACCGGACCTGATCGGCGATCGCCTGGGCCATTTCCTCGTTGCCATAGCCAAGCTGCACGGCCCACATGCCACCGATACCGTCGATGAATTTGTTGCCTTCGCCGTCATAGACATAAATGCCTTCGGAATCGGCCAGCAGCGTGTGGTCGGAACGGCCGAATTCATGCCAAGGATGCATGGCGTGCGCCTTGTCCTGGGCCAGAAGTCCTTCAACATCGAAATTAAAGTTACGTAGCATGTAGCACCTTTGTGTCGTTTTGCATAAACGGTGCGTGTCGCAACAATTTGCGCGCACCGGCATCAGCCAACCAACTGTCGGCCGACACTATTCCGGAGAACGGCACCACGGCGGTGTCTTGGACCCGGTCTCCCACCCCGGCCCGTCGCGCGTCCCTTGAACAGGAACCACGGGAGATGCGAACGTTGTCAGGATATTCGCCAAATCTGTGCCCGGCAAGGGCAAGCTCGCAACGCCCATGACCGACACACAACCACGCATCGCCATTGTCACCGCAGCCAGTAAGGGAATCGGCGCGGCCTGCGCACGCCAGCTTGCCACCGAGGGCTACGCGCTGGTCCTGATGGCGCGCGGTGAGGCGGTGCACGGCCTTGCCGAAGAGCTTGGCGGCAGCGCCATGCAGGGCGATGTGACCAAGGCAGACGACCTTGAGCGGCTTGTTGATCATGCAATGGCAACCCATGGCCGGATCGACGCCCTGGTCGCCAACACCGGCCTGTCCCGCGATCAGAACAGTTACAACGGCACGATTTTCGACCCTACCGATGACGCCAGCATCATCGACTATGACGACACCTATTGGTTCGACATGTTCGAGTTGCTCTACATGAATGTTGTTCGGCTGGCGCGACTGGTGACCCCGGTCATGCAGAACCAGGGCGGCGGTGCCGTGGTCAACATCTCGGCGATGATCTCCAAGGAACCCCATGCATCCTACCCAAGCTCTTCGACCGTTCGACGCGGGCTGGATGGCTACGTGAAGCTTTATGCGGATCGCCACGCCCGCGACGGCATCCGCATGAACACGGTCTCGCCCGGGCTGGTCAGCAATTTCAGCTGGACTCCCGAACAGCTCGTTCCTGTGCCTATGCAGCGACCTGTCAATGTCGATGAGATTGCAGCCACGGTCGCGTTCCTGCTTTCGGACGCTGCCGGCAGCATCACCGGGCAGAACATTCTCGTTGATGGCGGCTTCAACCGCAGCATCTAAAACATATTCAATATCCGGAGTTATCATGCCCCGCCCCCAGGCCGTTCCGACCGTCCAGGAAGACAACGATTTCACCCGTGTGATCGAATGGCGCTTTGCGCCCGATGCTGAAACCGGCTGGCACACACACGAATTCAACTACGTCGTCGTGCCGATGCTGGACGGCGAGCTGCAGATCGAAATGAAGGACAGCGACGATCTATTTGCCGACCTCTCCCACGGCATCTCCTATGCCCGCGAAGCCGGCGTGCATCACAACGTGATCAACGCCAGCGGCCACGAGTTCTACTTCGTCGAGGTCGAATTCAAGGACCGCCCGATGGCGAAGGACTGAAGATCCGCAAGGGCTCAGCCAACCCGCGAGACTCATGCTCACCGAGATCATCGAGCGGCAAATTGAGATGCGCGGCGAGGGCCTGCGATACGAATTGCCTTTTCGGGCGAGGTCGCGATCACAACCCGCTGAGCCACAATTCGCGGACCTTCCAGGCTCTTGATCCCCCTTCCCGCCGCGCCTAGGGTGCCGCTGGCCGCCGCCGCAGCCATTGGATGGGATCCAAGCCGCCATGACAAACCATGACAGCCTCGTTTCGCTTGTCGGCAACACACCGTTGCTGAAGCTGCGCGGACCGTCCGAAAAGACGGGCTGCAATATCCTGGCGAAGTGCGAGTTCCTGAACCCCGGCCAGTCCGTGAAGGACCGGGCCGCGCTGTGGATCATCCGCGATGCCGAAAAGAACGGCAGCCTGCAGCCCGGTGGCGTGATCGTGGAGGGCACTGCGGGCAACACCGGCATCGGCCTCTGCACGGTCGGCAAAGCACTGGGTTATCGTTGCGTGATCGTGATGCCGGAAACCCAGAGTCAGGAGAAGAAAGATATACTGCGCGCGCTGGGTGCAGACCTCCACCTTACACCGGCCAAGCCCTACAAGGACCCGCAGAACTACATTCGCACGTCTGAGCGCATGGCCGCCGAGATCGCGGAGAAAGAGCCGAATGGCGCGATCTGGGCCAACCAGTTCGACAATGTTGCCAACCGGCAGGCCCATATCGACAGCACCGGCCCGGAAATCTGGGATCAGACCGACTGCAATGTCAGCGCTTTCGTTTCGGCCATCGGCACTGGCGGCACGCTGTCAGGAACCGGCATGGCGCTTAAAGAGCGCAACAAGGATGTGAAGATTGTGCTGGCCGACCCGTTCGGTTCGTGCATGCACACCTGGTATCAGACCGGCGAGTTGAAAAGCGAAGGTAGTTCGATTTCCGAAGGCATCGGCCAGGGCCGCATCACCAACAACATAGACGGCGCACCGATCGACATGTCGATGCAGATCTCCGATGTCGAGATGCTGGAGGTGATCTATGACCTCCTTCAAAACGAGGGGCTGTGCCTGGGCGGCTCGACCGGCATCAATGTCGCCGGCGCGATGAAAACGGCCAGGGAACTGGGGCCTGGCCACACCATCGTGACCATCCTGTGTGACGTCGGCACGCGCTATCAGAGCAAGATCTTTAATCCGGCCTTCCTGAAGGAACGGAACCTACCCGTTCCGCCCTGGGTGGCCTGAACGGACGAGCGGTTATGGAACTCGTCTTCCGCGACGACGCCTACGCCACAAACTGCGATGCCGTGGTCACAGAGTGTGCTAACGGGCGTATCAGGCTGGATCGCACTGTGTTCTACCCCACCGGAGGTGGCCAACCCGGAGATACCGGACGCCTGACTATGGACGACGGCAGCGTGGTCGAGATCGTCAACACCGTGAAGGGCGAACATCTGGAAGATGTCGTCCATGTCACCACCGAAGGGGCTACGCTGCCTGCGCCGGGTACAGCCGTCAACGCCGAGATCGACTGGGATCGCCGGTTCCGCCATATGCGGATGCACACCACGCTCCACGTGATCTGTGCCCTGATTGATGCTGAAATCACCGGTGCTTCGGTCGGCGCCGAAAAGAGCCGGATTGATCTCAACTGGCCCGAGCCGGACATGACCAAAGACGATCTCACCGCCAAACTGGCTAAGGTCGTGGCCGCAGGCCGCACCGTGAGGCCGCGCTGGATCACCGACGAGGAGCTCGACACCCGGCCCGAACTGATCCGCACCATGTCGATCCAGCCGCCACGCGGTATCGGCCGTGTCCGCCTTCTGGAGATCAAGGGCATCGATCTGCAGCCCTGCGGCGGCACCCATGTCGCCAACACGGCAGAGCTGGGCCAGGTCGTGGTCTCCAAGATCGAAAACAAAGGCAAGCAGAACCGCCGCGTGAGCATCGTTCTGCAGGACTAGGATATCTCCATCGCCGTCTCATCGCCCGAGATGACGAAGATCGTGATGTGTAGCCCTATGGAAAGCCTGGTGATGGTGCTATCACCGCGCTGATTCAGTTGGACGGAGATCGTGATGATTCGTGGAACGAGCCTGGTGTCGACCGAATGGTTGGCTGAACATCTGGAAGCACCGGATGTGCGTGTGGTGGACGGGTCCTGGCACCTGCCAACCGAAGAGCGCGATCCCAAGGCGGACTACGCTGCGCAGCACATTCCGGGCGCCGTCTTCTTCGATATCGACGAAATTTCCGATACTGCTTCCGAGCTGCCTCACATGCTGCCTTCGCCCGAAAAATTCTCGAGCCGGGCACGCAAGCTCGGCCTGGGCGATGGCGTGAGGATCGTGGTCTACGACGGCGGCAACATGATGGCCGCGGCACGGGTTTGGTGGATGTTTCGTGTCTTCGGCCATGAGGACGTGTCTGTGCTGGACGGCGGCATGGCGAAATGGCTGGCCGAAGAGCGTGTGGTCAACGATGAAGCGGTTATCCCACGCGAACGGCATCTCACCGCCCGCATGAACACCTTCCTGGTGCGCGACTGGCAACAGATGCTGGCCAACATCGACAGCGGCCGCGAACAGGTCGTAGACGCCCGTAGCGCGGGCCGCTTCACGGCCGAAGAGCCCGAAATCCGGCCCGGCCTTCGCGGTGGACACATTCCCGGAAGCCGCAACCTGCCCTATTCGTCGCTTCTGAACGACGACCGCACCGTGAAGGACAATACGGCGCTCAAGGCTGCGTTTGCCGATCTCGGCATCGACACCTCCAAGGCGGTCACGACCACCTGCGGCTCCGGCATCAGCGCCTGTTTTCTGGCCCTGGCGCTCGACCTGATCAGCGCCAACAAGGTGGCCGTATATGACGGCTCCTGGACCGAATGGGGCAGTCGCGACGACACCCCGGTAGTGACCGGCGCGGTCTGACAAATGGCCGAGGTCTTCGAGAAGGCCGGAGACCGCAGTGTTTCCTGCACGATCACGTTTCTTGAAATGGCGACGCCACCAACGCGCCCTGTCCGGCCCGCGCCTCTGCGCAAGCTGGCGATCCTGCGGGCCCACAAACCGCCGTTGTCGTTTTACCTCTGGCTCTACCGGACCGTGGGCGCCCAGTGGACCTGGACCGACCGTCTGTCGTGGCCCGAAGGCCAGCTCCGGGAGGTTATCCACGACGACAAGGTCGAAATCTACGTGCTTTACGTCGATGGCTCACCGGCAGGCTTTGCCGAGCTCGATTTCCGGCGTGGCCATTTATCGGAACTCTGCCTGTTTGGCCTATTGCCGGAGTTCATCGGTCAGGGTCTAGGCGCCTACTTCCTGGACTGGGTCGCCAATGCCCTGTGGCGCCCGGAGATCGAGAAAGTCATTCTGGACACGAACACCCAGGATAACCCCCGGGCGCTTCAGATGTATCAGAAGGCCGGATTTGAGGTCGTCCGCCGCGAAGATTCCTGGCTGGTGCCCAACGATCACTTTGCCGATACTCCCGATTGATCTCCGAGGGCGACGTTCGCCCGCCAGAACCCAGAAAGGCAGGCACCGATGAAGGACGAAACCCGCGTTGTCGTCGCCGGGCGTGATCCGCACAGCAATTACGGCATCGTCAATCCGCCAGTCTATCATGCCTCCACGGTGCTGTTTCCAACCCTGGCGGCACTGCGCGCCGGGACCGGGATCGACCCCAACCAAGTTGTCTACGGCCGCAACGGCACGCCGACCATCTTTGCCCTGCAAGATGCCTTTTGTGAACTGGAAGGCGGCGATCTCGCCGTGGCCTGTGCCTCGGGCAAGGCTGCGATCGTGACCGTGCTGATGGCCTATCTGCAGGCTGGCGACCATATCCTGATCACCGATTCCGCCTATCAGCCGACACGGACCTTCACCCTGGGTGTCCTCGAGCGTTTCGGGGTCGAGGCCAGCTTCTACGATCCGCGCCTTGGTGCCGATGTCGCCAACCTGATCCGACCCAACACCAGGGTGGTCTATGTCGAAAGTCCGGGTTCGATCACCTTTGAGGTGCAGGATATCCCGGCGATCGCCAAAGCTGCGCATGATCACGGCGCAATCGTGGTGGCCGACAACACCTGGGCCGGCGGCTACTTCTGCAAACCGCATACGCTGGGTGCCGATGTGGTGCTGCAGGCCGGAACGAAGTACGTGGTGGGGCACTCCGACGCCATGTGCGGCCTTGTTTCTGCCAAGGCCCCGCACCACGAAGCCCTACGCAAGACCTTCGTGGCCATGGGCAACTGCATCGGGCCTGATGACGCCTATCTCGCCCAACGGGGCATCCGCACCATCGCCGTGCGACTGCAGCAGCACCATGGTACAGGCCTGATGCTCGCGCGCTGGCTGGAAGGCCGCGCGGAGGTCAAATCCGTCCTACACCCCGGCCTGCAGAGCAGCCCCGATCATGCTCTGTGGCAGCGCGATTTCACCGGTGCGAGCGGTCTGTTCGGCGCGCTGCTGCATCCTGTGACCGAAACACAGCTTGCCGCCATGCTCGACGACCTCGAGTTGTTTGGCATGGGCTGGTCCTGGGGCGGCTACGAGAGCCTACTGGTCCCCGTCGACCCCGCGGCCGTGCGGACAGCGACAACCTGGGGCGAAGACGGCCAGCTTCTGCGAATTCATGCCGGCCTCGAAGACGCCGGTGACCTAATCGCCGAGCTTGACGCTGCCTTTTCCCGCCTGAACGCCGCGGCCTGAGCACAACACCCATGTTCTCCCTGACACCGCTGGAAACCGAAGCCATGGAGCTGAGCCTCAGGGTCGGGTTCTGGGCGGTACTGGGCAGCCTGCCCTTCGGCCTGGCCGTAGCCTGGCTTCTGGCACGTGTGGAGTTTCCGGGGCGCACCATCGTGAACGGCATCGTGCACCTTCCGCTTGTGCTGCCGCCCGTCGTGGTCGGTTACCTGCTACTGGTTCTCCTGGGACGCAACGGCCCGATAGGATCGCTCCTCCATGACTGGTTCGGTTGGACCTTCGCCTTCACGTGGCAGGGCGCTGCTATCGCGAGCGCTGTGGTCGCCTTCCCGCTCATGGTGCGCGCCATCCGCCTGGGCCTGGAGCTGGTCGACCGAAGACTGGAGACCGCAGCACGCACCCTGGGCGCGACGCGGTTTGACGCCTTCTGGAGTGTCACGGTCCCACTGGTTCTGCCCGGCATACTGACCGGGGCAGTGCTGGCCTTTGCACGCTCGATCGGCGAGTTCGGCGCGACCATCACCTTCGTCTCCAACATTCCCGGTGAAACCCAGACCCTGCCGCTGGCGCTTTACACCGCGACCCAGAGCCCCGGTGGCGACGAAGCGGCGCTGCGGTTGGTGCTGGTCTCCTGCATCCTGGCCTTTGCCGCGCTGGCAGCGTCAGAGCTTTTGGCCCGGCGCGTGAAGCGCCGCCTTCTGGGAGAGGGCGGATGATCGAGATTGATGTCACCCGGGCACGAAAGAAGTTCAGTGTTGAATTAAATTTCTCAATGGAAACACATGGAATAACTACGTTATTTGGCCCAAGCGGTTCCGGAAAATCGACCCTGATCGACATGATCGCCGGACTGCTCAAGGCCGATCGAGGCCGCATCTCCCTTGGCGACTACACCCTCTTCGACAGCAGCGCCGGGATCGACCTTCCGCCCGAACGGCGCCGGCTGGGTTATGTCTTTCAGGACGCACGGCTGTTTCCCCACATGAACGCGCGCGCCAACCTGCGCTACGGCATGCGGCGGCGGCCCGCTGCCGAACACCGCATCGGCGAAGACGATGTGATCGGACTTCTGGGCCTCGACCGTCTTCTGGACCGTCGCCCCGCACAGCTTTCCGGGGGCGAACGCCAGCGGGTCGCCATCGGCCGCGCCCTGCTTGTCAGCCCCGAACTGCTGCTGATGGACGAACCGCTCGCCTCACTCGATCAGCCCCGCAAGAACGAAATTCTGCCCTTTATCCGTCGTATGCCGCGCGAACTCGGTATCCCCGTGATCTATGTGAGCCATGCGCTTGAAGAGGTCATCACACTCTCGGATCGTGTTGTGGTTCTGCAGGAGGGTCAGGTTCGCGCCATGGGCGAGGTTGAAGACATCCTGAGCCGCTCTGATCTTGCACCTCTGACAGGACGGTTCTGGGCCGGCGCGGTGATCCGCGCCCGTGTGACCAGCCACGACACGGGCTATAGCCTGACAAACCTCGACTTCGGTGGCGGAACCCTGCAGGTGCCCCGCCTCGATCATCCGGAAGGGGCCGAGGTGCGCATTCGGGTGCGCTCGCGCGATGTTTCCCTGGCATTGTCTGCCCCGACCGACAGCAGTGTCCTGAACGCCATTCCTGCGATCGTGCAGGAAATCTCTCCGGACGGCGCCGCGCAGGCCGATGTTGTGCTGGATGCGGGCGGCACCCGGTTGCTGGCGCGTATCACCCGCAAATCGGTCGATGCTCTGTCCCTGGTACCGGGTTCATCGGTCCATGCCATGATCAAGGCCGTCAGCGTGGAACGGCCCAGTGTCGAAAGAAGCGATGACCATGACCAATCCTGAGCGACCGACGCTGGCCACCATTGAAGCGGCGCGGGATCGCATTCGCAGAGCCCTGCGTCGGACGCCTGTGATTGCGGCGGAACCAGCCCGTGTGGCGCCCGGAGCGCCGGACCTGCTGTTGAAACTGGAATGCCTGCAGGTCACGGGTTCGTTCAAGCCGCGCGGCGCCCTTTCCAAGGCAACCACCATGGCGGCGGGTTCTGTGAAGGGTCTGATCACGGCGTCTGGCGGCAATCACGGGCTGGGAACGGCCTACGCTGCGCGCCGGCTGGGCCTGTCCTGTGTGGTCTACCTTCCGGAAAGCGCACCAGCGGACAAAGCCGAGAAGCTGAGGGCCTGGGGTGCGGACGTCCGAACCCATGGCGCCGTCTGGGATGAATCTAACGCGGCCGCCCTCGCCGCTGCCGAGACCGAAGACCTCGCTTACATCCATGCTTTTGCCGATCCCGATGTCATTGCCGGTCAGGGCACCCTGGCCCTCGAGATTCTCGAAGATACGCCAGAGATTGAAACACTGATCGTGGCTGTTGGTGGAGGTGGGCTGATCGCGGGCGTGGTCACGGCCGCCAAAGCTCTCAATCCTGGAATCCGCATCATCGGTGTCGAACCGGTCGGCGCACCGACCCACCACGCCAGCCGTGCGGAAGGGGATCTGGTCACCCTTGGTGCCATCACAACACGCGCAGGCTCACTCTCGCCCCAACGAAGCGAGGCGCTCAATTTCTCGATCATCTCCGAACTGGTCGACGAAATCGTGCTTGTCGACGACGATCAGATGACTGAAGCGGCCCAATGGCTCTGGTCGGAATTCGGTGTAGGAACGGAACTGGCCGGTGCGGCCAGTCTGGCCGCCGTCATGCAAGGGCTCGCCACTGGAGATAAGCCGCTCGCGATCGTCTGTGGTGCGGGCAAGGACGGGCTGGCCTGAATACCCTTTCGGCCAGGCGCCTAGGTCAACAATCGCTGAAGCTTGGCTTCCATGCGGTCCAAGCCGGCTCCGATGCTGCCCTGTGACCGGCGGTGAATGTCGTAGTGTGCGATCCAGAAGGTGCGGCGGGAGCGGATGCAAAGCCAGCGGACACCCCGCATCAGGGTGCGTCGTTCGGGATCGCCGACAAACCGTACCACCACGTAGGGTAGACAAAGATCAACGCCTCGGTCCAGTCCAGATCTGCCGCATATTCCTGGGCCGACGCCCGGTTCAGCACCGGATTGTTGAACACCTCAAAACGCTCACGCATGAGCACAGGGTCGAAGTTTTCGGCGTAGATATCGCGAATACGAAGGTTTTGGGGGGCCATGCAGGCGGAAAGGCGCGCCAGGATCGGTTTAGATCACCAGCGTGCGCATGCGTCATTCCTCCTGCCTGGCAGTTTTTGACTTCTGGAACCACCATCGGGCGTGCGTACCTTGGAAAATGGCGCGCCCACCAGGATTCGAACCTGGGACCTGCGGCTTAGAAGGCCGCTGCTCTATCCAGCTGAGCTATGGGCGCACCGGGGATTGTCTCAGCCCGGTCTCTGCCAGCGGAAGTTGTCGGCGTAGGACTTCGGCGTCACCTTGCGGTTCTGTTGTTCCATCACGCGGTAGTCGATGCCGTTGCGCTCGGCATAGGCGATCGCTTCCTCGCGTGTTTCGAAGGTAAGTTTGATCTGGTCGGCCTTCATGTCGGAGGATCCGGTCCAGCCCATCAGCGGATCGGCGGTCTTGGCAGAGTTCGCGGCGTACTCCAGCACCCAGCGGTGCGTTTTGGCACGACCCGATTGCATGGCGGTTTTGGCGGGGCAATAAATACGCGCGGTCATCATTAACTCCGGACATCGGCAACTCAGGCTTCGTCTATAACCCCATCGGCAAGGCAAATCCACGGCGTATCGCGGTGGGGGGGGTACAAGCCGCATCTTTCGATTTCAGCCGTCTTGCTATATCGTCGCGCTTTCATTTGAGTTCCCGGGACACCTTCGATGCGCACACTTCTCGCAACCGCCGCCGCCGGTCTGCTCGTGGCCTGCTCCTTCAATCCTGAAGGACATGACAACGACAGCTATGATCTGCTGGATCTCAGCTATTTCAGTCTGAACTCGGAAGCTACCACCATCGGACGCGCCGATGCCGGCGATGCTGACGCACAGCTTGCCGCCGGTGATTTCTACTATTGGGGAGAGGGCGTCGAACGCAACGGAGATACCGCCTTGCATTACTGGTCGTTGGCCGCCGATCAGGGCAACGAGGCTGCGGCCGAACGATTACACACCGTCCTCTCCGGCCAGCCTCTTCACTACAACCCGGATGGCAGCCCCGGACGTGACCTTGTCACGAGCGTCTGGAAAGACACCTTCGACCGCATCTGATGTGCTGACGCAGCCCCATGCAGAGCTCGGGCAACTGTCCAGAAGAACACTTAACGGCCTCCCGGGATTCTCCAGGGAGGCTGTTTTCTTTGTCGCTTTGCTTTGATCCGGCCGGCTGTGGTCGGGGCGCCAAGATTCGAACTTGGGACCCCCTGCTCCCAAAGCAGGTGCGCTACCAGACTGCGCTACGCCCCGACGGCGCACTTGTGACGGCATGAAGGCCGCGCGTCAACAGCGCGGCCTTCGCCACAAAAGCGGTCGCGACAGCATATTGAGAATTCCCCGGCCAGCTAGTCGGCACTGGCATCCTGCGACGGGTTCTCGTCGAGCAGATCCAACAGGTTCTGCAACGCCCCGGTCTCGTCATCGTCCGTACTGATATCGGCTGCGCCCGGAGCATTGAAATCGTTGCCGGTCATGTGCGTGACAACGGAGCAGCCGCACTAAACGTGTTGGCCACTTCGGTCGCATCGAGCACCCCTTGAGTTGTCGTGCCATTTGCCGAAACAGTTAGAGTCGCATTTGCGTGAGTAAGGGCTCGCATTTCACCACCTGTCGTTACAGTGATCGAACCAGGATTGCCGTTGGCAGCGGCCGTCAGTGTAATCACCTGAGGTTGCCCCGTGTCATCGTTGCTCGCGAACAAGGTTACCTGAATCTGGCCGTTTGCGGCCCGGAACACACCTACAGCTTTCACCGGCAACGTGGTGCCCCGAATCCCAATGGTCGAAACCGTAGTTGTCACGACCATATCGCCCGATTTGGCAACGTCACCGGAGACAAGACCCAGTAGACCGCACGCAAAGTCGAACGAGGCCGAACTGTCCTGCCCGGCGGGGTCATAATCAAGCTCGTCGATTGTGACGGCCGAGCCGGCGCGTAAGGTCATCAGTGTGACATCGATGAAGTTGATCGCTGCACTGCTCTCAGGGCCGATAAAAACCGTGTCGTTCTAGCACACATCCGTAGCCACACCGCCGATATCGTCACCACTGCCGTCGGCGCGAACCACCACGACTTCGCCTTCGGCTTCCGAGATGGTGCCAACGCTGTCCTGAGCCTGTGGCGTGCTAATCGCACCGAGAGTCAGAATCAGGAGCCCCGTAGCCAGAATAGATTTGATGGTCATCATGGTAGGTATCCAGGCGTGTACTTCCGTGACCAAAGTTACAGCAAACTACGGGACACTCTAAAAAATCAAATGTAACCCGTTGTTTTATATAGGGAATGCACGGAAGATCACCTGATTACCAACGGTCAGACCGAGGCTGCTCACTGTGCCGGCGTTCAGTTCCAGCACAGCCGCAGCGGGCTCTCCAGACGGAATGGGCGTGAGGTCGTGGGGTAAAGCGTCGACCGCGATGCTGACGATGACACCGTCTGCATCGATGAACAGCAAATCCAATGGCAGGTAGGTGTTCTTCATCCAGAAGCTGCGCGATGCTTCACGGTCGAACAAGAACAACATGCCTGCATCGGCCGACATCTCCCGCCGGAACATCAGTCCCCGCTGACGTTGTTGCGGTGTGACGGCCAGTTCCACTTCGAAGTCGAAACTCTGGCCATCCTGCGTTTCGATGGATAGATGATCGCGGGCAAACTCTATCTCGTCTTCCGCCAGGGCCTGGGCGGACGTCCACCAAACGAACGTCAGCACCAGCAGTGTCATGAAAAAGTTGGTAAGAGAAAAAGTGCGCAAGGCCGACGAGACCATCGTCGAGATCGACAGTCGGCGGCGCTGGGATCTGGCGTTTGTGCTTGGTTTCATGAGCGCGCTTCTTGTTCTTTATGGTGGCACGCTACCGCAGCTGGCCATTCCTGACCACGTCTCCGATCCGCTCTACAGCCTCGACGCCTGGCTGAATCTCGAACCCGATGCCGGCGCGATGGTGCCTGTGTTCGCGTTTGTTGCGATCTTGTTCTGTCTTGTTCACTGCTATCGCTGGATCATCCTCTGCGCTTTGATGGTTATCGCCTTCGCCCTGTTCGCGGCGATCGATCAGTTCGAGACCATCATGGGTCTCACGGTCTAGCAGCTCCTGGAAATGAACAATGGCATCATTCCCGACGGTGTCTCCGCACGGCAGCTTGCGTTACTTATACCGGTGCTGGAGGACTCCACGGTTGATACAAGAATCATCATCGTCGGAGCGGGCATTGCCATGATGGAACTCGCTCCATGGCTGAAACGGTTCGGTCGCGTCTTGCCGTCTCTCACCCAACGACGGTCCAACGCGGTGTCCAGTGAGAGGAACTTCCCGAGGTCCAGCACGATCAGCCCTCGCTCACCGTTCCCGGCGACCTTCTGGTTGACGGAGCCTATTTTTTGTTGAAGGACTGCAGCGTCCCATGGGATTCACGCTGTTGAATGCCCCCAGCCAGTCTTCGGCCATGAGTGTTCACATGCTGGCTGCCGGCGACCAGGGCGATACCTATTTCCTGCGCTGCCGAGACCGAGACATGGGTAACCTGCGCGATGTTCCGGCCCATATGCTCAGCGACCTTGTCGACGAGGAGGGCGGCGAGGCCATCGACACCGACGATCTGCTGAACGATCTGGGCCAGGTTGCCTACGAGGTCATCGAAGCAGCAACGGACGACACTCCGCAGAACGAAGCAACGCCCACGCAATCTGCTCCGGCCTGAGGCAAGCAACGGCCTTCTTCCCCAACATGGCCTTGCCCGACCCGCGTGTTCATCCTATTCAGCCACTGGATGGCCCCGGCGAGCGACCGGTCTCGCCTGCGGCCCTGTTCACGATTGCGGAGACGCGATGTTTTCGGCGCGGACCTTCAGCCTGTTTGCCCTGCTCCTTAGCGTCTGGCTTCTTCTGTCCGGACACTGGGATCCGTTCCTGATCGGATGCGGCGTCGTGTCGTCGGCCCTGGTTGTGGTGATCGCTCACCGCATGGACGTGATTGATGGCGAAGGCCATCCGATCCAGTTGACCTGGCGGTTAATTTCCTACCTTCCGTGGCTCGCCTGGCAGGTCGCAAAGTCCAACGTGGCCGTCACGAAAACGATTCTCGCCCCGCGCATGACACTCAATGCCGGAGCGGATTGGGTTCCAGCCACACAGAAGACGGCCGTGGGTCTGGTGGCCTACGCAAACTCAATCACCCTGACACCGGGCACAGTCTCTCTCTCGGTCTATCCCGACAAGATTCATGTTCACGCTCTCGACAAGTCCGGCATCGAAGAGCTCAAGGAAGGCGCTATGGATCGCCGTGTCAGCGCGATGGAGGGTCCGTCCTGATGTTCGACGTTGCCACGATGCTGCTGGTCATTGCGATGGCGTTAACCCTGACCCGTGCGGTGAAAGGGCCAACACTCTATGACCGCATCCTGGCTGTGAATGTCCACGGCACAATGACTGTGCTGCTGATCGCCGTCGCAGGTTACCTCGTAGATCGCCCTGATTTTCTTGATCTCTCCCTCACCTATGCGCTGTTGAACTTCGTCGGCACATTGGCTGCCTTGAAGTACTTCAAACACGGCCATTTGGGTGAAGGCTCATGAGCATGGTGCTCGACATTGCGAGCTGGATACTCCTGGTGACCGGAGGTCTTCTGCTGATTGTTAGCGGCCTGGGACTGTTGCGGCTGCCCGATCTGTTCACACGCCTTCATGGCGGCAGCCTGGCCGATACCGGCGGCGCCGTCCTGATGCTTGTTGGGATGGCGTTGCAGACAGAAATGAGCCTGATCACGGTCAAGTTGCTCATGATCGGGATCATCCTGCTGCTAACGGCCCCAACCGCGAGCCATGCCGTCGCGCATTCAGCGCTGATCGGAGGTCTTTCGCCTGACGACCCCGAGCAGAACCAGGCGCGCGATAATGCGTTCAAGGAGCATCAGGCCTGATGGACCGCCTGCATCTGGTCCTTCTCGCCCTGTTGTTGATTGCCCTGGCCCTCGCCATGTTGCGTCTGCGCAGCCTGCTGGCTGTCGCCATCCTGTCCGGTGTTTACAGCCTGGTGCTCGCAGCACTCTACACATTTCTCGACGCGGTCGACGTCACCTTCACCGAAGCTGCCGTGGGCGCCGGCATCACGCTGACCCTGATGCTGGCCGCAATTTCACTGACGACAACGCGTGAAGCACCACTGCGAAAAGATGACGGCCAGCGTCTGTTGGGCTTGATCGCGTCACTGACGGCCGGCCTCGGCCTGCTCTACGCCACGCTTGAAATGCCGGGCCTCGGCGATCCTGACGCCCCGATCCAGCAACATGTCGGGAACCGCTTCATTGCCGAAGCACCCGATGCGACCGGGGTTCCCAACATGGTGACATCAATTCTGGCGAGCTATCGGGGTTACGACACGCTGGGCGAGGTCACCGTGATTTTCACAGCAGGAATCGGCGTGATCGCGCTCTTGTGGCGCTGGCGGCGGGACGAGACATGAGCGAACACATCATTGTCCGTGTCGTCGTCAAGATGCTGGTTCCGTTCATCCTGCTGTTCGCACTCTATGTCCAGATGCATGGCGATTACGGACCGGGCGGCGGCTTCCAGGCCGGTGTGATCTTTGCGACCGGTTTCATCATCTATGGAATCGTGTTTGGCGTGAAACGCGCCATCAAGGCCATGCCGCTCGTGATCATCACAACCATGATCTCAGCCGGATTGATCCTCTATGCCATGGTCGGCTTCGTCGCGCTCGGGATAGGCGCCACCTTCCTCGACTACAGTGCTCTCGATCCGCACAACCCTGTGCATGGCCAGCATATCGGCATCATTGTCATTGAACTGGGCGTGGGCATCACGGTCGCTGGTGTTCTGACAGCCATCTTCTTCACATTCGCAGAACGGCGATCCTCATGAATGAGGCCATTACATTCATCGGCGATCACGCTTTGCAGTGGGCCTCTGTAATCATCCTGATGATCGGCCTCTACACGATCATCACGCGTGGCAACCTGATCAAGAAGGTCATCGGGCTCAACATCTTCCAGACTGCTGTCTTCCTGCTCTACATCTCGGTCGGTTATGTCGAGGGCGGCACGGCACCCATCGTGCAGGCCGGCGCGGAGTACTACTCCAATCCCCTGCCCCATGTCCTAATCCTGACAGCGATCGTGGTCTCGGTCGCGACCACATCGCTGGCCCTGACGCTGATCGTGCGCGTCCGAGAGGCCTACGGGTCCATTGAGGAGATGGAAATTGTCGAGCGGGACGAGGCCTGACACCCGTGTCCCTGATGAACCACCTTCCCGCGTTGCAGGTCGTAATTCCGCTCATTGCGGCACCGCTTTGTGCGCTGATGGTCCGCCCGAACATCGCGTGGTGGTTCGCCATGGCGGTGACCTGGGTCACCTTTGGGATTTCGTCAGCCCTGCTGCACCAGGTTCTGGATGGGGGCGCGATCAGCTACCACATGGGCGGCTGGCGGCCCCCACTGGGCATCTCCTATGAGATTGACCCACTCAATGCCCTGCTCCTTGTGCTTGTGTCCGGCATGGCGGTGATCGTCATGCCGGCTGCGAAGCTGGGCATCGGTGTGGAGGTCACACAAAGGGCCCAACGGCTGTTCTACACCGTCGCCCTGCTGGCGCTGACCGGCATGCTGGGTATCGTCATCACCGGTGACACGTTCAACCTCTACGTCTTCCTCGAAATCTCATCCCTGTCGAGCTACGCGCTGGTCGCGATGGGAACGCACCGCAGAGCCAGCAAGGCGGCCTTCAATTACCTCATTCTTGGCACCATCGGCGCCACCTTCATCTTGATCGGCATTGGCCTGATCTACATGATGACCGGCACGCTCAACATGGCCGACCTTGCGATCCGACTGCGCAACGCGCACGACACCGCCCCGGTGCAGGCGGCACTCGCCTTCATTGTGGTCGGCGCCGGGATTAAGGCGGCCATGTTCCCCGCTCATATCTGGATGCCGAACGCCTACACGTATGCGCCATCGGTCGTGTCAGCTTTCTTCGGCGCCACCGCAACCAAGGTCGGCGCCTATATCCTGATCCGCTTCATCTTCAACGTCTTCGGCTATGATTTTGCCTTCGAACGCCTGCAGATAGGCTGGTTTCTCGTGCCCTTGGGCCTTGCAGGCGCTTTCATCGGCTCACTGGTGGCCATCTGGCAGGACGACCTCAAGCGCATGCTTGCCTACTCGAGTGTTGCGCAGGTCGGTTACATCATTGCTGCACTGGGCTTCGGCAATCACGACGGATTGGTCGCAGCCATTGTTCATGTATTCAATCACGGCCTGATGAAGGGCGCGCTCTTCATGGTCATGGCCTGTGTCATCCTGCGTCTGGGCTCATCTGACATCTCCGTGTTCCGCGGCCTTGGGCGACGCATGCCCGTGACCATGGGGTGTTTCGTCGTGGCCGGACTTTCGATGATCGGTGTCCCCTTTACGGTGGGCTTCATCAGCAAGTGGTATCTGATTCTCGGCGCACTTGATGCCGACATGTGGCCGGTGGCCGTACTGATTGTGATGAGTTCGCTGCTCTCGATCTTCTACATTTGGCGTGTTGTCGAGGTGGCCTATTTCGCCGCACCGCCCGATTACCTCAAGGTCAAGGAAGCACCGGTCATGCTGTTGCTGCCGACCGTGGCCCTGACCGTTCTGTGCATCGCCTTCGGCGTCGCGACCAAATTTACTGTGGGAGTCGCAAACTTCGCAGCCAGCAGCCTCGGGGTTCTTCCATGAACGACCTCCCCGATCCCGGCATGCTCGCGGCACTCGCTATCGTTCTTCCTTTGGTGGGTGCCGTCGGCGTCCTCCTGACCCGTCGCTGGCCCGACGTCCGCGAAGGTATCAGCCTGGCGACCGGCATCACATTGTTCTGCCTGGTCGCCGTCATCGCCGTTGCCCTGGAAAGCGGCGAGGCCATCCACCTGCAGCTTGCGACGCCTCTTGAGGGGCCAACCATCACACTGGATGTCGAACCGCTCGGCATGCTCTTTGCGCTGATTGCAAGCGGTCTCTGGGTCGTCACGACGATCTATGCCATCGGCTACATGCGCGGCCACCACGAGCAGAACCAGACCCGCTTCTACACCTTCTTCGCCGTCGCCATTGCCTCGGCCATGGGCGTGGCCTTCGCCGGCAACATGCTCACCCTTTTCGTGTTCTACGAAGCGCTGACGATTTCGACCTTCCCGCTAGTGACCCATGCGGGAACGCTCGAGGCCCGCAGAGCCGGGAGAACTTATCTGGGCATCCTGCTCGGCACCTCGATCGGTCTTCAGCTTGTCGCGATCATCGGAACCTACGCCTACGCAGGCACACTTGATTTCGCCCCGGGCGGCATCCTTGAGGGCCGCGTGCCCGACGCCATGGCGGGTATCCTGTTGCTTCTCTATGTCTTTGGTGTCGGCAAGGCCGCCTTGATGCCGTTCCATCGCTGGCTTCCTGCGGCCATGGTCGCACCAACCCCGGTGAGTGCCCTGTTGCATGCCGTCGCCGTCGTTAAAGCCGGCGTCTTCACTGTGCTGAAGGTCGCCGTGTTCATCTTCGGCTTCGATCTGCTCAACGAACTCAGCATGACGTTGATGCTGCAGTGGGTCGCGGCCTTCACGATCATCGCGGCCTCGCTTGTCGCCATGACCAAGGACAACCTGAAAGCCAGGCTGGCCTACTCCACGATCAGCCAGCTCGCCTACATCGTGCTCGCGGCCCTGCTCGCGAACCAGTCGGGTTTCCTGGGTGGCGGCCTGCACATCGCCACCCACGCCTTCGGCAAAATCACGCTCTTCTTCTGTGCGGGCGCCATTCTGGTCGCGGCGCACAAGTCAGAGATCTCACAACTCGACGGTATGGGTCGTGTTATGCCCTGGACCTTCGCCGCCTTCCTGGTCGGCAGTCTCAGCATCATCGGACTGCCGCCCTTCGGCGGGCTCTGGAGCAAGTGGTTGCTGTTCGAAGGTGCTCTTGATGCCCACCAAACCGTTTTCATTGTTGTTCTCTGTCTCTCGACCCTGCTCAACATCGCTTATCTACTGCCGATCCCGTTCAGAGCCTTCTTCCGGCCCTTGCCTGAAGGTGCAGCAGCCACCCGCCATGAGGCGCCTGTGGCCTGCCTGATTGGTATGGCCGTGACGTCGTTGGGCTGCCTGACCCTCTTCTTCTTCCCCGATCCGATCCTTGCACTGCTCGCCAGCAGCCCCGTTGTCATGGGAGGCCTGCCGTGAGCGACGAACACAACGGCGACAAGAAACAGTACTTCTTCGACAAGCCGCGTCACGTCCGGATCGTGATCCGGATCCTGGTTGCCGCCTGCGTCGCCACGTTCGGTGCGGATTTCTTTTTGCATCGCCACGTGAACCACCACTGGGAATCGATGCTGGGCTTTTACGCCCTCTTTGGATTCGGTGCCTACGCCCTGCTGGTTTTGGTCGCTGAAGGTCTGCGATTCCTGGTCCAGAAGCGCGACGGGTTCTACGATGATTAGCGTCGCACCCTTCATCATCTTCCTTGTCGGTGCCGGCCTCGTCGCCATCACCAACGGCCGACTACGCGACGTCCTCGCGGTCGCCACACCTGTGGTTGCCGCCGCCAACCTGCTTTTCCTCGATGGACAGGCGGACATGCACGCCAGATTGTTCGGCTACGATCTGACGCTGGTGCATGCCGATCGCCTGTCGATGCTGTTCGGCTGGCTCTTCACCCTGGCAACCTTCATCGCCCTGATCTACGGGCTGCACCGGCCGACCAAGCTCGAACAGGTTGCAGGGCTCACCTATGCGGCAAGCACCATGGGTGCGGTCTTTGCCGGTGACCTTCTGACCCTGCTGCTGTTCTGGGAGGGACTGGGCCTTACATCCGTGTTTCTTGTGCTCGCGCGGCGCACCGCCGAGGCTGAACGGGCGGCCATGCGTTACCTTCTGCTGCAGGTGATCTCCGGATTGTTGATGATCGCAGGCATCGTCGCCCTGATGACCCAGGGCGATTCCCTCACGATGGACCCGTTTGAGCTCGAGGGCCTGGCCGCCTGGCTGATCTTCCTGGCACTCGGCGTAAAAGCCGGTTTCCCGCTGCTGCACAACTGGATCACCGACACCTATCCGGAAGCCACCGAGACGGGCACGGTGATGATGAGCGCCCTGACCACGAAGACGGCGATCTACTGCCTGGCGCGCCTGTTCCCCGGAACGGAGATTCTGATCTACATCGGCGCGACAATGACGCTGTTCCCAATCTTCTATGCTGTGATCGAGGACAATCTGCGCCGTGTGCTGTCCTACAGCCTGATCAACCAGCTCGGCTTCATGATCTGCGGTATCGGCATCGGCACCGAGCTCGCGATCAACGGGGCCGTCAGCCATGCGTTCGCGCACGTGCTCTACAAATCGCTGCTCTTCATGTCGATGGGAGCGGTGCTGTTCCGCACGGGCAAGATCAGCGCGACGGAGCTCGGCGGTCTCTACAGAACGATGCCCAAGACCACCGTACTGTGCATCATCGGTGCAGCCTCGATCTCGGCGTTCCCGCTGTTCTCGGGCTTTGTCGCCAAGTCGATGGTGATGAGTGCCGCATTGAAGGAAGGTTACGAGTGGATCTGGATTGCACTCCTGTTCGCTTCGGCGGGCGTTCTGCACCATGCCGGCATCAAGATCCCGTTCTTTGCCTTCTTCGGCCACGATTCCGGCATGCGGCCGAAGGAAGCGCCGAAGTCCATGCTGATCGCGATGGCCATCGCCGCGGCCTTCTGTATCGGCATCGGCTGCTTCCCGGCCCTTCTCTATCAGTACCTGCCCTATCCCGTGACCTATGAGCCCTACACGTTCGAGCACGTCCTCGTGCAGCTCCAGCTCTTGCTGTTCGCTGCACTCTGTTTCGTGGTCCTGCGGGTCACCAAGCTGGAGCCGCCGGAACGGTCTGGCGTGAACCTCGATGCCGAGTGGACCTATCGCTGGCTGCTGCCTATTCTGGTGCGCATAGGCCGGAACACTCTGGAGGCCTTGGCCGTGCCAGTGAAATCAGCAGCCACACAGAGTATTAACGGGATTGTGGGACTTGCCATGCGCTGGAACGGGCCCCAGGGTTTCTTTGCCCGTGACCCCGTGATGAGCAGCGCGTCACTCGCAGTCGTGATCGTCTTTGCGCTGGTCTTGATCGTGCACCTTGTGCGTGGCAACTGAATCCACCCTCGTCGATAGGAGTTTCGATGGATCTTTCCGGTGAACACCGCATCAACGCGCCGCGCGAAACCGTGTGGCAGGCACTCAACGATCCAGAGATTCTGAAGCAGTGCATTTCAGGCTGTCAGGAGCTCGACAAGGAAAGCGACACGGCCTTGACAGCCAAGGTGAAAACCAAGATCGGCCCCGTGTCGGCCACCTTCAAGGGCAAGGTTTCACTGACCGACCTCGATCCGCCGAAAGGTTACACCATCTCGGGCGAAGGCCAGGGCGGGGTGGCTGGATTCGCCAAGGGCGGCGCCCGTGTAACCTTGGAAGAAGACGGTTCAGCAACCGTGTTGCGCTATGTTGCCGATGGTCAGGTCGGCGGCAAGCTGGCGCAGGTCGGCGCTCGACTGGTTGAAGGCAGCGCCCGCAAGGTCGCCGATGACTTCTTCAAAACCTTCAACGACCTTGTCGGCACCGCCGAGACGCCGGAAACAGTCGAAACACCCCCCCAGGAACACGCAATGGAGGCTCCAGTAATGAGTGACGACACCCCTGTGCGGCCCCACTATGGCCCGCCTTTCGAGATGAACTTCGAGAATCTGTGGTTCGGCTTTGTCGCCACGGCATTGATTGTATTGATCGTGCTGGCCGCCGCGGCTCAGTAACGGCGCCTTGACCCCACGGCGCCAGCCTTCGACACTGCGCCCGGCCATGACAGAGGAGAACACGGCATGACCATCACCGTGACCATGACGGTGAACGGCGAGGAGCGTTCGGGTACCTGCGAGGAACGAACCCTGCTAGTGACGTTCCTGCGCGAAACGCTGCGGCTGACCGGCACCCATGTCGGCTGCGACACCAGCCAGTGCGGTGCCTGTGTGGTTCATGTGAACGGTGATTCCGTGAAGTCTTGTACCATGTTGGCCGTGCAGGTCGAAGGCGCCGAGGTCAAGACGATTGAAGGCGTAGCCGACGGTGACACGCTGCATCCCATGCAGCATGCCTTTCACGAAAACCATGGCCTCCAATGCGGTTACTGCACGCCCGGGATGATCATGAGTGCACTGGACCTCCTGAAGCACAATCCCCACCCGACAGAACGAGAGATCCGGGAACACCTTGAAGGCAATCTGTGCCGCTGCACGGGCTACCACAACATCGTCAAATCAATTCGTGCCGCGGCCGATATGATGGCCGGAAGCGGGGTCTGAACAATGTATGCCTTCAGCTACCACAAGCCCGAAACCAAGGACGACGCCGTCCGTCTGTTCGGTGAAGGCGACGATCCGCGGTACGTCGCCGGCGGACATACCATTCTGCCTTCGATGAAACTTCGGCTGGCGGCGCCATCCGATCTGATCGATATCAGCGGCCTCGACGACCTGAAAGGCATCCGCATCGAAGGCGACAACGTGATTATCGGCGCCGGAACACGGCATGCCGATGTGGCAGGCTCCAACGACGTTCAGGCAACCATCCCAGCCCTGGCCGACCTTGCCGGTATGATCGGAGACTTTCAGGTACGGAATCGGGGCACCATCGGCGGCTCGATCGCCAACGCTGATCCGGCTGCCGACTACCCCGCAGCTCTGGTGGGACTTGGCGGGACGGTCACCACGAACAGTCGTCAGATCACAGCCGATGACTACTTCCTCGATCTGTTCGAAACCGCTCTTGATGATGGCGAACTGATCACATCCGTCAGCTTCCCGAAACCGAAACGCGCCGCCTATATGAAGTTCCCAAACCCTGCCTCCCGCTATGCCATTGTCGGTGTGTTTGTTGCCGAGGCTGCAGACGGGTTCCGGGTCGCCGTGACCGGGGCAGGTCCCTGCGTGTTTCGCGTCGCCGAGATGGAAAGCGCCCTGAAGGCCAATTTTGCGGCCGAGGCCGTGGCTGACATCAAAATCGCCGAAGACGGTCTCAACAGCGACATCCATGCCGCAGCGGATTATCGCGCCCATCTTGTGACCGTCATGGCCAAACGAGCTGTGATCAAGGCCCTGGGCTGAGCACACCCGTTTCAGGCTCTCTCCGGAGTGTGATCATGCATCCTGGTACAGGTCGCGTTATCATGGGTTGTGGAATTCGTCCGTGATCTCCTGGGCTTCGTCCGCCGCACCATCAGAAGGATCTCGATCCTCGTTATCCTGACGGCTGTGGTTGTGCTTGCAGCTTGGTTCGCAGCGCGGATTGAGATTGCGACGCGGTTGGTTCGCCGCGCGCTCTCCGAGCCCCCCATATGCGCATCCTGGTCACCTACAACAACGGGCTGTCGGAGTGGCCGCAGGTATCCGCCGACATCCAGCGCCTCCACTCTGTCAGAGCCATGGACGACGGCAGTCCGGCGATGCCAGAATGCAGTCGCTTTCCGAAGACGGAATCCCATTGCATGACCCTGCCAAAATCGATCGACGACACCGTCACCCTGCTGGAATCAGCCGACTACATTGCCGACCGCAGCCTCGCCAGCACGATCTATCTGGCGCTGGCCATGGGACGCCCCCTGTTTCTAGAGGGTGAAGCCGGTGTTGGAAAAACCGAGACAGCCAAGGTTCTGGCCTCCGCCCTAGGTCGCGATCTGATACGCCTGCAGTGTTACGAGGGGCTCGATGTCGCGCACGCCGTTTATGAATGGAATTACCCACGCCAGATGGTCGAGATTCGCCTTGCAGAGGCCAGCGGTGATGTCGCCCGCGACAGCATTGCCCAAAGCATCTACAGCGACTCGTTTCTGCTGCGCCGTCCCATTCTGGATGCACTCTCTCCCCACGATGCCGGACCGCCGGTCCTCCTGATCGACGAACTCGACCGGACCGACGAGCCGTTCGAGGCATATCTTCTTGAAGTTCTGTCCGACTTTCAGGTCACGATCCCCGAGCTCGGCACGATCACCGCCGAACAGCCACCTATTGTCATCATCACGTCGAACCGCACACGTGAGATCCACGATGCTCTGAAGCGCCGATGCCTCTACCACTGGGTCGACTATCCCACGGCAGATCAGGAGCTTGAGATCGTACGCCGCAAGTTGCCCGGTTGTAGCGATCAGCTTTCGGCCGAAGTTGTGGCTTTTGTTCAAGCGCTACGCGAGCGGGACCTTTTCAAGCAGCCCGGCGTTGCGGAGACCCTGGACTGGGCGAGCGCTTTGGTTCACCTCGACGCGCTGGTGCTTGATCCCGCCATGGTCGACGACACGCTGGGTGTCCTACTGAAATACCAGGACGACATCGCTCGTGTGAAGGGAACGGAAGCCGCGGTGCTGCTGGATCGGCTACGCCACGATATGGCCGCCGAGGATGCTGCCGAATGAACGAAAATCCGGATCACGCCGGATGTTTGGCCGACAACGTCATGCACTTCGCCAGGGCCCTGCGTTCGGCCGGGTTGCCTGTGGGGCCGCGCAGCGTTGTCGACGCCCTTGAAGCCGTCCGGATCGCCGGGGTTGGCCGGCGTGATGACTTCTACTGGGTACTCCACGCGATCTTTGTGCACCGCCGTGATCAGCGCGAGCTGTTCGACCAGATGTTTCACCTGTTCTGGCGTGATCCGAAGCTGCTGGAACGGATGCTCGGACTGGCGCTTCCCAATCTCGAAGCAGCCTTCGATGACGCCAGGGATCCGGTTCAACGTCGCGCCGCTGATGCCCTGAATCTGGGTGACAACGAGCCATCAGACGACCAGGACGAAATCGAGTTCGACATGACGATGACGTTCTCCGAACAAGATGCGCTTCGTCAGATGGATTTCGATGATATGTCGGTCGAAGAGATTGAAGCTGCCAAACGATCCATCGCGCGGATGCATCTTGCGTTCGACACCGTGCCTTCGCGACGTCTTCGTGCCTCATACGGCGGTGACCGTATCGACATGCGTCGATCCCTGCGCGCCATGACGCGGTCTCCCCAAGGCATCATTCCGCTCGAGCGTGTCGAACAACAGGACCGTCCTCCCAGCCTCGTCCTGCTCTGCGATGTCTCGGGGTCCATGACCGGATACAGCCGGATGCTGATCCATTTTGCCCATGCCCTCACAAATGACCGGCACCGGGTTCACACGTTTGCTTTTGGCACCCGCCTCACCAACATCACCCGCGACCTCAAGAACCGTGATGTCGACAGGGCGTTGAACCTCGTTTCCAAACGGGTCGACGATTGGTCGGGCGGCACCCGGATTGGCGAATGTCTCGGCGAGTTCAACAGGCTGTGGTCCCGGCGCGTTCTCGGGCATGGCGCCGTGGTGGTCCTGGTCACTGACGGCCTTGACCGAGACGCCGACGGCGCACTCGGCCGTCACATGGCCTTGCTTCAACGCTCCTGCCGTCGGTTGATCTGGCTGAATCCGCTCCTGCGGTGGCGTGGTTTCGAACCTCGCTCCTGGGGTATCAGGACCATGCTGCCCCATGTCGACGCCTTTCGGACCTGTCATAATCTCGACAGTCTGGAAGACCTTGCCGACGCGTTGTCGGGATCCGATCACGATGCCAACCGGGAGATGAGACGATGGCTGGAAGCGGCATGACCGAAGACATCCTTGGAACAGCAGAGGACTGGTTTGATGAAGGTCACGCCGTTGCCTTGGCCACAGTCACGCGGACATGGGGTTCCAGCCCGCGTCCCGTTGGTAGTCAGCTTGTCGTCCGCGACGACGGCGCCTTTCGGGGATCGGTCTCCGGAGGCTGCATCGAAGGAGCCGTCATGGAGGCCGCTGCCAGGGCCATGAACGAGGACACAGTGCACAATCTTGAGTTCTCGGTATCCAACGAACGGGCTTGGGAGGTCGGGCTGACTTGCGGTGGCACCGTTCACGTGTTTGTCGAACCGCTCCGATGAAACGCGAGACCCTGGACCAGCTCAACGCCGCCCGCAGCGCCAAAAAACCCGTGATCCTGGCGACCTGGCTGGATGACGGCACCGAGAGTCTGATTTTTCAGCATTCGCAGGTACAGGACAGACTTGCGGAGTCCGTGACCGTCGCTTTTGCAACCGACAGGTCGGCCACCATCGAGGTGGATGGGCGGCCCCTGTTCCTTCACGTGTTCAACCCACCGCTTCGCATGATCGTTGTCGGCGCTGTTCATGTGGCGGAGCCGCTGGCGAAGCTGGCGCAGACCGTGGGCTATGACATCACTGTCATCGACCCCCGCCGCGCCTATATCTCTGCCGAGCGTTTTCCCGGTGTCAGCCTGATTGACCGCTGGCCCGACGAGGCGATCACAGAGCTGGCGCCAGACCACAGAACTGCAATCGTCACACTGACGCACGACCCCAAGATTGACGATCCAGCCCTGCACGTCGCACTCAAAAGCCCCGTGTTCTACATCGGATCGCTGGGCAGCAAGCGGACCCATGCCAAACGGGTGGACCGTCTGCTCGAGGCCGGGTTTGCCGATCAGGACATCGCACGGATCAATGCCCCGGTCGGACTTGATATCGGGAGCTCAACACCCCCGGAGATTGCCCTGTCTGTCATGGCCGAAGTCGTTGCCGCACAAAGGGGGAAGCTGCCATGAGGTTTGGCGATATCGCGGTTAGCGAGGCTGCGGGCGCCATTCTCGTTCACAGCACGCGATGTGGCGACCGGGTCCTGAAGAAGGGACTGGTTCTCACCGATGAACACGTCGGGAGCCTCACGAGAAGCGGCTACGAATCCATCACTGTCGCGCGTCTTGAGAGTGATGACATCCACGAGGATGAGGCCGCACGCATGCTGGCTGATGCCCTTGCTGGCGAAACGATCCGCATTCAACGGCCTTTCACGGGGCGTGCCAATCTCTTCGCCACAGCCCCAGGTGTGGCAGCCCTCGATATCGACGCCATCGACGCGGTGAACATGGTTGATGAAGCGGTCACAGTCGCGACTCTGCCATCTTTCGAAAACGTCACGGCAGATCAGATGATCGCGACAATCAAGATCATCCCTTTCGCCCTGCCACGCAGTGTTCTCGAACGCTGTCTCAATGCAGCCCGAGCTTCCAACGGTGCCATCGGTGTCGCCGCATATCGGCCCTGCCGGACAGCCCTGATCCTGACCACGACCCCAGCACTCAAGCCGTCCTTGCTCGACAAGACCGCAGATGTCGTCGCCGACCGCCTCCATGCCTTGGGTTTGACGTTGGACCGGCAGCAGCGCGTGGCACACGAGGTCGGCGACCTTGCGCAGGCCCTGGCTTTGTTGGCAGCGGAACACGAACTGGTGCTCATCTACGGCGCCTCGGCGATCACAGATCGGCGTGATGTGATCCCAACCGCCATCGAAGCCGCAGGCGGCCAGGTCAACCATCTCGGCATGCCGGTCGACCCCGGCAATCTTCTGCTTTTGGGGCATCTGGGCTCAAGCACAGTTCTGGGGCTGCCGGGTTGCGCGCGATCACCAAAGCTGAACGGGTTCGACTGGGTACTCCAGCGGACAGCGGCCGGCCTGTCCCTGACCGGACGTGACATCATGGCCATGGGCGTGGGCGGCCTTCTCAAGGAAATCCCTCTGCGTCCCCGCCCCCGCGCAGAGGCCGAAGACGCGCTGGACCGGGTCGACCGTCCGGCCCGCATCGCGGCGCTGGTTCTGGCGGCGGGTCAGTCCCGGCGCATGTGGCCTGTCAACAAGCTCCTCGAGCAGGTCCGGGGCAAGGCGATGGTGCGCCATGTCGTCGAAGCTGCACAGGATGCCTCGGTCGCCGACATCATCGTGGTCACAGGCCACCAGGCCGAACGCGTGGCCGGCGCCCTGGATGGCCTGGACATCACCACAACACACAATACTGACTTCGCGGACGGCCTCAGCACCTCGTTGCATCGTGGGATTGCCGCCCTGCCGGACGGGACAGATGCTGTTGTGGTCTGCTTGGGCGACATGCCGGGAGTATCAGCCTCTATCATCGAAGCCGTCATCAGCTCCTACGACCCGGCTGAAGATCGCGTCATCGTGGTCCCTACACACAATGGCAAACGGGGCAATCCGGTGCTCTGGGATCGCCGTTTCTTCAAGGCGATGGCGGAGGTTATCGGTGACACAGGCGCGCGCCACCTGATCGGCGAAAATGAGGATTTTGTGGCCGAAGTTGAACTCGGTTTCGGTGTGGTGACCGACATCGACACGCCCGAAGCTCTGGAAGCTGTTCGTGCCTGACACCGCCGCGACCCCTTAGGGTCGCTTCCGGGCTCGCTTTTGCAGCGGTGTTTCGGCACTCTCCGCGCCGATTCGCAAGGACAGTGCCATGCCCGTGACCCTCGATGACATCCGCGCCGCCTCCGAACTGCTTGACGGCCAGGTCGTTAAGACACCCTGCAACCATTCCCGCACGCTCTCGCAGATGAGCGGCGCCATGGTCTATGTGAAGTTCGAGAATCTCCAGTTCACGGCGTCGTTCAAGGATCGCGGGTCGCTGGTGAAGATGTCGTCGCTCACCGATGACGAAAAAAAGCGGGGTGTGATCGCGATGTCGGCCGGCAACCATGCCCAGGCCGTGGCCTACCATGCCCAACGTCTCGGTGTCCCCTCAACCATCGTAATGCCGGTCGGCGCGCCGACTGTGAAGGTCAAGAACACACGCCGGTTCGGGGCTCATGTCGTTCTGTCCGGCGAGACCATCGACGAAGCCGCCATCGCCGCCCGCGAAATTGCCGCCGAGCAGAACCTTGTCTTCGTCCACCCCTATGACGACGAAAAGGTCATGACCGGCCAGGGCACTGTTGGGCTGGAAATGATGGAAGCGGTGCCGGATCTCGATGTCATCATCGTGCCGATTGGCGGCGGCGGCTTGATCAGCGGCATCGCAACCGCAGCCAAGGCAATCAAGCCCGAAATCGAGATTGTTGGCGTGGAAGCGGCCATGTTTCCGTCGATGTACCAGTCCCTGCAGGGGCTCAGTGTGAAAGCAGGCGGACGCACCATCGCCGACGGCATCGCCGTGAAAACACCCGGCAAGGTCAACATGCCCGTGATCAAGGAACTGGTCAGCGACATCATCCTTGTCACCGAAGATCAGCTCGAACACGGCGTGCAGACCTTCCTTGAGATCGAAAAAACGGTTTCGGAAGGCGGCGGCGCCGCCCCCCTCGCCGCACTGCTGGCCCATCCAGAGCGCTTTACTGGCAAAAAAGTCGGGCTCGTTCTGACCGGCGGCAACATCGACAGCCGGATCATTTCGGCCGTGATCGAACACGGCCTCGTGCGCGATGGCCGCATGGTGCAGCTCCGGATCGAGATTCCGGACGCACCGGGCACCCTGGCGGCGATCTCGAAGATCATCGGCGACTGCGACGCCAACATCATCGACGTCTATCACCAGCGCGCCTTCTCGAGCCTCCCTGTCAAGCAGGCCGATCTGGATGTGGTGCTGGAAACGCTCGATCGCGACCATATCGCCGACATCATCAGCAAGCTGACGGCCGCCGGGTTCCAGACCCGTGAGATGAAGGTCGAAACTCCAGCGCTGGCGGTCTGACCCCAGGCAATCTTCTTAGGCGGTTGACGGCGGGCGTCGGATCGCGAAACTCGTGCCACCATGAAAAACAAGGTCATCTGCGTCGTTCACGGCGAGGAATCCAATACCGGCCGCATTGGCCGGGTTGTCCGTGAGAAGGGCCTCGAGGAGGTCCGCTACTGCGTGAAAATGGGCGACACGCTGCCCACGAACTTCGACGACATTGCCGGTGCCGTGGTGTTCGGCGGGCCGATGAGTGCCAACGACGACGACACGCTAGACTTCATCGCCACAGAGCTGCGTTGGATGGACGACGTGCTGGCCTCAGGAACACCGTTCCTCGGTGTCTGCCTGGGTGCACAGATGCTGGCACGTTGCCTTGGCGCAGAGGTCAGACCGCACGAGACAGGCTGGCACGAGATCGGCTACACCGAGATTGTTCCCGCTGGCAACGGTGACAACATCCTCGGTGACGTGCGGTTCTTCTACCAGTGGCATGGTGAGGGGTTCGACCTGCCGTCGGGTTGCGAATTGCTCGCGGCAGGCGCCAGCGGCCACTTTCCCCATCAGATGTACCGCATGAACGCTGACGTTTACGGTGTGCAGTTCCATCCGGAATGCACCATCGACATCATCAAGTACTGGGCGGGCATCGAAGAGCCCCACCCGAAACTCGAGTACCCCGGCGCACAGTCGACCGAAGAGCAACTGGCCAACGCCGCCAAGTACGACCATCTGGTCGACGCCTGGGTTCCCGGCTTCATCGACACCTGGCTGGGCGCCTCTCCCGCCCAGGATGCCGTGCGGGACGCCGCTGAGTAACCGCAGCACGACTCCTCCGCGTCGGCCCTGTTTCTATTCTGCCGCCTGCGGCACCGGCAGCGCCCCCCCTTCCATGGCCTGCATCACGAGCATATGGAAATGGTGTACGGCATGCTCACTGATGTGCGTGCGGTCACGGTCGACGATGAAGCGGCCGCGGTCGTAGCCTCGTGACTTCAGCCCCTGATGGACACTTTCGCAAAGACCGATGTCCTCAGGCTGCAAAACATTGACGGTGTACTCCAGCGCGGCCTTGCCCTGACCCTTCAGTTCGCCGGACAGAGAGTGCCAGTGGAGGTGCTCAAGGCAACCTTCCGGGCCGTCGGGCAGCATCTGCAGAGTCATCAGGTTCGGCTCACCGGGCATCAGCCAGATCGTGAGATTGGGCCACACGAAGTAACCGGCATAACCGAAATCAACATCACCAGGCTCAAAGTCGTAGGCGCTGTTCTGATTGGCATGTGGCATGTCCGAGGTCTGGGCCGACCAGAACTGGTGCGTCTTGTTGCGATAGGTCGGCATGGCGACCAGATCGACAAACGCAGGATGAGCCGGTTCGCAGTGGTAACACTCCTGGAAATTGTCGATCACAACCTTCCAGTTGGCCTTGAAGTGGAAGTTCTCGGCAGCCGCGAAGGAAAGCTGCCCGGCACGCGGCATCCAGCGCAGGATGTCGACCTCGAGCCCTGCGTACTGCTCCGCAAATGGTTGAGCTCCCGGATCGAGGTTGACGAAGATCAGGCCCAACATGGTCTCGACACGAACCTGCTTGAGCCCGAACTCGCTCTTGTCGAACCCATCGACGTTCTCGCAGCCACGCGCGGTGCGCAGTTCGCCATCGAGGTTGTATGCCCAGGCGTGATAGGGGCAGACCATGGTGAGTTTCAGTTTGCCCGCGCCCTGCAGGATGCGGTGTGCACGGTGCTGGCAAACATTGTAAAAACCGCGTAGCACGCCGTCGCGACCGCGCACCAGGGCAATGCTCTCTTCAGCAATCTCGACGGACTTGTAACTGCCCGCCTCGGCGACCTGGCTTTCGTGACCGACGAAGATCCAGGAGCGCGCGAAGATTTTGTCCATCTCATCTTCGAGCACGGACGGATCCGTGTAGTAGCGCGAGGGCATGGTGTAGGATCTGGCCGGGTCTTCATGCAGACCACCGGGCAAGGGGCCGTATCGGTCGGCGGGGTTCATGTCGGTCTCTCCGGAAGGTGTCGGGCCAAACTGCCGGAGTTTCCTTTCTCGAACAATCGAGATTTCCGGTCGCAATTATTTGACGAATCCTCAATCATTGAGAAATGGCCCGAATGCCCTCCCTCAACGCGCTACGCGCCTTCGAAGCGTCGGCCCGCCATCTCTCCGTCACGCTGGCCGCCAACGAACTCAGCGTTACGCCCGGTGCCGTGAGCCGACTGATCAAAGCGCTCGAAGACGATCTCGGCGTCAGGTTGATCGAACGCCACGGCCGCGGCATTACCCTCACCGCCGCCGCTCAGGACGCCCTGCCCCGTCTGCGTAGGGGCTTCGGTGAGTTGCAAGCCGCCGTCGGCCAGCTCGTCCAGACACGGGGCGAGCGTCCGCTCTCGATCAGTGTGGAGCCAGTTTTTGCGTCTGGCTGGCTGGTAGCCCGGCTCGGTGCCTTCCACAACCTTGCACCCTCCATCGACCTCAGGATCGACGCCACCAACGTGGTACCTGATGCCAGCCGATCCGACACAGATGTTGCGATCTACTACGGCGCCCACAGCGGCGCTGAACAGGATTCAGTCAAACTGCTCGATGAGGTCATCTTCCCTGTCTGTAGCCCCGCCCTCCTAGAGCACGCGGATCCGATCGACAAACCCGCCGATCTCGTGCGTTTCACACTGCTGCACTACGACGATGCCCCATCATCCTGGCTCTGGCCGGACTGGCATGACTGGTTTGAGGCACTGGGCGTGTACAGTCCGGCAGCGGACCGCGGCCCACGCATGGTGGCGGGAACGGCGATCATGGATGCCGCCCGCAGCGGTCAGGGCATGGCACTGGCCTGCACCTCGGTGGCGGCCGATGACCTGGAGAGCGGCCGCCTAATCAGGCCCCTGCCGGAGGCTGTCCCGGCCTCGGCCGGTTACCTACTGGCGACCAAAGCGGCAGACCGCAACAGGGCTGACATTGCCGCCTTTCGCGACTGGCTTGTGGCGGCGATCCGTGCCACGAAAGACAACGGGTAAAGCAAGTTAGGCGTCCTCTTGGGAGCACATGGCAAGTCTCAGCCCTTCAGCAAGCACAGATGAGTGTTTTTCTATCAGGCAGGTCCTGATACGCCCCTCCATGACGCCCGATCCAAATGCGGCAGCGAAGGATTTGAGCTTCTCAACATGTTGAGCTGCGGCCTCACCCACGCCTAGGAAGGCCTATGCCGCCGCCATAATCAGTTGAAGCATGACCTGAATAACCCGGCGCCCGGACGTCGCAATCGAGCCGCCTGCGAAACTCAGATGCTGTCAGGACGGGGCCCGGCACCATAGAAGTAGCGTGCGAGATCGGGGATCTGACCGCGGTGAATACCGAGGTCATTGAGCTCGCCGTCAGAAAGAGTGGAGAGATCGCGACGCATGCTCTTCATCCGCATGTCGTTGCAGATCTTCTTGATAATGTTGGCCATGGCCATATTCCTGATGTGATCGTGTTGCCTGTCGGATGATCCGTGGGCTGTGAACCGCAAATAATCTCCCCGAGTCTCCACCGGTAGCGGGATTTCATCGCATCACCTATGCAAAAAATGCATGGTCGATCGCCATAGTGTTCTCACGCCCCTTTCGGCGTGGTCAGGACATCGACCGCCGTCAGACCTTCGGCATGGACCAGCACCGGATTGACGTCGAACTCACCGATCAGATCGCCCAGAACTGCCGCCAGACGAGAAAGATCGGAGAGAGCCAGCGCTAGAGCGGGACGATCCGCCGGTGGCGCGCCTCGTGCGCCATCCAGCAAGGCCTGCGAGCGCAAACTCGCGATCAGATCCGCGGCCTCATCGGGCGAGACAGGCGGAACAAACATCACGGCATCATTCAGGACCTCGACCAGAACACCACCCATCCCAACGGTCATGACCGGTCCAAAGGTCGCATCGTTGGTCATGCCCACCAGCATCTCTACGCCCTTCGGCGCCGTCTGCTGAACCATCACACGCGGCCCCAGCGCTGCAGCCATGGTCCGGTACGCCGCCAGCAGCGCATCCTGGTCCGCAAGGCCCAGAACTACCCCGCCGACATCGGTCTTGTGCAGAATCTCCGGTTGCGCAGTCTTCAACACGGCAGGGAACCCAGTTGTCTCGATCGCTGCCGAGACCTCCTGTTCCGAGGTGCAGACCACCAACGCAGGAACAGACACGCCAAACGCCTTGACCAGAGCCATCATCTCTTCGGGCGCAAGCTCTCTCGACGACAGCCTGGCTCGCCAGGCCTTTACGAGTTCATCGGGACTCGGTTCTGCGCTGGGCCAGTCGGCCGCAAGGCGGCGATGCCGCTCCAGGAGGTGGCCGATCGCCTTGAGGCCGGTTTCAGTGCCCGACAGCACCGGAATGCCCTTGTCCCTCAAGCGCAGCGCTTCATCCGGATCGATCGTCGCCGAAATGTTGCCCAGCATCATGCAGGGTTTGGCGCAGGTCTCATGAGCCTCCTCAAGCGCTGCCGTCGAGCCATAGAGAATTTCGCGGCCCCCCACCATGTTGGTCGCGAACACCACAACGCCCGTCTCCGGCGCCTGGGCGATCGCCTGCATGACCTTGGGAATCACAGTCATTCCGCTCTCACCCCAATAATCGACCGGGTTGTCGGGCTCGAGACCTGGGTCGAGCACCTCTGCGAGCGCATCTCGCGTCGGTTGGCTGAAGGTCGCCAATGGCACGCCGTGCTGATCCGCAAGGTCAGTAATGAGCTGCCGTTCGCCTCCTGAATCTGTCTGAATGCCGACAGCATGGGCCGTCGGCGCCCGTCCCGATGCCAACACCTCCACCGTGTCCATCAGCTCATCCAGCGACGTCACACTGACCACATTGTGGTGCCGGAAGATCGCGTCGTAGATACGATCGTCGCCAGCCAGCGCACCGCTGTGCGACAGCGCAAACTCACGCGCCAGAGCAGAGCGGCCGAGCTTGAGCGCTACGACCGGAATGTCAGCCTTGTCTGCCCCTTCCAGAGCCGCAACGAAGGCTTCACCATCCCGCACGGTCTCCAGAACCATGGCGATCGCGCGCGTTTCCGGCCGGGACACCATGAAATTGATGTAGTCGGCAACCCCGGTTGCCACCTCATTGCCCATGGAAACGCCAATACTGAAGCGCAGGGGGCGGAAGTTGCCACCCAGGCCCGACCACGTCGATCCGCTATGGGAGAGCAATGCCACATGGCCCGGTTTGTCGAGCCCCGGCAAATCGCTGAGTGACAGCCTGGCATCCTCCACAGAGTTGAAGATTCCCATGCAGTTGGCGCCACACACGGCCATCCTCGCCTCGCGCGTCATCGCACTGACCCGTTCATAGAGGTTGGGCTGATCATCAGAGGCATCGTAGAGCCGCCCCAGCAACACCAGCCCCTTCACACCGGCACGGATGGCGTCGGACACAGCCGCCTCGATGCGGCTGTCAGCCACCGCCATCACGGCGCAGTCGACAGATTCGTCCATAGCTTCCAGCGAGGAATAACAGGCCCTGCCCTCGACCTCCTCGTAGTTCGGATTGATCCCCACCACGGAGCCGGAAAAGCGAGGACCTGCGACATGTTTGAGAATACGATTCCCCGCCGCAGTCTCTCGCTTGGTCGCACCCACAACAGCGACCCGACGGGGCGCCATCAGCGCCGCGAGGGCCTCATTCGATACTGACATGCTCGACTTTCCCTGAGATCACGGGCATGGAAGCGAGGCAAACGCTTGCGGTCAAGGGCGGAGAACGCATGACAGGCACTTTGGTGTTGATCGGCACGCCGATCGGCAATCTCGATGACATTTCGAGCCGCGTGCTGGCCACGCTGGGCTCGCTGGATGCGCTGGCCTGCGAGGACACCCGCCGCACGCGTAAGCTCTATGAACATTTCGAGCTCGACAGCCCCCGGACGATCTTCTCCTGCAACGACCACAACGAAGACCAGGCCGTGAAGAGGATGGCCGGCCTGCTGCGCCAGGGTCTCAGGGTCGGGCTGGCGACCGATGCCGGCATGCCCGGGATCAGTGATCCCGGCTACCAGGCTGTCACCATGGCCACCGAAGAAGGCTTCGCCATCGAAGTCATTCCGGGCCCGACTGCCGTCGCCAGCGCCCTCGCGCTCTCCGGACTTTCGGCCTCGAGCTACACGTTCCTCGGCTTTCCCCCCCGAAAGCCTAGCAAGCGGCGCAACTTTCTGATGGCAGAAGCTGAAGCCGACCACACGCTGGTGCTGTTCGAATCGCCACACCGGCTAGGTGCCCTGCTCACCGACGCTCTGGATGTTCTGGGCGACCGTAAGGCTGCCGTCTGCATCGAACTCACCAAGATGTACGAAGAAACTGCACGCGGTTGGCTCGGCGACCTCGCCGGTCGCTTTACCGAGGAGACTCCTCGTGGTGAGGTCACGCTGGTGATCGCAGGCAAAAACCGCAAGTTCCTGCGCGCCCTAGGCGGCGAACCGTCATGATGACACTGAAGACCCGCCGAAGTCATCTCCAGCTTCCGGCCTTCCTGCCCGACGGCACTCGGGCGGTCGTGAAGGGGCTGGATGCGCAGGATCTCGCCGATTGCGGGATCGAGGCCATGATGGTCAACAGTCTGCATCTTGCGACGCGCCCTGGAACCTCAACCGTGAAGGCTCTGGGCGGTGTCCATCGGTTCATGGGATGGAAGGGCGTCACGGCCTCGGATTCGGGCGGATTCCAGGCCTGGTCCATGGCTCAAGGCAATGGCGCGTTGGGCAGCGTGACCGACAAGGGTTTTGTCTATCGCCACGAAAAGGGTGGCAAGAAGCACCTTCTGACCCCGGAAAAGTGCATACGGCGGCAGTTGGAGCTCGATACAGATATTCTGTTCTGTCTCGACCAGTGCACGCACCCCGATGATTCAGCAGAGGTCCAGCGCCTCAGCGTCGAGCGAACACTGGATTGGGCCAGGCGATGTCGCGACGAGTTTGTCGCCCGCGTCGGTGAACCCGGGGATGGTGATGGTTCCGCTCGTCCCCTGCTGTTTGCCGTGGTTCAGGGCGGCAACGATCCCGATCTGCGTCGCCGCTGCGCCGACGAACTCGCCGCCATGGGCTTTGACGGCTTTGGCTTCGGCGGCTGGCCGATCGATGATGACGGCCTGCTCACCGACATGGTTGCTTTGACGGCCGATTGTCTGCCTCAAGACAGCGTCAAACATGCGCTAGGCATCGGGAAACCTGAGAATCTGATGGCCGCCTGGCGGGCCGGATATCGCCTTTTCGACTGTGCTCTGCCCACTCGTAACGCTCGCCGAAAACGTTTATACATGATATCAGATACTCATAGTATCTATTTGAAAAATAATATTTTTTATGACCATCTTTATCTAGAGAACGAACAACATTCACGTGATCAGGCGCCGATCGATGCCGTGCTCGATCCCGAGGGCCCCAGCCGCGCCTATTTGCACCATCTCTTCAAGATCAAGGACAGCGCCGCTGAACGTTTGGCAACGCGACACAATCTCAAATTCTATGCCTGGATGATCGACCAGCTTCGCGTGGAAGCAGTCGATGACTGACGCCAGGGAGCGTGTGCTGGCAGGTCTGCGGGGGTCGCCCAAGTATCGCGATATCGCGCCTGCTGCCCTGAAGCGCACCGCCACCTGGGCTGTCGAACGCCACTCTAAACCCAATGACGCGCTGAAAGCCGCCAAACGTAAGCTTCATCAGGTCTTTGGCGCCTATCTCGACCCCAAGAGCCTCAAGACCCTCGATCGACACATGGACAACCTCGATGCCGGCGCTGACCTCGACGAGACATGCCGGACCATTCTTCGACTCCATCGATCAAGCGAAGAACGTCTGGATGTCCTTGAGGCCTTTTACCAAGCAATCTGGGACGAAGTCGGCGAGCCCTCAGCGGTTATGGACGTTGCGGCCGGATTCAACGCATTTGCCCTGCCCTTTGCGGGATTGCCGACGGATACCCGTTACACCGCGCTGGAAATCGACCGTCGCCTCGCTAATACCACGTCGCGCTTTCTGGCCATTATCGGACGATCGGGCACCAGCCTGTGGTGTGACGTACTCTCCGACTTCGAGACCGATACCGCCGATGTCGCCTTTGTCCTCAAGACGCTGCCATGCCTGGAACAGCAAGAGGACGGCGCCGCAAAGGCATTGCTTGAGCGTCTCACTGCGGTCCACACGCTTGTGGTGACCTACCCTGTTCGCTCCCTGGGGGGACGTGAAAAGGGTATGCGTGAGAAATATTTGGCCGATGTTGAGCGCCTTGCGCGGGATTCGTGCCGTACTCTCACCATTATTCCCTTTGACGATGAGTTGATCGCGATCCTGAAATACGCCGAAACGTGAGGCAAAGCCTCTTGGCGAGCCCGCGCTGACCGGTCCATAATCGGGAACCAACACAAGAAACTGCGGAGAACCACCGTGAAACGCCTTCTTGCTATCGCTTCCATGATCCTTTTGCCCAGCCTCGCCATGGCCGAGATGACGGGCAACCCGATGGTCATGAATGGTGACACCATGCAGTTCGGCGAGCAGCAGGTCTCGCTCTACGGGGTCCACGCTCCGATGATTACGCAGACCTGCGGCGAGACCGACGATGTGTGGTCCTGCGGCTGGGATGCCGCCCTACACCTCGAAGATGTCATCGCCGGTCGCGAGGTCGTCTGCACGGACCTCACCGATATCGGTGAGGTCGGAGACGAAGGCATGCACTATGTTGGCCGCTGCACCGCAGAGGGCGACGATCTCTCTGCTGCCATGGTCGAGGCCGGCTTTGCCATTCCCGATGAGGAGATGGGTGAGGCCTACGTCGCCAGCGCGATAGCGGCTGAAGAAGAAGGTATCGGGCTGTGGTCAGGTCCGTTCGTCGATCCCGTGACCTATGCCCAGAACGGCGGCTGTTCGTGCAGCGCACGCAAGAAATCCATGATGGAAAACGCCGAGCTGCTGGAAGAGATGCGCGCTGAGGAAGAGGCCACCGAGACCAACTAGGTCACGGCTCAGAGTTTGAGTTCACCTGGCGTTTCGTCACCGGGGCGCGCCCATGTCGCTCCCCGGTCACCGCTGGCGCCATATCCACTCCAGATCTTGAATCCGAGCAGTTGCTTCATGCGCGGCGACGCCTTGGCCAGCACCTCTGATTTCGTGCCCAGCGTAAAGTTCTTCAACGTCCGCATCTGCGGCGCGGCATAAAGTGTAGGCATGCCATAGCGGATCTCGTTCGATGTATTCGGCCCCGCCGAATGCCACGTCCGTCCCTCCCAGACTGCTATCGTTCCCGCCGGGCCTTCCGCAGCGATGCTGGGCACGACATGAGGCACGGACTGATCGGGCTGTGCGCCGGTCATGTGGCTGCCCGGAACTAGCCGCGTCGCGCCGTTTTCCTCCGTGAAATCGGACACGAACAACATGGTCTGTGTCACCATCGGTGCGGCGATCAGATGATCCGCCTTCCTGAGCGGACCCTGACGCGCCGTAGCGCGCGTGATCTCGCCAGCCGGCCGGTCCCGTTCACCCGGCATCACAGGAGGGGGCATCCACCACTGATCGGTATGCAATGCCATCGCCGGGTTATCGGGACGCGTCAGATGGGCCGACGTCTCGCTCAGGATGTAATCGGGACCCAGAACATGCTCAAGCACGGGCCTGACCATGGGGTGGTCGATCGCTTCGTGAAAAACCTCGCCCTTGTTGATGAGCATGGAGACCCACTGATTGTTGCTGTCCGGTGCGTTGACGTGATCGGAGAACGCATCGGCTAGAAGCTGGGCCTCTGCTTCGGCCTGCTCTTCCAGGCGCTCCCGTATGACAACGATGTGATCAGGAGGCAACGCTTCGGCAATGAGGCAGTAGCCCCATCGGTCCATATCCGCCTTCAGTTGCGCGGTGTCTCGCGTCGCCGTGGGAAGATCTGTGTCGTCCCAGGTGATGTCACGATCGTCTTCCATGATACCGCCTCTGCCATCTCACTAGCACGACACTGTTGAGCGCCCTGCGATCTGTCAACAAGACTCACACCGCCTCGATCAGCGCCGAGATGCCCTGCCCGACCCCGATGCACATCGTGCAGATCGCGCGTTTGGCATCGCGCCGCCGCATCTCGTAGGTAGCCGTGGCGGCCAGCCGGGCGCCCGATGCCCCCAGCGGATGGCCGAAAGCGATGGCGCCGCCATTGGGATTCACATGCTCAGCATCGTCAGGCAGGCCCAGATCACGGGTCACGGCCAGCGCCTGTGCCGCGAAGGCCTCGTTCAGCTCGATGATGTCGATGTCGCCGAGCCCCAAACCCTTGCGCTCCAGCAGCTTACGGGTCGACGGAGCAGGCCCGATTCCCATGATACGTGGCGGCACACCCGCCGTTGCCGCACCGGTGACACGTACCAGTGGCGTGAGGCCGTTGGCTTTCATCGCCTTTTCCGAAGCGATCAGCAGGGCAGCCGCACCGTCGTTGACCCCTGAAGCATTGCCCGCAGTGACCGTGCCGCCCTCGCGGAACGGGGCCGGCAGACTGGCCAACTTTTCCGCACTGGTTTCGCGGGGGTGTTCGTCATGATCGACTATCTGCGGATCACCGCGGCGGCCGGCCAGCACGATCGGGAAGATTTCATCGTGCAGGCGGCCTGCGGCCACCGCCGCTGCGGCCCGCTGCTGGCTGCGCAGGGCAAAGGCGTCCTGATCCTCCCGGCTGATCTGGTGCTCTTCAGCAAGGTTTTCGGCCGTTTCCGGCATCTGATCCACGCCATACAGCGCCTTCATCGCCGGGTTCACGAAGCGCCAGCCGATGGTCGTGTCGTAAATCTCGGCATTGCGCGAGAACGCCTTGTCCGCCTTGGGCATCACAAAGGGCGAGCGGGACATGCTTTCGACCCCGCCGGCGATCACAAGGTCGGCCTCACCAGTGCGGATCAGGCGCGCCGCCTGACAAACCGCCTCCAGGCCCGAGCCGCAGAGCCGGTTGACCGTGACACCGGACACGCCCACAGGAAGGCCCGCCAGCAGCGTTGCCATACGCGCGACGTTGCGGTTGTCTTCACCTGCCTGATTGACGTTGCCGTAGATCACATCATCAATCTGCTCCCAGTCGACGCCGGAATTGCGTTCGGTCAGCGTCTTGATTGGCAGAGCGGCGAGATCATCGGACCGCACCGAGGACAACACGCCGCCAAAGCGGCCGATGGGCGTGCGGATGGCGTCACAGATATAGGCGTCGGACATGGCGGTGTTCCCCGGTTAGCGTCGCCCCGTTATCGGCGATAGCGTGGCCCTGGACAAGCAGGAGACTTCATGAGCGACAAGATCGTCTTTGTGACCGGGCGGTGCTCAGGGTATCGGACACGCCATCGTGTCAGCCTGCCTCGACAAGGGCTGGAGCGCAGCAGCGATGGATGTCGATGGCGAGGCACTGGCCGCTCTCGACGACGAACTCGATCAAGGCGGACGCCTGCACTGCATCGAAGGGCCTAACAACGATGAAGACGGCGTCAAAACCGCCATTGCCGAAACCACCGAGGGGTTCGGCGGCCTGAGTGGTCTTGTGAACAACGCCGGTTTCACGCGCAACGGGCCGCTTGAAGAGCTAACTCTTGAGAACTGGAACGCGGTGATCGCGACCGATCTGACCGGCGGCTTTCTTTGCGCCAAGCACGCCGCACCGCACCTGCGTTAAGCCAGGGGCTCCATCGTGAACATGGCCTCGACGAGGGCCTTTATGTCCGAGCCTGAAACCGGGGCCTATTCAGCCTCCAAAGGCGGAGTGTTCGGCCTGACCCTTGCCTTGGCCGCCAGCCTGGCGCCGGATGTCCGGGTCAACGCGATCAGCTCTGGCTGGATCGCCACACAGGCCTGGCAGAAACCGTCGCAGCGCAGCGAGCCGGAACTGACGCGAGAAGACCATGTCCAGCACTGGTCGGGCCGAGCCGGCGTGCCTGACGATATCACGGCCATGGCGATCTACCTTCTGGGCGATGAGTCCGGCTTTGTGACCGGCGCGAACATGGTTGTAGACGGCGGCATAACCCGGAAGATGATTCACGTCGATTGACCGTCAGTTTGCGGCTGACAAGCCGGGTCAATTGCTCTTAACGTGCGCCGCCATACGAGAGGGTGTGAACATGAGTCATTCACGGGTCGTCACCGCGGAAGTCGTCCAGTACGGAGCGATGGAAGGCACTACGCCCCCGACCGATCTCGACAAGGTGCGGCGCGACCGGCTGGCGAATGTTCATCGCGAACTCAAGAAACGCGATCTCGCAGGCGCCCTGCTGCTCGACCAAGTTAATGTCCGCTATGCGACCGATGCCACCAACATGCAGGTCTGGTGCCTGCATAACGAGGTGCGCTACTGCTACGTCGCGACTGAAGGGCCGTGCATCCTGTTCGATTTCAGCCATGTCGCGCACCTGAGCGACGGCCTGCCCGGAATTTCCGAGCGTCGTCCGGCCCGGGGTGTCTTTTATATGGGTTCGGGCAGCCGTGTGGAAGAACACGCCCGCGAGTTCGCCCGCCAGATCGCCGACCTGGTGAAGGAACACAGCGGCGGCAACAAGCGTATCGCAGTCGACCGCATGGGCCCGGACAGCTTCATCGCCCTCCAGAATGAGGGCCTGGAGATGCACGACGGATTCGAGATGATGGAAGAAGCCCGCAAGATCAAAACGCCCGAAGAGATCATCCTGATGAAGACGTCCATAGCCGCATCGGAAAAGGGCATCCATGCCATGCGCGAATACATGCGCCCGGGTATCACCGAGAACGCTCTGTGGGCCAAGCTTCATGAGGCGAACATCGCCGAAGGCGGCGAGTGGATCGAGACCCGCCTGCTGGCGTCCGGTCCCCGCACCAACCCGTGGATGAGCGAGTGTTCCATGCGGGTGATCGAAAAGGGCGACATGGTCAGCTTCGACACCGATCTCGTCGGCCCCTACGGTTATTGCTCCGACATCAGCCGCGCCTGGGTGTGCGACGCCAAACCCACCAACGAGCAGCGCCGCCTCTACATGAACGCGATGGAGCAGCTCGAGCACAATCGCGAGATGGTGAAGCCGGGGTTGTCGTTCCGCGAATGGTCAGAAAACTGTTGGAAGCTGCCCGACGAGTTCGTCGCCAACCGCTACGGTGTGGTCGCCCATGGCGTGGGCCTGGTCGACGAGTACCCCGCGATCTACTTCCCGCAGGACTACGAAGCCAACGGCTACGATGGCCACTTCCAGGCCGGCATGGTGGTTTGTGTCGAAGCCCTGATCGGCTCCGACGGCGGCCGTGAATGTGTGAAGCTGGAACAGCAGCTTCTGGTGACCGAAGACGGCTACGAGCGTCTCGACAGATATCCCATGGATGAAACCTGGAATTGATACCGAGCTAGAACAGCCTAAGGACGGTTCCTATCTCAGATAGGACGCACCGTTGATATCGATGGTCGTCCCTGTGGCATGCGGCGCAAGACCGCTGGCCAGGAACGCGATGGTGTTGCCGACATCGCTGGCCGGCGCGATCTCGCCCAAGGGGATGTCCTTCACCATGTCCTCGATGCCGTCCTGCTCGATGACCTGGTCTACCATCTCGGTCGCCACGAAGCCCGGCGCCACGGCATAAGCCAGAATACGGTCGGCCGCGCACTTGCGGGCGATCGAACGGGTCAGGGCGATCACGCCCCCCTTCGATGCCGCATAGTTCATGCGGTCGTAGTCATCCCCCCGGAAGGATGCCCTGCTCGCCACATTCACGATGATCCCGCCGCCATGCTCCCTGAAATGATGGGTCGCGCTGCGGCAAAGCTGGGCCACAGCGGTGAGGTTCACGCGCAATGTCCGCTCCCAGGACGCCAGAAACGCCTCGAGATCACCATCCGGGTCAGCGGCTTCGTAGATTCCGGCGTTGTTGACAAGAACGTCGATCCTGCCCTGCCAGGCCAGCGCATCCTTCCAGACCGCTTCTGTCGTGGCGGCATAGGCCAGATCACCGGCAACCAGGTGGCAATGGCCCTCCGGCAACGACGCGGCCAGCGTCTCGGCGGCCGCTCTGTTACGTCCGTAGTGTATCACCACACGGGCGCCGACACCCACCAGCGTACGCGTTGCCGCAGCACCGATCCCACGCGACCCGCCCGTCACCAGAACCGTCTTGCCCTGCATCTCAATCATCACTCTGCCCCCGTGCCATAGCGCTGCTGCAACATCGCAAAGACAGCACGCGCGCCCTGGATCTCTCCACCACGCGGCCGACCCGGCCGGGCATTCTGGTTCCAGCAGACCGTATCAATATGAAGCCAGGGTGTTTCGTCGCCGACAAACTTCTGCAGGAAGAGTGCTGCCTGAATGTGATCGGCAAAGCCCCAATCGGCAATCGTGTTGATGTCAGCCAGATCGCTCGCCATACGCGGCAGATAGCCCTTGACCAGCGGCACCGGCCAGAGAGGATCGTCAACGCCCCGGCCTGCATCACAAAGATCCGCCGACAACTCCTCCACATTCGAGAAACATGCCGGAAGGTCCATGCCCAGCGCCACACGGGCGGCTCCGGTCAGGGTCGCGAAGTCGATCAGCAGTTCCGGTTTGTCGTCGACAGCAGCCGCCAGCGCATCGGCCAGAATCACGCGACCTTCCGCATCCGTGTCCCCAATCTCGATGGTGACGCCCTTGCGGGTGGTGACTATATCCATGGGCCGCAGCGCGTTGCCGTCGAGCGCATTGTCCACGGCGGGGATCAGGACGCGCAAACGAACCGGCAGCTCGTGCGCCATCACAAGCCCGGCCACGGCGAGGGCACAGGCTGCACCGCCCATGTCCTTCTTCATCCGCAGCATCCCGGCCCCGCCCTTGAGGTCGTGACCGCCTGTGTCAAAACACACGCCTTTTCCGACGAGTGTGACCATCGGCGCATCCTCGGCACCCCAATGGAGATCGATCAGGCACGGCGGACGAGAGCTCGCCCTGCCCACGGCATGAATGGCCGGATAGTTGGCTGACAACAGGGTTTCGCCCAGCGTGATCTCCACACTGGCTTCATGCTGTTCGGCAATGTCTTCAGCCACCGAGCCCAGGTCTGCCGGTCCCATGTCTTCCGCGGGCGTGTTGACGAGATCTCGTCCCCGGGTCATGGCTTCGATCAGAGCAGAGACGGCGTTGCGATCACAGCTCTCCGGCCAGACCAACGAGACCGGTTCCCGCTCCGGCGTCTTGTAGCGCGAGAAGCTGTAGCAGCCGGCGGCCCAACCCTGTGCCACGGCATCAGCCAAGCCGTCCGAAGCCGGATCAAGGGTCAGCACCATGTCGTCGGGCAGCGCCATCGGCAGGTCCGAGACGGCCCAGATGTCATTCGCCTCGCCGAGGCAAACCACGACCAGGGCGATGCCGCCATCGACCGCCGGAACAAACCGCCATGCGCCTGCTTCCGCCTTGAAGCCCGTACGACGAAGCCATAGCGCCACACGCGAATGCTGGGTTTCAAGCCAGACGGGATAGTCCGCGCTGGTGACTGCCACCAGCGGCGTGGCGTCATCGGTGCTGTCGATCAGTCCCTTCGCCACCATCGCGTCAGGACCCAAACCGGCGTTCGATCATGTCCAGCAGCGCCCGCACGGCCATCACTTCGCCCCCCTTGGGACGACCGGGCTTGCCGTTCAGATTCCAACCCATGATGTCGAAATGCGCCCAGGAGATACTGTCGCGCACAAACCGCTCCAAGAAGAGTGCGGCTGTGATGGCCCCTGCTCCCGGCCCCGATCCGGTTGTCGAGAGGTCGGCCACATCGCTGTCCAGCATTTTGCGATAGCCCGGCCACAACGGCAGCCGCCAGACGTCATCCTCCGTGCGTTCGGCCGCTTCGTGGATCGCTGTTGCTAGATCATCATCGTTGCTGAAGAACACCGGCACATCGGGACCCAGCGCTACACGCGCGGCGCCCGTCAGTGTCGCCATGTCGACTAGCAGGTCGGGCTTTTCCGTCACTGCCTCGGCCAGGGCATCGCACAGGATAACCCGCCCTTCGGCATCGGTGTTGCCGATCTCGATAGTAAGCCCGCTGCGCGTGGTGATGACATCGAGCGGACGATAGGCGTTGCCCGCCACACTGTTTTCGACTGCAGGGATCAGCAGACGCAGACGCACCGGCAGGTTGAGCGCCATGATCATCGACGCCAGCGTGATCGCACTGGCCGCCCCACCCATGTCCTTCTTCATCATCTTCATGCCAGCAGCCGGTTTCAGATCCAGCCCGCCGGAATCAAACACCACGCCCTTACCGACTAATGTCACCTTTGGCGCACCGGGATCACCCCACACCAGGTCCGCCAGGCGCGGTTCCCGGTGGCTCGCGCGGCCCACGGCATGAATCGCGGGATAGTTGTGTTCCAGAAGCTCGTTGCCTTCCAGAAGACGAACGTCGGCGCCGAAACGGTCACCGAGATCGGCCACGGCCCCGGTCAGCTCGGCCGGACCCATGTCCTCGGCCGGCGTGTTGATCAGATCACGCCCCAGATGGATCGCCTCGGCCATCGCGATGACCCGATCCATTGTCGCCGTCGCGGGCGAAATCAGCTTCGGCGTTTCGCTCTCGTCCTTGCGATAGCGGTCGAACCGGTAGCACCCCAGCGCCCAGCCCAACGCCAGAGCATTGGCCGGTCCGGTTTCGAAATGGCCCTCCAGATGGCATACCGTGCCCTTGGGCAGAGCACGCGGCAGATCGCCCAGCGTATACGTTCTGGCATGATCGGTCATGGCCACCAGTACCGTCCCGATGCCGCCATCCTCATCGGGGATCACCAGATGACGGGCTGGCGAAGCCTCGAAATCATGTTCCCGCACCCAGCGCGCCTGCGGCCCCGTAGCCTTGTCCAGCCACTGGTCCAGCCCCTCGCGCGTCACCGGCACAATCGCGACGGCATACTCCGCCGCGTCAACAAAACACCGCATGTCGTGATCCCTCTGAAGAGGGGCGAGCCTATCCGCCGTCGGCCAACTGATCCAGCGGCAACGCGGTCGAGTACTTCACTTGCTTGAGCGCGAAACTGGAGCGGATGTTGGAGACGCCGGGCGCCTTCGAGAGGTGGTCCAGCACGAAGGTGCGGTAGGCTTCGAGATCGGGCACGACAATGCGCAGCATGTAGTCGTGATCGCCCGTCATCAGGTAGCACTCCACGACCTCCGGGCGGGCTCGGATGTGGGCTTCGAAATCATCGAGCAACGCTTCGGTCTGCCGTTCCAGACGCACCTCGGCCAACACGCTCACACCCAGCCCCACCGCAGAGGCATCGAGCAAGGCGGCGTACTGGCGAATCACGCCCCGGCGTTCCAGCTCCCGCACACGCCGAAGGCAGGGTGACGGCGACAGGCCCACGTCCTCAGCCAGCTCGACATTACTCGCACGGCCGTTCTGCTGAAGATGGCTGAGAATGTTGCGATCGTAGGCGTCCATGGCAGATCATGCCTTGTTTAATGCGAATGGCAGTTAGATCATGCGCCATCATTGTGGATGACGGCGCAAGACGCAAGAACATGCCACGTATCAGGCGCTAAAATGCGGCCAGCACTGATGAGGTCCGCCATGTCCGTCACGCCGACCCGCGCCGGTATCCGCACCCCCGACACCACGATCATCGATTCTGCGGAGCTCGCCTGTCTCGACGCGCTGCAGAAGAAGATCCTGTGGCTGGCGAGCTGGACCATCCACCACGCGAACCACATTCGTGAAAGCCGCGACGGCCTGAAGGTTGGCGGCCATCAGGCGTCCTGCGCCTCGATGGTGCAGATCATGACCGCGCTCTATTTCCATACGCTGCGGCCCGAAGACCGGGTGGCCGTGAAGCCCCACGCCAGTCCCGTGTTTCACGCCATCCAGTACCTTCTGGGCCGCCAGGATCGTGAACAGCTCGAGCTCTTCCGGGCGCTGGGTGGCGCACAGTCGTACCCCTCGCGCACCAAAGACAAGGATGATGTCGACTTCTCGACCGGCTCCGTGGGCCTTGGCGTCGCCACCACGGCCTTCGCCGCTCTGGTGCAGGACTATCTGAAGCTTCGGGACATGCTGCCTCAAGACCAGAAACCCGGACGCATGGTCGCTCTGGTGGGCGATGCCGAACTCGACGAGGGCAATGTCTGGGAAGCCCTGCTGGAAAGCTGGAAGCACAACATCGGCAACGTCTGGTGGGTCGTCGACTACAACCGCCAGAGCCTCGACAGCGTGGTCTCCGATCGCCTGTTCCAGCGCATCCAGGGCTTCTTCGATGCCGTGGGCTGGGAGGTCGTCACGGTCAAGTACGGCAAGCTGCTCACGGCTGCCTTCGAACAGCCCGGCGGCGAAGCCCTGCGCGACTGGATAAACGAATGCCCGAACGAACTCTATTCGGCGCTCTGCTTCAAGGGAGGTGCGTCGTGGCGCGAGCATCTCGAACGGGACTTCAAGAAGGGTAGCGCCACGCGCAAGATGGTCGACGCCTGCGACGACGAGGCTCTGCATCGCCTGATGACCAATCTAGCGGGGCACGACCTCGAAAGCCTGATCGAGGCCTTCGATGCCGCAGCCGCAGCCGATGACGACCGGCCGCGCTGTTTCATCTGCTACACGATCAAGGGCCACGGCCTACCCTTCGCCGGCCACAAGGACAACCATTCAGGCCTGATGAACCCGCAGCAGGTCGACGGTTTCCGTGAGACACTCGGCATTGCCGAAGGCGAGGAATGGGAACCGTTCTCGGGCCTCGAAGAGCAGTGCGGCGACCTCCAGGACTTCCTCAAGGACGTGCCGTTCGCCCAGGAGTACCCGCGCCGCCGCACCGCCGATGCGGTTCCAGTACCCGATTCACTCACGTTCAAGCGCGACGCCAGGGTCTCGACCCAGCAAGCCTTCGGCAACATCCTCAACGAAATCGGCCGCAGCGATGCCCAGATTGCCGAGCATATCGTGACGACCTCACCCGACGTCGCCGTCTCGACCAATCTGGGCCCCTGGATCAACCGGCGTGGCCTCTTCGACCGGCGCGAACACACCGACACCTTCAAGTCCGAAAAGGTCATCTCGGCCCAGAGCTGGGACATCAGCCAGACCGGCCAGCACATCGAACTCGGCATCGCCGAGAACAATCTCTTCCTCATGCTCTCGGCCATGGGGCTGTCCCACAGCCTGTTCGGCAAACGTCTGCTGCCGATCGGTACGCTCTACGACCCCTTCATCAGCCGTGGCCTCGATGCCATGAACTACGCCTGTTACCAGGACAGCCGGTTCATGCTGGTCGCCACGCCCAGCGGCGTGACACTGGCGCCGGAGGGCGGTGCCCATCAGTCGATCTACACACCGTTGATCGGCATGGGCCAGCCGGGGCTCACCAGCTTCGAGCCCGCCTTTGCCGACGAGCTCGCTGAAATCATGCGCTGGGGCTTCGAGCACATGCAGGCCGACGAAGGCGGCAGTGTCTATCTGCGTCTGAGCACCCGACCGATCGACCAGGTCGCGCGCGAACTGGATGACACCCTGCGTGCCGATATCCTCTCGGGCGGCTACTGGCTCCGCGAACCGTCAGCCGACGCCGACATCGCGATCATCGCCATCGGCACCATGGCGCCCGAAGCCTTGGCGGCCCACGAAACACTCGTCGAAGACATTCCCGGTGCCGGGCTGCTGGTGGCCACTTCAGCTGACCGGCTGATGGCCGACTGGCACCACGCCCGCCGCCACCGCAGGGCCGGCATGCCCGCTGAACCAAGCCATGTGGAGCGTCTGCTGTCCCGCCTGCCTTCACACACGGGCCTCGTGACCGTGCTTGATGGCCATCCGGCCACGCTGTCCTGGATGGGCGGCGTACGCCGTCACCGGATCCAGTCCCTGGGCGTCGAAGATTTCGGCCGCAGCGCCGACATCCCCGATATCCACGCGGTCCACGGCATAGACGCCGACTCGATCCTCGACGCCGCCGCGCGGCTCTGCCTGACTGGCTAACGTAGTTCGCCGATGATGTCGGCTTCCCTGATCATATCACCATCCGCTGCGCCCACACGGCCGTAGTAGCCGCCCCAGACCTTGTATCCTAGGCGGACCAGGAGTTCGGTTGAGGCTTCAGCGCGGATATCGGGCAACAGGGCGGCCTGCCAGTTTATCTGGGTTCGTATAACGGGCGTGTTGTAGACGGAGTTGATGGCGACCCGCTCCTCGCCTGTGCGGTTCTTGCCCATACCGTGCCAGGTGCGGGCGTCCCAGACGATGAACGATCCGGCAGGCGCTTCGATGCTGACCGCCTCGTTGTCATAGGATTTCTCGGGATCCGGCTGCAGCCCGGAGAGATGACTGCCGGGAACAACGCGGGTCGCGCCGTTCTCGTCCGTGAAGGGTGTCAGTGTCCAGGCCGAGGTGCAGGAGACAGCGGGCGCGATGAGCCGCGCGGGATCGCCGTCATCGTCGCCATAGAACTCTCCCCTTCGAATCTCGCCGGGCGGTCGCTGCCGTTCGTCACGCCGCTGCGGCAGCGGCATCCACCATTGATCGGTGTGGAGCGTCTGCTGCGGTCCGTCGGGACGGACGATGCTGCCGTCGTGGGCCGACAGCACCCAGTCTTCGCCGAGCAAGGACGTTGCCAGATGGTCCGCCGCGGGATGAAGCACGATGTCACGGAAAACTTCGCCCTTGTTGACCAGGACCCCGATAAACTGATGTTTCGGTCCCGAAGTCGTCGAATCGGCACGAACCGTAAAGTTCTCCGTGCCGGAGACCTGCTCGACAGCGCCGAACTCATAGGCCACATCGTCGCGACGTTCCGCAGCGGCCTGCGCCAGGAGCCTGTCGTGAAGACCTGTTGTCTGTTCCGGTGTCAGTGCATCGGCGACGATGCAGTAGCCGTGATCGAAGAGATCGTTCTCGGCACGGTGCAGGTCGGTGGTCGAACTTGGCAGGCCCATGATATTGCTCCCGATTTCTATGATCTTCCTCCCACAGGCGCGCCGCGTCGAGAGCGCACGAGAACATCCTTCGCTTCTGTCGCCGCCACGGGCTAGGATCAATTTCCTACATGGGAGGACATCATGGCCACATCAGATCTTCACTACATGGGCGCAGTCGAGGCGCTGGACCTGTTCCGAAAAAAGAAGCTCTCGCCCGTCGAGCTGATGGACGCCGTGATCGCGCGCGCCCAGAAGGTGCAACCCAAGATCAACAGCTTCAGCCAGACGTTCTATGACGAGGCGCGCGACCAGGCGAAAAAGGCCGAAGCCAAGTATGCCAAAGGAAGTCGCACCCGCGCGCTGGAAGGCCTCCCCCTCGCCATCAAGGACGAGGAGACGATCAAGGGCCTTCCTGCGTCATCGGGCTCGCTGGCCTACAAGGACAACATCGGCGAGGAAACGACCTACATCGTCGAGCGCTGCTTCAATGCCGGCGGCATCATGCACGCCCGGACCACGACACCTGAGTTTTCCTGCGCGGGCTACACCCACACCGCACTCTGGGGTGTGACACGCAACCCCTGGAACACAGACTACACGCCGGGCGGCTCGTCGGGCGGAACCGGCGCCACCCTGGCTGCCGGGGCGGCGACCATCGCCACAGGTTCGGACATCGGCGGATCGATCCGTATTCCGGCGTCGTGTTCGGGCGTGGTCGGCTTCAAGCCACCCTACGGCCGCAACCCGCAGGGTCATATCTTCAATCTCGACTTCTACTGCCACTCCGGCCCAATGGCTCGTTCGGTCGCCGATTGCGCCCTACTCCAGAACGTCATGGCGGGTCCGCATCCGCGCGATATCGCCACGGTCAAGCCGAAGATGCGGCTGCCACTGGAGTACAAATCCGTGAAGGGCATGAAGATCGCGCTCTCCATGGATCTCGGCTACTGCGAGGTCGACAAGGACGTCCAGAAGAACACCAAAGCCGCCGTGAAAAAGCTCAAGGATGCCGGCGCCATTGTCGAGGAAGTCGATCTCGGCTGGACATGGAGCACGCTGACGGCCGCCACGAACTACCTGAGTCACCTCTTCGGCAACGTGATCGGTGAGACCATGCGTCGCCACCGCCATGTGATGATGCCCTACGCCGTCTGGATCGGTGAACAGGGTGCGAAGACCGACAGCGCGGCCTTCATCGAGAGCCTTCAGATCGCAGGCGAGATGTACGACACCCTGGGCCCTATCCTGGAAAAGTATGACGCTCTGATCTGTCCGACCAATGCGCTCTCCGCCGTACCCGCCGATCATGATTCGACCACCGAACCGGTCTACATCAACGGCAAGGAGGTCGATCCGTTCCTGGGTTGGGTCATGACCTACCCCTTCAACATCATGTCCCGCTGCCCGGTCCTGTCGGTGCCCTCGGGCCGTGACAAGAAGGGCGTACCGACCGGTCTGCAGATCGTCGGACGGACCTATGACGATCCCACGGTGTTCCGCATCGGCGCCGCTGTGGAGGCGGCCGATCCCTGGTACACGAAAGCCTCCAGGCGCCCTAAGATCTAAGCCGAAGAGGTGCCCATCAAAACGGATGTCGTCGTTGCCGGCGCCGGCGCGGCGGGGCTGGCCGCCGCCCGGGAGCTGCGCCTGCTTGGCATCCCGCATGTCGTGGTCGAAGCCAAACCCATCGTCGGCGGCCGCACGTTCTGCGATCCATCACGAATCCTCTCCATGGCCGGCTGATACTGCCCCCGCCAGGCATCGGCGAACGCATCAGCGTCGACGGCAATCTGCCGCGACCCGAAGTAGGCGGCAACGTCTCGCGCAACCCCCACGCGCCAGTCCACCACCGTCCCGAAGACATCAAACAGCAGCCCCTTGATCGCTCTGTCCCGCATTCTTATGCAGTTTTGAACACGGCCAACACCGACCCACAGTATACTCTCTCTGATCATACAGACCCGCATAGACAGGAGAGCAGGATCATGTCGGAGATGACGGACTTCAACGGAATCAGCAGTGAATGGAATCCCGACTGGTTCCTGACCGACGAGCAGAAGGACTTGCGTGAACGCCTGATCGAACTATGCCACACCACGCTGCACCCCAATGCCATCGAATTCGACCAGACTTACGAATACCCCCGACGTAACATGGAAGCCTTGGCGTCCATGGGGTTGCTGGCGCTCCATGTGCCGAAGAAGTACGGCGGCCTGGGCCAGAACCACGTTTGCGTTGCCATGGTGCTGGAAACGATCGGGCGTTACGGCTGTCCGTCGACCGCTCTGGTCTACACCATGCATCTCCTTTCGGTGTCAGCCCTGCTATTCCGCGCGGAGGGCAATCCTGAGATTGAGGCCGTCCTTCGTCGCCTGAACGACGACGTCTTCATCGGCACAGCCTCCTATTCCGACCCCGAGACCGGGTCGCATTTCTGGTATCCCATGGCCTCCAAGGCCGAAAAGACCGACGACGGCTGGCGGGTGCATAAAAAATCGTCCTGGACCACCTCGGGCGGTTACGCCGACTTCTATGTCGCACAGACCTCCAGTCCGGACTTCGACGGCGACTTCGCCAATCTCTCCGTCTTCCTAGTAATGAAAGACGAGATCGTCAGCCACGAGAGCACGTGGAGCGCCATGGGCATGCGGGGCAACCAATCCGGCCCGATCGAGATCAACGGCGTGGATGTCAACAAGGACCGCATGGTCGGGTTCCCCGGCGACGGCGCCACCTCCAACGACGAGGCGCTCGACCCGATCGGCCTGACTATGTTTGCCGCGTCCTACAACGGGATCGCGCTGGCGGCCATGGACATCGCCAAGGGCCAGACCACACGCAAGGTCCACAAGGACGTCGGCATGCGAGTGGCCGACTATCCGACCATTCAGGACTATGTCGGCGAGTGCCTGATGGATACCGAAGCTTCGCGGCTTTACACCTTTGGTGTCGCCCAGGCGCTCGATATGAACACCGACAACTGCGACTGGACCCGCCACGGGCGGGAGCCTGACTGGACACCGCGCACCGAGCTCCTGCACTGGACATGGATGTCGAAGTTCATCTCCTGCAAGAACGTCTACAACGTGCTCGACAAGATGCTGCAGGCCTGCGGCGGCAGCGGCTACAAGACGTCTCTTGGCCTCGAACGCCTGTTGCGCGATGGCAAGGCGGGGTGGGTCATGGGCCCGACCAACGAGGTCTTGCGCCAATTCGTCGGCAAGGCCGCCCTGCTCGGCATGGAATCTCTCGACTACTGGAACCAGGTTCCCAACGAGAGCGTGCTGCAGAACGAAGTCAAAAAGCTCGACGACGACGCCAAACAGAAGCTGATCGACCAGCTTCAAGCCTCGATGAAAAAGCAGGCCGTGGAATAGGCCAGCCTGTGCCGACTTGCAGGCCACGGCACTATGGGGCACCAAGGGCTCCTCCCATCGACGGGTAGGAGCCCTTTCTTGCACGTCAGTATTGAGACACTCATCGATCGCTTTCCCGACCTCCGCATTGCGGTGGTCGTGGCCGGCGATCTCTCCATTCTGGAGACTGCGTCACCGGCACTCGCCGATGAGATCGCGGCCATCGAGGCCAAAGCCACCGCACGCTTCGCAGATGTCGGTATGGGCGACATTCCGGGCGTCGCCGACTGGCGGCGTGCCTATCGCGCGTTCGGGATCAAGAAGACAAGCTACCGGTGCTCCGTCGAGCGGCTGATCCGCAAGACCTTGCGTGACGGCGCCCTCGCCCGGATCAACCCTTTCGTCGACGCCTACAACGCCGTCTCCCTGAAGCACGTCTTTCCGCTCGGGGCCGATGATCTCGACAACATTGCCGGTGACATCTGTTTTCGGCAGTCACAAGAGGGCGACACGTTCTATGCGCTGGGTCAGGCCCCGGCAGAGAACGACCCGCCCAAACCAGGAGAGGTCGTCTACGCCGATGACGAGAAGGTCCTGTGCCGCCGCTGGAACTGGTATCAGGACGCCCGCAGCCCCGTCACGACGTCGACCACAAGGGCGGTTGTGACAATCCAGAGCCTGGGTTCGGGTGATCTTGCTGCTGCCGTCGATGACCTCGAGCGCTTGATTCGGGATCACTTTGCCGCACAGACGGGCACCACGATCCTCAGTATTGATGAACCCATGGCGACGTTACCGATCTGACCAGATCAGGTTTCGGCGCGAGCCTCATCGCCGAACGAACGCCCGCGCACGGTTTCCTGGGTCTTGAACAATCCGACTTGACCAAGATCAGCCGGGATGCGCACGGGATTGGCTTCCAAGCGCGGGGTCCAGCTGGTTTCGCCACGCACCATGCAGCCGTGATACCAATCGAGATCGGGCACACCTAGGATCGGCCAGCAGTCGGCCGCCTTGTAACTGTTGAGCATGAGTAGACGCGCACGGTCACCCCTGTTCGGCTTGCTGGCATGCAGCGTGCGCACATGGTGCAGCGTGATCGAACCGGCACGACCCGCCAGGGAAATCGCCTGCTCATTGTCGAGCCCGGCCGCACGGATATCGGTGGCACCGGTGAAGGTGCCCTTCTCGTTGTGGTCCAGGATCGGCCCCGCGTGCGACCCCGGCAGCACCATGAGTGGACCATTTTCCTCGTCGCAGTCATCGAGCAAAATCCCCACCGCCAGCATGTCGCCGTTGGTATGCGGGTAGAAGGCCCAATCCTGGTGCCACTCGATCACGGCATCATCGCCGCCGGGTTCCTTGATGTTGAGCTTGCCGTGATCAAAGCGAAGATTTAACCCCAGCAGGCTCTGGACCACATCGAGGATGCCTTCGTGATGACGCAGCGTCTCGAAGGCCGGGTGATACTTCTCCGGGTCGGTCACCCTGCGAAGCTGCGGCGTTTCGGCGCTGTGACCGCCTCCCAGAACGTATTTGGCATCCGATTTTGTGGCCGTCCGGGACTGCTCGATCAGCTCTGAGATCGCGCTCTGCATCTCTGAGACCTCATCCGGGCTGAGGACGTCTTCAACCAACAGATAACCGTTGTCGTTGTAAAACCGCACCTGGCTGGAACCGAGCATGGCGATCTCCTGCAGAAAGGCAAAATCGTTGCGCCAAGCTCAAAGCGAGCGCAACAGAAAACGACAGGTTCAGGCAGGCCCCATGGCTCAGTGTCGATAGATTGTCCGCCCGTCCTTGATCGTCTCGACGACTACGATGTCCTTGAGGAGGTCGTGGGGTAGCGAGGCAGGGTCATCGCTCAGAACCACGAGATCGGCCCGTTTGCCCGGCGTGATGCTTCCCTTGTCCGCTTCCTCGAAATGCTGGAACGCGCCGTCGAGGGTCATCGCGTGCAAGGCGGTGGGCACGTCGATCCGCTGGTCCGGGCCCAGCACCTGACCGCTGCGTGTCTCCCGATTCACAGCCGACCAGAGCAGACGCCAGCTGTCGGACGGCACCACCGGTGAGTCGTTGTGGATCGTGAAGGCCATCTTTCGATCGAGCGCAGACTGTGTGGGGCTGATGCGGTGGGCACGGTCCGGACCGAACACAGCGTCGCGGTGCCAGTCGCCCCAATAGAACGTGTGCGCCACAAAGAACGACGGCATGACGCCAAGCCGTTGCATGCGATCGAGCTGATCCTCGCGCACGGTCTGGGCGTGGATCATCACCGGGCGGCGATCGGCCAAACCATACTTGGCCGTAGCCTTCTCCACCGCATCCAAAAACTGATCGCCTGAGCGGTCGCCATTGCAATGGGCCAGCACTTGCCAGCCACGGGCATAGAGACCATCGACAAGCGCATCGACGACCTCGTCCTCAAGGAGAGGATAACCTACGTAGTCCTCGGGCCAGCCTTCCGGCGGGCTGAGATAGGGTTCGCTCATCCAGGCCGTCTTGCCCTGGGGCGAACCGTCGAGCACCAGCTTGGCACCACCGATCCGTAGAGCGTTGCTGTAACCTTCGGGCGCTGTGAGGCCGTAAAGCTCAGCCGGGTCGAGCACCATCGGATAGGCCACGATGTCGAGATCAAGCCTGTCGGCCGCCGCGGCGCGTTGTAGCAGAGCTACCTCGTCTGCGCTGCTGGCCCCGTCCTGGGCTGTCGTGATGCCCCATCGGGCATAACTCTCCTGCGCGCGGTCCAGAAGGTCGAGCAGACGATCACCGTCAAAGTTCGGCATACAATCACGGAAGAGATAGAGACCGTGTTCTTCCACGACGCCATCGGGTTCACGTGTCCCTGCCCGCCTGCGGATGATGCCACCCGGCGGATCATCCGTCGCAGAATCGATCCCGGCCAGGCGCAGAGCCAGGCTGTTGGCCGCCCCGAAGTGACCGGAGACATGCCAGACAAAGATGGGAACGTCTTGGGCCACCGCATCCAGGTCATCACGCGTGACATGGCGGTGCTCGGCCAACAGGGATTCGTCATAACCTGCGCCGAGGAGCCAGTCGTCGAACAGGCCATCATGCTCGCGATGGGTGCGCAGAGATTCCTGAATCGCCCCGATTGAATTACCGGGGCCAGCCGGGGACGGCTGAAGATTGACAAAGCCATGATAGAGGCCCGCGTTGGCGACATGGCCGTGGCCGTCAACCAGTCCCGGCAGCATCGTCAGACCGTCGAGATCGATGATCTCTGTACCCGATCCCGCCAGACCGGCCACCGTGTCATCGTTACCCACCGCCAGAATGCGCCCGGAGCCGACTGCGACAGCCTGCCCAGCGGGGGTGTCGCGATCCATCGTCGTAATCCGGGCGTTACGATAGATACGGTCGGCGCCCGCACCTGCCTGAGCCTGGGCAAGCAGAACACCCAGAGGCAAAGCCCCGACCGCGCTTCGTGTCGCACGTCCCTTTCGGTCCGGTCCATCTGTTACGCTCGCACCCAAAGCCAGCGCCGAACCCGCCAGGGCTGCGCCCAATACCCCTCGCCTTGTGGCCACCCCGCTTTGTGGGCCGTTCAAAGACCAGAGATAGGGTGCACAGCAGGCGCAGCCGAAGCGGTGGCCGATGCCGCGACAAAGGCTCACAATCCCGTCTCCGCAGGCACTGCGATCATGAAGATTTCGCTTTCCCTCGGTATCCGCGCCACGTAATCATCTCCCCGCAACATTGCAACCTTAGTCAGAGGGGCCGCCGTGCAAAAGGAAGTTTACCGCGCGTCGATTGCACATCCGGCACAGTTCACTCCGGCTATCTACAAACACTTCACGGTCGAACCCATCACCGGTGCCCTGGGCGCGGAGATTCTCGGCCTGGATGTCGCCGCCAATCTCGACAACCCCGAAGTTGCAGAAGAGATCCGGAGCGCCCTGTTCGAACATCTTGTGCTCCTGTTCCGCGGCCAGGCTCTCGAACGGGAAACCTTGCGGCATTTCGGTCAGTTGTTCGGAACGCTGCAGCGCAACCCCACGGTCAAGAAGGCCGCAGACACTGATGACGTGATGCTCGTGCGCCAGGAGGCCGAAGAGCGCTTCAACTTCTCCGGAAGCTGGCACAGCGATGTCACCTGGGGTCGCCCGCCCGCCGGTGAGACGGCGCTTTATGCGATGGATGTGCCGCCATGCGGCGGTGACACCCATTTCGCCAACACGGCGCTGGCCTACGACGCGCTTTCCGAGGAAATGAAGGCGATGCTGAGCGGCCTCAAGGCCGTTCACTCCCTCGAAGTCTCGCAGAGGGAGTTCTCAGCCAAGAAGCCTAACGATGCCGACGCGGACGTCGAAGACGTCGTCGACCTTTTCGCCGAACACCCGGTGGTATGCACACACCCCGTGACGGGGCGCAAGTGCCTCTTCGTCAACGAACAGTTCACACACCGCTTTGTCGGCATGAGCGAAGAAGAAAGCTGTCCGTTGCTGGAGACCCTGTTCCGCCACCAGGTCCTACCCGACTTCACCTGCCGGGTACGCTGGCAACCGGGCACCCTGGCCTTATGGGACAACCGAGCGACGATCCACTACGCCAGCAACGACTACCCCAACATCCGCCGCGAGATGATGCGGGTTTCAACCGTGGGTGATGTTCCTGTCGCCTGATCCGGTCTCAGCCTGCGGGAACCGCAGCAGCCAGAGTTTCGGCTTTTTTGATCACGTCGTCCTGATGGGCGTAGAGCTGGTGACCGCCTGAGCTGTCGACAATCTCCTCGAACGGATCGCGGATGGATGACGTGATACCGGATAGCTCCTCCATCACAGCCAGTCCGCAATAAGGCACATAGGCCGCAGAGTAGCCGCCTTCGTGGCTCAGGATCAGCTTGCCCCCGGTCATCTCGTCGGCCAGTTCCAGCATGATTTGCGTCATGCGCCGGTACACCGTGCTGGTGACCATCATGCGACCAAGGGGGTCGTAGATAGATCCGTCATAGCCGGACGCGATGACGATCATCTCGGGCTTGAAGCGCCTCAGAGCCGGCGCGACGACGCGCTCGAACGTGCCGATGTAGGCATCACGGCCCGAACCCGGAGGCAGCGGCACATTGATGTTCGCCCCCACCCCGGCGCCCTCACCTGTCTGGTCGATATGACCGGAGTCCACAGGGTACCAGTTGTCCTGATGGATCGAGATCGAGAGCACGTTGGGGTCTTCATAGAAAATCCGCTGCGTGCCGTTGCCGTGATGCACGTCCCAGTCGACCACCGCCACGCGGCTGATCCCGTGGTTGGCGCGCGCGTGTTCGACGGAAATCCCGATGTTCGAGAAGATGCAGAAGCCACGGCCGATGTCGGGCTCAGCGTGATGGCCCGGCGGGCGTACCAGTGCGTACCCGTTGTCGATCGTTCCGGCCACTGCGGCATCAACCATGGCGACCGTGCCGCCCGCCGAAAGGCAGGCAATCTCGTAGCTGCCGTGACCGAAGGGAGTCGTCTCACCGGCGTCGCCGCCGCGGCCTTTGGACATTTCCTTGATCCCAGCGAGATAGTCCGGCGTGTGAACGCGCAGGATCTCATCGTCGGTGACCGGCCGGGCGCGAACCTCGACCAGATGGTCAAGGATGCCTGCAACCTCCATGACGTTGCGCAGGCGCCGCTTGGTCTCGGCATTTTCAGCGTGTTCGCCGGGCTGAACCTTCAGGCCCGACGGATACCACAGCGCGGCCTGTCCCGTGTTGTGCCACATGTAGAGTTCGTGAAACAGAAAGCCTGTCTTGCGCGCCATGGTCATCTCCCCTGTGTTGCGGAAATGGTCGGCCAATGCAGGGCCGGAGGCAAGTTTTCAACCAGAAATCAGGCCCATGGGATGATGTTGTCGGCCGACGGCTCACTAGAAAGATAGGCCTCTATCATCTCGCAGGTCTCGGCCGGGAACGGCCCGCGATGATCCTGCGCCAGCGTGGTGTCGGCATGGGTGCCGAACCAGGCCATCATGGCGATGCGGCGCATCATGATCAGGCTGGCGATAGCGGTGAGGTCATCACCATCGAGTTCACGGTGACGGGCATAGCCATCAAGCCAGGACTCAACCAGGGCTCGCGTCGCCTCGATGTTGTCGATCAGCGTGAGTGCGGTGGCGAGGTCGTAGAGGAACCAGGCATCGCCACAGTCGTCGAAGTCGATCACGCGGGTGCTGTCGCCCACCAGAAGAAGGTTGGCAAGGCGCAGGTCGGCATGGGCCAGTCCGAAACGTTCGGGGCCCCGGCCGTAGCGGTTCAAGCGCTCGACCATGCCCTTTTCCAGCTGCTCGAACTGGGCGATGTGGGCAGGTTCATGGATCGGACCATCGCGCCAGTTGCCCCAATTGGGATTGGGCCCGACGACATGTTCGTGGTCCCAGACCAGCCGTTTGAAATAGGCTGGTCTCTGCCAGTCGATGGCATGGAGATGCAGGAGCGCGCTGACCTCGCCCAGCTTGCGGAAGGGTTCGATCAGGTCGTCGTCCTCGCTGGGCTCAACCCCGTCGATGAATTCGAACAGCACCATCTGGCGCGGAACAGGAAGACCATCGACGATGCCCTCTTGGATCTCCTTGCCGTCCCGCCCTGTGATGGCCTGTGGTGTGATGATCCCCGCGTCGTTCTGGAGCGCATGAAGCCAATCGAGCTCGGTCTGAATGCCGTTGTAGGAATGGTAGTTCTCGCGATGAACACGCAGCACGGTCTTTGAACCGTCCGGTGCATCAAGCCTGTAGGTCGCGTTCTCCGAAACGTTCATCAGCGTCGCCCTGGTGCCTTCGGGCTGGTCCCACAGCGGCATAGATTGCTCCACCAGGCGCTGCAGATGCGCCAGCAGTATCTCGAAATCCATGTCTTCGCTCATGGTTGCCCCCTTTATCTTCGCTTGCCTTATGCCCCAGCGTTCTGACCGCGCCAAGCTTGACGCAATTCAACGTTCTACAGCGCCGCGAAAGCTGGGCTCGCATCATTGAAAGAAGGAATGCTCCGATAACCACACAGCCGGCCTTGGGCCACAACAGCCGCGATACCGAGATCGCTATCAAGATCAGAGCTTCCAACTCGATGACACAGTATTGTAGCCGCGATCAGATCGCTGCCCTGCGCAGCTATCGTGCCGACACCATGCATGCCGATGTCGTGGGGAACTTCCATCGGCCCACAATCTGAGAGACCGATCACCCCTCCGATGTCATCGCAACCCAAATCGTTGCAAAGAGCACGAGGAGCAGAAGCAAGGTGACAGTTGACATATCCAGGTTTTCGCTCGGGAAGAAGCTACAATGGTCCAGACTTGCCCGTGACTTCGAACGTACGGAGAGTCTTTTACGTGAGGTTCTTTCGCGCCGGCCCGGTGATCTCGGTCATTGATCCTTCGCCCGCGAATTGGTCCATCCTGATGTTTGAGAAGGATGGCCAGATATGACGAGGAAACGTTACAAGCAGAGGAGATCGTGGGTCTGCTGTGCCAGTCGTACTCAGCCCACAGCGCCGCATCCTCAGCGGCGTCGCGCCCCGGAAGATCGGCAATCAGGGCCAGCGACATGTCCATACCGGCCAAAACACCGGACGACGTGTAGATGTTCCCGTCCTGGACCCAACGAGCCTCACGGACCCAATCCACTTTCGGCCCCTGGGCGCTCACGACCCAACCGGAATGCTCGGCAACGGTGACGATCTCAAAGTGGTTGGGATGCATGCCGAGCATCTCGACGGGTCTGAACACGTCGAGGATCTCAAACCCCTCGAACAGGACCAACCCCACTTTATAGCTCTTTGTCGTGGGCACGAAGTGGCCTAGCAAAAGTCGACATTTCGCCGACACAAGTGCCGGCTACGTGATGTGAAACCCGATATCTCTGGCTAAAACGCTGCAGGCTTGGGAAGAGGTAGCATGAGCTGGTCGGCCACCAGGTCGATAGCCTTTTCATCCTCTCCTTCCGACGCCAGTCTCATGGCAGCAATGATCAGGTCCTCGTGCTCGATCATGTAGTTGAGGACCGGCTTGAACACATCGGGCGCCGTTTTGACGATCTCGCGGTAGCGATCCTGGAACTCCACGCTGGCCGCCACCATGTAGGCGGTCGCCTCGGTCCAGCTCATGTGCTCGACTTCACGTATGAAACCCCGCGCCTCCTCCCGGCTCTGATCGCTCTCGCTGATATCGCCGCCATGCTCGTAGACGATCTGGCGCAGCCTCGCCTTGTTTTCGGTTTCGAGCTGCAGGAGAGAGGCAATCAGGTGTTGCTGAAGCGGGCTGTCGAACAGGGGCAGCAGGGCGCAATAGAACGCCTCACCATAGACCTCCCCCTGGTACATCTCGGCGACTTCCTGCTTCTGCTGCTCGGTTATCATCTGGCACCTATCGTATTGAGATGTTGACCAAGAATGACGGTTTCTGGGCGCGTTTCAATCCTCACCCCACCTCTCAGGCCATTGATCCGGGCGGAACCAGGTGGAGACCAGACCTGTCTGCGCCGCAAAAAGAAGCTCAGAAGATGCCAACCTTAACTGGACCGTCGGTCGCCGGTGACCCTTGAGCAGGACGTCAACCGCTGCAGGAAGCCGGACCGCGATGTTTGCCGGTTGCACGGCCGCACTGCCCCAAAGGCAAGTTCGACAGTCGCAGCGATCAATGATCACCAGTGCGACCAAGTCAGGGGGCAGAGGAAGGAGGCGTTTGCTTCATCCTCGCAGCACTTTGGTTAACGCCGTAATCTGCTGATCCGACAAACCAGCATCAACGCCCCGTTTGACGAGATCATGAAGCAGCTTGGGAAGTGCATCCGGAACATCAAGCTCGCGGCAAGTACTCAAAGTGTCTGCAAAAGCGGCAAGAGCCTCAAGCGCTGGTCGCGAAAACGTACCGACCTTGAGGAGGTCGTGGCCAAACTTCTCGGTGACGCGGCAATCGACGATGCCAAGGCAGTCGTCTCCGAGCACGTCATGGCACGCGAGGCAGAGCCCAAGGGCAGCCCCGGGACAGTCGGCGCATACGTAGAATCGATGCTGATAACGGACGCGGCCTATGACGAGATCGTGGCTGCTGTCCGCGAGCGGCTCCCGGAGGCAAGGACCTCTCGGCGCTCGGTGGCCTCTGTCGCGAGCGCGATGCAGAGGCGCGGTGCGGACGGCGGGACTCGAACCCGCACGATCATACGATCAAGAGATTTTCTTACCCCCTACGGCTTTCGCCGCCGACGCCTTCGCGCCGTTTGTGGCCTGGACTATCCCTTCGCCGTGGCCGGTCGCCCGGCTTTAGGCGCTGCCCGTCTAGTCTCTACACGTTCCCCTTCGCCTTCACTCTGGGGCTTCGCTCGGGATTGCCATCAGCATGACCTGTTAAGGTTTCCCCGAATTTGAGCAGTTCTACGCCCGGCGTTTCCCCCGGGGCACTCAAGTGTCGACTAAGTCTCTTGTGTCTACCAATTCCACCACGTCCGCGTGGCAACCAAACTACCGTCTAACTCCTCCTGCCGAACCCATCAACGCTCCGCATCGGGCCTATTTCGGGCCCAAAAACCGTCTCCGACGCCCAAGGCATTGCAACCTAAGGACTTTCTCTCCCGTGCACCCGGATTTTAAGTCTCGTGCGTCTACCGATTCCGACAAGCGAGAACGGAACCTAGCTACGCTGTCAGGTCCGACGCCGCAACCGCGGACGCGCCCGCCCTCTTCGCAACCGGCCCTGACCGCGTGCCAACAATTTCTTTATCGGGCTCCCAAAGTGTTGCATACGGTGCCGTCGCATCGTGAGGCGCTCGTGCACAACGTTCTCAAGACCGTCCTGGTTCCGGTCCACCGCGAAGGCTGGCCATTTATCGGCATCTTCTTCGTAGTCGCCATTCTTTTGTGCTGGCTCTGGTCGCCCCTGATCGTGCCCGGGCTGTTTCTGACCGCGTGGTGCGTCTACTTCTTCCGGGACCCCGCCAGGGTGACGCCGACACGCGAGGGCCTCGTGATCAGCCCGGCCGATGGCGTAGTACAGATGATCCAGGCTGCGGAGCCACCTGCCGAACTCGAGATGGCCGACGAACCCCACACCCGGGTGAGTGTGTTCATGAACATCTTCAATGTTCATGTGAACCGCATTCCCGCAGACGGCAACATCACCCACCTCTCCTACCGCCCAGGCAAGTTCCTGAATGCCTCGCTCGACAAGGCCAGCGTCGACAACGAACGTCAGTCTATCCGAATGAAGACGACAGACGGACGGAATATCGTGTTTGTCCAGATCGCCGGGATGGTGGCACACCGGATCCTCTGCACACTGACCACCGGCCAGGCCGTCCGCGCCGGGGAACGTTTCGGCATGATCCGCTTCGGGAGTCGTGTCGATGTTTACCTGCCCGACGGCGTCGTGCCGCAGGTCTGTGTCGGACAGCAGTGCATTGCCGGTGAAACCGTTCTGGCCGATCTCACGGCAGGCCCCGCGGACGCCGCGAAAGGCGCTTTGCGCTGATGGCCCGGGCACGACGGAACAAGACAAGCCAGCCGAGTCGTCTGCGGGATCTGACGCTCGAAAAGCTGATTCCCAACATCATCACGGTGTCGGCTGCCTGCGCTGGCCTGACCGCGATCCGCTTCGCAATCGAGTCCCGCTGGGACCATGCCGTTGCCGCCATCCTGCTGGCAGCCGTCCTCGACGGCCTCGACGGCGGCATGGCACGGCTTCTGAAGGCCACAAGCGACTTCGGTGCCCAGCTCGACTCCCTGTTCGACATTCTGAGCTTCGGCGTGGCGCCGGCACTGGTTCTTTACTTCTGGTCACTGCAGCATCTGGGCGGCATCGGCTGGGCCCTGGCGCTGTTTCTGGTTGTCTGCTGCGGCCTCCGGCTGGCCCGCTTCAACACCATGCTGGGAAAGCAGCCGCCGCACACCAAAGGCTTCTTCTCAGGCGTCCCGGCCCCGGCCGGCGGTCTTCTCGCTCTGCTGCCGATCGTCCTGTGGCTCGGTTTCGATCTCAGCATCATGTACCACCCGCTTGTGGTCGGCGGCTGGGCCATCGTCATGGCCAGTCTGATGGTCAGCCGTATCCCGACCTACTCCTTCAAGGGGCTGAAAGTGCCACAGCCCTACGTTCTGCCCGTGCTGATCCTGGCCGCCCTGTTCTTCGCCGGCCTCGCCGGCAGCCCCTGGCTCACCCTGACCATCGCCTCGGGCCTCTACCTCGCGACCTTCCCCATTTCGCGTCGCTCGTACCGCCGACTTGTGGCCGCGGCGAAAGAGGCAGGCCGTGAGACGGACGACGACACCCGACAGCGTCAGATTCCCTGACGACGCCTCTCGCAGGTGGTGCCATACTTCCCCTGAACAATCGGAGGGGCAGTCATGACCTTCACCATGCTGGGCCGTTGCGAACGCACCGGTGAAATCGGGCTGAGTTCGGCCACGACATCACTAGCCGTCGGCGCACGGTTGGGCCAACGCTTTCGCGCCGCCGACCGCGAATGGATCATCGCCAGCCAGGCCGTGGCGCGACCCGGTCTGGGCTGGGAAGCAGGCGACCTCCTGGCCGGCGGCTTGAGTTTTGATGCTCTGGAGAGCGAACTCGCCAAACTGGATAGCGACCTTTCCTGGCGGCAGCTCGGGATTCTGGGCAGCGACGGCACCTCCTGGGTTTATACCGGCGGCGACAATCACGACTGGAAGGGCCATGCCACCACAGACGGAGCCGTGGCGCTGGGCAACATGCTGGCCGGCGAGGCCACAGTCTCGGGCATGGTGGCTACCTTCGATGCCAATCCTGACGCGTCCCTCGCAGAACGTCTTCTTTGCGCCATCGAAGGTGGACGCGATGCCGGCGGTCAGGCCGACGAGAACGGCTCACATCAGCCCGAACTATCTGCCTTTGTTCGTGTCTTCAAGACCGATGGCGATGCCTATATCTACGGCAGCTACGGTCGCACGCCGGTGCTCGACCTCAGGGTCGATCATGACCCCGATGCCGTCACCGCCCTGCGTCGTATCTTCGAAGCGGCACGCCCACTGCGCGAAGCCTATGAACAGCGTGCCCGCGCGCCTCTAGCATACCTTCGAGACAGCGGCGACTGGGAGACAGAGGCCTGAAATCAGGCCTTTAGCCCGTGGGCCTCAACAGAGTTAGCGAAACCATGAACAGCATGGCTGCCGCAGCTTGTAAATTTATTGGGCCAGCTTGAAGCAACCGCCGTGGTTGCCAGGACCGGTTCGCCCAGCACCTTGCAGAGATCCTGAATGCGGCTTGCCACGTTCACAGCGGGACCCACCACGGTAAAATCGAGACGACCGGGGCTGCCGATGTTGCCGTATGTCACGACACCACGATTGATCCCGATTCCGATGGCCAGAGCCTCTTCACCCTTACTCGTGCGCTCTGCCTTCAGATCTCCCATCGCAGCCAGCGCCGACCGAGCAGCATTGATGGCGTGTCGACAGCCCTCCTCGGGCGAAACATCATCGCCCATGGGAAAGATCGAAAGGACGCCGTCGCCCATGAACTTCAGCACCTCTCCGCCCTGATCGGGGAGATCAGCTAGGCGGGGTGGTCCGTGTCACAATCAAGGCCGCGCAGGCTCTTGTGCAGCGGCTTGCGGTTTTCCCGGACATAGTGGAACTGCTCGCCGATGTAGCGGCTTGTATCGAGTCTCACGCGCGACATATCGCAGGAATCGGTGCTCTCGGGCGGCCAGATTATGCCCCAGGCCGTGAGCAGAGGATTGGCCAGGCGCTGCGCAATGTTCGCCCGTGACAGCGGCACACCCGCCGCGACCAACCGTGCGCAGTAACCCTCCACGATGGTCACGCCGTCACCCAAGCGACGGCCTTCATCCATCAGCCAGCGATTGATGTCCTCAAGAGCCTGCACCTGCACGGACCTCTGCCAGCAGACAGAGAATCTCGTACATCAGGGTCGCACCATTCATCGCGGTGTTGCCGCTGGGGTCAAAGGGTGGCGCGACCTCGACGACATCGCCGCCGATCAGGTTCAGCCCACGGAAACCTCGCAGGAGCTTCTGCGCCTCACGCATCGAGATGCCGCCCGATTCCGGTGTGCCCGTGCCCGGCGCATAGACGGGATCGAGACCGTCGACGTCGAACGAGATGTACGTCGGACCATCGCCCACAACCTTGCGGGCTTCGGCAATCACGGCATCGACCCCGATCTCGTCGAACTCCTCGATGAAGACCACACGCATACCCTTGTCATGGGAATACTCCCAGCCCTCAGGGCTGTTCTGCGGTCCCCGGATACCGATCTGGATCGTGCGGGTGGGATCAAGAAAGCCCTCTTCGGTCGCCAGCCGAAAGGGTGAACCGTGATTGAACTTCGAGCCCTGAATCTCACCCCAGGTGTCGGTGTGCGCATCGATGTGGATCATGCCGACAGGCTGCTCGCGACCCAGAACCCTGAAGATCGGATAGGTCACGGAATGATCGCCGCCCGCCGAAAGCGGCATAGCGCCAGCGGCCAGGATCTGGCCGATCCGTGTTTCGATGTCGGCCATGGCGCGCTCGTTGTCCATGACATGGTCGAACCGAACGTCACCGACGTCGGCGACCTTGCAGAGCGCATAGGGATTGACTCGGCTGACATGATGGATCGCCCGCATCAGGCTCGACTGGTTGCGCATCTCGCGCGGGCCGTGGCGGGCTCCTGGCCGGTTGGTCACGCCACCGTCAAAGGGAATGCCCAGCATCGCAATATCGAGGCCCGTGACATCGAGTTGATAAGGCGCCCGCATGAAGGTCGCGAGTTCGGTGTATCGCGCCGCAAGCTTCGGATCGTACTTGTCGTCATAGCTCGCGACCTTGTTCATGAATTCGTCGGCCATCGTCTAACTCCACACAAATGAACTTTTTGTCGTATCGGCCTGCAGGCAGCCACTTAAGTGCGCGTAAACCGAAGCGCGCGGCGTTCGATCATCGCCTGCATGCCTTCTAAAGCATCGGCTGTCGTCTGGCTCGCGTTTCAAGGCGATTGGCCGCAGCGAGGGTTTCTTGCACGGGCTTTTCAAAACTCTCGTTCATCAGAGTCTTGCTGGAGGCATAGGCCGGCGTGGGCCCCTTCGCCAGTTCGGAGGCATACGACAGCGTCTCGTCGCGCAAGCTGTCATCGGAGAAGAACTCGCTGACAAGGCCGAAGGTCCTGGCCTGTTCACCCGTCCGGCGCTCGCCGCTGAAAACCCAACGTTTGGCCTGTTCCAGTCCCAGCAGTCGCGGCAACATCGCTTCCGAGATCGCCTCGGGCGGTGCCGCGAACCTGGTGAAGCCGATATCAAACACTGACGAGACACCCGCAAACCGAAAATCACACGCCAGGGCAAGTTCCAGACCGGCCTGGATGGCAGGTCCCGGGATCATGGCGATGGTCGGGCATGGCAGGACATAGAGGGCCTCGACCACCTCATGGGTGAGCCCATAAACGCGTTCAATGAACTCATCACCTTCTATCGACGCCTCAACCCAGTCACCGCCGCTGCTGAAGGCGCCTTCCGCACCCGTCAGCACCACGCATCGTGCCCGATTGTTGCGTGCTTCCGCCAGGGCATCGCGCAACGCCTCCCACATCGCGATGTTCAGAGCATTATGCTGTTTCGGACGATCCGTCGTGAGGATCAGCACACCTTCGTGGTCGCTCTGTTCCAGTACCGTGATATGATCCACTCCTGTCAGGCCTCGCCGACCGACGACAGCCCAAAACACCGCCGGGCAGAATTCGTCAAATCGTGCTGGAACAAAGCGAAACCCCAATTGCGAGAGACATCAAGCGCGATCGGTCTGTCAGCCAGCGGTGCAGCTTCTCTGCCTTGCTTGACGCATCCGCTCGTGCCTGCAAGGGAAGACGGTCATGACCAAGACCCTGCTCATCATCGGCCATGTGCCCTCGCCCAACACGCAGCGCCTGCGCGACTGTGTGGAACACGGCGCGCGGTCACTGGACGCCGAGGGCATCAACATCCGTACGCTTTCACCCTTCGAGACGCAATCGCAAGACGTTCTCGCGGCCGATGCTGTGGTGCTGGGGACCACGGAGAACCTCGGCTACATGTCGGGCGCAATGAAGGACTTCTTCGACCGATGCTATTATCCCGTCCTTAAGGAGAAGCAGGGCCTGCCATTTGCGACCTACATCCGCGCCGGACTTGACGGAACGGGCACCCGACGCGCCATCGAAAGCATCACCGGAGGCCTGCGCTGGCGCGCGGTCAACGAGGTTTTGCTGTTCAAGGGCGAGTGGCAGGACAGTTTTTCTGAAGAGGCCGAGGAACTCGGCACCTTGATGGCGGCCGGTCTGGAAGCCGGCGTTTTCTGAAGTTTGGAGCACCACCATGGCCAGTGATCTCTCGTCCCACATCATCCGCAATCCCCATCTCGAGGTTGACAACGATAACCTCGGATTCTGGAACAGGGCCGAGACCCGTCGCTGGGGTTTCCGCAATCTGCACTGGTTACATCGCCATGGCCTCTCACTGCGGGCCAGCCACGTGTTGCCACTGCGCACCCGCATCGACCGCACCATCGGAGATCTTCCGAGCGTCCGGCATTCGACCAACACATCGCTTTTCTGCGGCATGGTCGTCGCCCAGGGCCGCGACGTGCTGTTTGAGAAGTATGCCGCCGATTTCGCTCCCGACATGCCGCATTCCATGCAGTCGATCACCAAGACTCACCTCAATCTGATCTACGGCCGTCTGGTCGCCGAGGGAAAAGTTGATCTGGAGAACCCGATCGAAAACTACCTCCCCGACATCGGTAGCGGCTACCGCGGGCGCACGGTCCAGCAGGCGCTCGACATGAACGTGATGAACAACTTCGACGAAGACTACGCCGCGCCCTATGCCCCCTGGCCCGCGCCTGGCGCGCGCATGGGTTATGGCCAGGAGGAGGTCGCCATGAACTGGCGCCTACCGCCGCCCGGCCATCCCGGCATCAGCGTGCGCCAGCTCGCCATGGAGCTTGTCGACGACGGCACGACGAACCCCGACAACCTGATGCATTACAAATCGGCCAACACCGATCTCGCGGGCTGGATCGCAGAACAGCAGAGTGGCCGGGACCTGAAGCACCATCTGGTCGAGATAGTGAACGCCGCCGGGCTCGAAGGCACCTTCCATATCTCGCTCGACTGCGAATTCGTGCCGGTCCTGTCAGGTGGCGGGTTGATGACCACACGCGATATGGCGCGATACGGCCTGCTCTTCGCTCGCGGTGGTGTGGGTGTCGATGGGTATACGATCGGCGATACCGCATTCATTGAGACCACACGGAACGACCGCGGCACCTTGATCACGGGATCGCGTGAGGGCCAGCGCTATTCCAACCAGATGTTCACCAACGGCACCTGGGTCGGTCACGGTGGCTATGGTGGCCAGTTCCTGATGGCCGATCCCGACAAGGAGGCCGCCGTCGCCTTCTTCAGCGTCCTCGAAGACAGACACGCCCAGGACGACACCTACCTGCCGGAGGTCGTCGCCATGAGCCAAGAGATCCTGGAGCGGCTCTAGGCGGCTGTGTCGCGGTTTCGCATCGAAAGCCAGATCAGCGAACCTGCAGCCAGCGCCAGCAGCGGTACCATCGCGAGGTTCACCGCGCTCCAGCCGTCGGCGGCCGAACTGCCCGAACAGTTCATCAGCCCGCCCGAGGCGAGGCTCGCCAGCGTGACACAGCCGAAGACCATCATGTCGTTCAAGCCCTGCGCTCTGCCCCTCTCGTGAGGCGCATGGGCCCCTGCCAACAACGTGGTCGCACCGATGAAGGCGAAGTTCCAGCCGATGCCAAGCAGCATCAGCGCCAGAAAGAAGTTCTCAAGCTCCACGCCCATCAGCGCCACAAGGCCCGCCAGAGCTAGCAGGCCAAGCCCCAGGCTCATGATGATCGTGACCCCGAACCGCTTGATCAGGTGGCCCGTGAAAAACGAAGGTGCGAACATGGCCAGGACATGGGCCGAGACAATGTCGTTGGCATTGTCTGTGGTGAACCCACAGCCGACCACCGCCAATGGGGTCGACGTCATCACGAGATTCATCAGCGCGTAGGCCACCATCGCGCAGATCACCGCCACGAGGATCGTGGGATTACGCAGCAGGTCCATTCGCGACCGTCCCGCAGGCATCGCCACCTGTGATGGGGTCTTTCCGTCGCCCTCCGGAAGGTCAAGCAACAGAAACAGGAACATACCGCCGAGGTTCAGGCCGACCACGGTGATGTAGGTCCCCAGGAACGGGATCGGTGGCAGGACATCGCCAATCAACGGCAGAACCGTCACATCCGATACGAGCTTGTTGAGTTGAGGCCCGAACACGGCTGAGAGCAGGCCGCCGGCCATGACATAAGAAACGGCCTTGGGCCGATAGGACTCCGACGCCACATCGGTTGCTGCAAAGCGATAGAAGCCCTGCGCCGACATGTAGATCCCGGTGAGATACGAGCCCAGCAGGAACAACAGGAACGAACCGGTCATCAGCCCCCAGGCCGCCACGGCTGCACCGATGGCACCGCCGACAGCCCCGACAAAGAAGCCGAACTTCCGCCCCTTGCGCTGCATCAGCGGCGAGATCCACGGCGCGGCCGTCATCGAGCCGAAAACGACCATCGAGATTGGCAGAGTGGCGAGGCACGGATTGGGCGTAAGCATGCTGCCCGCCAGCCCGCCGAAGACAAAAATCATCGGCATCTGCGAGCCGAGGATCGCCTGTGCCGCCACAAGAACGGCGACATTCCGCTTCGCGCGGCCGTCGTTCACATCCGTCATCGCCTTAAAACCTCATGCCTCAGGCAGGAAGCACCGAAGCCGCCGCTTGCTTAGCAGAGATGCGCCGTGAGGAGTCCGAAAAACAGAATGTCAGCAGCCGGTTCCGGACCCACGCATGAAGTCGATGAAGGTCCGTACCGCCTTGATACTCGCGTTAGCCCGGTTGAAATAGAGGAAGTATCCGGGCCGTTCGCAGGCGAAATCGTCCAACACACTTGCCAGATGTCCCTCCGCGATTTCGTCATCGACATTGGGTCCGACAAGACAGCTCAGCCCGATGCCGTCGCGGGCGGCGCGGATTACCGCGACCGTGCTGTTCAGGATGAGGCTGCCGCGCGCATCAACGGAGATCACTCCCTTCTCCGCCTGGAACTGCCAATCCGCAATACGGCCCAATGCGATATAGCAATAGCGGATGTAGTTGTGATTGAGAAGATCGGCCGGAACCTAGGAACTTCCGCAGTGTTCCGAGTAACCTGGTGAGGCGAACACCACCTGCCGGGTCGGAGGGGTCAGCCGCACGGCAATCATGTCGTTGCCGGTCAGATAGACCATGCGCACACCTGCATGGTAACCCTCTGCGGTGATATCGACGAAGGCCTCACTGAACGAAAGTTCGAGTTCTATCTGCGGATAGGTCTCCGCAAAGGCCGCAAGTCGCGGCGCCAGAATGATCTGTTAGGCACTGTAGGGCAGCGTTACGCGTACGGAGCCCTTTTCTGAGGCACCCGCATCGCGCGCGTCTTCGACTGCCCCCGCCAGCTCACTGAACGTCGGCTTGGCCATGGCCAGCAGCGAGCAGAACCGCGCCAGTCAGTGATGATGTCTTCGCTGATTCCATCCGAGAAGAACTCCTGTTCAGGGTCACCCGACATGTTGTCGAAGGGCAAGACAGCGATCGAGGGTTTGTTCAGGAATGTCTCTTCGGTGGCCTGTTCCAGCAACGTCGTGAGGTCCGGCGACCAGTGGAAGATCCGAACCGGTTTGTCGATGTTCTTGAGTGACGCTTCGCCATCATCGCTGAAGCTGACAATTGTCTTGCCGACGACCTGCTCATGAGCGCTGTGCGACAGGCAAACACCGCCGGGCTCTGCCGCAGCTTCCAGACGGGCCGCCAGGTTGACGCCCTCGCCGTAAACCTCACCCCGATCTTCGATGACATTGTCCAGGTTGATGCCGATGTGGAGCCGGACCTGTTGATCTTCGAGCATTCCGGCATGCTGTTCGGCTAACATCTTCTGGATTTCCACGGCGCTATCGACCGCCAGAACAACACTGGGAAAAGTCGCCAGAATGGCGTCTCCGGCGTAGCGCAGGACTTCGCCATCGGCTGCTGTGATCCGTTCGGCCACATCATCAAGAACCGCCATAACCCGACGATGGCTTCCTACCTCGTCATCACCTGTCATCCGACTGTAGCCGGCAACATCGGGATAGAAGATCGCCACAAGGCGGCGGGTCTCGCTCATCCCGCTTACGCTTCAGCGGGTTCTTCAACTGGGTCACCACCGGCTTCGACGGCAGCCTGAAAGACAGCGTCGTATGCGGAATCGAGCATAGCTATGTCGGTTGCGCGCAGGACCAGGCTGGTTCCATACCTGCCGTCCTTGCTCCAGGGGTAGCTGCCGATGTCGACAACGGGAAAGGCATCCTGTACGACTGCCAGGGTATCAGCGATGGTGCCCTCACCGCAATGGCAGCGGATCGAGCGCGACCGCACCACTTCGCCCCGGCGCAGGCGGTTGCTAGCTCCGTTGAACATGGCGCGCGCGATCGATGGCACGCCGGCCAGCACAAAGACATTCTCGATCTGGAATCCTGGTGCCAGGCTGATTTCGTTGTCGATCAACAACGCACCGTCGGGTACACGCGCCATCCGCATCCGCGCGCCGTTGGCTTCCAGTCCCCGGCTCTCGAAGTTCTGCTTCAGGAGCTCAAAGACCTCGGGATGGTAGTCGATACCGACGTCGAAGGCCGCGGCCACACTGTCGGCAGTGATGTCATCATGGGTTGGACCAATCCCGCCGGTCGTGAAGAGATAGTCATAGCGGACCCGTAGTGCGTTCACGGCATAGACAATCTCATCTTCGATGTCGGCCACCACGCGCACCTCCATCAAGCGGATCCCGAGATCGTTCAGACTTTTGCCCAGAAACGCGACATTGGTATCCTGGGTGCGGCCTGACAGAATTTCGTTGCCGATGACAAGGACGGCTGCAGTCACGGTCTGGGACATCGTTGCTCCGAAAGCGCTGTCGCCAGTGATGCCCCAAGGCGCATGAGTGTGCAACAGCCACGGGCGTCACCCCGATCGTTGTCTTGCGCACCCAATAGCCCAAAGCCAGCACCCTGCTACGTTGCCATACCAATTTGGACGGGGAGTTCCGTGGCCAAGTCGCCGACAACTCTGTCGACCTGCATCGCGTTGACAGCCGCCTCGGTATGCGGTGTAGCCGCCAGGGCGGACCGCGACGCATCCCTCTCTGTCGAGCTGTTCGACGGCACCGCCGTTGTCGAACCTGTCGCCGGCTGGCGGGCCAACTGCACCGGCCTGCGAAGCGGGCTGCCGGTCACCGCAGGGATCATCATGTCCCCATGACAACAACGCCGTCGCCCAGACCGGCCGGATGGTGTTCGGCAGCGTCGACTTGCTGCGGCCAGTCGTCGATCTCCAACCGGGCACCTACGCAAACGTCGATCAATACGAAGACATCCTCCAGACGACCTATGAGCTATCGACATTCGACTGCCTCGGCATCCTCTCCATGGGTTCTCCGGCCTTCCGTTTGCCCGACGATCCTGTCGCCGAAGTTCTGAAGAAACAGTGTGAAGCGTCCCTCGGTTTCGACCTCGAAATCCATGACGTGGTGATGGAAGATCGGATCGTCGGCCTCACGGACATCGATGGAGAGATACTCCTCGTCGCCAAGAGCAGCCTTTCAGCCGTGGGCCGAACTGCCAGAACCACGGTTTCAACGATAATTCTGATTCACACGGCCAGCTCGATTCACTGGGCCTACCGTGTCGACAAGACAGTGGCCAATTTCGACAGTGACGAGATCACGGTCTCCGAATAACTCGATTGCCGGCTCAAGAGAGCCTGACTCTCTGCAGCTCCTCAGGTCGCCCTTCGCTTAGGCGAGCGCAACGCCAATCGCAGTGACATGGGGCCCTACGCAGTTTTGTGCGTTGCTTGGTTTGCTGCCGGTGCCGCCGCTATAGTGCCGCGCCATTTCAGTCCGGAGCCTTCATGGCCACGAAAGACGACGCAGCACCCCTGCCCGCCTCGCAATCAGGTGACCCTCACAGCCATCTGCTTATTCTGCGCTTTGCGCTACTGAACATCATCGCCGTCGCGCTGGTCGTACTCGCGCTTGCCAATGGACTAGTCCAGCAGGCCTTCGAAGCCGACGAAACACGGTTCGTCACGGTGATCGCTCTGGTTTTCCTGGTCGGCCTGGGGCTCTGCGTCTGGCGCGTGGTCTGGACCAGCCGAGAAATCAACAAGGCCCGGGCGTTTGATCCCGCCGTTCCCTCACGCGCGGCGCGTTACGTTGCCACCACCGCGGGAAAGGATTCTCAAAGCCGGCAAACAATGGCCTCCTCCCTGCGGCTGGAGCTCTCGCAAAACATCACCATCATCCGTCACATGGGTTCGAGCCTCGTGTTTCTCGGCCTCATCGGCACTGTGATCGGCTTCATCATCGCTCTTTCGGGGGTCGACCCCGATCTTGCCAGTGACACAGAAAACATCGGACCGATGGTCTCCGCGCTGATTTCGGGCATGTCGACGGCACTCACCACCACCCTGGTCGGCGGCGTCCTCAACGTCTGGCTCATGGCGAATTATCAGCTCCTGGCGACCGGCACCGTGCGCCTGATCAACACCACCGTGGAACGCGGCGAAGACCTTGCAGGCGCTTGATCCCCTCGACGACGATGCCGCGGCAACGGTCTTCCGCGACGTCATTCTTCTGGCGCTCCTGGGCTTCGTCGCCCTGGTGATCCTGCTGCTGCCGCACGTCAATCCGCCACAAACCAAAGTCTCGGACCTGCTCACGCCCGGCAACGTAATCGTCGAGATCAAATGGCCCGAACATATCGATGCCGATGTCGACCTCTGGGTACAGGCTCCCGGTGACGGCCCCGTTGGCTGGTCACAGCGCGGCGGATCGATCTTCGATCTCCTGCGCGACGACCTCGGCTACATGAACGATCTCACCGCCGCGAATCACGAGATGGCCTACAGTCGCGGCGTGCCGGCGGGCGAATACATCGTCAACATCCATATGTATCGCAACGAGGTGCAGCAATGGCCAGTCCCGGTCTGGCTGATCGTCAGTGTAAAACTCGATGTCGAGAAGCCTGCCCGTCAGATCATCCTGCGCAAGGTCGCACTGGTCCGCATCGACCAGGAGGAGACGGTCGTACGATTCGAACTCAACGAATCCGGTGAGCTGCTGCCCCTGACCGTCAACAATCTCTACAAGACACTCCTCGAGAGCGAGAGGCTGTAGCCGGTGACCATCGCCTCCGCCTCCTTCATCATCAGTTTTCTGCTGATCGCCGTGATCGCCTGGGCCGCAGTCATGTCGCACGGTCGCCTGTGGCGCAAGGTCGCCGCGCTGATCTCCCTGGTGCTGCTGATCCCGGTCGGATACTTCACCGTATATGAGTTGATGGGGCTGCCCAAACCGGCACACTCGTCCATCTTCGTCGATTTCACCGAGAACCACCGCGTTCTGGGTTATGACATCCACGAAGATAAGGCGATCTTCCTTTGGTTCGAGATGCCCGGCGGTGCCAAGCCCCGCGTGTTCAGCTTCCCGTATGACACCGAGACGGTCGCACGGCTGCAGGATGCCGAGGACGACGCCAGAGCCACGGCAAGCGAACTGTTCGCGCGCCTCGCCAATGCGGACAACGAGGTCCGCATGCGTCTAGAGTTCACCAGCGATCATGAATTCAACTCGAACCTTCCGGAAAAGCCTGATCCGGAGGACGAAGACGTGATGTTTTTCGACCCGGATGCCGCCGAGGACGAAGAACCGTTCGAACCCGACCCCGGCTACGGCCAGCCCTGAACATTGGATTTTCCCCGTCCCCTGCGGCGCGCCACGTTTGTACAGCGCTACAAACGCTTTCTATCCGATCACCGGTTGGAGTCAGGCGAGGTCGTCACGGCCCACTGCGCCAATCCCGGCGGTATGATCGGCATCAAGGATCCCGGCATGGCGACCTGGCTGGCGCCTGCCGGCAATCCCAAGCGCAAGCTGCAGTGGGACTGGGAGCTCGTGGAGGCCGACGATACGCTGATCGGCTGCCACACCGGTCGCCCGAATGCCCTGGTCGAGGAAGCCATTCTGAACGGCACCATCGAAGAACTCTCAGGGTATGCCGAGCTACGCCGCGAGGTGAAGTACGGCACCAACTCCCGCATCGACATGCTGCTGACCGACCCGGATAGGCCGGATTGCTACGTCGAGGTCAAGAACTGCCACATGCGGCGCGACACCACACTGGCTGAGTTCCCCGATGCGGTGACCACCCGTGGCGCCAAGCACATGAATGAGCTGGCCCTGATGGTCGAGGCAGGCCATCGGTCTGTGCTGATCTACTGCATTCAGCGCATGGATTGCGAGGGCTTCACCACCGCCGATGACATCGACCCCGGCTATGACGCCGCTCTGCGCGATGCCCTGGCCCGTGGCGTTGAGGCTTATGCCTATTCGTGTAGATTGAGCCCGCAAGAGATCGTCATCGACCGCCGATTGCCGATCGTTCTGGACTGAGGCGGCAAGAGATTCAGTGATGGAACAAGCCCAGCGTAGCCGCGAACCGCGTATCACGATCCATGATCCCGACGCTTTTCCGAAGATGAGGGCCGCCGGCGAGCTTGCCGCGCGCACGCTTGACATGATTGGCGATCACGTGAAGCCAGGTGTCACCACGGAAGAGCTCGATCGGCTGTGCCATGAATTCATCCTGGATCACGACGCGGTCCCCGCGCCGTTGAACTACCGTGGTTTTCCAAAATCGATCTGCACCTCGGTCAACCACGTCATCTGTCACGGCATCCCGAGCCCCGACAAGGTTCTGCGCGATGGCGACGTACTCAACATCGACGTGACCGTCATTCTTGACGGCTGGTACGGCGATACAAGCCGCATGTTCTATGCCGGCGAGGTCAAGCGTAAGGCATCGCGCCTGGCCGAGATCACCTTTGAATGCCTGTGGCGCGGGATCGAGGCCGTGAAGCCTGGCGCGCGACTGGGCGACATCGGCCACGCGATCCAGAGCCATGCGGAGAGGCAACGCTGCTCGGTCGTGCGCGACTTCTGCGGCCACGGCATCGGCCAGATATTCCACGACCATCCCAATGTCGTGCACTACGGCAGGCCCGGCACGGGACTGGAGCTGGCACCAGGCATGTTCTTCACCATCGAACCCATGATCAATCTGGGCCGGCCAGACGTGCTGATTCTGGAAGACGGCTGGACTGCGGTGACCCGCGACAAGAGCCTCTCCGCCCAGTGGGAACATACACTGGCCGTCACCGAGGACGGCTACGAGGTCTTTACGCTCTCCCCGGCCGGACACAAGTTGCCGCCCTACCAGAGCGCCTGACGCCAGAGCCCATGACGGGCGAGCGCAAACCCGATTACGTCAATCACCGCAAACGGCTGCGTCAGCGTTTTCTCGATGGTGGCACCGACGCCCTGCACGACTACGAACTGCTCGAACTACTGTTCGCCATGGCGATTCTACGCTGCGACGTGAAACCGGCCACCACGACGCTGATAGCCCAGTTCAAGACCTTCGATGGGGTGTTCAATGCCAGTGTCGACGACCTGTGCACCGTCAAGAGCCTGGGCGAGGTCGCACCGGTCGCCATCAAGGTCGTGCGTGCCGCCACCGACCGCCTCCTTCGTGCGGAAGTCACCGGCAGACCGGTTCTTTCCAGCTTCGAGGCCGTTCTCGACTAGTTCCGACGGCGATGGCCTTCGAGGAACGCGAGCAGTTCCGTATCCTCTTCCTCGATCGCAAGAATCGCCTGCTCACCGATGAGGTTCAGCAGGAAGGCACCGTCGACCACGCAACGGTCTACCCACGCGAGATTGCCCGCCGCAGCATCGAGCTCAACGCCACAGCGCTGATCCTAGTACACAACCACCCTTCGGGCGATCCCACGCCCAGCCGTGCGGACATCACGATGACCGCCGAGATCGTCGCGGCCCTGAAGGCCGACGGCGTGGTGGTCCACGACCACATCGTCATCGCTCGTGACAGCCACGCCAGCCTCCGCGCTCTCAGCTGTCTGTAACAGGCCCTGACATCCCTTCTCCGGTGGTGTAGAGCGGATGCCATGTCTGAAGAACAAACCGTCACGGCCCGCGAGAAGGCCGCAGGCAACATCGTCGTCGCGGCCGGTGTCTGCGTGTGGGCCACCCATTTTCTCGTCACAGATGTTCTTCTCGAAACCTGGGACCCTTATCTGATCACCACAGGCCGCCTGCTTTCGGGCGCCTTTTTCCTGATGATCAGCTATGCCGTTGCCACCCAGGGCCATCCCCTGCGCCGCATTCCATGGCGCCCCGCCCTGTTGCTCGGTGCGGTCGGAATCTCCGGGTCCACCATCTTCCTGACACTCGGTGTGAAATACGCGGGGCCTGTACCCGCTGCCATCGTTGCCGCTTCGGCGCCCATCGTTGCGGCCTTTGTCGCGCGCGTCGGATTCCGCCTGCCGTTGACTGTCTCGGTGATGGTCGGTGCCGTTGTAGCCTTCGCGGGTGGTGTCTTCGCCGCGATCGGCGGCGAGCTCGACGATGTCGGCAATCTGCGCGGCGGCGAGCTCATGATGCTGGCCGCCATCACAATCTTCTCCTGGTACTCGATCGGCGCGCAACGCTGGCTCACCGGCCTTTCGCAGATCGGCATCACCGCCATCACCATCCTGATCGGGGGCCTGACGATGGTGGTGATCATGCCTATTCTCATCCTGCTGGGAATCGCCGAAATGCGCTTCCAGCTCGATTGGGAATCCATCGGCTATCTGTTGTTTCTGGGTGCCGGCCCCGCATCGTTTGCACTCTTCACCTGGCATTGGGGTGTCAGCCGCATCGGCGTGACTATTGCATCGATCTACAGCAATCTCGCGCCCGTGGTCGTGGTCGTGATCCGCATGATCCAGGGTGAACCCCCGGAAGCCGAGCACCTGATCGGCGGTCTTTTGATCATCTGTGGGGTCCTCATCGCCCAGCTTCTGCCGGCTGGCAAACCCAAGCACTTGTCGGGAGAAGCCTTATGACCGCCCTATCGATGGATGCTCCCAATCCGATCAAGGTCGTTGGTCTGGTCAGCCTGGGGCATTGCCTAAACCATCTCTACACGATGGTTGTGCCGCCGCTGATCGTCATCTGGGTCGCGCTGTTTGACGTCAGCTATACGGCCATGGGCATCGTCATGGCCGTAATGGCGATCTCATCAGCCGTATCGGTCGTGCCCGTCGGCTTCCTTGTCGATCGGGTCCCTGCCCGCCTCGTGCTGATCACGGGACTCATCGTGAGTGCGCTGGCCACAATCGGCTTCGGGCTGGCGCAATCCTACAACGAACTTCTGATCTGCGCCCTGTTCGCCGGGTTGGGCAACACGGTGTTTCATCCCTGCGGATATACGATCCTGTCGGCGACGGTGCCCAAGGCCTGGCTGGGCCGTGCCTTTAGTGTTCATACCTTCTCCGGTTATGCCGGTTTCGCCCTCACCCCTGCTATCATCGGCCTCGCGATCCTCTATTGGGATTGGCGTGGTGCGCTTGTTGCCCTGGGCGTTTTGGGCCTTGCGGTGGCCGCTGCCATGTATGTCTTCCGGGACGACTTGCGTGACGACAGGAATGCGGCGGAAGCACAAAATTCAGAAAGCGGGAGTGGCAGGCGGGGAGACTTCCAGCTTCTGTTCTCTCTGCCCGTGATGATGTGCTTCCTGTTCTTCTTGTTCACGACCATCTCCTACTGGGGTTTCGACAGCTTCCTGCCCGCCTCGCTGTTCGAGCATCACGGCATCCCCGAATCGATCGGCACCTTCGGCCTTACCGTCTTCTTCGGCTTCTCGGCCTTGGGAATTCTCATCGGCGGCGTCATCGCGGACCGCACGACTCGTCACGGGCAGATCGCGGTGTTCGGATTCTCCATCGCAGCGACCTGCATCCTGCTCGTCGGTGAACTCAGCGCAGGCGTAGTGTTGATCTTTGTTCTCATCGGCATGGCCGGCATTGGCGCAGGTATTGTTACACCGTCACGCGACCTCATCGTCCGCCAGGTCACGCCTGCCGGTCAGACAGGCAAGGTCTTCGCCTTCATGACGCTGGCAATGGATTCCGGCTCCTTCATTGCACCGCCGGTCTTTGGTTACATGATGGACCAGGGTGACACGGTCTGGCTGTTCCGCCTGGCCGCTATCATGCTGGTGCTCTCAATCTTCACCGTCACGGCCACGCGACGCATTCATGGCCGTATGGGGACCACACCATGACACCTGAAACACTCAAGCAAGCCGCTGCAGGTATGATCGCCGCCCGCGACGCTGGGGGAGTGTTCAACCGCCTGCCCATGGCTTTGCGGCCCGGCAGTGCTGAAGACGGCTATGCCGTGCAGGATGAAGTGATCCGCCAGCGCGGCGAAGCCGGACAAGCTCTGGCCGGCTGGAAGATCGGCTGCACCACCAAGGTCATGCAGGAGATGTTGGACCTCGACAGCCCCAGCGGCGGCGCGGTTCTCGTGCCCAACGTTCTCGCTTCCCCGGCCAGTGTCCCCGCCTCAACTCTCTACAACCCCGTCGCCGAATGTGAGCTCGCCATCAGGCTGGCGAGCGACGTTCCGGCCCGTACCGGAGGCCATGACGTCGCCAGCGTCTCCGCACATGTCGGCACCTGCATGACAGCGATTGAACTCGCCGAACTGCGTCACGCCGATCTCGAAGCCACCCATGTCGGAGAGCTCATCGCCGACGATTTCTTCCAGAGGGCCGTGGTTCTCGGCGAGGAACGAGACGACTGGCAGGCACTCGACCTCGCCGCCGTAACCGGCACCACAACTGTGAACGGTGAAGTTCGCGGCCAGGGTGCAGGCCGCGATATCATGGGCCATCCCTTCGCCGCGCTGGCCTGGCTGGCCGATGCCCTCGCCGCACGGGGCCAGAGCCTGCAGGCGGGTCAGATAGTCCTGACGGGTTCGATGGTCGCGGCAGCGCCTCTCAAGGCAGGCGAGACTGCACACTGCACCATCGACGGCCTGGGCATTGTGAGCCTGGCGATCAACTAACCGGCCAACCGCGCCCTGCTGGTAACGTAGAGAATGCCGAATCCCGCGCGGATCGATCCGGTGAACGATCCTGAAATCTTGGAACGGTCGGCAACACGTCGCCGATAACGGACCGGAACCTCTTGCACCTGCGGGTCGCGTGATGCGGCCTTCACCTACATCTCGACCGTCCAATTCATGGCACGCTCCTGCATGTCCAGCGCCACAAGGACATTGCGTCGGATGACTCTCAAAGGTCCGAGATCGGTATAGGTCGCGTTCCACAACCATCGCATCAGACTGCAGGCCAAGCTATTGCCGAACCGCTGCACCATGCCAAACGCTCTGGGTTCCGCACCGCCGAGCATACGCGAACCGATCACGAGATCGGCACCACCTGAGGTCACAGCATCGACTAGTTTGGAGGTGTCAGGGAGCTCGCAGTATCCAGCAACATGCGAGCTCATACCACCAGTGGCTTCGGTCAACATTGTCCACGGAAAGCTCGGTCGATTGCACAATCCGGTGTGCCGGGCATCATGCACGGCCACGGCCTTCATGCTAATGTCCCAGTCCATCCCACCTCACGAGACGTCACACCATGATTCCGCGTTATTCTCGCGCCCCAATGACCGCCATCTGGGAGCCCGACAACAAGTTCCGCATCATGCTGGAGATTGAGACCCTAGCGGCCGAAGCAATGGAAGAGCTGGGCACGATCCCCCAGGGGGTTTCCGCCGCTCTGCGCGAGCGCGGCGCCTTCGAAGCGGAGCGGATCGACGAGATCGAGCGTGAAACCAAGCATGATGTCATCGCCTTCCTGACCAATGTCGCCGAGCATGTCGGCGAAGAAGCCCGTTTCATGCACCAGGGCATGACGTCCTCGGATGTGCTCGACACCTGCTTTGCCGTGCAGCTCACACAGGCCGCCGACATTCTGATTGCCGATGTCGATGGTCTGCTCGCCGCCCTTGAGAAACGCACGCGGGAGCATGCCCTGACACTGTGCGTGGGCCGCAGCCACGGCATCCATGCCGAGCCTATGACCTTCGGCCAGAAAATCGCAGGCTATCACGCCGAATTCCAGCGCAGCCGCAAACGGCTGGTCGCGGCGCGTGGAGAGATCGCGACCTGCGCCATCTCGGGGCCGATCGGGACGTTCGCCACCGTGGATCCCCGTGTCGAAGCCCATGTCGCCGAAAAGCTGGGGCTCGCCGTGGAACCGGTCTCGACCCAGGTCATCCCGCGCGACCGTCATGCCGCCTTCTTTGCTGCGCTGGCGGTGGTTGCTTCATCGGTCGAACGCCTTGCGGTGGAAATCCGCCACCTGCAGCGCACCGAACTGCGCGAGGCCGAGGAGGAGTTCACAAAAGGGCAGAAAGGCAGTTCGGCCATGCCCCACAAGCGGAACCCCATCCTGACTGAGAACCTTACTGGCCTGGCGCGCCTTGTCCGCTCGGCCGCGGTGCCCGCTCTCGAGAACGTCGCCCTGTGGCACGAGCGGGATATTTCCCACTCATCGGTGGAACGCAACATTGGCCCAGATGCAACTTTGACCTTGGATTTCGCGCTCACACGCATGACCATGGTCGTCGAAGGTTTAGTGGTTTATCCCGAGGCCATGCAGGCCAATCTAGATCGCTTGCACGGGCTGGTCTTTTCCCAGCGCGCGCTGCTGGCGCTCACGCAGGCCGGGATCAGCCGCGAAGACGGTTACCGCCTGATCCAGAGCAACGCGATGGCGACCTTGAACGAGGGCGGCAGCTTCATGGATCGCCTGAAGGCCGATTCTGAAGTCTCAGCCAAGCTCAGCGACGCCGAAATCGAAGCCATCTTCGACTACGGATTCTACACCAAACACGCAGAAACGGTTATCAATCGGGTCTTGGCCGGGCAGTAACACCCCGGCGAGCCCCTCCTACTCCGACTGGATTTGGGCCAGAGCCTCTTCCATCAGGGCGGTCATCTTGGCGCGAAGCTTGTGCTCGTCGATGCCGAGGCCGGCGGCCTGGATGTCCGCCATGACCTTTTCCACGACATCATCGTCACCCGGACGGTCGAAATCGGATTCAATGACTTCCTTGGCATAGGCCTCGGCAACGTCGCCGCCCTTGCCCATCTGCTCGGCGAGCCACAGACCCAGCAGCTTGTTGCGCCGTACGCCGGCCTTGAACTGGGTTTCCTGGTCGTGAGCGTACTTGCCTTCCTGGCCTTTTTTGCGGTCTTCGAAGAGCGCCATGGTCTGATCCGTCTTTCCAAAGATGTTATATCGGGCCCGGCCAGGGTCTGGCGCGGCGTTGCCGTACCATATAGCGTCCCCGGCGCCTTGACCAAGACCTGAACGGCGGAAATCGGCACCCGGCACCATGTGCACCGTAGTCACCCTGTTTCGTCCCGGCCACGCCTGGCCCCTGTTGCTTGCCGCCAACCGCGATGAGCTTACCGATCGTGCCTGGTCGCCGCCGGCCCGCCATTGGCCCAGTCGGCCGGGCACCACCGCCGGGCGCGACCACGAGGCCGGCGGAACATGGCTCGGCATCAACGATTCCGGCGTTGTTGCAGGGATTTTGAACCGTGTTGGCTCGCTCGGACCGGCCCACGGCAAGACCAGCCGCGGCATCCTGCCGCTTCTGGCCCTCGATCACGACACTGCCGAGGCTGCCGCCGACGCACTGACCACGCTGGATGGTCACGATTTCCGCCCCTTCAACATGGTGATCGGCGATACTTCCGGGGCCTGGTGGGTCCGCTGGGCCGGGAACGAAACCGAGAACCGTCCCAGCGCCAGCCCCATTCCCGAGGGCCTTCACATGCTGACGGCCTTAGATATTGACGATGAAACAAGCCCGCGTGTCCGGCGCCACCTGCCGCTGTTCCGGGCTGCCGCGGCCCCGGCCCCCGAAGAAAACGACTGGTCCGGCTGGGCCGCGCGCCTTGCAGACCGCAGCCGCGACGACATCAACCAGGAGTCCGGTGCAGTCCTGATCGACGGTCCTGGCGGCTTTGCCACGACATCCTCGTCACTGATCGGCCTTGCCCGTGATGGCAGGCACACCATATGGCACTTTGCGGCCGGCCCACCGGACAAGGTGTCGTTTGTCCCCGTGTCTTTGACCCCAACAGATTGTGTCTGACGGCTGAATCGCGATAAGGTCGCTCTGACCGGTGCCAGCGGCCTCTTCGCCATGATTTCGGAGCACCGGATTGCCTCAGGGAACCCGACCATGGCTCGCCGCAGGCGTGTTTACGAGGGCAAGGCCAAGGACTTTTACGAAGGTCCCGAGCCCGGCTTTCTGGTCCAGCATTTCAAGGATGTCGCCTATGCACGGCGCCCCCAGAAGTCCGGGGTGGTCGACGGCAAGGGTGTCATCAACAACCGCATCAGCGAGTACCTGATGACGCGGCTCGCCGACATCGGCGTGCCGACCCATTTTGTACGGCGGCTCAACATGCGCGAGCAGCTGGTCCGCGAGGTTGAGATTCTACCCATCGATGTCGTGGTGCATAACGCCGCGGCGGGCGACTTCGCCGAGAAGTTCAGTCTGCAGGAAGGCACGCCCCTGCCCCGTTCGATCATCGAATTCTACCTGCGGTCCGATGAACTCGGCGATCCGCTGGTCTCCGAAGAACACATCACCGCCTTCGGCTGGGCTGCGACGCAGGACATCGATGACATGATCCACCTGAGCCTGCGCGTGAACGACTTCATGACCGGACTGTTCATGGGAGCCGGCATCAAGCTGGTCGATTTCACGCTGACTTATGGCCGCCTTTACTTCGAAGACGACGTGCGTCTGGTCATCGCCGACGAGATCAGCCCCGACAGCTGCCGCCTGTGGGACATGACCAGCAACGAACCGATGGACATGGACCGCTTCGTGAAAGACCTCGACAACGTCGCCGAGGGCTATCAGGAGGTTGCGCGCCGCCTGGGCATCCTTCCCGAAATGAACAACCTGGCCGAGATGCCCCGGGCTATGCCCTGAGCCAACGCCTCCAAGAGACCGTTCTGCAGAAAGTTCCGCCATGAAAGCTCGCGTTCACATCACCCTCAAACACGGCGTCCTCGACCCCCAGGGCAAGGCCATCCACAACGCCCTTGGCAGCCTCGGCTTCGACGGCGTCGACGATGTCCGCCAGGGCAAGGTGATCGACCTCGAACTCACCGAAACCGACGAAGCCAGCGCGCGGGCCCAGATCGAACAGATGTGCGAAAAACTCCTGGCCAACATCGTCATCGAAAACTACGCGATCGAGCTTGGTTGACGATGCAGCACGCCTGGCAGGTAAACCCTCACCCGACACCTCACGATGGATCGCCCGGTCAAGCCGGGCGATGACGGTTCATCAGGTATGAAAGCAGCCATTGTCTTGTTCCCCGGCACGAACCGGGAGGTTGATATGCAGGATGCGCTGGAGCGGTCCGGGGCATCGACGCAGATGGTATGGCATGGTGACGCCACCGTGCCTGCCTGCGACCTGATCGTGCTGCCGGGCGGTTTCGCCTATGGCGATTACCTGCGCTGCGGCGCCATGGCGGCGCATTCGCCGGTGATGAAGGACATCGTGGCCAAGGCCAAGGCGGGCACCCCGGTGCTGGGCGTGTGCAACGGCTTTCAGACGCTGATTGAAACCGAACTTCTGCCCGGCGCGCTGCTCAAGAACGCCAGCCTCAGCTTTGTCTGCCGTGACGTGCACCTGCGCCTCGAGAACCGTCACCCCCCCCTGACCGGCCAACTGGCCGAAGGCGGCGTGATTCGCGTGCCCGTTGCCCATGGCGACGGCAACTACTTCGCCGATGACGAGATGCTCAAGAGGCTGGAGGGCGAAGGCCGTATCGCCTTCCGTTACGTCGCCGGGCCCGACGAGCCCGAGAGCCGGGCCAATCCCAACGGCAGCACAGCCGATATCGCCGGGATCGTGAACGATGCCGGAAATGTGCTGGGCATGATGCCCCACCCGGAGGATGCCACGGGTCCACGCCAGCAGAGCCTTGATGCCGTGCCCCTCTTCCAGGGCATCGTGGAGGCGCTGTCATGAACATCGAACCCGTAATCACGCCGAATATCGTAGCCGAACACGGCCTCACGGCCGACGAGTACGCCAAGATTCTGGAGATCATTGGGCGCGAGCCCAACATCACGGAACTCGGCATCTTCTCGGCGATGTGGAACGAACATTGTTCCTACAAGTCGAGTCGCCTGTGGCTGAAGACCCTGCCGACCGAAGCACCCTGGGTGATCTGCGGGCCCGGCGAAAACGCCGGTGTCGTCGACATCGGCGACGGCCAGGCTGCCGTCTTCAAGATGGAAAGCCACAACCACCCCAGTTTTATCGAACCGCACCAGGGGGCGGCGACCGGCGTGGGCGGCATCATGCGTGACGTCTTCACTATGGGCGCGCGCCCCATTGCCAACATGAACGTGCTGCATTTCGGCGCGCCGAACCATCCCAAGACCAGCTACCTCGTCGGCGGTGTCGTCTCGGGCATTGGCGGCTACGGCAACTGCATGGGCGTGCCCACCGTGGGGGGCGAAACCACCTTCCATGCCAGCTACAACGGCAACAATCTCGTCAACGCCATGTGTGTCGGCATCGCGCCGGCCCACCGCATCTTCTATGCTGCGGCGGGTGCTATCGGCGCACCGGTGATTTATGTCGGCTCGAAGACCGGGCGCGACGGTATCCACGGCGCCAGCATGGCCTCGGCCGAGTTCAACGAGGACACCGAGGAAAAACGCCCCACCGTCCAGGTCGGCGATCCCTTTACGGAAAAGCTTCTGCTGGAAGCCTGCCTCGAGCTGATGGCGACCGATTCGATCATCGGCATCCAGGACATGGGAGCTGCTGGGCTGACCTGCTCCTCGGTCGAGATGGCCGACAAGGGCAACGCCGGCATGGACCTCGATCTCGATGCCGTGCCACAGCGCGAAGCCGGCATGACCGCCTATGAGCTGATGTTGAGCGAAAGCCAGGAGCGCATGCTCATGGTGATCAAGCCCGAGGCTGAAGACCGCGCCCGCGCGATCTTCGAGAAGTGGGAGCTTGATTTCGCTGTCGTCGGCCATATCACCGACAGCGGCCGTCTGATTGTGCGGAAGGACGGCGAGATCAAAGCTGACCTGCCCGTCAGTCCCTTGTCGGACGAAGCCCCGCTCTACGACCGGCCCTGGAGCAAGCCCGAAGCCCGTAAGACGGTCGCGGCGGCGGATGTTCCGGCCTCAGCCGACCTGGCCGAGGCGCTCATCACTCTGATGGCCAGCCCCGATCTCGCCTCGCGACAGTGGATCTGGGAACAATACGACCATCTTGTCATGGGCCGCACCGTGCAGCGCCCCGGCGGCGACGCTGCCGTGATCGAGGTCCCTGACGGCAACGGCAAGGGCCTTGCCATCACCACCGACTGCACGCCGCGCTATTGCGAGGCCGATCCCTTCGAAGGCGGCAAGCAGGCCGTGGCCGAGGCCTACCGCAACCTCAGCGCCGTCGGCGCCCAACCCCTGGCCTCCACAGACTGTCTCAACTTCGGCAACCCGGAGAGGCCCGGCGTGATGGGCACCTTCGTCAACGCGATCAAGGGCCTGGGCGAGGCCTGCGAGGCGCTTTCCATGCCGATCGTCTCGGGCAACGTGTCCCTCTACAACGAGACCAACGGTAAGGCCATACAGCCAACCCCGGTGATCGGCGCCATCGGCCTGATCCCGGACCTCGACCGCATCGCCCGCATCGGTTTCGGCGGCGAAGGCCACACCATCGTTCTGCTCGGCGACACCTCGGGAAATCTCGGCTCTAGCCTCTACCTGCGTGAGATCGCGGGCCGCGAGGACGGTGCACCGCCACTGGTCGACCTCGACATCGAGCGCCGCCACGGAAACCTCGTGCGCGGCCTCATCACCGACGGCACCCTGACCTGCTGCCATGACGTCTCGGACGGCGGCATCATCGTCGCCCTGACGGAGATGGCCCTGGCGGCCAACATCGGTTGTGCCGTGGACACGCCGTCAGGCACGGGCGCCGCGCACGGGTTCTGGTTCGGCGAGGATCAGGCCCGCTATCTGGTCGCCGTTCCCGGTGATGGGATCGATATTACCTCCAAGGCGGCCGCAGCGGGTGTTTCCGCGGTGATTCTGGGCGCCACAGGCGGCGACACATTGACAGTCGACGGTGGCCAGCCCATATCGCTGAGAACGATCCGCGACAAGCACGAAGGCTGGCTACCCAGTTTTATGGCCGGTGCCGCCTGAACCGCAGAAAAGGACCGCTCCATGGCCATGAGCTCCGCTGAAATCGAAGGCATGATCAAGGACGCCTTCCCCGACGCCACGATCGAGATCGAAGATCTGCGGGGCGATGGCGATCATTATGCGGCCACGGTGGTCTCGGAGGCTTTCGCGGGCAAGAACCGGGTCCAGCAGCACCAGATGGTTTACAAGGCACTGAAGGGCAAGATGGGCGGCGAGCTTCACGCTCTGGCCCTGACAACCCGCGCGCCAGACTAAACGGAACACAAGGCACCCTAGGAGAGACGAACCATGGCCCTCGACGACGCCACCAAGCAGCGCATCACCAAGGAAGTCACCGACAACGAGGTCGTGCTGTTCATGAAAGGCACGCCCGTGTTCCCGATGTGCGGGTTCTCGGCCGCTTCGGTCCAGATTCTCAGCCACCTCGGCGTGCGCTTCAAGGGCATCAACGTGATGGAAGACCCCGCCGTGCGCGACGGCATCAAGGACTACAGCAACTGGCCGACCATTCCCCAGCTTTACGTTAAGGGTGAGTTCGTTGGCGGCTGTGACATCATGAAAGAGATGTACATGTCCGGTGAGCTCTCGCAGTACCTCTCCGAACAGGGCGTTGAACTCGATCCTGCGGCCTGATCCCATGGACACGGTGGAATCCAGCGTCATCTTCGGCTACCACGCGCACACCAACTTCGACCTAGATGTGCGGGACACCGCCGTTGCTCTGCGCGAGGAGATCGGCAAACGATTTGACGTCACCCTGGGCCGCGTCTGGGACAAGCCCGTCGGGCCGCACCTGAAGCCGATGTTCCAGGTCGCCTTCACGCCCGAACAGTTCGACAAGGTCGTGCCCTGGCTGATGGTCAACCATCAGGGCCTTTCAATCTTCATTCACCCGGAGACCGGTGACGAAGTTCAGGATCACCGCGACAACGCGCTCTGGATCAACGAGAAGATCGGCATCGACATCGGCGGTCTGGGTTAACCCAGAACCTTCGCGAACCGCGGCACGGTCTCGCCGTTCACCTCGACCATTTCCGTGAACATCTCCAGCGGGCGAACCCAGAGGCCCCGCTCACCGTGGTTCGGCCGGTAAACCACCAGCTCTTCATCGGACTCGCTGTGGCGCGCCACGCCGATGACCTCGTAGTCGTTGCCCTTGTAGTGTCGGTAGCGTCCGGGTTCGAGGCTCATGGCTCCACTCCTATTTCGGGAGTATTTCAGTGACAGTTTACTCAATTGAACGTGGCCCCGACGAAACCGCAAGCCCGGCCAATAATTGAGTAAACTGTCACTGCAAAACAGCGCCCCAACTTAGACCCGCGAGCGCCTCAAACTGGTTCGTTGATGAGATCGAGGGGATAAATCGGGCGGCGCACATTGTTGAAGGTGAGCTGGCTGTAGTCGCTGGTGCAGACACCGGTTCCGGCGCAATCGATGACGTGCCTGGCAAGCTCGCCCAGCCCCGCGCGCCAGTGCACCCGGCTCTTGATCATCACGTAGCGCTTCTGCCAGGGGTCGATGCCCACGGCATAGAACGCGTTGATGTCGTTGGGCTCCTGGTGTTTGGTGATCACCACGATCTCGACCTTGCCCGTATCCAGCACCACCGTCGGACCCATGTTCATGAGCACGCCGGTGCCCATGGGTCCCTTGTTGCGGAAATGCCCGTCGGTGATCCGGCTGACCCTGCCCGAGACACGCAGCGGCGCACCCTCCTCGCCGATCGCCGGCATCGCGAGCTTGCCGCCCAGATCGACGGTCACCTCCGCGCCGATGCCCGCTGTGATCATTTCCTGCACCGCTGCGGGGTCGTGGATGGCAAAGGCCGCTGCATTCTCCAGCTCGGCGTTAAGGATGCCCTCGAGCACCGTCATCGTGTCCATCGTGCCGCCTGAGGCCGCGTTGTCGTAGTGATCCAGAAGAATTACCGGCCCCTCGTCCATCGCCTTCGCGCGCTCCAGGGACTCGGCCAGGGGTTCGATCCGGTAGACGAAGGTCTCGCGATCCCGCCAGGCCATGTCGAGCAGCTCGTCACGCAGCGCTTCTGCTTTGTTGCGGTCTCCATCGGTCGCCACGGCCACCGAAAGGCCGGCGTTCTCAATATCAGCATGGGGGAAGCCGGTGAATAGCGTTGCCATCAGGGCCTCGCCGCTGGCCTCCAACTCGCGGCAGCGTTGCTGCAGAGCCTGATTGGGGCCGTCTGCGGTGCCCTGCTCCATGATATGCGGCAGCATCGGCCGGTTGCCCCAGGCCATCACCGGCGAAAGCTCGCCCTTCAGGGCCTGCACCAGGAGTCGGCCCGAACGCTCGGCGGTCTGATAGGTGTCGATGTGCGGATAGGTCTGGTAACCCGCCAGAACAGTGCAGTTGTCAACAATGCCGGGATAGAGATTGCAGTGCATGTCGAGCGCGACGGCAATCGGGAGGTCGGGCGCAATAGCGCGGATACGGCGCAGCAGTTCGCCCTCACCGTCCGCGAGGCTCTGCGTCACCATCGCGCCATGAAGGTCGAGCATGGCCGCATCACAGCCGTCCCCGATGGCTTCAAGAATGGCGGCCACGATCGCCTCATAGGCGTCGTCATGAACCGGGCCGGACGGCCAGGCGTTGGCCGCGACCGGCGTGACAGTCTCCCAGCCCTCCGAATCGCAAAGGTCCAGGAACGCGGCAATACCACTGTTGGTGCCGCCATAGGCCTGCCGCACGGCCTCATTGCGCGGCAGTTCGGTGGATCCCCGTGTGAAGCGGGCAAGATCGGTTGGCACGGGCGAAAACGTGTTCGTCTCGTGCTTCATCATCGCGGCAACGATCTTCATGGTGGCTCCCGGCTTCTGAGAACCGCAGCCTAGCGCACCAGGGCTATCCTTGGGGAGACTTCAATCCTCCGCATCCGCGGTATCGGCCATCGCCAACATAGTCGGGAACAGGAAGTCGACCTCCGGCTGATCGGCCACCACGGCCGTCGCACCCCAGTCACCGCCCTTCGAAAGGCCCTGCCTGTCGATCCAGGCTTTGGCCAGGCCGGCCCGGGTCGCCGGCACATGGTCATGGAACAGGCTCTGCGCAGTGTGCAGGATCTCGCCCCTAGCGATGCCGTGATCAGCCTGGAGACGCTCCAGCATATGGTCGAAGCTCGCCAAGTTCGGCTTGTACGAGCCGACATCCTGGGCCGTGTAGATCGCATCGAATTCCACGCCCAGCTTGCGATTCGAGGCTGCGAAGCCGTCGACGTTCACATTCGACAGGATCACCAGCTTGAAGTGTTTTATCAGGCGCCGCAGGGCATCGGCCGTATCGGGGAAGGCCGGCCAGTGCGGTACCGAGGCGCCGAAGGTGTCGTCCATGGCTGCCGTCGTCTCCAGGCTGAAACGCCGAGCAAAGGCGCCATGCACATGCCTGAGGATGTCGGGATAGAGCATGCCCGGCGTGGCGGCCTGTTGCGCGCTTTCCAGCTCCGCAAAGGCCATCAGGCCGGTCTGCCGGTCGATGTCGCTGCGCCCCGATGCCGCAATCAGGGGCTGGAGCGCATCCCAGATGCCTCTCTCCCAGTCGATCAGGGTGCCGTAGCAGTCGAAGGTGAGTGTCGAGAAATCGGTCAGGCGTCCGGTCATGATGGGCTCCGTGTGATCGTTCGGCAGAATCATGCCCGCCGGGATCAAGACCGTCTTGGCCCGGACTCCTGAAGTTTGTGCCGGGACTGCCGATCTCCATCTGAAGCACGCCTTCCAACGGCAGCACGATCTGATGATGACGGTGGCTGTGGCTCAGCGCTTGGTCGCCATAGGCGCGAATCTCAAAGCGTGTGGACTGCGCGGCATCGTTCAGGTGCTCTGGTTCGGCCACAGCATGTCCCGGCAAACAGCCAAAAGAAAGGGCCGCTGCCCGAAGACAGTTGCCCTGAACTCGATTGATCCGAACGATCAGGCCTTCGAGTAGTACTCGACCACCAGGTTCGGTTCCATCTGAACCGGATACGGGACCTCGACGTAGGTCGGCACGCGGTGATAGGTGCCCTTCATCTTGTCGAAGTCGACTTCCATGTACTCAGGAATCTCGCGCTCGGCGGAAGCAACGGCTTCCAGCACCAGTGGCAGCTCGCGCGAGGCTTCCTTGATCTCGATCACATCGTCGGGCGACACGCGGTAGCTCGGGATGTCGACCTTCTGGCCGTTCACACGGACATGGCCGTGGTTCACGAACTGGCGCGCGGCAAAGACCGTCGGCACGAACTTCATGCGGTAGATCACGATATCGAGGCGGCGCTCAAGCAGGCCGATCATGTTCTCGATGGTGTCGCCCTTGCGCTTGTAGGCTTCCTCGTAGCAACGGCGGAACTGCTTTTCCGTCATGTTGCCGTAGTAGCCCTTCAGCTTCTGCTTGGCAGCGAGCTGAATGCCATAGTCGGTCGGCTTGCGCCGACGGCTCTGGCCGTGCACACCCGGGGCATAAAGCCGGTTGGTCAGGAACCGCTTCGGGCGGCCCCAGAGATTCTCGCCGTAGCGGCGGCAAATCTTGTATTTCGACGACAGGCGTTTGGTCATCGAGCCTTCGCAATCGTGTAAAGGAAACAGGATGCGCCCCGATCTCCCGAGCGCCGGGGGTTTCTAGTCAAGCGGCCCGCCGTTGTCAAACACCGAAATGGGAGACGTGTCACGGAAAGTCCCTCCCCGGCTGGTGTCACCCCGCAGACGCCTCTGAGTCGCCGGAAACAACCGGAACATCACCCACGCGCTGCAAGGCGACAAGGCGCCCGTCGAGCATCATCTGGCGGCGCTCACGATAGTGCCCGTCGCCCGCCAGATTCCGGCAATCAAAGGGATCGTCGGCAAGATCGTAGAGATCCTTGAAGCCGTGGCCTTGCAAGACAAACTTCCAACGACCACAGTACCATGCGCGTTGCCAAACATGCTCGTGCAGTCCGTAGTGTTCGGTCATCAGCCCTGCGCGCCATTCCGCATTCTCATCCCCGGCCATTAGGGAGCATAGGCTTCGCCCCTGGCAGGTCTCAGGAACCGCCAAACCGTACAATTCGCGGATAGTCGGCGCGAGATCGATGTTGGCCACCAGCGATTGGCTGTCCAGACTTCGATTGACACCGGGCCCGCGTAGAATCAGCGGCACCCGCATCATCTCCTCGGTCATCAGCCCGCCCTTGTTGGCGACCCCCCGTTCGATCCCACAGCGTCCCCGTGGTCCGCGCTGAACAGCGCGAGTGTGTCCTACGCCCGATCACTGCGGTCCAGCGCATCAAGCAGCGGCAGAGTGCGGACTCGACCATCGCCGCATGCTCCAAGGCTCGTGCGGTCATCCACCGCCAGCCTGAACTTCCAGACCCAGCATATCGGTCCAGTAGTCCGGGTAGCGGGCGTGGTGGTCCGGCCTGTCTGCGAAGTCGAGGTTGAAGTTCCCCGGCAGGTGCGGGCTTGCAGGATCAATCGTGTCGAGAAACAGCTCACCTACCATGTAGGGCGGATGCGGTCCCCAGGGGTCGACACGCAGGAAAAACGGTTCGTCGCTGATGCTGTCGAGCCAGTATGTCGCCAACCCGGCAACAAACGCCGCTTCATGGTTGCGGCCATCACCGATCAGGCGCGCGGTGCCCAATTCGTAGTCATACCAGGCGTCTTCAGCCACGAGATCGATCCGGGTTCCTGCGGGCAGACCGGATTCACCGGCCATCTCGATCTCCGCCACGGGCCGCTCCAACCCTCACGGTCCAGCCATGCGCGACAGGCTCTGGTGCCGCAGGGGTAGCCGTACCCGGGAAGTGAAAACCCCTCGAACCCCTACTTCTAGGCAGACCGTTGGTTGTCGAGATGCCATTTGCCAAACCATCCGCAGCGATAGCCGGACTCGGCCAATGGCCGATGAACCATCCAATCAGAAGGATTGAGGCCTTCGCGTCCCCCAAAACGCCCGTCGTTTTCCGCCAGGCCATGAACATGCGGATAAACACCGGTGAGCATCGAGGCACGGGATGGTTAGCAGATCGGCAGCACCGTATAGGCCCGCTCGAAACACCGGCCATCGCGCGCAAGACGCTACTGTAGGGGGAAGGCATCGGCCAGATCCGGACGATTTCCATGGGGCTGGTGATCACGGACAAGTCACAGAATATTCGGCGGGCGCGTCATCGGCTCATTCGTCGCCGGTCAGAACAACCATCCGTTCGACAAGCACGCCCTGCACAAGCTCCAGACTGGGCTGATCATAGCCACGGGGGTCGCCCAGATAGCCGTCACCACAGGACTCACAGTCAAACCCGGCGCCAACCCCATAGGGCGCGATTCGCTGCACCGCGACACGCCCGGCCTGGTATTCGCGGCTCATGTAGGCGCTGCAGGCGGCAGCATCGGCCGCTTCATCGGGCTGCACAAACAGCGCGGGATAACGCAACACGGGTGTTTCGCTGCACGAGGGATAGAACACCACGACGCCCGCCAGGCCCATGTCCGGCTGGGCCGCCATGTCGAGTGCTACGTCTCCACCGCTCTGCCAGCCCATGACGTAGATGCGCTCGGAGTCGATCTCATCGAGCGAGCGCAGCTTGGCGAGGGAACCGCGGGCATCGTCCAGAACGGCAATGCGGGAGGGATCAGAGCAGATGGTATCGATACCACGGGTGAAAAAGCTGTCGATCAGGTGAACCGCATAGCCCTGCTCGGCGAGAAACACGCCCCAGGTCCGTTCGTGGGGCGAGATGCCGTCGCAATCAGGCAGCATGATCACAGCGGGAAACGGCCCCTCGCCTTCCGGCGTACGATAGAGGCCGGTCACGGTTTCACCTTCGGAGCCATCGGCAGTAATGCTCTCGTACTGCATCCAGTTCGCACCCAGCGTCAAAGTCCAGACCAGTACGAGCGCCAGAGGCGTTGCCGTCGGTTTCATGTCTCGTCTCCCGCCTTGGGCGGTAACGGTTTGCGCCCCTGGATCAGGCATTTTACGACACCACGCAGAGTCCGCACCTCCTGCTCATAGAGCCCTGCGCGCGTGAACATGGCGCGGAGATTACGGACCATGATGGGCCGCTGTTCTCTGTTGCGCAGGAATCCGCAGGCATCGAGTTCTCCAATCAGATGCTCGAAGAAACCGTCGAACTCTTCCTTGGTGGCCTGCGCGCTCTTGCCCTCGGGGATCATCAGCTCCGGAGTCGTCTGCTGCCGCTGGAACCATTCATAAGCGATCAACAGCACGCCCTGCGCCAAGTTGATCGAGGGATTCTCGGGCGACGTCGGCACCTGCAGGATGACATCAGCAAGCGCCACATCATGGTTGTCGAGACCCGAACGTTCCGGCCCGAACAACACACCCAAGGCAAGATCGGGATCCGCAGCGGTCATGTCCTCGGCAGCCCGCGCCGCCGTCGCTACCGGCTTCAAAACATCACGGCTACGTGCCGTCGTGGCCCAGACCTGCTGCAAGTCGGCGACCGCTTCTTCGGTGGTGTCGAACAGCCGCGCGTTGCCGAGAAGGTCGAGGGCTCCTGCCGCCATCGCTTCCGCGGCGGGATTGGGCCATCCGTCACGCGCCGCGACAATGCGCAGATCCTTCAGGCCGAAGTTCGCCATGGCACGCGCCGCAGCACCGATGTTCTCACCCATCTGCGGGCGGACCAGGATGATCGCAGGTGCGCTCATACCTTCACCTCAGACCGGCGCGTTCTCGCGCATCAGCTTGTAGATGATCGAATCGCTCAGGGCCTGGAACGAGGCATCGATGATGTTGGGCGACACCCCCACCGTGTTCCAGGTTGCGCCGCTGTCGTCTGTGCTTTCTATCATGACTCGCGTGATAGCGCCGGTACCGGCCTGTGGCGAGATGATACGGACCTTGTAGTCGACCAGACGCCAGCCACCGAGATAGTCGGCGTACTTGCCGAGGTCCTTGCTCAGCGCCGAGTTCAGCGCATCGACCGGGCCGTTGCCCTCCGCGACCGAGAGATGCCGTTCGCCATCCACGATCACCTTCACCGTGGCCTCCGAAATCGTCACAAGCTTGCCCAGCGCGTTGTGCCGCCGTTCGACCTGCACGCGAAAGCTCTCGACCTCAAAATAGGTCGGCACCTCGCCGAGGGTGCGGCGGGCCAGAAGCTCAAAACTCGCTTCGGCGCCATCGTAGCTGTAGCCCTCGAATTCGTGCGACTTCACGTCCTCGACCAGGCGCGGCAGCCGGGGATGGTCGGGCTCAACCTCCATGCCGGCCTCCTTCAGGCGCGCCAGAACATTGGCTCTGCCCGATTGGTCGGAGACCACGATATGCCGACGGTTGCCAACTGTTTCGGGCGGAATGTGCTCGTACGTCTTCGGGTCTTTCATGACCGCGGAGACATGCAGTCCGCCCTTGTGGGCAAAGGCCGAGGCGCCGACGTAGGGCGCATGACGGTCCGGTGCGCGGTTCAGCAGTTCATCGAGCAGACGAGACGCGCGCGTCAGATGAACAAGATCAGCCTTGCCGATGCCCGTTTCGAAATCGGATTTCTTCGCCAGCGTCGCAATCAGCGACACCAGATTGGCGTTGCCACACCGCTCACCCAGCCCGTTCAGCGTCCCCTGGACCTGTCGGACGCCCGCATCGACCGCAACCAGCGAGTTGGCCACGGCATTGCCGGTGTCGTTGTGGGCATGAATGCCCAGGCGGTCTCCGCCCAGCCGGTCGGCCACCGCTGAGACAATCTCGCCGACCTCACGCGGCAGCGTGCCGCCATTGGTGTCACACAGCACCGCCCACCGTGCACCAGCGTTCAAAGCCGCTTCAATACAGGCCAGAGCGAATTCCGGATCGGACTTGTAGCCGTCGAAGAAGTGCTCGGCATCGTACGTCGCCTCCCGGCCGCGGGACACCGCATGGGCCATGGAATCGGCGATCATGGCAACGTTTTCGTCCTTACTGATTTCCAGTGCGAGATCGACGTGAAAGTCCCAAGCCTTGCCGACCAGACAGACCGCCGGCGTGTTGGCATCCAGAACGGCCTGAATCCCGGGGTCGTTCTCCACGCTGCGGCCGGGCCGCCGGGTCATGCCGAAAGCCGTGAAGGTAGCGCGTTTCAGGGCCGGTGCGGAACCGAAGAAGGCGTCGTCGGTAGGGTTGGCGCCCGGCCAACCGCCCTCGACATAGTCCACGCCCAGCGCGTCGAGCGCGTGCGCGATCTCAGCCTTCTCACTCGCGGAAAAATCCACGCCCTGGGTCTGGGCCCCGTCGCGCAGGGTGGTGTCGAAGAGATAGACGCGATCGCCCATTACACGCGCTTCCAGCTCGTGCCTTCGGGCCCGTCCATCAGTTCAATGCCACGGGCTTTCAGATCATCCCGGATCTGGTCAGCCCGTGCGAAGTCCTTGTCTTTGCGGGCGGCGATCCGTTCCGCGATCAGTCCCTCGATCTCGTCAGTTTCGTCGTCGTCACCGCTTTGGAACCAGTCCTTTGAGTACCCCTGGATCAGCCCCAGAACCGATCCCGCCCCGCGCAAGGCCGCACCTGCCCCGGCTTCGCCCTTGAACACCGCATCTGCAATCGTGTGCATGGTCGAGATGGCCAGCGGCGTGTTGAGGTCGTCGTTCAGGGCATCCAGCACCGGCTGCGGCACTTCGCCTGGTTGCGGATCCTTGGCCTGGCCCAGGGCGTTGTAGAAACGGTCGAGCGACGCCTTGGCCTGCTTGAGCGCATCGAAGGTGAAGTCGAGCGGCTGGCGGTACTGGGCCGAGAGCAAGGCAAAGCGCAGCGCCTCCCCAGGCCATTCTTCGAGCAAATCACGCACGGTGTAGAAGTTGCCCAACGACTTCGACATCTTCTCACCATCAACCGAGAGATAGCCATTGTGCATCCAGATTCGCGCGAATCCGCCATCGGGATCAGCGGCGCAGGTCTGGGCAACCTCGTTCTCGTGGTGCGGGAAGATCAGGTCACGACCGCCGCCGTGAATGTCAAAATCGGCGCCCAGGTGCTTGTGACTCATGGCCGAGCATTCCAGATGCCAGCCAGGACGCCCGAAGCCCCAGGGGCTTTCCCAGCCCGGCTGGTCGTCAACCGACGGCTTCCAGAGTACGAAATCAGCCGCATCCTTCTTGTAGGGCGCAACATCGATCCGGGCACCGGCCACGATTTCGTCCCGGCTGTTGCCCGAAAGCCTGCCGTAAGGCTCGTAGGACGGAACGTCGAAAAGGACATGGCCGTCAGCTTCGTAGGCATGGCTCCGCTCGATCAGCCTTTCGATCAACGCGATCATCTCCGGGATATGACCGGTGGCGCGCGGCTCCACGCTGGGCTCAAGGCATCCAAGCGCTGCGGCGTCCTGATGGAACCGCTCGGTTGTGGTTACCGTCAGTTCGGCAATGGCGATGCTGCGCTCTTTAGCTGCCGCATTAATTTTGTCTTCTATATCGGTGATATTGCGTACATATTTTACATTTCCCTCGCCAAACTCCAGACGAAGAAGACGAAACAGAACATCAAATACGACCAGCGGCCGCGCGTTGCCCAGATGGATCAAGTCATAGACCGTGGGGCCGCAGACATAGAAACCCACCTTGCCCGGCACGATCGGCTCCAGCGGTTCTTTGCGGCGATGAAGGGTATTGTAGGCGTGGAAGGTCATGATCGGTCTCCGGAGCAAGGAACAAACGTCACCGCGCCGGCGCATCTACGCGGCACGGTCAGGCGATAATTCGCCCGCAAGCTCCACAACATCGCTGAGACCGGTGTTCCATGGGCGGCTGTATAGACCTGTTGCAGGGGCGAGGCAAATACTGCTCAAGCCGTCTCCCCGGCCAGCCGTGCCGCGGCTCTGTCGCGCCCGATGACCGGCAGCAGGCCGGCGAGTTCCGGGCCATGACTCCGCCCGGTGAGAGCCTGACGCAACGGCATGAAGAGCGCCTTGCCCTTGTGGCCTGTTGCATCCGTCACGGCACCGGTCCAGGTCTTCCAGGTTGTCTCATCCCAGGGCTCTTCAGGTAGCAGCGCTGCCGCCTCAGCAATGAACGCGGCATTGGTGATCACCGGGATGATCACGTCATGACACACCTGCCACCAGTCCTCGGCATCGGCCGCACGCTCGACATTGCCGCGAACCAGCAGCCAGAACGTCGCATCAACGGGGCCAACCCGGCTCTTCACGGCCCCATACGGCGCGCCGTGCAGCCATTTCGCATTCAAGACCACAAGATCGGCGGGATCGTAGCGTGGTGAATTGCGCGACACGTTCTGGAAGCTGAACCCTGACACCATCGCCTTGAGGTCATAAAGCGGCTCCACCGGGGCCGACGTCCCCACCCGCGCCAGATAGCTCATCAATGTCATCGGCTCCACGCCGTCGTCACGCAAGTCGGCCACCGCACCGCCACCCTTGCGTTTGGAGAGACCGTCTCCAGAGGCCGACGCGAGCAGTGAGTGGTGGGCATAGGCAGGCTCTGTGGCGCCCAGAGCCCGGGCCAGTTCGATCTGGACCGCGGTGTTGGCAACATGATCCTCGCCACGCACCACCAGCGTCACACCCATGTCGATGTCATCGATCACCGAGGCCAGCGTGTAGGTCGGCACGCCATCTTCGCGGACGAGAATCGGATCACTGACATGGCCAGGCTCAAACCGGACGAACCCGCGAATGCCGTCGTCGAATGTGACAACCTCATCGCCCAGCCGGAAGCGCCAGTGCGGTCGGCGCCCCTCCGCTTCCAGGGCCTGACGCTCGGCGTCGCTCAAGTTCAGGGCGGCGCGGTCATAAACCGGCGGCAGCCCCCGTGCCTTCTGGAGATTGCGCTGAGTTTCGAGCTCCTGCGGGGTTTCGTAACAAGGATAAAGCTTTCCCATTGAAACCAGCCGCTCGCGTTCGGCCTCATAACGGTCGTATCGCTCTGACTGGCATTCCAACTCATCCCACGTCAGACCCAGCCAGGTCATGTCGTCCTTGATGCCCTGCGCAAACGCTTCGGTCGAACGCTCGGCGTCCGTATCGTCCAGCCTCAGGATGAAGCGTCCGCCGGTCTGGCGGGCCATAATCCAGTTGATCGCCGCCGTCCGCATGTTGCCGACATGCAGCCTGCCGGTCGGGCTGGGCGCAAAGCGGGTGACGGCCATCAGCTTCGGAATCGGTTCGTGATGGGATAGCGGCGGTCGCGGCCGAGGGCTTTGGGCGTGATCTTCACGCCGGGTGGCGCCTGACGGCGCTTGTATTCGGCCCGCAGCAGCATGCCCCAGACCCGCTCAACCAGGGCGCGATCATGGCCCCGTTCGGTGATCTGTTCGAAGGTCTCTTCCTTCTCGACGAGCCCGTCGAGAATGTCATCCAGCGCGTCATAGGGCGGCAGACTGTTCTGGTCCGTCTGATTGTCCTTCAGCTCGGCGGTCGGTGCCTTGTCGATAATGTTCTGCGGGATCACACGGCCTGGCGGCGCCTTCAGAGCCTCGCCATGGTTCTGGTTGCGCCAGTCCGACAGCGCATAGACCGTGGTCTTGTAAACATCCTTCAGGACGGAATAGCCGCCGCACATGTCGCCATAGAGAGTCGCGTAGCCCACCGACATCTCGGACTTGTTGCCGGTCGATAGCACCATGGGCCCGAACTTGTTGGAAAGCGCCATCAGGATCATGCCGCGCGTCCGCGCCTGGATATTCTCCTCAGCTTCGTTGGGCGCGCTGCCCGCGAACAGATCCGAGAGCATGGTGTCATAGGCTGCCACCGAGGGCGCGATCGGCACGGTGTCGTAACGCACGCCCAGCGCCTCGGCACAGGCCGCCGCATCATCAAGGCTCTCCTGGCTGGTGTAGCGGCTGGGCATCATCACGCAGTGAATCTTGTCAGGCCCCAGCGCATCGGCAGCCACCGCAGCCGACAGCGCGGAATCGATGCCGCCGGACATGCCGATCAGCACACCGGGAAAGCCATTCTTGCCGACATAGTCGGTCAGCCCCGTCACCATGGCGCTGTAGACCATCTCGAGATTGCCGCGCTCCGGGGCGACCGGGGCCATCTCGCAGGTCCAGCCGTCAGCGCCACGGTGCCATTCCGTCAGCACGACATCCTCACGCCACGACGGCAGCTGGGCGCGCAGGTTGCGTTCAGCATCGAGCACGAAGGACGTGCCGTCGAACACCAGCTCGTCCTGGCCGCCCACCTGATTCACATAGATCAACGGCATGCCGGTTTCGGTCACCCGCGCGACCGCCTGGTTCATGCGTCGGTGGATGTTCACGATGTCATAGGGCGAGCCATTGGGCACGATCAGCAGTTCCGCAGCGCTCTCCTCCAGACACTCGGCGACCTCCCCGGTCCACATGTCCTCACAGATCATGACGCCAAGCCTGACATCGCGAAACGGGATCGGTCCCGGCAGCGGCCCCGGTGTGAACACGCGCTTTTCGTCGAAGACACCGTAGTTCGGCAGGTCGTACTTCAGGCGAACATGGCGAACCTCACCGCCGTCGAGCATATAGACCGCGTTGTAGAGATCACCGCCGCTGCGATGAGTCGCGCCCAGCAACACGGCTGGTCCGCCATCCGACGTGGCCTCTCCGATACGCGTCACAGCCGCTTCAACCTGTTCCTGGAACGCCGGGCGCAGCACGAGGTCCTCGGGCGGATAGCCGTTGATCACCAGTTCGGGCGTAACCATCAGATCCGCGCCCAGTTCCGCCGCGCGGCGGCGTGCATCCAGCACCTTGTCGGCATTGGACTCAACCGCACCCACCGTGGGGTTCAGCTGAGCGAGGGCGATTCTGAGACTGTCGGTCATCGAACGAACTTCCGCCAAAGGTCCTGGCCGGCGTTATAGAACAGAGGTGGGGCGAAAAGGCAGGAGAATCAACGCACCGCGCTCACGCCGGATCGCCCGGTGGGGTTCAAAGCGAATTGATAGCCCCATGAATTGCCGCTTAAACTGCAGCGCCCTGCACGCAACGGAGACCGTTATGGCTTTGCCGAAATCACGCCGCCTCGACTTCACGGAGATTCCCGTGGTCGACATTTCGAAGCTGGTGGCCGGGGATGATGATTCGGCGACCATCGATGCCATCGGGACGGCCTGCCGCAATATCGGCTTTGTCTACGTCAAGAACCACGGCGTGGCGCCGGAGCTGATCGATAACGTGCTGGCCGCATCAGGTGAGTTCTTTTCCCGCCCAATGGAGGACAAGAACAAGGTTGTGCTCGACGAGCGGCTGCGCGGCTACCTGCCGTTGCGCTATCGCTCCTATGAAGGCGAGGACAATGCGGCGACCAGCAACCAGGAAGGGTTCTGGATGGGTACCCAGCGCCCCCTCAACCCGGCCAACCGCCTGGACGGCCCCAATGTCTGGCCGGAGAACGGTGATGCCCTACGCAACGCCATGGAGACTTACTACACAGCAGCTTCGGGCTTGGCCGGCCACCTACAGCGCGCCTTTTCGCTGGCCTTGGGACAGGAGTCCGATTTCTTCGCACGCATGTTCGATCGCCAGCAATCGCTACTGAAGGTCAATCACTACCCACCACAGGACAATCCCACCTCCGTGAGCGACATCGGTGTGGTGCCCCATTCCGATGAGGGCGGCTTCACGATTCTGTGGCAGGACGAAACCGGCGGCCTGGAGATTGAAAGCAAGAGTGGTGAGTGGGTCGTAGCGCCGCCCCTGCCCGGCACCTACGTCATCAACCTGGGCAACGCGATGCAGATCTGGACCAACGGGGAGTTCTCCTCGACCCCACATCGGGTGATCAATCGCTACGGCGCTGACCGCTATTCGGTTCCCTTCTTCGCCTATCCGCGATGGGACACGCCCATGAAGCCCCTGTTCGATGACACCGACGATGACGGTGACGTCGAGATTTGCGAAGCCTATCAGGTCAGAAAATGGCGCCGCATTTTCCCGATCGCCAACATCCCGGCCTGAACCACCGGGTCGATAATCCCTGAGGGTCAAGACAAAAGGCGCGTAAGAGTTTCCGCGCGCACATTCCGGTCGTGCTGCCACCATCTGTTGCAAACACAGCGTTACACTGTACATCAGACGATCGGCTTGGGTCGGGGGGACAAATCGATGAGCGCGGACGACAAGATTCACGTCGCGATGACAGGCGGCGGGGACTATTCCACCGCAACCAAGGGTGCCAAGGACGTCATCGACGGCGCATGGCCACTGGTCCGGGACGCCATCGACAAGGCACCGCAGCGCGCGGGCCATGCCTTCACAATCACCGACATGGGCTGCGCAGACGCCGGAACCTCCTATGACATGATGGGCGAGGTGTTGCAGGCGGTGCAGAGCCGCTTTCCGCCGCGCGACATTCAACTGGTCTACACAGACCAGCCACAGAACGACTTCAACGCCCTGTTCCGGCTCGTGCATGGCCTCACGCCGTTGCCCAGCTACCTCGATGACTTCGATCAACTGCAGATTCTGGCGTCGGCCACATCGTTTTACGACTCGATTGTTCCCGCGGGCACACTCGATCTTGGTTTCTCGGCCACAGCCATGCACTGGCTGTCACGCAAGCCCTGCAATATCCCCGATCATGTCCATGCCGTCGGCGCCAGCGGCCTTGCGCTGTCCGACTATCAGATCCAGGCCGCCGAGGACTGGGAGACCATCCTGATGCGCCGCGCCGTCGAGATGGCACCAGGCGCCCGACTGGTGCTCGTGAACTTCGGCATCGACGACGAAGGCCGCTATCTCGGCAACACCGGCGGCATCAACATGTTCAACACCTTCAGCAGTCTCTGGCAGGAGCGCGTCGCCGACGGAACTATTACGGCCGCTGAATACGAAGCCATGACCCTGCCGCAGTACTACCGCAATGTTCAGGAGTTCCGGGCCCCGCTCGACGACCCCGGCAGTCCGGTCAGCCTGGCGGGTCTCCGCGTCGAACACTGCGAAACCCGTGTCGTCCCCTGCCCCTTCGCGGCAGAGTTCGCCCGCCACGGCGATGGCGCACGCTTCGCCCGCGACTACATCCCCACCCTGCGTTCCTGGAGTGCGGCCACCTTCCGTGCCGGACTCGACACCTCCCGGTCCGATGCCGAGCGCGACGCCATCATTGACGGGTTCTACAGCGGCTATGAGGTCCGTGTTCGCGAAAGTCCGGGGAACCACGGCATGGATTATGTCCACGTCTACATGACCATCGCCAAGGAAGGCTGAGCCAGCCCGAAACAACTTGCTTCGCGGCACCGTTTTGATGAACATCTTCCCAGATGGCCAATCAGAGCAAGCGATGTCACAGCGACAACCCATACCATCGGTGCATGACCTGATCGACTTGGACCGATACCCTCTCGATCAGCCTGACTCGGCCGAACTGGCTTCCGTAATTACCGATGCACACGAAACTCTCGATGACACGGGCGTCTGCCTGTTGCCGGGCTTCGTTCGCACTGAGGCTGTGCCTCTGCTGGTCGCCGAAGCCGAATCACTCATGGACCAGAGCAACCGGCAGGACCGTGACGACATCGCCTTCGGTCACTACCGGCACTGTCTTGATACGTTCCCCGACAGTCATGTCGTGCACCGGACCAGTTCCTTCCGCATAAATCACATCGCGGGCGATCACGTCTCCGCCCACGGTCCGCTTCGGACGATCTATCACTGGCAGCAGCTGACCGATTTCATCGCCCGGCTGACCCGTCACCCCGTGTTGCATCGCGTCGCCGACCCCTTGCTCGACTGCAACGTGACCATCCTCGGTCCGGGCGACACCCACGGATGGCACTACGACGGCAACCATTTTTCGGTGACCCTGATGATGCAGACCGCCGAGGACGGCGGCCGGTTCGAGTTCTATCCGAACATCGCAAACCCCGATGACGACAACTTCCCGGCCGTTGAGCGCCTCTATGACGGCGATCGTGAAGGCATCCTGACACCGCCTCTGGAGGCCGGGACTCTCAACATCTTCCGCGGCCGTTACTCACTGCATCACGTCACGCCGGTCACAGGCGAACGCCCACGCATTGTCTCGATCTTCAGCTATCACCAGCAGCCCGGCATGATCTTTCCGGCGGCAACACAGAAAAACTACACCGGCCGCACGGCCGCCTAAGCTAACCGACTCGTGACTGCACAGGAACCAGCTTGCAAGGCAGTAAGGTTTTGCTGAACCTCATGGCCGGCGGCCTTCAGAAGCAAACGATGTCACAGGGGCAACCCGGCACACCGATCCACGACCTGATCGACTTGACCGCTACCTGCTCGACCAGCCGAGGTCGCCTGAACTGGCCGCCGTGACGTGTCAGGAGCACGGCTGTCATCAAGTCGGGGATCATAAATGCGGCCTTCCGTGACGGGTTCGTTAAACTCGATGCCAGATGGCGTCTTGATCTAACTCCCCAAGAGGAATTCACGGCCGACCTTCACGCGCGGCACACCGTTGTAGGCGACGATGTCGGCTGTGGCGTAGGTTTCGCTCCATTGGTCCGGCAGATAGCTGCCGGTACCGATCACGTCGACCGGTGCATTGGCCACGGCCATCACCTTGCACTTGGCCGGGCCGAAGCCCGATGACGCAACGATCTTTACCTTGTCGAAGCCGGTGTTGTTGAGCTGTTCGCGCATGTGCCAGATGCCGGCGGCCGAAACACCGGTGCCGATGAGGTAACGCAGCTCCGATTCCGACCGGTAGCCGCGGATCGCCTCCGGGGCGTTGCGTTCCAGCACCGCGTAGCTCGACTGCGGATCCAGTCCTTCAACATAGCGCCCGCCGCCTGTGTCGAGGCGCACGGAAAAGTCACCGGAGGCAGCAAGGTCGGGGAAGCGGCGGCACACGGCCAGGGCGTCGGTGACCTCCTGGCCGAAATAGTCGACCAGCACGGTCATCGGCACACCGGGGTTGGCCTGGTGGAACATCTCGGCCGCCCGCACCGTGGACCCGGCATAACCGATCAGGGCATGCGGCATCGTGCCGAAGCCCTTCTTGTTGCCGAAGTAATGGGCGGTGGCATCGGTTGCATTGCCGATGAATCCCTTTGCCCCGACCTTCCTCTGGGCCCGGGCCGAACCGACCGACGCAGCATAGGCCATCATTTCGGCCATCTCCGTGCCGGCACAGTGACGCGCGTCCATGGCGAGAAACGCCGTCTGGGGCATATCGACACACATGGTGTAGGCGTGATGGGCCGCAACACAGGCCGGGCCCAGCTTCTGGAGAAACAGCGTTTCCAGATCGACCAGCGCCGCGAACGGGCCGGTGATATAGGCCAGCGGTTCACCGGCGCCGACCCAGTGGCCTTCCTGTAGCTGGAGTTCGATGTTGAAGCTGACCCCGCGAATGCATGCGATCGCCTCGAGCCAGGCAACCATCAACCGTGGCGCGCTGACCACGGGTCGACGCAGAAACACAGCATAGGTGACCTCACAATCACCATGGGCTTCGACCGTCGTCTTGGTGCGATTGAAGTAGGTGTCGGTCCAAAGCCCGACATCCGCCTCGCTCGGCCAGGCGCCGTTGCCGTGGTTGGGGTCGTCCTCAGCCATCGGTCACTCCCGATTGCCCTCCCGCCACAGGGCGGAAGGTTTACCGTCACGAACCCGGCGGTTTACTGGGCCGCGGCGGCGCGTATGGTTTCGCCACGCTCCTCACGAAGCTGCTCGGCGATCAGGAACGCCAGTTCGAGGGCCTGGCTGGCGTTCAGACGTGGATCGCAGTGCGTGTGATAGCGGCTGGAGAGGTCGTCGTCGCTGATCGCCTGGGCGCCGCCGATACACTCGGTCACATCCCGGCCGGTCATCTCGAAATGCACACCACCGGCATGGGTGCCTTCGGCGCGATGCACGGCGAAGAAGCCGCGGACCTCGGCCAGAATGCGATCAACCGGACGGGTCTTGAAGCCGGTTGAGGCCTTGATCGTGTTGCCGTGCATGGGATCGCACGACCAAACGACACGGCGGCCTTCCCGCTCGACCGCGCGGATCAGCGGCGGCAGACCTTCCTCGACCTTCTCCGCACCAAAGCGCGCAATCAGCGTGATCCGGCCGGCTTCGTCGGTCGGATTGAGGATGTCCAGCAGGTGGATCAGCTCGTCGGGATCGAGCGACGGGCCGCACTTAATGCCGATCGGGTTCTTCACGCCGCGCAGGAACTCCACGTGAGCATGATCAGGCTGGCGCGTACGGTCCCCGATCCACAGCATGTGGGCTGAGGTGTCGTACCAGTCGCCGGTCGTGGAATCGACGCGGGTCATGGCCTCTTCGTAGGGCAGAAGAAGCGCCTCATGTGAGGTGTAGAATTCGGTCTCGCGCATCTGCGGCACGCTCTCGGGCGTCAGGCCACAGGCCTCCATGAATCCCAGGGCTTCCTGGATACGCTCGGCCATCTCGCTGTAACGATGGCCCTGTGCACTGTCGGCCACGAAATCATTGTTCCAGCTCGACACGCGATGCAGATCGGCGAAACCGCCCTGTGCAAAAGCGCGCAGAAGGTTCAGCGTCGAAGCGGCCTGATGATAGGCGCTCAGGATCCGCTTGGGATCGGGAATGCGCGAAATCTCGTCGAAATCGATGCCGTTGATGATATCGCCGCGGTAGCTCGGCAGCTCCATGTCACCTTGTGCCTCGACATCCGACGAGCGCGGCTTGGCGAACTGGCCCGCCATGCGGCCCACCTTCACCACCGGGCAGGACGCACCGAAGGTCAGAGCCACGGCCATCTGCAGCAGCACCTTAAAGGTGTCGCGGATGTTGTCGGGGTGGAACTCGGCAAAGCTTTCAGCGCAGTCGCCGCCCTGCAGCAGGAAGGCATCGCCTTCGGCCACACCGGCCAGCGCCTTCTTCAGGCTGCGCGCCTCACCGGCAAACACGAGCGGCGGCGATGTCCGCAGCTGCGCCTCGACATCGCTCAGAACCTGAGAGTCGGGATAGCTGGGGACCTGCAGAATGGGAAGGTCGCGCCAGCTCGACGGAGTCCAATTCGCGGTCATCTTGTGCCTCGTTTCGTGTTCAGTGCTGTCTCAGCAGCAGTTCAAAGTTATCCAAAGCCGTGGGAATCGGCGTCTATACGCCCGCAAGTGGCGGTTTTCCAGTCAAAATCTCCGTCCCACATTCGACAGCACAGCCCCACAACGTCAAGGTTGAGTCCGACAGGAACATGGCGGGAGACAAGGCGTGGCAAAGGTATCTGTTCTGGGACTCGGCAACATGGGCGCGGCGATCGCCTGGGCCTTTCATAAGGCAAACCACGATCTCGTCGTCTGGAATCGCTCATCCGAACGATCCCGGCCGTTTGCAGACGCAGATATCACCGTCGCCGAGAACCCCGTGGACGCGATTGCTGCCAGTTCCTTCATCGTGGTGTGCGTCGACAGCAACCCGGTTGCTGACAGCTTTCTCCAGGCTGATGACGTCGCCGCCGTTCTCGGCGGTCGTACCGTCGTCCAGTTCAGCACCAGCACACCGAAGGAAGCCGAAGCCAGCGCGACCTGGCTCGCGTCCCGGTCGGCGCACTACATCGATGGCGCCATTCACTGCAGTCCGGGCCACATCGGCACCGACGACGCCGCCTTTCTGCTGTCGGGCGACAAGAACATCTATGGGGCCGTACGTCCCTTTCTCGCCTGTCTTGGCGGAGACCAGACCTTTATCGGCGAGACCGTACGGGCTGCATCGGCGCTCGAACTCGCCTCGGTCTGCGAGGTCTACGGGCGCTTCGCTGCTGTTTCCCATGCCGCCCTGATATGTGAGGCCGAAGGAATTCCACTTGATCAACTCGCGGCCCTGATGCCCGAGGGCGGGTTCTCGCAGCGTTATGTCGAAACTATCCGCGACGGGGCGTTCGAGAACCCCGGCGCGACGCTGCGCATATGGGATTCAGCCATCCAGCGCGTTCGTGCCCAGGGCCACGACGCGGGGATCGATACGCGCTTTCCCGATTATCTCGCCGATCTGTTCAACGAGGCTATCAATGACGGCCTCGCCGACGAACATGTCATGGCGCTGATCAAGGTGCTGCGGAAGGCATAAAGTGCGCGCAGCTAGGCTGCTATGTCGAACAGTAGAATTTCAGCATCCTTTGTGGCCGAGACGGTCAGCCTGTCGGCGTCGCGAACGGCCAGTCCGTCTCCCTGAAACAGCGCTTCACCCGCTACAGACACCTCTCCCCAGACAATCTGGAGCCACGCCAGCCTCCCCTTCGCCAGGGAATAATCACCGCGCTATCGCGGCGCAACCGCGCCACGTGCACTTCAGCATTCTGGTGGATGGCAATGGAACCGTCTCTGCCATCCGGTGATGCCACCAGTCCGAAGCCACCTTCCAGTCGGCCGGCAATCATCCAGGTCAGGATTTCCATGGCCCGGTGGGGATGCGTGGGGAACACCTCACCCGGTGGGATGATATCCTCGTTGATGACACGCAGGGGCCGGAACCCCATGAAGTTGGGGTCGTGATAGCCCGCAAACGAGAAGCTGTGGCGGCTGTCGAGCCATCCGAAGCGGCTCACACGCCGGCCCGCTGACCGGCGCACACCATGCATCCCGTTACTCCGCCGCCTCTTTGGCCGCACTCCGCTTCACCTCACGCATGGTGACAAATTCCTCGGCGCTGGTCGGGTGAATACCAATCGTGGAATCGAAAATCGCCTTGGTCGCGCCGGCCTTCATGGCTACGGCAAAGCCCTGCATCATCTCGCCGGCCTCCGGCCCCACCATGTGGGCGCCGACCACGCGGTCGGTGCTGCGCACCACGACCAGCTTCATCAGGGTGCGTTCTTCATTGCCCGAGATCGTGTGTTTGAGCGGCTTGAACTCGGAGAGATAGACATCGATGTAATCGCCGTGTTCGTCGCGCGCCTGCGCCTCGGTCAGACCGACACTGCCGATCGGCGGCTGGCTGAACACCGCCGAGGGCACATAGTTGTAGTCGACCGTGGTCGGCTTTCCGGCGAAGTGGGTGTTGGCGATCGCCATGCCCTCAGTCGTTGCCACTGGGGTCAGTTCGATGCGGCCCAGGATATCGCCCAGCGCCAGGATCGACGGCACATTGCTCTGGAACTGCTCATCGACCGGGATGGTTCCGTTGTCGTTGAGTTCGACGCCGGCCTCTTCCAGGCCGATGCCCCGTGTCGAGGGCCGTCGGCCGGTCGCGTACATCACCATATCGGTTTCGATCTGGCTGCCGTCGTTCAGATCCGCAACCAGGCGCGTACCTTTCTTTTCGATTATGTCGATGTTGCAGTTGAAGCGCAGGTCGATGCCCTTCTTGCGCATCTCCACGGCGAGGTGCTCGCGGATGTCGTCGTCGAAGCCGCGTAGGAAATGCGGGCCGCGGTAGAGCTGCGTCACGTTGACCCCCAGCCCCTTCATGATCCCGGCGAACTCGACCGCGATGTAACCTCCGCCCACGACCACGATGTCGCGCGGCAGTTCCTCTAGGAAGAACATCTCGTTCGAGGTGACCGCGTGTTCCTTGCCGGGGATGTCCGGCACGAAGGGCCAGCCGCCCACGGCGATAAGGATCTTGTCGGCCGTGATCTGTTGGCCGTTGATTTCGACAGTGTGCGGATCGACCACCGTGGCCCGCCCCCAAAGGACTTCGCAGCCCGCCGCCTTCAGCATCCGGTCATAGATGCCGTTCAGCCGTTCGATCTCGGCGGTCTTGTTGTCGCGCAGCGTGGCCCAGTCGAATGACGGTTCGCCCACGGTCCAGCCGAAACGGGCGGCATCATGGAAATCCTCCGCGAAATGCGCGGCGTAGCTGAACAGCTTCTTGGGCACACAGCCCACGTTGACGCAGGTCCCGCCCCAGTAGCGCTCCTCGGCAATCGCCACACGCGCGCCATGCCCGGCCGACATCCGCGCGGCACGCACACCGCCGGAACCGCCACCAATGACAAACAGGTCGTAATCGTACTGGGACACGTCAGCTCTCCGCAGGTTCAGGTTCAGGGGCCTCATATGGTGCGTCTGTCGACGGTTCACAGAGTTTAACCCGATTGCCCTCGGGACCCATGAACCAGCCAAAGCGGCCGTACGGGTGGTCTTCTATCTTGTCATCGATCTCGGCACCGGCGTCACGCCGGCGTTCGAGCATGCCGTCGAGATCATCGACCCGGAAGTTCACCATGAAAGGTATGGTCGGGGGATCGAGGTAGCGTGTGTCGGCCTTGAAAGGCCCCCAGACCGTATGACCCGTGCCGCCCGGTTGGAGACCATCCGACCAGGCGAACATGACCGCACCACCGTCTTCGATCGGCAGACCCAGGGTGTCACGATACGACGCAGCGAGTGCCTGGGGATCGTCGGCCTTGAAGAACACGCCCCCTATGCCAGTTATTCTGGCCATCTCCAGCCTCCGTGATCAAAAGGGCTTGAACGGCGTTTACGAGAGTCGTTCTGCAAGGCGGCGCTCCCGCCGGTAGGCCGCCCAGTCCTGCGCTTCAACAAAGATACGGCGGACCTCGGGGTGGCGCCGTTTGATGTCGCGCTCGATATCTGCCACCGCGACTTCGATGTCTTCGGCATCCTGATTGGATTCGAAATCGAGGCTCAGAGTCACCAGAATGTCGTCGGGACCGAGATGCAGGGTCAGCACCTCATTGACCCGCTCGACACCGCGATGGGCGCGCGCCTGCCGCCGGATGTCCTCGACCGTCTCAGGCAAGGCTGCCTCGCCGATCAGCAGGCTCTTGCACTCATAGGCCAACACCATCGCCGTCAGCGCCAGAACCAGTCCAATCATGATCGAGGCAACGCCGTCCAACACCGGCATATCGAGAAGGTCGACGCACAAAACTCCGATGAAAGCCAGGATCAGACCAATCATGGCGGCCGAATCCTCCAGCAGCACCGTGAACACGCTGGGGTCCTTGCTCGCGGCAATCGCACTGATGATCGGCACCTTGCCGCGACGCTTGTTGAACTCCTTGTAGGCCACCCACCAGGCGCCCGCCTCGAATATCATGGCGACGGTGAGCACGATGTAGTTCACATAGGCATCGGTGATCTCATGCGGGTCCAGGACCTTGTGAATGCCTTCGTAGATCGACACACCGGCACCAACCCCGAAAATCAGGATCGCGACAACGAAGGTCCAGAAGTAGAGCTCCGGCCCGTAGCCGAAGGGATGCCGGTCGTCGGCCGGACGCGACGATCGCTTCAGTCCATAAAGGATCAGCCCCTGATTGCCCGTGTCGACCAGTGAGTGGATCGCCTCGCTCAGCATGGCCGAGCTACCCGTCCACATCGATGCGGCAAACTTCGTGATGGCGATCAATCCGTTGCCCGCAAGCGCGGCATAGATGACTTTTTTTGAGCCCGAAACATCCATGTCTGCACCATAGCGGACCCTGCATGGCGCGACTATCATGCACCCGCCGTCAGGAGGGAGAAATGCCATGGCCGCTGCCGAACAGCTCAACCAGAATCACGCCATCGACTGGAGTCAGGGTGCCGCCTGGGTCGACGGCGCCATCGTGCCGGCCAAGGAAGCCAAGCTTTCAGTCTTCGACTGGGGTTTCACCCGATCCGATGTCACATACGACGTGGTCCATGTCTGGAAGGGCCGCTTCTTCCGGTTGGATGATCATCTCGACCGCTTTCTGCGTTCGGTCGATGGCCTGCGCATGGAACTCCCGGTCGACCGGGACGGTCTGGCTCAGATTCTTCACGACTGCGTCGCACGCTCCGGGCTTCAGGACTCCTATGTCGCCATGGTGCTCACCCGCGGCCAGCCTGACCCGGCCTGGCCCAAGCGTCTGCCGAGCAACTTCAAGGGCCGCAACAATCTGATCTGCTATGCCATCCCCTTCGTTTGGATCATGAAACCCGAGATTCAGGAGACCGGTGCGCGCATGATCATCGCCGAGGCTCCGCGCATCGCGTCGTCATCGGTCGATCCCACGATCAAGAACTACCACTGGGGCGACTTCACCAACGCGCTGTTCGAGGTCGAGGACACGGATGCGGACTATGCCGTGCTCATGGGCCCCGATGGCTTTGTCGCCGAAAGTCCCGGCTCCAACATTTTCGCCGTGCTGGATGGCGTGGTGACAAGCCCCAATCACGGCGCGTTGGAAGGCATCACGCGCAAGGCCGTCCATGATCTCTGTGAGCTGATGGGCCAGCCCGATGCCCAGCGCGACATCACGCGCGACGAGCTGCTCGATGCCGATGAAATCTTCATGGCCTCGACCGCCGGCGGCATCATGCCGATCCGGCAGATCAACGAACGCATCCTATCCAACGGTGCGCCCGGCCCGATCAGCCGCGTCATTCACGCCGAATACTGGAAGAAACACGACGAGGGCTGGCACGCCACACCCGTGAACTACGGCGCCTGAGGTGGACGGTCAGCCCAACATCCTGCTGCTGGAGGCCGACCAGCTCTCGGCCTCGGCGCTGACCTGCTACGGCCATCTGTTTGTCGTCACCCCCACAATCGATCGTCTCGCCGCCGAAGGTGTGGTGTTCGAGGACGCCTATTGCAACTTTCCGCTCTGCGCGCCCAGCCGCTTTTCGATGATGGCGGGACAGCTCGCGTCCCCACATCGGAGCCTGGGACAACGGCGCCGAGTTTGCCTCTGATATCCCGACCTTCGTCCGTTACCTGCGACGCGCGGGTTATCGCACCCGCCTTTCGGGCAAAATGCACTTTGTCGGCGCCGATCAGCTCCATGGCTTCGACGAGCGTCTGACGAGCGACATCTACCCCGGCGACTTTGCATGGGCTGCTGATTGGGATGCCCGGGCTCATCGCGACGCCAACGGCCCCAGCATGGCAAGGATGGCCGGCCTGTGCACCGGCAGCGTCCGGCTCGACTACGACGAACAAGTCACCGAACGAGCCTGCGCCTGACTGGGCGAATGCCGGAGTGAGCAGCAGCCCTTCCTGCTCACGGTCAGCCTGACCCACCCCCACGACCCCTTCGCCTGCACCGAGCCTTGCGGTTCGCTCTACGACCGCATCGATATCCCGCCCCCGACGGCACCCTACGCCGATTATCCCCATCCGGAATCGATGCGCCGCCAGTACTGCGTCGACGGGATCGACTTCACCGAGGCCGAGACCTGCAACGCCCGGCGCGGCTACTACGGCGCAATCTCCTACGTCGATGCGAAGATTGCGCAAATTCTCGAGGCCCTGGAGCGCTCGGGCGATGCCGACAACACCATCGTGCTGCTGACCTCCGACCACGGCGAAATGCAAGGCGAACACGGTCTCTGGATGAAGAAGGTTTTCTTCGAGAATGCCATCAAGATCCCGATGCTGGCCTGGGTGCCGTCACGTTTCGGACCCCGTCGCCTGTCCGGCTTCGTTTCGCTGATCGACCTGTTGCCCACCATGTTGGTCCTGAGCGGCACCGGCATGGAGACGGTCGAGACGGTCGAGACGGTCGACGGCGCCGATCTCACGGACGCGATCATGGGCACCGCTCCCCTGTCCGAGCACCCTCTTCTGGCAGAGCTGACCTGCGAGGGCAGCGGCCTTGTCCTGATGCTTCGCCGCGGCAACCTGAAGTACATCTGGTCGGCACAGGACCCGGCGATGCTGTTCGATCTCGCCAGCGATCCGGATGAATGCGTGAACATCTCCGGTGCTCCCGGCATGGCCGATGCCGAGGCCGGTCTTCGCCAGGAGTTGCTCTCGATCTGGAACCCCGATGCCATCACGGCGGCTGTGCGGCGTTCCCAGAAGCGTCGCAAGCTCGTGCAGGAAGCCCATCATGCCACAAGCACCGCGCCGGATTGGGAATTCAGAGAGTCAGACACACCCGACGACCGCTGGATGCGCGGCCAGACCGGCTACGGCACCTGGGCCTATGGTTCGATCACAAGGTTGAAACCCGCCTCCGACTGACCGGGCGGCCCTGCCTACTGCGGATTCTTGACCGCTTCGGCTTTGGTCTCGACGGCCGAAGCCGCGAAACGGCGCCAACGCCACCGCACCAGACCCGCCACCACGACGATTTCGAGCGCCGGCCACACAAGTGGCGAAATGCCGAGATGGACGAAGGGGACATCCCAGGCCGGGACAAAAGCCGGCAGCACAGCGTGGGCGCCGAGCACCGCCACGATCATCGGCGCCAGGGCATAAAGCACCACCATCCAGATCAGCCATGTCGTGAAAGCACGGCGGGTGTTGCGGCCGAGCCAGGCGAACACCAGCAACATCAGATCGCGCGTGATGAAAAGCCACGCCGCCACAAGGGTCCCCGGGGCAAAGCCGGTCATGTCGAGTTCGGAGAACAGATCGGCGGTCTGGTCAGCCTGGCTCGGCTGCTGGCTCAGCAGCAGGATCACCGACAACACCAGCCCCAACAAAGCCAGGCCGTGATTGATCACCCAGACCGGCGCATCGCTCAGGATACTGCCGACCCGGCCTCCACGCACCGAGGCCACAAGACGGCGCAGGTTGACCGGATCCATGCGCTCCAGCACAGCGGGAACATAAGTCAGCACCATCGCGGTGATGGTCATGATCACCGCTGTCAGCGTAACAGCGTCATCTTTGCCAGGACCGACGGCCAGTCCGGCCAGCCAGGCACCGGCGAACAGGACAAACACCGACCACATCAGGGGCCGGTTGGGCATCTGAAGCTCCAGCCGCATGCGCCGCCACAGCCCGACCACTGCCCAAGCGGCGAACATGATCGTGCTCCCCACGGCGAACCATGTCGCGTCGATCAGGTGACCAAACCAGACCACCTGCGTGTCGTCCTGCATGTCGTTCATCATCGAAAACAGCACCAGCGACGTGATGATCACCACCGCTTGGGCAATCGTGACATCAAGCTGGCGCGCGCTGTTGCGGCGGCTGACCGCCGTCATCGCAATCAGCATCACACAGGATTCGATCAGCACTGTCAGCGCGGCGAGGCCCAGAACCAACTGGAGCATCACTGTGCCGACGTCGCGACCCATCTCCTCTGACACCGCCCCGTAATGCGCTTCGATCAGGCCCAAGGAGATGAGGGCCACGGCCAGCAGCAAGCCGCAGCCGTACCAGACATAAGATGTGCTGCCGAAGAGTTTGCCCCAGGTCATCCCCCAGGCACCCATGGACGACAGCCGTTGCTGATCCCAGGTCTTGTCGGCAATCTCGCGTACCATAGCGGCCGCGGCTATGCGCGAGCCCCAGAACAGCACAACCAGGATGTAGCCGATCGTGCCGGTCGCCACGAAGGATTCCAGAAACTCCTCACCGCCGCCAGGCTCGGTGGAGTCAAAAGTCCAAACCCCAAACAGCAGCAGCACCAGCCCCAGGATGACCGGCATGAAAATCACCCGGCCCAGGGAAAATTCGGTCCAGAGATAACGGCGCAGTTCGGGGTTCATGCTTATGTATGCCCCTCGTCGCTGCTCGCGACTTCGCGATAGATGTCACGCAGGCCCATGCGCCGTTCGGCCAGGCCCGAGACAGGCACGCCGTCGGACACGAGCTTGAGCAGAAGGTCGCGACGGAACGCCGCATCAATGGGCGCACGGAACATGACCGTGGTTGCATCGGGCGCCTCAACCTCGGCGATCCCGTCCATGCCGGTCAGCCTGACGACCAGGCCATTGCTCGGCTCCGCAAGCTCCAGGGCAAACAGGGTCTGGCGCGTGCCGCCCGAATCCACGATCTGGCGATGTTCCAACAGCCGGCCCTGATCCATCACCAGGACATGGCTCGAATAATCCTCAAGCTCCGCCAGAATGTGAGAGCTCACAATCAGGGTCATGCCCTCATCGCAGAGGCCCAGAAGCAGGTCCGAGAGTGATTGCCGCGCCAGCGGATCGAGGCCCGACGCGGGCTCGTCCAGTAGCACGATCGAAGGCTCATGCACGATCGCCTGGGCGATCGCTAGCCTCTGGCGCTGTCCGCGTGACAGCTCGCCAGCCCGCCGCTCGATCAGATCGACCAGATCGAGTTGTTCGGCCACACGTGACACGGCCGCCGCTTCCGCATCCCCTTCGACACCATGCATGGCCACGGCGTGACGCAGGCACTGGCGCACTGTCAGGTCGTCATAAAGGCCGAAGAAGTCCGAGAGATAACCCAGCCGCCTGTGAATGGCGCGGGGCTCCTCGTGCGCATCCTCGCCCTCGACCAGGACCCGTCCGGAGAAGGGCGTATCGAGGGCCGCCATGCAACGCAGAAGCGTTGTCTTGCCTGCCCCGTTGGGGCCAACCAGTGCCGTCACCGATCCCCGCTCGACCTCAAACGAGACACCGTGGAGCGCGCGCACGGTCGCATAGTCGAAGACCAAGTCTTCGACGGCGATCACCGATGGTGCTGAAACGTCATTCAAAGCTGTTATCATCCCGGCCAAAGCGTGGGGACCACGCCGCAGAGGCGGGATCTCGGCTCTGATCAGAAAAAAGCACCGCGCAGAACAATTTCCCGGATGTCACGTTGTTCCTCCGGGATGACACGGTCGGGAACGTCAAGACCGAGGCTTACCGGTCGACACCGGCAACACAGACATACTTGGCTTCGACATACTCCTCGATGCCCATGTGGCTGCCTTCACGGCCCACGCCCGATTCCTTCACGCCGCCGAAGGGTGCGACCTCGGTCGAGATGATGCCGGTGTTCACACCCACGATGCCGTATTCCAGGCCTTCGGACACACGCCAGATGCGGCCGATGTCGCGGCTGTAGAAGTAGCTCGCCAGGCCGAACTCGGTGTCGTTGGCCTGCTGGATCACCTCTTCTTCGGTGTCGAAGCGGAACAGCGGGGCCAGTGGGCCAAAGGTCTCGTCGCGCGCGACCATCATCTGCGGGTTCACATCGGCCAGCACAGTCGGCTGGAAATAGGTGCCGCCCAGTTCATGGCGCGAACCGCCGGTGATCACACGGGCACCCTTGGAGGTCGCATCGGCGATGTGCTCTTCGACCTTGTCGATGCCGCCCTGGTTGATCAGCGGGCCCTGATTGACGCCCTCTTCCAGGCCGTTGCCCACCTTCATTTCGGCCACCTTGGCCGCGAACTTCTCGGCAAAAGCGTCATAGACTTCGGACTGCACATAAATGCGGTTCGCGCAGACACAGGTCTGGCCCATGTTACGGAACTTCGATTGCATCGCGCCTTCCACGGCCGCATCGAGATCGGCGTCGTCGAACACCATGAACGGTGCGTTGCCGCCCAGCTCCATGGTAACCTTTTTCACGGTTGAAGACGACTGTTCCATCAGCTTTTTGCCGATTTCGGTCGAGCCCGTGAAGGTGATCTTGCGCACGATCGGATTGGCCGTGATCTCCGCACCGATCTCCGAGGACTTGCCCGACAGGATGTTCAGCACACCGGCGGGAATACCGGCCCGCTCGGCCAGCTCACACAGGGCGAAGGCCGAATAGGGTGTTTCGGTCGCAGGCTTGCACACGAAGGTGCAGCCGGCAGCCAGCGCCGGACCCGCCTTGCGCGTGATCATCGCACTGGGGAAGTTCCACGGGGTGATCGCACCAACCACGCCGATCGGCTCCTTGAGAACCATGATGCGGCGGTCGGACATGTGCTGGGGCACGGTCTCGCCATAGATGCGCTTGCCCTCTTCGGCGAACCATTCGATGAAGCTCGCGGCATAAACGATCTCGCCGCGCGCTTCGGCCAGCGGCTTACCCTGCTCCATAGTCATCATGATCGCCAGATCTTCCTGGTTCTCGATCATCAGGTCAAACCACTTGCGCAGGATGCCTGCGCGCTCCTTGGCCGTCTTCGCACGCCATGCGGGCAGCGCCTTGTTGGCCGCCTCGATCGCACGGCGCGTCTCGGCCGTGCCCATCTTCGGGATCGTGCCCAGCGTCTCACCAGTCGCGGGATCGCGCACGTCGATGGTCTCGCCGCTATCGGCGTCACACCACGCACCGTCGATGTAACACTGCTGGCGGAAAAGGCTGCTGTCGGAAAGCTTCATGGGATCCCCCTGTTGGTCCGGGCGTTGGCAGGCGGGCCGGAACCGGCCCCTGCCCGCTTATGTGGCATGGCGGCCACTTTAGGCAAGCCAGACAGCGAAGGAAATGGGGGTGACGAGTATTCGACATCGGGGCGTTTGATGGCCGGCACGGTTCGGCCTCGGTCCTCTTCGAGGGCATGGGCTGGACCGTATCTGAGTCGAAGCGCATCCCGATTATGCTGCCATGCTGCTGGATCTCCGGCGGCTCGATTGTGTTGTCGCACGCACGGTTCATCCGGAGGCACTACGGACCACACCGCAGCATCTGCGCGGCGGTAAGCTGACCGACCGTCGCTTCCGCGTGACCGACAACGTCCTGGCCCAACAGAGCCAGCAGCCGCTCTCGGCCATTCTCGACTTTCCCCCGCCGCTGCGCGATGACGCCACCTAGAACGTTCTGCCCCTGGTCCACGGCATCAACCGCTTCTGTCTCGACGGGGTCGCCATCGACACCACCCAGGCTGCCGTGTGCCGAAGTATCGTCCGCGCCGCCAAGGCCGACGAAAATCGTGTCTCTCTCGTCCAGATTCAAAGCCCGGACAAGCCTGACCTCAGGCCGGAGAGTTTCCGCCGCAGCGCCGATCTGGACCGCGATGCCCACTAGCGCGGCAGTTTCAAAAGGCCACGCCCCCTGCCTCCGCTGTTCGATGTGCTCGACCGGATCGCAGAGGAAACACCGGACGACGGGGTGATGATCTTCATCAACGCCGACATCAGCCTCCAGCCCGCCTTCTACCGTTCGGTCCGGGAGTTGCTCTGTCAGGGTTATGACGCTCTGGTGATCAACCGACGTACCATCTCACCCGATCACACCTTCCCGACCGGGTCCGCACTGGTCGAAGCCGAGTACGGCATCAGCCATCCGGGTTATGACTGTTTTGTCTTTCGCAAAGCGCTCTAAACGAGGTTCAGGCGCAACGATGCGCTGATCGACATTCCCAGCGTCGCGCGCGGCCTACTCTTCAACATGACCGACCCACTGGGGTCTCTATGACTGGAACCACTACGCGCACATCCACGAGCTGTTCTCCGAGGTTCCGACCAAGGCGCCGGAAGACGCCATGAAGGTTTTCATGTCGGAGTTCGAAGCACACCGCATCTACGGCGGTCTGTGGATCGTTGTCTGGCACCCGGCCGTCTCGGGCCGGCTCGCCCGCTGCCATGCCATCGACGGGATGATCCGGACCATGATGGAAACCGGCGATGCATGGTTCGCGACGATGGAGGAGATCGCTGAACACATCGCCCACTGCCGGGCCGACGGAACGTGGACCCCCCGCGTCGAACACCTCCCCTACCTCACTGAACCGCTGCCTGTTGAGGTCATGACGCCGGGAAGGTAGACCGGACGCCGTCACACATCGGCGTACGGAGACAGTCATGAGTTTCGATTTCGACACGGTCATCGACCGCAGTGGCACCTGGGCCGCCAAGTGGAACTTCACCATGGCTGCTCACGGCCAGGAGGCGCCCGCGTCGATGTTCGAAGGCGACGGCCCCGCGCCGATCTCTATGTCGGTCGCGGACATGGAGTTTGCCGCACCGCCCTGCGTTACCGCCGCTATGCAGGCGCGGATTGATCACGGTGTCTTCGGCTACACCTATCAGAGTGACGCGTACAACGACGCCATTGTCGCCTGGCAGAAAGCCCGCCACAGCTGGGACATCAAGCCCGACTGGATCCTCACCCATCACGGCGTGTTGCCCAGCCTCTTCCTGATGATCCGGCGCTTTGTCCCCCAGGGCAGCAAGATCGTGCTCCAGACCCCGGCCTTCCCGCCGTTCTTCGACGCTATCGAGGTCAACGGCTGCGAGGCTGCCGTCAACGAACTCATCGAGGGGGAGAACGGCCGCTACGAGATCGACTTCGAAGGCTTCGAGACCGCCTGCGCCGCCCCGGCGACCCGCCTGTTTATCCTGTGCAATCCGCATAATCCGGTCGGCCGCTGCTTCACCGCAGACGAATTAGGCCGCATGGCGGAGATCTGCGCTCGCCATGATGTCATGATCTTTGCCGATGAGATTCACGGCGATCTCATCATGCCCGGCCACCGCCTTACACCCTTCCTCAGCGTGACCGGCGGCAGCAGCCCGAAGACGATCACCGCCAACGGCCTGTCGAAGACCATGAACCTCGCCGGCCTCCAGCTCTGCACCGTGATCATCCCCGACGACGAACTGCGCGAGGCCTATGCGGCGGGCAGCCTCAATGACGGCAACTGGGGTCTCAACCCCATGTCCAAGGCCGGTTTCCTCGCGGGATTCGCCCAAGGCGGCCCCTGGCTCGATGCCCTGCTGCCGTACGTTGCGGCCAACATGGACCTGGTCCACAGCTTCTGTGCAGAGCGCCTGCCCGCGATCAAGGGCCCCACGATCGAGGGTACCTATCTGATGTGGCTCGACATGCGCGGCACTGGCCTCCCCGAACCCGATCTGATCGAACGCATCCAACGCCGCGCCCGGCTGCGTGTCGAGGCCGGCAGTGCCTTCGGCCCCGGCGGCGAGGGTTTCATCCGACTTAACGTCGCCTGTCCCCGCAGCGTCGTTCAGGACGCCATGGAGCGTCTGGAACGCGTTTTGCGGGCCAACAGCTAGATCACGTGAAGCGGCTCTAGGCCGTCAGGAAACCTTCAAGCCGCTGGCGGATGATCGCATCGGCCTCGGCCATGATGCGGTCGACCAGCTCCTTCACTGTCGGGATGTCGTAAACCAGGCCCGCGACCATGCCGCAGGACCAGGCGCCGATCTCCATCTCGCCGTTCTGCATGATGCGGGGATAGACACCGCCGACCTCTTCGATGATGTCGTCGATGGTCATCTCCGCTCCCTTCTCGCGTTCCTTCTCTAGGATCGCCTCGACCGCATCGTTGTTCAGAACCCGCTCGGTGTTGCGCAAGGGGCGCATGATCAGTCGCGTGTCACGCTCGCTGGCGGCCAGGATCGCCTGTTTGACGTTGTCATGAACCGGCGCTTCCTGTGTCGCGATGAAGCGGGTCGCCATGTTCATGCCTTCTGCCCCCAGTGACAGGGACGCGACCAAAGAGCGCGCATCGGCCATGCCGCCCGAGGCGACAAACGGTATCTCCAGCTCATCGGCAGCACGCGGCAGCAGGATCATGTTCGGAATGTCATCTTCGCCGGGATGTCCGCCGCACTCGAAACCGTCGACCGAGACCGCATCGCAGCCAATCGACTGGGCCTTGAGTGAATGCCGCACGGAAGTGCATTTGTGGATCACCTTGACCCCTGCCTCCTTGAGCGGCGGCAGGACCTGCGCCGGATTGTTCCCGGCCGTCTCCACAGCCTTCACACCACCATCAATGATGGCCTTCACATAACCGGGATAGTCGGGCTGGGTGAAGGCAGGCAGGAACGTCAGGTTCACGCCGAACGGCTTGTCAGTCATCTCCCGGCAACGCGCGATCTCGTTGGCAAGATCTGCCGGTGACGGTTGTGTCAGGGCAGTCAGAATGCCCAGACCACCGGCGTTCGACACCGCAGCGGTCATCTCGGCGAAACCGACATAGTGCATGCCGCCCTGAATGATCGGGTGTTCGATGCCGAAGAGTTCGGTGATGCGTGTCTTCATGGTTGCCGCCCCTGCCCTCAAATCTCGATGCTGCGCCACGGTATAGCGCCCGTCGGCGCAAACGGAAACCGTCAGCCGGCGAAACGCCGTTCCGGCAGTACCTTTACGCCGAGGTCATGGATGGCAAACAGGTAGCCGGCATGATCTGCCGTGTCACGCTCTCCCGCCCATTCCCCGCCTGATGTCGTGGCGTAAAGAACGTCGCACTCCGGGCCGCCGAAAATCACACTGGTCACCCATCCCACAGGCATGACGATATCACGGTCCACGGTTCTGTCGGGCGCCAGACGCACCGCCTTGCCCCCGGCGAAGCGTGCGTTCCAGAGGCAGCCTTCCGCGTCGACCGTCATGCCGTCCGGCACGCCATCGTCAGCCATGGTCGCTGTCAGAAGCTTTCGGCCCGCGACATTGCCGGTCTCGATATCGTAGTCGTAGGCGTGAATCTCATGCGCATAGGAATCGGCGACATAAAGTGTCCGATTGTCCGGGCTCCAGCAGGGACCGTTGGCGCAGATGAAGTCGCCGTCCAGCCGCGTGCAGGTCAGATCGTGATCGAGCCGGTAAAGCGAACCCGCGTGCTCGGCGCAGTCGTTGTGTATGCTGCCCGCGATCAGGCGCCCGCGGCGGTCGACCTTGCAGTCGTTGAAGCCTGTTTCTTCGTTACCCGCTTCCGGTTCTGCCAAAGCAACAGTCTGCCCCGTAGCGAAATCGAGGCTGTGGAAGCCGTTGTCCATCACCACCAAGATCCCACCGTCGTCGCGCAGCGCCATCGCCCCGAGGTAGCCACCGGGCGCGTCGGCGCGGCGCGTTTCGCCGCTGGCGGGGTCATACCACAGCACCGCACAGGCCTCGGCATCCACGAAGTAGAGCACGCCCTCACGGTGATCCCAGACCGGGCTCTCACCCAACTCGAACCGCTCTGTGCCGATCCGTTCGATGGTGATGCTCTCGCCCCTTCGTCGTGTCCCGGCACCGTTCTCTGAAACCGGATCACTTCAGATGAAAGTCGGCCGGATCCGCAGTCTTGGTCCGGGTCCAATAGTCCAGCAGCTTGAACGGCCAGTTCTGGGTCACACGACCGGCCTTGTTCTTGTACCAGCTCTTCACGTTCTCCGCGCCCCAGGCGGTGTTCAGATTGCCCTCGTCAATCACCGCGTTGAACCGGTCGTGCGCATCCTGGCGCACATCAAGGCTCGTCAACCCCTGGTCCAGCATGAGTTTGATGCAACTCATGATGTAATGGGTGCTGCATTCGGAAAAAAACACGATACTGCCCGTGACGACGATGTTGGAGTTGGGCCCGTAGATCATGAAGAGATTTGGAAACCCCGGCACGACCATACCGAGATAGGCGCGCGGATCATCGCCCCAGTGTTCGCGCAGGTCGATGCCACCTTTGCCACGAATGGCCATCGGAAACTGGAACCGGCTGGCATGGAAGCCCGTGGCATAAACCAACACATCGGCTTCATGTTCGGTGCCGTCTGTCGTCAGGACACCTTTGGACGTGATGCTTTCGATGGGCTCGGTCACCAGATGCACATGATCCTCGGTCAACGTACGATACCAGCTTCCGTCGTCGACCAAAGGCCGTTTGCCTCCCGGCGCATGATGCGGAACCAGTGCTTCAACCAGCGCCGCATCGCCGCCGACGTCTTCGGTCATCTGCGCAACCAACATGTCGCGCAGCGCCTCATTGGCTTCACTCACCGAGCGGTCCTGATGGGGCCACGCCGGGTCCTTCGTCACGGAAGAATAGGCCCCTTCCGCGTCGAGCCAGAACAGGAGGAAATGATACCAGCGCGCATAGTGAGGTACGTGGTTGATCAGCCAATGCTCACCGTCGGGCACGGTGTCGCGGTAACGTGGACTGTTGAAGATCCAGGGCGGTGTCCGCTGGAAGATGGAAAGCGATGTTGCCTCCCGCGCGACCTCGGGCACGAGCTGCATGCATGTTGCTCCCGATCCGATCACCGCGACCCGCTTGTCTTTGAGATCGACCGAAGAATCCCACCGCGCCGTGTGGAACGACGGTCCCTCGAAATCATCCATGCCTTCAATCTCGGGCATTTTGGGCTGGTTGAGTTGGCCGGTCGCACAGATGAAGGCGTTCGCCTCCAGCACGGTTGCCACACCGGCCTTGTCCCGGATCGTGACGGACCACAGGCCGCTGGCGGCATGATAGTCGGCACCTTCGACCTCATGTTCAAAGCGGATGTTGGGCCGCAGTCCGAACTCTGTGGCGCACCGGGAGAAGTACGACTTCAGCACTGGCTGGGCACAGTAGTACTGGGGCCAGTCATTGCGCGCGAAGGAGTATTCGTAGACGTGGCTGGGGCTGTCGACACGGCAGCCGGGATACCTGTTGTCGAACCAGGTACCACCCACATCGTCGCTGCGCTCGACAATGGTGAACGGTATTCCCGCTTCCTTGAGACGATAGCCTGCCAGCAGGCCCGACATGCCTGCCCCGACAATCACCGCGTGAAAGTTCTTGCGCTTCTCCTCCGGAATGGCCTCGAAACCATGCAGGCCATAAGCGTCTTCTGCCTCAAACTCGGCTTCCTCAAGCAGGAAGTCGACATACTCCTCGCCGGGGTCGCGGCCGGNGAGATAACGCAGGATACGGCGTAGCGCCTCACCGTCGAGCGGCCCGGGTTGCGGACAACCGCCATCGCGATAGGCCTTGAGTGCCTCGAACGCCATCTCGCGTACCCGCGCCTGTTCAGCGTCACCGATGCCGCACTGCAGGTCGCGGGATGCATCAAGATCGACCTGGATATCGCCGTCGAGCAGGTTCANGTCACCTGTCAGATGCACCAGAACGGCCATCATCACCGGGGAGTTGAGATGCTCCAGGGCCTCCCGCAGATGCGAGTCATCCTCTGCAATTCGATCCCAATCAAAATAACCGCTCTTGCCCATCGTCTCGCCATCCCTGCTGCGGACCTGCAGTTTATTAATTTGCCTTTCCTTGGGAAACCGATAGCTGTNAGAAGATCAGAAAGGCGATCACCACCGCCACGGTCAGGATTACCAGCGAGCGGTTCACCAGCAGGGAATTGGGAAACGCATGGCCAAGGATCTGTCCTGCACCACACCAGGCTGTGTGAAACACACACTGCACCANCACGAAGGTGCCCGAGACCACCATTAGTTGCGTGCCCAGCCCGCCCAGGGATGGCGCGAAATCAGTCCAGGCCAGCAGCACCATGCNCCAGGCCTTGGGGTTCAGCGGTTGAACAAGTAGCCCTTTGGGGAAGCTGAAGGCGCTGTTCGGCCCGCCGCCGGGCTGCGGCTANATTTCGGCTCAAACCACTATGGAGTTGCCCGATGACAAAGCCCCGAATTNAGCACCTCGACAATAGCGCTACACGCGACGACATCGACGCGATCCTCGCGCGCGACGGCTGTCTGGTGATGCGCGATGCGGTCGATCACGCGGCGATCGACGCGCTGCTCAGCGAGCTCGAGCCATACATGCNCGAGAAGCCCAAAGGTGCGACCGAGTTCCTAGGCTACGAGACCAAGCGCCTCCACTCGCTGTTCACCAAAGCGCCGTCGGTCGGCGACTTCATTATCCATCCACAGGTGCTCGAAGTCATGGACTCGGCCCTGCTGCCGTGGTGCGACAGCTACCGTCTCAGCACGAACTCGATCACCGCGATCGGTCCCGAGGAGACATCGCAGATGTTGCACCGCGGTGACAGCCTCTACCCTCTGCCCCATCCGACGGAGCGCAACGCCCTGTGCTCCGTCTTCTGGGCGCTGACCGATTTTACCGAGAGCAACGGCGCGACGCGCGTGGTGCCTGGCAGTCATCTATGGGACGACGAGCGCGTCGCGGAGGAGCACGAGGCGATTTCGGTGGTGATGCCCAAGGGCTCGTTCGGCGTGATGGTCGGCGCGATGTGGCACGGCGGCGGCACCAACACGACCAGCGACGAGTGGCGGGTGATGATGTTGGCGGGGTACTCGCTCGGCTGGCTGCGCCAAGAGCAGAACATGTACCTCGCGGTGCCCCCGGAGCGCGCCCGAGAAATGCCCGAGCGCCTCGCCCGGGTGATCGGCTACAACGTGCACAAGCCGTTCCTCGGCTGGGCCGCCGACATCCAGGACCCCTACGACGTCATCACCGGCTCCGACGCGTCGTTAATGGGGGGCGAAGACCACTTCGCGGAGGACACCGGCGGGTTTGACCAGGCGAAATCGGTCCGCCGCGCATAGCTGAGGGAGGGCCGGTCGGCCGACGCGGCGAGTCGCAACAACTTGGTGGTGCGCGCCACACCTACGTTGGAAACTATTCCACCGTCACGCTCTTGGCGAGGTTGCGCGGCTGGTCGACATCCGTGCCTTTTCGCACCGCAGCGTGATAGGCCAGCATCTGCACCGGCACGGAATAGGTCACAGGCGCGATCAGGGGATCGACGCGGGGCAGAATGATCGTTCGCTCGGCAACATCGCCGGCCTGGTCAGCGCCCTCCTGATCGGTGATCAGGATAATTTGCCCCTCACGCGCGGCGGCTTCCTGGGTGTTCGACATGGTCTTTTCAAAGAGCTCGTCCGAGGGCGCCACCACGATGACCGGCACCCGCTCGTCAATCAGCGCGATGGGGCCATGTTTCATTTCACCTGCCGCATAACCTTCTGCGTGTATATAGCTGATTTCCTTAAGTTTTAACGCTCCTTCCATCGCAACGACATAGGAGGTTCCGCGGCCCAGGTAGAGCACGTCCCGCGCATCGGCCACGCCATGCGCCACGTCCTTCATTTTCTCTTCGATGTGGAGCGCACGAGCAAGCTCGGACGGCAGCGAGGCGAGCGCACGCGTCGCCTTGGTCAACTCTTCGTCCGACAGCGTGCCCCGTGCCTTGGCCGCGGCAATGGCGAGGCTCAGCAGAACGGTGAGCTGGCAGGTGAATGCTTTGGTCGACGCCACGGCAATCTCAGGACCGGCATGGGTCGGCAGCACCACATCGGATTCCCGCGCCATGGTGCTGGTTTCCGTGTTGGTGATGGTCACGATCGTCTGGCCCTGGCTGCGGGCATAGTGAAGGGCTGCCAGCGTGTCCGCCGTTTCGCCGGATTGCGAGACGAATACGGCGACACCGCCTTCCGGCATCGGCGCGTGGCGGTAGCGGAACTCGGACGCCACATCAGCCTCGGCCGGCAGCCGTGCGACCTGTTCCAGCCAATATTTGCCGATCAGCCCCGAATAATAGGCTGTACCGCAGGCGATCAGCGTCACACGCGGCACCTTGGCGAAATCCACATCCAGGCCGGGCAGCGTGACCTCTTCGAACACAGGATCGAGATACCGCGCCATTGTTTCAGCCACCGCCGTGGGCTGTTCATGGATTTCCTTTTTCATGAAATGCCGGTGGTTGCCCTTGCCGATCATCGCACCCGAGAGGTTCGTGTTGATCACCGGGCGGCTGACCTTGCGGCCGGCACCATCGAAGATATCGGCTCCGTCACGGCGCACGATGACGAAGTCATCCTCTTCCAGATAGGTCACCTGCGGGGTGTACGGCGCCAGAGCTATGGCGTCAGACGCCAGATACATCTTGCCGTCACCCCAGCCGATCGCCAGAGGCGCGCCGCGCCGGGCACCGACGATCACGTCCTCGCCGCCACCGATTAGGAAACCCAGGGCAAACATGCCCTCAAGCCGTTCCATCAGCGCCACCATGGCCTTTTCAACCGTCAGCCCCTGATCGAGCAGCCGATCAAGCAGATGGGCCACGACCTCGGTGTCCATGTCGCTGGCAAACCGCGCGCCCTGCTCCCCCAGCTCGTTCTTTATGCTGCGGAAGTTCTCGATGATGCCGTTGTGCACCACGGCCACCCGGCCCGCGATATGGGGGTGTGCATTGGTCTCGTTCGGGACGCCATGGGTCGCCCAGCGCGTGTGACCGATGCCGATCACACCGGGCAGCGGCTCGCTGCGCAGCGTCTCATCGAGATTGTTGAGCTTGCCCGGCGCACGCCGCCGATCAACATCGCCGCCCACCAGCGTCGCTATACCGGCGGAATCGTATCCGCGGTACTCCAGCCGCCTCAGGCCGTCGACCAGCACCTGTGACGCATCGTCATCGCCGATGACACCGATGATTCCACACATCTCAACCGTCCTTTTCTTGTTCTTGTTTGCGCCGTTCCTTCTCGGCGGCGTTGCGTTTGCGGATCGAGCGGGCCAGCCCCTCGCGGGTGACTTGCTTGGACCGTTCGACCGAGAGCGCGTGGGGCTCAACATCGTGGGTCAACGTGCTACCCGCGCCCACGATGGCGCCGTCCCCCACGGTCACGGGGGCCACCAAAGCCGTGTTCGAACCGATGAAGGCATCTTCGCCGATTTCGGTGTGGTGCTTCAGATAGCCGTCGTAGTTGCAGGTAATCGTACCGGCGCCGATGTTCGCGCGCGCACCGATCCGGGCGTCGCCGATGTAGCTTAGGTGGTTGGCCTTGGCGCCGGGTTCCACAGTGGCATTCTTGATCTCCACGAAGTTGCCGATGTGGGCGTCATCGCCGATCGACGCGCCGGGCCGCAGCCTGGCGTAGGGCCCGATCCGTGCATCCCGGCCCACCGTGCAGTTCTCCAGGTGGCTGAAACTTTTGACGATCACGCCGTCCCCGATAGTCACACCCGGCGCAATCACGACATGGGGCTCGATCGTGACATCGCGGCCGATCACCGTATCACAGGACAGAAACACGGTCTCAGGCGCGGCCATACTGCAGCCTTCGGCCATGGCGCGTTCCCGCAGACGGCGCTGCATCACGGCCTCGAACCGCGCCAGGTCCAGCTGGTCGTCGGCCCCTATGGTGTCATCAGGGTCATCGATCTCCAGAACTGTCACGCTGTGGCCACCGGACCGCGCAATCTCGACCACATCGGTGAGGTAGAACTCGCCCTTGGCGTTGTCGTTGCCAATGGCATCGATCAGTTCAAACGCCACATGAGCGTTGAGGCTCATCATACCTGAATTACAGAGAGTTATAGACTTTTCTTCATCTGATGTATCACAAAATTCTACGATCCGTTCCAGCGATCCGTCCGGCGCTTTGACCAGCCGTCCGTAGCGGTTCTCGGTCGTCAAGTTGACGCCCAACACGGCGACCGCCGCATCGGCCTCGCGGCGGGCCACAACGAGGTCATGCAGGGTCTGCGCCTCGAGCGTCGCAGCATCGCCGAACAACACCACCAAATCGGCCTGCCCCTGCCCCTCTCCGAAACCGGCCAGCGTCTGCCGCGCCGCTTTCACCGCATCGGCGGTTCCGCGCGCGGTTTCCTGCATGGCCGTCACGGCGGGCGCCACGGCCTTCGCCAGATTGTCCATGCCTGGCCCGATCACGACCACACTCCGCTCCGGTCCCACCGCCCCGGCTGCCGCGAGAACGTGGTTCACCATCGGCCGTCCGGCGACCGGATGAAGCACCTTCGGCAAATCCGACTTCATCCGCGTGCCCAGGCCCGCGCCCAGCACGACCACGGCAACACCGGAAAGGGAGAGATCGTCGGTCATAGAGACCTCTTGGCAAGTTCGATCAAAAAGGAATGCGGCACGGTTCTGCGCCTGCACGGAACGTGCCACAGCGCACCACGCCGCTCCAACTCAAACAGTCTTTCAAAGGGTTTCACGCGGGATAACCGTCCTCAGACGAGTGTCATACCGCCATCGACAGGGATCACCACGCCCGTGACATAGGCTCCGTCATCGGACACCAGCATCGCGACAACCGACGCAACCTCGGACGCCAACCCAAGCCGCGCCATGGGGATGTAACGGGCCATCCAGTCCGCCCGCTCCTGCGGGTCATCGAGCCAGCCTTCCAGCATGTCGGTGTCGATCGGCCCCGGCAGAATCGCATTCACCCGAATGTTCGGCGCAAGCTCCGCTGCAAACTGTTTGGTCAGCCCCAGTTGACCGGCCTTGGCCGCGGAGTACGCGCCGCAGCTCGAAACTTTGTCGCCCATCACCGCGTTCGTGGAGCTGATGTTGACCATGGCACCACCTTTGGTTATGGCGCCTGCAGCGGCCCGGCACATGCGCATCACCCCGCTCAGGTTGATCGCCAGCGCCTCGTCCCAGTCCGCATCGCTCAGTTCATGCACCGGCGTGTAGGGGAAGGTACCTGCCGCATTGACCAGAATGTCGAGTCCGCCGCCCCAGGCTGCCGCCGCACTCACGGCCTCCTCACCGCAGGCAGCCGACGCCAAATCCACCGAAAGACATCCGGCCTTGCCGCCGAAGGCCTCGATCTCCGCCACCACACTCGCGAGCCGGTCAAGCCGCCGACCGATGACAAAGACCTTTGCACCCTCATCGCCCAGGCGTAGGGCGGTCGCCCGACCGATCCCGGTTCCGCCGCCGGCCACCAGCGCCACCTTGTCCTTCAATCCCCGGTCCATCGTCGGCTCCCTTTCCAATCGCGCCAGCGTGGTCCCGTGTGCCTCGGGGGTCAACGGCGTGCAGTTGATGGCAGCCCGGTCGCCACGTAGGTTGGCGCACCCATTCCGCCGGAGCCCGTTTTGCCAAGCACTCACCGTTTCCGTGCCGTTGTTTTCGATCTCGACGGCACCCTGATCGACAGCGCCCCCGATATTGCCGATGCCATCAACATGGTCATGGCCGAGCTGGGCCGGGTCGGTTTCACCGACACCAAGGTCCGCGAGATGGTCGGCACCGGCTGGGCCGGGCTGCTCGACCGCGCCATGGAGATGACCGGCGGCATGCCCGACGAGGGTCTGGAATGGCTCAACGACCGTTTCCGCGCCCACTACGTGCCGCGCAGCACCAGGCTTTCCAGTGTCTATCCCACCGCCATGCAGACCATAAAAGACCTGCATGGCGACGGCGTCGCCCTGGGCATCTGCACCAACAAGCGCCAGATCGCGACCGACATCATCGTCACTGAATTCGGCCTGCGCCCCTACATGGGTGCGGTGGTCGGCGGCGACACCGGAGTCATGAAGCCCGACCCGCAGCACATCGCGGTCGTGCTCGACAAGCTCGGCGTCGCGGCGTCCGATGCCGTCATGATCGGTGACAGTCGGGCCGATCTCGACGCCGCAAAGGGCCTCGACATGCCCTGTGTACTGGTTCGCTACGGCTACACCGCCATTCCCGTCGAAGAGCTCGGCGGCGACCACCTGATCGACCGCATGGAAGAACTCCACGACGTTCTGCCGCAACTCTGAGGGAACACACCATGCTCCAGGGCATCGACCACATCTAGATCATCATCCGCGACCTCGACGAATACGTCAGCTACCTCGAAAAGCTCGACTTCGAGCGGATCATGAGCACCAGCCATCACGGCGATTCCGTGGAGCTGAAGATGCCGGGCAGCGGCAGCATCTTCGAGCTGCACCAGGTCGGCGGCGAGGAAGTGCCGTGCATCAACCACATCGCGCTGCGGGTCGACGACATCAATGCCACGCACGACGATCGCAAGGCCAAGGGAATCGCCATCGAAGAGCCGCCCGGCGACGTCATTTCCACCGGCCGCACCAACATCAACCTGCGCGACCCCGACGGCTGGCGCCTCCATCTCGTCGACGCCAACCGCCGCAAGCCTCGCTATTCAGCAGACGGACACTAGGCCAGCGCTAGACCTCCGCCCTCGGCAGCCCCCCCCTGCCCCGGATCGCATCGGCGATCTTTTCGG